>MPNJ01000017.1 GCA_002238965.1 Nitrospinae bacterium bin107 | reverse complement strand
ATCGTCGTATCTTCTCTCATGGTGGCGCATCTCCTTGTGCTGAATGACCGGGCTTCTGACAACCCTATTTCAGCAGGATGCGCCGCCTTCTTCAATTCAGCCCATACACAAGTTCTGAGAGTAACTCTTTCAGCAGGATGCGCCGCCTTCTTCAATTCAGCCCATACACAAGTTCTGAGAGTAACTCATTCCTGTCGAAGGGTTTTGACTTTACCCCCCTGTTAAGGGGGGGTAAGGGGGGGGTGGCGAGTCGAGCGTATGGTTTCGTCCGTTAGTCCGCCGCGCACGCCTCGCGTATCGCCTCATCCAGAACGCGCACCATCCGGCTTATCTCCTCGGTCGTCACGCAATATGGCGGCATCAGGACGACGACGTCGCCCAGGGGCCGCACGGCGAGGCCGCGCTTTCTCGCCGCCAGGATGACCGCGCGCCCCTTGCGCTCGGCGGGCGTATAGGGTTCCTTGCTTTCTTTCTCCTTCAAAAGCTCCACGCCCGCCATCCAGCCCAGGCCGCGCACCTCCCCCGCGTGGGGGTTGGTTTTCAGTTTTTCGAGTTCGCTCCACAGATGCGCTATCTTCGCCCGGTTTGTTTCGATGGTGTTTTCCCGCTCGAAAATCTCGAGGTTCGCCAGTGCGGCGGCGCAGGCGAGCGGATTCCCCGTGTAGGAGTGCCCGTGAAAAAACGTGCGGCCCGTCTCGGGCGGGCCGCGGAATGCGCCAAATATCTCCTCGGTCGCGAGCGTCGCCGCGAGCGGCAGGTAGCCGCCCGTGATTCCCTTGGCGAGGCACAGGATGTCGGGCGCCACGCCCTCGTGCTCGCAGGCGAACATGGGGCCGGTGCGACCGAAGCCCGTCGCCACCTCGTCCGCTATCAGGAGCACGTCGTGCTCCGTGCACGCCTCGCGCACTTTCTTGAGAAAGCCGGGCGGCTGCACGATGATCCCCGCCGCTCCCTGCACCATCGGTTCCACCGCCACGGCGGCGAGATGCGGCGCGTTTTCCTCGATTTGCTGCACGATTTCATCGCCCGAACAGACGGAGCATGGCGGACGCTCCGCTCCCCTCGGGCACCAGAAGCAATAGGGCGCCTCAGCTCTCATGGTCTGGAAGAGAAGAGGCCCGAAGATGTGGTGGAACAGGTCGATTCCGCCCAGCGACACCGCGCCGACCGTATCGCCGTGGTAGGCCAGGTTGAGCGTGAGAAAGCGGTCCTTCTCGGGCTTCGGGTCTTTCCTTTGTTTTTGGTACTGAAAGGCCATCTTGAGGGCGATTTCCACCGCCGTCGCGCCCGAGTCCGAATAGAAGACTCGGGCGAGGCCCGCCGGTGCGATTTGCGTGAGCTTCTCGGCAAGCTTGATGGCGGCGGGGTTCGCCATGCCCAGTTGGGTGGTGTGGGCGATCCGCCCGAGTTGCGCGCGAACCGCCTCGTCTATCTCTTCCTTGCGGTGTCCGTGGATGTTCACCCACAGGGATGATACGCCGTCCAGGTAGCGCTCGCCCTCCACGTCGATCAGGTACGCTCCCTCGCCGTGCTCGACGATGAGCGGCGGGTCCTCGCTCTCCCATTCGTCCATGGGGGTGAAGGGATGCCAGAGGTGTTTTCTGTCCGCGTCCGTCAGGCGGCGGAGGCGCTGCGTTTCGTCGGTGCTCATGCGGGGCGTTCGGCGAGGATGACGGCTTCCTGCTCGTCGAATACGTATTCGCCGTCCTCCTCGCGCGGGTCGAGCCAGTAGGAGATCGCGGGCGAGGCGTTTTCGAGATACTTGCGAAGCGACGCCTTGTCAGCATCCGTGAGATGGGGGCGCTTCACCCAATGGGAGAGCACCATCTTCTTCCTCAGGGTCTCGGAATAGAGGACGCGGAAACCGGCGGCTTCCAGCATCTCCACCAGGCCGGGCAGGCTGTCGCAGCGGTTGTGGCTCGGGTCGCGCAGTCGCTCGAAATCGTTGTAGCTATCGAGTTCCCTGGGTTCTTCGGGCGCGATGTTGTCGATGTAGACGAGCCTGCCCCCCGGCTTGAGCACCCGGAACATCTCGCGCATCGAGGCCGGAACGTCCGGGAAATGATGCGGTGCGATGCGCACCGATACCGTATCGAGCGCACCCGTCTGAACGGCGATGTTCTCGGCGTCGGTCCTGAGATAGGAGACGTTCCCGATTCCTCTCTCTTCACCCAGCCTGCGCGCGGAGTCGAGCATCCCGGCGGTCAAATCGCTCGCGACCACGTGGCGGCATTTATCCGCCATCTGGAAGGCGGTGTGGCCCGCGCCCGTGGCGATGTCCAGATGGACCCCGCCGCTCGGGTTCAGCACCTCGGCCGCGCGCGCGAGGGAGCTGCTCCGCGCGTGGGGCGCGCTGGTGACGTAGTAGTCCGAATCCTGGTTGTATATCTTCTGTACGGCCTCTCGCTGCTCCCGGGACGTGTCCATGCGGCTCCTCAATGAGAACTGGAATATCGGTTTGCGGGGGGAGTATTTCCCGAAAATCGCTTTTCAGGCAAGCGCCTGGAGCGATCTCAGTACCGCGCGGGCGGGCGCGCCGTCTCGCCCCGTAAACAGGGTGGGCAGGGCGATGAGTTCATAATCCCCCTCGTGCGCATGGCTAAGATGAAGACCCTCGAGCAACACGAGGCCGCGGGGCATCAGCAGCCGGTGCACCGGCGCATCGCCCTCGGGCGGGTCCACGGAGAGATAATCTACGCCCAGGAGCGTCATTCCGTTATCGAGCAGAAGCTGCGCGGCTTCCGGCGTCATGTGGCAGAAATTCGGATCGAACGGCTTCTCCCACCATCGTGCATCCGAATTTCGCGTCTTGATGAGAAATCGCGTGGCGCCTTCGAGGTTCTTGGTGCTTAATTCTTCCGATGTGATGCACTCGTGGTTTTCTATCTCGATCACCCGGGCGGGACCCATCAGGGTCTCCAAAGAGAGCGCTTCCACGCCGTCCTCTCCGGGCAGGAAGTGCACCGGCGCGTCCACGTGCGTGCCTGTGTGCAGGCAAAGGCTCGCTTCCGTCAGGCAGACCGAATCCCCCGCTTTGAAAGAAGCGTGAAAGCGAAGTTTGAGTTCCGGATCCCCCGGCCACAGCGGCATCCCCTCTTGTATCGGTACGGTGATGTCAATGACGTCCATGTCGCTCCTCCTGCCCGAAAGATAGCAGAAAAGGGATGCGGACGCCGGGGGAGTGGACGAACCGCTGCGCGCGCAGGAGGACTCTCATAGGGATCAAAAAATCGGTATTCAGGATGTTGCTAGAGCGATCTCAATACCGCGCGGGCGGGCGCGCCGTCTCGCCCCGGGAGGAGGGCGGGCAGGGCGATGAGTTCATAATCCCCCTCGGGCGCGTTCGCCAGGTTCAGGCCTTCGAGCAGGACGACGCCCAGCGGCATCAGCAGCGTGTGGACGGGCACGTTGGGGTCGGGCGCATCCACGCCGAGATAGTCCACGCCCAGAAGCTCCATCCCGTGGTCGTAGAGAAGCTGTCCCGCTTCCGCCGTCATGTGGCAGTAGTCGGGGCTGTAGGGTTTCGTCCACCACTGATCTTCCGAGTTCCGCGTCTTGATGAGAAATCGCGTGGCGCCTTCGAGGTTCTTGGTGGCGAGTTCCTCCGCGGTGATGCACTCGTGGTTTTCGACCGCGATCACCCGGGCGGGACCCATGAGGGTTTCGAGGTTGAGCGTCTCGATCCCGCCCGCATCGTGGAGATAGTGCATGGGCGCGTCCAGGTGCGTGCCGGTGTGCACGCCGATGGTGGCTTCGGTGAGGCAGACGTCGTCGCCTGCGTCGAAGGATTTGTGAAAGCGCATCGAAAGCCCCGGGTTCCCGGGGTATATGGGCATTTCGCCTTCCACTACGGGAACGGATATGTCGATGATGTCCATGGCTCTCCTCCGGCGGGATCGGGTGGGATAGGATGAAGCCAGAATATCAAAAAGCGGCGGCAGGTGTCCAAACGGGGCATTTCGGGGGGAGGGGACAAAGGAGAAGGGTATCGAACGGAAAGCGAGATACTTTTGAATCGTATGGAGATGGTTGGTCCTATATGGTATTCTTATGTTGACGGAGCAAACGTATCCCAATGGAATTCTTGACGAAGCGAAAACGGGAAGGAAAAAGCGATGGGTTCCCATCCGGTGAAAGGCAAACGCAAGGATAAACCGTCGAGCGAAGCGGAAAAAACCGCCGAGGATGCGATTGATTTCGAGATAGCGGCGAAGCGATGGCGCGATCTCAAGGAAGGCCGCGACGCGCTCGTTACGGAAGAGGGACGGGTGGTCGAACTTGATGATTTCGTAAAGTAAAAATTGTACGACGCTACATATACGAACGCGGCGCGCAAGAGCTTTGAAAATTTACCTGAAACTGCAAAAAATCGAATCAAAAATAGAATCGATGCGCTAATCAATGACGAGAACATCCGAGGCGCAACAAAACTGAAAGGGCAGTTGGACGGATACGACGTTTTTCGAATAAGAATCGGTGCTTACAGAGTTCTATACACTTTCCCCGCCAGTTCCAAAATCATCATCCTCGATGTGGGCCATCGAAGAGAAATATATAGAAGAAGATAACATCCCGGTGGATGAGCTATAAAGCGATCTGAAGAGGTCTCCTCCTCACGATTTAAGCGATTGGACGGCGCTCTCCGTCGAATGGCCGTCGCGCTTCCACCAGTCGAGCCCGCCCATGAGTTCCTTCACCCGGAAGCCGAGACGCGTCATGTTGAGCGCGCCCTTGGTCGAGGCGTTGTAGCCGATGCCGTCGCAGTAGGTGACGATGAGGGCCTCCCCCTCGAGATGCGCGGTGGTCTCGGGGTTCATCTGCCGGTGCGGGATGTTGATCGCGCCCGGGATGTGCTCTCCCTCATACGCCTCGGTCGAGCGCGCATCGATGACGACGACGTTTTCGCCTTGTTCCATCGCCACCTTCAGGTCCCACGAATCGGTTTCATAGGCCAGTTTGTTGGCGTAGTGGTCGAGTTGTTCGTTCATTGCGCATCCTTCATTAGAGTGTTCATCATCTTTGTGGGGCAGCCCCATACGCCCCTACTCGTGCACGACGACGCTTCGGGCCACCTCGCCGTTCAAGAGCGCGTCGTAGGCCTCGTTGATCTGCTCGATGGGCCACACCTTGGTGAGCAGGTCGTCGAGGTTCAGCTTGCCGGCCATGTAGAGGTCGATGAGCCGGGGCACGAAGATGCGCGGGTTGGACGAGCCGTACAGGGAGCCGATGAGGCGCTTTTCCTCCGTCACGAGGGAGACGGGGGGTATCGAGACCCTCGATTTCACGTCCGCGATGCCCACGATGACGGCGGTGCCGCCCGTGCGCACGCTCTCGAACGCGGTGGACATCACCTCGGGCACGCCGATGAGCTCGAAGGCGTAGTGCGCGCCCTTGCCGTCGGTGAGCGCGCGGATGGCCTCCACCGCGTCCTCGTCCGATGAGTTCACCGTGTGCGTCGCGCCGAATTTCTTCGCCATCTCGAGCTTGTTCTGCATCAGGTCGACCGCGATGATGGGCTCCGCCCCGATGAGGGCCGCCCCCTGTACCGCGTTCAGCCCCACGCCGCCTGCGCCGAATACCGCCACGCTCTCGCCCGGACGCACCTGCGCGCCGTTCACCACCGCGCCCACGCCCGTGATGACCGCGCAGCTCACCACCGCCGCTTTTTCGAGTGACATGTCTTCCCGAATCTTCATGACCGATTTCTCGGACATCACTGAGTGGGAGCTGAACGTGGAGACGCCGAGGAAGTGGTGCACCCGCTCGCCGTTGATCGAGAAGCGCGTCGTGCCGTCCGAGAGCGTGCCGTCGGCCCGCATGCGGATGCCCTCGCCGCAGATGGCGGGCCGGCCCGCGAGGCAGAGATCGCACGCGCCGCAGCTGTAGCGCCAGACGGTGACCACGTGATCGCCGGGCTTCACCGACGTCACGCCGGGTCCCACCTCTTCCACGACGCCTGCGCCCTCGTGTCCCATGATGATGGGCGTGGGCACCGGGAACAAACCCGCGATGGCGTGGTGGTCGCTGTGGCAGACGCCGCCCGCGCGGTAGTGCACGAGCACCTCTCCCTCCTTGGGCGGTTCCACCTCGATGGGTTCGATGGTCATCGGTTTGCCGACTTCGTGGAAGATGGCTGCTTTCATGGGCACGCTCCTCGGTCGATGGGTAGGCGCGAGGTTCGGTGAACCCCGACCGTATTCTGTGATTTTTCGTATTCATACCCGAAAACGGGGGGAATTGCACACGCCGGTTCTCTTTGGGCGTTGCAAGTCGGGGAGCATCCGTATATGCTCTTGGGAGATAGTTCCTGCTAGGGGTGTATGTGCTGAGAGCCTGGAATCGCGGGCAACCCTTGGAACCTGCACTGGGTAATTCCAGCGAAGGGAAGCGGGCCAAAGAATCCGGGTATTTTGGCCGCTCCCGTATCGCGGGGCGGCTTTTTTGATGGGACGTATCGTGATGGAGAAGTTTCCGGGTGTCGCATGAGGAGATGAGTTCTTGCAAGTCCGGGTGAACGGAGAGGACAGGGAGCTTACAGAGGGCGTGAGCGTCGCCGCACTTCTGGAGTCCATGGAGCTTGGGGTGAACGGCATCGCCGTGGCGCTCAACATGGAGATTGTCCGCCGGGGCGAATACGGGGACACGCAGTTATCCGATGGGGATGAGGTCGAGATCGTCCGCGCCGTGGGCGGGGGCTGATCGTATATGATAACGGGCGCGGCCATAGAGCCTGCGCCGGGAGGGGGTGTGATGAGCACGTATGAGATCGGGGGCAGAACTTTTACTTCCCGCCTATTGGTGGGTTCGGGCAAATATCCGAGTTTCGGCGTGATGCGCGATTCACTCGAGGCGAGCGGGACGGAGATCGTCACCGTCGCCGTGCGCCGCGTGGACCTGGAAGATGATTCCTCGGAGGGTTTCTGGGCGCATTTCGATAAGGAAAAATATACGATGCTGCCCAACACGGCGGGCTGCTACGACGTGAAGAGCGCGGTGACGACGGCGCGGCTCGCTCGCGAGGTCACCGGATCCGACTTCGTGAAGGTCGAGGTCATCGGCGATGAGGACACGCTCTTCCCGGACAACGAGGGTCTGCTCGAGGCGTGCCGGATCCTGCTGGATGACGGCTTCATCGTCCTGCCCTACTGCATCGACGACCCGGTCATCTGCAAGAAACTCGAACAGTTGGGCTGCCACGCCGTCATGCCGCTGGCAGCACCGATCGGCTCGGGCCTCGGCATACGGAATCCCTACAACCTCAGGATAATCCTGGAGCAGGTATCGGTTCCCGTCATCGTGGACGCGGGCGTGGGCACGGCTTCGGACGCCGCAGTCGCCATGGAGCTCGGCGCGGCCGCCGTCCTGATGCAGACGGCCATCGCGGGCGCGGACGATCCGGTGAAGATGGCGCGCGCCATGAACCTCGCCGTCGAGTCGGGCAGGCTCGCGTATGAGGCCGGACGCATCCCCATGAAGCTCTACGCCACGGCGTCGAGTCCGCTGGCCGGCGTCATCGGCTCCTGAGCCGCTTTCGGCGAGATTTTGGAATCATCGGCGCTCGACCCGCTCTACCTCATCACGGACAGGAACGCTCCCCCGTCTGGCGACTTCCTGAGCGCGCTGGAGGCCGCCCTCTCGGGCGGGGTGCGCTTCGTTCAGTTCCGCGAAAAGGATCTGCCCTACGCAGAGCGCCTGCGCCTGGGGAGAGAAGTCGCTTCTCTTACAAGTAAATACGGCGCATGCCTGCTTGTGAACGGAGATATTGAACTGACTGAAGCCCTGGAAGCTGACGGCGTACACCTCGGCAAGGGCACGGTGAGCGTCTCTGCGTTGCGCGCGGGAGGCTATAAGGGCCTCATCGGCTATTCCGCCCATTCGGGAGAAGAAGCGGCGCGCGCAATCTCAGAAGGCGCGGATTTCGTCACGCTGAGTCCCGTATTTCCCACCAACAGCAAATTCTCATCCGGCCCCGTCCTTGGTCTCGATAAGTTCGAGCGTGAACTCGCAATTGCGAACGGCCGCGTCTACGCCCTGGGCGGCGTGGGGACCGAGAACGCTTCATCGTGTATCGAGAGAGGCGCGCACGGAGTCGGCCTCATCGGCGCGATCCTGGCGGCCGACGACCCTGCTCACGCGGCGCGGGAGGTGCGCGCGGCGCTCACTGTTTGATCCGTCCTGTCGCTTTCCCCGCACGGCTACTTGAGAAATCCGCGCGAATATCCAACAATAGCGAACATCGCCATCGATATGATTTCACCTGACCGAGCCGGGAGGTATTCTCATGGTCGACGACAAACAGTTCGACACCTTGTTGCAGGAAAAACGGGTATTCAAGCCAAGCCGCGATTTTTCAAAGCAGGCCCACATCCAGTCCATGGCCCAGTACCGGGAGATGTACGAGGAGTCCGTCAAGAGGCCCTCTCGGTTCTGGACGAAAGTGGCGAACAACTTCCACTGGTTCAAGAAGTGGGGGAAGGTCATGGAGTGGACCGAGCCGCACGCCAAGTGGTTCGTGGGCGGTGAGACCAACATTTCCTACAACTGCCTGGATCGCCATCTCACCACGTGGCGCAAGAACAAGGCCGCCCTCATCTGGGAGGGCGAGCCGGGCGATTCGCGCACCCTGACCTATCAGGAACTCCACCGCGAAGTGTGCAAGTTCGCCAACGCGATGAGGAGCGTCGGCATCCGCAAGGGCGATCGCGTCATCATCTACATGCCGCAGACGCCCGAGGCGGCCATCGCCATGCTCGCCTGCGCGCGCATCGGCGCGCCGCACAGCGTGGTCTTCGCCGGCTTCAGTGCGAACTCGCTGAGGGATCGCATCGACGACTGCCGCGCCAAGGCCGTCCTGACCGCGGACGGCGGTTTCCGGCGCGGGAACATCGTGCCGCTCAAGAAGAACGCGGACGAGGCGTGCAAGGGCGCCAAGTCGATCAAGACGATGATCGTCTTAAAGCGCACGGGCAACAAGGTGACGATGAAGCGGGGGCGCGACCACTGGTATCACGACCTGATGGAAAACGCCTCCACCGATTGCCCCGCCGCCAGGCTCGACTCCGAACACCCCCTCTACATCCTCTACACAAGCGGAACGACGGGCAAGCCCAAGGGCATCATGCACACCACGGGCGGGTACATGTGCGGCACGTATCTCACCTCGAAATACGTGTTCGACCTGAAAGACGAGGACACCTACTGGTGCACGGCGGACATCGGCTGGGTGACGGGGCACAGTTACATCGTCTATGGCCCGCTGCTGAACGGCGCGTCGTCGGTGATGTACGAAGGCGCGCCCAACCACCCCGATCCCGGGCGTTTCTGGGACATCGTGGAAAAATACAGCGTCAACATCTTCTACACCGCACCCACCGCCATCCGCGCGTTCATGAAGTGGGGCGACGATCACCCCAACGGGCGGGACTTGTCCTCCCTGCGCCTCCTGGGCACGGTGGGCGAACCCATCAACCCCGAAGCCTGGATGTGGTACCACAAGGTCATCGGCGGCGAGCGCTGCCCCATCGTGGACACCTGGTGGCAGACCGAGACGGGCGCCATCATGATCACGCCGCTGCCCGGCGCCACGCCGACCAAGCCCGGTACGGCCACGCTTCCCTTCTTCGGGGTCGTGCCGGACGTCGTGACGAAAGACGGCGTATCCGTAGGCCCCGAGGGCGGCGGCCTCCTGGTCGTCCGGAAACCCTGGCCCTCCATGCTGCGCACCATCTGGGGTGATGACGCGCGCTACAAGAAACAATACTGGAGCGACGTGAAAGGCTGCTACTTCACGGGCGACGGCGCGCGGAGGGATAAGGACGGCTACGTGTGGATCATGGGCCGGGTGGACGACGTCATCAACATCTCGGGCCATCGCCTGGGCACCATGGAGGTCGAGAGCGCGCTCGTGGCGAACCCCGACGTGGCCGAAGCCGCCTGCGTGGGCATCCCGCACGAGATCAAGGGGGAGTGCATCGCCGCCTTCGTCACCATGAAGGGCGCGAACAGGAAGAACGACGCCCTGGAGAAGCGCCTCAAGGAGTGGGTGGTCAAGGAGATCGGCGCCATCGCGCGGCCCGATTACATGCGCTTCACCGACGCGCTGCCCAAGACGCGGAGCGGCAAGATCATGCGCCGCCTCCTGCGCGACATCGCCTCGGGCTCGGATACAATCGGCGACACCACGACGCTCGAGGACATCTCCGTCCTCCAGAGTCTCCAGCAGTACCAGGACGAGTAGCTGGGCGAGGAAGTAGCGCAATAGAATTACTTGTAGGTGGCGACCCCTCATCGGGGTCGCCCCTCACATATTATGCGTCCCTTGCAGCACGTAGGGACAACCCCCCGTGGTTGTCCATCATCACTTACGTCCACCGGGCGAGCGTTCCTCCGGGTGTGCCCGGCGATTTGGCGGCTCGCGCGGGGGCATGGTATCTTGACTGTGCGCGAGGATATTCAAAGACCCATCTGAATTTCTATCCTGAAAAGGTGGGGCGAGAGATGACCGATTACCAATTCTACATGTTGCTGGCCACGTCCGCCGGGCCCGTCGTGGCGCTCGGCGTCGGCGGCGCGCAATGCCTGCTGATCTTCAGCGGACTCCGGCAGATGCAGGCGGCCTCGCGCGCGCGGGAGCAGTTGCACGCAGAAACCATGACGGCCATGGAATCGCGGCACGCGGAAACGATGGCGGCTTTGGAAAGGCGACATGCCGAAAACATGGCCGCGCTCCAAGAGCTCATCCGCCGCACGGGAAACGGGATCGAGTAATTGCGCCGAAAGGGCGAGTGATTTCGAAACGTAATACGTTGCCTGTCCCTTCACTCCGCCTTTTCGAGCATCTCGCGCGCGTGCTCTCTCGCGGCGTCAGTGATCTCCAGCCCCGTTCCCATGCGGGCGATCTCCTCCACGCGCTCATCGTCATCGAGAAGTTCGACGCGCGTCTGCGTGCGATCGCCTTCGACGTGCTTTTCCACCCGGAAATGCCGATTACCCAGGCTCGCGACCTGGGGCAGGTGGGTGACGACGAGCACCTGATGGCTCGCCGATACGCCTTTGAGCTTTCTTCCCACCACTTCGGCCACGGCCCCGCCGACCCCTGCGTCCACCTCGTCGAAGATGAGGGTGGGGATCAGGTCGGCGCGCCTTAATACTGATTCCAGGGTAAGCATCAGCCGCGATAGCTCGCCGCCCGAGGCGACCCGGCTCAATGACCTTGGCGGCTCACCGGGGTTGGGCGAGAAATGAAATTGCGCGCGGTCGACGCCGTCGGCGCGGACGGCCACCGCGCGCCCGTCCACTTCGATGAAGCCCTCGGGGTCTTCTGAGTGTGTGATGAGCGTTTCGAATTTCGCGCCGGTAAGACTCAATTCACCCAACGCCTCTTCCGTACGCGCATCCAGACTTGTCGCGGCGCGCGCCCTTTTCTTGGACAGCGCGAGGGCGGATTTTGCGAGGTCGGTCCGGAGCGAATCACGCTCCGCCACGAGGCGCGCTTCGGTTCCCTCCTCATCCGAAATCGCGGCGAGTTGCTCGCGGCTTTCCTTGAGATAGGCGAGGCATTCCGTCTCATCGCTCCCGTATTTCCTGATCATCTCGCGTATCAGCGCGCGCCTGGCCTCCAGGGTTTCGAGGCGTTCGGGGTCGTGCTCGATACCTTCCGCGTAGTCGCGGAGCGAATCGGCGAGGCTCTCAAGCTGCGCCTGAGCGGATGCGGCTTCCTCCGCCAGAGTGCCCAGGGATTGGTCGAGATCGGCCATGCCTTCGAGTTCGCGCTGTATTTCACCCGTTTTCTCGACAACCGACCCTTCCGCCTCGTAGAGCCGCTCATAGAGCGAGGCGGCGCCCTCTATCAGGCGGCCCGCGTTTCTGAGCCTGGGCAATTCGGCCTCGACCTCCACGAGTTCGCCAGCGCGCAGCGCGGCTTTTTCCAACTCTTCCACCTGAAAGCGCAGGAGGTCCGCCCTCTGGGCACGCTCGCGCACGCCCTCTCTGTGCGCTCCTAGCCTTTCTTCGGCGGTTTTCAGATTGCGCACCATCTCGCCCAAGGCGGCACTTTCCCCGCTCGTTTGCGCGAAATCATCCAGAAGCCCCAGGTGGGATGCGGGGCGCAGGAGGCTTTGGTGCGCGTGCTGGCCGTGGATGTTTACGAGGCGCTCGCCCACACGGGAGAGCAGCGACGCCGTGCCCAGGACGCCGTTCAAGTAAATGCGGCTTCTGCCGGTCTCCGCCACCCGTCGCCGCACGATGAGTTCGCCGCCCTCGATCTCCACGCCTGCGTCTTCGAGCAGGGAGCGGGCCGCGAGGCCGCCCGCGGTGTCGGGTATTTCGAAAAGCGATTCGACGATCGCCTCTTTCGCGCCCGCCCGAACGAGGTCACCGCCTGCGCGTGCGCCCAGGGTGAGGTTGAGAGCGTCAAAGATGATGGATTTTCCGGCGCCCGTCTCGCCCGTCAAGACGTTCAGGCCTGGGCCGAAGGCGATTTCCAGGTCGTCGATGATGGCGAAATTCGTGATCTTGAGGAGGCGGAGCATCGGGGTTTTAAGTTTTCCGCCCGCCGCGCGGGTGGGTCTCCCACAGGAGTTTCTCCCGCAGGGTTTCGAAGAAATCCGCCCCCTTGGGCCTGATGATCCGCACGGGGGTCCGGCTTTTCCTGATTTTCACCGAATCGCCGGCTTCGAGTTCGCACCCGGGAAAGCCGTCGAGCGTGAGTAGAACCTCTCGGCCCTCCGCTTCGGTATCCGGGAAGATGGTGATTTCCAGTTCCGCCTCGGCGGGGACGACGATGGGCCGGTTGCTGAGCGTGTGCGGGCATATCGGGTTGATGAGCATCACGTTCAGATCGGGCAGCACGAGCGGCCCGCCCGCGGAGAGCGAATAGGCCGTGGAGCCCGTCGGCGTGGCGACGATGAGGCCGTCCGCCCGGAAATAGCCCAGATGCCGGCCTTCCAACTGAACCTCGTATTCGACCATGCGCGCCAGTGGCCCGGTGGTGAGCACGATGTCGTTCAGCGAATCGGACAGCGCGGGCGGCGCACCCCCGTTTTTCCGCACCGAAGCGCCGAGCCGCATGCGCGATTCGGTGGAAAACTCCTTTTTTACCAGAATCCTCTCGAGCGCGGGGTAGAGCTCGGCCTGGGGAATGTCGGCCAGAAAGCCCAGATGCCCGGTGTTGATGCCCAAAAGCAGGGGAGATTCCTCCCCGATGTTGTGGGCGGTGCGCAGCATGGAGCCGTCGCCGCCGAAGACGATAACCAGATCGGCGCGCCTGACGACTTCTTCGCGGGGCAGCCCGGTCTCCTCTCCCGCCATCCGGGCCGTATCCATGTCGAGGTGAACCTCGAAGCCCCTTCCTTTCAGCCAGGCGGTAAGGCCGGTGAAGTCGAGTGGGCTTTTTTGCGCTTCCGCCCATGCCGTCAGTGCGATGTTTTCGATGTTCGTCGCCACGTGATGGATCTCCCGAATCAGTGTCGGTGGCAAGGTATCCCAGGGTCTGCGCCCCGGCAACCGCCCCCGCCGCTCATCCGCGCGCCTGCAACGCGGCGTCTTTTCTGGGCCTGGGCAGACGCCTCCAGTAGCGGCAGGCGTCCTGCAGGGGACAGCCCGCGCAGAGTTTTACGTTTCGCTTGCTCGGGCAATGCTTGAGGATACCCATCCTTGAGATGGCGAAATCGTAGCGCACCGGGTCGTCCGGGTCGATGCGCTTCAGGTTGCTGGTGATCTCGAGCGCCATCTTGAGGTCGGGCGTTTTTCTGTCGGTGAGTCCCAAAAGGCGCCCGATGCGCGCGATGTGGGTGTCGAGCGGTATGATGAGCTGGTGCGTTTTCGGTCCTTTCCACAGCCCCAGGTCCAGGCCGTCGTCGGGCCGCACCATCCACCGGAGGAACAGGTGGAGCCGTTTGCACGCGCTGCCGCTCGCAGGATCCGGCAGGAGATAGCGGATGCCGCGCTCGACATCTGTACTCGAACGAGTGGAGGGTAGGGTGCGAAGCAGGCGCTCCCTGAATCTGATGAGCGCCCCCTGGAGGGTTTCCTCATCTGGGCGGTAGCCTTGGAGAAACAATGCTTCGAGAGAACCCTCCCTCCTGAGCGCGGCCCCGATCGCCTGGGCGAAGACTCCGATGGCCTCCGGCCCCACCCACCGGTGGTAGAGGCCTTCGAAGAGGCACGCGCTTTTTTTCGGGTCATAGCGGCGCAGCGCGGCGGCCGGCCGTGGGCCGAGCCGCTCCATGATGCGCTTTACGCTCATCCGTATGGCGGCGGCGTTGCCGAAGGCGAGCGATGCGCTCAGAAACGCCGCGACCTCGCGATCCCGCGCCCCCTGGTAGGCGTGCGCGATTCCGAGCGGGTCGGTGGCGAGATAGGCGTCGTGATAGGTGCGGGCGAGCGCGTCGAGCTTCTCCTTGAGAAGCGGCACGTCTGCGTTTCTGAGGGCCACTAGAACGCACCCCTCGAGTCGAGGAGCAGGGTGACGGGGCCGTCGTTCACGAGCGATACCTCCATCATCGCGCCGAATCGGCCCGCCGCGACGCGGAGCCCGAGTTTTTCGACCTGAGCGACGAACCGTTCATAGAGAGGCTCCGCCTGCTCGGGCGGAGCCGCGGCGATGAAGGCGGGGCGCCTCCCTTTTCGGCAGTCGCCGTGCAGGGTGAACTGGCTGACGACGAGCATCGCTCCGCCCGAGTCGAGAAGCGAGAGGTTCATCTTCTGCGCCTCATCGGCGAATATTCTCAGGTTCGATATCTTCTCGGCGAGGAAATCGGCGTCTTTCTCGTTATCCGCACGTCCGACCCCCAGAAAAACGAGGAGTCCGCCCCGGATTTCTCCCACGACATCGGAATCCACCCGGACGCAGGCCTCACGCACGCGCTGAACTACGGCTCTCATTCTTGCTTATCCCCGGCAGTCATTTCATTTTCTCCTTCTACCCCGAAACCGCTTTTGCAGGTGATGGTGTCCAGAGTATATGTCGAGACCATTGAAATTCAACGTTCTCGAACCCATGAGCTTGCAAGGAGGCGTTTCCATGCCAATGAGTGGCTTGCGCCGGTTGAAAAGAGGAGAACAATATGCGAGAAATCTACTGCGGCATATTTCGCATGGTACATTCAAATCCAGGTCCATACTGCATCATGTTCTTTGCCACAATGGGGGCGGCCATTGTCCAGCGCGGAAAAATTGTCCAAAAAGAATGTGTTCACCACGTTCGAGGTGGCGGAAATCTGCGACGTCACGCCGGTCACGATTCAGAACTGGATAGACAAGGGCTGGCTGCGTGCTTACCGAACGCCCGGAGGCCATAGAAGGGTCAGAAAAGAGGCGCTCCTCGCTTTCCTGGAATCACGCGACATGCCCCACCCATTCCCGGAGAAGGGAGGCGTTCCCCGGGTGCTGATCGTGAACGGCGACCTGGGGCTCGCCGACTCTCTCAAAGAAGCGCTCTCGCTCGAAGAGCCGGGCTATGACATTGCGGTGGCGCACGACGGGTTTCGGGCCGGCGTTCTATATTCCGCTGCGCATACGGACGTAGTGATACTCGACCTGAATCATTCAAGCGTGGATGGTTATGAGGTGTGCCGTCAGATCAAGCAGGGTGAGTCCGGCGGCGAAACAGTCGTCCTGGCGCTCGGCGGCGTCGACGGGGACGAACGCAAGCGTATTCTGGAGGTGGGCGCAGCGCATTGCCTCCCGAAGCCGGTGGATGCCGTGGGTCTCAGGAACCTGGTGAAAGAGGTCATACTGAATCGCTGGAGGTCCGCTTAGTCGCGCCTCGCAATTATCTTGGTGGTGCCGGGCGCATCGTCCGTATCGGGCGAGGAATTTTTCAGCTAGTTATCCCTGGACGCGTCCTCATCGGCGCCCCGGTTTCTCAGGAAGCGCTCCAGTTCCCTGGCCAGATCATCTCCCGAGGGAAGCTCGCCCGGCTGGGTTTCCTCGTCAAAGCCGTCGTCTCTGAGTTTGAGTTGTTCCACGTAATCTTTCACCGATTTGTTCTTCTCGAGCGCCTCATCGACTTTCTCCTCGAATTCATGCGCGCCCGCTTCGAGTTCGGAGAGGTTGAGGGGATAGGAGAGGAAGTCACCGAGCCGCTCCACCAGGGCGAGCGCCGCTTTCGGGTTGGGCGTCACGTTCACGTAGTGGGGCACGTTCGCCCACACGCTCACGGCGGGGAGGCTTTCGTCGCGGAACAGATTGTTCAGTACACCGACGATTCCGGTGGGTCCCTCATAGCGCGAGGGTTTGAGGCCGAGTTGAGAAGCAAGGTCCGGGTTCGTGGAGGTGCCGGTGATCCGGACGCGGTTTCGGTGATAGACGTCGGCGAGCAGGGCGCCTACCGTCACGGCCATACGCACCCGGCATTCGCGCACCATGGACAGAATAAGTTTCGAAAAGCGCCCCCATTGCAGATGAGGCTCCACGCCCAGAAACACCACCACGTCGTGTTCGAGGTTCGGCGTCTCGCAGGCGTAGAACGTGTTCGAGGGCCAGGTGATTTTCCGGCGGCTGTCCTCATCAAGGCTCACATGGGGCCGCATGTCCTGAAAATTATAGAAGGGGTCGGAATCGATTTGGGCGAATTCCGAACCCCCCATTTTCTCGGTGATGAAACTCGCGGCGGTCGTGGCGGCGCTGCTGGCGTCGTTCCAGCCCGCGAAAGCCATGAGCAGAGCGGGGTCTCTGAGTTTCGGCGTTTCCTTGATATCGAGATATTCCATTTGTTTGTCCCCCCTGTGCCGCAGTATGAATCCAAGGAAAAAGAAAGACGACCATTGTATGAGGTCTCAGGTGGGGATTCAATCCTTTATTTCGGGGATTGTCCTGCGGCGTTTGATGGAGGCGCGTCCGTGGGATATAAATTTTCAGCCTGCGGGCCATTCCGGCAGATGGAGGGATCTTCCTTCATTCGAAGAAGTGGCGTTAAGGAGCGGGCCGGATGCGGTTGAACGTGAGGGATCAGTTATGAACACCCCCGAATCGGCGGGAATGAAGGACAAGGTGGTTCTGGTGACGGGCGGTGCGCGGGGCATTGGCGCAGCCATTGCGAGGCGCTTCGCGCGAGAGGGCGCGCACCTGGTCCTGAATCACAGGGACGGCAAAGGCAGATCCGCCCGGATGGCGGGCGAGCTTTGCCGGGAGGCCGAAGCCGCCGGTAGCCGTGCGGTCGCCATCCCGGCCGACATTTCGAAGAAAGACGCCGTCAAAACCATGTTCGCGCAGGTGGAAGAGGAGTTCGGGCGGCTCGACGCGCTCATCCTGAACGCGGCGCGCGCGCCCTTCAAGCCTTGGGAGAAGCTATTGGAGCGTGATCTCAAGCTCCTGGTGGAGACGAATTTTCTGGGCAACGTCTTCTGTCTGCAGGGAGCGCTTTCGCTGCTCTCACGCCAGGGCGGGGCCGTCGTGTTCATCTCGAGCCTGGGGAGCCGGTTTTATAGCCCCGAATACCCGCTGGGGCCCATGAAGGCGGCCATGGAGGCGGCGGTCAGGCATTGGGCGGAGAGTTTCGAGGGGAAAGGCGTGTCGGTAAACGCCGTCTGCGCGGGTCTTGTGAAGACGGATTCGTTCAAGACGCTGCGCATGATTCAGCCGGAGTTGGCCGAGCTGCCGGAGCGTTATTTCGTGACGCCGGAAGAAGTGGCCGAATCGGTCTATTTTCTCGCGGATGCCGGCGCGGCTTCCATCCGGGGACAGACTCTCGTGGTCGACAGGGGGCTCAGCAACCGGCTGAACCGCCCCCCGGGGTGATGGAACGAGGGAGATTCCTCGGGGAAGGTTGCTTTTCGCAACTCTCCTTGGTTCTATACGCTTGAATGAGCAGGGAATTTTCACGCGAACCCATACGCGAGGATGTGCTACGCGCTTGATCGTTACAGAGGACAACCATGTCGCAAAACCTGATATCGGACGATACGATTTTGGAAGAAGTGAAAAAGGCGATCGCCCACACCACGGGGATCGACGAGGAAACCATCGAGCCGGACAGTTCCCTGGTGGATGATCTGGGTGTTTTGTCGCTCGATTTTCTGGATGTGAACTTTCGCCTCGAACAAGTGTTCGGCATCAAGATGGCGCGCAACTTCGTTCTGGAGCACGTGGAGGAGATGTTCGGCGAAGGCGTGGCCATCAACGAGGAGAGCGAGGTGACGGACACAGGGGTCGAGGTCTTGAAGCTGCGCCTCCATGAGGCGGCGGCGGATCTGGAGCCGGGTATCCCCGTGGATGAGCTCCCGGCCCTCGTAACGCCGAAGACGCTGGCGGGCGCTGTGCGCGACGTGCTGAACTGCCTGCCCGAGAAGAGTCCGGCGGGGGCGGATTGGAAGGCCGAGGATGGAACGCGCATCGTCTGCGCCGAGACGAACGAGCCCGCCTCTTTGCCCAGCGGTGATGAAGTGGTCCAGAACTGGCTGAACCGGACGCAAGAGGAAAAAGGCCTCTTCTCCGCCTGAGGGACTGCTTCAACCAAGCCATTTTACCGGGAGAACATGTGAATGGCCGGTAGCGGCAGACGGGTCGTGATCACCGGATACGGGGCGATGACGCCTCTGGGCGGAGATGTCACCTCCACGTTCGACGCCGCGCGCGAGGGGCGCTCGGGCATCGACGTAGTGCGCCACTTCGACCCCGAAAAACTGCCCTGCCGCATCGCCGGCGAGGTGGATGATGAATGGATCGCCTCGCAGGAGAACGGCGCGGGCCGCAGGCTCGATAAATTTTCCACCCGGGGCGTGCGCATGATGCGCGTGGCCGTATCCCAGGCGGCGCAGACGGCGCGCCTGGGTGAAGTTAGCGAGCGAGGGCGAATCGGCGTCGCGCTCGGCTCCCACGGCGATCACCCCCAGGTCGAAGAATTGCTCCGCATCTTCCCCTTCTGGAAGCCCGATAGCAGCGACCCCTTGCAGGGCGGGTGGGACATCCAGGGACTCAAAAGCCGCGGCGTCTACGATCTGATGACGTTTTTCAGAAGAAAGTCCGACGTTGCGACCTCGGTCGTCGCTCTCGATTTCGACTGCCGGGGTCCCATGATCTCCATCTGCTCGGCCTGTGCGGCGGGAGCGCAGGCTATAGGCGAGTCCGTGCGCCTCATCCGCGACAATAAGGCCGACGTCATGGTGGCGGGTGGCTGCGAGGCGCCAATCACCTATGTGGGGTTTCTCGGCTTCGTCCTGCTCACCGCGCTGGTGGAGCGATACGAAACTCCGCAGAGCGCGTCACGTCCCTTCGACAGGAGGAGAAACGGCTTCGTGATGTCGGAAGGCGCGGGCGCGATGATTCTCGAGAGCTACGAGCACGCGCGCGCGCGGGGGGCCGAAATTTTGGGCGAAGTGCTCGGCTACGGCGATTCCTCGGATGCGTTTCGCATCACCGACATGCACCCGAGGGGCCTGGGCGCGGTGTTCGCCATGAAAAAGGCGATTGAAGACGCGCGGCTCGCGCCCGATGCGGTCGAATACATCAACGCGCATGGCACCTCGACGCCCAAGAACGATTCGACCGAAACCAGGGCCGTCAAGGAAGTCTTCGGCGCTCACGCGGAGAAGATACCGATCAGCTCCAACAAATCCATGATCGGCCACACCATCGGCGCGGCCGGGGCCGTCGAGGCGATTCTGGCCGTGGAGGGAATGCGCCGATCGGAAATCCTGCCGACCATCAATTATCAGAACCGCGACCCCAAGTGCGACCTCGACTACGTGCCCAACGAGACAAGGGCGCAGGCCCACCGCGTGGCTCTCTCCAACAGCTTCGGTTTCGGCGGGCAGAACGCCTGCCTTTGTCTGGGCGGCCCCGAGATCGCGTGAAGTTCACTCCCGTTCCGATCACCGGCGCCGGCCTGGTAACGGCGGCGGGGCGAGGGGTCGAGCCCGCCTGGGAGGCCCTTTGCGCGGGGCGTTCCCTACTCGCTTTGGACACGGACCCCGAACTCACCGGTTTTCCTCCCATCGAAACAGCTCGGTGCGCACGAATCGACCCCGAATCGGTCGGGGCGGACCGCCGCGCGGCGAGAACCATGGGTCATCATACCCATATGCTCCTGGCGGCGGTTCACGATTTGGTGACCGGCACCCCTGCCGTTTCGGAGATGGAAGAGGAAGAAATCGCATTTTTCGCAGGGATGGACTCGGTCGATCCGGGGAAAGACGATTTGTTGGGCGCGGTGAGAGACTCGAGAGATCGAGTGGACCTCGTGCATTTCTTCAGCGAGGGGATGGACACCATCCCTCCGCTTTGGCCGTTGAGCATGGTGAACGCGATAGGTTTCAGCCAGGCCGCGATTCAGCACAGGTGGCGGGGCGAGAACGCCGTTTTCAGCGCAGGCCCGGAGGCGGCGGCGCGCGCCGCCTGCGAGGCGGCGGACTCCATAGGTACAGGCAAGGCGAGACTCGCTCTTTGCGCCGGCGTGAGCGGGGTGGTTTCCGCCCGCATGCTGGCCCGCGCGCAGCGGCGCGGCGTCTGGCCCCAGGCGGGGGGTCTGGGCGAGGGCGCGGGTGTAATTCGCATCGAGAAGCCAGAGGAAATCGACCGGTCCAAAATACTCGGTTGGCTTAAAGGATATTCTTCTGTTCGTGCGCTCAAAAAACGAGGCGGCCTCGCCCGAGCGGTTCAAACATCGGCCGAAGGCGCTCTCGCAAGCGCTGCTCTCACGCCTGATAAAGTGGACCTGCTCGTGATTTATGGGGAGGGAGATTCCAGGGCCGATGGCGCGGAGGCGCAAGCGATTCACGCCCTTTTGGGCGGCCACAAGCCTTGGGGGCTTGCGACGAAGGGCGTATTCGGCCACCTTTGGGGAGGAAGCACGGTGCTGGACCTGATCATGGCGATGAAAGCTCTGGCCGTAGGCGCCCCGCCTCCCACTTCCGCAGCGGAGGGCGGATTGTTCCGCGATGCGGCGGGTGGTCCCGGGCGGGATGAACTCGAAAACGCGCTCGTGTTGCTCCAGGGGTTCGACGGCGTATGCGCGGCTCTCTTGGTGGGCAAGAACGCTTGACGGGAGAACAGGAAATTGCGGTTTCTCTATATCGATCAGATCAAGGAGATGGTGCGCGGCGAACGCATCGTGGGCGTCAAGACGTTTCCGCTTTCAGAAGCGTATCTGAACGCCCATTTCCGGCGCGCCCCCCGCGTGCCCGGCTCTATCTTGATAGAAGCGATGGCGCAGATTACGGGGTGGCTCGTGATCTGCACGTATGATTTCAAGACCTCCTGCGTCATTTCGCTCATCGACGACGTGGAGGTGGTGAGCGATCTGCGCCCCGGAGCGTCCGTGGAGATCCATGGCGAGATAATCGATACGAACGAACGGGCGAGCCTGTGCCGTGCGAGAATCGAGAAAGACGGCGTTCCCGTAGCCAGGGCGGAGCGGTTCGTCTATCCCCATTTTCCCAATGACGATCCTGACGGTCTCAAGGAGCGCTTCAAAAGCTACGGCTGGCTGGCGCTCGAGGAGACGGCATGAGCGCGCAGGTATTCATCACCGGACTCGGCATAGTGACCTCACTGGGCGCAGACGTGGAGACTTGCTGGCGACGTGCGCTTGCCGGTGAATCGGGACTCGCGCCGATTGCGTCTTTCGACGCGAAGGCGTTGCCCATCGCGGGCGCCGGCGAGGTCACCGAGGAGTCGCTCCGCGCCATCAGGGAGAGATTGCCCGAGGAATACGCAGGCGAGGGGGAGCGCAGGGTGTTGTTCGCGCTCGACGCCGCGCAAAGTGCGATGACGGACGCCGGGATGCGCCCCGGCGATTACGCGCCCGAACGCGCGGGCGTGGTGATGGGAACCGGTTTGAGCAGCTACCGGCTGGAGGATTTTGCGGCCTGGGCGGACCCCGAAAACGGATTCGACGCCGTGCGTTTCGCCAGAGAACTCGAGATGACGCAAGAATCGGGTTACTTCAACAACCCGCCCGAGCGGGCGACGTCGAAGATGGCGGAGTGGTTCGAACTCGCAGGCCCCACCGGCACCATCACCTCCGCCTGTGCGGCGGCGGGACAGGCGATAGGACTCGGGATGCGAATGATTCGCAGGGGTGAGGCGGACGTGGTTCTTTGCGGCGGGGCAGATTCGATGATCCATCCTGTCGGAATGGCCATATTCCTCCTGCTGGGAGCGGCGTCTGAATCGAAAGTTCCCGTTTGCCGCCCGTTCGACAGGAAACGCACAGGACTCGCTGTGGGCGAAGGGGCAGGCGTGGTGGTTCTCGAATCAGAAGCCCATGCGCGCAAGCGGGGAGCTGCGCCCTGCGCCGTTCTTGCGGGCTACGGGGCGAGTATGGACGCTCATCAGGTGACGGCCCCGCACCCGGCGGGCC
Source organism: Nitrospinae bacterium bin107 (assembly GCA_002238965.1). Lineage (GTDB taxonomy): Bacteria > UBA8248 > UBA8248 > UBA8248 > UBA8248 > Bin107. The sequence goes on along the minus strand of MPNJ01000017.1, from coordinate 65,802 downwards.
GCGGAGCCGTTCGCGCGATGAGCGAGGCGTTGGGGGATGCGGGTCTCACGCCCGGTGACGTCGCCTACGTCAATGCGCACGGCACGGGCACGAAACTGAACGATCCGGTCGAGTCCAGGGCGATTCGCGAGGTGTTCGGCGCGCGGGCGGATGCGCTGGCGGTGAGTTCGTCGAAATCCATGATCGGGCATTTGATCGCAGCCTGCGGCGCGCCCGAGTTTATCTTCACGACCTTGAGCGTGGCGCGCGACATCGTGCATCCTACGGCGAATCTGGAGAACCCGGACCCGAAGTGCGATCTCGACTATGTGGCCGAGGGGGCGAGAGAGATGCCCGTGCCCGCCGCCATCACGAATTCCTTCGGTTTCGGCGGACAAAACGCCACACTCCTCGTGAGCAAGGCGGCTTAGCAACCCAGAAGAAAGGTGATCCAGAATGAAAATCGATTTGAGCGGAAAAATTGCGCTGGTGACCGGGGGCGGTCGGGGCATCGGTCGCGCCTGCTGCACGGCGCTGGCCGAGGCGGGCGCTTCGGTGGCGATTAACTACAGCCGCTCGGCGGAGGCCGCCGAGGAGGTGAAGGGGGAAATCGAGGCGGCCGGCGGGCAGGCGAATACCTACCGGGCCGACGTCTCCTCTTTCGAAGACGTGACGGCGATGTTCGAGAAGGTGAAGGCGGATTTCGGTACGCTCGACATCCTGGTGAACAACGCGGGCGTCATTCAGGACGGCTTGCTGCTCACCATGAAGCCCGCGGGCTGGCGCAAGGTGCTCGGCGTGAGCCTGGACGGCGCCTACCACTGCACGAAGGCGGCAGGCGAGATCATGCTCAGAAAGCGCTCCGGCAAGGTGATCAGCATTTCCTCCGTCATGGGGGTCTCGGGGGGAGCCGGTCAGACGAACTACGCTTCCGCCAAGGCGGGTATCATTGCCTTCATGCGCGCCTGCGCCGCCGAGATGGGTAAACGCGGCATCCAGTTCAACACCATTTTGCCGGGCATGATCGTCACCGACATGAGCGAGCGCGTGCGCGAGAAGGGCGGTGACGTGATTATGGGGCGCATACCGGCGGGCCGCTTCGGCGAGCCGGAGGACGTGGCCAGGCTCGTGGTGTTCCTGGCGTCGGCGGAATCGGATTATATCAACGGCCAGGCGATAGCCGTGGACGGCGGCCTGCTCACCGGCTAGGGCGGGGGAAATTCAGGATGCGGCTGTACCAGGGGGTGGATTTGGTGGAGGTGGCGCGCCTGAAGGAAGCCTACGAGCGCCACGAGGCGTTCGGTGAGGACGTTTTCACCGATGCCGAGCGGGCGTATTGCCTGAAGCGCCGTAACCCATATCCCCATTTCGCGGCCCGCTTCGCGGCGAAAGAAGCCTGCCTCAAGGCCTTCGGCCTCGGCATTTCCGAACCGGGCGGGCTGGGCGGCAGGGGCCGCCTGCGCGAGATTGAGGTGGAATCGGCGGCTTCGGGCAAGCCCACGCTAAAACTGAGCGGTTCGATGGAGCGGATGAGCGCGCGCAAGAAGATCACCCGGTTCACCGTTTCACTGAGCCATACGCTGGAGTTGGCGGTGGCCCAGGTGATTCTCCTGGGTGAGGACGCGCCGGAAGAGGCGGATTAGGGGGCGGTGATTTGAGATACATGCTTGTGGACAGGGTGACGGCGTGGGAGGCGGGTGTCTCCATCCAGGGGGTGAAGAACATTACGATGAGCGAGGATTTTCTGGAGTATCACTTCCCCCGGTTCCCCGTTATGCCGGGCGCGCTGATATTCGAGGCGCTGGTTCAGCTTGCGGGCTGGCTGGAGGCGGCGGGTTCGGATTTCAACCGGTGGATTCTTTTGGAAAAGGTCCGGAGCGTCAGGTACTATGGATTCGCCTTTCCGGGGGATCAGGTTCTCCTGAACGTGGAGGCGCGTGGAGAGGAAGAAGGACTCAATAATTTCAGGGGAGTGGCCACCGTGGAGGGGGAGCGCCGGGTGGTCGCCGATTTTGCCGGAAAGGTGGCGCCGCTTGCGGATTATGAAGACCCCGAGGAGCAGCGCCATCATTTTCGTATTTTAAGACGCGAAGTTCGGTTGAGTTAGGCGGAATGAGCGATGCGAGGCGAAGAAGTATGGATAACGGGCGTGGGGCTGTTGACCGCCATAGGCGGGAGCGCAGGGGAGAACTGGAAATCGCTCCGCGCCGGAAAATGCGGGGTCGACCACCATCCGAGCGAGGAGAATGCGTCTCTTCCGGGTAATTTCGCCTACCACGGCGTCGTTTCCGGCCATGAAGACCCGCCCGAGGTGCCGCCCAAACTCGCGAGCCAGCGGAAGTTCCTGAACAGAAGCTCCATCCTGGGGCTTCACGCCGCCGCCGAGGCGGTGGCTTGCGCCGGACTCGATATGGGCGAGGTGTCGCCTGAGAGAAAATCCCTCTACGTCGGTTCAGGCGATTTCACGAGAGTGGGCTACGTGGATTTCTACGCGGCGCTCAAGGAGACGGCAGGCGATGCGTGGGAGGCGCCGGAACCCGCCTTGCTTAACGAGGCGGCGCTCCACAGGGTAAGTCCTTTTTACCTGCTCGAAGGCCTGCCCAACAATCTTTTCAGCTATTTATCGTCCATGTACGAATTTATGGGGCCGAATGGCAGTTTTTCCAGTCTTTCTTCCTGCGGCGCGCAGGCGCTCGAAAACTGCGATCGCGTGCTCCGCTTTGGCGAAGCCGACGTCGGCCTGGTCGTGGGCTGCGGTAGCTGGGCGCACCCCATGGTGCTCCTGGAACTAGACGGCCTGGGTATTCTCTCCCAGGCGAAAGAGGGCGCGGCGTCGTTCCGGCCTTTCGACAAGAGGCGCGATGGATTCTTTCCCGGAGAGGGCGCCGCCGCCCTGGTGCTCGAGAGCGCCGAATCCGCCCGAGCGCGTGGCGCAAAGCCCCTGGGCCGCGTGATGGGAACGGCGAATTGCCAGGAATACTCCACTGAACGCTATATTCCCGTTCCAACCGGCGCGGTGCGCCATTCGGTGGAATCGGCGGTGGCCGAGGCGGACATAGAACCCGATGATCTGGCTTTCATCCTTCCCCACGGGAGCGCGACGCCCCGGGGAGACGCAGGTGAATTGTCCGCCTTGCTGGAATTCAGCGATCAGGTGAAGGACCCGGTTCCGCTTGCCGGCTGGAAGCCCTATACGGGACACATGGGCTCAGCCAGCGATTTGGCCGATATCGTGCTGGGGCTCTGCGCCTTGAAAGACGGCCGCCTTCCGCCCACGCCCGGTTTCGAGCGCAAAGACGACGCGTTCGATGCCCTCCACATCCCCACCGTGGAATGCGCCGTCGCGGGGGCCGCGTTCTTGTCCCTGAGCCACGGCATCGGCGGGCAATCCTCCGCGACCATCGTCGCCGCGCCGTGAGCAAACCCACAGAGTCCACCAGGAGAAAGCGCAGCAAAGACAAGGGCGCATTTCACCAATGGGTGGAATACGCCCTGATCATCTCGGTTTTGAGGCTGATTCGCATGCTCCCCTACGGGGTCTGCCGTGCGTTCTCCGTCATAGTCGGGGAGGCGATATTCCGGTTCGCTCCGAGGAGAAGGCGCATCGCGCGCGCCAACCTGCGCATCGCGTTTCCCGAACTCGACGAGGCGCAGCGCCTGGTTCTGGCGAGGCGCAGTTGCCGTTCGTTCATACTCACCTGTCTGGAGGGAGCGAAGTTTCTCACCCATTTCGATTTGCGGCGCGCAGAGAAAACGGTGCGCGATATCGTGGACGGCGCAGAAGAGACAATAGATAAGGTGCGGGCAATTCACGAGGATGCGGGCGGCTGCGTGTTCGTCGTGCCGCATCTGGGGAACTGGGAATTCCTCGCCCATGCCGGCGCACTGGCGGGGATTCCGCTCACAGTCCCCGTACGTCCCCTGGACAACCGGAAGCTCGAAGCTTCGCTGTATGAAATGCGCGCATCCTCCGGGCAGGAGATATTATCCAAGAAAAACGCTTTCTTCCATCTGCGCGAGGCGCTGCGCAAGGGCCGCTCGGTGGCGATTCTCGCGGATCAGAACGCGGGCGGCGACGGAATCGACGCGCCGTTCTTCGGCAAGCCCGCCAGGACGACGCCCGCCCCCGCCGCGCTCGCAGTTTTATACAACCGGCCCCTCGTCCTGATCTCTTGCCTGAGAAAAGGCGATGACCGCCGTTACGAAATATTGCTGAGCGAGCCGATAACGCCCGACATGAACGCGCCAAGCGCAAAGAAAGAAATCGAGAGGCTCACGAAAACCGTGAACGAGGAGACGGAAAATTTTATTCGAAAAGGTCCGGAGCAGTACCTGTGGATTCATGACAGGTGGAAACTCACGAAAAGCCAGGGTCGTGCGCGCTGGGCCGGTTCAGGGTGAGGATGGAGAGGAGGCGGTTTCTTTCAGGTGCTTGAAGAAGGGGCCGCCCAGTTTTTCGAGTTTCGATTCGAGCTTTGCCGTGCAGTCGCAATCCCCGCAGACGGGATAGCCCTCGCAATCCTCCGGTTTCCGGGCGAAGCGCACGTCGATTTCCTCGAAATACGCCTCCCAGTAGGGTAGTTCCTCATACAACTCATAACCCGGCCCGAACGCCTCGCGGCAGTAGCAGACCTCGAGCCAGCGAACCTGGCCCTCCTTGGTGAGACGCGCCTTTTTCATGCACTTCAGGAAAGTTTGGTGCGCAATGGAGCCGCGCCCGAGTTCACCGGACTCGATGGCTTTTAGCAAAGCCGCGCCTTTGCCCTCGATGACTTTTCCGCGCACCAGATACCGCATGGAACCTCCATGGGTTTTTCATGAATCCTTCATTCGATTGTAACATAGGCGTTATGATTCATGTATAGATTGCCGAAGGCTTCGAGTATGGACGGCGTGCAACGCCAAAGCGAGGAACGGATGAACACAGGGGCAGGCGGAATGACGGACAAGCCAATCGAAATCACTATGGTGGCGAGCGAGATGTTCCCTTTCGCCAAATCGGGCGGACTGGGCGACGTCATCGGCGCGCTGCCTTTGGCCCTGGGGCGGATGGGCCACAAGGTCTGCGTCTATCTGCCTGCGTACCGCTCCATTTTTCGGGAATATGAAATTGAGCCTCCCGGACAGGTCTCAGATGTCTTTTCCGATGCTCACTACGAGATATTCTCTCTCGAACACGAGGGCGTTTCGGTCAGACTCGTCGCGGCGGATGACCTGTTCGATAGGGACGGATTCTACGGGGACGCGCGCGGGCCGTTCCCCGACAATGCGGAGCGCTACGCCCGCTTCGCAAGGGGCGCGCTCTCCCACATGGAGCATGAAAGAGCCTATCCTTCCCTCATCCATTGCCATGACTGGCAAAGCGCCTTGATTCCGCCCTTGCTGGAATACCGCCGCGCGGACGATGAGAAATGGAGCGGAGTCTCCACCGTTTTCACCATCCACAACCTGGCGTATCAGGGCCGGTTCCACCCGGATGATTTTGCGCATACATGCCTGCCTGATGAGGTGATGGGCATGGAGGGACTCGAGTTTCACGGCGACGTGAGTTTCATGAAGGGCGGCATTTTGTTCAGCAACGTCTTCTCCACTGTGAGCGAGCGGTATGCGCAGGAGATGCTGACGGAAGAGCAGGGAGAGGGGCTCGAAGGGGTGGTCGCTCTCAGAAAAAACTCATTGTTCGGCATCATGAACGGCATCGACGATGCGGTCTGGAACCCGGAGACCGACCCGCACATTCCGGCGCCGTTCTCGAGCGCGCACCCGGATAGCAAGGCGAAGTGCAAGGCGGCGCTTCAGGCGGAGTTGGCGCTGGACCCGGACGCGGGGGGGCCCTTGTGCGTCGTCGTCTCTCGGCTGGCGCATCAGAAGGGAATCGACCTGATTCTCGAAACGATGGATGAGCTGATGGATTCAGGCATAAGCCTGGCCATCCTGGGAACCGGGGAGGAGGAGCTGGAAAAAGGACTCGCCGAGGCCGCCTCGTCCCACCGGGGCCGGATGGCCTTCGTGCCCGCCTACGACGAAGCGCTCTCTCACCGCATGTACGCGGGGGGTGACGTCCTGCTCATGCCCTCGCGCTATGAACCCTCGGGCCTGAACCAGTTATACGCCATGCGCTACGGCGCCCTGCCTTACGTGCGGCGGGTCGGGGGGCTTGCGGATTCGGTTTCCTCGTCACCCATACCCGACCGGGATGCCGACACCGGCTTTCATTACGATCAGTTCGCCCCGGCCGAATTTCTCGCTGGGATGGAGGAAATTTGCCGGGTGTTTTTGGATCAGGGGCTTTGGCGTATGATGATGCGCAACGCGATGGAGAAGGATTCCGGCTGGGACGGCGTCGCGCCCCGCTATGTCGAGTTGTACGAGAAGGCGATGCGCCCGCAGACGCGTTGAGACGAATCGGACAAAGGAGCCAGAGCTTGGATTCACGCGATCCCAGAGTCATATCCTTCGTCATGGCGGGCGGCGCCGGAAACAGGCTTCGCCCCCTGACGGTCGCGCGCGGCAAGCCGGCCGTGCCGTTCGGCTCGAAATACCGCATCATCGACTTCGTGCTGAGCAATCTGGTGAACTCGGGCTATCAGTCCATTTATGTGCTTGTGCAGTATCTGGCGCAATCGCTGATCGAGCATTTGCGGCGCTCGTGGAACATCAGCGGGACGCTCGGGAAAAATTTCGTAACGGCCGTCCCGCCGCAGCAGCGCGCAGGGGAATTCTGGTTCAAGGGGACGGCCGATTCCATCCATCAGAACAGGAACCTGGTGACCGACAATGCGCCCGACATCGTCCTGGTGTTCGGGGCGGACCACATCTACCGCATGGACGTGAGCCAGATGGTTCGCTTCCATCTCGAAAGCGGGGCGGACGCGACCATATCGGCCCTGCCCGCGCCGGTCGAAGACGCCCGGGAATTCGGCGTGCTGGCCGTGAACGAAACGGGCCGGGTGGAGCGTTTCGACGAAAAACCCGTCCACCCCCGGCCCATGCCGGGCGATCCCTCGCGTGCATTATGCTCCATGGGGAATTATGTGTTTTCCTCCCAGGTGCTGATGGATGCGCTCATCAGCGATGCGGCGCGCGAGGGGGAGCACGACTTCGGTCGCACCATCATCCCCGCTCTGCTTGGCGAGCGCAAAAAACTCTTTGCTTATGATTTCATGAAAAACGATATTCCGGGCGTGAGGCCCACCGAGGAGAGGGGCTACTGGCGCGACGTGGGAACCATCAAGAGCTACTGGGAGACGCAGATGGATCTCCTGGGAGAAGCGCCGCGCCTCGATTTGGGCAACCCCGACTGGCCGATTCACACCAGCGCCTACCCGGGGCCGGGCAGCCGCATCGTATCCACCCGGGTGGGTAACGCCCTCATCGGAGAAGGATGCCAGATTATGGGGGCGCGGATCGAGCGCTCCGTCATCGGCCGCGGCGTGATCATAGAAAAGGGAGCGGAGGTCGTCGATTCCATCGTCATGGATCACACCCGCATCGGAGCCGGGGCGAAGCTTGATAAAGCGATTGTCGACAGGTTCAACCAGATCGGAGCGGGCGCATCAGTGGTGATTGAAGAGGCCGATTCCTACCCCGGCGCCGTCTCCGATACTTCCGGCATCATCGTCTTGCCGCGCGGGTTCACCCGGCCGGTCATATAATTCCCATGCGCCTGGCTGGCATCCGTACCCGCGCCGAGGAGTTCCTCGGAGAGTCACGCAAGGAGTGGTACGAGGTCGGCGCGGGCCTCAAGGAAGATGTGCGCCTGAGCGAGATTTTCGCCGAATACGCCGACCTTTTCACCCGCGATAACATCGAGACACTTACCTCCCTCGCCGATTCGGCGGACGATGAAGTCGAGTCCCTGAGGTTGGCCGAACTGCGCGGCTTCCTGACCCTGGCCCATATACGCAACGCGACCAGGGAGTTGAGCGAGAGGGCGCTTTTGTTCGAGACCAAGACGACGGTGGAAACGCCCGAGGGCGAGTCCATCCCATACCGGCAAAGCGCCGTCGCGCTCCTGAACGAATCGAACCGCGAGAAGCGGACTTTTCTGGAAAACGCCCGCTGTGAGGCCCTGGCGGAGAAGAACGTATTTCTGGAGCAGATTCACCGCGCGACCCACAGGATGGCCGATGACCTGGAGTTCGAGGGCTACCTGGGGATGATGGCGGCTCTGAAGCGCTATGAGCTTGAGCCGGTCAGGGACGAGATGCAGCGTTTTCTGGAATGCACCGGCGCGCTTTACGCCGAGGCGATGGAAGAGGCCTTGAGCCGGATGGATGTTCCGCTTTCTTCCGCGCAGCGCCACGATGCGCAGTTCTGTTTTCGCGGTTCCGAGTACGACGCTCTTTTCCCGGCGGAGAAAATCGAACCCTCGGCGCGGGAGGTGTGCGCCTCGATGGGCCTCGATCTCTCGGCGGAGGGCCGGGTGCGCCTCGACATCGAGGATCGCCCGCTCAAGAGCCCCCGCGCGTTTTGCGCCTCGATTCGCGTGCCGGAGGAGGTCTATCTCGTCATCAGGCCCCGGGGCGGCTATGACGATTACAGCGCGTTCTGGCACGAACTCGGCCACGCGCTCCATTTCGCAGGCGTGGCGGCGGATGCGCCTTTCGAATGGAAGCGCCTGGGGGACAACTCCGTGACGGAGGGGTTCGCCATGCTCTTCGATCACCTGCTGCTCGAGCCGCTCTGGCTGGAGGATGCACTGGGCGGAGAGGCGTCGGACTACGCGGCGTTTCTGGCGCACCATGCGCTTTTTGAACTCTATATGCTGAGGCGCTATGCGGCGAAAATCGACTATGAACTCACGCTCCACCAGGGCGCTGATCTGACGGGCAAGGACGACGCCTACCGGGAAAAACTTAGTTCAGCGACGGGGGTGGAATACCCGCGAATATCCTATCTCGACGACGTGGACCCGTTTTTCTACTGCGCGAACTATCTTCGGGCGTGGATGCTCCAGGCCCAGATGGCCGAGGTCCTGAAGACGAAGTTCGGGGAGAGATGGTGGGCCAATCGCGAGAGTGGCGGGTTCCTGATGGAAATCTGGCGCGACGGGCAGCGCCACGACGGCGATTCCCTCTCCCGCCACCTGGGCTACCGGCGTCTCACCACGGAGCCGCTCGAGGCGCAAATCAGGAATCTCATGCCGCACTAGCGGGAATGCGGGCTACTCCTGCTGTGGTTGTTGAAAGAGCCCTCCTGACAAGGGAGTAGGGGGTTACTGCCCCGATAAGCGAGGGTTTAACGCGACCGATGAAAGTGTGAGAACCACTCCCCCCTTGAGGGGGAGTCAACGAGACAAGGGCGAAGCCCGCAGGCGAGTTGGTGGGGGGAGTTTCATCTGTGGCATGTCCCCCACCGAATCGGTCTTCGCATAAACCGCTCGGCCTCTTCGACTCCCCCTCAAGGGGGGAGTGAAATTCAGCGCGCTCCCTCTGTGTGACTTTTTCAACAGGCCCTTCAAGGGGGAGAGTTTCTTGTATTTTTATCAAGACTTTCTCAACAACCGCCAGTAGGAACACACGCACATTATCCGCACACAGCCTAAAGCGAGACGGGTTGGCCCTCCTTGCACGAGCGGTCCGCCGCCATGGTGAGGGCGAGTACGTCTCTCGCGTGCGCGCCCGTGGCGAGTCCCACGCCGCCGATTCCCAGGATGTGGCGCACGAAAGCGTCGGTCTCCTCCTTCATGGGGCCGAAGAACTCGCCCATCACGAAATCTCCCGGCATGGCGGAGCCCAGGAAGGCGACGTTCACCTGGTGTTCGGGCGTGTAGGGGCAGGGAATCGGATCCTCGGGCGCTAGTATTACGTCGCGGTGCGCGTCGTCCACGTTCAGCGAGCCTTTGGTGCCTTGCAGGTCGACCTCCATCGTCGCCGTGTATGCGGGCCAGTGGTGGGGCGGGAGCCAGCTCGTACCCAGCGTGGCCACGCTCCCGTCGTCGAAGGTGACGATCATCCACTGAAAATCGTCGCGGTTGTATTTCTTGAACACGAAGCTCGCCGCGCGGGCGTAGACCTCGACGGGTTTTTTTCCCTCCATGTACCAGAGGATGAGGTCGACCATGTAGGTGAGCGTATTGATGGAGGGCGTGGTGTTGGGCGAGCGCTTCGCCACTGCCTCGCCCACGGCGCGCGTCACGTAAATCTTGCCGAGCGCCATCACGATATCGCCGAGCTGGCCGGCGAAGGCCGCCTGCTTCGCGAGCAGGAAACGCCTCCTGTAGCGCTGGGTGTAGCCCACGAAAATCTCGGCGCCCGACTCACCGGCTTTCGTCAGGATGTCGTCCGCCTCGTCGAGGTCCAAGACGAAGGGTTTCTCGATGAGCACGGGCTTTCCGAGTTCGGCCGCCAGGGCCGCCGGGCCGTGGTGAAACTCCTCATCCGATGAAACGATAACGGCGCCCACGCGCTCGTCCCGTATCGCCACCTCGTATTTCTCCGTCGCCACGTCGGCCCGCACCGACTCCGCGAGGCGGTCGAGCTTCTCGGGCACGATGTCGCACACGGCGAGGTAGTCCACCTGGGGGATCTGCGCGCAAGAATGCGCCCTGAGCGTTCCGATGCCGCCTGCGCCGATGACGGCTACTCCTGTCGTTTTCACAATCATCTCCTCACTTTAATTTGCATCCGGTTCATTCTGGGGGAATAATCCCCGTGTCCCATATACGTTGCCACCATACATCTGGAGATTTCCATGCGCATCGATGTTCAGACCCATCATGTACCACAAGCCTACGTCCGGGCGCTCGCCGCCCGCTCCGATTTCCCGCGCTACGAGAAGGCGGGGGATTTCTGGTGGGCGTGGGCGAGCCCGGAACAAAAACTCCCGATGCGGCTTCCCGCCCTGGACATCGATATCAAGCTCGCCGAGATGGATGAGCAGGAAATCGATATTGCCCTAATCAGCATCAACATTCCAGGCCCGGACCTCGCCAAAAGCCCCGAAGACGCGGACGAACTCGCGAGAATCGGGAACGACGGCCTGGCCGAGGCGGCGGCGCGCCACCCCGGGCGCATCCGTGGGGTGGCCTCGCTCGGTTTCGGCGATATGGACGCGACCTGCCGCGAACTCGAGCGCTGCGTGGACGATCTCGGTTTCGTGGGCCTTCAGGTCTTCGCCTACATCGGCGGCGAACGCTACATCGACGATGCTGCTCATGAACCCCTGTGGGGACTTCTGGCCGAGCGCGGCATACCGCTCGTGCTGCATCCGGGTCCATCTCCCTCCGGGCCGCATTATGAAGATCACTGGCTGGGGCCGATGATCGGCTTCATGTTCGATGAGTGTCTGGCGGCGCTGAGGCTCATTCTAAGCGGCGTGTTGGAGCGCCACCCGAACCTCAAGGTGCTCCTGCCGCACGGGGGCGCGTCGCTTCCGCTGTTCATCGGGCGGGTGGATAACTTGAGTTCGCGCTACCGCGACGATCAGGACCTCATCACGCGCGACCCGAGCGAATACTTCGCGCGCTTCTACACGGACACGGTGGTTCACTCCCAGACGGCGCTCGAGTTCTCCTTACAGGAGATGGGCGCATCTCGCATGATGTTCGCGAGCGACGCCCCATGGGTGCCCGTGAAGCGCCACGCCGACATGATGGACGCGCTCGATATTTCTGCGGAAGACGCGGAGCGAATCTGGAGCGGTACGGCGAAAGCGTTTTTCGGGCTGTAGAGCGTCGCTTCAGGTGTCGCTTCTGAGCAGCATGCGCTTCACGTCGTATTCGAGCACCACCTCGCCCTTTTGGTTGAGCACTCTCTGGTGTGTGGAGACGACGCCGCGATCAGGCCTGCTCCTGGAGGGCCGCACGTCTGTCGTCTCGACCTCGACCGTGAGCGTATCGCCCACGTAGACAGGCGCACGCGCCACGAGGCCGTCCACGCCCAGGAGTGCGACGGCGTAATCGTGCAGGACGCCCGTCTGGACGATGAGGGTATCCGCGATGCCGCAGGTGAAAAGGGCGGGCGCCATGCGCCTTTCATGGCCCTTATCCTTCAAAAACTCCATGTCGAGAAACAGGCTTTCCGTATAGCCCACGAGGTTGACGTAGTTCACCACGTCGGTCTCAGTGATGGTCCTGCCCCGAGTGGTGAATTTGCTCCCGACTTCCCATTTTTCGAACGCAACGCCTTCGCTCATGAAACCTGAAACCTCCTGAATGGATGAGTGATTCCGAGGGAGGCGATTCTACAGGCGGGGGCGGAAATCTTCAAAGTTCGCGGGGGATCTCCTGCCGTAGGTGGTGGTGCAGTTTTGTTCGTCATTCCGGCGAAAGCCGGAATCCATTTGTTTTGCCTTTGTTTTTTCTTTTCTGATTGATTCCCGCCAATGACGGGGAGATGAAAGGCCGGAGTATTGTCATTCTACTTGAGAATGGATTCCGGTTTTCACCGGAATGACGGCAGTGGTCAATTCCGAGCGAGGAGAGGTTTTTCAACAACCTTCAAGGGGGGAATCATTTCATTAATGTATGTCTATTGAGAAATCCATTCCCTGTTTGTGGGGGATATATTCAACTGTCCCGTAATGGGCTATCAGGAGAAGACGGAGAGACGCTTTTGGTTGAAAATAGAATAATCGTCAAGATATCAATAACATAACAAGGTTGGAACCCGGCATCGTCAAAATGTTATAATTGGCAAGTCGCCGGTAGACTCTTTACCGGCAGGTGGGAAAAGTTCAAGAGGGGGATGGCCAGATGAGGCGTTTAGGATTCTCCATCGCATTGAGTATTTTGGCGGTTGTTTTTCTGGTGAATGACGCGGCGGCGGATAAGCGCCAAGGCCGGCGCCACGGGATTCAACGGCATCATAAATATAAATCGCAGCGACACCACAGGGCGCGCCAGCATCGCAAATGGCATCGCCGTCACCGTCGTCCCCGCACTATCGTTCGCCATAACTTCTGGATCGGCCCCAGCTACGTCTCTCCGGTCTGGTACGGCTATCCGGTCTACACTGGCCCGCGCGTTATTTACCGTTCCTACCCACGTGAGCGTTATGTTTACAGCTCCCCGGATTATGGCTGCGCATCCTATGTCGCGGGTAACGACAACGAGGTTCTCGGCTCGGTAATCGGCGCGATCGGCGGCGGCGTCATCGGCCATCAGGTCGGCAGGGGCAGCGGACAGGCGCTGGCCACCTTCGCGGGCGTGCTGCTCGGCAGCGTCGTCGGCGGGCAGATTGGACGCGACCTCGACGAAGCCGAGCGCCTCAAGCTCGCGAGCACTACGCAGTACGCGCTCGAGAACCAGCGATCGGGCACGCGCACCGTGTGGGACAACCCCGACAGGCGGGTGTGCGGCGTCGTGGTTCCCAGGCCGGCATTCAAGAACGAACTCGACCAGTATTGCCGGGAGTTCCAGCAGACGATTGTCATCGACGGTAAAAAGCAGAGCGCCTACGGCACCGCCTGCAGGCAACCCGACGGGCAGTGGAAGATCGCCAACTAGGCAGCCGACGCCTGAAACCTAATCCATCACGATGACCGCGCGGCCCGTAACGGCCGCCACTTCCAGCCGTTCGTGTACCTTTTCCACCTCATCGACGTTGAACGAGTAGGTCTCCGTCACCACGGGCCAGGCGTCGCCCCGCGCCACGAGGTCGAGCGATTCCTTGAGTTCCTGTTTCGAACAGTAGCGGCTGCCCATGAGTTCGAGTTCTTTGTTCACCATATTGCGCGACGCGGCCTGAAACGGCTGCCCCGTACCGCCCAGCGTCACGAGGCGTCCGCCGATGCCTAAGGCCTGAAAACCCGCTTCCATCGTGGAGGCGGAGGAGACGAAATCGACCACCACGTCCACGCCCTTGCCGTTCGTCAAGTCCATGAGCGCGCCTGCGATGTCTTCCTGGGAAGCGTCGACGGCCTCGTCCGCGCCCACGTCGCGGCACTTGCCGAGCTTGTTAGCCGCCACGTCCACGGCGATGACCCTGGCGTGCGCCCACTTGGCCATCATCACCATGTGGATTCCCACGCCGCCGCCCGCGCCGATGACGGCCACGTTCTCAAGCGGCGCGATGCGCGCGCGCTTCGTTACTTTATACGGGGTGGCTATCGCGTCGCAGATGACGGAGACTTCCGCCGCGTTGTTCTCATAGTCGAGCCCGGCGGGGATTTTGATGAAATTCCGCGCGGGCAGCTTGATGTACTCGGCATAGGCGCCCTGCACCTGGCGGCCGATGTAGCCCGTGAAATTCTCGCACAGCGTCTCGCGGTTGATGAGACACCACTTGCACCTCCCGCAGGTGACGTAGAAATGGGCGGTCACCGCGTCGCCCTCCTGCAGGCCTTCCACGCCCTCGCCCAGGGCGGTGATGACGGCGGTGATCTCGTGCCCGATGATGAGGGGATAATCCACCCCGGGCACCCGGCCCATGCGGGCGTGGTGGATCGTCAGCCCGGCTCCGCAGGCCAGCACCTTCGCGACCGCTTCTCCCGGACCCGGCACGGGGTCTGGATATTCTTCCTCGACAAAGGGTTTTCCCGGTTCTCTCAGCACCATCGCCTTCAAAGGGCGTCCTCCTCGTAAAATGGAATGGAATTTCGAAGGCTCGATTACAGCACATAGGCGCGCGGCTAGGCAACGAGGGGCGGATGACGTACCCTCGGTCGGTCGGCATCAAACAACAGAAAGCGAAAGCACGATGAATAAACCTCCCGTTACCGAGGAAAGAACGTTCGACGCGAATCGCGCGGCGAAGACCACGCTGCTGGTCGGCGTGCTGCTCGTTATCTTCACCGCGTCGGCGATGTATACGAACCAGCCGGGCAGGGTGGGCTACGGCTGGGCGACGCTGGCCGGAGGGGCGGCCTTGGGTCTTTTCGGACTGGCGACCCTGCGGGGGTTCGCGTGGTGCTGTTATCTCTCGGCCCTGGTGCTGGGCGTGTTCGATTTTATCTGGATGGTGCGGGTGCTCGAGGGTTTCGACATGGGCCTCGCCATCTGGATAGCGATATGTTTTTTCTCCATCCGGGAAATCTGGCCGGGAATCGACGAGAAATTTCCCTGGGTGAAGCGCAACCCCTGAGGGCGCATCCGATTTGAGTGGCCACCGAGTATCCGCTATGAAAGTCTTTCCATCACGTAGCGGACGCACTCGAAGTGACGCGGCGCATCGCTTGGTGTGAAATCTGGCGCATTCAAGGCCCATAACGGCACGACGCTTTCGTGGACTGAGCCGTGACTTCTCAAGTGAACCTCGCGCTCGGCCTCGTCCATCACGCCGAAAACGGTTTCCCCATCCGCGAGCACCATGATGTCCCCCACCCGCTCGGCCATTAGCTGAAAGCGCGCGGCGGCCTCTTGCCGCGAAAGCGCATCCTCGATGCCAGGGCGGGCTTTGAGGATATCGATAGCCTCGGCGAGAGTATCCCCGTTTTGCAGGTGAACGTAGGCGGCGCCGCCCTGGTTCCCGTGGTGGACGACGTAGCGGTCCTTGATGATGGGCACAGCCTCTGCAGCCAGTCCAAAGTTTCTCAGTATGACGCCCGGGTCCAACGCCCGCGTCTTGTCAAGCATACCGTGGTCGGCCGTGATGAAGACCGCGCCATCTTGGTGCGCGCTCATCCAGCTATCGACCAGCTTTCCGATTTCCGCATCGAGCGCGGCGTGGTGCGCCTGCGCTTCTGTGTGCTCTGGGCCGTATTTGTGCTGCAGGTAGTCCGTGGTGGTGACGTAGAGGAGGTCCGGCATTTGCGCTTCCAGCACCGCGCGCGCCGCCCGCAGGAGCCATAGGTTCACGGCGCCGCTGTAGATATCCTCCTTTGCGCCTGCTATTCGGGTGAGCCAACCCGGCGGGTCTTCTGCGGTCACGACCGTCTCCGCCCCCTTGCCGATCATGTCGCAGAGTTTTTGCTTGGAGGCCAGGACGGCGGTCTTAAACCCCGCAGAACTGCCCATCTCCATGAGGGTGGGCGCGAGGACGAATCCCCCCGATTCCATGTAGACTTCTTCGCCCGTGTCAGTGTTCAGGAAATAGTTGGCCGTAATGCCGTGCGTGGCGGGGGGCGCGCCGCAGATCATCGAGACGTTGTTCACGTTGGTGACCGAGGGCATCTGGCACGAAACGGTGAATCGCGCGCCTTCGCTCGCGATTCTATCGAGATTCGGCGTGGGGGATGCCTCGAAATAGGCGGGGTCGCCGCCGTCGATCAGAATGATGAGTGCGCGCATTCTGGATCGGCGGCCGGGAATTCAGCCCAAACGCCTTAAAGCCTTGGCGCCGATGTCTTTTCTCAAATACGCGTCTTCCCAGTAAATCAGGTCGCTCGCCTCATAGGCGCGCGCGATGGCGGCGCGGATGTCCATTCCCCTCGCGGTGACGCCGATCACGCGGCCTCCGGCGGTTACTATAGCGTCTTCGTCGTTCAGGGCCGTCCCGGCGTGGAAGACGTGAACGCCGGGCATGGCGTCGGCATCCTCGATCCCGTGAATCGTATCGCCTTTGCGGTAGGCGTCCGGGTAGCCGCCCGCCGCCATGACGACGCAGACGGCGGCGTCTTGCGAGTAGCGTATCGTCGTCTCATGCAGCCGCCCCTCGACGCACGCCATGAGGATGGGCAGCAGATCCCCCTCCATTCGGGTGAGCAACGGCTGACATTCGGGGTCGCCGAAGCGGCAGTTGAATTCCAGCACTTTGAGCTCATCACCCTGCACCATGAGGCCGGCGTAGAGAATCCCCTTATAGGGAGTGCCACGCCTCGCCATGGCGCGGATGGCGGGCTTGATGACGGTTTCGAGCGCGCGTTCCTCTAAAACGCCCGAGAGCACGGGCGCAGGCGAATACGCGCCCATGCCGCCCGTGTTGGGGCCGGTGTCGCCCTCGCCGATGGCCTTGTGATCCTGCGCGGAGGCCATGGGAAGCGCGGTTTCCCCGTCTGCGAACGCGAGAAAACTCGCTTCCTCGCCCTCTAAAAATTCCTCCACCACGCATTTGTCGCCCGCCTCGCCGAACGCTCTTTCCTCCATGATTTGGGATATGGCCGCATGCGTGCTCGGGACGTCTGGGCAAAGCAGCACACCCTTACCGGCGGCGAGGCCGTCCGCCTTGACCGCCCACGCGCCGCCGCGCTCCGATACGAAATCCTTCGCCGCGCCTGCGTCTTCGAAAACGCCGTAGGCGGCGGTGGGGATACCCGCCTCGTCCATCAGGGCTTTTGAGAACGCCTTGCTCGCCTCGATGCGGGCGGCTTCGGCCGAAGGCCCGAACGCCGGGATTCCGAGCGCTTCCAGTTCGTCTACCAGCCCCAGGGCCAAGGGGGCTTCGGGGCCGACGACGACCAGACCCGGTTTTTCCTCTTTCGCCAGAGAAAGGAGGTTCGCGATGTCCTCGGCGCTGACGGGCGCATTCCGCCCGACACGAGCTGTGCCCGCGTTACCGGGAGCGCAGACGACTTCCTCCACGTCGGGGCTTTGGCTGAGTTTCCAGGCCAGAGTGTGCTCGCGTCCGCCCCCGCCGATAATGATGACCTTCATCGGAAGTTCCCGTTAGTGAGTGGTGATGTCCACAACCTAAGGCGGAGCGAAAATGGTGTCAAACGATCCGGACGCATCAGCCAATATCGCCCAGCGCGTGCTGGGCGATGGTGAGGAGCGATACGGGCGCGGTGTCTGCACGCAGGATTCTGGGACCCAGAGACACCGGCAGGAAACCGCAATCCATCGCCTCTTTCGCTTCCTCGTCCGTGAGATCGCCCTCAGGGCCCGTGAGGATGGCGACGCGAAGCGGCGCGCCTGCGCCGGCCTCACCCACGCGAGATAGCGCTTCTTTTGCGGGGATAGCGTCTTCTCCCAGATACCCCATCAACTTGAGGTCGAAACCATCCGTCTCTGCGAGATATTCCGCCAGCCCGCCGGGTGGATGCGTCACGGGCGGAGGGATGCGGTCGCACTGCTTGGCGGCTTCCAGGACGATGCGCCGCCATCGGTTGTGACGATCGGCGCTTCTTTTTTCCTGAATCCTCACTTCGCACCGTTCGAGCGTAAGCGGATGGAACGCATCGGCGCCCAGTTCGCAGCCTTTCTGGAGAACCCACTCGAAGCGCTCCCCTTTGAGCAGGGGGACGCCCAAGGCGATTGATGTGGGAGAGGGCGGTCTCATCGGCAGGTGCTCGATGATTCGGGCGGTGCTCTCACCGGCGGTTATTTCCGTTAGCTCCACCTTGTATTCACGTCCATCCTCAGTCGCGACGCGGCAGATCGCGCCCGCCCCCATCTTTAAGACGCGGCGGATGTGCGCGGATACCTCCGCTCCCAGGATGACCTGCTCGCCCTGAACCGCGTCCGGGGGAACGTAGAAAAGCCGCAGTCCGTCGCGCGTCATGGCTTCGCCACCTCGACGCTGGACCATTCCTCGATTCGGTTCGTTCTATCGAGGGTGAAACCGGCCTCTTTATAGATACGAGCGAGAGTCTCAACCTGCTCGTAGCCGATGCCGGAGAGAACGGCCCGGCCCCCCGGGGCGAGCGCCCCGTGAACCAGCGGCGCGAGTTCCCTGAGGGTGTCCAGAAAAATGTTCGCCGCGATGAAATCGACCCGGCCCCACCAGTCTTTGAGTGCGCCTGCCGAAAGCGACGTGTTTCGCGTCGTCATGCGGTCACTCACCCCGTTTCGTTCCGCAAGCGTTTTGGTCTCCTCCACGGCCTTGGGGTCCAGGTCGAGCGCGACAACGTGTTCTGCACCATGGAGCAGGGCCGCGACGCCCAGGATGCCCGTACCGGATCCTAAGTCCACCATGCGCCCGGGGGGTTTTCCGCCGCATTGGCTCTCAATCGCGAGCAGTACCAGGCGGGTGGAGGGGTGCCTGCCGGTGCCGAAGGCGAGGCCTGGTTCGAGTGTCAACGCAACGCGCCCCTCGGGCGTCCCGCCTTCATCCCAGGGGGGCTTCACCCAGAGTTTCTCGCCGTAGGCTTCGCCCTTGAAATGACCGCGCGACTGGGCGATCCAGTCCTGGTCCTCGATGTTCCTGAGGGTGATGGCGCTCTTCTCGACGCCCAGTGTGGCGAGGAGCGCCTCTATCGCGCGGAGTTTTCCGGTCGCGCCGTCTTCAAGAGCGATGTGCGTGATGAGCAGCGATGCGCCCTCCACACCTTCTCGCTCCTCAACGGCGGACGCGCCCACATCCAGTATGCGGGCGGCGGTGTCTTCGGCCAGAGCCTCACGAACCTCGATGATGAGTTCGAGCCATTTTTTCGTCACAGGCTCTCGCGTTTTACTCCGGCAGCCGAACCACGGCCGAGCCTGCCGTCGCCAGCTCGCCTTCCTGGTTCGTTCCGGTGATCTCGACCTTCACGGTGCGATTGGCGTCGTTTTTCTCGACCACCTCCCCCTTGTGCCAGATGGTGTCGCCGTAGATCATGGGGCGGCGCACCTGGACGTAGAGGTTCTTCAAGAACGCGTCGTCCCCCATCCAGTTCGTGATGTAGGGGCTCACCCATGCGAAGCGCATGACGCCGTTGTCGAACGGCCCGGGCATCCCGCGCCCCGAGGCGAGGTTGAAGTCCTCGTGCTGCTGGGAGTTTTTGACCTTGATCCCGATCTGGGGGATCAGGACGGCGTTGTGCGGTGCTTTCTTGAGGTCGAGATAACCGCGCCTGCCCGCCTTGTAGGAGGGCCCGTTGCCTGCGTTCCAGGCCACCATGTCGCCGATGGTGAGGGGGCCGCGGAGCATGGGCGGGAGTTCATCGCCGACGGACACGTCCGCGAAGCGGCGCTTCTCGCCGCCCTGTCTTTCTTCCGCTTGATAGGCGTTTTCGATTTCTGCGAATTCCGCCTCCTCGTACTTCTTGACGGGCCTCTCGTAGAGGAGCGTGTTTCCCTCCTGTAAGGTGCGGATCATCGTGCCGGTGCCCCTGGCGACGACCTCATCCGCCTCGTTCCAGTAGGTGCATTCCGAGATGATGAAGATGAGCTGGCGGCCCGCCTTGTTCGTCTTGACGAAGGAATCCTTCTGGACCGACTCCGCGCGCAGTTTGGTTCCCTGGGGGATGGGTTTTTCCCACTCGAATTCCACGCCGCCGATGAGGGAGGAGAGGGGCGCTTCCATGGGCGCTCCGTGGAGGATCGGGTAGAGGACCGACACCAGAAACGCGGGCGGCGCCATAATGTTCCCGTGTGATGAGGCGGATGCGTATTCGGCGTCCAGCCAGAGCGGGTTGTCGTCGTCGATGCCGTATGCGAAGTGGCGGATGGCGTCGGCGCTCGCCTCGTTGTTCCATGCCTCGCGCTCGCGCACGGGCCGGCCGTTCAGTGCTTGTGTTTTTTCGATGAACTCATCGATGTGCGCTTGATTCGACAATGTTGGATGCTCCTGTGTCTGTTGTTCGTGGATATATCGGCTGGTGTATGTTTTCGGAAAAGTTATGTAGCAGGAAAAGCCGGGTGCAACAAGGCGGCCCGCGCCACCTCATTCGAGAAGGGATTTCATTTTATCGAGAAACGTCCGGGTTCGCGGATGGTTGGACGGCGAGGAGATACTCTCGAATTCGGCCAGAATCTCGCGCTGGCGCTCGCTGAGCTTGGTGGGCGTTTCGATGACCACGCGGACCTGCAGATCGCCCGCGCCCCGTCCGCCCGCAGGCGAGAGGCCCTCTCCTTTCAGGCGAAAGACCCGGCCCGACTGGGTTCCCGCGGGAATCTTGATACTCCGCGCGCCCTGGAGGGTGGGCACGGGGGCTTCGTGGCCGAGGGCGGCCTGGGAGATGCTCACCGGCAGGTCGAAGAGAATGTCGTTGCCCTCTCTTCGGAACAGGGGGTGGGGTTTCGCGCGCACCGTGACGATGAGGTCTCCCGCCTCGCCCGAACGCGCGTCCTCATCGCCTTTGCCCTTTATTTTGATTTGTGCGCCCTCTTTGGTCGCGGCGGGAATCGCCACCCCCAGATTCTCCCGGCTGCTCGTGACGCCCTCTCCCCCGCAGTCCCGGCAGGCAAGACCCGTGTGTTCGCCGCTGCCGTCACAAGCGGAGCAGGGGATGCGCAACTCAGCGAGGCCCTGTTTGTAGCGTACCTCGCCCGCGCCCTTGCACGCCGGGCAGGCGCTCATCCGCGCGCCCGCCTCAGCGCCGCGCCCCGCGCATGAGGCGCAGCGAACGCGGCGTGATGCGGCGATCTCTTTTTCCGAGTCTCGCGTCAATTCCTCGAGCGTCACCTCGACGTGGGCGTGCAGGTCCCGCGATGCGCTTTTTTTCTCATCCGCCGGTTCGCGCGCGTTCTTGAAGATATGGGAGAAGATGTCCTCCCATTTTTCCTCGTACTCGCCTCTTTTACGCGAAGATTTCCGCGCGCGAGGCGCCCCGCGGGAGTCCGGGCGTTTCGGGTTCTGGAGGGTTTCGTGGGCGATGACGACCTGCTTGAAGCGATTTTCCGCCTCCGGGTCGCCCGGGTTTCTGTCCGGATGATATTCCAGTGCCAGCTTCTTGTAGGCGCTTTTGAGTTGGGAGGAAGAGGGGTTTTTGTCCAGACCCAGAATCTTGAGGGCGTCGGCGATGTTCAAGAGATCATGACCTCCGCCGGGGAAGCCGGGGATGAAAGCGCAGTTTCGCCTATCGCTTACCGGAGGAGAGGAATTTCGACACCGAATCCGCCGTCCATTCCACAAGCGAGACGGCGCGATCGTAGCGCATGCGCTTGGGGCCGATAATGCCGATGCTGCCCAGCGGGCGGTCGTCCATATAGTAGCGCTGGGCGACGACGCTGCAGTCCTTCATCTCCTCGAAATCGTTTTCCGAACCGATGAGTATGGTGATGTCCTCGGAGCCGAGGCACTTGTCCAGCAGGCGCACGAGCTTCTCCCGCTCCTCGAACGTGCGGTAGAGGGTCTGGAGTTTCTCGGCGTTGGTGGCGAAGTCCGGCTGTGAGAACACGCGTGAGGCCCCTTCCACGAAGAGGGATTCCTGCACGGCTTCGTTCTCCGAGAGCGCATCGTTACTGAGCTTGAGGGCCTGCTGATAGAGGGTGTCGAGGTTGTCCCGCGCAAGGGACATCTTCTGGATGATCTTCTCGCGCACTTCTTTAAGGGCGAGGCCGCTGAACTCATCGTTCAGCATGTTCGAGATTCGGTTCAACTCGTCCTGGCTCACGGGAGTCTCCATCGGGATGACGCGGTTTTGCACCACCCCGCTCATCGACACGATGACGGCCAGTGTTTTTTCTTCCGACATCTTTACGAAGTTGATGTGCTTGAAGTGGAGCTGCTCCCCCGCGGGCAGGAGTACGAGCCCCGCCGTGTTGGTGAGTTCCGAGAGCACGCGCGTCGCCTGCGCGAGCACCTGTTCGATTTGAGCGGCCTGCGCGGAAGCGTCCAGGCGCATGGATTCCTGCTCCTCGCTCGTGAGGGTGTGGGAATCCATCAGGTCGTCGACGAAGATGCGGTACCCCAGGTCGGTGGGGAGCCTGCCGGAGGAGATGTGGGGTTTGGTGAGGAAGCCCGCATCGGCCAGGTCGCTCATGATGTTGCGGATGGTGGCGGGGCTCAGGGCGAGGTCCGAGTGCTTCGAGAGCGTGCGGCTCCCCACGGGTTCGCCCGTATCCACGAAAATGTTGATGATGGCGCGCAGGATTTCGCGATTTCTCTGGGCAAGCTCCAGGGCGTCCATATCGCGAGTCTCCCGGCGCGGCGTCTTCGTCGCGCGAATTTTGGTGTGGCACTCCGGCGTACGGAGTGCTAATTTATGCAAGATATGGAGGGATTTCCCCCCTGTCAAGCGGGTGATGCCTGGGGCAGGGGTAGTATTTTACCGAGGTAAGCCGATGCCGAACGCATGGACGAGAGCCTTACGGACGATATTCAGGCGATTGCCAGGGCGGCCTCCGCCGCCGCGCTCAGGGCCTGTGCATGAAACCGGGGGTTCGGCGCGCTCGCGTATCGCCCAGTCGCGCCGTGCGAACCGGAAGTTCCAGTACTGCACGATAGGCGCTACGTTCGTTCTGATAGTGGTATTGAGTTTTCTCTCTTACCGGATCTACGTGGACACCAAGGTCGAGATAGAGGAAAGATCCAACCGCCGGCAACTCCTTCTCGTGGAGCAGGCCGGCGACCGGATCGCCTCCTTCCTCGAGGCGCTCACGGCGACTTTGCGCTACAGCGCGGGGTTTCTGCGCACCATCGAACCCGATCATCCAGGGCGTATGGCGGTGATGATGGGACTCTACGAAAGGCTGGGCGGGAGGTTTCGCGTGAGCGAGTTGGGCTACCTGCAGGGCGGCCACGCGCCAGGCGACGCGATACCGAAGGAATACCTCGAAAAACTGGCGAACTGCCCCTTGTCGCAGGGCGCCTGCATCCTCGTGATTCGGGACGAAGCCCAAAAGGTTGCCTCTCTGTTCGCGGCGGTGCCGGTGGCGTCCAAAAGGGATGGAACCGAAGAATCCGGGGCGCAGCGGATACGCGACTGGCTCTACGCGCGAATTTCCATGGCGGACCTGGTGCGCGCTTTCGTCGAACCCGTTCAATCGGGGGGCCGCGAGCGGGCGTGGCTCGTGGACGCGGAGGGGAGAATTATCCTCCCTCCGGGGATTCCCCGGCTGGAGGGCGTAAAATTGTCCACCCTTGCGCTTGAACTGGGGGATGGGAGACTCGAAAAACTCGCCGGGCGCATGCAGAAAGAAGTGAATGGTTTCGATTGGCACCTCGACTTGAGATCCGGGGAGAAAGAAAAGCGTTTGCGATACCTGACGGCTTTCAGCAACTTCCCGGTCGGGGAGGAGAAATGGACTTTCGCCCTCACGGCGCCCTCCACCGAGTTCGTCGGCTTGATCGGACGCTTGTTCCGAAAAGGTCTGCTCCTGACGGCTTTCGGGTTCGTCGCCCTGGTTCTGGCCGCTCTCTTGATACTCGACCGCGAGCGCAGACGCATACGGGCCGAGGACAGAATCCACTGGTCCGAGCAGGTGCTGGAGAGCAACAGGCGTCTCCAGGCGCTGTTCGACGGTATCACGGACGCCATCGGCATTCTGGACAAGGACTTCCGCATCCGGATGCTCAACCGCTCGATGGGCAGGCTCTTCGGACGCGATGTATCCGATTTGCTGGATCAGAAATGGGAGGATTCGCCGCTCACCACAGTGCCGGAGTCTTTCGTCGAGCGATCCCTCGTGATCGAGACGTTCGATACCGGCGAACCGGGATTTTTCGAAAAGTCGATATCGTGGGAGGATAACCGCCGGATGGATATGGAATACTATACCTATCCGATTCTCGACGCCTCGGGGGCGACGCTCCAGGTGATTTTGTATTTGAAGGACGTGACCGAGCGCAAGGCGCTCGAAAACGAGGTTCTCCAAAGCGAGAGGCTCTCGGTTGTGGGCAAGATGAGCGAGCAGGTGGCGCATTCCATACGCAATCCGCTCTCGGCCATCAACCTGAACGCGGAATTGCTCGGTGATGAGTTGTCGCAATTCAAGGAGGCGGACACCTCCGAGGCTTGGACGCTGCTCAAATCCGTACGGGCGGAAGTGGATATCCTCAGGCAGGTGACGGCCGATTATCTCAAATTCGTGCGAATGCCCAGTCTGGAGAGAACGTCTTTAGACTGTAACGAGATGATAGAGGATTTACTGGACCTGCACGCGGAAGTGGCGGCGAGCAGAAAGATCCACATTGAAAAGCAACTTGAACGGGACATTCCCGAGGTGATCCTGGATGAAACGCAGATGCGCGTCGCGATTCAGAACCTCATCTCGAACGGCTTCGACGCGATGCCCGACGGCGGTCGCCTCCTGGTGAAGACCGAACTGGAAAACCAGCATCTCGCCATCCGGATATCGGACAGCGGAGAAGGCATCTGCCACGAGGAGCAAGCATCGTTGTTCACGCCGTTTTTCACGACCAAAGTGGACGGAACCGGCCTCGGCCTCGTTTTGAGCCGCCAAATCATCACCGAGCACGGGGGGAGCATCCACTTCGAGAGCGAGGAGGGGGAGGGCGCCACTTTCATCGTCGAACTCCCGCTCCCGGTTGCGCTGGAGGCGAAGACATGAACGACCACGCCGGAGCGCGCGTGCTGGTTGTGGACGATAAGCGCGGCAGCCGCGAAGCTCTCCAGAAGATGATCGCCAAGGAAGGGTTCGACGTCACGATGGCCCACGACGCGGAGACCGCCGCCGGGATGTTCGGCGCAGAGCCCGCAAATCTGGTGATCACTGATCTCAGAATGCCCGGGATGGACGGCATCGGTTTGCTGAAAGAAGTGAAGCGCCTCAGTCCGGAAACGGAAGTGATTCTGATCTCGGGCGCCGGGAGCATCGAGTCGGCCGTCGAGGCGATGCGCGAGGGGGCGTATGATTTTCTGACCAAGCCTCTGGAGCGCCTGGTTGTTCTCAAGGCGATAGACAAGGCGCTTGAAAAACAAGCCCTTATGCGCGAGAACGCGGACTTGAGGGCGCAGCTCCAGAGCCTGAGAGACACATCGGGCATGATGGGGGATCACCCCTCGATTCGCCGGGTGAAGGACATGGTCCGCCAGGTCGCGCCCACCTCCGCCACGGTCCTGATTCTGGGCGAGAGCGGTACCGGCAAGGAACTGGTGGCGAATGCCATCCACGAGGGGAGCGAGAGGTCGGGCAAGGCGATGGTGAAGGTGAACTGCGCCGCGTTGCCTGAAACGCTCCTTGAGAGCGAACTGTTCGGTTACGAGCGCGGGGCGTTTACGGGCGCGGTAGGCCGAAAGGAGGGCCGCTTCAAGATCGCGCACGAGGGCACGCTGTTTCTCGATGAAATCGGGGACATGCCTCTCGTCCTTCAGCCGAAGATTCTCCGTGTTTTGCAGGAAGGAGAATTCGAGCGCGTCGGCGGAACGGAGACTTTGAAGGTAGATGCGCGAATCGTGGCCTCCACGAACGCGGAATTGCAAACCGCCGTGGCCGAGAAGAGGTTTCGCGAGGATTTATATTATCGCCTGAACGTGATCACCATACACATGCCCGCCCTGAGGGATCGGCGAAGCGACATTCCACTACTCGCCGAGCATTTCCTCCAGCGCCTGGCCGCGAAAAACAACCGGCCCGTTCTCGCATTTTCGCGCGAGGCGCTCGATGCGATGTCGAATTACCATTGGCCGGGAAATGTGCGCGAACTCGAAAACATGGTGGAGCGCGCCGTGGTGCTGAGCCGCGGAGAGATTCTCTCGGTGGATGACCTGCCTGCGCAAATTGCCCGGGGCGAGCCCGTAAACGGGGAGCAGTCCGTGGCGTCGGACTTGCCGCTCATCAACCTGGAAGTCGGCACCCCGCTCGCGGAAGTCGAGCGGCGGGTCATTCTGGAAACACTCCGGCATACGGGCGGTGACAAGAGCGCCGCCGCACGCCTTCTGGGAATCGCCACGCGCACCATTTATCGGAAACTGGACGGAAGCTGATCGCTCGCGCATCGCTCGTTTCATGAGCGGGTTGTGGTAAGGTGTTGCGCGTGAATTTTCTGGGAGTTTGCCGATGCGGGGCCGTTTCATCACGTTCGAAGGTGTGGAGGGTTGCGGCAAGTCGACCCAGTTGGCGCATCTGCGGGATTGGATGGAAGAAGCGGGCCTCCCGGTTCTCGCCACGCGCGAGCCCGGCGGCACGAAGGTTGGGGAGGGCATTCGCGAGTTGCTTCTCACCCCGCGTGAGGAAGGTCTCGACGCCGCCACGGAACTCCTGCTCTACGAGGCGGACAGGGCGCAGCACGTGAGCGAGGTGATTCGCCCGGCCCTGGAGGCCGGCACGCACGTTCTTTGCGATCGGTTCTTCGACTCCACGACGGCGTACCAGGCATTCGGACGGGGGCTGGACGAGGAGATGGTGCTGGAGTTGAATCGTATGGCGAGCGGGGGACTCGTTCCCGACTTGACGCTATTGTTCTCCGTATTGCTTGAAGAAGGCCTCAATCGCGCGCGCGGCGGGAGTAGTGGCGACCGGCTCGAAGGCGAGAGTCTGGCGTTTCACCGCCGGGTGCAAGCGGGCTTCATGGTGCTGGCGAATCGCGAGCCCGGGCGGTTCCACGCCCTGGACGAGGGCGCGATTGAGCAGGTGCACGAAGAGGTGGTGGCTATCGTGAAGGAAAGGTTCGAATGGGCTGGGAATCCATCCGCGGCCAGGACGCGGCCCTAGACCTGCTGCGAAGGGATTTATCCTCCGGGCAACTAGCGGGCGCTTATCTGTTTTATGGCCCCGACGGGGTCGGCAAGGCGAGCGTTGCGCGCCTTTTCGCCCAGGCCCTGCAATGCACGGGCGATGCGCCGCCGTGCGGGCGATGTGCAGCGTGCGAGAAAATGCTGGCGAACGCGCACCCCGACCTCGTCTTCATCGGCCCGCCCGCGGGGTCTCGTTCCATCAAGGCGGAGGAAATCAGAGAGGAGGTCATCCGGCGCGCCCATCAGCGTCCCAACGAGGGGATGCGGCAGGTTTTCATCATCGATGACGCCCATCTGCTCACGCGTGTGAGCCAGAACGTCCTTCTCAAGACGCTGGAGGAGCCGAACGCAGCCACGATATTGATTCTGGTGACGCCGAATCTCCACACATTATTGCCGACGATCATCTCGCGCTGCAGGAGGCTCAGGTTCCAGGCCCTGGCGCGCGCGGATATTGCCGCCATTCTCGATGAGCACATCGGGGAGGAGGGCGCGGACGTGGAAAAGCTCGTCTCCCTCAGCATGGGCAGGTTGGGCGTCGCCATGTCTTCCGACGTCGAGGCCCTCGCCGAGCGCCGGGACGAGGCGATGCGGTTCCTGGAGGAGTTGAGCGCGCCGGCGGGCCGGGCGGACGAGGTGGCCCTCATCACGCTCGCCTCGGAGCGGGCGGGGAGCGGGGCTGCGGGCAGAAACGAGACGATTCTCTTTTTGGAAATGCTTCGCGGGCTGCTTCGCGATATACTCATCACCCAGGAAGCGCCCGAGGCGATTGAATTGTGGCACACGGACATTCGGGCGGCGTTGGCCGCCATGGGAGAGCGCTGGGGAAGCGCAGGTCTCACCAAGGCCCTCGAGAGGGTGGGAGAGGCCATGCGCGACGTGGGCGGCGGGAATACCAACCCGTCCCTGACGCTCGAGACTCTGGTATATTCCCTGCGGGAGACGGTTCCCGCCGGGGTTTGAGGTGATCGAATGAGTGAAACAGGCAATGGCGGCGTCGCCGTCGAAGCGACGCCCGAAACGTGCAAGATCGGCGTGGTCGGGGTCAAGACGCGTTTCGGCGCGAAACCGGTACATCACACCTATGGGGATCTGCGCCTTCGTGTCGGCATGAAGGTCATGATCAAGAAAAAGGACGAGGATAGGGAGTTCGGCGAGATATCCGAAAACCCCCGGATCATGGATGCGCGCTATTATCCCGAGGACCTCCCCGAGGTGGTGCAGATAGCCACCGAGGATGACGAGAAAAAGGTGGCCCGCTCCGAGGCGAACGAGAAGAGCGCCTATGATTTTTGCCGGATGAAGATATCCGAGCTCAAACTTCCCATGCGCCTCATCGAGGTTCGCTACATTCACTCGAACAAGAAGGCGACGTTTTATTTCTCCTCCGACGGACGCGTGGATTTCCGCAAGCTGGTGCGGATACTCACCGAGCGCCTTTCGGTTCGCGTGGAGATGCGCCAGATCGGCGTGCGCGACGAGGCGGGCATGAAGGGCGGCTGCGGGGATTGCGGGCGCACCTATTGCTGCAGTTCCTTTCTCAAGTCGTTCGACCCCATTTCCGTCCGTATGGCGAAGGATCAGAATCTGAGCCTGAATCCCGTCAAGCTCTCCGGCGGCTGCGGCCGGCTCAAGTGCTGCCTCCGCTTCGAGCATTCCCACTACGTGTCGGTGAAGAAGAAATTGCCCGCGTGCAAGAAGAAGGTGGGCGGCTGCGACTGCGGCGCGACCGTCGTACGCCAGGACCTGCTCAAGGAAGAGGTGACCCTCGCTCTCGAAACCGGTGACTTCATGACGGTGGGCGCGGAGGACTTGATGCGCTTGCCCACGGGCCAGTTTTCTCTTAAAACCGGCGTCCAGAACGATACGCCCCTCAACGTCTTGCCAAAGGAAAACGGCCCCAAACGATGAGCCAAAAACCATTTTACGTCTCCACGCCGATTTACTACGTCAACGACAAGCCGCACCTCGGTCATGCCTACACGACGGTAGCGTGCGACGCCAAGGCCCGCTTCCACAGACTGCGCGGCGAGCCGACGCAGTTTCTCACCGGAACCGACGAGCATGGCCAGAAGCTGGAGCGCGCGGCCCGAGAGGCCGGCATGGACCCCCTGGCGTTCTGTGACATGAACAGCGCGAAGTTCCGAGAACTCTGGGAGAAGCTCGACATCTCCTATGACGATTACATCCGCACGACCGAGGAGCGCCACATTCGCGGCGTGCAGGAGCTCTGGCGGCGCGTGGAGGCGGCGGGCGACATCTACCTGGGCGCTTACGCCGGCTGGTACGCCGTGCGCGACGAGGCGTTTTATACCGAGAGCGAACTTACCGATGGTCCGGACGGTAAAAAGATCGGGCCGACGGGCGCCGAGGTCGAATGGGTGGAGGAGCCGAGCTATTTCTTCCGCCTGAGCAAGTACGCCGAGCCGCTCCTCGATCATTATGAGAAATACCCACAGTTCGTTCAGCCTGAGAGCCGGAGGAACGAGGTGATGAGCTTCGTGCGCGGCGGCCTCAAGGATCTCTCCCTCTCGCGCACGAGCTTTCAGTGGGGAATCCCCGTGCCGGGGGATGAGAAGCACGTCATCTACGTGTGGTTCGACGCGCTGAGCAACTACCTGACCGCGCCGGGCTTCGATGAGGACGGGGTCCGCGAGGGAAGCCCCTGGCCGACGGATCAGCACTTCATCGGCAAGGACATCCTGCGGTTCCACGCGGTCTACTGGCCCGCCTTCCTGCTCTCCGCCGGAGTCCCCCTGCCGGGGCAGGTCTTCAGCCACGGGTGGTGGACGATCGAGGGCCAGAAGATGTCCAAGAGCCTGGGCAACGCGGTCGACCCGCACTGGCTGATCGAGGAATACGGCGTGGACGCCATCCGCTACTTCCTGCTCAAGGAAATCCCCTTCGGGCTGGACGGGGATTTCTCCCATGGCGCGCTGATCGACCGCATCAACAGCGATCTGGCGAACGATCTCGGCAACCTGCTCCACCGCACCCTGAACATGGTGAAGCGCTACAGAGAGGGCCGTCTCGAACGCTCCGCAGCGGGCGATACCGAGGCGGAGGGCGCGTTTTGCGACTTCGTCGCCGAGGCGGCCGAGAAATACGAGCGCGGCATGTCGGCCACCCACTTCCAGCACGGCCTGAGGGCCGCCTGGGAGGTGATTTCCTGCGCGAACAAATATATCGACACGAACGCACCCTGGACGCTTGCGAAAGAGGGCGATGAGGCCCGCCTTTGTTCGGTGCTCTGGCACGCCGTGGCGGCGATTCGCGTGGTCGCGGCCATGATTTCGCCCATCATGCCCGCTTCCGCGCAGAAAATAGGGGCGCAGATCGGGCTGGACGAAGACTGGACGGGCGCGCCCTACGCGGAATTGATGGACATGCGCGGGCTGCCGGAGGATCTGGCCACCAACCTCGGCGCTCCCCTGTTCCCGCGCATCGAGGATGAGGTGAAAGAGGCCATTCAGGAGAAGGTGGCCCGGCGCATCGCGGGCGGTGAAAAAGAGGCCGCGCCCGCAGAGGATGAGAAGGAACAGATATCCTTCGATGAATTTCAGAAAATGGATTTGCGCGCCGCTCAGGTAATAGAGGCCGAGCGCATACCCAAGTCGAAGAACCTGCTCAAGCTAACCGTTTCCTTAGGTGAGGAAACCCGAACCGTCGTGGCGGGCATCGCCAAGCACTATGCGCCAGAGGATTTGCCGGGCCGCAAGGTGATACTGGTGGCCAACCTCGCGCCCGCGAAGCTCATGGGCGTGGAATCCCAGGGCATGGTTCTCGCAGCCGAAGACGGCGAGAATCTCCTGCTCTTGGGCGTGGACGAGACGGTGACTCCGGGCGCGCCGATCCGGTAGAGACAAGACGCCCCGCCCGGGAGATTGGAGTTATTGGAGTGAACGAACCCATGGAATCCGGGCCGGATTCATCCGGCGATAAGGACTCATTCGCGGGTAAGGACAGAAGGGGACGCTCCCAGCGTCGCAGAAGAAGACGCGGCCGGAGGGGCGGAAAACGCCCGGAACACAAAGAAAGCCAGAATACATCCGCGAAAGCCGAGCCCGCCGCACACGCTCAAAACGGAGAGAAAGCCGCCCAGCGCCCTGAAAACGGAGGTGCGCGCGACCCCGATTCGAGGCGCAGGCGAGGCGGGCGCAGGGGCAAGAGCCGCCCGCGCGGTGAGCGGAGGCAGAGGCCCAAACCCCAGGTCATCATTGCCGAATTGCCCGGAACGAACGGCCTGCCCGTACTGGTGGACACCCACGCGCATCTCATCGACAAAGCGTTCGATCCGGACCGCCAGGGGGCGGTGGAGCGCGCCATCGAGGAGGGGGTGCACTACATCATCTCGATGGGCACCTGTCTGGAGTCGAGCCGACAGACCCTCGACCTCGCGATGTCCTACGCGGGCGTCTACGC
This sequence comes from Nitrospinae bacterium bin107, assembly GCA_002238965.1. GTDB lineage: Bacteria > UBA8248 > UBA8248 > UBA8248 > UBA8248 > Bin107. The sequence goes on along the minus strand of MPNJ01000017.1, from coordinate 34,302 downwards.
GGCGGTCGGCGTGCATCCGAGCGACGTAAAGGACGTGAACGAGCGAACCATCAGGGATATCGCAAAACTCGCGGAAGATCCCCAAGCGGTGGCCATCGGCGAGATCGGGCTGGACTACTACCGCGAGGGCGTCCCGCGCAAGACCCAGCGCAAGTGGTTCCGGGAGCAGATCCGGCTGGCCGTCGAGGTGAAAAAGCCCATCGTCGTCCACTGCAGGGACTCGGCGGATGACGTCTATGAGATATTGGAAAAAGAAAGGGCGTGGCGCGCGGGCGGCGTCATCCACTGTTTCACGGGCGATGACGAACAGGCCCGGAAATTCCTGGACATCGATTTTCATCTGGGCGCGGGCGGGGCCATCACCTTTTCGCGCTCGGAAGAACTCCGCGAAGTCTTCGAGCGAATCCCCATCGAGCGCGTGCTGCTCGAGACGGACAGCCCCTATCTCGCCCCGCCGCCGCACCGGGGCAAGCGAAACGAGCCGGCCTACGTCGCGCGCGTGGCGGAGACTTTGGGTGAACTCCACGGGATGGCGACCGAAGAAGTAACGCGCCTCACCACGGAGAACGTGCGCCGCCTGTTCGGGGTAGGGCCTGCGCGCGTGGAGGGCAGCGTCGCCTACCCGATCGGCGAGACGCTCTACCTCAACATTACGAACGATTGCCAGAATTCGTGTTTTTTCTGCGGCCTGCTGAGCGATTGCGTCTACAAGGGCCACAATCTGGCTCTCGAAAGTGACCCCGACGCGGCGGAGGTACTCGCCGCCGCCGGCGACCCGACCCACTTCGAGGAAGTCGTCTTCAGCGGATTCGGCGAGCCGACGCTCCGCCTCGACGTGGTGAAGGAGGTGGCCGGCGAACTCAAGCGCCGCGGCGCCAAGCGGATCCGCCTCGTGACGAACGGGCTCGCGAACAAGACGCACGAGAGAAACATCCTCCCCGAGCTTGGCGGCCTCGTGGACGCGATATCCATCAGCATGCAGGCGGAAAGCCCGGAAGCCTATGCGAAGGTCTGCAAGACCAAAAACATCGAAGAACCCTACCCGCTGGTCAAGGAGTTCGTGAGGTGGTCCAAGAACTACATCCCCGAGGTGGAGGTGACGGCCGTCAAGATGAACGGCCTCATCGACATCGAGGCGTGCGAGAAGGTGGCGACCGATGAGCTGGGCGTGCCCTTCCGCGCGCATGAATACGTGCAGATGGATTAGGACAATCGTGACAGGTTGGTCGCCGCCGCAAAGGTAGGGACAGGTCGCGACCTGTCTCTACGGGGGCCTGCATGAATTGTCTATACGACCCACTGAACAACCCCGCCCATTTGCGCTAAAATGACCCCATGAATAACCGATATCCCCCGGTAAAATTTACGAGGCCCTTTCAGCCGAATCCGCACATCACCCCAAGGATCAGCCCCCGATGAGCAAGCCCTTCTACATCCTCTCGCTCGACGGCGGGGGGTCGCTGGGGGTCTACACCCTGGGGGTCCTGGCAGGAATTGAGCGCACTTTGGAACGACCCCTGCACGAGGTATTCGACCTCGTCTACGGCGTCAGCACGGGCTCCATCATCGCCACGATGATCGCGCTGGGTGACCCGGTAGATCCGACGATTGCGGAGCGCTACTTCGAGCTTGCGCCCGACGTGCTGGGGCCTTTGCTCGCACGCTCGAAGACAAACGCGCTGGAGCGGCACTCCCAAAGAATCTATGGCGATAAGACGTTTGAGGAATTCAAGCTGGACGTGGGAATCCTCGTCACCCACGCGGAACATGACCGCCCCATGGTGTTCAAGAGGAAGTTGAATCAACCGCATATTGGCCCTGAAAGTTTCCTGTCGGGGGAGGGCCTCAAGATATCGGATGCTATCCTGGCGTCGTGCGCCGCGCATCCCTTCCTGAAGCAAAAGCGCATCGCCACCCCGCAACTCGAAGAGCGCACCGCACTCGACGGCGGGTTCACGGCGAACAACCCCACCCTTTTCGCCATCGCGGACGCCACCGGGCCGCTCGGCGTCGCCCGCGAGGATATCCGGATACTGAGCGTCGGGACGGGGAGTTACCCCGATTCGCGCAAATGGACGCGGCGGGTAATCGCAGGCATCCGGCCGCTCAAGACCTACATGACGCTCTCGCGAACGAGTTCGAACACCGTCGATACGCTGCGCGAGCTGTTCTTCCCGGACGTCCGAACCCTGCGCATCAACGACTCGTTCGCAGACCGCGGCTATGAGACGGACTTCATGGAGCACGACCCGCGCAAGCTCAGGGCCATATTCGGGCTCGGGCGTAAATCCTTTGAAAGCGCCGAGGCGCAAGTGCGGGAATTTTTTGAGGATTTGCGTGGGTGAGGGGGTGGAGAGGGTTTGACGTTGTAGGAACAACCCTTCTGGGCTGTCCTGCCCCCTGTGGTTGTCCCTTCGCCAGGACAGGCACGGGGGCCTGTCCCTACGATTTGTGAACCCCGGAAGGGCTGGAATGACTGTGGTTTGTATCCGTGGGTCATTTCCGTTCAAGAAGGGGCGGAACCGCTTTGTAGGGACAGGTCGCGGCCTGTCCCTACGAGAATCGTTCTTGGCTGATGGGCAACACACCTTTACGGCCACCCTTCCATCCCGTGCTTTTTGGGGTAGAATGCCCTTGCTATGGAAAAACACTCCTTTCATCCGCTGATCGCGCGCTGGTTCCGTGAGAAATTCGCGGAGCCGAGCGCCCCGCAGGATGCCGGCTGGCCCGAGATCGCCACCGGGCGCGACACGCTCATCGCCGCCCCCACGGGAACGGGCAAGACGCTGGCCGCCTTTCTGTGGTCGCTCGACGGCCTGGTTCGGGACGCGCTCTCGGGCGAACTCGAAGACGCCTGCCGCGTCGTCTACATCTCTCCGCTCAAGGCGCTGGGCAACGACATCCAGAAGAACCTGCAGGAGCCACTGAGCGAAATCCGCGCGCTCGCCAAAAAAGAGGGCATGGAGCTGCCCGAAATCCGCGTGGCGGTGCGCTCCGGCGATACACCCGCGCGCGAGCGCAGGCTCATGCTCAAAAAACGCCCCCACATCCTCATCACCACGCCGGAGTCGCTCTATATTCTCCTGACGGCAGAGCGCAGCCGGAAAGTATTGGAGACAGCGCGCGCCGTCATCGTGGATGAGATACACGCGGTGGCGGGGGATAAGCGCGGCGCGCACTTAGCACTTTCTCTTGAGCGGCTGGACGCGCTTTGTGGTGAGCGGATACAGCGCATCGGACTCAGCGCCACGCAGAAGCCGATTGACGAGATAGCGCGCCTGCTCGTCGGCGCTGAGAGGCGAAATGAGGACGGCGCTCCCGATTGCGCTATCGTGGACGTGGGCCACAAGCGCGAGATGGCGCTCACCGTCGAGGTGGCCGATCAGGATATCGGCCCCATCGCCTCGCACGAATACTGGGCCGAGGTGTTCGACCGCATCGCCGCCCACATCGAGAGCCACCGCACGACCATCGTGTTCGTTCACACGCGGCGGCTGGCGGAGCGCGTCTCCCACCGGCTCACGGAGAGACTCGGCGAGGGCCGCGTGGCCGCGCACCACGGCTCCCTGTCGCGGAAGATCAGGCTGGACGCCGAGGAGAGGCTGAAATCGGGCGCGCTCTCCGCCATCGTCGCCACGGCGTCGCTCGAACTTGGCATCGACATCGGCCACGTCGACCTCGTCTGCCACCTGGGCGCACCGAGAACGCTCGCCTCCCTGCTGCAGCGCGTGGGGCGCTCGGGCCACTGGAAGGGCGCTATCCCCAAGGGCATCGTCTTCCCCATGACGCGGGACGAACTCCTGCAGAGCGCCGCCGCCATCCGCTCGGTGAGAGGAGGCGCGCTCGATAGGATCATCTTCCCGGAAGCGCCGCTCGACATCCTCGCCCAGCAGATGGTGGCCGAGGCCGCCGCGCAGGAAGAGGTGGAAGAAGAGGCGCTCTGGTCGCTCATCAAACGCGCGCAGCCTTACGGGGAGATCGATCGGAGCGTTTTCGAGGATGTGCTCGAGATGCTTACCGAGGGCATCGCGACCAGCCGGGGGAGGCGCACCGCCTACCTGCACAGGGATCGCGTGAACGCGCTCCTTAAGCCGAGGCGCGGGGCGCGTCTTTGCGCCATTACGTCGGGCGGCGCGATTCCCGATACGGCGGATTACGACGTTATCGAGGGAGCGGCGGAGACCTTCGTGGGCAAGGTGAACGAGGATTTCGCCATCGAGTCGAACGCGGGCGACATCTTCCTGCTCGGCAACCACTCCTGGCGCGTCAAGCGCGTGGAGCGCGGCAAGGTGCGCGTGAAAGACGCCGAGGGCCTTCCGCCGAACATCCCCTTCTGGCTGGGCGAGGCGCCCTCGCGCACGGCGGAACTCTCGGAAGCCGTCTCGGCGCTCCGTGCCGAACTGGCGGAACGTCTCACCGAGACTGCCGAGGCGATGCGCTGGATGCGCGAGGAGTGCGGGCTATGCGCACAGGGCGCGTCGCAGATTCTCGATTACGTGCGCGAGACGGTGCGGGTGCTGGGGCGCGTTCCTACGCAGGGTGAAATAATAGCCGAGCGGTTCTTCGACGAGGCGGGCGGGATGCAGCTCGTGATTCACTCGCCCTTCGGGGGCCGCATCAACCGCGCGTGGGGCCACACGCTCAGGAAGCGCTTTTGCCTCACGTTCGATTTCGAACTCCAGGCCGCCGCGACGGACGACGGCATCGTGTTATCGCTCTCCTCGCAGCACAGCTTTCCGCTCGAATCGATCTTCGGCTTCGCGCGCCTGGCTTCCCTCAAAAAGGACATGCTCCAGTCCGCCCTGCAATCGCCCATGTTCGCCAACCGCTGGCGCTGGAACGCCACGCGCGCACTCGCGCTGCCCCGGCACAGCGGGGGCAAGAAGGTGCCCGTCGCGATCCAGCGCATGCGGGCCGAGGATCTGCTCGCCGCCGTCTTCCCGGCCCAGCTCGCGTGTCAGGACAACCACCACGGCCCCATCGAGCCGCCCGACCATCCCCTCGTGAACGAGACGGTGGAGAACTGCCTGACCGAGGCGATGGACATCGAGAGCTTAAGGGCGCTCATCGCCGACGTGGAGAGCGGAAAGATCAAGACTTATGGCGTGGAGACGCCCTCGCCCTCGCCCATGTCGCACGAGATACTGAACGCGAACCCCTACGCCTTCATCGACGACGCGCCGCTGGAGGAGCGCCGCTCGCGCGCTGTGCCGCTGAGGCGCGCCCTGCCGGATGACGCGGAGAGCGCCCGGTTGGATCCTGCCGTCATCGAAGAGGTGTGCGAACAGGCATGGCCGGCTCCGCGCGACGCGGACGAACTGCACGACGCGCTGCTCTCCCTGTGCGCCCTGCCGGTGGAGGAAGCCGGTGAGTGGTCGGCCTGGATGGATGAACTTATCACTCGCAACCGCGTGGCGAAGGCGGTATGGGCGGCGGATGGCGTTGAACGCGAAGGCTGGGTTCCTGCGGAGAGAATGGCGCTCGCTCGCGCGGCGATTCCGGGGGTCAGGCTCACGCCCGAGGCGATTCCCTTCCAGGGGGATGACGGACAACCGCCCGCGCAGGATGAGGCGGCGCTCGCCATCGTCAGAGGCTGGACCGAGGCGTCGGGCCCTGTGACGGCGGGTGAACTCGCCTCGCGGGTCGGTCTCGCGCGCTCGGACGTCGAGATCGCCCTGGCCGCCCTCGAGGGAGAGGGAGCGGTTCTGCGGGGCCGCTTCGCCCGCCTTGCGCCCGAGGCCGAAATCGAATGGTGCGACCGCGTGTTGCTCGCCCGCATCCACCGCATGACGCTGGGCAAGCTGAGGCGTGAGATAGAACCGGTGACGGCGGCGGATTTCGTCCGCTACCTGCTGAGGTGGCAGCACGTGCACGAGGACGCCATGCTGCACGGGCGCGACGGCGTGCTCGAGGTGATCCGCCAGCTACAGGGGCTGGAGCTTCCCGCGCCCGCCTGGGAGGAGCAGATTCTCCCGGCGCGCATCAAGAACTACGACGCAGCCGATCTGGAGGCGCTTTGCCTCTCGGGCCTCGTTGCGTGGGGGCGCCTGCGCCCCGGCGCTCCGCCCGAGCCGGAAGTCGAAACGGCGAACGGGAGCCGATCCCGGGCGACCCAGAAGGCGCAGCCTTCGCGCCGCGCGCTCCTGGCCTTCCTGATGCGAGAGGAGGTGGGACTGTTCCTGAAACCCCGCGAAGCGGAAGAGGCCTGGCGGGGGAATCTCTCCAGGGTCGCTCTCGAAATACTCGATTTCCTGAAGGAAAGAGGAGCGTCATTCCTCGCCGACATCGCGGTGGCGACGGGCAGGCTCAGGACCGAGGCTGAAGAGGCGCTCTGGGAACTGGTCGCGCGCGGTCTGGTGACGGGCGACGGCGTGGCGGGATTAAGGGCGCTGATAGCGGGCGCCAAAGAGAAGAAAAAGGGAGAACGCAGGCTGCGCGCCCTGCCGGGGGGAAGGGCCATATCGCGCGAGGCGAAAAACCGGTTCATGCCCGTGGGCCGCTGGTCGCTGTGGGGGAGCACAGACGACGCGCTCGATGAGGAGGCGCACCGCGAGGCCCATGCGCGGCAGTTGCTTAAAAGATACGGCGTCGTGCTGCGTGAACTGGCCGTGCGCGAGGCCGTCGCTCCGCGCTGGCGCGAAATGGTGCGGGTGTTCAGACGCCTGGAAGCCAGGGGCGAGATTCGGGGCGGGCGTTTCGTATCGGGCTTCATGGGCGAGCAGTTCGCCCTGCCAGAAGCGGTGGAAGCCCTGCGCGCCGTCCGCAAGATTCCGGCGCGGGGCAAGCCCACCATCGTCCATGCGAGCGACCCCATGAATTTGACGGGCGTCATCACGCCGGGACCCAAGATTTCGGCCAGGTCGCGCGACGTCATCCTCTACCGCGACGGCCTCGTGGCCGACAGCGGCCCCCTCGGCGAGGTGCGGAGCCGGATGCGGAACGAATCGCTTACGGGCGGGGGGTGAAGTAGATAATCAATTGTAGGGACAGGCCCCCGTGCCTGTCCTGACGAGGGACAACCACAGGGGGTTGTCCCTACGGACGAGAAAATCATTGCCTTCGTGCAAAAGAAAACCCCGGCGGATTGCGCCGGGGCTTCCCTGTATCTCTTATGCGTCGCTATCTTTTCTTCTTCTTCCGGAACGACTGGTGGCATGCGCCGCATTGCCTGCCGATGAGGCCCACCGCCTTCTTGATGGCCCCGGGGCCGCCCTTGTAGTGGATTTGCGCCAGGACGGCGGCGTTCGCGGCCAGGCCGTCCGCGATGAGTCCGAATTTCGCCTTGTCCTTCCAGATGGCGGCGGTCGATGTCGTCTTGCCCGCCAGGGTGTTCTTTTTGAAAGCCTTTTTGATCTTGCTCGCCTTCTTGTACATGTCGCCTGCGGCCTGGCGCACCTGCTCCTCGACCACCCAGCCGCTGCCTTGCTTCATCGCGGCTCTCAGGCGCTTCATGTCGGCGCCGATGCCGCGCATGAGTTTCTTGCGCGCCTTCACGGCGGCCTCGTCGCCCTTCATCATCTTCTTGTCCTTCATGGCCATTTTCTTCTTTTTCATGGCCATCTTGTCGGCTTTCTTGCCCATCATCTCGTCGCCGGCGCAACCTGCGACAAGCGCGCCCGCCAAGGCCAGGACGGCCAGGCTTATGAATGCGTTTTGTTTTTTCATGACCGGATTTCCCCCACTAAATCAGAAACGAAAAAGACGATCAGGCGGAACTGAATGGAACCCTCTTGCGCCAGCGCGCGTGTAAATCAACCATGGGCGGTGGTTTGCGCCACTTCACCTTGTATGGCCTCATATTAGCCCAAAAGAGACCCGGCGGCCAGTCCTGGAAATGGGGGTCAATCGCGACTGATGAAGGAGCGATTGCTGCGGACCAGGAAACAATAATACGCAAACTCTTCCGCCTCGGGGCTGCCTCACAGGTCGTGACCTCTCACTGCAATCCCTGTTGCCTTGTACCGTAGGGGCGGACCTGCGTGTCCGCCCGAAATGTTATTGAATGAGATATCGTGGTTATTACTTTCATTCCGGCGAAAGGCGGGCGGACACACGGGTCCGCCCCTACGAAACCTGAATCGAAGATCGCCCACATCCCCCACCCTCCGGGCGGGCATTGATCCCGAAGGCCATTTATGAAACCTTGGAAACTCCCGAGGGATTCATGGAGTCCTGGTTTCAATTCCGGCGCGGGCCGGTTGACGAGGAGACACGAGAGTCGCCGCGAGGTTCGCGGCGCGGAATCCTTATTTCATTTGCCGCCGGGCGGGCGGCCCCATTTGCGAAAGGAGCGGACATGGGCGCATACGTGGTCGGACACATCACCGTCAAGGACGAAGAGGGGTTCAACAACTACGCCGAGCAGGGGCTCGCAATCGTCGCCTCCGTCGGGGGCGAGGTGGCGGCGAGCGGACAGCTCGTGAAGGTGCTCACCGGCGAGCACGACAGGCAGATGTTCGTCCTCCTGAAGTTCCCCGACCAGGAGGCGGTGGAGAAATGGTATTACTCGGACGGCTACCAGGCCCTGATCCCCGGACGCAACGAGGCGGTGGACATCACGTTCATCTCCTATGACGAGCCGGAGGAGTAAGCGCAAACCGAGGGAGCGGGCGTGGGCGTTCCGGCCCGCGCCCGCTGTTCTCGTCCAGCCTCAAGCGCGCGCCGCAGTCTTGAGCGGTCCTGCTTTCGCCGGAATGACGAAACTGCCCCCGCGCAAGAACGGCGCGGGCGGTTCGCGACCTGTCCCTGCAGGCCCTGGTACGTAATTCCCTATTTTTTTCCGGTGGCGGCCGGTCTGGGCGCGGCCAGCGCCAGGGCGGAAGGCGCCCTGCGGAGGCTCAGCATGTAGACCGTGAGCGCTTCGAGATCCTCCGGCTTCAAATGGCCGTAGGCGGGCATGGCGGAACCGGGCGAAACCTTCTGCGGAAACTTGAAGTGTTCGATGTGCCACTTGGGGTCCTTCCGGCGCTCCCCCGCAAACGTGAGGTCGGGCCCGACGACCCCGCCGGCGCCCCTGATCTTGTGGCAGGCGAGACAGCCGTTCATCAGATAAAGCAGCTTTCCCCTCTGGATGAGGGGGGCGTCTTTCAGGGCGCCTGCATGACACGGGCCGCAACTGGCCTGGATGAACCCGCCCCGCAGCAGCGGCTCCTCCCAGAACGGCACTTCTCCGTGAGCGTCCTGAACACTCGTCGCCCGCCCCTGACCCTGGTGGCACACGGTGCAGCCGAACTGCTCGAAGGGGTGCAGCGGGATGGTGGGATGCCTGGCGAAAGGCTGATCGGCGTCCTTGAAAGCCGGGTGCTCGACCCCCCGGTGGCACATGACGCACCTGTCCACGCGCTCGCCTCCGGCCACGATGATCTGCTCGAACTGATCCCCGCTTGACAGGGCGGCCTTGCGCTCCTCCTCGGTTCCGGCTCTTTCGACGAGCAATTCGCGGAACGTCCGCTGGTAGCCCCGCCATTCGCGGTCGTAGTCCTTCCAGACGGACAGCAGAAAAAACAATGCCGCGCACACGCTCAGGGCGGCGAAGGCGACCACCCAGCCGAACGGCACATGGGAATCGTTGTGATTTGAATTCGACATTCGTCATCCGCCTCAGTGCAGACCCGTTGCCTGCCACGGCCATATCCAGGCCCAGTTGGCGCCGCGGAAATAAAGCCCGATGAACGTGTAAATCAGATAAGACGTCAGAAAATAAGAATACAGGGCCAGGGCCCCCATCCGGCTCGACCCCGTCCGCCGCCAGATGTAGAGCGAACCGACCGCGAAGAGGACGATCAGTATGGTCCCCGGATTCAGGAGGTCGACCCAGATTTGCGAAGCGCCCGGAACCAGCTTCCGCACCGCGTAGTGTTCGTTCAGATAGGTCAGGACGATTACGACCGGAATGATGACCAGTATCGACCAGAGCGTGATCCGCCGGCCCTGGCCCGAGGTGAACCAGGTTCCCTGGCCCTCGGGGTTGCGGTCGATGTAGGGGATGGTCATGAGCCCGATAATCGCGGCGGCGGGAACGATGACGCCTCCCGCCAGGGCGGAATAGCTCACGATTTCCTGAAGCCCGAGAAAGTACCAGGGCGCCTTGGCGGGGTTGGGCGGATGATCCGGGTTGGCCAGCTCCTCCAGAGGCGCGTCGAAAAAGTAGGCAACGACGGAGAGGACGGCCACCACTCCCACGAAGACGACCAGCATCCGGAAAACCGTGTGAGGCCAGCTCATGACCTCTTCTTCCGGCGCCTGGGAGTCGACCATGGGTGTTCTACCCTCGGCAAGTTCCACGAGCATGTACGTCTTGTGCGGCGAAAAAGCCGCCGCCTCGCCCGGGGCGGGCGACGAGAGTGGCGCGGGCGGCCGGGAGAGGCCCCCGTCCTTGCGTATCCGCCAGAAATGGACGCCCATGAGAATCATCATGATTCCCGGCAGGAGCATGACGTGCATGACATAGAACCGGATCAGCGCATTCTGCCCCACCGTATCGCCCCCGAGCATCAGCGTGCGGATGTATTCTCCGACCAGCGGCGGATAGCTGGCGATGCTCGACCCGACGGTGATGGCCCAAAAGGCGAGCTGATCCCAGGGGAGGAGGTAGCCCGTGAAGCTCATCATCAGGGTCGCCCCCCAGAGGAGCACCCCGATGACCCAGTTGAACTCGCGGGGCGCCTTGTAGCTGGCCGTATAGAACACACGGCACATGTGCAAGAAGACGACGGCGACCATCGCGTGAGCGGCCCAGCGATGGAGATTCCGCAGGACGACGCCGTAGGAGACGACGAATTCCAGGTCCTTCATGTCGCTGTAGGCGCGCTCGGTCGATGGGACGTAGAAGAACATGAGCAAAGCGCCGGTTCCAAGAAGAATCACGAAGAGGAACAGGGAGATGATGCCGAGTCCCCAGGTATAGGTGGGTTTCAGGCTGTGAACGTGCGTTCGCGCGGGAAGGACGTGCAAGAAGAAATTCGAGAACATGACGGCCGCGCGATCCAGATCGTTGTCCGGATAGCCCCGGCGGAAGATCGAGCGGGCGACGCGGTTGTCCGTAAGCCACGATACGGCTTTTTTGCGCCCTGTTTCTTTAGGGGATTCGGTGGCCATGATGACGGCTCAGATCTTGAAATGTTCGGACGGGGCGACGACTTTGCGCGTATCGACCACGACGCGGCCATCCGGCGATTTCGTTATGTGGAAGAAGTCGAGCCCCCGAGGCGCAGGCCCCCCGAGCACCTGTCCCCGCCCGTCGAAAGTGCTGCCGTGGCATGGACACCTGGCCCTCAAAATATCCGGAGACGCCCCCGGCGCCCCGACGAAGGGGGTAATCACGCAGCGAAGATGGGGACAGACGGCGGTGCAGGCCCGGAACCCGTCCTTTTCACGAAACAGAACGATTTTCTTGTCGGCGAAAAACGTGATGGACCCCACGGTGTATTTCTCCAGGGCGTCGAGTTTCAGAACCGACTCGCCCTCATAAACGACGTTGGGGAACAGGAACCGGACGTTGGCGAGGACCGGGCCCAGCAGGGAAATCAGAAAGGAAACCCAGCCGAGGCCCAGAAGCATACGTCGCCGGGGGGTCAGTTCATCCATGCCCGCGCTCATGTCATCCAAGCTCCACCCATTCTTCCTGGAAAGAAAAATTCTCGATGGTGACGGCGCCCGTGGGACAGCGCTGGGCGCAGAGCGAACAACGGATACACTTGTCCGGGTCCATGATCATGGCCGCGCCCCTCTCTACGGCGCCCCCGGCGGACGTTCCAAAGCGGGCCTGGACCAGAGCCGCCAGGTCCTCTCCTCCCTGCAGGGCTTCGAGGGGAACCATTCTCAGGCAGCGCGACGGGCAGACGTCCACACAGCCGCCGCAGAGGATGCACTTGGCGCCGTCGAAGATCGGGTTCGCGCTGCAGCGCAGACACCGAAGTCCCTGATCGACCGCTTCCCCGGGCGAATAGCCCAGTTCCACCTCGGCGACGCCGATTCTGCGCTCGATGGGCAGGGCGTCGGGATTTCGCCGAGACACTTTCTGGTATCCGGGGTTGACGATGGGAAGGGAAAACCCGTCCCCCGGCTCCTGCAGCAGCGCCTGCTGCAAGGGCTCGACAGAAGCCCACTGAAGATTTGTCTGGACGCCTGCCTGACCACCCGAGAGATAGGTGTGAATGGAGCGGGCGGCCCGGTGGCCGTTTTCCACGCCCTCGATGAAGATACGGGGCCCCATGGCGACGTCCCCGCCCGCGTACACGCCCGGAGCGGTCGTGGCCAGGGTTTCGGAGTCGACGCGAATGGTCCCGCGCGGCGTCGTCTCGACACCGTCCTCCTCGCTGATCCAGGAAAGGTCGGAAGCCTGGCCGACGGCCACGATCACCGAATCGCACGGAATCACGCGCCTGGTGTCCGGTTCGAACTGCGGGCTGAAGCGGCCCTCCTCGTCGAAGACGCGGGTGCACGTCTGGACTTCCAGCCCGACCACCCGGCCATCTTTCTCCACGATGCGAAGGGGTCCCACCCGGGGCTCGAGATCGATCCCCTCTTCGAGCGCCTCTTCGATCTCGAAGTCCGCCGCCGGCATCTCGTCGCGGGATTCCAGGCAGATGACGTGGACGTTCCTCGCCCCCACGCGCATCGCCTCGCGGGCCACGTCCATCATCTCGCGCATGAGAACGGCGTCTTCCGTTTCATCGGCCGCGCTCGGGGAGGCATCCGCCTCGCCGGCCACCCGGGCGGCGACTCGGGCGGCGTCCATGGCCACGTTTCCCCCGCCGATCACGACGACGCGCTCGCCCAGTTCGACGCGGAAGTTCAGATTCACGTTCAGCAGGAATTCGACGGCCCGGAAAACGCCGTCCGCATCCTGGCCCTCCATGGGAAGAGAGCGGCTCACATGCGCGCCGATGGCGATGAACACCGCCTCGAAGCCTTCCTCGCGAAGGGTGGAGAGGTTGAAGTCCCGCCCGATGGCCTTGTTCACCCGAAGGTCCACGCCCAGGCTTAAGATGGCCTGAATCTCGGCCTGAACGAGATCGCGCGGAAGGCGGTATTCGGGAACCCCGAGCATCAGCATGCCTCCGGGGACGCCCTGTTTTTCAAACACGCTTACGTCATAGCCGAGCAGGGCGAGATCGTGCGCACAGGTCAACCCCGCCACGCCCGAGCCGACGACGGCCACCTTTCGCCCCGCCGTCTCCACCCCTCCGGGCTTGCGGCGTGCCGCTTCCAGCACCGAAAAATCGTTGATGGTACGCGTGGATGGCTGAAAGCGGAGGTCGCGCATACTTCTGAGGCTCCGGTGCGAGAAGGCGGATTCCCCCTTCCCGGACGCCAGATCGGCCTCCACCCCGTAGCGCTCCGTCACGAATCGCTTGAGCGCACGGATGGCCACCGGCGAATCGATGTTGCCGCGGCGGCAGGCGGCTTCGCACGGCGCAGCACAGACGCGCCCGCAAACCGACGCGAAGGGGTTGGGGCCCCGGGCGATGATGTACGCGCGCTCGAAGTCCTCCTCTGAGATGGCGGTCACGTAACCCCGCGCGTCGGTATGGACGGGACACGCATCCTGACAGCAAATCGTTTTCCGCCAGTGGTCGTGGCCGGGCAACTCGACCCGAAAGGAGCGCCCGGGTGGGAATGCGTCCCGATTCGCTGAGTCCATGCCCGCGATCCTATTTCGCCAGCGAGCGCATGAATGCGACCAGGTTCTGGAGGTCGGCGTCCGAAAGAACACCGCCCCAGGGTGGCATCAACGGCGATTTCCCTACCGCGACCCCGCCCAGCTTGGTGATCTTGGCGATATACTCGTCCGTTATGGTCTTCATGTATTTGGCGTCCGTATGGTTTCGCGGCTTCGGGTTGAGCGCCTTGGCTGCGACGCCGTCTCCCTTGCCCGTTACACCGTGGCAGGAGGCGCAAAGCTGCTGGTATTTGACCTTGCCGGCCGCCACGTCGCCTTTCTGCTGAGCAGCGCCGTCACCTGCGGACGAGAAAAAGAGCGCCATAGCGAGCACCGGGCCTGCGCAGATGATAAATCTTCTCGATCGAGACATTCGCATTCAACCTCCCTCGCGGATCTGCGGGCTTGTGTAAACTTCCACCTCCGTTAAAGCGTCCGGGGAACGAAGCTCAAGCTCGTCAGCGAATGCTTGTGCGGAGACTCTCCTATCTTCTTCAACTTCCCCTTGCCCAGCTTGTAGCGGTAGCGGTTGGTCAGGGGGTCCGGCACCCGGTGAACCACCGAATTGGCCGGGTTTTCGGGAAAGCCGAAATAGGCGAAGGTGACGCCTTCCCGAACCGCGTCGGTGACCATGGCCACGGCGGTGAAGCTCCCCTTGCTCTTCTTGATCCGCCCGGCCTTCATGAGCTCGGTGAAGGTCTGCTCCTTGCCGTCGACACCGATGTATCCGCCCGTCTGCACGAGCAGGTCGTCGTTCTCGATGGCCACCAGGTCTCCTGATTCGATGCCCCGGGCGCCGGCGTCTTTGGGGTGAATCTCCAGGAACTGCTGGGGCCAGCGCTGCATGATGTAGGGCCGACGCTTGTCGTCGTAGCCCGATTGCCAGAGCTCGTTGATCCGCCCGTTCGTCACCCACAACTCGTCTCCCTGCGGGGTGACCCGCTCGTAGAAATCCTTGAAGTCCTCCCAGTAGCTCTTCAGCAAAACCGCCTTGCCGCTCTGGGTCCCGAATGAGGTGAGCCACTTCCTGTGCATGGTGGGGCCTTCGGGGGTTCCCAGTTCGAGGGTTTCGTCGTGGAGCCGCTTCGTCCCGACGAGTTCGCCCTTGACCATGCGGATGGGGGTCTGGATGCCGCCGGTCCCGTATTCGCGGAGCAGTTCGTGGCCCCGTTTCCCCTCGCGCTTGGCCTTCACGACGAGCGGATGGTAGTTGAGCACTCCCTTGCGTCCGAAGCGGGCCGCCTCCTCGAATATCTGGTTGCTGTCCTTCCAGTCGAAGCCCTTGAAGCCCATCTTCCTCGCGAAAGCGGCGATGATCCACCAGTCGGGCCGGGCTTCGCCGGGCGGGTCGGCGAACTTGCTGTAGAGCCTGAGGCGGCGCTCGCCGTTACAGCGGGTGAAGTCTTCCTCGCCCCAGGTGGCGGCCGGAAGAATCAGATCCGAATACTCGGTTCCGATGGGAGCAACCGGGTAGATGTCCTGGTGGGCCACGACCATGCCGCCGGCGTCCACGCGCCGCTTGAGCGAACTCACCGCCGAATCGACGTCGAAGCTCTCGATCTGGTGGGGGTTGTGTCGAGTCAATCGCTGGAAGACGTCCATCAGTTCCTGTGACGCCGCCATGGCCTGGCACCAGGTGGTGCCGATGACCCATGCGAAGCGAACGTGGCCGTCCACGACCCAGCGGTCGAGATCGATCTCCTTCTTGCGGCGCCCCGGCGCCTTCTCCGGAGATAAGGCCCTCGGGTAACCGGCCGCGCCCATCCAGCCCCGCTGATGCCCACCGCCCCGGGAGATAACACGGCCCGGCCGCGACCCGGCGCCGCAGACCAGCCCCAGCGCCGCGAAGGAAGCCGTGTTCCCGAAGCTGTTGCACCAGTAGTTTCCCTTCTCGAGCATGAACGAGGTCTTTTTGCGCGTCCCGTCGGGCTTGGGCTTGGCGAGGATTTCGGCTGTCTTTCGAATGTCCGCCGCCGGCACGCCCGTGATCTTCGCGGCTCGCTCCAGTTCGGCGTAGGGATAGCTCAGTATCCACTTCCTGTAGCCCTCGAAGTCGGTCCCGTACTTGCCCCAGGTCGTGACCCACTGCCACGGCGTGTTGCGGGTGCCGCGTCCCATGCCGGAGCCGATCTCCCACTTGTTCGACACCTTTCTCGCGATAAACTCCTTGTCCTCCCAGCCGTTCTCGAGGATCAGGCGGATAATGGCCAGTTGGAGAACCGTATCCGTTCCCGGAATCACGGGGAGGAAGAGGCCTCCCTGCTTCTCGCCGTAGGCCACGCCCGAAGTCTTGCGCGGAAGGGCGAAGACCAGCTTCTTGTTCGGCGTTTTTCCGCCCATGATCCACGAGGTGAACAACACCGACTTGGTCTCCCACGGGTCGACGCCCGAGAAGAAAATAACCTCGGCCTCTCCCCAGTCGTCATAGGAGGCGCTGAAGGGATTGATGCCTGAAAAATCGATCCCCGGCGTGTCCGGACCGGGACCCGGCTTGTCGTGCGGGGCATACGCCGGCGTTCCGATGGCCCGGAAGGCGAGCTTGGAGATGGCGTAGGTGTTTTCGAAATACTGATAGGAATACGTCTTCATGGCCCAGGCGTGTTCGCCGAACTTGTCGAGCACGTGTTTCGAGATTCCCGCCATGACGCCCATGGCCGTATCCCACGAGACCTCCTGCAAGGTTCCGCGAACGCGCATCATCGGCTGGCGCAGACGGTCCTGCGAGGGTTCGTTGGGATTGTAGAGTTTTTTGGCCAGGACGCCGCCCCGGATGGAGTGGTTTCCCCCGACGTTCACGACCTTCGCATCCTTGTCCGGCATGACGATGACGTGGTGTGGGCGGCCGTTCACCATGATGATGTTGTGCATGTTCGGGCTGACCCAGCCGCCGCTCATGATGCCGGTGGGAAAATCGACGCCCAGCGCGTTCTGGTTGGCCCTGGGCCCGCCCTCGCGCCCGATCGGCCAGCGGTAGACCTTGTACCCGCAGCCCACGATGCAGTAATCGCACGCCGTGGTGAAAACCTCCGCGTTTCGCGGGGGGAGGGGGACACTGTCTTCCGCAAGGTAGTAGTTCGTTACCTTTCCTGCCATGATGCGTCCTCCTCAGCGCTGTACCGGCGCAAGATTCGAGTGGTAACCGTATAGCAGCCCCATCATCCCGATCGCGTAGATGTCGTCCCCGCGGGTCTCCAGAACGACCTGGGGGAGGCTTTCCGTGGCTTGCCCGGCCCCGACCATGCCGTGCTTCATCAGATCGAAGGTCGTCAGATGGAACGGGCACGGGCCGATGGCCTTGTGCTGCGCGTTGTATGTGCCCTGGAGGGGACCGCCCATGTGGGTGCACAGGGTGCTGAACGCCACGACGTCTCTCCTGGGGCCGACGCCGCCGCCTGCGGCGACGCCCAGCTTGACCAGCATGCACCCCGAGAAGACGTCCTTCCACGGATACTGGAAGAACTGGGGGGTATCGACTTTGAGGGCGCTTAGCTTGCCGATTTTACGGCGGGGATACTCAGCCCTCTGCAGGGCCGCTCCGGCCAGGCCGGGGATGCCCTCGACCAGCACGATGCTCATGGCGGTTCCGCCAGCCAGGAGAAAGGCGCGCCGCGAGACGCAAGGCCGGGTTTCCTTGGCTTCCTGAGTCATGGATTCCTCCTTACTGCATGGCCGCGTACGGCGGCAGTTCGGGGGGCTTCATGAGCAATGGCTCATCGCTCGATAACGATTCCAGGAAGGCGAGCAGGTCTTCCTTCTCCTCGTCAGAAAGCCCCAGTTTCTTGAGAAGCGGACTCTTGTTCGCGTCCTCTCCCCCTCCTTCGTCATAAAAGTCAATGACCTCATCGAGTTCGAAAAATGCGCCGTTGTGCATAAAGGGCGCCGTGTATTTCAGCTCCCTGAGGCTGGGGGTACGGAACCTCCCCGTATCAGCCTCCCGCTTGGTGGTGTAGTAGAGCCCCAGGTCCCGGTCCGCCTTCCGGTAGACGGATTCGGGAACGCCTCTGATCACGTGCTGGAAGCGAAGCGTTATCTGCCTTAAAGGGTCTTCCTCGAACGCGGGGTTCTTCGGCACGCCGACGTTGTGATAGTCCTCATCCGATAGGAGGGGGCCGTTGTGGCACTGGACGCACCCCGCCTTTCCTTGAAAAAGAGCCAGCCCGCGCTCAGCGCTTTCCGAGAGCGCTTTCTTGTCCCCTTTCATGAAGCGGTCGAACGGCACGTCCTTCGCATTCGAAACTATGGTGCGCTCGAAGGCCGAGATGGCCCGCCATGCGTCGTCGATGGTCGGCCAGGGGGATCCGAACACCTCGCGGAAGCGCTTGACGTATTCGGGAATCTGGCGCAGGCGCTCCTCCATCATCATGGTGTCGCCGTTTCCGGCCACGTTGCCCGTGGCGGCGCTCTTGGCCTGGGCTTCTAGGCTCGGGACCTCGCCGGCCCAGAACAGTTTTGCGTAATAGGCGGAGTTGAGGATTGTCTGGGAGTTCCGCCAGTGCTGCGTGCCCGGATAGCCCCGGCTCAGGTCCCCGCCGTCTCCCCAGCCGCTCTCGGGGCTGTGGCAGGAGGCGCACGACGTGCTGGCGTCCCCCGACAGGCGGGCGTCGAAAAAGAGCAGCTTGCCCAACGCCACCTTGGCGGGTGACATGGGGTTGTCCGCAGGCACCGGAACAGGCGGCAAGGGCCCCAGCGGAGGGAATTTCCCCTTCTCGGCCGCGTCCGCTCCTCCCACCAGAAGGGCGGCGATGAAGCAGACGGCCATCGTGGAACCCAGGAAGCAGTTTTTCATTCGCGCGTTCATGGCCGTCTCCTCAATTATCGCCGAGTTTGCGGAGTTCATAATCGGGAATTTTCGGTTCTTTCGCGGAAACCGCCTCGCCCGAGAGGCTCTTCATGAACTCCACCAGGGCCTTTTGCTCACCCGCATCGAGTCCCAGCGGCTTGAGCTTTGGACTCTTGTTGGGGCCGCTCCCGCCGCCCTTGTTATAGAAGGCGACGACGTCCTCCAGCGTGGCGAGCGCGCCGTTGTGCATGTAGGGAGCCGTCCGGGCGACTTCGCGCAGGGTCGGCGTGCGGAACTTGCCCCGGTCGCGCTCCTCTTTGGTCACGACGTAGAGGCCCGGGTCGGCCCTCAGATTCATGAAGTTCGGGACGCCGATGACCTTGTTGAAGCGGCGGAACGTGATGTGGCGCAGCGGGTCCTTGAATATCTGTTCGTTTTCGGGCACGCCGAGCGCGTGGAATCCGCCGTCGCTCAAGAGCGCGCCGTTATGGCACCCGGCGCATCCGGCCTTCCCCCGGAAGAGGGCGAGACCCTTCTGCGCCTCGGCGGAAAGGGCCTTTTTGTCGCCCTTGAGGTACGCATCGAAAGGCACGTTCCGGGAGGTGATGGTGTGCAGGAACGCCGAGATGGCCTTGAGCGAGCCGCCGAAGGAAGGCTCCCCGCCATAGGCCTCCTTGAACATCTTGACGTAGGCGGGAACCTGCTTGAGCCGCTCGGGGAACAGGCGGCCGTCCACCAGCATGAAATGGGCTTCCGTCAGGTGGTCCCGGACGAGGGTGGGCAGGTCGGCCCCGCTCAGGCGACCGTCCCAGAAGACCCGCTTGTTGTAGGCGGCGTTAAGTAATGTCTGGGCGTTTCTGAAATACTTGCTGCCGGGATAGCCCGTAGAGAGGCTCTGCCCGTCACCCCATCCCCTGGCGGGTTGATGGCAGGTGGCGCAGCTGATGCCTCCGTCCCCCGACATCCGGGGGTCGAAGAACAGATGCCGGCCCAGTTCGGTCTGGGCGGGCTTCTGGGCCCTGGGCGCCGGCAGGGGTTCGAGAGATGCCCCCCACCCCGTTGCAGGGAGCAAGACCCAGGCGCTCAGCAGGATTCCGCAGAGTATCCGGCGCCGGATGGCGCGAACTAAATCCATTCTTCCCTCCTCCCAAGCTGGCTGTTCTATCTCCTGTAAGACATCCGTCCCGTATATGCTGGAAATACGGCCTTATTTCGAAGAGAACGTGAAGGCGGCGGTCTTCTTCCCCCCGGCGGTTATGGTGATCTTCTTCTTCTTGACCCCCAGGGCCGGGTGCCACGCCCGCAGGGAGTATTTCCCCGGAGGAACGTCGTTGATCTCGAAGCTCCCGTCATCGTTCACAAGCGCGTAATAGGGATTCCTGGCCACGAAGAGAAAGCCCTTCATCCAGTTGTGCACGTCGCACTCGATACGGACGATGGGGCTGCGCCGGACCTTGGCCCTGCGGACGACTTTCTTCCGCTGCTTGGGCTGGGAGATGTTCCACATGGAGCGTTTCGCCCGGCCGATGATCTCGTAGGTGTGGATGTTGTGGTGGGCGTCGTCGCTGTTCAGGATGGTGACCTTGCCCCCCTCGGCGACGACCTGGAGGTAGGGGACGTAGGCGCACTTCTTCTGGTCCACCACGGCGCTCTGGATTTTCTCGGGGTAAGCCTTGCCCTTTTTCACCTTGTCGAGATAGACGACAACGCCCCTGAGGGCGCCGTCCTTCGCGTCCACCTCCTGGCGGGTGACCTGGCCCTCCCCGCAGGCGTGCTGGTCCTTGGTGATGATGTATTTAACGGGCTTGGGAGGCGTGCCCTTGAAGCTCACCTTGCCGGTGACGGCGCCGCCGCCTGTGATGGATACGACTTTGTACTTCGCCAGGGAAGCGTCTGGAAAAAAGAGAAAAGGCAGGGACAAAAGGAAAGGCAAGAAAAATTTACGAATCATTGCGAAAGCTCCCCCACGAAATCCTGCATTGGCTCACGGCAACCCTGTCATCTGTGAATCCGAGTCGTAATCCATCCTCCTCATCAGCGGAGTGTCGGCGCGGAACGCGAACTTCCTTGCGTTTCCGGTCCCGTCCGAGCGGGTGAGAAGCGGTATCGACACCCCTGAAACGCTACGGATATCCAGCCCGAAATCCATGAGTGCCGCGCGCTCTTTATAAGCTTGTTCCTGTTTTCAATATAAGGACAACGCTCGAATGTTGCAACAAAATGGAAGTCCGGTTTTTCCCCGATGGGCGGGGCGTTGCAAGGGCCGTTGCCAGGGCGGCGAACGCTCCCTCCTTCCCCGGGAGCGCCCCACACCTATATGTCTGACCTACACCAGGCTCACGACCAAAACGACGTGCGGGATGAGGGTGTGAAAGAGACGAAAAGGCAAAATCAAAATGGATTCCGGCTTTCGCCGGAATGACGAGCAAAACCGCACCGCCTCTTGTAGTGACAGCCCCTCCTCGGGGCTGTCCCACAGGTCGCGACCTGTCCCTACGGCATTTTCAACCACCCCGAGGAGGGGGGGTGCCGCATATTCCCTCCCGGACAAGGTGTTTTATTTTGCGGGCTACCCCTTCACCGCGCCGGCCGTCATGCCTGCGATGATCTGACGTGCCGAGAAGAAGGTGAAGATGAGCGGCGGGATGACGATGAGCGTGCCCATGGCCATGATGCGCCCCCACTCGGGGCCCGAGTCCGTCAGGAACAGGCTGGTGGCGACCGGCAGCGTGCGCGTGGTCCTGTCCGTCAGCAGCAGGGCCAGGATGAACTCGTTCCATGCGATCCGGAATACGAAGATTCCGGTCACCGCGTAACCGGCCTTCATCACCGGGAAGAGGACGCGGGTGAACACCTGCCAGGGCGTGGCTCCGTCCACGATGGCGGCTTCCTCGAGCTCGACCGGAACCTGCTTCACGAAGCCGTAGAGCAGCCAGATGGAGAAGGGCAGGTTGAGCGCCGTGTAGAAGAAGACGAGGCCCGAAAGCTGGTTCGCAATCCCCAGCACGATGGAGACCGCGAAGGCCGGGATCGCCAGCACCGCCGGCGGTATCATGCGGACCAGGAGCGCCCCGTTGGCGATGGACTGGCGGCCCGGGAACTGCATGCGGGCCAGCGCGTAGGCCGCCATGCCGCCGGTCGTCAGCGTGATCAGGGTCGTCGAAACGCCCACGATGACGGAATTCAGCAGATACCGGTCGAAGTGCGCATCGCCGATGATGTCGACGTAGTTCTGTAGGGTGGGGAAGAAGAAAAACCACACGGGATTCCCGTCGAAGATCAGCACCTCGTTCTTGAAGGAAGTGCTGATCATGATGTAGATGGGCGTCAGGCATATGATCGACAACAGGATGAGCCCCGCGTAGTGGAAGATCATTCTCGGTTTGGCCGGTTCGAAACGCATCGCCTTCACCTCACACGTCGGCGCGGGTTTTCATGGGGTTGCTGACCAGCAGGATCGCCAGGCTGAGGGCGAAGACGATCAGCAGCAGGAGGACGGAGATGGCCGCCGCATAGCCGAGTTGCTGGGCGTCGAAAGCGGTCTTGTAGACGTGCAGCGAGAGCAGTTCCGTCGCCAGCCCCGGACCGCCTTCCGTCAGGATCAGCATGACCTCCAGCCCCTTGAAGACGTCGATGAGCCGGAGCAGGAGAGCGATGATCAGGATCGACTTGATCATCGGCAGCTTCACCAGGAAGATCTGCTGCCACGTATTCGCGCCGTCGATGCGCGACGCTTCGAGCACCTCCGAAGGCAGCGCCTGAAGGCCTGCGATCACGATGATGAAGACGAACGGCGTCCACTGCCAGATGTCCGTGAACACGATGGCGAAAAACGCGAGATGCGGCTCCCCCAGCCAGATCAGCGGCTCGAAGCCGGCGAGTTCCATGTAATGGTTGATCCAGCCCGCCCGGGCGTCGAACAGGTAGCGCCATACCAACCCGACCACAACGGGCGAAATCATGAGCGGCATGATGAAGATCGTCCGGAAGATGGACGCGCCGCGAATCGGTTTCTCCAGCAGCAGGGCCAGCGCGACCCCCAGCGTCATCTCGATGGTGATCGTGAAGAAGCCGAACTTGAACGTCACCCACATGGATTCCTGGACGTTCTCGTCGCGTAGCATGCGCAGATAGTTGTCTGCGCCGATGAACTCCGCCGTCGACATCGGCGTGCCGACCCCCCAGTCCTGCATGCTGAGCAAAAGCCCCTGGACGACCGGATAGATGAGGCCGGCGCCCATGAGCAGGACGGCGGGCGCGACGAACAGGTACCCGACGATCCACCGCCGCATGCCCGTTGCGACCGGAGGGGACGGGTCGCTCATGGCGAGCGTTCCGGGAACCGGCTGCCTGCGGGCGAAGCGCCTCCCCCGGCGGGGCCGGGGGAGGCGCTTTCAGGGGTTTCGGCTACTTGGAAGATTTCGACTGCCACCGATAGTAGCCCTCGCGTTTCATGACGGCGCGCGCCTTTACCGCCGCCTTGTCCAGAATCGG
The DNA here is from genome assembly GCA_002238965.1 of Nitrospinae bacterium bin107. Taxonomy (GTDB): domain Bacteria; phylum UBA8248; class UBA8248; order UBA8248; family UBA8248; genus Bin107. Next base: position 11,365 of record MPNJ01000017.1, on the reverse strand, counting down.
CTTGATGGGCTTGTCGGAGGTCAGGACCTGGTGCAGCGCGATGCCGAGCACCTTGATGTTCAACTCGTTCCACTCGGGGATCAGCGGCCGCCAGTCCGGGTCGGCGCATTTGAGCTGTTCCGCGATCACCGGATATTCCGGGAATTTTTTGGAGAACACCGGATCGGTGAGCGTGGAGATGCGGATCGGGTCGCCGCCGAGCTCGACGATCCGCCGGTCGGCCTTCTTCGAGGTCAACCACTGGATGAACAGGAACGCCGCCTCCTTGTTCTTCGAGTTGGCCGGTATGCCCATGGCGAAACCGCCCGTCTCGGAGCCGCACTGGACGTCGGTCGGATGGAGCGCGTAGCCAACCTTGCCGACGACCTTCGATTGCTTCGGGTCGCGGGCCCTGGCGGCGATCTTCAGCGAGTCGATGTACATGGCGGCGTCGCCGTGCAGGAACGCCTTGGACGCCTCGCCGTAGCTGTAGGAGGGAATGCCCCGGGGGCCGTACTTCACCGTCTCGCGCAGGAACTCCGCGGTCTTCACGCCGGCGGGGCTGTTGAAGACGGGCTGCCACTTGTCGTCGAATACGCGGGCGCCCATGGGCGCGGCATGGAACAGCCAGGCTGCCGTGACCTGGTGTCCGGTCTTGCCGCGCATGGTGAGGCCGCCCATCCCCGTCTTCTCCTTGATGGTCTTCGCCGCCTTGCGGACGTCGGCGTAGGTCTTCGGCACGGCGAGGCCCAGCTTCTTGAACACGTCCTTGCGGTAGGCCAGTATCGAGGTCTCGGCGCCGAACGGCAGGCCGTAGAGCGCGCCCGACTTGCCGGGCAGATAGCCCTTCTTGCCGCCGACGATGCCGCCGTTCTGGATGTAGGCGTCGGCGATGTCATCGATGTCGTAGTTCGGGTCGACGAACGCGGGGCTGGTGAAGAACTGCGACAGGGGCGTCAGCAGGCCCTTCGCCACGTACTCGCCCTTCCACATCACCACCCATGCGACGACGTCGAAGTCGCCGTCTTTCTTGCTCATCTCCAGAAGCTGGCGATTCCGCATCTTGAGGTACTGGGAGTAGTCGATCTCGACCTTGATCCCCGTCTCCTTTGTGAACTCGGCGACCAGTTGCTTGGCCTTCTTGAAGTGCGAATTCGAGGGCCAGCTGACCACCAGCGTCTTGCCCTTGTACTTCTCGTAGGGATTGGCCATCAGCGTCGTGGCGCTGAACGTCAGGGCCAGGGCCGCCGCAAGCGCGACCAGCCCTGTGATCCGGAATTTCGATTTCATGATTTCCTCCTTATCAGGTTAGTAATGAAATGGAATCATACACTTGAATCGACAACTTCTCCTGAGTGGTCCATTCATAAAGAATCCAGCAGCCCGATTCATCATTCCCTCTCCCGAACCATTCCCTCGTTCGGAATGAACCACTGCCGTCATTCCGGCGTCATCGCTGTTTCTGTTGTAGGTCGGACATATATGTCCGACAAATATGTCTGACCCTACACATCACCCTCGAATAGCGACCGTAGGGACAGGCCCCCGTGCCTGTCCTGCCCTCCGTGGTTGTTCTTCGTCTGGACAGGCACGGGGGCCTGTCCCTACAAAACCATCCCTTATGAAACCGTACCGGCCCGGGCGGCCGGCTTGAGCGCGAGACCGGTCTCCCTGTCGAACAGGTAGAGCCTCTCCGTTTCGAAATAATAAGTGCCGGATTCCATCCGCCCGTGCTCCGGGCCGGCTTCCACGGAAACGGAAATCCTTTGCTCGCCGATGCGCGCGGCGAGAAACTGGTTGGAGCCGACATACTCGGCGACGTCGACCGCGAGCTGCACCGGGGCCGTGGCGCCGCCCGAATACCTCGCTCCCGTCGAGGAGAAATGCTCGGGACGCAGGCCCGCGACGACTTTCCGGGAACCGGCGCCGGCGAGGCTCTCGTGGAAGGCCCTGGGAACCGGCAGTTCGAAGCCGTCTCCTGAAATCACGTATTCCGAACCTTCCCCCTTGATCTCCCCGTCGAGCATGTTCATGGCCGGCGAGCCGATGAAGCCGGCGACAAACCGGTTGACGGGGTGATTGTAGACCTCGGGCGGCGTGCCGATCTGCTGAATGACACCCTCGTCCATGATCACGATGCGGTCGGCCATCGTCATGGCCTCGATCTGGTCGTGGGTCACGTAGATCATTGTGCGGTCGAGCTGCTTGTGCAGAAGGGCCAGCTCGGTGCGCATCTGGGCGCGGAGCTTGGCGTCGAGGTTCGAGAGGGGTTCGTCGAACAGGAAGCAATAGGCGTCGCGCACGATGGCGCGTCCCATGGCGACGCGCTGGCGCTGTCCGCCCGAAAGCTCCCTCGGCTGGCGGTGCAGCAGTTCGCTCAGGCCGAGCATTTCCGCGGCGCGCGCCACCCGCGCGGCGATCTCCGCCTTGGGGAACTTGGCGAGGCGAAGCGAGAACGACATGTTGCCCGCCACGTCCATGTGCGGATAGAGCGCGTAGGACTGGAAGACCATGGTGATGTCACGGGCCTTGGGAGGCGCATGGGTGACGTCGTTTCCGGCGATCATGATGCGGCCCGCCGAGACTTCCTCGAGACCGGCGATCATGCGAAGCGTCGTGGACTTGCCGCAGCCCGAGGGGCCGACCAGCACCACGAATTCGCCTTCTTCGATCTGCAGGTTCAGATCGGTGATGACGGTGACCCGGCCGAATCTCTTCGTCACGTCGATGAGATCAACGGCAGCCATGACTCTCCTTTTCCGGCTGCGGCGACCCCGATTTCCCCATGATGACGAACCCTGTCGCGTCGCTCATCGTCGGCCGTCGCATGCCCCCGCACATGTGCGGACCACGAGTTCGAGAGCTTCCTTTTGTCGTTCTCTATATTGTTCGTGTATACGGGAAACCGGAATGATTTGCAATTGTCTGAAAATCGGTGGAACCGGCCCCGGGCATGCGCCGGAATGTCGACCGAAGGCCGCGAACCTTCCCCCCGGTCGGTCAATTCCTCCCTCATCGGTCGGGCTCGTCATCCATTTTCACGGGCCGCAATTACCCGCATTCGCCGTTACGGAATTTTCGGGGGGATGGGGTATGCTCGAAAGGCCGCCCGTCGGCTTTCTTTTTTCAGGGGGCGGAAGGGGCGCGGATCGCAGGAGCCGGGCCGTCGATCAGTCGAAGCGGGGAACATGCGAAATGCAAATAATCATTTCCGTAAATATAGATAAATTCACGGGGTTATTCGATAAATTTCCATAAATTTTCGAGGGGAAATGCGTGAAAATGTGGGGACTTGCGGGGTCCGAACCCGTGCGCGAAAACCGGTTCCGACGGCCGGATTCCGCCGCCGCACCGGGGCGCAGGTGAATTCTGCCATGGCCCGTGCATCTCAAGATAACGGCAGATGCGCGGAATTGCGGGGAACTGCGCCTCTGATCAGGGCGGCCGCCCGTCGCATCAGGAGGGTGTTCGCCCGGCCCTGAAAGGCGCACGCCACCGCCTGTTCCGTGCGCCGCGTCCGAGAACGTGACGACATAAGAAGTTGATTTCGCTTATCTTCCCTGGAAATCGGCGGCCCTTTTCTCGAGGAACGCGGAGGCGCCCTCGACCTTGTCCTCGGTCGTCATGAGGCAGGCCTGGCCGAGGCGTTCGGCCACCATGCCGGCCTCGGGGCCGAACTTGAGGCCGGTGTTGATGGCGATTTTCGCGATGCGCACCGCCAGCGGGCCCTTGCTCATCATCTTTTCCGCGCATTTGCGCGCAGCTTCGAGCAGTTCCCCCGCCGGGACGACCTGGTTCACCAGCCCGATGCGGTGGGCCTCATGCGCGTCGATGATGTCGCCCGTCAGGATGAGTTCCTTCGCTCTTCCGACCCCCACGAGCGAGGCGAGCCTCTGGGTTCCGCCGGCTCCTGGCATGATGCCGAGGTTGACTTCGGGCTGGCCGAACCGGGCGGTTTCGCTCGCGATGCGGATGTCGCAAGCCATTGAAAGTTCACAGCCTCCGCCTAAGGCGAAGCCGTTGACCGCGGCGATGACGGGCTTCTCGACCACCTCGAGCCGCATGAGGGCGCGCTGCGAGGGGGCGGCGAGGCCGTCGATGAGGCTTCGGTCCTTGATCTGGGCGATATCCGAACCGGCGGCGAAGCATTTATCGCCCGCGCCCGTGAAGATGATGACCCCCACCTCGTCGTCCGCCTCAAGTTCCTCCACCACGGTCCCCACCTCGCGCCAGGTCTGGGGATCGAGCGCGTTCCGCTTCTCGGGACGGTTGATTGTGATGAGCGCGATGCCTTGTGATTTCTCGATCAACAGGTTCTTGTACGGCATTTCGTCGAACTCCTTCTGCGTTGATGCTTGTATATGAAATTCTCCATCATTCAACGAGAAGATAGCCCATGACGCGGAATACGTCACCCGATCCCGAGATGGACGAAAGGCTGAATTTAGCGAAAATTCCAGGAATCTTTTCATGCTGGACCCGCCGCCATTTCTGAATGTGCCGATAAGTAAATAGAAATCAGATATTTAATTGAAGCAGCCGCGTTGTTAGCAGTCTGGCGTCTTGAGTGCTAACAGCGCTTGACAAGTGGTATCTTTTTCCCTATACCTCGCTCAGAAGGAATGAGGTGAGAGTTCAGAAGTCGTTTCGCCCGAATGACGGCTTGCGGACGATAGAGATCATTTTCAGTTGGGTGTCCCGATTAAAAGCAACATTTCTTTATTTTGCAAGGAGGAAGTGATGGCAAAGGTCAAAACCAGGATACAGCCTCTTCAGGATCGCATTTTGGTGAAACGCCTGGATGAGGAAGAGGAACAGATCGGCGGGATCATCATTCCTGATTCCGCGAAAGAAAAACCCCAGGAGGGGGAAGTAGTCGCCGTAGGCCCCGGCAAAGTTACCGATGACGGGAAAAGGCAGGCGCCCGAAGTAGGTGAGGGCGACAAAATTCTTTTCGCCAAGTATGCGGGCACGGAAGTGAAGTCCGAGGGCGAAGAGTATCTGATCATGCGTGAAGATGATGTGCTGGCGGTCATCAACTAGCCGATTGTCCAACAACTAAGGAGCATTACGAAATGTCAAAAATCATACTTTTTGATGAAGAAGCCCGTTCGAAAATCAAGCGCGGCGTAGATCAGTTGGCCGATGCCGTGAAGGTGACGCTAGGTCCCCGCGGGCGCAACGTCGTGATCGACAAGAAATTCGGTTCTCCCGCCTCCACGAAAGACGGCGTAACGGTGGCGAAGGAAATAGAACTCGAAGATCAGTTCGAGAACATGGGCGCACAGATAGTCAACGAAGTGGCGAGCAAGACCTCCGACGTCGCAGGAGACGGCACCACGACGGCGACTGTGCTGGCCCAGTCTCTCTTCAAGGAAGGTCTGCGCAATGTAACGGCCGGCGCCAATCCCATCGACTTGAAGCGCGGAATCGACGCCGGCGTGGCCAAGATCGTCCAGGAGTTGGAAAAACTTTCCAAACCCGTTCGCGACAAGAAAGAGATCGCGCAGGTCGGCACCATCTCGGCCAACAACGATCCGACAATCGGGGATCTCATCGCCGAGGCCATGGATAAAGTCGGTAAAGACGGCGTCATCACCGTCGAAGAAGCCAAATCCATGGAAACTTCTCTCGACATCGTCGAGGGCATGCAGTTCGACAGAGGTTATCTGAGCCCTTACTTCGTAACGAATCCGGACCGCATGGAAACTGTTTTGGAAGATCCGTATATCCTCTTCCATGAGAAGAAAATCTCGAACATGCGGGACCTCCTACCGCTGCTCGAGAAAATTGCGAAAATGGGCCGGCCGCTGCTCATCGTCGCTGAAGACATCGAAGGTGAAGCGTTGGCCACGCTGGTGGTGAACAAGTTGCGCGGCACGCTCAATTGCTCGGCGGTCAAAGCCCCCGGATTCGGCGATCGCCGCAAAGCCATGCTCGAGGATATGGCGATTCTGACCGGCGGCAAAATGTTGAGCGAAGATTTGGGCATCAAGCTCGAGAACGTATCCGTGGACGATCTCGGACAAGCGAAGCGCGTGACCATCGACAAGGACAACAGCACCATCGTCGAAGGGAAAGGCAAGGCCAAGGATATCGAAGGCCGCGTCAAACAAATTCGCAACCAGGTTGAAGAGACCACGAGCGACTATGATCGCGAGAAACTCCAGGAGCGTCTGGCGAAGCTGGTCGGTGGCGTTGCGGTGATCAATGTAGGCGCCGCCACGGAGGCCGAGATGAAAGAGAAGAAAGCGCGTGTGGAAGACGCTCTGAACGCAACTCGCGCGGCTGTGGAAGAGGGTGTCGTGGCCGGTGGCGGCGTCGCCCTGATTCGCGCCCAGAAGTCCTTGGGTAACGTTGATGTGGCAGGGGATCAGCAGGTTGGCATCGACATCCTCTCCCGCACGCTTGAGTCCCCGATGCGCGAAATTGCGAACAACGCGGGCGTAGAAGGTTCCCTGGTCGTGCAGCATGTAAAAGGGCAAAAAGGAAACAACGGGTATAACGCGGCGACGGGCGAATATGAAGATTTGGTCAAGGCGGGTATCATCGACCCGACCAAAGTGGTTCGCTCCGCTCTTCAAAATGCTGCTTCCGTGGCTGGTTTGATGCTCACGACAGAGTGTGTCATCAGCGATAAGCCGGAGGAAAATGGGGCTGGTGGAATGCCGGCCGGCATGCCTCCGGGCGGCATGGGCGGTATGGGCGGCATGATGTAAGTTATTGTTTCGATGTTCAAAGGGGGCCTCTCGGGGCCCCCTTTTTTTGTGGAGAATAGCTGCTGGGTGTTTTGAGGAGCAGTAATTCATCCCGCAAGATTAAAGCATGATGTATCTTCACCGTATAATTCCGCTGGTTTGCCTTCTCGCACGGATTCAAGCGATGATTTAGTTTGAACAGAGAGGGATGTATGGCGAGAGAAAAACCGAAAAGACTTCCTTTCACCCTTTTCCTGGTATCGTTATCATTGCACCTGCTCGTATTCGCGGCCTCAAGCCATGAATACGTTTGGAGAGAACGCTCGAAGAAAAGCAGCCCTATCAAATTTCGAGTCTTATCCGTCGAGAAACCCGAAGAAAAACTCCCCCTGAACCCGCAAAGTCAGTTTTTATCGAATGCCAACCGAAAAGAAAGTGGTTCCGGCAAACCCGGCAAGACCCCGCGCTTGAGGCGCGAAGATAGAGACTTGATTCCATCTCGCCGAGGAGGAGTCGGCCCTGAAACGGCGTCACTATCGCCTGCGCCGGAATCGAGGGTTCCGGCTCTTTCCGTCTCTCCGACCCGGCCGCCAACGTCTCCAGCAGTCGTAAAACCAAAGCCTGAGCCTGAAAGGGAGGAAAAAAAGCGGGAAAAGAAATCTCCTGAAACTTCGGAGATAACAGAAACGCCACAGCCGACAGAGACGGCGAGCCTTGCGCCGAAACCAGAGCCTTCGGTCAAGACCCCGCCGCTCGCGATTCAAGACAAGATACAACCAAAGGCAAAGCCGACTGCGGATAAAAAGCCAGAGAGAGAAAAAAAAGCGGCCAAAGCGATTCCGAAGATCGAGAGCAAATCCAGGCCGGTGGTCGAGAAAAAAACGGTAAGGAAAGTGGTAAAGAAAAAGCCTCGGGAGGAGAGCCAGAAAATCGAGGCGAAGGGAAAAAATTCAAAAAAGCTGAAAATGGCTGCATTGCCCCCGGCTCCAAAACCGAAGGCTCAAGTTCAAGCCCCCAAACCCGTAAGGCGAAACCCTCCGGTGGACGTAACACCGAAAACTCAGCCCCAAAAGGTGAAAAAAATACCGGTGAGAGAATCTCCTGATATTCCGGAAATAAAGAAAACGATCAAGCCCATCGAAACGACAAGTATCGCGCCGACACCCGAGCCTTCTGACAAGTCCCAATCGTCCGCTACCAAGCAGGAAGAGATACAACCAAAAGTAGTGGATAAAATGCCGGAAAAGAAGAGAATAGAATCCAAAGAGTCTCCGAGGGATAAGGACAAGCCCAATCCGGTGGTCGAGAAAAAAGCAGTAAAGAAGGTTGTAAAGAAAAAGCTTCCCAAAAAGAACAAGAAAGTCGATGCGAAGAAACAGACGAAGGAGAAGGTTGAATTGGCCGCGTTGAAACCGGTTTTTCGACCGAAGCGGCCAGTTCCAAAGCGGCCTCAAGTAAAGGACCCTTTGGCGCTATTTCGAGTGAAGCCAAAACCCAAAGGCAAACCCAATCTCCCTCAGTTTGATCTCTCGGACGAGATAGCAGACAGAATCGCGAAAAAGAGCTTATCGGACGAAGACCTGGAAAAAGAAGAGGGGGAGACCATTTCGCTTGATACGCGTGATTTTCGCTACGCTTCTTATTTCGCTCATATTAAGAGAAGAATCCAGAATGCCTGGATATGGCCTTTGGAGGCGCAAAAAAACAGGGGTAAGCTGTTGTTGCGCTTTAAACTGAAAAAAAATGGTGCCTTGGAAGAAGTTCGTCTAGTCAAATCCGCAGGGGTTCGAATTCTCGATGATTTGGCGATGGCCGCCGTCACCAAAGCGGCGCCGTTCAATCCGTTTCCGGAAGGCCTTGAACGCAAGTCGATTACAGCCACATTCGTGTATGACTGAGCCAAGCGTGGGTATCATTTCCAAATCTTGTGGTGGTCTATTTGGTTGACACCATCAAGTGCTGATTCTAGGATGATTTTTTCGGTGATTCACTGCCAATCAGGGGATTACTCTTTGTCCGAATCATTGCCACGTCTAAGCAAGCAAATTGAAGATTATCTGAAGAACATCTTCAAGCTTCAGCAGGAATCGTCCCCTGTCACCACGAGCGCGATAGCGGATTGTATGGAAATCTCGGCTGCGTCGGTGACGAGCATGGTCAAGAAACTCGATCATCAGGGATTGCTTACATATAAGCCGTATAAAGGGGTCGTTTTAAGCTCGAAGGGGGAGAAAGTCGCATTAGAGATTATTCGGCACCACCGGTTGCTCGAGTTGTACCTGAACCAGAAGATGGGAATTGAGTGGGACAAGGTGGATGTCGAGGCGGAAGAATTGGAGCATGTCTTGAGCGAGGAACTCGAAGCCGTTTTGGACAAGGAACTCGGCTATCCCACCCTGGATCCCCACGGGGACCCGATTCCCGCCAAAGACGGCACCATGGTTGATACGAAAGAAATCGGTCTCCTCTCGCTCGAGGCAGGAAGGGTGACGAAAATCACCCGTGTATTACAGGATGACCCGAATATCTTGCGGTATTTGGGAGAACTTGGATTTTTCCCGGAAATGCCCATTGAGGTGATCGAGCAATCGCCTCTCGCCGGCACGGTAACGTTATTGGTCGACGGAAACAGACATACGCTGGGCCGTGATATCGCCTCTCGAATTTTCGCGCTGAATGAATAAAACCACCATCCAAAAGCTCTCAAGCATTTTCACTAGGAGAAGACATGCCTGCCAGGAAACAGACCACCAGGAAAAAGGCCGCCAAACAGGATTTCGACCACCGCTTCCGCGCCATCTACAACAAGGATGTCGAATGGCAGGAGGATGTGAGCAACGAGTTGCTGACGCTGCCGCCAGGGGTGAAGGTGAAGATTTTCGCCCATGACCCGGTGATGAAGCGTATCGACATGAAGGTGAAGTTCCCGAAAGGCTACGTGGAGCCTCGCCACACGCACAAGAGCTGGCATTCCATTCTGGTGACTCGTGGCAGGATGTGCGTGGCGGGCAAGGATCTGAGGCCGGGCGATTACGTTTTCGGGTGGGATTTGCCGCACGGTCCGTATGAATACCCTGACGGCTGTGAGGTTTTCGTCGTTTTCATGGGCGAAGGCACGCAGCATGTCTGGGAAGAAGAAAAGCATCTCAAGCACAAACTGAAATGGGAAGCGAGGTCGGCCGCCGGCAAAAAAGCCGCCGCCGAGGGCGATACGGCGAGAAAGCAGGCGTTGGCCGAAAAAAGAACGGCCGCGAAGTCCAAGGCGAAGCGAAAGACGCGTCGCTCGGGATGATAAGATGACGCCGCAGCGAATCGCCGTAATCGGCGCCGGCGCCTGGGGGACGGCCCTGGCGGATTCGTTCGCAGAAACCGGCCACGAGGTGATGCTCTGGGTTTTCGAGACCGACCTTTGCGCCCGCATGGCGTCCCACGGTGAAAACGACCTGTATCTCCCCGGAATCGCCCTGCATGAGAATTTGCGATTCACCTCCGATCTGGCCGAAGCCGCCTCGGCGGGCCAGGACGTTCTCGTGAGCGTGATGCCGAGCCACGTCGTCCGGGCGGTGTGGACGAAGCTGGCGGCCTGGGTTCACGAGGAAACGCTCGTCGCAAGCGCCACGAAGGGGGTGGAAGAGAAAACTCTGCTCCTGCCCAGCCGGATTATCACCGAATGTATCGGTGCGGCGGTCGGCGCCGAGCGCGCCCTCGCTTGCCTCTCGGGGCCGACGTTCGCCCGCGAGCTTGCGGAGAGAAAACCCACGGCCATCACGGCGGCGTCCGAAGATCCCGAAGTGGCGAACGCGATTCAAGAGATGCTCTCGGCCCCCAATTTCAGGATATACACGGGCGCCGATCCGGTCGGCGCGCAGCTCGGCGGTGCGCTCAAGAACGTCATCGCCCTGGCGGCGGGAGTCGCCGACGGCATGGAACTTGGGCTGAACGCGCGGGCGGCGCTCATCGTGCGCGGGCTGGCGGAAATCGCGCGGCTCGGGGTGGCGATGGGCGGCCGGGCGGAGACCTTCGCGGGCCTGGCGGGCATGGGCGATCTGGTGCTCACCTGCACGGGCGACCTGAGCCGGAACAGGACGGTGGGCGTGCGGCTGGGCCAGGGCGAGCCCTTGCAGAAGATACTCGAATCCATGACGGCCGTGGCCGAGGGCGTATCCACAGCACCTGCGGCCGTGGGGCTCGCGGATGAGTACGGCGTGGAGATGCCCATATGCCGCGAGGTGCACGCCGTGTTGTTCGAGGGCCGGAACCCCGGGGATGCCGTACGGGACCTCATGGCGCGTCCGCTCCGGGCCGAGCTCCCCTAGGGGGCCGCGCCCAGATGCGGGCAGTTGCGGGCAAATGCGCGGGAGGCGAAAAACTTTTTTTGCCGCTGAATCTGTGTGTATCACGCTCAGATTTATATGATAACTCTTTGTATTAAAACCAATTACAGCAGACATGATTTTCAGGAATTTATCGAAAAACCCCGTGAATTTATCGATATATCCAGAAACCCTTGGATGTCGAGCCTTTCTCGCCTTTTTCCCTTCCCTGAAAAAATCCACTATTTAGTTGATATTGTTGCAGTTTAATCTTTTTTCGGACTGCCCACGAACCGGTCCCGCACCGATTCCGGATCGGCCCGGCGGAATCTGTAATCAAGCCGAAAGCGGATTCATTACAACGTCTGCGCGCCC
>MPNJ01000037.1 GCA_002238965.1 Nitrospinae bacterium bin107 | reverse complement strand
GGGCTACGCGATTGAGAAGACACACGCCGACGGGCGGTTCGAGGTCGCGGGCGTCCGCCGCGAGGTGATCGAGGCGTTCTCGACCCGGCGGGCGGAGATCGAGGCGGCCATGGACGAGAGGGGACTGGGAACGACGGCCGGGAACCAACGCCTCGCAGAGCGCGCGGCGCTCATGACCCGCGCCCGCAAGCGCGACGTGGACAAGAGCGCGCTCAGGGGCATCTGGGAGAAACAGGCCGCAGACCTCGGATTCGACCCCAAGGCCCTTGCGGCCGAAGCAGTGTCCCGGGTCGCCGGCCTGGAAGGCGCGGGGGAGGCCCGTGAGCCGTCGCAGGACCGGGGAATTGCCCAAGAAACCGGTCCGGCCGGTGAGGCTGTGGAATGGGCCGTGTCGCATCTCGCGGAGCGCGAGGCCGTGTTCGCCCGCGGCGACCTGCTTGCCGCCGCGCTGGCCTGGCGGCCGGGCGCGGTGTCCGCCCAAGCGGCGGAGAGGGCGCTGGGCGATCTCGAAAGAGGGGGACGGCTCCATGCCGCGCCGGCGCTCAAGGGAGGCGACGGCCTGACCACCGACAAGGCGCTGGCGGACGAGCGCGAGACGATCGGGCTGATGCGGGACGGCCAGGGCCGGGGCCGGGCGGCAATGCGCACCTGGATGGTGCAGGCGCATCTGCACAAGGGACCGCTGACGCAGGGCCAGAGGGAAGCGGTCAAGCTCATCCTCTCGGCCAAAGACCGCGTCGTCGGCGTGCAGGGCTTTGCCGGGACGGGCAAGACCACCATGCTCAGCCGCGCCCGCGCTCTCCTCGAAAAACGCGGGTTCGAGGTCAAGGGCCTTGCGCCGTCGGCCTCGGCGGTGAAGACGCTCGGAACCGAGGCCGGGATCGAGAGCGAGACGCTGCAGCGCTTTCTCGCGCGAAACGCCGGCGTGGCTGATGGCAAGCTCACCAGAAAGGCCGAGAAGCGGATGCGCGCGGCCTGGGGCAAGACGGTTCTCGTGGTGGACGAAGGGTCCCTCGCCTCCACCCTGCAGGCCCGCGACCTCCTGCGGGTCGCAGGCGCCTTGCGCATCCCCAGGCTCGTGCTGGTGGGCGATGAGAAACAACTCGATGCCGTGGACGCCGGCAAGCCCTTCGCGCAACTGCAGCATGCCGGCATGAAGACCGCCGTGATGGACGATATCCTGCGCCAGCGCGACCCGGAGCTTAAAGCCGCGGTCGAGGCGAGCCTCGCCGGAGAGATCGGCCGCGCGTTCGAGAAGCTCGGGGCCAACGTCGCGCAGGTGAAGGCAGACAACATCGCGGGCGCGGTGGCGGCGCGTTGGCTCGAACTGTCCCCCGAGGCGAGAGAGAACACCGGCGTTATGGCGCCCAGTCATGAACTTCGCCAGAAGATCAACGCTCATATCAGAGAGCGTCTCGCGCGCGAGGGCCGTATCCACGGCCCCGCCTTCCGGGGGGAGCGGCTCGTCTCTCGCGGTTATACGAACCCCGAGAAATCGCTCGCCGCGAACTACGCCCCGGGAGACGTCGTGGCCTTCCACCGTCCCTACAAGCGCCTGGGCGTCGAGAAGGGCGACGAACTCCGCGTATCGGGCGTGGATCACGAGAACCAGACGGTGGTGCTCGAAGGCAAGGACGGCGGGAGCGTTTCATGGAAGCCCGGGCGGATCGCCGGGCGGAGCGGCGGCGCCGAGGTCTACCGGGCCGAAGAGATCGAGCTTCGCGCCGGCGACCGGGTACGCTGGACCCGCAACGACAAGGGATTTGGTCTCGTCAACAGCCGCACGGCCGAAGTGCTTTCGGCCGGGGACGGCCGCGTCTCCTTCCGCCTGGAAGACGGGCGCAGGCTCGGCATGACCCCGGGCGACCCCCAGCTGCGCCATCTCGACCATGCCTGGGCCTCTACCGTGCATGCCTTCCAGGGCCGGACCGTCGACAACGTGATCGCCGCGATGCAGGCGGGTCACCCTCACCTCACGACGCAGAAGAGCTTCTACGTGGAGATCAGCCGCGCCCGGGACCGGGCCGAACTCGTGACCGACGACGCGAATGCCCTGCGCGAGCGGCTCGAAACGGCTACGGGCGAACGGGTATCGGCGCTCGAGGGGATCGGGGAAGCTGTACGGGAAGTACCAGCGAAAGAGACGGGAGCGGGGTCGAAAGAGGGACGAACAACGAATCGCGAGAAGCAGACCGAGCGAGACCTCGGTTTATGATTACTGACTCTCATCGGAGGCAGGTGAGAGCGAATGGACTACACGATAGCAGATTTATTGTGATGCCTTTTCGGGCCGCGCCAGATAGTAGCTGTCGACCGGTATCGAGATGAGAAAATTTGAGCCTATATCGCTCAAACCAAATGACCGGAATGGGTACGCTACATGACGCGGCTGCCTAGGCAGCGGGCGTAATAGCCCTTGCTATGGGATATAAAGCCGAGCTGCCGCCAAATTCGACAGAAGTCGAGAAAACAAGCCGCCTAGAAAAAGTCGAAAAAAGGTTTGCTGTAGATGAGTTGACTCATACGCGAAATAGCCTGTCGCCACCCGATCCGCCTCGACTGCCTGAGATTGTCACGATGCGAAACCGACCCGACAGGGTGCCCGGACAGAAGCCGGAATGCGATGCTGCGCTGGAACGTGGGCGCCTCGCCAAGCGCGTTCTAAGATGTGAAGGAAAGGCTCAGCACTCTCCACCCACGCCGCATGATGCGCCAGGGCTGTGTCGTCACTACGAGCAGCCGCTTTCGCGATCAGGGCCGAAACGTCACCGACTGCCTTGAGAAGCTGCGCGCCGCCCTGGCCGCCGCCGCCGACCCGCCCAGGCCGCGCAGCCCCACGCGCCCCACCCGCGGGTCGCAAGAAAAACGACTCCAGGACAAACGCCAACGCAGCGATAAGAAGAAGTTAAGGGGGAAGGTCAATCCCGACTGAGGAAGGAGGGATTGCGAAGCGAGGGGGCTTTTTCTCTTGATCGGTGCGACCTTCAAAAGATAGACTTCCGTAACATTCAGATTGTGTTCATTCTCAATTGTCGTCTGCTTTCGTAGGGGACGCTCGCGAGCGTCCCGTGTTTGCAAACGGACCAATGTTCTTCCTACCTCTCGATATACAGTAGGGGACGGAGGTGAGAGGGGCAATTGCGCTCAATTACTTCCAATTAACGATTAATGCTCTTTATCTCTTGGTGGGAATGGATCATTCCCAGGCGGGATCGTGTCTTTGCTCCTGATTCGTCCATCGCGACCTTTGGTTGAAAGTTCGCCGCCACCCTGGTTTTGTAACATATTTCTTGCAGCGTCGATTGCAGCCTGTTGCGTATCATGAAGGCTTGATGCTCTATCTAAATCGTTGCGCTCGTTTGCCCATTGACCATTAGGACGGCGGTAGACCATGCGATCCCGATCTTTGCTCATACTGTGATTCCTTCTTTATGGGCGGAAAAAGACTTCTAATAGACAATTGATATCTTAGTTTGTGGTGGCATTGTTTATAGCCACATCTAGTGCCTCATCTAGTTCCATTTGTTCTATTATCTAGCTCGCAAACGACAGAAACTAAAAATCCTGTAATTGGAACTTTCTCGGCAATCCGCGCTGTCATCAGTGACGGATTTTGGCCATCAATCACTAGGGCATGGTTGCCTGACCGGAAGCGTAAGCTACCGTTTAGATTAGCAAGTCCTATAAAAAGCGGGCGGAAGCCATAACCACGACTTGCGCCGGTCCCATGCCGTGATATCCCGTCAGTCAGCGTTAGTCTCAACGCCTCGCCATGATCTTCAAGTGCCGCGTATTCCGCACAGCTATTCAAGCTTTTAAGAACACCTATCCCTTTATCGGCTACCACGAATTCGAAACGGTTTGGTCCAGCCCGAAATACGATCAATCCTGTTTCTGACGCTCCCGAGTGTTCGTAAAGGTTACTATATAATTCCCAAACCGCAGCAGTGAGTTGACTAGCGATTTTTTTGGGGATACTGGAGGCTACCGCTCCTTGTTGAATTGCTAAACCAAAACCAGTCCAAACCGTATCGCTTGAGGATAGTGTGCGCCCTGCTCTAAAAAAACCTATGCGACGAGTTTTGGGGCAGAGCCACTGTGATTGGTTCCTTAAAAGCGCGTTATAAAGGGCACCTAAGCTATCTAGCTTTAGCCATGTTGCTTGGTCTGGGGAGGGCAATAATCCACTTGCTGAAAGTTGACCAAGCTCAATGACCGGGCCAAGTTCTTGGGCCACCATCTGATCTGGTGCCAACCCAGATACTTTTTTCCGTATTGCGGCAAAGGCTAGGTCGTCGAGTACTGAAAAATCAAACGAACACAATGATGTCATTATCTCAATAATTACGCTATTTTGTTTGTCGGTATACTAAAGTCAACCATGCTTTTCTTGACTGTTGCGAGATTGTGCGCAAATAGCGCATCAAGTGTTGCTCCAGAGTCTGTAGGTGAAGCTCGCCAATTTAGAGCACCATTGGCCGTTATGTGAGCACGTTGCCGTTTCACTGTTTTCATAAAGCTTGACGTTTCAAGGAAGCTAATGTGAGCAAATGCATTAGCAAGCACTGGAAGTACCTTGGAGTTACCACGAACAACTAGATGCAGGGGTCTGCTCACATTTTTTGCAATCGTGGCAAGCCAAATTGCGTGTTGTTTATACCTTTTTGCATAACCCGTGCCTGTGGTAAATTCATAGGAGATATGCGTGATCTCAGGGCGGGTATTAATGTAATCTATCCAGCGTTCGAAGTCGGCTTCTGTGCGACCATTAACATGCAGACCTGTGGGCATTTCTTCTCGTAGAAATTCTTCGTGGATAATCGCAATACGCTTTATTGAATGCAAATCATCCCATCGAGGGCGATCAACAAAAAGGCTGTAGTTGGGTGTTGTGATCAGTCCAACTCCAGCGGATTTAAGAGCGCGAATAATTGTACGGCGTTTTTCTCCACCAAGACCCCACCACCTTTCAAGTGGAGCGTCTTTAGCGGTGCCCGTAAGAATAATCTTAGTACCAGGCTGAATTACGAAATCTTCACACAATGCTGTGTATTCGTTGAATAGTGGTTTACTGTCCTTTCGATTGAACATTCGGAACAATGGCAGAGCGACTGCTTCAGAATTGATTGGCATTGAACGCCTATTGCCATGGAAGACCACTGGTATGAAATATGGCATCATAGGAGCTTCCAGGATTGGTGCGCGAGGTACGTTTTGCAAATCAAAAGTTCCGATCTCACGAACTCGATCTACGAAATCCGAATTATTGCGGCAAACTCGGTCGCAATTCTCGGAGTTGTGACAGCAGAACCGTAGGCAGTCAAAAAATGCAGTATTGACTCGGAGTCCGCCACATAACTCAAACTCTCGACATAAATTACAACCCAAGCCGGGTGTATTCTTTGCTGAGTCGTGCCAAAGCCGAAGTTCAGGCCTATTGTTACGCCTTGTCACGGTCGAGGGGTCCTCATTTGACTACATCAACATAGCGAAATATCTGCTACTCTAGATATCTTGTAGACATCTTCAACTTTTCCTTTAGCAATCCCACAGGATTTCTCAATAGCTTCCACTAAAATAGGTAAGGGGTTCTGGATGCGTGCTACCTTGCTGTTTCCGCGTCTTACAATGAAAGATTTATCCTCTACTTCGACGGTTAAGAGTTCACCCATAGTGAGTTGTTCCCCATCGAATATGTCAGCCACCACAGTACAGACTAAACTTGACGGTTCTCTGGTGAATAAATCTGCTGTTGCAAGCTTCGTACGCGCTCGATCCCAACTCTTTCGGAAAGTTGGCGTCGCCTTTTCGATAAAGTCTGCGCCCATCCTTCAAGTACCTCCAAACAGGGTGCGATAGCGTTTAGTTCTTCCCTGACTGAGTTCAATGATCAAGCCTAGGGAGGCTAGAGTCGCTAAGCGATTATTCCAAGCTGTTGTGTGTGTGAGTTTCTCACTTTCTCCGTAAAGTCGCATCAATTCAACGGCACTAGTTTCTCTGTGTTTGCATATCAGATCAAATGTTATGCGCTGTTTAGGATCAAGCTTGCCAATCGGAGAGGCTTCTGTTGTCGATTCGTCTTCGCTTAGTGAACATGCCATAAAACAGTCCCCACGAGATTGCAGGAGATAGAGTAGTTCATCTTTAACCGTTTCATTAGCATTCGCAATTACTGGATATAATTTAGGGCGGTGACTGCGCACAATTTCTCGAAATGCCAATACGCTCTCCCTAAGAAAACTTGCCGTTGCTACTTCAACATCAGAAAAGTCTAAGAACACCAATTCCGGCTCATCGGGTTCTGATGTAGTTTGCTCAAGCAGTCGATTCAAAGTTGTTCTACCATTCACTGCACCCGCCAAAACTTCTCTACCTACAATGTTTCTTAGGTTTAGCTTCATGTTTCATTCTCCTCACATGATTAACGTGAGAACAATGATATAATTTTGCTTTAATGTCAAGAGGAAAATTTTATTCATCAACAAAACGCCCCTCCAGCGCGAAATACCACTCGCCCAAGCCGCGCCCCACCCGCGGGTCGCAAGAAAAACGACTCCAGGACAAACGCCAACGCAGCGATAAGAAGAAGTTAAGGGGGAAGGTCAATCCCGACTGAGGAAGGAGGGATTGCGAAGCGAGGGGGCTTTTTCTCTTGATCGGTGCGACCTTCAAAAGATAGACTTCCGCAACATTCAGATTGTGTTCATTCTCAATTGTCGTCCGCCTTCGTAGGGGACGCTCGCGAGCGTCCCGCCTGTGTCGTGTAGGTTTCAGGAGGTGAAAGTTTGAGCGTCAGTTTTCACGAAATGCTGGATCAGATTCGCGCCATCTCCGATTCGGAACATGAGAAGGGCAGCCGCTTCGAGCGGGTGATGAAGAAGTTTTTCGCCGAAGACCCCGTTTACAGGGAACGCTTTTCGAACGTCTTGCTCTGGCCCGAATGGGCGACCCGGCATTCGAGTTTCGATGGAGGCGATACGGGTATCGATCTCGTAGCCGAAGAGCGCGAGGGCGGCTATTGCGCCATTCAGTGCAAGTGCTATGCGCCCGATACGCGAATCTCGAAACCGCATCTCGATTCGTTCATCTCCGCTTCCGCCCGCGACCCCTTCACCGCCCGCATCGTGGTCGATACCGGCCATCCCTGGGGGCCGAACGCCTATAAGACCATTCTCGGCCTCAAGCCCAAATGCGACAGGCTTTGCCTGGACGATCTGATCCATCGGCGTTTCGACTGGCCCGATTTGGTTCACGAAGAACCTGAAGACCTGCGCTATCGGCCCGAGACGTTCCGCCTGCGTCCGCATCAGCGCGAAGCGTTCGACGGTTGCATGGCGGGCTTCCGGGAGCATGATCGCGGCAAGCTCGTCATGGCGTGCGGCACGGGCAAGACGTTTACCGCGCTCCGCATCGCCGAAGCCGTCGTGGGGGTCGGGGGCCGGGTGCTCTATCTCGTGCCCTCGATTTCGCTGTTCGCTCAATCCATGCGCGAATGGGCGACGCAAAAGGACATACCGCACCGCTACGTCGGCATCTGCTCGGATACGCGCGCGGGAAAAAGGGATGAGGACGCCTCGCTTGAGGAGCTTGAAATTCCGGTTACCACTGAGCCGTCCAAAATTTCAAAGGCGCTGCGGCTGGCGGGAGCGCGCGCGATGACGGTGGTCTTCTGCACCTACCATTCTCTTCCCCTCGTGGAGGCCGCTCAAGCAGAGGGCGCGCCGCCTTTCGACTTAATCCTTAGTGATGAGGCGCACAGGACGACGGGGATCGAACGCCCGGAGGATGATAAGACTTCGCCTTTCGTGCTCGTTCATGACGGAGAGAGGATCAAAGCCGCCAAGCGTCTGTACATGACGGCCACGCCGCGCCTTTACACCGCGGGCGCGAAAGAAAAGGCGGCGCGCCACGAGGTCGAGGTGTTCTCGATGGACGATGAAGAAACCTACGGGCCGGAGTTCCACCACCTCCCTTTCTCGCGGGCGGTCGAGCAGGATTTGTTGTCGGATTACAAGGTCTTGGTGTTCGGCGTGTACGAACAGTATGCCGACGTGATGCTGCAAGCGCATCTGGCGGCGAAAGCGAGCGAACTGGACATCACCGACGCGGCGAAGATAGTAGGTTGTTGGCGCGCGCTGCAAAACCCGGAGAACAAGAAAAAGGATGAGGGGGCGACCCGTCCCTTGAAGCGCGCCATCGCGTTCACGAATACGATCCTGTCCTCAAAGCGGCTGGAAGCGCATTGGGAAGACATCATCGGCCAAGCCCGCGACATGTTGCCCAATGAAGAGCGGGCGGATGCGCTGGAATGCGAGACGCGCCACGTAGACGGGCAGCACAACGCGCTTGACCGCAAGTTGCGCATCGACTGGCTCAAGGGAGACCCCGAAGGAGAGAATGGCGCCTGCCGGATTCTCTCGAACGCGCGGTGTCTCTCAGAGGGCATCGACGTGCCCGCGCTCGACGCCGTGCTCTTCATGAGTCCGCGAAACTCGCACGTCGACATTGTTCAGGCCGTGGGCCGCGCCATGCGCAAGGCCGAGGGCAAGGAATACGGCTACATCATTCTGCCGGTAGCCGTGCCTGCGGGGGAGGACCCGGAACGCGCCCTCGACCGCAACGAGCAGTTCGAGGTCGTCTGGAGTGTGCTCCGCGCCCTTCGCTCGCATGACGACAGGCTCGACGCCGAGATCAACAAGATAGACCTCAACAACGCGCTGCCGGAAAGCATCATCATTTTCACCGGCCAGGGAAACGAAGAAGTGGAAACCCGGGAATTGCCCTTTCCACCGCTCGAACTGCCGCCCGGCGCAATGTTCGCCAAGATCGTCCAAAAATGCGGCGACAGAAAATACTGGCAAAGCTGGGCGAAGGACGTTGCGGATATCTTCACCCGCTTGGGCGAGCGAATCGGGAATCTGCTGAAAAACCCCGAAAACGAGACCCTGCGCGAGTGGTTCGGCGATTTCCACGAAGAACTCAAAGTCTCCATCAATGAGTCCATCACCCGCGAGAGCGCGGTCGAGATGATGGCCCAGCATATTCTCACGCGGCCTGTTTTCGAGGCGCTCTTCGAGGGCTACGACTTCGCCGCGGGCAATCCGGTCTCACAGGCACTGGACAAGCTGCGGGCGGATTTCGGCGAGTTCGGCCTCGAGAACGAGATTCGGGACATGGCGCCTTTCTACGAGAGTGTCCGCATGCGCGCGCGTGGCCTCGATAATTCGGAGGCGCGCCAGCGCGTGCTGATGGAGCTTTATGAGAACTTCTTCGCCACCGCCATGAAAAAAGACGCGGACAGGCTGGGGGTCGTTTATACGCCCCCTGAGGTCGTGGATTTCATCCTGCACAGCGCGGACCATGTGCTCCGCGAGGAGTTCGGCCGGAGCCTGAGCGATGAGGGTGTGCACGTGCTCGACCCCTTCACGGGCACGGGCATTTTTCTCGTACGGCTTTTGCAGTCGGCACTGATTCACGAGGCCGATCTTTCAAGGAAATACCATAAAGAGCTTCATGCCAACGAGATCATCCTGCTCGCCTACTACATCGCGGCGATTCACATCGAAGAAGCGTTCCATGGTCGCCTCGGCCCCGAAAGCGCGTATGAGCCGTTCGAAGGTGTCGCGCTGACAGACACCTTCAATCTGCAACCAAACCGGAGGTTGCCGGGTGTGTGGCTGCCGGACAACAGCGCGCGGGTGGAGCGGCAGCAGAAATCGCCCATTCAGGTGGTTGTCGGCAATCCGCCTTGGTCGGTTGGGCAGAGGAGTTCTGCGGACGAGAACCCGAACGTGGATTACCCTGATCTGGAGCGGCGCGTCGCAGAGACCTACGCTGCACGTTCGAAAGCGACGCTCAAGAACAGCCTCTATGACACCTACAAGATGGCGATTCGCTGGGCTTCCGATCGGATCGGCGAGCAGGGCGTCGTCGCCTTCGTAACCAACGGATCGTGGATCGACGGCAACGTGGATTCGGGGGTGCGCGCCAGTCTGGCGGAGGAGTTCACTTCAATCTACGTTCTTAACTTGCGGGGGAATGCGCGGACATCCGGCGATCGGAGGCGGGCGGAAGGCGACAACGCATTCGGCCAGGGTTCCCGCGCGCCGGTGGCGGTCACGATTCTCGTCCGCAACCCGAACGCCTCTCATGAGGGTTGCCGCATTCTCTACCGCGACATCGGTGATTATCTCAAGCGCGAGGAGAAACTCACGGTTCTGCGCGAGGCGGCTTCTGTCGCCGGAATTGAGGATTGGGAAGAAATTACGCCCGATCAGCACCACGACTGGATCGGCCAGCGCGATGCGGCGTTTCAAGACTTCAGACCGCTGGGGTCGAAAGAGGCGAAGGCCGGCAAGGTGGATAAGTCGATTTTTAGTCTATATTCAAGGGGGTTGGCAACTAGCCGAGATGCTTATCTCTACAATTTTTCACACGATGCCTGCGAAGGAAACGGTCGCGCAGTGGTATCCGATTACATGGGTGCTCTGCAGGAATTGATGTGCAGACAACAACTAGAGCCAGATTTAGACAAGATTACGGAACACCATTCATCAAATGTCCGATGGGATCGAGAACTGAAAAACAATCTCTGGCGGCGAAAACCCGTAACATTTTCGTCGAACAACATCTGGAAACCTCAGTATCGGCCTTTCATCAAGCAATATTGTTATGTCGATTATGTGCTGGTGAACAACAAGTATCAGATGGACAAGATTTTTCCTGCGCCGAACAGCGATAACCGGGCAATTTGCGTTCCCGGTGTTGGCTCGACCAAGCCGTTTTCAACTCTCATGGTCGAAACGATGCCTGACCTCCACTTTATAGCGTTTGGTCAGTGCTTCCCGCGCTATCGGTATCAAGAACAACCCGATGCTCAAACCGACCTTCCTGGCCTTGAGAGAAAGCTTGAGCGAGTGGACAACATTACGGATACGGCCTTGCGTTTCTTTCGGGTTCACTATAATGACAAAACAATTATAAAGGATGCGATTTTTGATTACGCCTACGGCGTGCTACACGCGCCCGTTTATCGGGAATGCTTCGCCAACGACCTCTCGAAACAACTGCCGCGCATACCCCTGGCGCCCGATTTTCACGCTTTCGCGGACGCCGGGCGCGCGCTTTCCGAACTCCACCTGGGCTATGAGACCTGCGCGGAATATCCGCTTGAGGAAGTGTTCACGGGAACCGGGGAGACTCGTGCGGAGCATTACCGGCTCGACACGCGGGCGATGCGGTATGCGGATAAGGAGGAGAAAACGACCCTCATCGTCAACGATTTTGTGAGCTTGCGCGGTATTCCCCCTGAGGCCCATCAGTATGTCGTGAACGGAAGGACGCCCCTTGAGTGGTTCATCGACCGTTACCGGATCACGCAGGACAAGCAAAGCGGTATTGTGAACGACCCCAATGGATGGTTTGACGATCCGAGTGATTTAATAACCGCGATTCGGCGCGTCGTGCACGTGAGCGTGGAATCTGTTCGTATAGTCGATGCCCTTCCCGATCCTTTTGACCGCCAGGAGATTGATGGCGGAAAGAGCTCAAAATGACCCTCGAGTGGGTTACTTCGATTGTATCGGCAGGAGAATCGGAGACGCTGGAATTCAAGGAAACGACGGGAACACGCCGGAAGGCGGCGATGACCGTGTGTGCGATGCTCAACGAGCAGGGCGGACACGTATTGTTCGGCGTTACGCCGGATGCCCGAGCGGTTGGCCAGCAGGTTAATGATCGTACTATTGAGGAGCTAAGCGCCGAGTTTCAAAGGATAGAACCGCCAGTCTTTCCGGCAATTGAGCGTATCCGGGTGAGCGAAGACCGCGAGATCATTGCAATCACCGTGAGTCCCGGGCCAGCCAGACCTTACATGTATCGCGGTGCAGCGTACCGCCGGGTGGGCAACACCACCCTCGAAATGCGTTCGGACGAGTACAACCGCATGCTTTTCGAACGCATGCACAGCGAACAGAGATGGGAAAACCAACCCGCTGCCGACTGGTCAATTCAGGATCTGGACGACGCCGAAATCAGGCGAGCGGTAGAGGAAGCTGTCCAGCGAGGCCGATTGGAGGATCCCGGCACCCGGGAGCCTGCCGAGTTGCTGCGCGGTCTCGGGCTGTTCAGGGACGGAGTTTTGTTTCGAGCGGCTGTGGTGCTCTTCGGTAATCCCGAGCGCATCGAATTCGAGATGCCTCAGTGTTTGCTGCGCGTCGCCCGTTTCAAGGGGGTGGATCGCACGGAGTTCCTGGACAATCGCCAGTTCCACGGCAATACTTTTTCACTGCTCAGGGCGGCCGAGCGTTTCCTTCGAGACAGCCTGCCCATTGCCGGCCGCGTCGAGGAAGATCGCTTCGAGCGGATCGACGAACCGCTCTTTCCACCCCTCGCCACGCGCGAGGCGTTGGCGAATGCGCTCTGCCATCGCGATTATTCGATCGGCGGTGGGTCCGTCGGCGTGGCGGTTTACGATGACCGTCTTGAAATCACATCGTCCGGCACGCTGCATTTCGGATTAACACCGGAAAAACTTTTCGCGCCGCACGAATCTCTGCCCTGGAATCCTTTGATTGCTCGTACTTTTTTTCGGTGCGGTATCATCGAACAATGGGGCCGTGGAACCTTGAAGATGGCTGAATTGACGGACGCCGCCAGTTTGCCTCGCCCCGAGATCGAAGACATCGGCGGATGCGTGACGGTGCGCTTCCGGCATGAGAAGACCCCGGTTCGTCTGGCGGCGGAATTACGCGCGACCGGTTGGTCCAGGATGAACGATCCGGACGAGCGGCAGCGGACAATTTATCATTTACTGTCCCGCGCGGAATATCCATTGGCGTTGCGCGAAATCCGCGCTCAGTTGCCGCCTTGGGTCAGCGCTCGTCAGGTGAAGAGGACATTGGCTCGATTGAGAGAGCGTGGACTCATTGTGTCCACTGGCCACGGCGTTTCCGCACGTTGGAGTCTTAGATCAGAGCAATAGATTTGATAGAAAGGTCCTATGGGGGTTCTATGAGGGTCCATTGGGGTCTTATGGGGGCCTAATCGGAGAAACGTTGCCGATTCGGTGATTCGGAATAGCGGTAATCCCGTCCAGCGCCATGGGGTTCATTTCGAAGAATTCGGCCGTATCTGAACTCAATCCATGGAAATGAAATGAATAATCGCCCTGATATTGCCTATTATTACCCTGCTCCGTACTGGTTATTACGTGAAGGTACATGGATCAAATCACTACTCTTATTTTTTGAGGAAGTGGCGATCCTCTTGCCCGATTATATGTATGGCCGTCATCAAGCTGCGGACCCGACAATTGCAAAACCTTTGGAGGAACGGGGCTTATTGAGAGTGATCGAACCAAACGTATGGATTGATGCCCAAATGGCAAACCAACTTGCTGAAGTCATTGTCGAATTACTTACCAATGGGACTTTCGATGACCTTCCTGAAGCAGAGCATTTCCACGAGTTATCTCAGTCAAGGATGGGTTATGGTGCCGATGTTGAACTGGCTGATTTTCTTATAGAGGAACTCAGATCGAGAAATTTGGCTCGACCTACGGAAGATGGCGTTTCCATTCCGCTTCACCCGGCCGTGCGTACTACCATTTTGGTTATTCTGGCTCAACTTTCACGTGTAGCTGGGAATGACCGAGGTCTCACTATTCACCCTGCAACTAGTGATGCTGGCGCTATCAACGATCTAATCAATACTCTTTCGAGAGAGTCTATGCCGTCATACAACAAAGTGGTCACCTTGGATCTTGAACCAGTGGGTTTAAGGCTGGACTCGGTTCCGCTGGAGGATGTTCTTCAATATCGCTCCGAAAACCAGGATGCCCACAAAGTCTATATGCGCAATCTGCAAAAGTTTATGGTCGAACTTGCTGGTATTGAAGCTCCTGAGGAACGAGAAACATTACTTCTTGAGCGACGGCAAGAAATAGCAGATGCTGCACATGATATGCGTCGGTCTGCTCTACGAGCTTTCCGCAAAAACTTATCTTCTTGGTCGCTTGGGCTTGCGGGTGGTGCTTGGTCTCTCAGCACTGGTGATCCAATTGGGCTGGCTCTTACTGCCGTCAGCTTAATCCCAGGGCTATTTCAACAGCATGAGACAGTCACTGCTTATTCTTATTTATTTAATATCGAGCGTAGGTTTGGAACCTAATGTAGCGTGTTTAGATTTAGCTTCAAGTGCTCTGGGAAACTAAGAGATTAGTATGCCTCATTAGATTTTTTAGAAAGATTTCCCACCCATTCACTCTGATGTTTTATTCATCCGAAATCATTTCCCATGATGGAAACCTGCGATTCTCGGGCTGACTTTGTGATCCTGTCGAGTTCTTCCAGGCGTCCTTCGTGGAGCATTTCGTCCCGTTTGAGCGTTGCGAGAAGGTAAACCCCGCGATAGATCCGCTCGATCTGGGCTGAAATTTCCGGCGGATACGACCCTGATCCGATTTCCGTGGTGGCCAACGCGGCGTTGCGAATGAACTCGGCGGCAGTGGCCCCACGCCGTCTGGCGGCGATTTCGACCCGTTCCCATTCGGGATCGGAGAAGCGGATGGTCCTCGACGTGCGCGCGTGGCTTTGTTTTTCTTCGGGGCCGGTACCGTCTCCGGTCGGTTTTTGGTCGATTCCGCTCATCATTTCTTCTCCTCCATGCACATGGTTCGGACCGTAAATTGATAGAGCCCGGACCCTGGAACGGTCAGACATGGGCGTTCCTTGCGGCCCGGGCGGCGAATGCCGATCAGCATACATGGAGGAGGGGCGCTGTTTCCAGCGAATGTCGATTGACATGCGCGAGGTTCAAAGTGAAGGAATTTCAAAGAGATACAGGAGAATACCGATCGACATTCGCTTTCCCAACAAAAACGAGGCGGTATTTGACGGCATTTGAGCAAGGAACTGCATGCCGGGTGCGCACTTGATCTGCACCCTGCAGCCTGCTGCGTGGGGTGTACTGAACGAAACGCCGAAGGGCGGCTAGCGCAGGGATTCCTGGGAACGCGAGTCGGGGAATTTTTTGCCGGTGAGAATGGCGAGCGGGAGCCGTCGCGGCGATTGAGCGCGAGGAGCAATGCGGGGAGATGTTCCTGCGGCAAGACCGGTGGAGTCTTCATCGTTGCCGGCGCAAGTGGCGCGAGCGTTGGTCGACGAGACGCAACGGGCCGCGCCGCGTGGCGACGCGACCCGTGGAGCGTTCACGTCACGCCACTTTCTGGACGGGTATACCGAGCGCTCGGGCTTTGTCGACGAGGTTGTCGGTGATGCCGCTGCCGGGGAACGCGATCACGCCCTTGGGCAGGAGTGCCAGGAGTTCGTCGTTGCGCCGGAAGGGAGCGGCCCGTCCGTGGGCGTCCCAATCCGGTTTGCAGACGACCTGGTGGACGCCGTTCCGCTCGGCCCATCCCGCCGCTATCTTCTCCGCACCGGGGCCGCCGCCGTGGACGAGGACGACGTCGGCGTATTTGGCCTTGAGGCGGTCGAGGTGCGCGATGATTTTCCCCGCATCGCTCGCCTCCTTGCCGCCCGCGACGGCGACGAGGGTTCCCTGGGGCAAGTGGGCGGTGTTCGCGCGGTCCTTGCGCGCCCGCTGGAAGTCGCGCGCCTCGATGACGGCGGAGGTGAGCTTGCCGGTCTGCGAGACGTGGGAGCCTCGCCTCGGCCGCCATACCTCGCCGGTCTCGATGCGGTAGGCCTCGGCGGCCGTGTCACGCAGTCCCTCGAAGGCGTCGCGGCGCTCCGTGAGGTTGTTGGCCCTGTCGGTCATGAGTTCGAGTTCGCGGGAGCGGATCTCCGAGCCGTCCTGCTCGCGCTGCAGTTCGCGGACCCCGGGGATGAGTCTGTCGGCGGCGCGGTCGAGCCTCTGAGTCTGGGCGTCCAAGGTGTTGACGAAGCCCCACAGGAGACTCGCCCGCTCGTCGGCGAGTTGGGTGCCGTCGGGTGCTGCTTCCGCGAGTGCGCCGAATGCCTTGATGACGGCGGCGGTCGCCTCGCCCTCGTCCCACACGGGGCGGTTGTCGAACTCGTCCGGCCCGGGAGTCGCGCCGAACAGGGCGGCCTGCTCGCAGACCATGGCGGTGAAGGATTCATGCTGGGCATCGTTGTGATCGTTCTCGTACATGGTGCTCTCCTTGTGGTCGTGTGTAGGGGTCATCGTTCACTCCTTTCGTAGTCCTCAAGCGAGGGGATGGTTGAATTCGGGAAGAGCGTAGCCACGCTCGTTGCGCCCCACTTCCCTGGGCATCCCGTCGAGATACCTTGCTGCCCATTCGGCGGCGCGCGCGAGTACGTCGCCGTGGCACGGGAGGGGATGGCAGTGACAGCCGAGTTCGCAGCCCTGGAGGTCGGCGAGTTCGTGGAGGTCCACCTCCTCATTCTGGATTTTTCTCCACAGCCATTGGCGGTATTTCTCGATGACGTCGTCGCGGTCGCCGTCGGGGCCGACGCGGAAGGGGTTTCCCCACTTCGTCATGCGGTCGATCCTCACCAGCAGGCCGCTGCCGTTTTCTGCGACATAGTCGTTCAGGTTCACCACGGTGGTTTCCATGCCTTTCTCCTTTCCAGAGAGTTAAC
>MPNJ01000016.1 GCA_002238965.1 Nitrospinae bacterium bin107 | reverse complement strand
GCCTTCGGAATCGCTAGCTTGAATCCACAGCCCGTCCCGCCTGTTTCCACCGCCCCCGGAATTTTTTGCTCTCCACGCAGTGAGGTTCCGTTCTCGAAGGGGGCGGCATGAACATCAAAAAGAATTTATTGAGCCGTATCGCGCGTCGCAAGAGCGCCGCACAGTCTGAACCGGAGGAGGGGTATGAGATCCCGCCTCCGGCGGCCATCGAATCGAGCGTTCCTTATGCGACGGGAAATTCTGAGGACAAGGAGCCTGGTTCGCATCAGGAACTGGAGCTGATCGCTTCCGGAGAGCCTGCGCCAACCGGTTCGGCGAACCGCGTGGACGCGGTTGATGGCGGCGATGCGCCCGCCCTCGAGGCATTGGCCGGGCCGGTCACGGATGAGCCGCCGGATGCGCCCGAGCCGCCTCGTGAAGCAGCGCCGTATGAGGAATATGGCCTCGACCTGGAGTTGCTGAGCGGGACGGAATCAGAAGCGTCGCGGGGAGAAACGGAGTCGTCTCACGACGATGAAGTCGCGTCCCCGGAAGCAGCCGGTAACGTCGCGGAGGCGTCTGCGCCTGAGACGGAGGTCGTTCAGGAGAGCGAACCCGAAGCTGTCGATGACGCCGTCGCCGAGGAGACACGAACGGCGTCGGTTTTGCAAGATTCGCCGGATGAAGACGAACCGCCGCTCATAGACGAAGAAGCTGACTCGGAGATAGCCGAAAGCGTCTCGGAAGCTGCTGCACCTGAACCGGAAATCTCCAGGGAAAGTGAGCCTGCCGAAGATATCACGGAAGAGGCCGGGGAGCCCCTCGCGGCTGCGGTGATGCAAGACCCGCCGGATGAATCCCTGGAACCCGCTCTCGTGGAAAACGGTATTTTCCCCCTCGTGCGGGACGCTCGCGGCGTCTGGCGGCCCGGCAAGGGATTCAGCCGGGGCGAATTGCGCGAAGCGGGCCTGAGCCTCGCCGATGCCGCGCGCCTGCATATCCGCTTCGACAAGCGTCGCCGCAACACGCACCCGGTGAACGTCGCATCCCTCGGACAAGCGAAGAGCGGCGTTTGAGGGGCATGAACCAGCACTAAAAGGGAGCAACGTTGAGCGAATCAGTATTGGAATTCTGAAATTATCACGGACCCACCGAATGCGACGAGGAAAATGAGACCCTGCATGGCAAGGTTTTCCCCACGTACGGGATTTGATTGCATACGAAGCCGAAACCGCCAAAGAGTTGAAGAAGGCGTTTCAGGATTCGGTGAACACGTATATACGCGGCCATACACGTCTGCGGTCCGCTCTATAACCTCACGACCGAATGGTAACGCCGACCCGCCTGCGCGCGGGCGCGCAGACGTTGTAATGAATCCGCTTTCGGCTTGATTACAGATTCCGCCGGGCCGATCCGGAATCGGTGCGGGACCGGTTCGTGGGCAGTCCGAAAAAAGATTAAACTGCAACAATATCAACTCAATAGTGGATTTTTTTCAAGGAAGGGAAAAAGGCGAAAAAGGCTCGATATCCAAGGGTTTCTGGATATATCGATAAATTCACGGGGTTTTTCGATAAATTTCTGAAAAGCGTATTCCTCGTAACCGGTTGTAATCAAAAAGGTTTTTTCTTAAATCTAAGTGTGGCACACTCAAATATAGCGGCGAAAAAAGTTTTTCGCATACACCGCATTTTCCCGCAACTGCCCGCATTTGCGCACGCGGACGAAACGACAAAAGAGGCATTCAAGAGCCGTCATCCGAACTTTCGCGCCGCATGGCCGCATCGCCTGAAAACGATGTATAATCCCGCCAGCGCCCCGGCCGCCTGGCGCCGATCGTTCATACGTCCCATTTCCCAAAACCAGGAGACCGTCATGGAGCGCAGACAAGCGAGTGATTTCGACCAGGAACTGCTGGACCTGTTCGACGAGTACGTGCACGGCATCATCGAGCGCAGGGAGTTTCTTGACAGGGCGGCCAAGTTCGCCGTGGGCGGCCTCACCGCAACCGCCCTGCTCGATATGCTCTCGCCCGACTACGCGCTGGCGAAACAAGTCGAGGAGAACGACGCGCGCATCAAGGGCGAGACCATCAAGTACGCCTCGCCCAAGGGGCACGGGAGTATCAAAGGTTATCTCGTCCGGCCCGCCGGCGGGGGCAAGCGCGGCGGCGTGGTCGTCGTGCACGAGAACAGGGGCCTGAACCCCTATGTCGCGGACGTGGCCCGCCGCGTGGCCGTGGCCGGCTACACAGCGCTCGCGCCCGACGGCCTCACCCCGCTGGGCGGATACCCCGGCAACGACCCCGACGGCAAGGTTATGCAGCGAAAGCTCGATAAGGCGAAACTCCTGCAGGATTTCTTCGCCGCCTTCGATCACTTAAAAGCCGACGCGAGCGCGAACGGCAAGGTGGGCGTGGTGGGCTTTTGCTACGGGGGCGGCGTTTCGAACGCCATGGCCGTTCACAAGCCGGACCTCGCCGCGTCCGTTCCCTTCTACGGCCGCCATCCAAAGACCGAAGCCGAGGTCGCGAAAATCAAGGCGCCCCTGCTGATCCATTTCGGCGAGCTCGACGCGCGCATCAACAAGGGCTGGCCCGCCTATGAGGCAGCGCTCAAGAAACACGGCAAGGAATACACCGCGCATTTCTACCCCAAGGCGAACCACGGCTTTCACAACGACACCACGCCACGCTACGACAAAGCCGCCGCCGAACTCGCCTGGAAACGCACGATAGACTTCTTCCGGGCGAAGCTGAAATAAGGGTGTTTCTGTATTCGTAGGGGCGGTTCTCGAACCGTTGGGCGGACCCGATTGGGTGTCCGCATCTACGGCATCATGACAATCAGGAGGGATACAGGAAGAAGCTTAACGTTTCTACGGTAAGAAGTCGGGGATGCTCAAGCGACCCGCCCCTTGTACGGAGCGAGAATGATTTCGCCTTCGCGCTTTCGGGTCTGGGCGATATCGTAGCTGTTCTGCATCCGCATCAGCGTGTCCATCGAGACACCGAACGCCTTCTCGACTCTGAGCGCCATCAAAGGCGAGAGGTCCGCGCGCTCGTTGAGCAGTGCGGAGAGCGCGGGGCGCGTGACTCCCAAAACCCGTGCCGCCTCGGTCACCGACAACCCAAGCGGTTCGATGATCTCGCTCTTCACGAATCCGCCAGGATGGGCCGGGTTCTTCATCCGGATGCCACTCGTCGCATTCATGGTCACCTCCTAGTGGTAATCCTCGTAATTCAGATCGACGATTTCAATCTCCCTCTGGTCAATCTGGAATGTGAGCCTCCAGTTTTTCGTAACCGACAGACTCCAGACGCCCTTCCGATCGCCTGCAAGCTGATGCGCCCTCCAGGCCGGGACGGTTCGTAGTTCTTCTTCCCGCTCCATATCCTGAAGAAAAGAAAGGATTCGCCGCAACTTCGGTACAACCGCAGGTTGGAGACCAGCCGTATTATCATCCTCTATGAATCGGCGCAGCCCCTTGTGAACCACGTTTCGAATCTTCATGCCGCAAATTATCATAGCAATTCGTTAGCCGTAAAGTAACACATTACGACACATTTTGAATGCCGATTGCCCCGCCACAAGAAACACAATGTCGACTACTAATTTCTCCCCTTCCGCGGCATAATGGTTCGCATGAGGACCCTGTTCGGGTGGACACCGTATCCTCCCGCCGTTTTCAACAAGACAGGGATTCCTCAACTCATGCGCGGCCTGCCGGAAAAATTCATCGACTTCAACAAATGCCTCTCCCGACGTTTCGACGCGTTGTTGCCCGAACCATTCCGGGTGGATGGACATAAACATTTCAGAGAAGAATTCGCACCGCCTCAAATCCCCGATGGCGCTCTGGTCTACGAAGTAGGCGGGGGCAAACATCCCCTCCACTCCGAAGAGGAAAAGACGCGGCGGGGCCTTCGGGTCATCGGTTTCGATATCGACGAGAGAGAACTAGCCAGGGCGCCGCGCGGGGCCTACGATGCGACCATCCGCGCCGACATCACCGAATACCGGGGACGCGAAAACGCCGATGTGGTGATCTGCCAGGCGATGCTCGAGCATGTCGCGGACACACCGGCCGCCTTCGCCGGGCTGGCGAGCATTCTGAAGAAAGGAGGCGTCGCCCTCCTCTTCGCACCATCGAGAAACGCCGTCTTCGCACGGGTAAATCTTCTCATTCCCGAGAGGCTCAAGCGAATTCTGATCAGGCTCCTCTATCCCGAACTCGCGGATCAGTCCGGGTTTCCGGGCCGCTACCATCGCTGCACGTTGTCCGAATTCGAAGAAATGGCGCGTGGGCAAGGCTTCGCCGTAGTTCAGAAAAAAACCTATTATTTCAGTGAGTACTTCAGCTTTTTCGCGCCCTTTCACGTTCTCTGGCGACTTTGGCTTTGGGTTTTCTATCTCCTGTCGCGCGAGCGAGGGGCTGAAACCTTCAGCATGGCGCTTCGCAAATTGTGAGGATGGAAACCTGGGCGCGTCCCGGTTCTTTCATTCAAGCTGAGCAGTCATCATGTGCGGCGTCACGGGTTTTCTCTTCACGCATCGAGAGACGGACGACCCCTGGAGTGTCGTTTCGAGGATGGCGGAGCGCCTGCGCCACCGGGGGCCCGACGACGGGGGAAGCTGGGTCGATGGGGAGGCGGGCATTGCTTTGGGACACAGGAGGCTCGCCGTCATCGATTTAAGCGCGGACGGCCGCCAGCCGATGATTTCGCGCGAAGAAAGATACGTCCTCTCCTACAACGGAGAAATCTATAATTTCATCGAGCAGCGCGATGAGTTGATTCGCGAGGGCGTGCGCTTCCAGGGACGCTCGGACACCGAAGTCCTCCTCGCAGCGGTGGAAACGTGGGGGCTGGAAGCAGCCATCAAGCGATTCGTCGGCATGTTCGCCTTCGCCATTTGGGATCGTTCGGAAAAAACGCTGCATCTAGCGCGTGACCGCATGGGCGAAAAACCCCTCTACTACGGCTGGTGCGGAAATTCCTTTCTATTCGGCTCGGAACTCAAGGCCTTCCGTGCACATCCTGATTGGTCAGGCGAAATCTGCACCTGCGCGCTGGCCCTGTACACAAAACTAGGCTGCGTGCCTGCTCCCTATTCCATCTACCGGGGTATTTACAAGCTGCCGCCCGCCTCCATCTTGAGCCTGCGCGGTTCGGACGCACCAGGTTTTCTGCCACAAGCAAGGGCCTATTGGTCCGCCCAAGATGCCGTGAGGCGCGCATCCGCAGACAAATGGGCGCTCTCCGACGATGAGGCGCTCGACCAACTGGAAGAAGTGCTGAAACGCTCCGTACGCCAGATGCTGCGCTCAGATGCGCCGCTCGGTGTGTTTCTCTCAGGCGGAGTCGATTCATCGACAGTGGCAGCCCTGACGAAAGAGGAGAGCGGCGCTCCCGTCAGGACGTTCTCCATCGGATTTCATCAGAAAGGCTATGACGAAGCACACCATGCGCGTGAGATGGCCCGCCATCTCGAAACCGAGCACACCGAACTCTACGCAGGGCCGAAAGAAGCGCTCGAGGTCATCCCGCGCCTGCCCATGCTCTATGACGAGCCGTTTGCGGATCCGTCCCAGATTCCCACGCACCTGCTTTGCGCACTCACGAGGAAGCACGTGACGGTCGCCCTCTCGGGCGATGGGGGCGATGAGCTTTTCGGCGGCTACTACCGCCATTTCTGGGCGCCCAGGGTCTGGAAGTGGACTCACCGGCTGCCGCAGCGTGTGAAAACGCAAATCGCGATGGGATTGACCAGGCGGTATCTCGCGCTGGCGCGGTATTATGAAAAAATTTCTCCCCTGCTGCCCAGGCGTTACCAAGTCGAGATGGCCAGGGAGAAGATCCATAAGCTGGCGGATATCTTCGGCGCAGCGAGTCTTGATGCGATGTATGAGCGCCTGAGGGCGCACGGGGATGCTTCGGTTTGTCTCCATGAGCAACGCGACCCAGGAAGTACACTTGCCGTTCCAATCGGTCTGAATCATGCGGAGTGGATGATGTACCGCGACATGATGGAATACCTGCCCGATGATATCCTCGTAAAGGTGGACAGGGCGGGCATGGGAGCGAGCCTCGAGGTGAGAGCACCATACCTGGATCACCGGGTAGTGGAGTTCGCCTGGAATCTCCCGCTGAAGTTAAAGTTGCGGGGTGGGGAGGGAAAATGGATTTTAAGGCGGTTGTTGTCCCGCTACGTTCCCGTCTCGCTGATCCAAAAGCCTAAAATGGGGTTCGCCGTCCCTGTCGGTGAATGGTTGAGAGGACCTCTTCAGGACTGGGCGGAAGATTTATTGAGCGAATCGCGACTCAGGGAAGAGGGATTTTTACATGCGGAAACCATTCGCCGGATGTGGGAGCAGCACTCATCTGGCGCAAGGGACTGGCGATTCGGGCTTTGGAGCGTGTTGATGTTTCAATCCTGGCTGGATGAGCAAGAGCGTTGAGATGAGTAATACCTTACTTCTACTGGACCTGGAGGACAGATATTTCTTGAGCCACAGGCGCGCGCTCGCGCTGGCGGCAAGGGATGCGGGATACCGCGTCGTCGTATGCGTGAGAATCGGCGGAAAATACATGGAGCGGATTCGCGCGGAAGGATTCGAATGCCTCGCTTTGGAGAATGAAAACAGGAGAAAGATCAGTTTGTTCAGGGAATGGCTCGACCTCCTCAAACTCATTCGCGCCTATCGGAAGCACAAGCCTCACATCGCTCATCATCTCGGTGTGAGAAACCTGCTTCACGGAACACTCGCCGCGCGACTGGCAAAAACGCCTTTCGTCGTGAATTCGTTTCTGGGACAGGGCTCGCTGTTTTCTGAAAAATCGCTGAAATTCCGTTGCCTGAAAAAAATCGTATTGTCCATGCTGCGATATCTCCACCGAAGGAAGAACACCCGTGTAATCGTGCAAAACGACTCCGATAAGGAGATGGTTCTCCAGAACGTGCTTCCCGATGAATCCCGTCTGAGCGTCGTTCGCGGCTCGGGCGTAAACGTCCTATCCTTTCTTCCTGCACCGGAGCCCCCGGGCACGCCCCTGGCGGTGCTCGCTTCCCGGATGCTCGATGAAAAAGGGGTGTATGAATTTGTAGAGGCGGCGGTCTTGCTGAAAGAAGAAGGCATAAGAATTCGCATGGTGCTGGTGGGAAGCCCGGACCCCAAGAATCCATCGTCCATTCCCGAATCCACGCTTTCTCGGTGGCACCGGGAGGCTCGAATCGAATGGTGGGGCTACAGGGAGGACATGGCCGAGGTCTGGAGAAGCTCTCACATCGCCGTCTTGCCGACGTATTACAAAGAGGGGCTCCCGAGAAGCTTGCTGGAAGCCGCGGCATGCGCGCGCCCGCTGGTGGCCACGGATGTTCCCGGCTGCCGGGATATTCTGAAGGACCGTGTGAACGGACTAAGCGTCGTTCCCCGTGACGCCAAGAGCCTGGCCGACGCCATCGGGAAGCTGGCGCAGAACTCTAACTTGAGGCGAAGAATGGGCGAAGCGGGGCGGAGGATTGTGGAGCAGGAGTTTTCCGATAAAATCGTGACTGAAAAAATCCTGGAACTCTATGAGCGTATGGGCGGAGCCGAAGTGAAACCGGGGAAGAATCAAGCGCAACTCACGTAGAATTCCGTATGAGGGATACCAGGCTCCCGCAAACGGCGCCGAGAGCCTAGGCGCGTTGCCGCCGGACGCGCAAGAGGGTGAGTATCGTCAGGAATACTACCTGCAAATCCATCCAGAACGAGTAGTTCAGAATATAGTATAAATCATGCTCCAGCTTGATTCTATATTCTTCAATCTGGTCGACGTGGCCTTGCTTGATCTGCGCCCATCCCGTGATTCCCGCCGGAACGAGCTCGCGATACTCGAATTCCGGGTAGTGCTTCTTGGCAATCTCCAGCGTCTTGATGTATTCCGCCCTCGGACCGACGATGCTCATATCCCCTTTGATGACGTTCCAGAGTTGGGGAAACTCATCGAGGTGATACCGGCGGAGAAAACGCCCGAATGGATAGATTCTCGGGTCGTTTTCCTTCGTGGACATGGTTCCCGGCGGTTGATCGGCATTCGCGCGCATGGTCCGGAATTTATAGAGCGTGAACAATATCCCACCCTGCGTGACGCGGGCCTGGGAATAAAATATCGACCCCTCGCTCGCGAGCTTGATCAGGATGGCGATTAGGAGGCCAAAAGGGGCGAACGAGACCAGAACCGTTATGCTGAACCCCAAATCAAACGCGCGTTTGCATAGATATTGACGCCGGCTCAAGACCCTACCGCTCTTCAGGGCGGATAATTTCCCGCTACCGGAAATGGATTCCAAAGGAACGCGGCCTTCCATAAGAGAACTCAACACATTTCACGAGCGCTTAGAACTCGATACGAAGAATGAGAACGCAAAGTTCTGGCGTTTGCTATTTTTCGCTTTACATTCAAGCCGGATTCCCTTATATTCGAATGAATAGCGAAAATATAACGAAAACATTGTCGCACGACCGAGACAAAATTCATATTCCACCATGAGAGCAGAAAATTCGACATGGCTTCATGCAAATTCCGACTTGGAGACAGCCGCCATCTATTCTGCGAGCAGCCCGTGAATCTTCGCGCATGAATTGTATGCCAATAGGCATGTTGTGAGGAAAACCCAAGATTGTCAACTCATAAGCGAAGCAAAAGAAATTTGAGGCACATACGTTTTTACCGATCTTGAAAGTGCGAGATTTTCGGTCCTTTTCAAGAAAATCTCCGCTTCCTGGAGGCCATTTTTTTCGTGATGAATCCTTCGCTCTTGGCATATGGCGCCATGACCGTAGGCGCTGCCGCAATCATCTGGACAAGCTTGTACAACCTCGGAACCGCGGGTGCGTTGTTCTTGTTCCTGAATCCACTCGTGAACATCGAGGTCGCATTCTACGATACGGGAAGAAGCATCTCATACGACAAAATGGCGCTACTGGCCCTGGCCTCAGGCTTCGCGCTGCATGTGCTGAAATACAAAAAATCCGTTCGCTTTAAGACCCAACCGATTTTTTGCTATATCTGGCTCGCCTACATCGTCTGGAGTCTCATTGCGGCATGGCTGAGCGGCGCTCCCTTGAAACAACAATTCTGGGGCCTCGCCGAAACAATCGCCTATTTCATCGCTTTCCTCGTTTTTCAGGATATTTGCGAGGACGAAACCGCACGCAATCGTATCCTGAAAGCCATCCTCTACGGCGGCGTCATCTTGCTGGCGGCGGTACTACTCCAGAATCTGGCCTATCAGGTCATATGGAAAACCTGGGGGCCGCACCAAATCTTCCGCGCCGATTTGTTGTATTCGCAATTCCCCCGGATGTTCTTTGACTCCCGGCCCGGGCCGATCGGGCATCCTAATTTTCTCGCCGCCTACCTGATCCTGTGGACCACGCTCTACCCGCTGCTCTACCGCACGTTTTTACGTCCGGCGGCCGTCGCCATCCTCGCTGCGCACCTCATCGCATTGGCGTTGACGGGCAGCTATGGAGGAGTCCTGGGCTTCGCCGTTTGCTGTTCGATGATCTCATATTTCGCGAAGACATGTCCCGCGAATATGACTTCCGGCCGCATCTCCTTCACCGACAGCCGTCTCCTCCGGCTTTTCCTGGCCGCTTTCCTGATCCTGTCGATTGGCGCCGTCGCGGTAAATGACGAAGACTTCATGGACCTCTCGCTGCTCCCCAGAATCTATATCTATCGCGTCGGCGGAAAAATGCTCGCAGACCGCCCCCTGGCGGGCCATGGAAACGGCCTCTTCCCTCAGGCGTTTCAGAAAAGCGAGAGCGCTAACATAAACCACGAGGGACTGAAAGCGCCGTCCTGGCGAGTGAAGGATCACGATTCAGCGAGAGCGAGCAAGCCCCTGGGCCGGAAAAAGGAGCTCTCAACTCGCAGGGATGAATATCTCCCGCCGCTTTCAGCCCATTCCTCTTATCTCAAAGCCTTCGTCGAATCGGGCTTTCCGGGAGGCTTTCTGTTCCTGTGCCTGATTGCCGGAGGACTCATCGAGGTGTTTCTTCACTTGAGGAAAACGGGGCGGCTTTCGATGCGCTCACCCGAAGCCTGGGGGTGGGCCGCCTGCATCGGCGTATGTTTTCAGGCTGGAGCCGAGAACATCTTCTCGTCTCCCAAAATTTCCGTTCTCTACTGGGCCATCACGGCGTACTGCCTGACGGCGAAATCCTCACGATCGGAAAGCCCCTAAAAGGACCTGCCAGAACTTCACGATACAGACAGTGGACGAAATGGAGCAGGATGGTGAACAGCCAGTAGGGATAAAAATGGGCCGTGGTAGAAACGGCAAAAAACAAGGCAGCGACAGTGGAGAAGATGACGGCGAAAGGCATCACGAGGCAGAGTGAACCCTTATGCGGCGGCAATCGCATGATTCTAAAAAAATACCTCGCGCCAGTGATGAGCATGACTATTACCAGGACGAGTCCCAGCAATCCCAAATCCACGACAAAATTCATCGGCAGGCTGTGGAGCGAAACCGGTGCGCTCTTTCTCGGGTTTTCCTGAAACAAATCCGAAGTCGACCATCCCTGGATACCCGATTCATACCGGGTGATGTCGCCATAAACGTACCCGGAGAACGTGGCCGGCGTATCTTTGGAGTACCCATACAAAAATCCCTGCCGCGGCCCGCCCCCCAGGAAGGGCCGCGCAATAAACACGTCCGCCGCCCGCGCGTACTGAAAGAGCCGCTCCTTGACGCTCATTGAGAGATTCGATGCCTCAACGAACTCTCCCCGCACCCAAGTCCCCACCATCACGGAGACGCCGATGCACGCGAGGAAAACCGATACCGTGAGACAAGAAACGAAAAAAGACTTCATCTTCCCCTTCACGTCCGGGCGTCTTCTGAACTTCATGAAAAAGAGAATTAAAAGGATTGCGCCTAGAAAGAGCATGAAAATCGGAACTCTTCGCCATGTGGAAAACACCAGGAGAATTCCGGCAAGCGACGCGAACAGATAGAACCAGCCGCCTCTTCTCCAGAAGAAATAAAAGGCGACTCCCACCAGTATCAGCCCGAGCCTGCTGGCGACGATGTGGTGCCGAACGAACATGCCGAGAAAAAACTGTCCCTCATGATTGAGCGAATATGGATTGGGAATGCGTAAATAATAGAAGAGAATGCTCTCGACACCCATCGCCAAGGCGACCCAGAACACACACCTGAGCGCGCCCTCGAACTCCTCTCTCCTCCACCGGTTGTTATGAACCAGATACCATACGAGCATGCCGTCGGCGTAGGGCACGGCGCCGGCCAGAATCCGGTAGAGGGGCACGGACGTCATTATGGGGTCATCCTGCATGTAGCCGAGGAAAATCCCCGCCCAGAAAATCACCCAGAACCAAACAGTGGATACGGCGAACCAAAACGTGGGTTTTCGAGCACCGTACCGGATGACCTCTACCGCCCATGCGCCGCACAGCAACACAAAAAGGAGCACGTAGACCTTATAAGGACCCACGAATTGACCCGGGAAGTAGGGAACGCGTTCCCACGGGATGAGAAAATATACCGCATGCAGACGAATGACCGCGTTGGTGAGTTGATGAGAAGAGGCGTTTGACGCCGCGCGCTCCACGCTCAAGGAAAACTACTCCCGCGCGCCCGGCCGTCTGGAAAAATAGCCTCTCTTCACCCACATGCGCACTTTGTGCGGCAACATGCGATACGCAAACCATAGCGGCAACAGCGCATGATATACGAGTCCACCCCCCAGGGCGCGAATCGCTCTTCTTTGCAGCACAACACCATCGAACACATAGCGAAGCCTGGCGCCACGTTCGAAGAATTGTCTCGCATGGATTCTTTTCGCCGCCACGGGCGCCTTCAAGGAACCGAGTCTCAACCCGTTTTCATATAATCGGACGTACAGGTCCCAATCGAGTTGGCTGGCGCGGCTTTCGTCGTAGCCTCGAATCTTCTCCATCACATCTCTTCTCACAAACAACGACGTGTGAACCACGGGATTAAAAAGCATGAGTTTTTTCCTCACGTCGTTCAGCGAAGTCCTAGCCTTTTCCAGTCCGAATCCGGGCCAATGGGGAACATCTTCGGCATAAAAAGCGTACAGGGGAGATACGACCGCGGAATAACCGGGGAAACGCCGCATCGCCGCTTTTTGAATTTCAAATCTCCTGGGATGTGACAAATCGTCGGCGTCATGGCGGGCGATAAATTCACCTCTGCTCTCGCGCACCCCGAGGTTGAGTGCTCTTGCAAGTCCGATTCTTCCCGCCTCTATGAGGCGAATTCGGGAATCGCAAAATTGCTTGACGATGCGAATCGTATCGTCCGTGGAACCATCGTCGATAATGATGCACT
This sequence comes from Nitrospinae bacterium bin107, assembly GCA_002238965.1. GTDB lineage: Bacteria > UBA8248 > UBA8248 > UBA8248 > UBA8248 > Bin107. The sequence goes on along the minus strand of MPNJ01000016.1, from coordinate 80,403 downwards.
CAAAATCAGGATCCGTCTGCGCGAGTATGCTCTTCACAGCGTCGACGATGTAGTCCTGAGCGTTGTAAGATGTCATCAAAACGCTTATCACTTCGAATTCCTCTCTCCTGCATCAAGTGTCCGCCGAGTGTCGGGCGTCCAGCATCTCCCGAAACCAAAGCTCCAATACAGATAGAAACCAGATAAGAGGGTAGGCGGACCTCCCTTCCAGGAAACGGGCGTATAGCCTGCGCACCTCTTTGGGCGAGAAAATCCCTCTTCGTCGAAGCGACTCCTCACTCAGCGCGTCTTCGAGGATTTCTCGCAATTCCCCCCTCATCCAATTCGCCATCGGAAGGGCGAAGCCCTGCTTTTTTCTGCCTGAAATCCCAGCGGGAATTACGTCGCGAAGTGAAGCCTCGAGCAATCTCTTCGGGTGCCCCCATCTTCTCTCCCAGCCAGGCGGCAGGCCACAGACGAATTCCACGACATGATGATCGACGAACGGCACCCGCACTTCCAGGGAATGAGCCATGCTCATCGTGTCGGTATCCCGCAAAGTTCTCCATCCCATGTACACCTGCATTTCGAGTTCGCTCAGAACGCTCCAGGGTCTCTCGCCGACACGGACCAACGACTCGAGCATCGCCAAAATATCTGTATCCGCTTTGCGTTCGCGAAAGTGGGCCTGAAGTTGTGGGGCATACAAAGCCCACTTCTCCTCGGGCCACAACAAAAAACGCGCCAGGGCGTACAATCCCAGCGGCGATTTCACCCATTGCAGCCGAAGAAACTTTTCGATGCGCTCCGGAGGCATATTCGGGCTGCGGTGGAGCATCAGCGAGACAAGAGTCACGAGGGTTTTTCTCGCCGTCAAAGGCAACTTTCCCCACGTGGTCGAAATTCGCCAACAAGGCGGTATCAGACGAAAAGAGTCGTAGCCGCCGAAAAGCTCATCCGCGCCGAGACCGGACAAGGCGACGGTAACGCCATTTTGCTTGGCTATCTGAGATACGAGATAGGTATTGACTCCATCAAAGCTGGGCTGATCCAGGTGCCGTATAATCCGGGGAAGTTCCTCCACTAATTTCGAGCCTTTCAGCACGAATTCGGTGTGGCGCGTTGAGAAGGATTGGGCGGCCGTTCTCGCATGTCGCCTCTCGTCGTACACTTCCGGAGCGTCATCGAAACCGACCGAATAGGTTCTTACGGGTTTGTCCGACTGATGCGACATCAATCCCGCAATCGCCGAAGAATCCAGGCCGCCGCTCAAAAAAACCCCCAGGGGGACATCGCTTATCATGTGGAGTTCGACGCTTTCCTCTAGCAGACTTCGGAGACGGGGGACTATTTCCTTCTCGGCGCATCGCGTCGCTCCGGCCATCGGCATATCCCACCATCGCTCGATGGATGCCTCCCTCTCCGTGATGTGCAACCGGTGTCCCGGAGGCAAAACCTTTACGCCTTTCAATAGCGTGCGTGGGCCGGGAACATAGCCCAGAGAAAGGCTGAGGTCGAGAGAATGCAGGTCCAGTTCGGGGCGAATAACGCCGCTTCTCACCAACGCCCCCAACTCCGAGGCGAACGCCCATCCACCCGCAATCGGCGCGTAATACAAAGGCTTGACGCCAAGCCGGTCGCGGGTCAAAAGCAAGACCCTTCGACCGGCGTCCACGATGGCGAATGCGAACATGCCTCTCAAAAAACGGGCGCACTCATCTCCTTCTTCCTCGTAAAGGCGCAGAAGAACCTCCGTGTCGGAGCGCGATCTGAAAGCGTGGCCACCACCCGCCAGAGCTTCCCTCAACCGTCTGAAATTATAGATTTCACCGTTCAATGCGACGCAGATCCTCCCATCTTTGCTGGTCATAGGCTGTTTCGCCGCTGAACTCGGATCGATGACGCTCAGACGTCTCACCCCGATGCAGGTCGCGCCAAAACGCCAAAACCCCGCATCGTCGGGTCCGCGATGCGTCATCGCACCACACATCCTCGCAACACCCTCTTCTATCGAAGACAAAGAGAGTTCGGTCGAGGTAATTCCACAGATTCCGCACATATTTCTCACCAAGCCATCTTTTTACCGTTTAATAAAAATCATCTCGCCAATGTAGCGGCGAGAGACCTCGAACCCGACGAGAACCGGTGCGGCCGGGACATTTCGTTCAGCCGCTTTAAGACTGTAGTTCCACAAATTTTTTATATAGGCCTTGCATCCGCATGAGAGCGGGATGGTCACCTTCCTCGACGATTCTCCCGCCCTCCAGAACCAGAATCTTGTCCGCATCCCTGATCGTGGAAAGGCGGTGAGCGACTATCAGAATGGTCATTCGCCCCCCGAGATTCCCTACGGCCTCCTGGATAAGATGCTCAAACCCGCTATCGAGCGAACTCGTCGCTTCGTCCAGAACCAGTATGCGTGGAGAGCGGACCAGTGCTCTTGCGAGGGCGAGTCGCTGTTTCTGTCCCCCGGACAATTTGAACCCCCGGCTTCCGATTATCGTCCCGTATCCCTCGGGCAACCCGATGATGAATTCATGGGCATAGGCGATCTCCGCCGCCTTTTGTACCTGCGCTTCATCCACACTCAAGTTTCCATAGCGTATGTTGTTGTAAATCGTGTCGTTGAAGAGATAGGGATCCTGTTCCACCACCCCGATCCGGCTTCGCCATTCTTTTGCGGACAGCTGTCTCAAATCCACGTCATCGACAAAAATGACGCCTTGCGCCGGATCGTGAAGACGCAAGAACAGATTGACGAAGGTCGTCTTCCCGCTTCCCGAGGAACCAACGATCGCCGTCGTCGCATCCTTTTCGATCGATGCGTTTATTCCGCTCAGTGCATCGCCCTGCGCGCCCGGATAGGCGAAAGAAACGTTTTCGAACCGGACACCCTTTCTCAGGGAGTCGAAGGAGATGGTTCCTTCTGGCAAAAATTCCTGGCATTCGCCTTCTGTGTATTCGAGAACCCTCGCCAAATGGGGAGCGAATTCGCTCACGATGAGCCAATAGTTGCCTATCAGCTTGAGCTTGGGGAGTACCTGCAAGAAGATCGCCAAAAACACCGTTAGTGTGAAAAAGGGAATATCCAGAAATTTAACAGAAACAACCAGACAGAAAACCATCATGAGGAAAATCAACGGTTCGTAGAAGAACGACGCGACGATTCTGTTGTCCATGATCCGGACCGACACCCGCCGATATTCACTCGCTCGCATCGTGTAATTTTCGATGTGGTGTTCGACGTTTCCGAACACCTTCACCGTCTTGATTCCCGAGAAAACATCGAGAAGATAGGAACTGACGTTTTCCACTCCTTGAGATTCTTTCTCTCCTTGCGCATAGGCCCTTCGAAACCAGGGGAGCAGAAAAAACCAGGAGATTGACGTAAGGCAGAGGACCAGAACACTCAGCGGAACAGAAACCATCAGATTCAGAACCAGATACAAGATACAGAAGAAAACGGCGTTCGTGATGAGCATTGCGTGTTCGAAAACGAAACCGCAATTATTCGCAGAGGTGAATTGAACGGCGAGGAGGTCACCGACTTTTTTCCGGTAGAAAAACGAGAGTGGGAGGTCCAGGAGGTTCCGGAAGATTTTTTCTCTCATGTCGCATGAGATTCTCGCGCTCAGCATCCGTGCAAATCGCATGGAGAGCGCAACAAGAGAATATTTGACCAGCATGGCGAACGTGAACAAAGCGACGAGATTGATGAGTGAAAACTCCAGGCCGACGACACCGAATCCCCATTCTGTGTACGCCGTGAGGACGTGGTTCGTTTCGATGCCCTGAATCGTCTGGAATATGGGCATCAACAGTCCCAGGCCGACGCTTTCAAACATCGTCGCCAAAATGAGGATGACCAGATACAAGAACAGGAAATCCTTGTAGTCCTGTGCGACGGCGAAGATATTCCTTTGCTTATCGTTCCACATGAGGCTTCTTCTCTGAAGCCGGAAATTGCCCGAAAACAAAACGATTGCATTGGACCGAAAACCCCGGACGCATCGAGAAAATCACTCAATGTGCTCCAGAAGTTATGGCATGCGTTTCATCGTCACTCGTTCGCGGGCCGGGTCGATATCTCCGGAACCATTGCCTCGTGGTGGGTCTTTTCTATCTCGTGGAGTGGCGTTCATGAAGTTTGAACATCGGCAATATTATCAGACGGAGCCGTTTGCATCCACTCGGCCGCAATCTTCTCAGCCAACCAGAATTCATATTCGGAATCGATTCTCACGCTTTCCTCCGGAAGCATCGTGATGTGCCCTATTCTTTCTCCCAGGAATTTCCCGGCCAGAACTGTATCCACCCGGTTCAGGTATATCGCGCCGTTATCCTTGAACAACGCTTTTCTCTCCAGACGCAGCGTTCTCTGTAGAGAGCCGTTGACGGGGGTGAGTCCGTGTTTACCGTGATGATAGTAAAACGAAAAATCCTCGGTTATGGATATCACGGAATCGACATTGAAAATCGTCATGGTGTCCACGGCCTTGTCTATGTGTGCGCCCCCGCGAAGAGGAGTGTTGACGCAACAAACACATACGGCGTCGGGGATATAACCCCGCTCCTCCAGCGTCTTCAGAACGTGAAGTGACGTATCCACCATCCTCACGGCCCATTTCGCCGGCGCTTGGGGCATGAGGAGTACGTCCACTCCCTTATAACGATTCGCATAAGCCAACACGTCTTCATCGTTCGAGGAAACGACTGCCTTGTCGATGGAACGCGCTTCCATGATTTGCTCCAGCGTCCGTTCCAGCAGCGATTTTCCCATGAACTGTCGGAAAGGATCTCCGAATGCGAATCCCGAATCCAAGAATGCGGGAACGAGAGCCAGCACTTTCGGTATGCGGGAGAGGTTCATCTCCTCCACCACTCGCCTTTTAATTTTGCGGCGCGTCTCCAGAATCAGACCCCGGGATTTAGACAAACTCGCTTCGTGGCGACGATAATAGAACAGGGGCACATTCACGTTGTAAGGCCGATGTCGCTCAATGAATTTCAGCCACATGCCATAACCATCCTGGCAACTGAACTCCTCGAAATAACCGCCAATTTCCCACAGGACTTGCTTGCGGATCATGGTGCATGCGCCATGGGCCGGAAGATCCAGCAAATCAACTTCTTCTCCTATTTTCTGGCGACGGATGATTTCGGTGATCTCTCCATCCTCGTTCACTAGATAATAATCCGGGTACACCAGATCCACGTCGGGCTTCATGTCCAGAACTTGGGAGAGAACCAATAGGATGTTCTCATCCAGGAAATCATCCGCATCCAGCCGCATGAGGTATTCGCCTTTAGAGATGCGCAAGGCCATGTTGTTTGTGAAATTAAGACCCCTGTTCTCTTGCTTGAGAATGCGAATCTTGGGATGCATTCTGTAGGATGTGAGAATTTGTGTGGTGTCGTCCGTCGAACCGTCGTCGATGACGATCAACTCCCAGTCGTCCATGGTTTGTTTCAACACGCTTTGGAGCGCAGCATTGAGAAAATGCCCGTAGTTGTAGGCGGGGATATACACCGTGACCTTAGGCATGACGATTCAACCCGGATGCCAGGAATACTGACTCCATGATCACTCCACCATGTCCATCAAGAGAGCCTGATCCGCCTGGATGTCCGTTTTCGCTCTTTTCCCGATAAATTCATCCATCATCCAGCCGGGAAGTCCCTCAGCGGGACGTTTCATGCCCAGCATCGAGGATTCAATGGTCTCTCCGCGCCGTATATCCCGTTCTGCAACGATGCTGCGTCGCGCGCTGTTTCGCGCAGAATTTTCCGCCTCGGCGACTCCGAGCGCGCCGTCGCCCAATACGCTTTCGGCAAGACGAACGTTTTGCACCATCTTTTTCAAATCTTCCGGGTTCATCGAAAAGGAATGTCCCGAACCGCTCAGACTCCGGTCCAACGTGTAGTGTTTTTCGATGACCCTCGCGCCCAGCGCAACACCCAGGGCGGGTATGGCCATGTGTTCGTCCGGCTCCGTATGGTCCGAAAGGCCGACGATGAGGCTGGGATATCTTTCCTTCAAAGTGTGGATTCGAAGGAGGTTCGCGTCATCGTTCTCGGCCGGATAACTCAAGGTGCAGGCCATGAGGATGAGTTGACGATTGCCTGTAGCGAAAAAGGTGGCGATAGCCCGCTCGATCTCCTCCACCGTCGAACCGCCGGTCGAAAGAATGACGGGCTTGCCGAAACCGGCCACGCACTTGAGCAAGCGGCTGTCGGGAAGATCGCAAGAGGCAATTTTGAAGAGCGGCGCGCCCAAATCATTCAGCATCTCGGCGCTTTCGAGGTCGAACGGCGTGGAGAACGTGATAACACCCTTCTCACGGCCATGTGTGAAAAGCGCTTCATATTCGGGCGCGCCGAAGCGATCAAGTTTCCGATAATACTCGATTTGCAGGATCCGCTTTCCCCGCCAGTAGGTCATCGCCCCTTTGCGCGTAAGTCGTTCGGCCTTGTAGGTCTGGAACTTGACCGCATCCACCCCGGCATCGGCGGCGAGATCGATCATCTCCTTGGCAAGCCCCAGGTCACACATGTGGTTGCAGGCTCCTTCGGCAATCAGAAAGGCGGGATGTCCCGCGCCTATCATTTTGCCTCCGACGGTGATTTCCTTTGAATATGCACTCATCTCCTGTTCCGCCATGGCGAAGTCGAATGCAGTGTGGATGTTGATACAGTCATCTCGAACGGTGGAAGTTTGAAGAGGCGGATCCGCCATCAACCCTCTTAAGCTCATGATGCGAAGCGCTCCGTTCCGCTTGCCATGGCGGTCCACAGTGCGCAAATCGTCGATCCCGTTGTCTTTGACATATCTGACGAGGGCGTCCAGGTCGCTTTTTCTGTTCGGATGATCCGGCTGAATTCCAACGAGGAAAGAAATTTTCTCACGGCTCAATTTCTCTGCGACGTCCCGGTAGACTTCGAGCAGGGGCGTTTCACCACCCAGCTCTTGGCCACGTAGATGAACCATCGCGCCGTTTCGCGCAGCAATTTCGGCGACCTCCTCCGCATCGGTGGAGACGACGATCTTGTCCACGCTTTTGAATCTTCGTGCGTACCGAATCGCATGCGCCACCAAAGGTAATCCGTCGATAACCAACAAATTTTTGTCCGCCAGACGACCCGAATGCCGCTTGGCCGGTATGACGGCGACGATCACCTCCCCTCTCCTCTCGTATTCCCGTTTGAAATCACGGGCATGATTTGTCCCGCCTGCCGAAGCACGATGACTTTCGAATCCGGTCCTCTCGTTTCCAATGCGGCATTGATTGCCGCCTCTATCGACTCGGCCCAGCCGAATCCCATTCGCTCCGCCTCCTCGTGACCGATATGAGGAGAAACCAATATCCCATTTACTCGTTTGGAGATAATTCTGCCGATGGCGACCAGCGTATAGGCCAGGAGTTTTTCACGAAATTCACCCGTCTCGACCTTGCGGTAAAGTGTGTCGGGGTCTTTGAACCCATAGCGCTCAAAATGGGGGAATTGCGGAGAGATGCCCTCCCGGCATTCCGCGGCCAGGATGATCACTCCACCATCACGACAGACAACGTCCGCCGCGCACACGGCTTTGATGGACTGGCGCAGATCGATGTCAGACGGGTGGGCTTCCGCGACGACGACTTCCGCCCTGGCAGGAACCGAAGCACCGTATAGCTTCAGGCATCTCCTGCAGCCCGCCTCGTGAGCCGATTCCGCACCTCCGGCTACAGCGTCGTAGATTCTTTCCTCATCCATCATGATCGTGTTGACGATGAAGCGCAGCCCGGCCCGACGCGCAATGTGAACGAACGCTTCCCTCACCTTGTTTTCGAAGTTGCCGAGAATTTCGCTCATCTCATAATCCAGAGCGGTCCAATGGGTCGCCTCTATCGTGGCCTCTCCGCAAATGCCGGGCATCACGCTCTTCGCCCCGCCGGAAAACCCCGCCGTCGCATGGGGGATGATGCTGCCCACGGATATGAGGAGACCCGCCTTCAGGATTTCCCTGTTCATCAGCACTTCGAAGCCTAACTTGCTCTTTCCCAAAGAAGTCAGCTTTGTGGGGTTTTTCCATTCGTGGTTGAGAATCTCGAATCGCGCGACCAGATCGTCACCGAACTTGCGCCTTATCTCCTCATCCCTCATGGCGCGGTGTGTGCCCAAGCCAATCAGAATACGTACCGAGGAATCAGAGATACCCGCCTCGGCGAGTTCCTCCAGGACAATGGGGATCACGCGGTGAAGCGGAGTATGGCGCGTATTGTCGTCGGTGACGATCAGCACCTTCTCCGCGCCTTTGGAAATCTCCTGAAGAGGAGGAGTACCGATTGGGTTTCGAATCCGCTCCCTGAGAGCTTCATCGTCAAGTCCTGCGCCTTTGGGCAGGGAGGGGCCATAGACGCCCATCAGCCGCCCATCCCCGACTTCGAAGTCTCCGAACAAATCGTTCGTCAAGGATATTCTGGCCATCAGCCCATCTCCGCCTCATCGATTCTCCACAATTCGGAATCGGGGGATGAGAAAATATCCACCCATTCCGAGCGCCAGTACCTGTTGCTCCTGTAATAGCGACGCGCAAACTCGGCGACGGCTTCTCGCGTTTGGCCGTCCTCCCACCACGAATCGACGTCGGGCCAGATGGCGTTCAGGTGTCTCGCCGCACTCTCGCCGGAGGAATGATGAACGCTCACGCTTGAGAGTTTATTGAAGTAGGGCTTCGAATAATGTGAAACCCGCCAGGCGTTTTGATGGCCAAAGAAGAGGGTCGGAATGCCAGCCGCCATCGTGAAGGCCGCCGTCGTCCCCGGGCGATCGAGAACACAAACGCCGCACCCCGCCAACGCTGGCGAGAGGCGACTCGGCATGTATTGCGCCAGTTTCCCGTGAAGTATTTTCACATCGGGAAATCGTCTTTCGATGTAAGTCTGATCAAAGTGATTATTTCGCCTGCGCATGTACGGCCTGTACCACAAGGCGGAACGGGGCGCGTCGTCCAGGTGTTCTATGAAACTCGCCTTCTCGCACATATAGCGCGGTATATCTTCGGGAAGACAGTCCGCTGCCAGCCACTTGAGATGGGGAGTGAGTTCGGAGCTGACCAGAACGATGGTTGAACCGCGTTTCTTGTTCCGCCTCATTTTGGAAAGAAATGGAGATGCTGCCGGCAGGGCGTTTACCCGATAGTCGGATTGGCGCTCCCATCCCCACGAGATGAACCGATCGGCCGTCTTATACTCTGAAAGTTGATGCCAGGGCGCCGATTCGATGATGCCGTAATTTCCTCCGTGTTGACTGATGACCAGCCTGACGGGGTGTTTTTCGAGGAGAGCGGCCACATAAAAGTTCGACTGATCGTCATTGCCCAGATGGCCGTAGGCGATGGTGTCCGTCCAGGGCGCCGTCGCCTTTACCTTCAACAGGGCTTTTTTCTCGTTTTCAAAATAATGCTCCGTGAATACCCTCGGCATCGTCTCCGAAACGAGTGCATCCAGAACGCTCAGGAAAACTTCGGCTTCCCCGGCGGCGATGTGTCGTATCGATTGGATTTCTCCGGCCACATCTTCCTTGGTAAGGTGCGCACTTCCCGCTTCAGACGTCTTTTGAAATGCTCTTGCAGCCTTCCTCCAACGCTTATTGTTTCGAAACAGCATGCGTAATGATATGTAGGCGGCATCCAGCGGACTCAAACCATGCACTTTATGGAACTGCACGAAGCCTAAGTTTGAGGACATAATGCTCGCCCAGCGATACACCTCCATTTTTCTCTGCACTTTTTTGAAAACCGCGTAGTTTTCCGTAATAGGCGCGCCCGGGGAGGAATTTGAGGAAAAATACGAATCTTCCGGGGCCGGGGCGCCCTCTCGCATTACCCAGCCCCGGGGCTGGAATACGCGGATAAACCTGCTGAAGATCAGACGGTTCAGGGGGTCATCAATCATCATCTGGTTGAAATGATGCGTCGTGATGGATGATAGAGTCTCGTCGCGCGGCGCGAGATATACCAGATGCGGAACTCCGCTCTTGATACGAATCCTGATGCGCAAGAATCGCTCGAATGCGCACATGGCCAGATTGACCAGCCAGGGCATCAACAATATGCGCCAGTAGCGATTCGTATAAGAACGCCCGTGCCTTTCATTTTGTCGGATGCTTAGCCCAGCAAGATAGAATTCACAAACCTTCTCCAGTCTTCTGGAGACGAAGTGAACCTCCTCGCCTCGGAGTGGAGGCTCGATTCCATACTTCTTCCACTCCCACCCGAAAAACTGAGCATCAGGGAGCGACCAGGGACCCAGATGCTCGGCCTGTCGTTCATCCAGGACGGGATCGATTCTTGTCAGAATAAGTTGTTTCATGCGTCGGGCGCTTTTCTCACGCCTCACCGCATATGCATGAGGCGTGAATGGAGTAACGGCGCTGATGGCCGTCCCCCCAAGGCGCGCGTTGTTACACCCTCGCGCCGCTCGACTTGACGGGAAAGAAATCTCGATATTCAGGCTTGGCGTCCCCAAGGGGATTCGAACCCCTGTTGCCGGCGTGAAAGGCCGGTGTCCTGGGCCAGGCTAGACGATGGGGACATGCAAAATCCACGACGGCCGGGATGGGAAAAACCCAGACCATCAAGCGGTCGATTTATACTGGTTTTCGCGCCGGAAGTCCATCCTGTTCCACTGTTTCAAACGCGCAAGACGACGAGTATCACCCCGCTCACGGTGAGCGTCGCTCCCGCGGGCACGCGCCATGTGATGAATTCGGCTTTCCTGAGAAAGATCACACTGAATAGCACGGTAAACAAAGGGCTGATCTGAACGAGCGGCACCACCCTGAAAACCTCGCTCAACTGCAAAGAGGAGGTGAAAAGAAAAATTCCCATTCCCGCCGCGACCCCACCCAGAAGATACGGCCAAAACGCTTGCTTCACGTCACCTGCCTCCTCTTCACGCAAGGCGTAACAGGTGTATGCGCCCACCAGGACGAGAGCGGCGGAGGCGCCTACCATCGCGGCAGGAAGGGCGCTCGGGAAAGCAACCAAGCCCTTTTTCCAGGACATGGCTCCAAACCCCGATATGATTGCCGCAATCAGGGGCCACCGGGCGTCCCAGCGGCTCCAGCGTCCTTCCGTCTTTCCCGAAACGAGCAACACGATGCCGCCTACAACGAACAAAACACCCACCAGATGATACCAGGCCGGATCCTCACCCAGGAAAATGAGCGCGAAAAGAGCTGCGAATATGGGGGACATCCCCTTTATCGGCGCCGCTCGCGCTACGCCGATCCGGTGGATGCCGATCAGGAAAAAGATAAGGAAAAGACCCGGGTTGCACAGGCCGCCTATCATCACCCACAAATAGTGCGCGCCCATTTCCGGAAACGAGGGACTCAAGAGGAAAACCAACGGGACGAAGAAGAGCAACTCCCCCACCAGTGTGATGGTGGCGCCCACGAAATGGTTGGCGTACTGCAAGCCTTTGCGCGCGAAGATATCCGCACAGGTGAAAGACAGCGCCGCGCTCAGAGCGAGAAAAACAAACGGCTCGATCAGCAAGTCGGAATTCTCCGAGCGAAAATTGAGGGCCTCAAAGATATCCTCCCTCGGAGGAGTCCGGAAAATCTAGGCGAGGTATTTCTCGGAATTTCCCAGGAACTCGACCACAGCTTGAGCGAAGACGCTCACACCGACCGGCATCGCGTCCTCATCCAGGTCGAACAGATCGGAATGGAGCCCGTGCACGAATCCTTTTTCCGGGTTCGATATACCCACGCGGAACATCGCGCCGGGCCGTTTCTCCGCCATGTAGGAGAAATCCTCGGCTCCCATCGAAATCGGCATTTCCTCTACGCTCTGAGCGCCGAGAACCTGCCCACCCGCACATTCAACGAGTGCAGTGGCCGCCTCGTGGTTCACCAGAACAGGATATCCAGGAGTGATTTCCAGGTCGATCTCCACATCGAAGGCTTCCGCCACCCCGCGCGCTACCGCCCGCACACGATCGGCCACCTTCGCCCTGACCTTCGGATCGTGCGTGCGGATAGTGCCTTTTATCCTCGCATCACGCGGCACGATGTTGAAAGCAACACCGGACTCGAACGTAGTGATGGAGAGAACGGCGGACTCGAGAGGGCCGACGTTTCTGCTCACGATGCTTTGGAGCGCAGTCACCAGATGGCAGGCGGCCAGCAGGGCGTCTTTGGATTTATGAGGATACGCCGCGTGCGAACTTTCGCCTCTCACGTAAATCTCGAGTCTGTCCCCCGCCGCCAGCGAAGGCCCCGAACGCGTGCCGATACAACCGGCCGGCATGTCGGGCCACACGTGCGCGGCGATGAGAAGATCCACACGCGGTTCCTCCAGAACGCCTTCTTCCACCATTCTCTTGCCGCCGGCTTTACCCTCCTCCGCCGGCTGAAAGATGAATTTGACGTTCCCACCCAGACCATCGAGCAAGTTATTATTTTCGGAAAGCAGGCGCGCAGCACCCAGCAGCATGCTCACATGGGCGTCATGACCACAGGCGTGCATCTTCCCCGGCTGGCGGCTCTTGTAGGGCACGTCGTTGGACTCGTCGATGGAGAGCGCGTCCATGTCGGCGCGAATACCGATTGTGGGGCCGGGGCGTCCTGTTTCGAGCAGGCCGACCACCCCGGTTTCCGCTATGCCTGCGTGCACGTCGAGTCCGAAACTCTCGAGGTTCTCCACGATGAGGCGAGAAGTTTCATACTCCTCGTAACCGAGTTCGGGATTCATGTGTATGGTGCGTCTGGTCTCGGAAAGCCATGGCAGCAGGGTCTGAGAGGCATCTCTTATCGTTTGTGACCTGTCATTAGACTTCATGGGCTCTTTTCCTCATCTCGCCCGGGCGTCCTGAACGAATCCTTACCAGTAAAGCTCGGGAGGCATTTGGAAAATGTGTTCAACCAAAGGTAGATATCATAAACAAAGGAGATAAACCATTCAGTCAGCCAGTTCTCGGCTTCTCAATGTATGGATGTGACACCTTATTTCCAGTACTCAAAAATCATCCCCCGAGAATTCAGGCCGCTCCCGTAATATCGCCTTGATGTCCTCTCGCTTGTGTTTGCGCGTGGTGGTCCTAGGCAATTCCTCCTCGGGCCAGAGGAAAAAACCGGCCACTCTCTTGTAATCCGCAAGGTGCGCGCTCAGGCGCTTGAGTTCCGTATCTGCCAGAGTCGTTCGCTCTTCGTCTTCTTGCGGCAAATCGGTTTCGGGATCGAGCACCACGACGGCGAACACCTCCTCGCCACCGCGAGGCGTTTTCCTGCCGATGACGCATACATCCTGGAACCATGCACTCTCGAGAAGCTGCTCCTCTACCTCTTCGGGATAAATGTTTTTGCCCGCCTCGGAGACGATGACGTTCTTGGACCGGCCGCATATCGTGAGATAGCCGTCTGAGTCGATACGGCCGATATCTCCGGTATGAAACCATCCATCCCGCAAGACCTCCGCCGTGAGATCGGGATTCTCGAAATAGCCCTGCATCACGTTTGGACCCCGTATCAGTATTTCACCCTCTCCCTCTTCCGCACCCTCTACAGGCACGAGCTTCGCTTCCACCCCCGGAATCGGCGGGCCGACGGTTCCGATTCTATTTTGCGCTCCCGGCGGAGTCGCATGGGCGACTGGAGAGGTTTCCGTCAAGCCATATCCCTGGACCACCTCGATTCCCAGGATGAGCAAATCTCGAGCGATTTTGGGGTCGAGCGCGGCCCCTCCGCTAGCGAAATAGCGCAGATTCGGACCAAGATTCTTCTTCACCTGGGAAAACAGCAGATGACCGACGCGAATACCCATCGACAGGCATATCCCGGAAATCCCGAATAGAGTCTTGAAGACGAGTTTTTTCGCTCCGCTCAGTGATTCCACGTTCGACATGATCCGCTTGTGGATGAGCCGCGCAAGCGCTGGCACCATAAGGCAGATGGTGATGCCCTCGTTTTGCATGGCCTCGACGAGGAGCCGCGGGTTCAGGGAAGAAAGGTAATGCACGCGGGCGCCCGCCCCCAGCGGTATCAGGAAACCGCCCGTACTCTCGAACATGTGGTGAAGCGGCAGAACTGAGAGAAAAACGTCACCCTCCCTGGCGAGGAATGTTTGGAGAACTGCGCGCACGTTGGAAGTGATGTTCCCATGAGAGAGCATCACGCCCTTGGGCGTACCCGTCGTCCCCGATGAAAACGACACCAGCGCCAGATCGTCCGGACCGCGCTCCGCACCCGGCAGTGCATCCAGCGATACAGCGGAGTCAGGCTCTCTCTCCTCATCGATGCGCAATACCGCGCAGGTCGATTCGAGACCGCCCGCAAGCGCTTCGGCGCGTTCCTCTTCACGGGAATCCGTCACCAGGCAAACGGGCTTGGCTTTTTCCATAATGTTCGCGAGTTCACCCTCTTTCAAATTCACGTCCAGAGGTACGAGAATGCCGCCGGCGAGTAGCGTCCCGAAATATCCCACCCCCCATTCGGATTGATTCGGCGCCAACTGTGCGACGAAATCGCCCGGCTTCACGCCTGCATCCATCAACTCGCGCGCCAGGGAAGCAGCCTTTCCGCACAACTCCTTTCTGGTGAGCGTCACTCGGCCGCGTCCTTCTACGTCTCCTTCCAAGGCGATCGAATCGGGAAATTTCGCAGTTGTCTCTTTCAGGAGATCAATCAAGGTATCCATACCAGTTACTCCTGTTTCTGCCCGATCGAAAGCATCCGGCAGGCAGACCGAGGGTTATCTCCACTCGACTTTATCGAGCGTTCCAGCTAGATCAGCCGCTTTCTGACCTGCCATGCAGCGAATTCACCCGCGAATACCAGGGCGATGATCGCCAGCACCAGCACGCCTGATTTTTGCCACTGAAACTGCTTCACGTACAAGAACACGTAAAATCCCAAGCCCCCCGCTCCGACAAGACCAAGAATCGTGGAATCGCGCAGATTCATCTCGAAACGTATGGCCAGATGTGCAACCATCTGCGGCAATACCTGGGGAATAAGGCCGTGTTGAATGATCTGGAGAGAAGATGCCCCCGTGCCCTGCAATGCGAGAAGGGGCTTCGGG
This sequence comes from Nitrospinae bacterium bin107, assembly GCA_002238965.1. Classification (GTDB taxonomy): domain Bacteria; phylum UBA8248; class UBA8248; order UBA8248; family UBA8248; genus Bin107. The sequence continues at coordinate 65,354 of MPNJ01000016.1, read as the reverse complement.
TCGGTCGCCTCGATTTCCTCGGCCACGAACCGCCCGAGCACGCCGACGGAGTGCACCGCCAAGGCCAATACCCCCGGAAATGGGCCAAGTCCCACGGCGGAGACGAACAACAATGCGAGCAACAGTAAGGGGATGGAACGGACGAACGCCATGAACGCCTTGATGGGCAGATGCACCCAGACCGGCGTCCAGTTCGAAGCCGCCAGCACGCCCAGCGGATAGGCGAACAAAGCACCCAGAAAAGTACCCGCAATGGTGGTTTGCAGCGTTTCGACAGCCGAGGTCAGCAAAACATCCCAGACCGACCAATCCGGCGGCGTCATCCGGCCAAAGAAGTGAAACAGTTGTGGAATCCCGCGCCAGAATTGCCCGGGTGAAAACTCAGAACCCTGAAAAGACCAGAATAAGAGTGCGCTAACTGCCAGGAAGAGGCTGACCTTGCCAGCCATACGGCCAGGTGAAAGCGCTTCTGCTTGCTCTCGTTCCGTTCCCATTCACGACTCCGTTTGTTCCCATGAACTCGTAGATTTCACATATCCTATCATTCGAGAGTAAATCCGAAGAACCATCCCACATGATTTTTCCGTTTTTCATCGCCAGGATTCTATCTGCATACTTTCGCGCAATTTCGGGGAGGTGGAGACTCATCATGAGCGTGAGTTCGTAGGCGTCGCAAACCGACACGAGGAGATCCATGATGTCCTCGGACAATGCGGGGTCCAGGCTCGATACAGGTTCATCAGCGAGCAGAATCGTCGGCTCCTGCGCCAATGCCCGGGCGATGGCGACGCGCTGCTGTTCCCCGCCGGAGAGCGTGCGGGCGAAGCGGCGTTGCTTGTCATCGAGATGCACCTCCTGAATTGCCTGTGCGCAGATTTGCAAATCACGCTGCGAGCAGATTCCCAACATGCTTTTCACTAAAGACACATAACCGAGCCTTCCGTGGTAGACGTTTTGCCAGACGGTTTCCCGGCCTATCAGGTCGAAATGCTGATGAATCATACCGATATGGCGATGATGGGTTTTCATCTTTTTGGGATCCTTGATCGGGAAAACATCCCCCATCACGACCACCTTCCCCTTCTGGCAAGGCACATAGCCCTTCAGCATCCGCATGAGGGTCGTCTTGCCGGAACCACTGTTGCCGACAATGGCCACTCTCTCCCCACGAGAGACCTCGAGTTGATCGACGGAAAGAATCGTCCGACCCTCCATCTCCACACGCGCATTTTCGATTTGGATGACCATTTCTTTCGACATTTTCCTATTCCTTCAAAAAACCATACTTACGGGCCATATCGACCACCGGCTTATATCGGTTGTGGTTGACCCTCACGTAACCATCCGTTCCGTAAAGACTGCGTATCATGTTGCGATTTTCAGGCCGGTTCATCTTCAACATCGCCGCGATGAATTTTCGCCTGATTTCAGGCTCCAACCCTTTGCGCACAACTACGTTGTGGCTGGGAATTCTGGCCGATTGCGCGATGGCGACAACTTGATCGCGCTGATCGGGACGAAGGAGATTGAGCGCATATTGGCTTACTCCGGCGGCGTTGACGAAACCACCAACCACTGAGTTGACCGCCTGCTGATCCCCGCCTGCGAAATAAACTCTTCGGAAAAACTTGCCCTCAGGCTTTTCCACTCCCCCGTTTACAAGACCGGCACGAACAAAAATGTCTTGAGGGTACATAAAACCCGAACTCGAAATGGGGTCGACATAGGCGATAGTCCTCCCCTTCAGATCGGAGATCTCCTTGATGCCGCTGTCCTTGCGAACGAAAATCCTCGAATAGTAGTAAGGTTTTCCGTCGTATATCTCCCCAAGAACCGCCTCGACTCCCGAATACTTGTTCGCCAGGACATAAGGTAGCGGAGACATAAAGCTCACATCGGCTTTTTTCGAAATCATGGCCTCTACAGCGGCCGAGTAATTCAAAGTGATGAAATAGCGGACCTTGCGCCCCATCTCTTTTTCCAGAAAATTCATCGCCGGTTTCACGTTGTTGATGAGTTTCTCGGGATTCTCGAGCGGAATGAACGCGACCCGAAGCTCCCTATCGTCCGCGCGAACGGGAACCGGAGTGAACAAGAACGTGGAGAAAACGAGGAGAGCCGCCACTGGTAGAAACAACCCCGGCGCTTTCGGCGATAATACTCGGATGAAACACATGACTCTGCTCATTTCAGTTTGTCCTGGTTTTTCTGATATAGCGCGTGATATGCCGCGATTTTGTCGTCGGTCATCTTTGCGTCACCCGCAAGATGCGCCCTCAAGGCCTCATTCAGTTTCTCTTCCATCTTATTGAGAACCGGCATATTTTCCTTGTCCTGAACATCCCATTTGTGGGCCTGCACTTCACGAACCACCGTTTTCAACAAGACGGTGATCAACTCTTTTTTCTTTCTCTGCTTCAATCGCTCATAGGTGGAGAGGAAAAATTTGAACTCCTCCAACTCCGACTCCAGCGTGTGAACTGTATTTTCAATCCCCTGGACGCCATCACCAACGGCTTCGAGGTAGGCGGTGAGGTCGTCGATGTCCTTTCGTTCCAATCCCAACTTGAATTGCCTGTTGAACCATTCGTTCACGGCCCGCAGTGTAGGCAGGCTGCCGTCGTGGAAATACGGGGACGTGAATTTAGATGAGAGCAGGGTGGGCGTATCCATACCGCCTACGTGAAACAGCCGGCTCGCGCCCGTGGAACCAATGTCATGCCGCTTGTGGTCCACGAAGTTCGCATTTGGAATGTGACAACTCGCGCAACTCATGCCGCCCATCATCTGGGGGAATTTCCGGTGAAAAATTTTCTCGCCACGCAACGCCGCCCGGGAAACTTTCTCGGGGTTGAGTCTCCCGCTCTTTTTGAGTTTCGGGTTCGGCAAGAACTCGAACTCGTTCATGTAGGCGATCATGCCGTCCAAGATCATCGGGTCGGGTTCAGGCCCGTTGAACTCGTTCACGATGACGTTGCGCACGAATTCCCTGAGTGAGGCGAAACGGCCGTTTCTACCGTATGGGGCCGTGAAGCGAATGCCCCGCAAGTCGGGCGTGTCCAGCGGATCATGAAGACCGTTGTTGGCGTGGCCTGCGAAGAAACTGTTCGACACGTCCATGCCGCCTTTTTCCCGGGAAAGACCGGGGATGAAAAGTTCGGGATTCGTCACGCCCTTGTTGTGGCAAGTGTTGCAACTCATCCCCAAGGTGCGCGCGGGTTCGCCGAAAATCTCTGCGCTGTCGAAAGCCATATCCCCAAAAGCGATGAGAAAGGTTTCCGCCTCGTTGACACCGCGCTCCGCCATTCCGAGAATCTGTCTCGGACGCGGGAGTTGTTTGTTGATGTTGGAACCCGGCGGCAGGCGCCAAGGTACGTGCGCAGTTTCGGTATATGTTTCGCTCCCCTTGGGTCGGGGCAGGAGCCTGTGTTCTATTCCGGCCTGAAACTCGGAGAAATTCACATGTATGTACCCGCGGATGAATGAGATGCTCTCGCGGATTTTCTCGATATTCATCGGCTTTGCGCCGATTCCCATCACTCCGGCGGCTCCCATATGGGAACTCGCTTCGAGCCAATGGATTTGCATCTTTTTCCAAGCCTTGGGATCCAGATACGGCAAAGTCCCGGCGAAAGCCTGGGAGATTCTTCGCGCTTGGCTCAGACGCTTTTTGACCTCGGCTCTGTCCGAGTCCGCCTTGATCGCGTCCAGATGCGAGATTATGAGCGAGGCGACTCCCCGCGTGGCCAGGGAAAATACCAACCGGCTCCCATTTTTTCGCGCAGCGACCAAATCCGGTTCTTTATCGCCGCTCGCCACGGGCTGAGCAACGCGCTTGGCAATGGCCAACTCTTCCGGGAACTTCTTGGAGCCAGGAGAATTCACTCCATTCAGCGCTTCTTCGATATGTTTCAAATCTGACCATACCTGTGGCCAGAGCACAGGATTCAGATTCAAGATGAAACTGGCGCGACGATAGCTTTCGGCAACGGGGTGTAATTCCTCAGGAGGGACGATGTGTGCCGAAGCGGGGTAGGAACTCATCAAGAACAACCCGGTAGCCAGAAGCCACGCCGGTTTCGTCAAAAAATTTCTCACACGAAGAGCAAGTCTCGCCCCGGGCGCTTTGAGGCTGCATATCATGATTTCGGTTTCCTATAAAAACCACCAACAAAGCAATTTTATTCGGAAGAAAAAAATAAAGTCAAGTCATGCTGAATATATTTTTAGACTTGCCTAAATTTTAAATTATCTATCAATATCAGCATTAACAGGCACTTCGAGGATATTATTGAAAATACCGCATTAAAAAATGCGCTGTCCCAGAGATTTAAACGCAGAAAACCGGCCCAGATTCAGGGCCGGTTTTCCGAAAGTCGAACGTTCGTGCCTTAGAAATCGATTTAGAGGCAAATTAAGAAGGCTATGAATCGCCCACGCCATCGCCTCGTTCAGGAAACGACTCCCTTGCGAAGCGGATTCTTAGATGGCGCCGTCGCCTCTATCGCCTGTGCGTATGCGTACGCAATCCTCCACCGGTTGGATGAATATCTTGCCGTCTCCTATCTGGCCCGAATTCGCCGCATCACAAATCGCCGTGACGATGGCATCGGCGTTGTCGTCCCGCGTCAAGATTTCAATCTTGATTTTCGGCAGAAAATCGACCACGTACTCGCTGCCACGATAAAGTTCGGTGTGTCCCTTTTGACGGCCAAAACCCTTCACTTCGGTGACCGTCATGCCTGTCACACCGGCATCTCCTAACGCTTCTTTTACACTTTCCAGCTTGAATGGCTTGATAATCGCCGTCACTAAACGCATTGTTCATTCCTCTCAAGATGACAGATGGACTCATCCGGTAATGTATCCCCTCGCCTGAATCAACCCAATCTCTCGCCTGCATAGGCCTCCATACCATGCTCCGAGAGGTCGAGACCTGCCAATTCATCCTCTGCGGAAACGCGCACGCCCATCAGACCTTTCACCACATGCCAAAGGACGAAGGACAAAACGAAGGTAAAGACACCGACCGCGACAACTCCCACTAGTTGTTTGATGAAGAGTCCTGCGCCGCCGCCGTAGAACAATCCTACAACGCCGTCGTCTATGGAAGGCGCGGCAAACAAACCCAGCGCAAGCGTGCCGAATATCCCGCATACCAAGTGCACAGAAACAGCGCCGACCGGATCGTCAATCTTGATTTTATCGAGAAACGGGATCGCAACGCAGACGATGAAGCCAGCGATCAGACCGATAATTACTGCCCCCAGTGGAGTAACGTTAGCGCATGGCGCCGTAATGGCGACCAACCCTGCAAGTGCGCCGTTCACGCTCATGGAAAGATCGGCTTTGCCGAACATGGTGCGCGACGTGATGCTGGAAGCAACTACACCTGCGGCGGCGGCGAGGTTCGTCGTCACGGCGATCCGCGCGATAGAGCCCGCATCGGCGGCCATGGTGCTGCCCGGGTTAAAACCGAACCATCCGAGCCACAAGATAAACCCCCCCAACGTGACAAGCGGCATGTTGTGGCCGGGCATCGCCTGCATTCGGCCGTCGGAGGTGTACTTGCCGAGCCGAGGACCCAGAACGATGATTCCGGCGAGCCCCGCCCAGCCGCCTACGGAGTGAACCACTGTGGAGCCGGCGAAATCGAGAAAACCCATACCGCCCAACCAGCCGCCACCCCAGATCCAATGGCCCTGGATAGGATAGATAATGGCTACAAGCAAGAAGCTGAAGATCATGAACGAGGAAAACTTGATTCGCTCGGCCACACAGCCCGATACGATGGTCGCCGCCGTCGCAGCGAAAACAAGCTGGAAGAAAAACTTTGCGTATAGCGGTATTCCCGTCCAATTCAGGGATGAGAATACACCTTTGTACGCGTCACCCGTGGCCGGGCTGTTGTCAGCCCCCGAGATGAAAAACCCGTTCGTTCCCAATATAGAGCTGCCATCTCCAAACATGAGGGCGAAACCCAATATCCAGAATGCCAGGGACGAGACGGCGACGACGCCGAAATTCTTATAGAGAATGGCGACGGTGTTCTTGGCCCGGCAAAGCCCCGATTCGAGCATCGCAAAGCCTGCGTGCATGAAAAACACCAGAAACCCGGCCACCATCACCCAAACAGTATCCGCCGCGACTCGTAAATCCGCCAGGCTCTTCGCCATGGCCTTGACATCCTGTGCCCAGCCGCTGCCGGTAAAGGATAAAACCCCCACGGCGAAGACCAACGCCGCCGCAATGTAGAGACCCCTTCTTCTCATGCCCCTTCCTCCGATACGTTTTAGATATTCCGAGAGTTTAGGTTTACGAAGCATCATTTACATCTTTTAGGTGAGAAGTATTTCAAAATCGTTTCGACCGTATTACCCGAACGTTAATTGCACCTTCCCGGCAACTATCCGCTTCAGTTTGACAGGCGATATCGAGCGTGTTAGCAATTCCGCCAATTCGATTAAAAACTTCTGAACAAGACAATTTCCGGGATCAATCCACTAAAGGAGAAACAATGCCTCCGAAACGAAAACCCAAAATTCCCGCGAGCGCCCTCAAACGCGGCACGCACCTGTGGACCAAGGAATTTACCGAGCGCATCGGTCATGACATGGCTGAATGGGCGGATGAGGAATTCATGGAACTTTTCATGAACTTCTGCTACGGCGGGCTTTATGACCGTAACGTCCTGTCCCATAAAACCAGGGAGCTTTGCGCCGTGGCCGCATGTGTGATGGCCAACGCGCATCCGCAACTGCGCACCCACATTCAGGCTTCGTGGAACTGCGGAGCGACGAAACGCGAGATCATGGAGGTTATCATTCAGATGGCCACTTACTGCGGCATGCCCTATATGCTTCAGGCGGCTCGAATTGCCGCGAATGAGGTCTTTCCCTTGCTCAAGCGCGGCGAAAAGGCCGCCGCTCCGCCGCCAGGCCTCAAGTTGGATAAAAAATAATCCAAACCCTGCAGGCCCCGGGCGGCCAACACCCAAAACCAAATATATGAGGAGTCTCTAATAATGGCCCGTAGAATCGTAGATTTAAGCGTTCCCCTTCAAAACGCACCCATGGAGAACAACCCGGCCGCTATCCAATACATAAACCACACCGAACTCGGACGCATGCGAGCCAAATCATACAAGTTTCCGGACACCAGTTATTTTCCCGACCACATGCACTGCGCGACCGAAAACATCACGGCCATCAGCACGCACAGCGGCACGCACCTCGATTCCCCGTACCACTACGGCCCTGAATGCGAGGGGAAACCCTCGAAAACGATCGACCTCGTCCCACTCGAATGGTGCGTTAGCGATGGGGTGGTCCTCGATTTTCATGACGCCGAACGCGGACACAACATCACGGTGGAGGAAACGCAGCAGAAAGTGGCGGCCCTCGAAGAGAAAGGCTATTCACTCAAGCCGATGGATATCGTTCTCATTCGGACCGATCACACCACGAAGTATCTCTACACCCCCGATTTTGAACAAACCCACCCCGGCATGAGCGTCGACGCTACGGAATGGCTCGTCGATCAGGGGATCAAGGTGATGGGGATAGACGCATGGGGTTTCGACATTCCCGTCTCCAAGATGACGGAACTCAGACGCCAGGGAAATACGAAAGATTTCTTCGGCAGCCATTTCCTGGGACGCAAGAGAGAATATATTCATGCGGAAAAGCTCATGAATCTCGATAAAATCCCCGAATCCGGATTCACCGTCTCGATGCTCCCCGTCAATATAGAGCGCGCAAGCGGCGCCTGGTGCCGTGCGGTGGCCATCATCGATGATTAGCCTGAATTTCTCCGGGGAGGTAGAGACCGGCGCAGTGGAGTGACTTCTCGGGAAAATATGATAATATCTCCCGCATACATGACGGTAAGGCAAAGAACCTGGAGGAGCAGATTAATGGCTTTCTATGAGAACGCAGTGAATCAAGAAGTCGTATCGGACGGCCTCATCCGGCGTATGGCGGCCGTCAAGCCGGCCATATTGGCGATCGTTCTCGGCATATTCATCCTCTACGGCGTGGGTTTCGCCCAACCCCAACTTTTGCATGACGCCGCCCACGATACCCGCCACGCCTTCGCCTTCCCCTGCCATTAATAGGCCTGGCAGCATATTGCCAGACAAGAGACGGCGCCCCTTCCCGAGGCGCCGTTTTTTCTTTGAGGAGCCGGATGCCCACAGATAATACCGAACATAGACCTTGGGGGCATTTCACCATATTGGCGGATGAGCCGGATCATAAGGTCAAACGTGTTGTCGTTCATCCGGGGCATCGCCTCAGTCTGCAGCGTCACATGCGCAGATTGGAGCACTGGCACGCCATATCGGGACAGGCCATCGTCATCCGCGAAGGGGAGGAAATCACGTTTTCCGCCGGCCAGAGCATGGATATCCCGCAAGGTGCATGGCACCGGATTCAAAACCAAGAAGATTCGCCCTTCGTATTCATCGAGGTGCAGACCGGCGCCTACTTCGGCGAGGACGACGTCGAACGTCGCGAAGATGATTACGGGAGGGTTTGAGAAAGCATTCTTGCATCCCAGAACCAAAAATGCCCCCATCGCATGTGGGGGCATTTTTGCTCACATCGTAATGAAATAACTACTAATCTAGCCTTTGCGAAGCTGCTCCAACGCAGCGGCCAGGCGCTCGACGCCTCGCTCGCATTCTTCCGTCGAGCAGGAATATGCGATCCTGAGGTATCCTTCGCCGCCGAAAACAGCGCCGTCCACCGTGGCGATGGCGTGCTCGTTCAATAGGTAGTCCGCCACTTCGCCCGATGTTTCCCCAAAAACCTTCACGTTCGGGAACGCGTAAAACGCGCCCGTAGGCTCCGCCAGCGTGACGCCCTCGATAGCTCGCAGGCCTTCTGATATCACACGCCGCCTATTGTCGAATTCGCGCGTCATCGCCTCCATGGGCGCCTGATCCTCAAGTACGCCGCGCGCCGCGCCATGCTGGATGAACGTGTTGACGCACACGGTGGTGTATTGCCGGATCTTGAGCAAGTGGCGTGTAATCTCGGGGCTCGCCACCGTCCAGCCGAGACGCCAGCCGTCCATGCTGTAGAATTTCGAGAATCCGTTGATGATCACCGTACGCTCCGCCATGCCGGGCTGTGAAAAAATGCTCGGGGCGCACGGCGCATCGCCGTAATAAATGCGCGCATATATCTCATCGCTCATCACCATGAAATTGCGCTGCACCGCCAGTTCGGCGATTTTCGCGAGTTCGGATTCAGGGATCGTGCAGCCTGTGGGATTGCCGGGTGAAGTGAGGCAAACGAGTTTCGTCTTGGGCGTCAAGACCGCCTCGATGTCCTCGGCGCGCAACGCGAAATCGTTCTCTTCTTTCGTCATCACCTCGACGGGCACGCCGCCCGCCAACGCCGTGCAGGATTTGTAATGATGCCAGTTCGGCTGCGCGATGATCACCTCATCGCCGGGATTGACCAGCGCCAGCATGGAAACCATGATGCCTTCGTTCGCCCCCGCCATAACGATTACCTGCGTATCGGGGTTCACCTCCACACCGGTGTCGACTTCCGTCCTGTGCGCAATGCCCTTCCGCAAGGCGGGTACTCCCGTGCTGGGTGCGTAGTGCACGTCACCGCGTGCGAGGGATTCTGCGGCTCCTTGCTTGATGTGCTCGGGCGTATCGAAATCCGTGCGGCCAATCTGCCAGTGGATCACGTCGCGCCCCTCGCCTTCCAGTTTCGCCACGGCGTCAAAAACCTTGCGAATGCCCGAGAAAGGAATCTCTTCCAAACGATTCGCACCCACGGCCTGGGAGTCAAAAGCAACTACCATCTAAAATCTCCTTGCAAATGAAAATGTCCTTGAAAGTAATAATTACAGAGCACTTCATCCAGCGATTGAAGCCGCCCGTTATAGCCCTTGAGACTCCAAGGCGCAAGAGAGTTTCCTGCTATGGATTTTCAGGGAATCCCGGCCGATATCTACATTCTCAATTCCCATACGAGGGTATTGAGTCATTGTGAACTGGCACGAGGCTCAGATGACGTCGACCAGTCTGGAATTCTCATGAGCGTGGCCGTAACTTTGATGACTCAGTCGACCGACCTTCGCGCCTAAAGCAAATCCCCTTGCAGGACGGTCACGGCCTTGCCTCCCAGAATAATGCGGTCTCCAAGGATCCTCATACGCACCACCCCGCCTCTCGTGGATGCCTGGTAAGCGTTAAGTTCTTCTTTTTTAAGGCGCTCCGCCCAGAATGGCCCCAGGCAGCAGTGGGCGGAACCCGTCACCGGGTCTTCGTTCACACCCAGCCCTGGAGCGAAAAATCGAGAGACGAAATCATATTCAGGGTCATCGGATCGCGCCGTAACTATGCAGCCGCGCATGGGAACGTTCTCGAGAACTTGAAAATCAGGAACCAGAGACCTGATCGCCGCCTCGGAATCGGCTTCCACCAGATAATCAAACTCGCTTTTCCCCACATAGCGGGGCATAAGGCCGAGGCCCTCCACCAGGGCGTCAGGGGGCGCTGCGGGCGACTCCCGGCTTATGGGGAAATTCATTTCTATCCATTCGTCTTTCTGCTCACAGGTCAAAACCCCGCTTTTCGTGTGGAAGATGACCGTCTCGTCAGAACCGAGATGTCCTCCTTCCCAGAGTACATGGGCGCTCGCAAGCGTAGCGTGACCGCAAAGGTCCACCTCGCTCAAGGGCGTGAACCAGCGCAGGCCGTAGCCGTCCTCTTGTTTCACCACGAAAGCGGTTTCAGAGAGATTCATCTCCGCCGCCACGCGCTGCATCCACTCTGCGTCCACTTGCGCCGGCAGAATGCATACAGCGGCCGGATTACCCGAAAAGGGCGTATCGGTAAACGCATCCACCTGTACGACGGGAAATGACATTAGAGGATCTCTAGAAAATATTGATTCAGATGCGTTTGACGACATCGCCTCCGCGAATGGAACCCTCGCTTATAACTTGAGCATTCAGTCCCGAGCGATTGATGAGCGCGTCGTGCAGGCCCTCTATCCCCAGTAAATTCTCGAAATATTTGCATGGCTCGTTCAGGCGAACGCCGCGCATCTTCACACCGCCCACTTGAAATTCCGCCCCCACCAGGTGATTGAGCGGAACACCTCGCGTCACGATGTTTCGCCTGCTCTGGCCCACGTCGAGTTTGATATCGTGGTCGCGCACAAGCGCTTCGATGGCCTCGATTTCGATGAGCGTCACTTCACGATCGGGCCCCTGCTTCTTGGAATACGTTCCCACGCCCTCGGCGTAGCGATCTCCGGCCAGGCCGGACCCTATGACAGCCTGCGCCTGGGCGACCTCCATCATGGGTTCGCCGCCCACCGAGGCGATGTGAACCGAGACTACCTCGCCCTCGAAAGTCATGCTTTTACATGCTCTTGGAGTAGATTGACCGCTTCTTCTTCCGTGGGGAAATTGCCCGAATCGAGTTTCGACCACAAGAGATCACCATCGAGCACCAGTTCGAAGGAGCCGACGCGAAAATTTCCATCCTCGTTTCCGGCGATTTCCAGGTCCGGGAAATGTTTTTTCAGATCCTGAGCCAACTGCTCATAGCGTGGCCCGTAGTTTCACTTTTCGCAGTATTCAACGTGAAGTTTCATTCGTCTTTTCTCCCGCATGAAATATATAGTTGGCGAGCATCTGTATCATAGAAGAATTGGGGCATTTAGAGAAGGCGTGCGAGATGCAAAACCCTGAAATCTGATTCGCCGCGCACCCATAACAACCATAAAACCCTTGCGCGGCTTGACTATTTGGCCCGCACGAGAGAAAAATCACCCCGATTTCCGAAGAAAACTTGAAGGAGGAGAAATGGCTGGTATCACACGTGTGGGAGCATATATTCCCTTTCATCGCCTGGATGGAGAGACCGTGCGGGCCGTATGGGGAACCGGCAACCGGAGGGCTTCACGCCCGCTGGCCGGTTTCGACGAGGACCCCATCACCATGGGAGTGGAGGCGCTGATCAACGCGGCGGGCTGGGGCGATTCCCAGGTCGATTCCCTCTATTTCGCCTCAACGACCCACCCATACGCCGAAAAATCAAACGCTTCCGTTCTCGCGGCGGCGGCCGATCTGCCCGAAACACTCTTCACCCTGGATGCAGGCGGCTCGGTGCGCGCGGGCACGTCCGCGCTCAAGGCCGCGTGTGACGCCATCGAAGCAGGCTCCTCCAAATCGGCGGCCGTGGTGGCGGCGGAGAAAAGGCCCGCGCTGCCGGGAAGTCCCGATGAATTAAGCCTTTGCGACGGCGCGGCGGCCGTGCTGCTCGGCAAGGGAGAGGACGTCGCCGCCGAGATCGAGGCGGTTTACTCATGGTCTGAGGATTTCATCGACCGGTGGCGGCTGCCGGGCGAGGGAGCCGTCTCCGCCGGTGACGCCAAGTTCATCCAGGACTACGGCTATGTGCGCCAGAGCGTCGCCACCGTCGAGGGACTGCTGAGCCAGACAGGGGCCACGAGAGAGGACATCGCGCGCGTACTCGTCTACGCCCCAGACGCCCGCACCCACGCCGCAATCGCCCGGAAACTGGGCTTTCCCGACTCGGCCTATCCCGAAAGCCCCCTCATCGCGCGCCTCGGGGATTCCGGAGCGGCCGCGCCTCTGCTCTCCCTCGTCGATGCGCTCCAGAGCGCGGAACCGGGCGAGCACATCATCGTCGCGGGTCACGGGAGCGGTGGCGAAGCCATCCTGCTCCGAGCGACGGACAAGGTCCATTCCCTGAGGACGCAGCGGGGAGTCGGCTGGTCCGTGGAGCGCGCGCGCGCCATCCCGAACTATGGACAATGGTTGAAATTCAATGGGTTATCACCCGAGGAAGAAATCAAGCCCTTCACCTCGCCCAGCATCCTGTGGAAGGAAAACAGGGCGACCATGCGCCTGATGGCGGGGGTTTGCCGCTCATGCGGGGAGCTTCAGTATCCCCGCCAGCAGGTCTGCAACGCCTGTGGTACGCGGGATGAATGGGATGAGCGGAAACTGGGCCGCCGGGGCAAAATCTTCACCTTCATCCATGACTACCTGCCCCCATCGCCCGAGGGCTTCATCACCATGGCTACGGTGGAACTCGAGGGCGGCGGTCGGTTTTACGGCCAGATGACGAGCCAGGTGAAAGACGAGGTCCACATCGGAATGGAGTGCGAACTCACTTTCAGGCTTCTCCATCAGGGCGATGGGTATTATAATTACTTCTGGAAACTGCGCCCCGCCGAATAGGGCTTTATATTTTCTGAAGAAAGACATCTTTTTTCAAGGAGTTAGCCATGAGCGGAACCATCGCCGGAAAAGTCGCCATCATCGGTGTGGGCATCACGAAATTCGGAGAACTCTTCGAGCAGAGCTATAACGACCTCGTGGTGGAAGCCGCCTACGAGGCCTATGAGGATGCAGGCGTGAGCGGCGAAGACATCGAAGCCGCGTGGCTGGGCACGTATCTGCCGCTCGGCTGGGGCTTCGACGGCACCGGCGGACCCTCGCTCGCAGAGGCGCTGAACCTCTACCCGAAGCCCGTCTCGCGGGTCTCGAACTACTGCACCACGGGCATGGAGGCCGTCCGCATGGCGGCGATGGCCGTCGCCTCAGGCATGCACGACGTCGTCCTGGCCGTCGGCGCCGAGAAGATGCGCGAGGTCCCGCCGCGGGGCAGCCTGGTCGCGCAACACGTTGAAAAACTTCATCCTATGTACTCGAAGGGCCGCACGGCGCCGGGCAGTTTCGCCGTTCTGGCGAGGCGGTATTTCGAGGAATTCGGCGCGGATAAGGAAGACCTCGCCGAGGTGGCGGTGAAGAACCACTACCACGGCAGCCTGAACTCGCGCGCGCACTTCAGGAAGGAGATCACCAAGGAGCAGGTCCTGAAGGCCCCGCCGGTCACGGAGCCTCTGGGCCTGTATGATTGCTGCCCCACGACGGACGGCGCCGCCGCGGTCGTGCTCTGCCGGGCGGACCTGGCCGAATCGCGCTTCGACAAGAAAGACTACGTCTTGATCGACGGCATGGGTCTCTCGTGCGCGACTGGCTACATCACCACCGCGTTCAACCCCAGGTTCAGCTTCATCGGCTTCGAGGCCACGCAGGAAGCCGCGCGCCAGGCCTACGAGCAGGCCGGCGTCACGAACCCCCGCGAGGAGATAGACCTGGCGGAAGTGCATGATTGTTTTACGATTACGGAGATCCTGAACTATGAGGATTTGGGCTTCGTCAAGAAGGGCGAGGGGCCCGATTTCGTGAAGAGCGGCGCGAGCAGACTCGGCGGCGAGCTGCCCGTGAACACCTCGGGCGGCCTCAAAAGCTGCGGCCATCCCATCGGCGCGACGGGCGCGCGCGTGGTGGCGGACCTGACGCACCAGCTCCTGGGGCGCTGCGGCGACCGCCAGGTGAAGGGCGCGAAACGCGCGCTCGGCCACACCCTCGGCGGCCCCGGCGCGGTCTCCAGCGTCTTCGTCCTGAGCAAGAATTAAGCGATTCATGAAACCCCCGGGCGCTCGCCCGGGGGATTTTCAACCCCGCAATTCCCCGCATTTGCAGTTATTGCGCGAGGCGCGAACCATGGCAGACTTCCCCTGCGCCCGGATTCCGCAGCGCCTTTTCCCAAGAAAAAAATAGCCGGAAAATTATCGAAAAACCCCGTGAATTTATCTAATTTTATCGGAATTTACGGAAATTATTATTTGCATTATTCATGATCGGCACCTCGACGGAGCGGCCACCCGCCTCCAGCGATCGGCGCCTGATTCGACACCTGAAAAACCGAAGGCCGACGGAGGGCCTTCCCATCATACCCCGCCACTCCGAGAACACGATCACCGCAAATGCGGGCAGATGCGTACACGGCGTCGACCGGGGCGGGAGGAAATGCAGTTTTGACCGTCATTCCGGCGGGACGATCAAGTCCGGGCGAGGAGGGGGTGTTGAAAAGTCCTTACGGATCGCGCCAAACCATTCTCCCCTTGCAGAGCCCCCCAACAACCACTCCCCCCTTGAGGGGGAGTCGAAGAGGCCGAGCGGTTTATGCGAAGGCCGATTCGGTGGGGGGTGAATCACGTTTTATCGCCACTCCGAGTTATACCCCCCACCGAATCGCTTTCGGGCTTACGCCCTCAGCTCTTCGACTCCCCCTCAAGGGGGGAGTGAAATTCACCGCGCTCCTTTTGTGAGGTTTCTCAACAGCCCTGACAAGGGGGGGTAGGGGAGGTTGCTTTTCCAGTCGAGAGGGGCGTCCTTTCTACTCCCTGAAAAGGGGTCTTTGTCAACAACCCCGATAAACGAGTGTTCGCCGCGGCCGAAGAAGGAGCGATTGCCGCGTTTTGAATCTAGCGAAGGCGCCACCGGCGCAATCCGGCTGCGCTTTTGTCTCGGTGCAGGCGATTCCGGGAACGCCCGCTCAAGGCTCGAGAAGCAACCCTGAAAAAGAAGCGTCTCCCCCAATCATGCTCCCGTTCGCAAATCCCTTTTTCTCCTGTAATCTTTTTGCGAGACCCATCTGCTGCACGAGGACACCACACGAGGAACACGAGGAGACCCGAGATGCGCTACCAGACCCGTTTCATCACATGCGGAATCATCACCTTGGCCCTTGCCCTCGCGGCCAACGCGGCGGCGTTCGAGCAGCGCGTGCCCGCGCGCGTGACGAGAGTGCTCGACGGCGACACCGTGAAGGTCGAGGCCAGGGTTTGGCCGGGCCTCATCGCGCAGACCAACGTGCGGGTGCGCGGCGTCGACACGCCCGAGATCAGGCGGCCCAAGTGCGGCGAGTACGAGCGCCGGAGGGGCCTCGCCGCGCGCGATTTCGTGCGGGGCGTCATCGGCGAGCAGGTCTGGCTCATCAACGTGACGCACGGCAAGTTCGGCCGCCGCGTCGTGGCGAGCGTACTGCTGGCGGACGGGCGCGACCTCGCCACGCTGCTACTCGCCACCGGCCACGCCCTGCCCTACCGCGGCGGACGCCGCCCGAAATGGTGTTGATGGAGATGGAACAGAGAGCGCGGCTCCAGATTTTATCCCGTTCTAAACGGCCAGGGGATCCTTGATCCGCTTTTAACAATTTTGTAGGGGCGGCTCGCGAGCCGCCCTTCTTTAACTGCAGATCATCTCTATTGTCGAAAGTGATGTGGTTTAGTTAGTGTGGAATGTCATTCGTTGAGGGGTTTTCCGCGCCATTCCAGTTGCTCGCCCGTTTCGGGGTCAAGGACACCATCTAAATCGGGCGGGTTACTCGGGTCCGCTGTCGTCTGATCGAGTTGCTGTTGCGTCAAGCCGTGTGCTGGAGATGCGGTTCCACTCCTCCAATCGTTGGAAAAATCGGCACCGCTTACGTTCACATCACTGAGATATGCGCCAGCCAAGTTCGCGTTGCCGAGGTTCGCGCTCGCCAGATTTGCGCCCGTTAGGTCGGCTCTGCTCAGGTCAGCGCCTGAACCACCGAGATTTGCGTTGCCCAGATCGGCTCCGCCAAGATGTGCGTCTCTCAAACTTGCTGCCCTCAAATCCGCTCCGTTCAAGTTCGCTCCGCCAAGATTCGCAGTATCGAGTTTCGCGCCTCCTAATGACGCTCCGCGCATATCCGCCCTGCCCAAATCGGCTCCTCTCAAGTCTGCTCCGCCTAAAAGAGTGCCTACCAGTTTCGAGGGGAAAATGGATCCCTTCCAAAGGTTTTGACCTACCAAATCAACGAGACCAAGCTTGGCATTTCTAATGTCCGCACCCTCTAGCCTAGCTGCAGTAAGGTTCACGCGCCTCATGTCGGCATCGCGAAAATCAGCGCCGTTCATATTTGCACCACTTAAATCAGCACCTGGAAGAACAGCGCTAGTGAGGCGAGCCCGCCAGCCCCGCACACGACGCAAATCCGCTTTTGTGAAGTCGAAATTAGAAAAATCCGCCTCATGAAAGATAAGCCCATGCAGAGACGCATCGGCGAGATTCATCCTGAATGCTTCCTTGCCCTCCAGAGCAATTTGCTTTTGGCTCCGTTGTGCGATTTGATTCATGACCTCTTCCACATCCTTCGCCAATCCGGGAACCGGTCCGACTTCCCTGTCGGCAGCAAAGAACGGACCGAAAAACTCCGCCGATGCGGACTCGATATTTCGTCGATAATCTTCACCCGTATCGTCTACTTCCTTTCCGGAACTTTCGGATTCCGCTTTACGTCTTTCTTCGGTTCCAGGCTTTTCTGAATCCGTAATCAATCCGACTTGCGCCGCTGTTTCTCCTCTCGTCCGGTCTACGACAAATGCGGCGAAAAGCTGCATAACCGGCAGATGGAAAGTTTCCGGGGACTCACTGGCGAGACGAGCCAGAGCGTGAATGCCGCCGATACGAACAGACCCGATATCGGGATGACCGAGCATCTCCGCGCTTTTCTGGTAGCGTTCGTTCAGTAGACTTTCCTGCGCTGTTTTGGATTGACGATCTGCAACCCTGGCGCGCCAGTAGGCGAACCATAAAGCAAAAGGCGCGGCGGCGAACAAGCCGAGATTGCGAATCGTCGTCGAGGCCGATTCATAACCACCCGGCGTCTCCCGCAACCATTCCCATGAGACCCCTAGCCAACCCCAGAAACCTCCCGGCCAACTTTGGAAAAGCCAAGCCACAACACCGAGTAAAACAATCCAGCCTGCTCCGCACCACATTGGATATTTCATGATGCGTTCAACCATGTCCGGTTTCATCTCTTTTCTCATTCATCTTGAACTATCCCTGCCAATTCTTCGTTTTCAAAATCGCAACGATTCACATTACGGAAAAGAGCGAGGGATGGCAAAGAAACGAGGAGTGGCGAACCGCCCCTACAAGGAGTTGTTGGAAATGTCCCTTCTCACTCGGGATTCACCACCGCCAGCGTAGTTGCGGACTTCGCCCTGAATAGCATCGCCAACAAACGAGAGAGAAAAGAATCACTCCCCCCTTGAGGGGGAGTCGATGAAGCCGAGCGGTTTGTGCGAAGGCTGAATCGGTGGGGGGTGTATCGCGAGTTGTGATACATTTCGAATACTACCCCCCACCAGTTCGCTTGCGGGCTTGCGCCCTCAGTTCACTGTCGGTCTTCCCGAGGGGAAAGACCGACCCTCAAGGGGGGAGTGGTGTATCCTCTTTCATTTGTCGGGCCCATACGACAAATCACGAACTCAGGGATTTTTTAACAACTCCGAAGATAGGAAGTTCCAGCCCATGGCAATGCTGGTGTAACTCAACACTCAGGCTTGGCGCTCTCCGCAACTCGGACAATCGCATCCAGCTTTTCAGCGATCTCGGTATCGATTTCCTCTTCGGGAACATGGGAGGCGAGCTCGTAAAACTGCTTCTTGGCCATGAGGTTGGGCAATTCGAGTGTGTCGAAATAAGTCTTGAACAACGGCGTGAGGAAGTCATCACTCGCCTTGATGTCGTCTCCCCATGGCGATCCTCTATCGAGTCTTTCTAAGGCGCCTTCAATGTCGATGATAGCACCCCGCATCGCTTCAAGCCGCCTATCAACTTGCAGTGTGAAGAGGCTCTGTTCTTCTAAGTCCGCTGAGCCTCGCGCATAAGCTTCCAAGGTCGCCCGAGTGCAGAAATAGTTTTCGATTTCGCACTTTCGCCACATCAAGCACTCAAGATCACCGCTTTCCGGCATACCCGCTTGCAAGCGGTCGAAAAGAGCTACACCCTTCAAATCCGAGCAGGCTTCTCGAAGACCGTGATAATGTTGCGCAGCCTGTAACGGCTGATTGCCAACATAATGTACGAAAGGCCGTTCCAAAGCCTTCATCGCCCTCTCATGGTCTAGGCGCTCGGCTAAAGCCCGTAATATCGCTAAATCCGTTGAACCTTCGAGATAAAGAACCCAACCGGTCTGCTGGGCTTGATAATACTGATCAAACCCAATTTCACGGAGCGCTTTTTGCACCTGGCTTCCTTTGTCGTCGATGCGGTGAGGAGGTCCGACGAAGGCAATGACCATATCTTTACCTGCGGCTTCATTCAAAAGAACTTCCGAATGGCTCGCCGCGATGATCTGGTTACCACGTTCCTCTGCGACATCTGTGATCAGCTTGTAGATTTGACTCTGCCGGAGAATTTCGAGGTGCGCGTCGGGTTCGTCCAAAAGGATAATCGCTCCAGGATTCGCATACATGTACGCCAGTATCAACAGAATTTGTTGCAAACCGCGTCCGCTGGATGACAGATCGAGACTTGTCCCATGCTCTCGATATTCCATCAAAATTTCTCCCCGCTCTTCCACATAGCGTGGTTCCGCGAGTTCGGAGCCGAAGAGATCACTGATCTGACTCACTAATTTTTCCCACAGTTCGGGAGTCTCATTTTGAATTTTGTAGCAAAGATTTCGCAACACTTCCGCCGTACGCCCTTCTCCCACCCGCACGTTAATAGCGCCTTGGTCGAGCCGAGTTTCCGTAGCCGCCAGACCTGACATGGGGGGAAGTAAAGCGATATGCGTCGTTGCGGCTTCTTCTGGAATCGGCATTCGTTTCGGCGTCTTGCCCTCGCCTCGACGGAGCGGTCTACAATAAAACGATTCGGGGTTCGCATAGTCGAATTCTAAGCCGCAAGTCCACTTCTTGTCTCGACTAACGCCCTCGACGATGAGATCGATTCGTACGTTATTCGTTTGCTGACTTCCTGCGATTTTTCGTACTACCCGGGTATGGAGTTCACGCCACAAAAGAGCTGCTCTCGGAACGGGAATAGCGAGGAGGTCCCTGCGGTTGATGGTGACGCCCGGTCGATTCTGCGGGGTGCGTTTCCCGGAGTATTTCTCGTTCCAGCGCTTGAGGCCGATATCCCAAAGAGCCAGAGCCTGCATTGCGGAGGTTTTCCCCGAATTGTTCGGGCCGATGAACACCACCGGGTTCCCCAACTCGACTTCGACCTCGTCGAAGCGCTTGAAGTTGCGGGCTGTGAGCTTGGTGAGCATCGGAGAACTCCTCGCGATTTCAATTCGCGATCAGGGCGCGCAATTGTTCGATGAATCTGACCAACAACATATCACGCAGGGCGATGAGAACACGGCTGTGGAAACATTAAACCTGATTTTTTCTATTGAGACTAGCCCGCAGGGACGGTTGTGACTTTCACCCCACAACCTCGCGACACGCTTGTTCGATATGCGCTTGTCCGATCTGGAGGTCGTCGTAAACCTCGTGTGCGGGAGGCCACAAAGAGATCGTGAAAACACATCAACCGAAAATACGGAAATCGGTCACTTCTAGCGGTACTCCGGGGGCCGTTCTTCGGGAGGCAGGAAGTCGATTCGCTCTTGCGAAGGGCAGCGAAAGGTAAACGTCGTGCGCCCTTGGTAGTTGCTGACCGCAAAGTCGCCCGCGCCGATGATGTCCATACCGATCAGGACATCCGCGCCGCCACTCAACCGTTCGTTTCCGATGACTCGCAGATTGCCGAATTCCACATCGTTCAGCAGGCGGATATTGATCAAATACGCCTCGGCCGAGCGGACATCGTTGACGCCTCGCACCCGGCTCATGCCTATGGCTTTGAGATTGCAATCCTCCACCACCCGCCTGGTAATCACGGTGCGCGTCGCTCCCGTATCCCAAATCGCCTCGTATTCCTGAAAAGCGGGGGCGGGAGAGTCTTCCGTAGGCGTGTAAGCGGCGGCGACTCGCACCTCATTAACGAGGACGTTTTTCCGCTCGTCGTAATATGTCGTGAAGGCGAAACTGGACGGTTCCGGCATCTAGGAAAAACTGACCCTCGAATGGAAGGTCTCTATCGTGCTGTCCGGATCGGAACTGCATTCCTGAACGAGAAACGTGCCGAGTTCGTGCTTTTTGGCCGTCTTCTCGACGGCCTCCATCTCGTCGTCGTAGGTCCCGAGCACCAGGCGGTTTTTGATGACGATGTACTTCCCCTCGTATTTCTCCGCGAGTTCGGTCTGGTGATCGAGGTAATATTGAAAATCATCCTTCAATAGCTGTTCCATGGCCTGCTCTCCTGCTCAACAACCTCACTTCGGGTCAGGACATGATCCCACCCCATACCGATAGTCTATCCATCGCGTTTATGAAGTCAAATTCCAAATATCGAAGGTATGGTTCAGGCTCACCATGCGTCAAAACGCGCATTCCTCCCCCCTACCCCAAAACCTCTTTACAAGCCTGCTCGATGTGCGCCTGTCCTATCTGGAGGGCGTCATAGACTTCGTGCGGAAGGCCGCTCTGGCCGAACTGGTCGGTGCCCAGGCACCGCTGGTCCGCGCCCAGCGCGCCGCCCAGGAACGAGAGGGCGAGCGAGTGGCCGTCCAGCACGGAGACGACCGGGTTGTCGCGGTGTTCGTCTCCCACCATCATCTCGAGGCGCGAGGGGCGGCCCGCTTTTTTCGCCTGCTTGTGCTCGGCGTAAATCCTGTCCGCGCTCGTCAAGACGAACACGTTCGCGTATACCCCCTCCCCCGCCAGCGCGCGGGCGGCGGCGAGGGCTTCGGGCGTCATCACCCCGCTCACGAAGAGGTTCACCGCGTTCACGCCCGCACTGTAGCCGGGCGCCTCCTTCGCCGAGTGAAGCAGGTAGCCGCCGCCCAGTACGTTCCCTCTCAATACCTCGCGCTTTAAGGGGTCCGTGAGCCACTCTGCGGGCAGGAGGTTCTGATCCACCTGCTTCGTGCTCAGGCGGAGATAAAACGCCGGGCAATCGGCATCCCCCAGAACGCGGCCGATGGCGGACAGGAGCAGCCACTCGACCTCGACGGCGAAGGTCGGCTCATAGGCTTCCAGCCCCGGCATCTCAAGCGAAATGGCCGGCGTCAGGATGCTCTGGTGCGCGCCGCCTTCGGGCGAGAGGCTCGTGCCGCTCGGCGTCGCCACCACGATGAAGCGCCCGCCGTTATAGACCGCGTAGCGGAGCGCGTCGAGGCAGCGGCTGATGAAGGTGTCGTACACCGTGCCGATGGGGCAGACGCGCACCCCGCATAGCTCCTTCGAGACCCCGAAGGCGGCGAGCAACAACATTAAATTGTTCTCGGAAATCCCCAGCTCGATGTGCTGGCCCGCAGGCGACTCCTCCCATTTCAGGAGCCGCTGCACCTGCTGGAGCGCGAAGAAATCCGCCTTCCCCTCGGGGTGATACACGCCGCGCCGGTTGATCCAGCCCCCCAGGTTCGTGCTCACGGCCACGTCGGGCGAGGTGGTCACGATGTGCTTCGCGAGCGCATCCTCCCGCGCCAGGTTCGTCATGATGGCGCCGAACGCCTCCTGCGTGGAGGTGGTGGAGGCGAAGTTCGCCCCCACTTCCTCCGGCATGGGGCCGGGGACAACCTCTTCTCTGGCGAGAGCCGCTCTCGCGTCGTAGCGCGCCACCGCCGCCTCGACCGCGCGGGCCTCTGCGCTATCTCCCGCCAGGGGCGCGAGTTCCTCGCCCTCGCCCAGGCCTGCGGAATCGCGCAGTTCGGCGATTTGCGCCTCGGTCAGGAGTTGGGAATGGTTCATGGGGTCGCCCGCGATGGGCAGCCCCCAGCCCTTGATGGTGTAGGCCAGGATCATCACGGGCTTGTCGCGAACCCCGTCCGCTTCTTCGAGCGCTTCCAGGATGCACTCGATGTCGTGGCCGCCCAGGTCGGACAGGAGCGCGGGCAACTCCTCGTCCGGGTAGCGATCCAGAAGACCCGCCAGGCCCTTGTACTCGCCCGCCTCACCGCGCATGAGGCCCTCTCTTATCTCGCCCCCGCTTCTCCCGATGAGCATCTGGTACTCGCTGTTCGACATGTCGTCGATGCGCCGCCTCAGCGATTCGCCGTTCCTGAGCGCGAACGCGGTTTGCAGGCGCTTTCCGTATTTGAGCTCCACAACGTGCCAGCCGTGCAGGCGGAACTGGTCGCGAATCTGCTGCGCCTTGCCGTCTGGCACGACGCGGTCGAGACTCTGGCGGTTCAGGTCCACCACCCAGATGACGTTGCCGAGATGCGCGACGTATTCCTCCGCCAGCGCCTCCCAGATGTTCCCCTCGTCGAGTTCGGCGTCCCCCACCAGGGAGATGAAGCGCTGCCGCGGGCCTTCGCCGAAATGATCGTCGATGTAGGACTGCATGAGCGCGGCGAACGAGGCGGCCACCGAGGGCAGCCCGAGCGAGCCGGTGGAGAAATCGACGGGGAATTCATCCTTTGAGCGGCTCGGATACGCCTGCAGGCCGCCGAAGGCGCGCAGATCCCGCAGGCGCTCCATCGGCAAATCGCCCCGGAGCGCATGGGCCGCGTGCAGCACGGGCGAGGCGTGGGGCTTGATCGCCAGCCTGTCCCCCGTCCTGAGCCAGCGGAAGAACATGGCCGTCATCAGGCTCACGATTGAGGAAGAACTCGCCTGGTGGCCGCCTATCTTGATGTTCTCGGAGCCTTCGCGCAGGTTGTTCGCGTAATGAACGCTGTAGGTGGAAAGCCACAGGAGCCGCTTCTCGATGCGCCGCAGAATGTCGGCTTCGTCCTGCTCGATGGCGTTCGTCTCTGGCGGAGGGGTCACGCCCTTCCCTCCCTCGGGAGCGCGGGGTTCGCGGGTTATTCGCGCACCCCGGTGTGAAGCTCGGCGATGCCGCCCGTCATCGGGCGGTGGCTCACATCGCGAAAGCCCGCATCGCGCATCATCGCCGAGAGCCTCTCGGCTTCGGGAAATTCGTATACCGTGTTTGGGAGGTAATTATACGCGCTTCGGTGCGCGGAGACGAGCCGCCCCACGACCGGGAGGAGCACCCGGAAGTAAAAGGCGTACAACAGCCCGAACACTCCTTCGGGATGCCCGAATTCCAGCACGGCGAGCCTGCCGCCCGCTTTCAGCACGCGCCCCATCTCGGACAGGCCCGCCTCGCGATCCTCGAAATTGCGAAGGCCGAACGCGATGATGACCCCATCGAACGCGCCGTCCCCGAAGGGCAGGCATAAACCGTCTCCCTGGATGAGGGAAAGCGTAGCGCCTTTCGACGCCGCCTTCGCCTTGCCGCGCGCGAGCATGGGGTACGCGAAATCAACGCCGAAGATGCGCGCGCCGCTATCGGCCTGGCGGTGTACCTCCAGAGCCACGTCCGCCGTGCCCGTCGCCAGGTCGAGAAAGCGGGCTTCTTGTCCACTTGAATAGCTCAGAAGGCTCGCCACGGCGCGCTTGCGCCAGAGGCGGTCCACGCCGAAGCTCAGAAGTCGGTTCAGGAGGTCGTAGGTGGGCGCGATGTCCGAGAACATCGCCTGGACTTCTTTTTTCTCGATGCGGGTCGGCACGCGCGCGCTCAGCCCGCGCCGATGAGCACGTCGGCGACCGCGCCCGTTGCGATGACCACGGACACCCAGGCGTTCAGGTTGAAGAAAGATATGTCCACGCGGCTCAGGTCGTCCGGTCGCACGATCCAGTGCTCCCAGAACAGGAGGCACCCCGCCGCCGCCAGCGCTGTCCAGTAAAGCGCGCCCAGGCCGAACGCCAGTCCCGCCGCGTAGAAACAGGCCATCGTCCCCAGGTGGGCGACCGCAGAGACGATGAGCGCGCCTTTAATGCCTAACAGACGCGGCAGGGAGTAAATGTTCTCCTCGTTGTCGAAATCCACGTCCAGACAGGCGTATATGAGGTCGAACCCGCCCACCCACAAGGTGACGCCACAGAACAGCAAGACGGCCACGGGGTCCAGATCGCCGCGCACGGCCACCCACGCGCCCGCAGGCGCGCATCCCAGCACGAAGCCCAGGAACAGGTGCGTCGAGGAGGTGAAGCGCTTGGAATACGAGTAGAAGACGATGCACGCCGCCACGGCGAAGGAAAGCGCGAACGCGAGCGGATTCAGCATCCAGGCCGAGAGTACGAAGAGCGCCAGAAAGCCCGCCAGCATCGCGAGGATGGATTTCGAGTGGAGCAGCGCCTGGAATTCGGCGCGGTCTTTCGTCCTCGGGTTTTTGGGGTCGATGTCCCTGTCGGCGAAGCGGTTGAGCGACATGGCGAAATTCCGCGCGCCCACCGCCGCCATCACCATCCAGAACAAGGCCCAGGCGGAAGGGATCCCGCCGGCCGCCATCACCCCGCCCATCAGCACGAAGGGGAGGCCGAAGATGGTGTGCTCGAATTTCACCATGCGCAGGAAATGCCGGAAACTTCTCGCCATCGACGCCTCAGCCGCCAAGGCCGTACTCCTCCCAGCGCCTCGTGACCCGCTCCTTAATCTCGTCCGTCATCACGATCTCGGGCGGCCATTCGCGCTCGAAACCCTCCGACGCCCACTTCCGCGTGCCGTCCACGCCCACCTTGCTGCCCACGTGGAGGCGCGGGGCGGCGTGTTCGAGCGCGTCCACGGGGCCGTCGACGAACACCATGTCGCGTCTCGGGTCGATGCTGCCGAGCACCTTCCAGGAGACCTCGCTGATGTCGTGCACGTTCACGTCCTCATCCACGATGACGATGACCTTCGCCAGCGCCATCTGCCCCATCCCCCACAGGGCGTACATCACCTTCCGCGCGTGGTAGGGATAGGCCTTGCGGATCGAGACGATCACCATGTTGTGGAACACGCCCTCCGCCGGCATGTGCACGTCCACAATCTCAGGCAACTGCATCTTCATCAGCGGCAGGAATATGCGCCCCGTGGCCCCGCCGAGCCAGTAATCCTCCATCGGCGGGCGGCCCACGATGGTGGTGGGGTAGATGGCCTCGCGCTTCCTCGTGATGGCCGTGACGTGAAAGACGGGGTAATCATCCGCCAGGGAATACCAGCCCGTGTGATCGCCGAAGGGCCCCTCTTCCCTGAGCTCGCCGGGGTTCAGGTAGCCCTCCACCACGATGTCCGAATCCGCGGGCACCTCCACGTCCACCGTCTTGCACTTGACCAGTTCGGCGCTCTTTCTTCGCAGGAAACCGGCGAGGTTCAACTCGTCTATCGCGGGCGGCAGCGGTGCGCTCGCCGCGTAGACGTAGACGGGGTCTCCCCCCAATGCGATCGCCATCTCCATGCGCGCGCCCATCTTCGAGCTTTCCTGAAAGTTCTGCGCCCCGTCGTGGTGTAAGTGCATGTGCATGCCGGCGGTCTTCTCGTCGAAAAACTGCACGCGGTAGAGGCCCACGTTCCGCCTGCCCGTCCGGGGGTTTCGCGAGTAGATGTGCCCGAAGGTGATGTAGCGTCCCGCGTCCTCGGGCCAGCACTTGATGGCGGGAATCGAGAAGAGGTTCGGGTTCTCGGTCTCGACGATCTCCTGGCACGGGGCCGCGCTCACCGTCTTGGGCGAGAAAGATGCGAGCCGCGCGAGCTTGGGCAGCATCTTCACCTTCTCGATGATGCCCTCGGGCGGTTTGATTTCCAGAAGCTCCGCCACCTCGTCCGCCACCGCGTCCATGCTCTCGACGCCGAGCGCCAGCTTCATCCGCTCCTCGGAAGCATAGGCGTTGATGAGTACGGGAACGTCGTATTCATGCCCGTCGGGAGTGACCGGCTTTTCGAACAAGAGGGCGGGGCCGCCGCTCTTCACCGATCGGTCGGCGATCTCGGTGATCTCCAGTTCCACGTCGACCGGAACCTTGACGCGGCGCAACTCGCCCGCGCGCTCCAGGGCGTCGACGAATTCTTTAAGGGAGGCGTACGCCATGATGTTCGGGGGAAACTACTCGATGACCTTGGGGACGCGGAAATGGCCTTTTGCGAAATCGGGCGCCATCTTCGCCATGTTCTCGATGGGGGATTCGGTGACCGCATCCTCGCGGAACACGTTCGTGATGTCGAGAACGTGCGAGGTGGGCGCAACACCCTCGGTGTCCACCTCGTTCAGCTTGGCGATGTGCTCCAGTATTGCGCTGAGCTGTTCGGTGAATTTCCCGATCTCATCCTCGCTGAGATTCAGCCGCGCCAGCCTGGCCACGTGAACCACTTCTTCTCGCGAAATCGACATCACTCCCTCCTTTGCGCCCTTATACAGCCGGGTTCTCTCCCCCGTCAACGCCCTCATCCGCAGGCGAGAGCGGCGCGTACTTCAAAACCAGTTTTTTCATCCCCGCGTTCTCGAACTCCACGTTAACTGTCGTGCGGTCTCCCGTCCCCTCGCGCTTGCGGATGACGCCCAGACCGAATTTCTTGTGCTTGACGCGCGCGCCGGGCGCAAAGGGGCCGAGCGCCTCGGCGGGTACGATGGGCGCATCCTTCGTTTTTGGGCGGCGGGAGGTCTTCGCTTCGGATAAAATCTCCGCATAGCGCGAGTCGGTGGAATCGCGCGGTGCCCTGAAATCGCGCGGTGCGCGCCTCTTGGTCGGCGCATGGTCGCCCACCCGCTTTATGAGTTCTGGCCCCACTCCTTCCAGGAACCGGCTCGGATGCGTCGCCCAGCTCTCTTTCTTGCCGTCGGGCCGGCGCTCCTTCGCCCAGGATAGACTTAAATACTCCTTCGCCCGCGTGACGCCCACATACAGGAGCCTTCTTTCCTCATCCAGAGAAGCCGGCTCATCGCGGGATCGGCTGTGCGGAACCAGACCCTCCTGCACGCCCACGATTCCCACGGCGGCGAATTCGAGGCCCTTCGCCGCATGAAGCGTCATCAGGGAAAGCGCGCCGCTTTCTCCGGACATTTCATCCGACTCGCCCATGAGCGCCAACTCCTCCAGAAACAATACCTTGGCTTCATCCGATTCGGGCGATACGCCTTCTTCCTCCTGAATCCGCTCTTCGAACGCACGGGCGGCGGCGACGAACTCGCTAGCACCCTCCATCGCGCGCGCGGCGGCGCGGCGGCGCTCCGGCGACGTGCTTCTCTGCACAGCTCCCTCCATCCAGGCCCGGTAGCCCGTCCGCTCCAGCGCCTCTTCGATCAGGCGCGCGGGGCCCGCCTTCAGGGTGGCGAGCGCTTTGATCGTCTCAAGCAAGTCCCCGAGACTTTGCGCGGCGTTTCCCCGGATGCGGCCCTGGGTAAGGGCGGCCTCCGCATCGGCCACCGTGACGCCCTGCGCCCCTTCGCCCGCAATCGCCTTCAGGCGCCCGGCCCCCAGCCCCCGTGGCGGGCGGTTGATGACCCGCGAGAAGGCCTCGCCATCCTCGGGCCGGATGAGCAGCCGTAAGTAGGCGGCCAGGTCCTGCACTTCGGCGCGGTCGAAAAACCGCTGGCCCTTCACCACCTGGTAGGGAATCCCCTGTCTTCGGGCCGCTTGCTCCAGCGGACGCGACTGCGTGTTGATGCGGTAGAAGACGGCGGCGTCTCCCCAGGGAATCGCACCGCCCGCCCCTGCATCCATGAGGAGTTTGATGACGCCTTCCGCCTCCTCTTCGGGGTTCGCCGCCGCCAGGTAGCAGACGGCCTCCCCCGGGGGGTTCCGTGTGAAAAGACGCTTCTCGTGACGCGCCCCGGCCTCACCTACAATGCGCGAGGCGACGCCGAGTATCGCCCCGCTCGAGCGGTAGTTCTCCTCCAGGCGGAACACCTGAGCGCCTGCGAACCTGCGCTCGAATTGCAGGATGTTCTCCACCTGCGCGCCCCGCCAGCCGTAGATGCCCTGATCGTCATCCCCCACGGCGAACACGCGCCCGTGAGCGCGCGAGAGCAGGGCCACGAGTTCGTCCTGCACCGGGTTGGTGTCCTGGTATTCATCGACAAGTATTTCCTCGAAACGCTCCTGGTATTTCCTGAGAACGTCAGGATGCCGCCGGAACAGGCTTAATGGTCGCGCCAGCAGATCATCGAAATCCACCGCGCCCGCCTCACGCAGGGCGCGTTCATAGGCGGGGGCGATTTTCCGGGCGGTGGCTTCGATGCTGAACGGAGGCGATTCCGAATCACCCGCCTCCGCAAGCGAGGTCTTGCGGCTTCCTATCTGCTCCAGAACCGATCGGGGCGGGTAGCGCTCCTCGCTGATATTCGCCGCAGCCAGGCACCGCCTTATGAGCGTGAGGCACTCCCCGCGCGAGAAAATGGTGAAGCTCGGCGACAGGCCCGCCGCTTCGGCTTCCGCCCTCAGGATTCTTGCGCAGACGGCGTGAAAGGTGCCCACCCAGATGCCCCTCGCGCCCGTGCCCGGGGATACGAAAAGACGCGCCCGCATCTCGCCCGCCGCCTTGTTCGTGAACGTGATGGCCAGGATACGGTCAGGTGCCATGCCCTCTTCGAGCAGGCGCAGGATGCGGTGGACGATCACCCGCGTCTTGCCCGAACCCGCGCCCGCCAGCACGAGGTTCGCGCCCGGCGGCGCCAGCACCGCCTCTTTCTGTTGGGGATTCAAGTCTTTCAGATAGTCCACGGATCCAATTTCGTATTAAAACCTTCGTCGGCCCACACTCGGCTTGGGAGCGCGGATGAGCGTTCCTTCGGGATATACTCCCTTGGAGACGGTTACGTTCGGCGCGATCCAGGAGCCGGGCCCCAGCAATACGCCCGGTGAGGTCACCGTGTTGCAGCCGATCTCGACGTCATCGCCGATCACGGCGCCGAATTTCGTGAGGCCGGTATCGATCCGCTCTCCCGCTGCGCGAAGGACGATGTTTTTCACCACGCCCGTTCTTTTCTCTTCTTCCGTCCTGAGCTCGAGGTTCGCGAGCTTCACACCCGCGCCCAGGTTCGCCTCGGCCCCCAGAATGCTGTCCCCCACGTAGGCGAAATGCCCCGCGTGCGCGCCGTTCAGAAAGGCGCTGTTCTTGACTTCCGTCGCATGACCCACGACGGCGCCCGGCCCGATGAGGCAGCCGCCCCGGAGATACGCGCCATGCCTCACTTCCGCGCCCGCGCTAAGCACCGTCGGCCCCTTGATGACGACGCCGGGCTCCACCCGCGCGCCCGCCTCGATGAGCAGGCCGACGGATGAGATTTTCAGGTTCTCTTCCGTGACGAGCAGCCCTTCGCTCACCACGAGGCCCTCCTCCACCCGAAGTGCTGCGGCTTCGCTTGCAGGCGCGTCGGCTTCATCCACCAGTTTTTGGACGAATTCCGTAAGGCGCCCGACCGCCTCCCAGGCGTGCGTCACGCTTTCGAGGAAGGCGGCGTGGGGAAACTCGCCGAGCTTTCCGAAATAGGTTTCCGGCGTCGTCGCACTCATTTTTTCTGCTCCAGATACCACTCGCCCAGCGGCGTGATGCTGAATGTTCCGGCTTCTTCCCGAACTAGGCCGCCGCGCAGAACCTCTTTTCGTATGTCGGGCGGGCTGAGGGGAGCGCCGAAGCGGGCTTCTGAGTCCAAATCCAAAAGCGCATCCGCCGCCACAGCGTCCATCTCGCGCTCTCGCAAGGCTTCGAGCAAGCACGCCTCCGCCCGCGCGCCGGGAGCGTCATAGTCCTTCATGCGCATGATTATCTCGCGCAACACCCCATCCCCCACGGCGCAGAGCTTTTCTTCCCATTCGGCGGGACCTCGCATCACCACACCCGTCCTGCTCTCGGTGCCTGAGTTCCTCACGTATACCGCGCCCAGCGGCCCGCCCGACTCGTCTTCCAGGGCGAGATACATGACGCCCGCGTCGTCCTCCAAAGGCGCAAAGCGCGGGGCGGCGATTCCCGGGAAGGCGCTCTCTGCGACTTCCATCAGTTTCTTGGCGATGGCCTCCCACGCCTCCGTCCCCGGCGCGAAGCGGCTCCGCTCCACGTGGTAGGCATAATAAGACCTCTTGAACCCTCGGGGAAACGGCGCGGCGATAGTCGCATACGCTTCTTCGGGGTTCGCCTCCTCGAAAAGACTCCGCACTGCAGCAATTGTGTTGAGAAAACTCTTGAAACCGTCTCCCACCGCGATTCTGCGTCCCTCGCCCAACGCGTTGACCAACAGGCCCGGCGCGATTGTATGGCCGGATTCCTCACCCCCCAGCGCGAAACGGTCCCCCCATCTGCGCGCCTCGTTCAATATCCACTTGTCCCCCACGGGAGTGAAGACGACCCGAAGCCCCGTCTCGGCCAGGGCCGCCGCCGCGCCCGAATCGCTCTCTATCGTAATGGCGGCCACGCCTCCTTCGGGCAATTCGCCCTCTCCTTTCAGGAAACGGGCTTGCAGGACGAGCGCATCGTCGCCATCGAGGACGTGAAGCGCATCGAGAAACGGATTGTAGACGAGGGCGTAGCCCCTGTCGCCGTCGGCGTCCAGGACGCAGGCCGCCGCCATGCCGTCGCCTCTCTTGAGTTCCTCGCGCCGCTCGCGGCCCGCCTCAAAAAGCGCGCGCGCGCCAGCGTGGCCGGCGATAAATTCGGCATCCTCTCCTTCGATGATGCGCCTGCCCTCGAGCGCGACAACGCCGCCGTTCTCGTTCACGCGGCCCTCACTCAGACCGTTCACCTCACACACGCTCAGAGGGCCTGACTCCTCCAGCACCTGTGCGGCCACACCGCTCCAGGCCCCTGCCGCCGGGTCCACCACGAGGCTCCACCGGGCGAGGTCGCCCTCGCGCAGCCAGCAGTTGGGAAGCTGGGTGACGTAATCAACATAAAACGCGCGCGCCTCGGCGGCTGCTTCCACCCCGTGTCCGCTCTCGGGCGTCTGCGCCACCGCGCTCCACTCGCTCGCCCAGACGCGGTCGCTTAACGCCGCGTCCTGATCCGGCAGGGGTTTCATCGAGTCGGGGGAGAGCAGGATTTTCACGCCGTTTTGTTCCGCAGGGTTATGGGAGGCAGTCAAGATCACCGCGCCCGCCCCGCCCACGCCCGCCAGATAGGCCGCGGCCGCAGGCGTCGGCATCACCCCGAGCGAGAGGGCGTGCGCGCCCGCGCGCAGGAGGCCGTTCACGCACGCGGCGGATAATTCTCCGCCTGTGTCCCGGGGGTCCCAGGCCAGCACAACCGCAGTGGGAGAGATGAGTTGCTCGGAGGCTCGCTCCAGAAGCCATTTACCGGCTTCAAAGACGTAGTGCTCGATGAACCGGGGCGTCAGTACCCCGTTTTCCACGAAGGCCGCGCGCGCGTCATGGCCCGAAGCCTGGGGATGATCTTCATCCACCACGAGGCCGCGAACCCCGTCCGTTCCCTGAAACTTCGCGTTCGGCATTTTGGGAGTGCGCGTCCTTAGGCGACGGTGACGGATTTCGCCAGGGCGCGCGGTCTGTCGACGTCGCGCTTCAAGGCAACCGCGAGGAAGTAGGCCAGCAACTGTCCCGAGACCAGGTGCAGGAAGGGCGCGAGCAGGGGGGATACCCTCGGCAGCACAATCTCCTCGCTGAACAGCCCTTCCACCACTTCGTCACCCTCGAAGCGGTAGCCCAGCACGAAGCCGCCGCGCGCGCGGACTTCTTCCGCGCTGCTCCTGGTGAGCGCGTGCAGCTCGGCCTCTTCGGGCGTGGGCATCAGGACGATGGTGTACATGTTCTCGTCGATGAGGGAGATGGTGCCGTGCTTGAGGAAGCCCGCGCTCATTCCCTCCGCGTGGAGGTAGGTGACTTCCTTCATTTTGAGCGCGCATTCGAGCGCCGCGGGATAATAGATGCCCCGGCCCAGGTAGAGCCAGTTCTTCATGTGCTGATGCGCGTGCGCCGCCGTGTGGAAATAGCCCGAGCGCTCGTTGAGCGTCTCGAGCACGAGGTCGGACAAGGTGGCGACCTCCTCTCTCAGTGCGATGACTTCCGCCTCGCTCAAGCGCCCCACGAGCAGGCCCAGCTCCATCGAGGCGAGCAGCAACACCACCGCCTGGCTCAGGGCCGTCTTGGTGCTGATGACGCATTTTTCGGGTCCCGCGCCCTGGAGAATCGGCACGTCCACCGAGCGCACCAGGGTGGAGCCCATCACGTTCACGATGCCCGCCGTCCTCGCGCCTCCCGATTTCGCATGGCGAAGGGCGCTCAGGGTGTCGTAGGTCTCCCCGGACTGGCTGATGGCGCAAAAACCGTCCTCGGGCCCGACCTCCGCGATGTGGGCGAACTCGTCCGTGCTGACGACGGGCAGATACCGCCCCCCCAGGCGGCTGAAGAAGTACTGCCCCATTGACGCGATGTAGTAGGTCGTTCCCACGCCGCCCAGGTAGCATTGCCGCGATTCGTGAATCATCGCCGCCAGCGCCTGGATATCCTCTCTGGGAATCTGGAGGGCGGCCTGGACGGTGCTTGGCTGGTCGTAAATTTCCTTCAGCATGAAATGGGGATAGCCGCCCCGGCGGGCCTTTTCCGCGTCCCACTCGATCTCGGTGACTTCCTTGTCGACGCGCTCTCTGGTGAGCAGGCTCTTGACCGCGTAGCTCTCCGGCGTGATGAGCGCGTATTCGCCGTCTTCCATGATGATCGCCCGGCGGGTGTACTCGAAGAACGCGCTGAAATCCGACCCCACGTAGTTGGCGTCGTCCCCCAGGCCGATGATGAGGGGCGATTCGCGCTTCACGCAGAGAATCCGGCCCGGCGCGTCGACAGATATGACCGCCAGGGCGAAGGTGCCCTCGAGTTCGTCGATCGCCTCGACGAAGCCCTCTTCCACGTCCTGGCCGTTTCGCGCGATTTTCTGCGCCACCAGATGCGCGATGACCTCGGAATCCGTCTCGGAGCGGAACGCCGCGCCCTCGCGCGAGAGCCTCTCCCTGAGTTCCTTGTAGTTCGAGATGATGCCGTTGTGGACCACGGCCAGGCGGCTCTCGTTGTCCGCGTGCGGATGCGCGTTCGCCTGCGTCACCCCGCCATGCGTCGCCCAGCGCGTATGCGCGATGCCCACCAGGCCCTTCATGTCCGTGAAGCGCTCCAGGGCGTTCACCGTCTCCACGGTGCCCACGTTCTTGCGGATGTCTATCGTAGAGTTTCTCTGGACGGCCATGCCGCAGGAGTCGTACCCCCGGTATTCGAGGGCGGCTATGGAGCGCAGGAGCTTTTGCGAGACGTTCGCGCTCGCCGCCATGCCCGCGATGCCGCACATGCTAGTTCTCTCCCCGCGGATAGGTGTAGTGATGCGGGACGACTTCACCGGGCGGGACGACGGTTCCCGATGCCAGCGTGTTCGAGGCGCCGACCAGCGCTCCGTCGCCGAGGAAAGACCCCACCTTGTCGAGGCCGGAATCGACCTTCCCCTCCGGCATGCGCACCACGATGGGGGACTGGTCGAGATTCTGAATCAGCGTCATCGTCCCCGAACCAACCACGGCGTCCTCGCCGACGACGCTGTCGCCCACGAAGGAGAGGCGTCCCACGCGAACGCCGTTGAACAGGATGCAATTCTTCAACTCAACGCCGAACCCGATGGTCGCGTTTGCGCCGATGGCCGTGTAGGGGCGCACCAGGACCCCATTTCCCAGAAACGTGTTCTCCCCGATGAAGCACGGCCCGAATATGGAGGCGCCCGATTCAATCACCACGTTTTTCTCGATCACCACGGGTCCGCGAAACTGTACTGCGCCCCTGAGCCGAACGCTGCCGTCCACGCGGGCCTCGCTCCAGGTGTCCATGACCATCTGGTTGCCCTTGAGCAGATCCCAGGGATGCTGGGCGTCCAGCCAGGGTTCCTCCCAGATCGAGGAGCGCAGCCCCTCGCCCGTGCACAACTCGTTGAGTGCCTCGTCCATCTCTAAGCTCTCCAGCAGATCGAACAGCCGGTAGGGCATGACGAACACGCCGGCCAGAACGTAATTGCCCACCTCGCGCTCCACGGGCTTCTCCACCAGGCGCTCTATCTGCATGTCCTGGCCGAGGTAGACCGTGCCGTAGTTCTGGGCATGGGGCGTGTGGCAAATCGCCGCCACGGGCTGATGAAAAGTGCCGAACGCCTGCACGACCTGGCGGTACATGTTCTCGGACGCCAGCACGTCCGCATAAACCAGCAGAAACGACTCATCTTCCTGGAAATGCCCTTTCGCGAGACTGATGGCGTTTCGGATTCCCGAGGGCTCCTCCTGGCGGATGTACTGAATCGTCATTCCGTAGCGCGAACCCTGCCCGAATTCGTTGATGATCCTGTCGGCGCGGTGCCCGACGACGACGACCAGGTCGCTCACGCCGGCTGCGCGTATCTTCTTGAGCGCCGAATGCAGGAGCATCTCGCCCGCCATCGGCAGCATCGCCTTCGGCCGGGTATTCGTAAACGGATATAGACCGGCCCCGCGGCCGGCCGCCAGAATCAACGCTCTCACGAGATACCTTCCTGAAATTCGCTCAAAATAGCCCCGGAACGGGCGTTTCTCTCGTTTTTCTATCTTGCGCGGAGAATTATAGCAAATCGGGCGGCTGTGCGTGCATCAGGCCTTGCGTTTCCGCTCCTCATGGATTTCCTGCGCCCGGCGCAAGTCCGCTTTCGTGTTCACGCCCAGCGCCTCATCGGGCGACGCCAATTCAAGGCCCAGGATCACGCGTCCCCCGGCGCACGCGATGGGGAAAACGTCGGGCAGGTAGAATTCTCCCTGGTTGTTCTCGGCCCTGATCCTCGGCAGGGCATCCCGCAGGAAAGCGGCCTCGAAGACGTAGGCGCCCGTGTTGATCTCGGTAATTTTCTTCTGCGCCTCCGTCGCGTCCGCCTCTTCCACCACGCCGATGAGCTGCGCGCCATCGCGCACCACGCGGCCGTATCCCCGGGGTTCTCCGGCGGTTGCCGTAAGCATGGTGGCCGCCGCGCCCGCCTCTTCATGCAGGCGGGACAACTGCCCCAGGGTGGCGGTTCGTATCAGGGGCGCGTCGCCGCACAGGAGATATAGATGCTCCACTTCGGCCGATAAGGCGGACAAGCCGACCTCGGCGGCATGCCCCGTGCCGAGTTGCTCTTCCTGAAGGGCGAAAACGATATCCGCATCATCGCCCGCAAACGCCTCTTGAACGTCGCGGGCCCGGTGACCCACGACGATGACGACGGGCGCGGCGCCCGCCTCTCTCGCCCTGGTGACGACATGGCGGATCATGGGTTCTCCACCCACGGGATGCAAAACCTTCGCCAGCGGGGATTCCATGCGCCTGCCCTGTCCGGCGGCAAGGATGACGGCGGCGAATCCATCGCCTTGATGCGCCAAAAAAATTATCTCCGGCGGGAGGGGGAAGATTTGGTAAGGCCGAATTCCAGGAGTTTTCTTCTCAGCGTGTTGCGGTTCATGCCCAGCAGACGCGACGCCTGCACCTGGTTCCCGCCCGCTTCGCGTAGCACCAGTTCGAGCAGGGGTTTTTCGACGCTGCGGATGGTGTGGTCATAGAAGTCGCTGCTTTCCCCGTCGCCCAGGGCGGTGACTACCGAGGAGAGCCTGTCACGGAAAAATTTCTCGATATCGCCGTTTTTCTTCCTTTGGGGAGAGGGGCTCAAATCATCGAGTGAAATCGAGTTGCCCTCGCTCACGAGGAAGGCGCGGCATATGGCCATCTCGAGTTCGGATTCATTTCCCCACCACTCCTGTCCGGAGAACCAATCCATTGCCGCCGGCGTAATGCGCCTTCTTGATTGTCCGACGCGGCCCGAGAATTCATCCAGAATCCCCTGGGCCACGAGCGAGATGTCCTTTTTCC
The DNA here is from genome assembly GCA_002238965.1 of Nitrospinae bacterium bin107. GTDB lineage: Bacteria > UBA8248 > UBA8248 > UBA8248 > UBA8248 > Bin107. The sequence goes on along the minus strand of MPNJ01000016.1, from coordinate 29,022 downwards.
TCTCGCGCAGTGGGGGAATCTTGATGAGTCGGGTCGTCTCTTTGCGATAAAGACGCTTGAGAATTTTATCCTGTATCAGCCTTTCCGGGTCGTGCGTACACCCGAATATCACCCGAAACTCCTGCGAGAGGCTTTTCTTTCCCAAAGCCCTGGCCAGCGCCTTCTGGAGATCCCTGCTGATGAGTTGGGCGTCTTCGATAAAGAGCGTACCCCCCTTTTCGACGATGTCGCCCTCTTCGCCGCGATTTTCTTCCATGCGATTGATGGCCTTTTCCAGCGTCGAGGCGCGCCGCATTTTCGGCCCCCAATGCAAAAACGGGTGCCGCGCCCCAGGATACTGGGAGTGAAGCGCGCGGGCGACGAGCCTGAAATTCAACCCCTTCTCCCCCTCCAGGAGAATGGACCGATATTTCTGCCCCGCAAGCTGAATCGAACGCCTGAGCCTCTCGGCGGCCGCGCTTGTTCCCACGAACCGCCATCCGCCGGACTCTTCCCTCGCCTCGGTGCGAAGCCACCTGAGCTCCCTGCGAAGATTTCCCTCCTCGTTCAACGTCCGGGAGAACTGGAACACTTCCTCGGGATGCACTTCGTCGACGAAAACAGCCCGCGCGCCGGAGCGGATGCTCAAGGGCGTGAATCCCTTGTCCTCGGGGCGCAGCACTGCGGCGAAGGGCTTGCCCGTATCCGCGATTCTCCGCATCGGAGCCGCCTCGGCGGGAGCCGAAGCCCCGTAAAGAATGAAATCGCACCAATTCATGCGCGCGCGCGCTTTATGGGGAGTATCGAAATAAAGCGTCTCCATTCCGATATTCCGCAAGCCGCCGAGCAAACCCTCTCTTTCCGGAGTAATGTGGCCTACGAAGAGCGCCTTGGCGCGTATCGCATCCTTGTTGATTGCATTCACCCGCACAACCCCTCAAAACATCCGAAAAACCGGCCCGGTATCCGAAAGACCGGAAAAGACCACTTTGCCGCCGATAGACGGCTGACTTTCGTCATCATCCGCCAGTCGGGCGAGAATCCGCCCCCCCTCTTCCAATTCAACCAACACGAGAAAATAAGGCGTCGGCATCCCCTGGGCACCCATGTGAACCGATGAGAAGCTGTAAACGATTCCACGACCGGAGGCTGGTCTTTGTTCCATCTCCCCGCCGCAATGCCCGCAGCGCTCCGACTTCTCGAGATATATCCGCCCGCATCCGGCGCAAAAAAACGTCTCCATGCGCAATCATCCAACCTTTCTGCGCTCAGCCGGTCGCTCCGAGGATGTGCACGGCGCACGTGGCGCCCGAACCCCCGAGATTGTGGGCCAGGGCCACTTCGGCGCCTGGAACCTGGCGTGCGCGCGCCTCTCCGCGCAACTGAAGCGTGAGTTCATGAATCTGAGCCACGCCCGTCGCCCCCACCGGATGGCCTTTCGCTTTCAGGCCGCCGCTGGTGTTGACCGGCATCGCGCCGCCGAGCTTCGTCATTCCCTCGAGTGCGCCGCGGCCTCCCTCGCCTTTGGCGAAAAACCCCAGGTCTTCGAGCGCGATGATCTCGGCGACCGTGAAACAATCATGGATCTCGGCCAGGTCGACGTCTTCGCGACTCAACCCCGCCTGGGAGAATGCCTCCTCTCCCGCTTTTTGCGTGGCGTAAAATGAGGTGATGTCGCGCTTGTCAGAGAGAGCGGGTGAATCAGAAGCCTGCGCCGACGCCAGAACCTCGACCGGCTTTTCATGATGCGCAGAAGCCATTTGGGTGGGGCACAGCACCACGGCCGCCGCCCCGTCGCTGATGAGCGAGCAATCGAAAAGCCCGAGCGGTTCGGCTACGGGCTTGGCGTCCATGACCTGGGGGAGCGTCACGTCCTTTTGCATGTGCGCGTTCGGGTTGAGTTTGCCGTGGGCGTGGTTTTTCACCGCCACGTGGGCGATCTCCTCACGCGTCGTCCCGTGCTCGTACATGTGGCGCCTGGCGATGAGACCGAAAAGGGCGGGAAACGTGGAGCCGACGCTTGCCTCCACCGCCACGTCCCCGGCGGCGGCGAGGATGGAGGCCGTCTCGTCCGTCTCGGCGGAAGTCATCTTCTCCACCCCCGCGATGAGGGCGAAATCCACCTGCCCCGAAGCCACGGCCAGCACCCCCTGGCGCATGGCGAGCCCCCCCGAGGCGCAAGCGCCCTCGAGACGGGTGCAGGGTATTGCGCCCAGCCCCGCCGCGTGCGCCACCATGGGCGCGATGTGGTTCTGTCCGACGAAGGCCTGACCGGCGAAATTCCCCAGGAAAAACGCCTCGATTCGCTCGGGCGTGAGACCTGCATCCCCTAGCGCGTCCTTACAGGCGATAGCGCCCAGTGCGACCAGGCTCTCCTCCCGCACGCCAAATGGCGTGATGCCCGCTCCGATGATCGATACGCCTCGCACTTTTCACCCCCTCGCTGTATTCATACGCGCGATTCGCGCATATCCACGAACCTTTTCGCCTTGAACGTCGTTCTCTCGAAAGAACCCGCGGGCAAGACCTCCACTTCGGGCGTCACCAGGAGTTCCGTCCCGAGTCTGTCGCGCAATTTATCGCTCAGGCCCGAGTTCGCCTCCCCCTCGGCGGCTTCGGCCACGACGACGCAGCGGTCCCGCCCCGTCGATTCATCCGGGTGCAGTTCCACGCGGAACTCGTTGCTGAGGCCAGAGAAACTTCGCACCACTTCTTCCACCTGAACCGGGTAGAACTTCGCCCCCTTGTAGATGACGAGGTCGTCATGACGCCCGAGTATCCCCCCGGGTGAGCGCAGGTGCGTTCTTCCGCAAGGGCTCGGGGAAGAGTCGACGCGCGCGAAGTCGTTCGTCCAGTAGCGCAGCATGGGCGTGGCCTCGCGCGTCAGATGCGTGATGACGAGTATGCCCACCTCGCCTTCGGGCGTCGGCTCTCTCGTCTCGGGGTCGACCACCTCGATGACGTGGTGGTCCTCCGCCCAGATGAGGCCCGACTTCGACGCCGATTCACTCGCGAATGTCGGCCCGATCTCGCCGAGACCGTAATAATCATAGGCATCGACGCCGAGGGCGGCCTCGATCCGGGAGCGCGTGGAGGGGTTCTGCGCGCCCGCCTCTCCGCCGAAAGAACCGATCTTGAGTGGGATATCGCCGGGCTCCACGCCGCTTTCGCTTAGTTTCTCGCCGATGTACAGACCATAGCTCGGCGTGCTCAGGAGCACCGTCGAGCCGATAGTGGTGAGGTAGAGTATCTGCCGCTCCGTCATGGCGGCGCCGATGGGGATCACGAAGCAGCCGATCTTCTGGGTAGCGTAGTGCACGCTCATCCCGGCGACCCACAGGCCGTAGCTGAACGCGTTCTGGACGACGTCGCCCGGCCGCACCCCGAAGCTCCACATCGTTCGCGCCGTGAAATCTGCGATGTTCTCAACGTCTTGCTTGCTCCAGATCGTGCTCACGGGGACGCCGGTCGTGCCTGTCGAGGGGTGGAGTTCGCCCCATGCCGAAGGCCCGGCTACGGTGTATCGCCCGAACGGCGGGTGCGCCTTCTGCTCGTCTCTGAGTTCTTGCTTCGTGACGAAAGGAATTTTCCGCAGGTCATCGAGCGTGCGGATCGAATCGGGGCCTACGCCCGCCGCCTCTAAGCGTTCCCGGTAAAATTCGGATTCCTGATAGCAACGGCGGACTTGCCATTTGAGGCGTTCGAGTTGCAGGGAGGCGAGTTCATCGCGCGCCATGCGTTCGATGCGCTGATCCCAAAAATCGCCGTTTCCCACCATGGCCGCGGAACCTTCTAGTAGAGGGAAAAGCGAACAAACCCGTCCCGCACCCCACAACAAGTATTCAATTCACTGTCGAAAATCCCGGAAAGAGATGATAGGAAAAATAGCACACCGAAGAATGGCGCGCAAGAAAAGTATTTTCAGGCAACCCCCGAAAATCCGCTTCGAGAGGCCAATAAATGACAAATCAAAAGGTTATCGTCGTTCCGGCCGCCTGCGGGTCGTCGAGCGCGCCGAGGAAGGCCTCCATCACCCGGGCCGGGCCGGGTCGGCCCTCGAGATTCAGCATGAAGCCATCCATCAGCTCCCGCCTCATCCATCCGGCGAACACCGCCGCCACGTCCAAATCCATCGGTTCCGGCATTGGCCCCTCGAGGTTTTCGTCCAGAAATATCTCGTTTACCTTATCTTCCAGGGCGCGAACGGGCGGTTCGCCTTTCTCGAAGGATACTTCATGGGCCAGGAGCCCGTCCTTGATGAAATAACAATATCGCTCCTCGCGCGTCTGCCCGGGTTCGACGATGATGAGCCTTCTCCTCTCGACGGACGGCCCTGACAGGGAATACATCTTCACCAGGTGATGAAGACGGGAGATATAACGCCTCAGCTTGCCGGGCGAAGGGCCTTCATCTCCCCAGGCTTTCTGCAGAAGTGAAAATACGCCCTCATCCTCTTTCGGGAGACGACCCTCCAGAAGATTCTTCAACGTATCGAACAGTTCCGCATATTCCGAGTCCTGCAGACGGGGCCGTTTTCTGATACCTCGGGACCCACCGCGCTTCTTGGCGTCGCGGAACCCATCCGGCGCTTCATAGGGGAGCGGAAAGGCGGCGCAAATGGCCTCCAGCAAATCGGAGAGCTGCGCTTTTTTCCGGAACGGGCCATAGTAACTGGCGCCGTCTCGATCGAGACGGGACACAAATGCTATCCCGGGCCGGTCGCCATTGCCGGAGAGCCTCAGAAACCCCCCGCCCGCTACGGCAAGGTTCCCGTTCACGAGGCTGGATTTTCGCATCGCCCGGAAGGCCTCGACGTTCATGGCCAGTTCGCTTCGCAGGCTCTTCGACTCCACATGGCGCACGCCCTTCAGCCTGAGGGCAAACCGGCCGGCGGAACGATTCTTGGGATAGAACATATCACGCACCGTTCGCTGTATGTCATTGGCCTTGCCCGCGAACAGGAGTCTTTCGTCCTTGTCATACAAGCGAAAAACGCCGCGGTCACGAGGGAGAGATTCAATCTTCGCCGGGTCAAGCCGAACCCCCTCCGCCATCGGTGGAGGAACACCCTCGTCGGGTTGCTGAAACTCGAGCAGGGATTCGAGGCTGTCCATTCCGCGCAGCCGGCACATCTGCATGAAGCGGATGAATATCTGCGCCGTCGCCTCGGCGTCGCTCAAGGCGCGGTGTCTCCCCTCCTCCGAGTCGGGAATCCCCAGGGCCACGCTCAACTCTCCCAGATTGAAGCGTTTTTGGCCTGGCAGAAGCCGGTTCGCCAATTCAAAAGTGCAAAGAACCTGAGGCGAGAAATCGCGCTCCAGGAACTCCCGGGCGTAATACTGAAGAAAATGGAGGTCGAAATTCGCGCAATGGGCGACGAACACGCACCCGTCGATGAAGTCCAGAAACCCGGGCAGCGCTTCCATCAACCCCGGCTTGTCCGCCACCATGGCGTCGGTAATGCCCGTCAGGCGAACGACGTTCCAGGGAATCCCCCGGCCCGGGTTGACCAGGACGTCCCGGGAATCCACCACTTCGCCGGCGCGAACCTTGACGGCGGCCAATTCCGTAATCCGGTGCTGGGGGGGACGCCCGCCCGTGGTCTCGATATCGACGACGGCGAAGGTGGTATCGGGAAGATACGGCGTGGAGAGCAAACGAGCGGCCTCATCCGCACTGATGGAGGCGCTCTTGCCGCCCCCGGCGCTTTTCTCAAGGAGCGGCTCCAGGATATCGAGCGCTGCCGAAGCTTCCATCTCCTTGAGGTTCAAGGCATTGCGGAGATATTGAAATGCGGCTGAATCTTGAATCGCCACCCGTTTCTCTTGTCTCGTTTCCTGAGCCATAATCCTGCGTTCTTGTGAAGACATGGGCCGTGATTCGAACAACATGCTCCAAATGTAGCAGAAAGCGCATGAGGATCATAGCCGGTTACCCGTAAGCTCGTTCACCATGCGCGTCTGATTTGGTATAAACCAGATAACTGGTCTTTTCCTGAGGAGAGAAGCCTTGTTCGGAAGTATCGGAATGACGGAGTTGATTGTGATCATGGTGGTCGCCCTGGTCGTCATCGGACCCAAGCGTCTGCCGGAGTTGGCCCGCACGCTCGGAAAGGCCCTGGGCGACTTCAAGCGCGCCACGTCGGATTTTCAGAGCAGCTTCAGCATGGAAGACGACTACGATCTCGACGTGCTCGATGAGGAAGTAAAGGAAAAGGATAAAAAAGCCGGCTCCGAAGATTCGGACGAAGACGACGAAACAGACCACGACGAAACCGACGACGCGGCGGAGCAAACCGCCGAACCGAAACAGACCGAGGCGGACGAACCTGCTCCAGAGCCGGGCGACGTCAAGCCTGAGGCCGAGACCGCCGCCACGGAGAGCGAAGCGGCTGAGGATAAGACCGGGGCCGCGCGAGAGGACGACAAGCAGACGTGAGCGGCGAATCATCCATGCCCCTCACCGGGCACCTGACAGAGTTGCGCAACAGAATACTCTACATCCTGGGCACGATTCTCGTCGTGTTTCTGGGCGCCTATTTTTTTTCGGCCGAACTGCTGAACTTGATGCAGCGCCCCATCGCCGGCCAGAAACTCGTTTTCCTCTCACCGACGGAAGCCTTTTTCGCGCACATCAAGGTCTCCTTCTTCGGCTCGGTGTTCATCAGCCTTCCCATCATCCTGTTTCAGATTTGGCGCTTCTGCGCCCCGGGGCTGCTGCACAGGGAGAAACGCTACATCGTGCCCTTCGTGTTTTTCTCGACGCTGAGCTTCATCGTCGGCGCCCTTTTCTGTTACTTCCTGATTCTGCCTTACGGACTTGCTTTTCTGTTGAGCTTCGCCACCGAAAACCTGACGCCCCAGATTTCGATTGGCTTTTACATCTCCTTCGCCTTCAAGCTCATTTTTACGTTCGGCCTAGTGTTCGAGGTGCCGATCGTCACCATTCTGCTCGTGCAGATCGGCGTCATCACGCCCGAATTCCTCTCCAAAAACCGCGGGTACGTCATCGTCGGCGCATTCGTCTTGTCCGCTCTGCTCACGCCGCCCGACGTGGTGACTCAGGTATTTCTCGCAGGCCCCGTCATCGTGTTGTTCGAGATCAGCATCATCGTCTCGAAAATCATCATGAAGCGAAAGAAAAAGCGCGAGGAAGAAAGAGAGAAAGAATGGGAAGACGAAGAAGACGATGATTCGGATTAGTCCCTTGCAGGCGCCCCGACGATAAAGACGGATTACGTCCCTGGACGCGTATAAGGAGCCCATCTTGAATTCCCCGGACTCCCGCGCCGAGTTAGCCTCCGCCCATAGAATCAACTACTCGCTGGATATGCCCAATCTACCCGAAACCTGCGCGCAACCCGGGTGAGCGCCGCCTCAATATGAAAGAAGAGACGCGGCGGATCCGCCTCATCATCCGTGGCCGGGTGCAGGGCGTATGGTACCGGGGCAGCGCTCAGGAGGTCGCCGGCGAACTCGGCCTCACAGGATGGGTGAGAAACTTGAGCGACGGGAGCGTGGAACTGGTCGCCGAAGGTGAGAGTTCTGCGCTCGAAGCCCTCAAGCTCTGGTGCCGTGAGGGGCCGCCTTTAGCGAGAGTCCATGACATCTTTGAGGAGCAATTGACGCCTTGCGGGGAACCGGCCACGTTCGAGGTGCGCTGAATCGCTATATGCCTGCAAATCCCGTCCAGAAGATGAGATAAGAGGAAATGGCGTTCAGGTAGTTCGTGATCAGCAGGCCGCCCACGAGTAGAAGCATGGCGCTGCTCGCGATTTCCACCCCGCGGAAATAGCGCCGGAACGACTGATAAAACCGGAAAAAATACCCCACGCACAGGCCGCTCAGGAGGAACGGAACGCCCAGGCCGGCGGAATAGCTTGCCAGGAGAATAACACCCTGCCCTGCCGTTTGCTGCGTTCCGGCGAACAGGAGAATGCTGCCCAGAATCGGGCCGACGCAGGGCGTCCAGCCCGCGGCGAAGGTGACGCCGACCAGCATGCTGCCGAGCCAGCCTGCGGGCTTGCTTTTCAGCATGATGCGGCTCTCCGAGGAGAGCACGGGCGCGAAAACGGCCACGAACACATAGAGCGCGATGGCCGAGAGCACCCCGCCCAGCGCAGGGTAGCCCATTTGCAGGCCCGCCAAGCCCGCCAGAAAAACCAGGGCGGCGAACGCGCCGCTCACGCCGGTCGGTTTTTCGGAGAAAAACCTCTGTACCCTGAATTCAAAAGCTCTATCGCCGACATAAAGACCGAACATGGTGATCATGATGCCGCCCAGCAGCCTGACGTGATCCTGATACTGAAACAATATATTTCCCACATAGGACACGCTGGCGCCCAACATGATGAAGACGATAGAAAACCCTGCCACGAAGAACAGGGAATTCACCAGGATGACGCTTCTCACGCGGGCGGCCTCTCCGCTCTCTCTGATTTCCTCATAGGACAAACCCGTTAAGTAGGAAAGATAACTGGGGACCAGCGGAAGGATGCACGGGGAGGCGAAACTGAGCACCCCCGCCGCGAAAGCCAGGCTCAAGGACACATTTTCCGGGGCCATTGTTTTTCCTTATGAAAATCGCCGGCGGCCATGCGGATGATTCGGTTGATTCTTCACAATCCCAACAGGATATTTTATCACAACAAAACTATGGACGAGATGTATTTGCCGGGATGAGGGAAACTCGATCAGTTTCTACGCACCCCGTCCCCATCGAAGGGATTGTGGATACATATCGTATCATCCCGGCTCGGCCCCGTGGATATCAGCCAAACCGGCCTGTCCGTCAACTCCTCGAGACCCTTGATGTAATCCTTCGCCCTGGGAGGCAGGGCGTCAAAATCCCTCATCCCCCCGGTGGAGGACATCCAGCCGGGAAATTCCATATATACGGGCTTGCATTGTTCCAGAATCGAGGTCTCCGCCGGGAAGATCGTGACGCGCTCACCCTCGAATTCATAGCCCACGCAAACCCGAATCGTCTCCTGGTTGTCGAGCACGTCGAGCTTCGTCACCGCAATCGCGTCCATACCGGCCACCTGGATGCAGTGGCGGGCCGCCACGGCGTCGAACCACCCGCACCGCCTGGGCCTGCCCGTCGTGGCGCCGAACTCACCACCCTCCTCACGCAGCTTCCCCGCTTCCACATCTCCCATTTCGGAAGGAAACGGGCCCTGCCCCACCCGCGTGCAATACGCTTTCATGATACCGAACACCGTGTTCAGCCGCCTGTAGGGCAGTCCCAGGCCGCTCATCGCCCCGCCCACGCCGGTGTTGCTCGACGTCACATAGGGATACGTGCCCATATCCAGGTCGAGGAGGATTCCCTGCGCGCCCTCGAGCAGGATTTTCTTGTTCCCGTTCAACGCGTCGTTGATTTCCGCATCCGTGTTCCGCACATGGGGTCTCAGCTTTTTCCGCACCTGGGAGCACACGTCCAGAATATGCGTCTCATCAAGCGCCTTCGTTTCCTCCTCATTCAGGTCGATACCGCCCAGAAGCCGCTTCTTGATGGCCAGGCTGACGCGGATGCGATCCCTCAGAATCTTCTCATCGAACAGATCCGAAATCCGCACGCCCAGCCTCGCCGCCTTGTCGGAGTAGGCCGGCCCGATGCCCCGGCCCGTCGTTCCGATGCGGTTGACGCCCAGGAGCTCTTCCATGTGGGAATCGAGAACCTTGTGGTAGGGCATGATGAGGTGCGCGCGCTTGCCGAGAACGAGGTTCTCCCCGATCTCGATACCCACGGAGCGGAGGTATTCAATCTCCTCCACCAGCGCCAGCGGGTCCACAACCACGCCGGAGCCGATGATGCACTTGACCCTTGCGTGCAATATCCCGGTCGGTATCAGGTGGAGAATGTATTGATTCCCCTCGACGACCACGGTATGCCCCGCGTTCGCTCCGCCCTGGTAGCGGGCCACTACGTCCGCCTGACTCGCCAGCCAGTCGATGACTTTTCCTTTCCCTTCATCACCCCACTGACCGCCCAGAATCGCTAAAACGCTCATCGGCTCTCATCCCTTCCGCCCATCCGGGCGAGAATTTCCTCAATCGGGTATGCGCCCAAATCTTCCCCATCCGGCTCGAGGAGCCTGGCGCGGCCTCCCCTCTTTCCGCCGCGCTCGATGACGAGGCATTTCGACACGCCCGTCTCCCGCGCGTATTCCAGCGAGCCCGCGATGTCGCGGCGAATAATATCGCGCGCCACCCGCCAGCCCCGCGCCCTGAGTTTTCGGGATAGAACGATGCCCGAGCGCTTCTCTCGCGTGAGATCGATGACGAGGAAATCCGTTCCGTTTCTGCTCTCCGCCCCTTGCGTCACGAGTGGAAGCATCTGATTCAGATCGACGGCGAAGCCTGTGCCGAGCGCGTCGCCGCCGTATAATCCCAGGAGCTTGTCGTAGCGGCCTCCGCCGCATACGGGATATCCCGAACCTTCCACGAACCCCTCGAATATCACCCCCGTATAGTAGTCAAAATCCTTGAAATCGCACAAATCGAAGATGATGCGCTCAGAGAGGCCATACAACTCCAGTATCCGGAATACTTTCAGCAGTTCCCGAACAGCGCCCCTGGCCGCCGGTGTTCTTGTCTTCTCCTCCACGTCTTGGAGCACCTCGACTCCGCCGAAACACTCCGGAACCCGCTCGAGCAGTCCGGCGTCCGTCTTTTCGCTCGGCACTCCCTTGAGGAGGCTCGCCACGCCTGAGGAATCTCGGCGCCCAATCGCTTCGAGCAACTCGGCCCTTTGCGCGCCTTCCAGACCCAGGGCGTTCAGAATCCCGAGCAGGAATGCGCCATGACTCAAGGACATGCGGAAATTATCCACCCCGTTCGCCTGCAGGCACTCCACGGCGATGGCTATCATCTCGGCGTCGGCTTCCAGAGAGACCAGGCCGATCAGCTCCACGCCCGCCTGCCAGAACTCACGCTGCAATTCCCCCGCTACGTGGGCATAGCGAAAGACGTTCGCCGCATAGGAGAGGCGCAGGGGCCTGGGATGAGCGGCCAGAATCGTTCCGGCCGCTCTTGCGATCTGCGGTGTCATGTCCGCCCGGAGGGCCAGCAGTCCGCCGCTTTCCAGATCCACCATCCGGTAGGTCTGCGCTTCGAGAACCTCGGACCCCGCCCGGGGAACGTAGAACTCGAACGCGGGCGTGAGGAGTTCCCGGAACCCCCACTGCTCGAATACGCCGAGCAGGCTCTCCTCCACCTCCCTCTTGTGTTTCGCTTCACCCGGCAGGAAAACGCGCGAACCACCCGGAATGGCCCGCGGGGAGGTTATCTGTCTCATGAAAATCCCAACCGGACGAGGCAGGCGTCATAGACGTGGGGAATGGCGCGAACCTCTTCCATGACGGGTTCGGGCACCGGATCGTCGAGTATCAGGACGGCGACGGCCATGTCATGCTGCCACACGCGCCCCAGCTGCATGCCGGCGATGTTGATGTTGTGATTCCCCAGCAAGGTGCCCATCTTTCCGATCATCCCGGGCCGGTCTTCGTTCCGGAATATGAGAAGATAGCCACGGAGCGCCACGTCGACCGAATAGTCGTCTATCCGAACGATTCTGGGATCGTTCTTGCGGAGAAAAGTCCCCGCCACGGATCGCTCGCCCGAGTCGGTCTTCACGCGAAGCTCAATCAGGTCCGTATAGAGCAGATTCTCCGTGCGAGTCGTCGTCCTCACATCGATGCCGCGCTCTTTCGCAAGCAGGAGGCCGTTCACCATATTCACGCGGACGCTGGAGAGGAACCGGCTCAGCATCCCCTTGATGGCGGAGGCGGCCAGCGCCTTCATCGGTATGTCGACGGAGCCGCCGTATACCACTTCGAGCGTCTGTAGTCCCCCGCCCGCGAGCTGGGCCAGAAAATCTCCCAGGCGATCGGCCAGATCCAGATGGGGGCCGATTTGCTCGAGCACCTCGGGACTCAGGGAGGGCAGGTTCACCGCGTGGCCGACCACCCCTTCCGTCAGATACGCCACCACCTGTTTCGCCACGCTGATCGCCACGTTCTCCTGCGCCTCGGCGGTCGAGGCGCCCAGATGCGGCGTGCAGACGACGTCGTCGCGTCCGATGAGCGGGTCGTTCGGGTCGGGAGGCTCCTGTTGATACACGTCTACCGCCGCGCCCCCGACCTTTCCGCTGTCGAGCGCCTCGGCCAGCGCCTCCTCGTTGATGAGCCCCCCGCGCGCGCAGTTGATGATGCGAACGTCGTCTCGCATCAGGGCGATTTCCGCAGGGCCGATCAGGTTTCCCGTCTCGGTGTTCTTGGGCACGTGCAGGGTGATGTAGTCGGACTTGGCCAGAAGCTCCTCGAAGTCCACCGGACTCACCCCGCGCTGGGAGAGCACTTCGGCGGAGATGTAGGGATCGTAGGCGAGTACGTTCATGCCCAGGCTGCGGGCGAACGTCGCCGTCTGCGAACCCACGCGCCCCATCCCCACGACGCCCAGGGTTTTGGAAGATAGCTCGCTGCCCACGAAGCGGCTGCGCTCCCACTTCCCGCCCTTGAGGGAGGAGACGGCCGATGGAATCTTGCGCGCCAGCGAGAACATCATGGCGATGGTGTGCTCCGCCGTGGTGATGACGTTGCCGTCGGGCGCGTTCGCCACCAGAATGCCGCGCATGCTGGCGGCCTCGAGGTCCACGTTGTCCACGCCTATCCCTGCGCGCGCGACCACCTTGAGCGTCTCGCCAGTACCCAGAAGCTCATCATCCACCTGCGTGCCGCTTCGGACGATGAGCGCATCGGCGGTTTTGACGGCTTCGAGTATTTCCTCCCGCGAGGAGGAGGTGTAGTCGAGGACTTCAAAGCCCTCTTGGTCCTCAAGTATCTCATGCGCTCTCGGCGAGAGCGGCTCGGCAATCAATACGCGAAACGTCTGGTTCATTGGTTGAACACCTCTTGCGCTGCGGTGAGGCCGCGCCCTCTATCCAGTGAATAGCCCAGATCGGCCAGGGTCGACTCCAGCGCGCCGACCGCGGCCAGCACGTCGGAGGAATCCACGTAACCCAGGTGACCGATACGGAAAATTCTGCCGCTCAGGACATCCTGACCGCCGGCGATGGTCACCCCGTGCGCATCCTGCATCCTCAGGGGAATCGCCTTCCCGTCCACTCCCTCCGGCACGCAAACGGCGGTGAGGGACTCGCTCTTCAAGTCCCGTGGGAATATGGTCATCCCCAAAGCCTCGACGGCCGCCCCCGTCGCCCGCGCCAGCTGCGCATGCCGCGCGAAGACGTTCTCCAGCCCCTCCTCGCGCATCATGTCGAGCGCGACCGCCAGACCCGCCAGAAGCGAGATCGCAGGCGTCCAGGCGGTGGTGTTCTTCATCTGGCTCTTTCGCTCGATGGCGAGGTCGAAATAATATTTGGGCGAGGTCGATTCCGAAGCGGCGCGCCAGGCCCGCTCGCTCAGCCAGACGAAGGCCAGCCCCGGCGGGAGCATGAGCGCCTTCTGGCTCCCCGTTATCACGGCGTCCAGGTCCCATTCCTCGGTCTTGAGATCGTACACGCCAAGAGCCGTGATGGCGTCCACCACCACGAGCGTATCGGGCGAACGCTCGCGCACGAGGCGTGCGATGGCCTGCGTATCGTGCTTGGCGCCCGTGGAGGTCTCGCTCGCCTGCATCAACAGGGCCTTGCGCCCTCCCCGCTCGAGGCGCGCCTCCAGAACATTCAGATCGACCGAACGGCCCCATTCCACCTCCAGGACGTCCGCCTCGACCCCGTATGCCGCGCAAAGCTCTGTCCAGCGCTCGCCGAACTTGCCCCCCTCGATCACGAGCGCGGAATCGCCCGGGGAGAGCAGGTTCGCCACCGTTGCCTCCATGCCGCCTGTACCCGAAGCGGCGAGGGTGATGACGTCGCCGCTCGTCTGGAAGAGCCATTCGAGGCCGCGCCGCGCCCCTTCGAAGTGCGCCTCGAACTCCCGTGTGCGGTGGTGAATCAGGGGCCGCGCCATCGCTTCGAGCACCCGGTGGGGAACCGGCGTGGGACCGGGGGCCATGAGGTGGTGCTTGTTCATTTCTCGCTCTTTCCCAAATGTGTGTCGTTTCGGACGGACGCGCGGCTACGCCCCAAGGATATACCATCCCCCGCCAAACCCCTCAAGCGATATCGTCTGGAAAGCGGGCGGGCATGTGCGGAGATATGCCCGCACAGAGAGGGTAGTCGTAGGGACAACCCTCCGTGGTTGTCCTTCGCCTCCATCAGGACAGGCGCGGAGGCCTGTCCCTACAGCACAAAACCGCCGCTCATATATTCACACACAAAAAAACCGGGGGGCCGAAGCCCCCCGGTAGTCGTCGCGTCAGGTGAGGACGCGAAGGTCCTTCAAGCTCCTGGATCCTAGAAGAAGTGATCCAAGGAGAACATCGCCGTCCAGGCGTCGTCGTCCGGGTCGCCAGGCGAAATGCCGTAGTCGCCCGTGGCTAGGTACCCGAATTGAGTCCTGAGCCTGAGCTTCGGATAAATCTTCCACTCGAAGCCGGTGTTGAACTCGGTGCCGTAGTCAGTGTCGCCTTCCATGTCATCTTCCGCGGACTGGTAGATGTGAACACCGGCGGCGACCTTGAAAGTCTTGCTTATCTTATATACAGCATCGCCGCCGATTACGACCGCGCCGTTCAGATTCTGGAACCTGGTATTCCTGGTACCGCCGGCGCCAGGCAAACGGGCCCGGAAGCTCGTGATGCCACCGGTGGTGCTGCGGTCTGTGACCATAACGCCGGAGATGAACTGGCCGCCGCCGGGCATCAGGTTCGCGAATTCGCCCTCTTCGCCGTCATTAGCATTGTCGTCGCCGGAGAGCATGATGGCGGTGCCTATGAGCGTCAGCTTGCCCAGGCTGGCCTTGCCGCTCGCCAGAAGCGCCCAACCGGAAGCATCCGTATTAGCGGCCGCGTCTCCGCCTACCGAAACACCCGAGAGGTTCAGACCCACGATGCCCACTTTCGTCTTGGCGTTCAGGGCGGCGTACGTGAGGGACCTGCCCATGCCGTCCCGGGAGAGAGCCACCCAGGGGGTCAGCGTAACGGCCGGGGAAACCTTGATGCCAACAGACGCGTAGTAGTTGTCCCTGTTTTCATCTTCTGGGCCGATATTGCGTCCCCTACCACTCAAAGCCGTCCTGGTCATGAACATGCTGAGCGACATGTTCTTGCTGAGCTTGCCGTAGACCGCCAGGCCCGGCCAACGGGTGCCACCTGCGCTGTCGAAGATCTGCTTGTCAGGCGAAGTGTAATCCGTCCGGCCCCAGCGGGCACGGAGGGCGCTGCCCGGAACTGCGAAATCGACCACCCAGCGGTTCGTGCCCACGCCTACGCGGCCGCCACTGCGACCGAACAGGATGTTCGCATTCGCGTCATTCGGAGTTCTATCGTTCTCTGAGCGGGCCTCATACCAGTCGATTTCCCACAAGGCCCAGATTGCGCCCTTGTCCGTCGTGGCCGTGAAGCGGGGACGGGTCAAGGCGTCGAAGCCCTGGGCGCTGTCGTCCGCGTCATCGTTCCGGTCGCCGTTGTTGCCGGCGATTCCGCGAATACGGAAGAAGCCGGTGTACTTGAAGTCGGCCGCGTACGAGGGCGCCGTAAACGCCACGACGAGCGCCATCGCGAATAGAGCTAACAGAAGTTTCCTCATGTGCATTTCTCCTCATCGAGGTTTCAAAAGAATGTTGCCGTGTTCCTTCGTTTTTATTTTTTTATTCTGGCTCTACGAATGATACTACATACTTGCTTCGTCGTCTGCAACAGGGCTTCCCGCTCTCGCATCACCCCCTCTCATCAATGCTGCCCCGTACGTCGACAAGGTTCTATCGAGCGAACCAAATATTTGCCGCTTATGTAAACACTTTCTTATTACAGAAAATAGCCATTCCATTCCCCATTTCTCAAAGAATAGAAAAGAAGATCCTCTTTGTCAACAAACAATCCAAAGGGAAATTGAAAAAATCCTTTCTTCATGATACGAATCTTCCCCTATCTTCCGAATTGGGACTGAAAGATTAACCTCTCTAAAATCAAACTTTTACATAAATTCTTTTGTCGGGAGCAAACGGCGCGAAATTTCCCGGCCCGTTCGGCCTCCCCGAGTTTAAGAAAAAAAATTCATTCACGGAGCAACTAGCCCCCGAAAATGCACCTTGCACTCTTAATATCCGAATCAAGTCATCTTCACCTATGCAACTTACGTATCGGCTGTTTCTTTGTTCTTGACAATTCGCATGCGCGGCCGAAAAATTTATTCCCTGATCTTATAGAAGAAAATCCGGCTCTTCGTACCTGCTAACAGACCTGAACTCACAGCCGTCACAATCAAATCGTCGAAACCGTCGTTGTCCGCGTCGCCAAATGTGAAATCCACGATCCCGCTGCCCAATTTCCTCGAACGCCACGTTTCGCTCAACCCGCTCCCGTCCCAGATGAGGCTCGCGATTTGCCCCCCTGAAACGCCCAGGCCGGGCGCGATGGCGGCCCCGTATTCGTTTTTGATCACCAGAACCTCGTCCACCCCGTCCCTGTCGACGTCTTCTACCAGCACGCGCGAGCGTATGGGTATATCCGGCTCATCCGCCTGATCTTCGGTGCGCTCGGCGCCGGCCTGGGAGAAGAATTTATAGACTGGCGCGCCGTATTTTTCAGAACTGGAGAAAATATCTCTACCGTTCCGCGAAAATACCCTCAGCTTGTCGTCCTTCCCCACTTCGATGACTTCCAGCGCGCCGTCCTTGTTGATATCCCACAAGCCGAAGCCCAGTATCGTCAAATCGGGCGGCAGCGCATAGGGGGCGGCGGGCGCGAGCTTTCCTCCCGACCAGTTATAGCGGTGGATGGGGCCATCGAACGCCTTGTCGAGCCCTTCGCTCTGGCCCAGGAGCAAAAATGCTTCCGAATCGGGAATCTTCTCGCCTTTCTCAGGCCGCCGGACGCGAAAGACGCGGTAAAACGTCCTGTCGTTCCGGACGAGGGGTGTGAACGCACCATTCTTGAACTGCAGGATTATCGAGAACAACTCGTTCGAGCGATAAGAAGCGAGGTAGAACTCTGGCGCGCCGTCTTCGTTCATGTCGGCGACGTCGAGCCAGCGAAAATCGTTCGCCGCCCCCTCGTCGAAGCGCGCGAGTTCGCGCATCCGGTTATTTTCGAAACGGTATACGAGCACTTGGGTCTGCGTGATGAGGACGATTTCGTTCTTCCCGTCCCCGTCCACGTCCGCTACAAACATCCCGCGGATGGCGAACTTGTCGAACGAGTAGCTTTTCACGCCGCCAGCCCTGCCGGGCGCGCCCTCGCGGGCGAGCACGAAGCTCTCGTTCGCAGGTCCTGCGCGCGATTCGCCCTCGCCTCTTATAAGTTCCTGCACCTTGGGCGGGCCCTGCTCGAAGGGCAGTTCATCCGCAATTGCCACGGCCTTGAAGAGTTCTTCCTTCGTGGTGAGGGACAAAAGGCGGGTGGAGAGGATTTTCTTGCCTCTGATTTCGCGGAGTTCGTTCTCTAGCGCCATGTCGCCCCGAATCTGATTTCGCAGACGAATCGGGTTCTCTCGTTTAAGAATTTCATCCGTGGCGATGCCTGTCTCCAGAAGCCATACCTGGAGCCTGTCCACGTCGTAGACGTCGAAGCGCCCGCTCCTCAGGAGTTGGCTTCCGAGTTCCCTCGTGAGCGTCTCCATGCTGATGGCCTCTTTCGTCTGATTGACGAAAGGCAGTATCGCCAGGCGAATTTTCGCGGCGGACATGCGCACCGTGTCTTTGATGCGCGGGGAGAGTTGTCCGCCCGGAACCAGGCGGACCAGCCGGGCGATGGAGAATTTCTCCCGCACTTCGACGACTTCGATCTCGCCTATCTCCTCTTCCAGCTTACCAAGAACGACGCCCGTCGCCGGGTGCCGGAACGGCGCGCCCTCGCGGTAGATGCCGAGCTTGACGCCTTTAACAACCTTGTCTTTCTCACCCAGGCTCAAGTAGAGGTCCGCTCCCTTGACGGCGACCACCGCGCCGCGCAGATTCGGGAATCTCTGGTGTAGCTTCTCACTGATGAGGCCGAGAGCTTTTCGGTAATCGTTCTCCTGGGCGTGAATCGAGCCGGTGGATAGGCTAAGGAATACGATGAGCGCCGGCAGGACGATCAACACCTTCATAACGAAGTAAGAGAACATGAAAAAACCTCACACAGGCAGCGTACTTAAGGTAGAAACTCAGGCAACGTCGACACCGCTCCACAACGGAGCATGGCGCCGGAAAAAAATCAGCCGTTATAAGTTATCGAAGACAGAAAGCCCCAAACATTCCCAAATATACCGCGTAAGAAGCAGAAAGCAAGCCTATTCAGTCCATACGAAAAGCCACTCCATCCCAGCGTAGGCTGTGTTTCGCCTCAAGGCCGCGTGAGTCCCAATTCCCTCTTGAGTTTCGGGTGAAGCGGCGAGCCGAACCTCTCGGCCTCTCTCCCATGTTTTTGGGCGCCTGCGCGGTCACCCTCCAGATACAAAGCCAGCGCCAGATTGTGGTGGACGCCACCGTGGCCGGGCTCAATCCTGAGCGCCGCCCTGAACTGCGTTATTGCCAGGCGCCTCGAACCCGCCTTGAGATACAGGGTGCCCAGATTGAAGCGCGCCTCCGCCAGCCTGGGATTGAGACCAATCGCGCGCTCGAAATGGGGCCTCGCCAGATCGCCGCGCTCAGCGCCCATGTACAGTGCTCCTAGGGCCAGGTGCGCCTCGGCGTTCCCATCGTTCAGCCGTAAGGCTCGCTTGAGAGAGATTTCTGCGGCTGCCGCGTCACCGCTTTGCATCTGCGCTATTCCTAAATCCACCCAGGCGTAATCGTAGACGGGATATATCTCGACGGATTTCTTGAGCGGCGCTATCGCCTCCCGGAACCTGTTCCGGTCGATCAGGGCCTGTCCATACACCCTGAGCGCACGGGCACTGTTCGGCGTCACTTCCGCCGTACGCCGCCAGAAACGGAGCGCATCGCCCCACTCGTGGTTTCGCTTCATCGTAAGCGCGCCAAAGAGCATGCACACGCCGACGAGCAGCGCGGCGGCGACTCGCCAGTCTCTTCCACTGAGCATCACACACACCGTAGGCGCCAGGGCGATGAGAAAACCGGCCGAGGGGATATAGAGCACTCGCTCCGCCATGATGGTGCCCATCGGGATCAGCAGGTTACTCACGGGCAAGTAGGCGCCGATGAAAACGACAAGACCGAAGGCGACCCACGGCATGTCTTTCCTGAGACGCCAGGCGGCGTAGCTCCACGCCAGAAATCCCAAGGCCCCCACCATTATCCAGAGCACGGCCTCCGCACCTTCCAACGGAATCTGCGCGAAGGAATAATCCATGCTCAACGGCCACGGCCAGACCAGGAGCTTGAAATAGCGGCCCAGGACACCGATGGCGCCTAAGATTCGCCCTCCAGCCGGCATCAGCGCCAGGACGTTGTCGAGTTTCGACGGCGGATATGGACGCGCCAGCATCCCCAAGGCGGAATACCGCATCCACACATATATGATGAGCACGACGGCGAGCGCGCAGACGGCGATGAGCGTGTTCCTGAGAGGCGGACGCTCCGTCTCTCCCAATACATACCGGCCCCAGAGCCACCACAAGAGAGCGGTGAACAGCAGGGCGACCCCGATTTCCTTGGACAGCAGCGCAAAAAGGCAAAGCGCGCACGTGAGGCCGACAGGCGCGAGTAAATTTCGATAAGGGGAGCTCCCTTCTCCTCCCCTATCGGAACTTCCCTGCACTTCGCCGGGTTTCGCCCTAGGGAGCGCAACGCCCATCAAGATGCCCAATCCCCCGAACACGCCCATGGCGGCCATCAGGTCGGCGCGCGCGACGACGGCGTTCACCGCCTCGGTATGAACCGGGTGAAGGGCGAACAGCAGGGAAACGGCTCCCGCCGCAGTGCGCGAGAGGCCGAATCGAACGCACAGCCAGAACAGCGCGAGCGAGGCAAAGGCGTGCAACAAGGCGTTGATGATTCGGTAGCCAACCGGATTCAGTCCGCCAAGTGCGTGGTTCAGCGCAAGAGAGGCGATGGTGAGGGGCCGGTAGAGGCGGTCTCTTCCCTCGTTCGTCTCGAGCACGGCCCAGTAGTCGCGCTGAAAAGCTTCCAGGATGCGGCCGCTCTCGCGGACCAGAGGATTCTCGCCGATGATGGCGATGTCGTCATGCAGAAACGGGTTCGAAAACGTACCGGCGAAGATGAAAAATGCGGCTCCTGCAATTGCGCAAGCCCAACCCCATTTCACAAGCGAGTGCATTCTTCCTCTCTCATCAGCCGCCAGAACTATCGGGCAATCCGCCATGGCGAGGGCAACCGCCCGGAATAGTCGGTTTTCGCATGAAAAGGCTCCCGGAGTTGCGGCCCGACCGTGGTAATCTCAGGGACATGCGAATCATCATGCCTCCATCATGACAACAAAACTTCCACCCCGCCACCAGGAAACCCAGACAAAATCGCCCTGCACGTTCTCTTTACCTTTTGACTCCCGGCGTGACGACTGCTAGTCTTTTAGATTGAAAGTTCGCTGGGGGTGCCTTGCAGGCTGAGAACAAACCCTTCGAACCTGAACCGGTTAGAGCCGGCGTAGGGAAGCGACAGGTCTTCCACATCCTCTGGTTTCCCTTCGCCACAAGTGAATAAAGAGTGTTCATCGCAGCAGGAGAGCCTCATCCTCTCCATGCTGAAGCCGGTGGATTCTCATCTGAAGACGACGCATCTCAGAGGAGTAGGGAGATGGCACACGCAAACGGAAAAGCAAACGACGCAAACGAGGTCAAGCTCGACCTCATCCAGGCGAACGGACAATCCACGAACGGCGGCGCCCCATTCCCCGCCTCTCGAAAGGTGTATGTCGAAGGAAGCGACGGCGTGCACGTGCCCATGCGGGAGATCGCCCTCTCGGGCGGTGAGCCGCCGCTACGGGTATACGACACCAGCGGCCCGGAAGGCGAAGACATCCACAAGGGGCTGCCCAGGCTGCGCGACGCCTGGATTCGCGCGCGCGGCGAATACGACGAGATGGAGCCATCCTACGTCCCGGTGCCCGGCCATTCGGACCCCGACATCCCGATGCCGCCTCCCCGGAAAGTGCTCAGAGGCCGCACCAACGTGACCCAGATGCACTACGCGAAAAAAGGCGACATCACACCCGAGATGGAGTTCATCGCCATCCGCGAGAATCTGGAGCCCGAATACGTGCGAGACGAAGTGGCCCGCGGCCGCGCCATCATCCCGGCCAACGTCAACCACCCCGAAAGCGAGCCCATGATCATCGGGCGCAATTTCCTGGTGAAGATCAACGCGAACATCGGAAATTCTGCCGTATCGAGCTCCATCGAGGAAGAGGTCGAGAAAATGACCTGGGCCACCAAATGGGGCGCCGACACCGTGATGGACCTCTCCACCGGGAAGAACATTCACGAGACGCGAGAGTGGATCATCAGAAACTCCCCTGTCCCCATCGGCACGGTGCCGATTTACCAGGCGCTGGAAAAAGTGGACGGTATCGCGGAAGACCTCACATGGGAGATTTACCGCGACACGCTGATCGAACAGGCCGAGCAGGGGGTGGACTACTTCACCATCCACGCGGGCGTGCTCCTGCGCTACGTGCCGCTCACCGCCAAGCGGGTGACGGGCATCGTCTCGCGCGGCGGCTCCATCATGGCGAAATGGTGCCTGGCCCATCACCAGGAGAGCTTCCTCTACACCCGCTTCGACGAGATTTGCGAGATCATGAAGGCCTACGATGTCTCCTTCTCCCTGGGCGACGGCCTGAGGCCTGGCGCGCTCGCCGATGCGAACGACGAGGCGCAATTCGCCGAACTCGAAACCCTGGGCGAGCTGACGATCAAGGCCTGGGAACACGACTGCCAGGTGATGATAGAAGGCCCCGGCCACGTGCCCATGCACCTGATCAAGGAGAACATGGACAAGCAACTCGAAATCTGCCACGAAGCGCCCTTCTACACCCTGGGTCCGCTCACGACGGACATCGCTCCGGGGTATGACCACATCACAAGCGGCATCGGCGCCGCAATGATCGGGTGGTTCGGAACCGCCATGCTCTGCTACGTCACCCCCAAGGAACACCTGGGACTGCCCAACAAAAAAGACGTCCGCGAGGGCGTCATCACCTATAAAATCGCGGCCCACGCGGCGGACCTAGCCAAGGGGCACCCCGGTGCGCAGGACCGCGACGACGCGCTTTCCAGGGCGCGCTTCGAATTCCGCTGGGAGGATCAGTTCAACCTCGCGCTCGACCCTGAAACCGCGCGCGAGTACCACGACGAGACCCTGCCCGCCGACGGCGCGAAGGTCGCCCATTTCTGCTCGATGTGCGGACCCAAATTCTGCTCGATGAAGATCACCCAGGAGGTCCGCGAATACGCCGCCAAGCAGGGTATGGACGAGAAAGCCGCCCTGGAAGAAGGCCTGAAGGAAAAAGCGAGCGAATTCAAGGAGGGCGGCTCGGAGATCTACGTGAAGGAAAGCTAAGCCGTCCGTAACCGACTCGACGCATCAAACCCCGCCTGGGCCGACGCTCAGGCGGGGTTTTCTATTGTTCTAGCAAACATCGATATTGAAGTGTTTTTCGGCATCCCCATACTCTCTTGCCAAACAAGCTCGTTACAAGTGATTCCTTGTCCGCGTGATTGATGCTAAATTCCTCTTATCGGACCGAGTCGAGGGGAGTCGCCATGACGCTGAAAATGGGTGTGTGGGCGCCCGTGTGGGGCACGTTTCTGGGGCGGATCGAAAAGCCCGAGGAGGTAAAGGAGGCCTCTTTCGCCCACAATGCGCGATACATTCAGCGAGCGGAGGAACTGGGCTTCGAGACCACCCTGCTCCTCGACAGGAGCCTGAACAGCATCAAGGGCCTGGGTGCGCCCGTTCTCGAGGCCTGGATCACCGCGGCGGCGCTGGCGCCCATCACGAAGAATATCGAACTCATCATCGCCGCCAAGAGCGCCTACCGCCACCCCTCGCTCGTCGCCCAGATGGGGGCGAACATCGATTGCATCAGCGGGGGGCGCTTCGCCATCAACATCGTCTCGGGCTGGTGGGCGCTGGAGAACGAGATGGCGGGCATCCCCTTCCCGCCGCATGATGAGCGCTACGATCTCTCCGAAGAGGTCATGCACATCCTCAAATGCTACTGGACGAAGGAGCGATTCAGCTTCCAGGGCAAGTATTTCCAGATAACCGACGGCGTCACCGCGCCCAAGCCCGTCCGAAAACCCTGGCCCACGTTTTATTTCGGGGGCGAATCGACCGCCGCCGTGAAGCTGGCGGGCAAGGCCGCGGACGTCTTCCTGTTCAACGGCCGTTCGCTCGCGGACGCGAAATCGCTGTTGTCCGCCGTGAACCACGAGGCGCGAGCCAATGAGAGATCCATTCGCCACGGGATGAGTTCATTCATCGTTTGCCGCGACACCGACGAGGAGGCCCAGGCGGAACTCGACCGCCTTTTCTCGCTCATCACGGAACCGCCGAAGCTAACGGGAGTCGACAGGGCCGCCCAGCACAGGAAAACGAGCGCGAAGGCGGGCGGCGTGGGCTCGAACGGCGGCACGGCGACGGGCCTCGTCGGATCGCCTGAGACCATCGCCGAGCGCATCATGGCGTTTCACGAGGCGGGGGTGGAGTTGTTCCTGCTCCAGTTCCATCCCATGCTCGAGGAGATGGAGCGCTTCGCCTCGCAGGTCATGCCCCTCCTGCCCCTGGGCGAGCGAGCGCCCGAGGCGGCGGAAGCCTAGCCCGCGCTCACTCCAGCGATACGCGCGCGCCCAGCCCGAAGCCGTTCCTCAAGAACCAGCCCTGGTTCACTTCCAGCACTTGGCGCACCTTGTTCCGGGAGCGATAGGAAGGAATCCGCGTCCCCGGTCTGTGGGGCTGTAAGTGTATGATTTCCAACACCTCTCCGCTCTTGTCGATGAAGGCGAGCGACAGCGGAATCCGCGTGTTCTTCATCCAGAAGAACCGCCGCGCGTCCCCCTGGTAAACGAAGAGCATACCGGCG
This sequence comes from Nitrospinae bacterium bin107, assembly GCA_002238965.1. Lineage (GTDB taxonomy): Bacteria > UBA8248 > UBA8248 > UBA8248 > UBA8248 > Bin107. Next base: position 4,993 of record MPNJ01000016.1, on the reverse strand, counting down.
TTCTCGGCCAGCCGCTCCCTGTTCATGAGGCCCTGTGCGCGGGCCTTGGCGGTGCTTGCGATCTCGACCGGGAGCACGGCCTCGCGCCCCTCCTGTGTGATGCGCACCACCCCGCTTTCGAACGTCTGGGCGGCGGCGGATGGGGGCGCGAGCAGCGCCCAGACGAGCATCACGGCGCAGAGGATGCCGGTTCTCGATACCATTCGCACGGATAACCTCATAGATAACAGGCACTTGAATGAGCCGGTCGGGAGCGGCCCCCAGGGGAGATCCGGCCCCGCAACTCCCCGCATTTCCCGTCATCGAGCCACACCCGGATTATGGCAGAATTCTTCCTGTGCTGCGCCCCGGCAGCGTCATTTCCCCCCGAAACAATTTGCGGTAATTTAGCGAAAAACCCCGTGAATTTATCCATATTTATCGATATTTTCGGAAATTCATTTTTCGGTTCGATTTCTTTGTGCGTCGCCGCCTTGTCCGACGCGGCTCTTCACCGCCGCCGGCGATTGCCCGGAATTGCGCGTGCGGTTTCCGATCCGATCAACCGCTCGCGGTTTTTCTGGATGTCGGGTGACCCCGCACCGGGCCTTCCATGTGCGCCCGGGCCCCGGCGGGGAAGAATCCAGGCCGGAGAACGGCCGCGCGGCGCATCGTCGTTCGTCCGTCTAGGAATACCTTGCCGAGTGCCCGAGGAACTCCAGGCATTTTTTCGCGAGGGGATTTCTTCGCCCCTTCTCGGTGAACATGCCGCAAAAATGGTTGTCGTATTCGACGTAGCCGTCGGCGAGCTCGACCAGTGCGCCGGTGCCGAGGTACCGCTCGAACCAATGCTGCCAGCCCAACGCGATGCCGCGCCCGGCGGCGGCCGCCTCCAGCACGTAGATGTAGCTGTCGAGACCCATGTACCGGGGCCTTTGCGACGGCCGGCCGGCGGCCCTGAACCAGTCCTCCCAGGACGCCCAGCCCTGGTTGGGCCGTGTGAGGTCGAGAAACGTGAGCCCGCTCCAGCCGCTGACGGGCCCGTTCAGAATATCCGCATGGGTCTCGGCATAGCCGGGCGAGCAGAGCGGCCTCACCGCTTCCCTGATGAGCTTCACGCGATCTTCCGCCCCGAGGTTCGCTTCCCAGGCCAATACGATGTCCGCGACCGGCTCATGAGGCAGGTTCTGCACACCGTAGTGGTAGGTCAGGATGCGAATCTCGACATGCTCGCCGAGCGCCTCCAGCAGCTGTTCGTATTGCGGCATCAACAGGAAGTGGGAAATTTCATGAGAGCAGGTGATCACCACTTGTTCCCTGCCCGGCCGGGCGGCGATCTCGCTGGCGGCCGACCGGATGATGCCGAGGCCCGCGGCGACGGCGTCATGGAAACGGATTCCGGCATCGGTCAGGGTCACTCCGGTCCGGGAACGCTCGAACAGCCGTACCGAGAGCTGCTTCTCGAGGTTCGCCACCAGGCGGCTGATCGCGGGCTGCGAGGTGCGGAGTTCCTCGGCCGCATGGGACAGGCTGCCCAGCCGGGCCGCGCTATCGAAGGCCACCAGGGCGCTGGTCGCCGGAATTCGGGAAGACTTGTTTCTTTTCATATCAATAATAATATATCAAATGATTGAAAATAAAAATATAAGTATAATATGTATTCGATATATATCTTTATAGCGGTATTATAGTGCCTTTGTCTTTATCAATATCGTTATAGTCAAACACAAAAAAATCCGTAATGGTCCGGGGGGCGGAGGCCCTGATGTTACCGATGGGAATAAAGCGAAACAAGCTCCCGGTGAGCGGATTCCGGGCGTGCGGCGCGCGGGCATGAGGCCGTCGGCGCGGAATATCCGCCGCAACCTCGGCATTCAGGAGCAGCCGCCCCAAGTACAGATATAAAAAATACAAAATCATGAGTTGATTTTTTCCGGCTATTATATATATTATGTGATATCAATATATCAACGAGGTATGTTGCGACACAACCCGAGATATAGGCAAGACCCGGACCGGGAGCGGGAGAAGGTGTACGCCAGGCTCCCGCCCGGGAACGGGGAAACGGTTTCCCGGTTCTCCCCGGCGCTTCCCGAAATTTTCATCACCACTTTGAAAGCGGGCTCAGGGTCGGCAGCCTCGCGTACGAATGCGGTCTGTTCGTCGTGGAGCGGGGCTGAAAAAGCGGAGTGATGATACGGCTCTGCGTGAAAAAAGAACCGGTAGCGACAACGAATTGAGCGATGAGGACGAGACTGACGTTTCCTCCATCCGAAGCCTCGTCTCATCCGGCGCGGCGTTTTTATCTTATCCTCCCCGAAGGCGCCGAGAATCTTCTCCGCCCGATCATCCAAGGTCCCCGCCGCCTCCTCGTGGTTGGGGCCGTAGAACCCACCGGCCACCCTCCCGTCCGCGTCCGTGAACCCGTTCGCCTCGACCGTCACGTCATAGGCCAGGCTGGATTTCCGCCACCCCGTCAGCCGCGCCCGTTCGCATCGAAGTCCAATCGGTGGGAAAATACGTCTTAAGACTTATGGAGCTCGCGCAAGAGTCGGGAGCGGTGCCTGGGTTTCCGGACGGGTATCCTGACTCGGGTGCGCATCGAGAGGACAGCCACCGGCGGGCGCGTTCGCGGGGCCTGCGTTTTCATCACGCCTTAAGCCTGGAGGAACTGCAATGTCCGAAGATCATCATCATTTCATGGGATTGACGCTCGAGGAGTCGCGTCTTGCGCTCGAGGCGGGGAACTCCCCCGTCGGCTCCATCATCGTCAGGGACGGGGAAATCATCGGCAGGGGGCAGAACCGCGTCATCTCCCACAACGACCCCACCTGCCACGGCGAGACCGACGCCATCCGGAACGCATGCCGCGATCTGGGCGCGCCCGACCTGCCCGGCACGACGCTCTATACGGCGATGGAGCCCTGCCCGATGTGCTGCTGGGCCATCGTCCTGGCGAAGGTCGAGACGCTCGTACTGGGCGCGCGCCACGCGGAAATGGGGCGGACCGACTACGGAGACTATTCCGTCGAAAAACTCCTGGAGATGGGGAATCAGACCGTCGAACTCGTCACGGGGGTTCGCGTGGCCGAATGCGAGGCCTTAAGGCGCAGCTGGTCGGGGTGGGTGGAGCCCACGTCGTAACTGAAAAGAGTCGGAAGACAACGAGGAGAGAATTCATGAGCCGCTGGATACAGGAACTGACCTGGCCGGACGTGGCGGAATACCTGGAGCGAGGGGATACGGCGCTCGTGCCCGTCGGCGCCACCGAGCAGCACGGGCCGCACTGCCCCATCGGAACGGACGCGGCCGAGGCCATCGCGACCGCCGAGGAAGTGGCCGGGCGGGCCGACGCCCTCATCGCCGCTCCCCTGTGGTTCGGGTGGTCGCCGCATCATCTCGCGTTTCCGGGAACGATTTCCATCGCCGCGGAGACGCTCACGCGCGTCGTCGAGGACGTGTGCAACAGCCTCGTCATCCATGGCTTTAGGCATATCGTTATCCTGAACGGCCACCGGGTCGCGAACCTCCCGCCGATAGAGATCGCCGTCGTAAGGGTCAGGAACCTGACGGGCGCGGCCGTCGCCATCGTGGACCTCGCCCTCATCGCCGGGAAGGAGATTCGCGACGTTTGCGAGAGTCCCCCCGGAGGCGTAGGCCACGGGTGCGAATCCGAAACCTCCTTCATGCTCTTCAAGTACGGCGAACAGGTGCGGATGGAGCGCGCCGTGGACGCCATACCCAAGGTGGGTGAATTCGAGCACCGCTTCGTGTCCGTGGACCACGCCGTCAACCGGGTCGAAAATCCAAAGCTCTCATTTCCGCCGACGATGGAGGAATACGGGCAAAACCGCGAAGCGATGGGCGTCGGCGGCGCGGCCACTCTGGCATCCGTTGAGAAGGGAGAGAAAATCTTTGAGGCCATCGCGGCGAACACGACGAGGTTCGTACAAACCTTTCAGAACGTGTCCGTCACCATCAAGGCGACCGCCCCGCCCCTTTAGGGGCTGTTGAATAAGTCCGGACTCTGCGGTTCGGTTCGACGTATATGCGTATATGAATGTGTAGGGGGCGCATATATGCGCCCCGCACCAATTTCCCACCAAAAGGGCCGCATACTATGCGGCCCCTACAAAACCGTCCCTTCCCGGTCGAGTCGAATCCTCGTTCATAAGGACTTTTTCAACAACCCCCTTTAGAGCGGAGGGCGATCACACGGCCCGCAATATGATGCGAGGACTCCCCACAGGGTGACTTGGCAGGGATAGACCCCTGTGTCTGTTCGCGGCCTTCTCGACTGGAAAAGCCCCCCCCTTGTCAGGGTCAAAACCGACCGAAGAGGGAGGTTTTGCGAGCCGATGTGTTTCTCGTCAATGGCTTATGCAAACGCTCGTTCCTCACTCGCGTTTGACCCCTGACAAGGGGGGGTAGGGGGGGGTTGCCTTTATCCCCTGAGGAGGGGGTAAAAGCCATCCCCCCGACGAGGGTTTTTCAACACTCCCCCCTTGAGGGGGTTGTTGAAAAAGTTCTGGTTTCGAGACCGGGCGTATATTACCTGCCGGGGAGAGAGAAGAATCACTCCCCCCTTGAGGGGGAGTCAGTGAACTGAGGGCGCAAGCCCGAAAGTGAACTGGTGGGGGGTATGATTCGGAATGGCAATAAAACGCATTTTACCCCCCACCGATTCAGCCTTCGCAAATATCGCTCGGCTTCATCGTCGGTCTTCCCCGAGGGAGACCGACCCTCAAGGGGGGAGTGAATTTCAAAAGCATGCACGCAACCAAAATCGCTTCCAGGGGGTTTTCAACAACCCCAAGTTGGATGGATTCGTGAAGACGAGAAAACCGCATCCACCCGCAGCCGGACGGGTCCCGCGCCTGTTCGGGTCCTCTTGACGCTCCGCCTTGGCTTGGTAAAATTACCTGCTCGAAAACCACATGCGAGCGAATGGAGCACCCACCTGAACGCCTTCACCCCGGGGAGGCCGATCATGAAGCCGATAAAATTCACCCTG
>MPNJ01000015.1 GCA_002238965.1 Nitrospinae bacterium bin107 | reverse complement strand
ATTCGAGAGAAGTCCGGAAAATGATTGAACTGCAATAATATCAATTAAATACGGGATTGTTTTCAGTGAAGGGGAAAAGGCGGGACAGGCTCGATATCCAAGGGTTTCTGGATATATCGATAAATTCGGATAAATACCTATCAATTAACGGAGGGACAAGTGGCTGATAATAAAGGGGTTCAGTCGTTTTGGGGCGCAATCGAGCCGACAGGAAGGGAAGCGGCCGAAAAGGCGTCCCCCTCTTTTTTCACGAAAACGTTCACCCGCCAGCGCGCGTCGTCCGGGTCGGGATAATCGGTGCGGTAGTGCGCGCCCCGGCTCTCGGTGCGGGCGAGGGCGGCCTCGGCCACCGCCCGCGCGCTCAGGCACATGTTCTCGGCCTCGACGGCCTCCACGAGACGGGCGGGCTCGCTCCCCCCGCACGCCGTAAGGCCCTGTCCGATGCGGCCGAGTTCCGCCCGCGCCTCCTCCAGCAGGCCGCCCTCGCGCACGATGCCGGCGTTCTCCCAGCAGACGCGCTTGATCTCGCGGGCGAGATCCACGGCCCGGCTGGGCCTGCCCGCCCGCGCCGTGAGGGCGTCTGCGTGGCGCCTGGCGAGCGCGGGATCCGCCGCCCCGTCCGCGCTGCGGGCGTATTCAGAGGCCGCCCTGGCCGCGCGCCAGCCCAGCGTGTGGGCCTCGGTGAAGGCGTTGTTCGAGAGGCGGTTCGCCCCGTGCGCGCCAGCGCTGGCCTCCCCCGCCGCGTAGAGGCCCGGCATGGCCGTCGCGCCCGCGCCGTCGATGGGCACGCCGCCCATGAAGAAATGGGCCTTGGGGGTGACGTATATCTCGCTGCTGTGGGGCGATACGCCGCGCCTGGCGAAGAGTTTGAGGTTGTCCGGGGCGAAGTGCTCAAGCTCGGCCATCGGGATGCCCGAGAGGTCCATCTGCACGGCGCCGTCCACCCCGCCGCCCCCCATGAGTTCGAGGTATACCGCCCGCGCCATCAGGTCGCGCGTGGCGCCGCCCCCGCCGGGCACGTCGCGCAGGACGTCCTCGCCGTCGCGGTTCAGGAAGCGCGCGCCGAGCGGGAACAGCGTGGGCGCCACCACCATGTTGCTCTCGGGCCGCTTGATGACGGCCGGGTAGAACTGGACGAACTCCATGTCCGAGAGCGCGAGGCCGGCCCGCAGCGCCATGCCGAAGGCGTCTCCCGTGATGCCGCCCGCGTTCGTGTTCTCGGCGTATATCTGCCCCGCCCCGCCCGTGGCCAGTATGGTGGCGGGGGCGGATATGGCGTAAATCCGGCCGGTTCTCGTGTGAAAGCCGACCACGCCCCGGCAGACCCCCTCCTCCACGAGCAAATCCACCGCCATGACGTTTTCGAGAATGCGCGCGCCGTCCGCGTCGAGCTTCCTGCGCAGCGGCCGCGCCACCTCCACGCCCCAGTTCCGGACCGGGTAGACCCCGCGGTCGCGCCTGTGGCCGCCCTGGGGGTGCAGGTCGAAGGCGCCGTCCTCGCGCGTGATGAACGGGATGCCCCAGTCGTACAGATCGCGAATCCTGGCGGCGGAATCCGCGCACATGGCGTCGGCGACATCGGGGTGGTTCAGGTGATCGCCGCCCTCCAGGGTGTCTTCCAGGAAGAGGGCCGCGCTGTCATCCGGCGCGAAATTGGCCGAATGCCCCGCCCGGGCCATGACGATGTTGCCCGAGTTCCCGGGGGACTGCTTGCAGACCAGGAGCGCATCCGCACCGCTCTCCATGGCGGCGATTGTGGCCGTCATCGCGGCGGGGCCGCCGCCCAGAACTACTACGTCGCAGGAGAGGTTTTCCATGAGTCACCCGGGGATATCAGCGAGTTTGCGAGAATTCAAGAGGTATTCTGATTCCTGGCTTCTTCTATGGCCTCGAGGACGCGCTCGGGGCTGACGGGCAGGGTGCGTATCCGCGCGCCGCCCGTCGCGTGATAGACGGCGTTGCAGATCGCCGCCGTGATCGGGTTGATGGCCACCTCGGCCAGCCCCTTCGCGCCATAGGGGCCGTAGGGGTCCATGGACTCGAAGAAATCGTGCTCAATCGGCGGGGCGTCCATCGAGGTGGCGATGAGGTAGTCGTGGAAATTCCTGCCGCGCAGATGCCCCTCCAGCGGCGCCAGGCCCTCCATCATCGCGAAGCTCATGCCCTGCACCACGCCGCCCTCGACCTGGCCCTCAGCACCCAGCCTGTTGATCACCCGGCCGGGGTCGTGCCCGCAGCAAACCTGCAAGACGGTGACGACGCCCGTCTCCATGTCCACTTCCACCTCGGCGCCATGGGTGCTGAAAGAATACGTGGTCGAGGGATTCCCGTATTTTTCCTTGTCGAGCACGTCTCCCCCGGCCAGCCACTTGCCGTTGCCCTCGATCACGCTTCCGGTACGGCTGACGACCTCGCCCACCGTCATCTTCCGCTCAGGCAGCGCCTTCGCCCGGACATCTCCCTCTACGATCTCGAGCTCATCCGCCGGGATCTCCATGAACTCCGCCGCCGCGTCCAGAAGGTTCCTGCGCGCGTCTTCCGCAGCGATTTTGACGGCGTTGCCGCCAATCAGGGTGATCCGGCTCGCGAACGCCCCCATGCCGAAGGGCATGTAGCCCGTATCCGTGGGGGGGACCTTGAACCGGTCGACCGGAATACCCATGACCTCGGAGGCGATGTAGGCCATCACGCTCGTGGCGCCCTGGCCCAGGTCCGACTCGCCCGACCATATCTCGACCTTTCCCTCCTCATCCACGCGAACCACGCCGCTCGAGGGGTCGGTGTCATCCGGCCCCAGCTCCACGGAAAACCCTTTATTCCCGGAAACATGAATGCAGCTGGCGAGACCCACGCCGCGACCCTCCCCGCCCCGGGCGCGCTTGGCTTTCCAGTCCATCTCCCTGACAACGTGCCTGGTGGCGTCCGCCACGGCGCAACTGGCGATTTTCCAGCCGTGGAGCGAGACGTCGCCCTTTTCGGTGTAGTTCTTGAGGCGAAGATCGGCCGGGTCCAGGCCCAGGCCATCCGCCACGTTGTCGAGGTGGCTCTCCCAGGCGTAGGTCGCCTGCACGTTGCCGAACCCCCGCATCTGGCCCGAGGGGATGATGTTCGTGTAGACGAGCTTGCCCTGAATCTCGGCGGCGGGCGTCTTGTAGAGATTATCCGTCCTGAGGGCTATCGAACTCATGATGGCAGGCGAAAGCGAGCTGTAGGCCCCGTTTTCCGCCACGATCCTGACGCGCTTGCCCGCGAGCGTCCCGTCGCGCTTCCAGGCGGATTCCAGGGAGATGTGCACCGGCATTCTGGGGCGCATGGCGATCAGGTCTTCTTCCAGGCTCATCATGAACTTGACCGGCTTTTCCGCCGCCCGGCTCAGCATCGCCGCCATGAGGGCCGCTTTCACGTCGAGTTTGCCGCCGAAGGCGCCGCCCGGCTTGGTCTGCGTCACGCGAAAATCATCGGCGGACATGCCCATGACGGGCCCCAGCATGAAGGTGCGAATCAAAAAAACCGACTGCAGACAGCCCCAGACGGAGATTTTCCCGTCAGGATGCCACTGCGCTGCGCAGCCCGTGGGTTCGATATAGGCCTGGTGCGCGAGATGGGTGTGAAACTCATCGGCAAAAGTAGCGTCCGCCGCATGAAACGCCTCGTCTATCCCGCCGCGCTTGATGTGAAACTCGTTCGCGATGTTGCCGGCGACGGAATCGTGGACGAGAGGCGCATCCGGCTCCTGCGCGGCGAAAGGATCGGCAACCGTGGGCAGAACCTCATATTCGACGCGGATGAGCGAAAGCGCCTCACGAGCCGTTTCCTCGTCCACGGCCGCCACGGCGGCGACTTCGTCTCCCACGTAACGCACTTTTTCGCGGCAAAACGCGGCTTCATCCTTATGATTGATGCCGAAGGGCGCATCCGGCGTGTTGTTTTTCGACAGAACGACGGCGACGCCCGGCAAACGCTCGGCGTCCATAGTGTCGAGGTTCAATATCCTGGCATGCGGATGGGGGCTCCTGAGCGCCATGCCGGTGAGCGCGCCCGGAAGCTCCAGATCGTTGATGAATACCGTGGCGCCCGAAACTTTCTCCACGGCGTCGATGATGGGATGCGGCCGACCGACGACGCGCGTGCTCATGAGTCGTCTCCTTCCCTCATCTGCCGGGCGGCGGCCGATACCGCCTCGAAAATCTTCTTGTAACCCGTGCAGCGGCAAAGATTTCCGGCGAGGCCGCGCTGTATATCTTCGCGCGAGGGCGCAGCGTTCTCATCCAACAGCGCCTTCGCCGATACCACTACTCCCGGCGTGCAGAAGCCGCACTGCACGCCTCCTTTTTCGATGAGCTGCTCCTGAACCGGATGGAGATCGTCTTCCGTTCCGATACCGCGCACGGTAGTTACTTCGGAGCCGTCCGCCTGAGCGGCGAACATGAGGCAGGCGTTCACCGCCACGCCGTCTAGCAGAATGGCGCACGCGCCGCAATCGCCGCCCTCGCAGCTGAGTTTCACCTCGACATAGCCGATTCGCCTGAGCGCGCGCAGAAGCGTCTCATCCCCCTGGACGTCGAGGGTTTCGTCCTTCTCGTTCACACGCATATTTATCTCGTATGTATTCATCGTCTTCTCAAGCAAAATATAAAATTCTCATCACACAGCCACGGTTTGAGGCATTCCCATCGCTTTCCTCAACATGCGGCGGACCAGCACGCCGCACATTTTCCGGCGGTACGACGCACTCGCCCGCACGTCGTCAATCGGCTGTGCGCTATCCGCTGCGGCGGCTGCCGCCGACTCGATTTCCACTTCCCCGATTTCCTTGCCGCGCAGATGCGCCTCGGCGGCGTGCGCGCGATACGGGATCGCGGCCACCGCTCCCAGACCGATGACGGCCTCCGCGCAAACGCCTCGATTCATCCGGAGAACGACCGCCACACCCACGACGGCGATGGCCATCGCGCGCCTGAGCTGGAGTTTGTAATAAGCGCAACGATCCTCCGCCCCCAGCGGATCAATGACGATGGCTGTCACGAGTTCTTCCGGGCGCACAGCCGTTTTTCGGTAATCCAGAAAAAATTCCGAAAGCGGCAAGGCGCGCTCGCCCTCCACGGAAACCAATTCGACGATGGCATCCTGCGCCAGCAGAGGTGGAGCCAAATCGGCGGCGGGCGAGGCATCCATGAGGTTGCCCGCTACGCTCGCGCGGTTTCTCACCAAAGGACCCGCGAACTCAAGAGCGCTCTCATGCAAAGGCGAGGCTGCTGTGCGAATCAAGTCAGAATCCAGCAAATCCGTGACCGTCGCCAGCGCACCGATTCTGATTTTTCCGTCCGCCTCTTCGATGTAGCGAAGCTCATCCAGGCGGCTGATGTCCACCGCGCGCGAAATTTTCTTGCGCCCGAAGAGCACGTCCGGCACGAGGTTCGTGCCGCCCGCCACGAATGCGGCGCCATCGCGCGCAGCCGCCAATGCCTCATCCACCGATGCAGCGCGTAAAAATTCCATGTCCTGCCCTACGCTAGAAATTCCGTTTCGTCATATGCCGCGCCCACCATGCGCTCATTCAAAGCGCATCACGAATCACGGCCTGATGTCGGACTCAATCTGCATCCCCGTCGCCAGGGAGTTGAAGCTGTTGTAGTGGTCCACCACCCCGAGAATTTCGAGGATTCGCCCCGGACTCCAGCCCAGTTTCACCAGATAAGTATGAAAATACCGTATGAAATACCTGGACCCGTTCGTGGCGCTCACGCCGTAGCCCACGGCCGCTTTGGCCTGCTTTTCGAGAACGCCTCCATCGAGTATGAGCTTGTGTTTGTTCCACGTGGATTCGAAATAATGCCGGTTCCGCGCCAGGCAGCGCCAATAGCGCGGAACACCGTCTACACCCAGACGCGCCGATTCGACCTCCGCCACCTCGTGCATCAGCTCCTGAACGACAGGTGTGATCTCCAGTTCATCTGGATAAGGCAGAAGGGGAGGCGTATCCTCATCCTCCAGCAACAGACCGAAAGCGACCTTGTTCATCCCCGATACATGATCCGTCAGCCCGATCAATTCCGTGATGCCCACCTCATCAACCCCCATCCGCATGACCGCGGCGATGTGAGAGTCGATTCAGTAGTCACACGCATTGACGATGGAAACCGCCGAGGCGACCATCTCCTTGACCAAAGGCGGCACGTCTCCGCGCTGCATCGTGGCGCGCGAACGCTCCCAGTTGGCCTTCATGTATTCGGGATGATGGGTCATGGAGCGCCAGATGTTCGAGAGCGTATCGATGCCGAACACGCGCTTCTCGCGCGTCTTGACGCGCTCGACAAGCTCGCGAGCCGCCTCGGGCACCTCGTTGTCGGCCAACTGGTGAATCGTCGGCATCAAAACCCTCAAAACGCCAGACCAGGAGCGCCGCCTCAACCAGGACGGCGCTCCTGTACCCGGCCTGAAAACTATAAACTATCTCGGATACCTGAACTTCGCGTTCGCCACGCTCTTCGGTCCCACCGTCTTGCGTTTTCCGTCCTGCACCTGGAACAAAACGATGGCGCTGGCCGCGTTCATGTTGAGCTTGTCGAACTTCACGGGGCCGAAGAAAGTTTTCAAGTTGGTATTCGCAATGGCGTCGCGAACTTTTTTCTTATCCAGTGTTCCCGCCGCCTCGATGGCCTTCTGGGCGACGATGCCAGCAGCCGTCGACGCCGCTGCGACATAGTCCGGCTCCTGCTTGAACTTCGCGCGCCAGATTTTTCCGAAATCCCGCGCCGAGCCGATGAAGTCGCCCTTGTAATCGAGCGCCTCGCCCCACCAGGCGGCGGTCAGGATGTTGTTGGCCGCGCCCTTGAGCGATTCCGTGAACTGCGCGTATACCGGACCGACCATGGTGAACAGGATTTTGGGCTTCACACCCAACTCGTTCGCCTGCTTGGTGGCGAGGAGGGTGTCGGGAAGATACCCGGCCACCATGAGCACGTCGGGATTCTTGCCCTTCACGATCGTGAGCCAGGTGGACATGTCCTTGGAGTCTTTCGGGAATTCTGCGTAGTAAACGTCCGTGAAACCCTGCTTTTTCGCCGCTTTTCTGATCATTCTCGTGACGGCGCGCGGGAAGAAGTCGTTGCGCGTCACGAACGCTATGGTCTTCGGCATCGGCTTTTGCTCTTTCAAGAGCGCAAGGAAGTTGTTCGGCAAATACGCATTCGGCGCCAGAAGGCCGAAGAGGTATTTGTAGCCCTGATCGAAAATCGGCTCCGAACTCGCCACGGGCGCGATGAGAGGAACCTGATAACGCTCCGTAATCGCGGCGACGGATTTCGTCGCTCCGCTCCCGAACGGGCCCAGCAGAAGGTCCACCTTTTCCTTGGTGATGAGCCGCTCGGCGAGTTTGGTGGCCGTCGGCGTCTTGCTCTCGTAGTCATAGTAGACGATCTTCACTTTCATCTTCTTGCCGCCTACGTTGATGCCGCCCGCCTTGTTCACGCGCTCTCGCCAGATTTCATAACCCGCCTGCTGCTTTTTCCCCTCGGTGGCGAGCGGGCCCGTAAGCGGCAATGCAGCGCCGAACTTGACCTCCGCCGCCTGGGCGCCGCTTAGACCCTGTAGGCCCGTCACGCCGAAGGTGACAAACAAGACAGTTGCGATGAGAAACAACAAATTCCGCCTTCTCATGATTCGCCTCCTCATTAAGTGAATGCTACCTCTTGCGTTCTCAAGTTCTCCACGATTTTCATGCATTTTGATTCCAGGCAGAGTATATGAAAACAAGCTACATGCCCAGATACGCTTTTTTCACTTGCGGGTTCGCCAGCAATTCATCCGAGGTGCCGGAGATCGTCACACGCCCCGTCTCGAATACATAGGCCCGGCTCGCGAGTTCGAATGCGGTCAGCACGTCCTGCTCCACGAGGATGATGGCGACGCCCTCCTCGTTTATCTGCCGGACGAAGCCACACAACTCCTCCACCAGACGGGGCGCTAGCCCCAGGGAGAGTTCATCGATCAAGAGCAACCTGGGACGCGCCATCAATCCCCGGGCAATCGCGCACATCTGCTGCTCACCGCCGGACATACTCCCCGCAAGCTGGGATTTCCGCTCCGCCAATCTCGGGAAAAACCCGTACACCCTCTCCAAATCCGCCGCCAGTTCCTGATCCGCCATTTTCCGGGCATAAGCGCCCATTAAAAGATTCTCCTCCACGCTCATCGCGGCGAAGAGCCTGCGGCCCTCGGGCACATGGGAAATCCCTTTGGCGACGACACCTTCCGGCGCCATTCCCTCGATAGACTCACCACCGAGCGTTATCGTTCCCGCCTGATGAGGGAGAACGCCCGACAGCATTCGCAGGAAAGTGGATTTTCCAACGCCGTTGCTGCCGACGATAGCGACAATCTCACCTTCGCGTACGTTCAAATCGATGCCCCACAAAACCTGCACGACATCATACCCACCCGCCAAGCCGCGTACTTCGAGAAGGCTCTCCCCGCCGAGCGATTCATGCGTCATCACGCCTAAGACTCCTCGGCCAATTTTTTCATCATCGCCACGTACTTCTCGCCCAGATACGCTTTGATGACCTGCTCGTCGCTCGTGACCTCGCTCGGTAAACCTTCCGCTATCTTCTCCCCGTGGTGCAGAACGACGACGCGGTCCGAGAGGTCCGTAATCACCTTCATCAAATGCTCGATCACCAGGATGGTCACGCCTTGTTCCCTCACCTTGTGGATGAGAGAGATGGCGTTTTCGATCTCCGTCGTGTTGAGCCCTGCATTCACCTCATCAAGCAGCAACACTTCCGGTTCCGTGGCCAGGGATTTGGCGAATTCCAGGCGTTTTCTCTCGGCGAGCGTGAGCTGGGAGGCGAGTTGCGCTGACTTATCGCTCAAGCCCACGAACGCCAGCATCTCATCCGCGAGTTCCTGAGCGCGCTTCACCTCTTTCTTTGATTTCTGAGAACCGAACAGCGCGCCCATCACGACGTTCTCGCGCACCGCGAGACCCGCGAAAGGCTGGACGATCTGAAACGTCCGTGCGACTCCCATTCGCGTAATGGAGTGGGGTTTCATAGTTTCGATGCGCTCGCCATGAAAGAGAATTTCGCCCTCGTTCGCCGGGTCGAGGCCCGTGATGCAATTCAGGAGCGTCGTCTTTCCCGCGCCGTTGGGGCCGATGACGCCCAAAATCTCCCCCTTGCGCACGGTGAAATCCACCGCCGAGACGGCGGTGAGTCCGCCGAAACGCTTCGTGACGCCCCTGCCTTCCAAAAGTGTTTCGCTCACACCTTGAACCTCTGTATGTTGCTCTTGAGAATCAGTCCCAAAGACCCCCATCCTCGGCTCTTCACCTCCTGGGAGAGGGTCATGAGGCCGCGCGGAATGAACAATACGACCAGTACGATGATGATTCCTAAAAATGCGCTGTGGAATTCCGTGAACGCCCCCCAGAGGTAATCCGACAGGTATTCCATCATCACCGCGCCTACGAGCGGGCCCATCACCGTCCCCACGCCGCCGAGCATCGACATCACGATCGCCTTGATCGAGAACATGACGTCGAAAACATCGATTGGCTCCAGAAACGCGGCGCGATACGCGTATACGCCGCCGCCCATCGCGGGGAAAATGGATGAGAGCACGAAAGCGATGATCTTGTATTTCGTCGTATCCACGCCCGTCATGGCGGCCGCGTCCTCGTTCTCCCGGATGGCGACGAGTCCATAGCCCAGGCGGTGTCGTGTGACGAAGTACTGCGTCAAGACCGCCAGCACGGCCACTCCGAGCATGGAGAAATAAAAAAAGCGCGTGAAATAATCCGGCCCGCCCGTAATCTGGGGAAGATTGATGCCGTCTCCCCCGCCGGTGATGCGCAGATTATCCGCCAGTTCACGGAAGAACTCCGCTACGCCGAAGGTGGCGATGGCGAAGTAGTGGCCCCTCAGCCTCAATATGGGAACGCCCAAGGCGAGCGCCACGAGCGCGCCCAAACAGGCGCCGATACCCAACGTGATGAAAAAATTGAAACCTGCGTTCATGAGGATGGCCGTCGTGTACGCACCCAGCCCGAAAAAAGCGGCCGGCGCGAATGAGGGATAGCCCGTCAGACCGCCGATGAAATTCCAGCTGGTCGCCAGAATAGCCACCATCAGGATGTCCATCCACTTTCGGATCTCGTCGTTTTCCACGAAAGAGGGCAAGAGTATGAGGGCGAGGACACCCGCTCCCATGCTGAACCATTGAATGTGGGCCCAAGGCTTGAACATGCTATTCAAAACCCTTTCTGCCCAGCAGGCCCGACGGCTTGATGAAAAGCACCAGAATCAAGAGCACGTAGCCGATGGCGTTCTGCAATCCGGGGCCGAGATACAGGGCCCCGAAATTCTCGGCGAGCCCCAGGATCAGACCTCCCGCCAGCGCTCCCGTGATGTTCCCGAGTCCTCCGATGGTGCAAATGATGAAAGATTTCGAGAGGAACTCCACGTCACTCACCGGCGAAATGGCGAAACCCACGCTCACCAGGGACCCCGACGTGGCGGCGGCGGCCGCGCCGATTCCATACGTGATGGCGTAGATTCTTCCGATGTCGACGCCCATCAACTGGGCGGAGTCCAAATCCATTCGCGTCGCGCGTATGGCCCGGCCCGTGCGCGTGTGCCCCATGAACCAGAAGAGAATGCTCGTGAGAACGACGCCCAGCACAAAAATGGAAACTCGGACGAACGGTATCGAAAGACCCATGAGGGGAATGGAAAAACCCGCATAGGAGGGTTGAACCGACCTGAAATCACCGGTGAAGAAATAGATCGCCAGCCTCACAACGAGCAATTGAAGGCCGAAGGTGAGAATCAAGGACATGAACATAGGCGCGCGTACGATTTTGTTGATCAATCCGCGCTGCACTACATAACCGGCGCAGAACATGGTGACGGCGGAAACAGGGAGGGATAAAAACGGATCCACCCCGTAGAGCTTGAACATCCAGAACGTAACGTAGCCACCCAGCATCAAGAACGTGCCGTGCATAATGTTGAGGATGTTCATTACGCCCCAGACGAGCGAGAAGCCGACTGCGATGCAGGCGTATATGCCTCCCAGGAGAATGCTGTTAATCAGAATCTGAGCGTAAACCATCTCTCTTACCTGCGGTAGATGCTAGGTGATGATTTCCCATTCACTCGAATACCGATCGAGTTGCGCCGCGCTGTATGGGTCCACATGGTGATCGCGCTCGGGAATATCGACGTGTTTCTCCTCCCCGCATAAGGCGGTGGTGAAATAGCGTTGTCCCGTGTCGTTGATGTTCGTGACGATGTTGGCCAGTTCGGGATGCCTGCGGGCCAGCTTGACGGCGGCCGCCACGTTGCAGCCCGAGGAAATACCGCAAAAAACCCCCTCCTCGCGTGCGAGGCGCTGCGCCATTTCGACCGATTCACCCGTCGTCGTCGTTACGATGCCCGTTAGCAGCGACAAATCGAGCGCCCTGGGCACGAAGCCGTCCCCGATACCCTCGATGCCGTGCGGCCCCCAGCCCCGCTCGCTCAAGAGCGGACATTCCTCAGGCTCCACGGCGTAGAGCCTCACGTCCGGGTTGTCCTCGCGCAGGAATTTCCCCACGCCGCTCACCCAGCCACCCGTTCCCTGCGACGCTACCACGGCGTCGACACGTCCATCCAATTGCTCGAAAATCTCAGGCCCCGTCGTAAGGTAATGCGCCTCGTTGTTGTCGAGGTTGTCGAATTGGGCGGGAACCCAGAATTTCCCGGGCGAAGTCGCCCGGATTTCTTCGAGTTTATCGAGCGCGAGATCGACGTCGCTCTCCCCACCCGGCGTAAACACCAAATCGGCCCCGTAGGCGCGCATGAGCTTTTTTCGCTCATCGCTCATACCCTCGGGCATAACGACGATGCAGGGGTAGCCCTTTACTGCGGATACGAACGCGCAGGCGATGCCTGCGTTGCCGGTGGAGCATTCGAGCACCGTCATGCCGGCTTTCAGGTCGCCGCGTTCCTCCGCGTTCAGGAGCATGTTGTAGTAGATGCGATCCTTGAGGCTCCCCGATGGCGAGTACCACTCGAGCTTCGCATAGACTTCGGGCTCCACGTCCGCCGCCACCTTGTTCAAGCGAACCAGAGGCGTGCCCCCGATGGCGTCGAATATGTTTTCCGAATAGCGTCTGTAAGAATCCCAGGCTCTTTTTTGAATGCCCATTTCTTGCGCCTTAATAAGAAGGAAAATTCCCTATTCGATGATCTCCCACGATGTTCTGAATTTCTGGAGCATCATCTCCCTGTCACCTTCAACGACATCCTGCAGTGCTGCCTCCATGCCCGATTCGTCATGACAAAGCGGGGTGGAGAAGTAGCGCTGGCCCGAGTCTCCGAAAATGGTGACGATTCGACCAGCTTCGGGATAAGAGCGCGCAAACTTTATCGCAGCCGCCAGGTTGCAACCCGAGGAAATGCCGCAGAAAAGGCCCTCCTCGCGCGAGGCGCGCCTCGCCATGCGGAGTGACTCTTCGGTCGAGGCGGTGATGATGCCGTCGATGATCGATAAATCCAGTATATTGGGAATCAATCCGTCGCCGATTCCCGCGATACCGTGTCCACAGCATATTCCCTCGCTGATGAGAGGCGATTCCGTTGGCTCCACGCCGTAGATTTTGAGTTTTGGGTTTTTCTCCCTCAAAAAACGTCCCACGCCCGTGAGCCAGCCGCCCGTGCCCACAGCGGCGATGAGCGCATCCACATCGCCGTCCAGTTGCTCCCAGATTTCAGGACCCGAGGTGGTGTAGTGCGTATCCACGTTGTCCATATTCTCGAATTCGGCGGGGACCCAGTATCTGCCGGGGTCGCTCGCGGCCATTTCCTTCATACGCACGAGGGCGACGTCCACATCGCTCTCCCCGCCCGGCGTCGTGATGAGTTCCGCCCCAAAGGCGCGAATCATCTTCTTGCGCTCGGGACTCATCAACTCCGGCATGACGATGATGCACGCGTACCCTTTGACCGCAGCGGCCGCGGCGCAGGCGATGCCCGCATTTCCGGACGAACACTCCAGAATCACCTTCCCTGGCGTCAACTCCCCCCGCTCCTCGGCGCGGGAGATCATCTGCTCATATATGCGGTCCTTCAAGCTGCCCGTGGGGGAAAACCATTCGATTTTGGCGAAAATCTCAGGTCCCAGTCCTTGTGCGATGCGGCCGAGTTTCACAAGCGGTGTAAAACCCACCGCGTCGAAAATCGTCTCCGATGCCGAAGCCAGACTGTTCCATTCTCTCGATGTCACTTGCATGTTTCTACTCCCGTGAGGCGGCGTGTGATTCCTTATGCTACCCCGCTCTCAGACGAGGGATGATTTCCTTCGCCACGATCTCCACCTGTTCCATCTGGTATTTGTAGGGAACGAAAATGAGCCGGTCGACCCCGGTGTCGATGTGGGCTTGGAGTTGCGCAACGCACTCATAGACATTTCCCATGACGGCGCTATTGGCCGTGGACTCGCTCCAAGAGGCATAGTCCCACTCCGTGTGGAGCCATTCGTTCATCGGCTCCTCGATTTCCGCGCGCGAATCGCCCACCATGATGGGAAGCTGGTTCGTGCTCTCAAGCGCGGCGGTATCGCGCCCTGCCTCTTCCGCGAAGCGGAGAACTTTATTCCAGGATTCCGTAAAACTCTCTGGCGTATAAAAGTAGGTGAGCCAGCCGTCGCCCTTTTCTCCGGCGCGCTTGAGCACGCGATCGACGTAACCCCCGATGAGAATGCTCGGCCTCGGGCTCTGTACGGGCTTCGGGAACATGACGGAGTTTCTCAGGTTGTAGTGTCCATATTCGGCGCGCACCATATCCTCGGTCCACAGCCTCGTGATGATCTCGATGTTCTGATCCATGATGTTGCCACGTTTCTCGAAAGGAACGCCCACCGCGTCGAACTCGCGCTTGTACCAGCCCGACGCCATGCCGACGATGAGGCGGCCGTTCGATATCTGATCGATACTCGATAATTGCTTCGCCACGACGAGCGGGTTCCTGAGCGGCAAGACGAGCACGCCCGTGCCGAGTTTGATTCTGCTCGTCCGAGCGGCCACCGCCGTCAGAAGCGTCAACGACTCGATGATGGGGAAGTGCGGCTCCACGCCCAGCAGAATGTGGTCCCACACCCACAGGGATTCGAAGCCCAACTCCTCCATGGCGACGCCGTATTCGATGAGCGCCTCCGCGTCGGGGAGTTCTGGATACGCGGTGAAATTCCGCATGGCGATTCCGTACTTGACGTCTTTTCCTGACATGTCAATTCCCTCGGTCTAATTCCGCTCCGCACCAATCCAGAATGGAGAGCGCCAGTGTTTTCGTTGCGTCGATCACGTCCTCCACGGCCACCCACTCGTTGTTCGCGTGCATCTGGGTGGTGGGGCCAGGGCCGAAGATCACCGTCGGGATGCCGGCGAAACCGTTCAGAAAGCGTGTGTCCGCCGCTCCCTGGCGTCCGGAGATTTCAGGGGTGTTGCCCGATACTTCCTGGTAGGCGCTCGCCACCGTCTTGACGATCGGGTGTTCAGCGTCCACCGCCGCCGATTCGGCGTAATAGCCCACAAAACGCACCTCCGGCGGATGATCCTTCATCCACGGGTCATCAAGAGCCGCCTGCGCCACCTGATCGACAAGGCTTTGCTTGGCCGCGTCGTGATCCTCGCCGGGAACGGTGGCGAGGCTCCCCTTGAGAACGCAAGTGTCCGGGAAAGCGCTCGGGAAACTCCCGGCCTCCATCGAGCCGACCATGCAGGGAATCGCGTCGATGATTTTAGAATACAGCGGATGGGATACCGTCTCCAGGCGTTTTTTCTCGAGATCGGCCACCGCCTGAACGATCTTGTAGCCCAGGTCGATGGCGTTGACGCCCTGATACCTTCGCTGGATACCCGCCGCTTTTCCGCGTACCAGTATCTCGAACCAGATTCTGCCGATGCAGCCAGGCTGGATGGCGTTGCCGCTCGTTTCGCAGCATATGCCCGCATCCGCCGTATAGCCGCGCAAAATGGTGTCGAGCGTTCCATGGCCGCTCAACTCCTCATCCACGACGAAATCGAGAATCACATCGCCCTTGGGCCTGAGTCCCGCCGCCATGAAGCATTTCGCCGCCATCATGATGGCCGCCACACCGCTTTTCATGTCAGAAGCGCCGCGCCCGTACAGGCGCCCGTCCGCGATGTCGGCGGAGAGCGGCCCATGCTCCCAGGCGTCATCCGGGCCGTTGGGGACGGTGTCGGTGTGGCCGTTCATCAGGAGCGACCTGCCTCCGCCTGAGCCCTTAAGGACGGCGACCACGTTCGGCCTTCCCTCATACCCCCTCGTGACGGGCACGTACTCGGGGTGTTTTTTAAGCTCCTCCCAGTCAGATTCCCAGACGTCGACCTCGAGGTTCATATCGCGAAGGAAATCCGCGATGTAGCCTTGAATCTCTTCCTCATCCCCCGTCACGCTCGGTATCTGCACGAGCTTGGCGAGCAGGGCGATTATCTCGTCCTGATGGGCGTCGACCTGGGCTAGAATTTTTTCTCTGTGCTCGGCGCTCATGACGGCTCCATGTGGTTATGCGGTGTAGACCTTGTCCGGATCCAGATGGCGAAGCGCGGCCAATTCCTCTTCCGTGGGCGGCTCCGTGGTTCCCACCGATGAGTCGATGATCAGCTCGAAGCCCGTGTTTTCCTGCGCCTGTTCGGGTGTGACGCCCGGGTGCAGGGCCTCGACGCGCATACGGCCCGTGTCGTCATCGAACCCCAGAATCGCGAGATCAGTGACCACGCGGTACATGCCCCCGGCTATCAGGCCCGAATCGCGCCTCGAAGTACCGCCTCTGATATAGCCGGGGCTGGTGATGAAATCCACGCTTTCCACAAAACGGCGCTTTTCCTGCGGCATCGCCACGATCATCCTCGTGAGGCTCGAGATGTCGTTCCCCCCGCCAGTGCCGGGCAGCCGCACGGAAGGATCGTCAGCGCTTCCGATGAAGGAGCTGTTCAGGTTGCCGTACTGATCGATTTGCGCGCCCCCCATGAAGCCCACGTCCACGTAACCGCGCTGGAGCAGGAGCAAGACCTCGGTGATGCTCACCAGCATATTCGCCTTGCGCGTGCAGCGCTGCTCGTTCGTCGTGGGCGGAAGCTGGCCGGGCACGACGTGCGGGCCGATGGTGCCGCCCTCGAAGAGTATCGTCACGCCCGGGGCATG
This sequence comes from Nitrospinae bacterium bin107, assembly GCA_002238965.1. Classification (GTDB taxonomy): domain Bacteria; phylum UBA8248; class UBA8248; order UBA8248; family UBA8248; genus Bin107. The sequence goes on along the minus strand of MPNJ01000015.1, from coordinate 79,079 downwards.
GAGGCGCTGTGCCAGCGTGGCCGCCAGCAGCGGAATCCCCACGCCCGCGAAAACCACCTGCCCGTCTTCGAGCGCGCGGGCGCTCATGACGCACAAAAGCTCCGACGCCGTGAAGTTTTTCGTCTCAATCGTCATAAATGCTCCTCCCCCTGCGGGCCGCATCCAACAGCTTCTCCAGGCCGATGAGTTCGAGATATTCCGTCCAGTTCTTCGGTGCGTAGAAGTATTCGTCCAGATACGTCTTCACGCCCTCCATCGGCTCTTTCCTCGTGAGTTCTGCGTAGTAGTCCATGTGTGAGAATAAAGGCTCATAGACGCCGAAGCATTCATGCGGCGCACAGCCGTAAGGCGCTTCCACAACGGCGTCGACGGTGAAGAAAGGGATTCTCGTCTGATCGGGCCTTCTGCGAATCTGATCGTTCGAGATGATGCGCTCGGTGGTGATGATGACGCGGTTCGCCGCCATCGCCATGTCGATATCCATGAAAGTCAGGCCGTCCAGTTGCGCGTTGCCGTAGGGGTCGCAACGCTGCACGTGAATCAAGGCGACATCGGGATTCAGGGCCGGAACCAAGAGGATTTTCTCGCCCGTGAAGGGGCAAGTCATCTCCTTGAGATTGTCGAGCTGCCCGGCCACGTCCGAACCCATCATCGAGCGCATCGGCATGAACGGAACGCCCATGGCGCCCGCCCTGTAGCGCAGGCCGATGGACATATGGCTCCATTCCTCGAAACGAGCCAACCTGTTCTCGGTGAAATGCCGCATGACGCGCGAAACGCCCCAGACGATTCCCTGGCTGAACCAGCTCGTGAGGATGTGATTCCCGACCCCCGAGGCGAAAATGAGGTCGCCCTCGGTAGACACGATGCTGCGCGAGAAGAAAAGGTTTTTCTTCCTCGCACGTATCAGCGCCCATATCATGGCGAAGGGGGTTCTCGAGGCCGTGGAGCCGCCCAGGCTGACGTGTTCGCCGTCGGCCACGAAATCACAGGCTTCCTCGAGCGTCATCACCTTGTCTCTCAGGCTGCGATCCCGCGACTGGGTTTGTTCCCTGAGCGATAGATAATCTTGCGTCACGTTTTTCTCCATCACTGCGGGGCGGATACTCGTCGCCCCTTGCTCACAACGCGCTGAAACTCTCATATCGACAGCCGATAAAATAGATGCCCCCGTGTGTAGATTAAACGCAAGGCAGCGGATTCGCAATGGGGAAAATATGAATCAAATCTATTGAATTATTTAATGGATATTTCGTATAATTTTATCGCGCCTTGGAAGATCGTTTACTTTTATCACCAGTTATTCGCAAGAAATACAAGAAAACGAGTCCGATGGGCATAGCGTCGCACCATCAAAATTCATAATGATATGAGCAGCATCACGGCAAATGTTTTCACGAGGCTTCCATGTTGAATCTGAGGCAACTCGAATACTTCTACTATGTGGCAAAACACGGCGGCTTCACCCGAGCGGCAAGGCAATCGTCCTTCCCCATCCAGCAGCCCGCTCTCAGCATCCGGGTGAAAGCGCTCGAAGCGGACCTCAAGGTGAAGCTCTACCGGATCGTGGGCCGCAAGTTTCAGTTAACGCCGAGCGGAGAATACCTCTTCGACGCCATCAAACCTTTTTTCGAGTCCCTCGAGACGGTCGAGCGGCACCTGCGCGGAGAAACGCACGGGAGGCTCGTCGTGGCCGAAGCGGCCCCCATGCTGATCCTGAAGGGTCACCGGGACGCGCTCCTCAAGTTTCGCGAACGCTACCCGAACGTCCAGATTTCCGTGCTGGAACGAAACTGGACAAACCTGCTCGAACACGTATCGGAGGGAGCGGTCGATTTCGCCTTCGGCTCGGCGCCCGAGGCGCGGGGAAATTTCTCCTTCGAAGAGTGGACGGAGACGGACTATCTACTCTTTTGTCCCGAGGGGCACGCAGCCCTGAAGGAGGAGGAGATCACTCTCGAAAAGATCGGGGCGCATTCGCTCATCCTGCTGGAACGCGGCACGGCGGATCGCCAGCACATCGAGCATACCTTCGAGAAGCAGGGTTTATCCATCAACGTCGTATTCGAAACGTCCTCCTACACCCTGATCAACGAAGCCGTCCTGAACGGGGCGGGCATCGCGGTCGTCAACGCGCTCTGGCCCCGGCCCGAAACCGCTAACGGATGGCGAACCGCCAACATATCCCATCTTTTCGGGAAAAAACGCATCGGCCTGTTCCGGCGAAACGACGTCTACCTCCCGCCCTACGCCAACGACTACCTCACCATGCTGAGAGAAACTCTGATAACGCAAGAAATGTGATGCTCTTCGCTCCTTGCGTGCTTTTGACGCTCATCCCTCCATTTGCCATCATACACGCATGAACGCTCATGACCTCAAAACATGGCTCACGCACCTCGATGAACGGGGTTCGCTTAAGCGAGTATCGCGCAGCGTATCGCTCCGTCATGAACTCGCCGCCTTATCGCAAAAAGCGGATGGTGAAACCGCACTTCTATTCGAGCGAACCGACGGCGCGCCGATGCCTGTCGTCGCCAACATCGCCTGCAAGAGAGATTGGTACGCCGACGCCATGGGGGTGGCGCCCGGGGAGTTGCTTCGAGAAGTTCAGCGCAGACAGGAAGTCAAGGTTAAGCCGAAGGTAGTCACCGATGCGCCGTTTTTACGCAACGTCATCACAAAAGATATCGACGTTCAGAAAATTCTCCCCCTCCCCACCTACCATGAACTGGACGGCGGCCCCTACATTTCCGCCGGCGTCTTCATTGCCCAGGACCCAGATACCGGCGCGGGCAACGTATCGATCCACAGGATGCACGCCTTAGAATCCGACCTGTTCGGCCTGCTCGTCCTGCCGCGCCACTTGAAGGGGATAATCAGACGCGCCGGGGAGCGCGGAGAAGCTCTAAAGGCGGCCGTCTGCGTGGGCCTCGACCCCCTGCTCCTGATGGCGAGCCAGCTCGTGCTCGCCCCCGGGGAGGACGAACTGGAAGCGGCGGGCGGTCTCAAGGGCCGCGCCGTGGACGTAGCCCCCGCCCCCTGGTCGGGCATTCCCGTGCCCGCAGGCGCTGAAATCGTGATCGAGGGGGAAATTCCGCCGGACGAGCGCAGGCGCGAGGGTCCTTTCGGGGAGTTTCCACGCTACTACAGCCCGGCGGGAGAGCGCGAGGTGTTCCGGGTAAAATCCATCGCCATGCGCGAGGAGCCCGTTTTCTATTCCATCGTGGCGGCGGGCTACGATCATTTACTGATGGGCGCCGTGCCGAGAGAGGCTGGACTCCTGCGAGACCTCCAGAAAGCCGTACCGGCCGTTACGGACGTCGTGCTCCCTCTCTCCGGCGCAGGCCGGTTTCACTGCGTCGTCCAGATACGGAAAACCAACGAGGGGGAAGCGAAAAGCGCGCTCATGGCGGCGCTCGCCGCGCACTACGACGTCAAGCACGCCATATGCGTGGATCACGACATCGACATCCACAACCCGGCGCAGGTCGACTGGGCGCTGGCCACGCGTTTTCAGGCGGATAAGGATTTGTTCGTCGTTCCCGGCGCGTGGGGCAGCCGTCTCGACCCATCGGCGCAGGACGGCGTGACGACGAAGATGGGCCTGGACGCCACGGCTCCGCTGGGCGGGTTGGACGGCCACTTCCGTTCTCTAAAGATTCCGGGAGCCGAAGACGCGGGATTCTAGGCGGTCACATTAACTCCTGCCTATACACACCTACCTATTTTCCAAGAAATGAACCTTCAGTGAGTTGCGCACAAAATACGGCGCGAATTCAGGAATGAACGAGAGAGATTTTTACCCTAATCCAGATTCAGGTGCGGCAGCACTTCACGGGTGAAGCGATCGAGCTGGCTCATCTGATCCCGGTGGGTGAAGCGCAGGGAGATGTGCTCTGCCCCCGCATCGATGAAGGCGTTGATGCGCTCTATGAGGTCTTCCGCGGGGCCGTATGTGCCCCATTTCTCGATGGAATCGCCCCAGAACGGGGTGTAGTAGTAATCGAGCAGGAACGCCTCGCCGTTTTTCATCGCCGATTCCTTATCGTCGTCGATACAGGTGGTCATGTACCATGCCGGCGTGCCGGGGGCGCGCCCGTTTTCCCCGGCGAGGCCGACGATTTTCCCCCAGGTGTCTCGAAACTCCTCAGGCGTTACGCGGTTGGGGAACCACCCGTCTCCAAACTTCGCCACCCGCTGCCATGCGGTGTCCACTGTGGCTGAGGCAATCCACATGGGCACGGTATTCTGGATGGGCCTGTGCGCCAGCGTCACGTTTTCCACCTGGTAATACCTGCCCTTAAAGGTTACGTTCTCCTCCGTCCAGAGCCTCCGCATGAGCGTCATGTGCTCCTGCATGTAGAACATGCGCTTTCTAAACGGAACGCCCAGGGTCACGAACTCATGGACGCATTCCTGGGGCTTCGGCGGGCCGATGCCGACGCCGAGAATCACGCGCCCGCCCGAGATGACGTCGAGCGTAGCCACTTGATAGGCGAGGAAAACAGGGTCTCTGAGGCAGGGCAGAAAGACGGCGGTTCCGAGTTTCACTCGCTCAGTTCTCACGGCGACGGCGGAGAGCACGCTGAGCGCCTCGAGCCTCGGCTTGGCGAGCACAGAATCGCCCACGAACACCGAATCGTAGCCGAGTTCCTCCGCGTGCACGGCAAGGTCGATGATGGGGCCGACTTCCGGCGCGCCATCGTTCCAGAGCAACACCCCGCGCGTGGGGAGAAGTACGCCGAGTTTTACTTTTCTATCCGCCATTATTTGCCTAAAGGTGAATGCCCGCGCTCGCGAGGATTCCGCGCACGCGCTCTCGCTGCGCGTCGGGAATATGGAGCCGTTCCGCGAAGTCGCGTCCTGCGGGCTTGGTGGCGTCGATGCCCACTTTCGTGAGGGTGTGAGTATCGGGGTCCGAAGTCGGGTCCAGAATGGCGCCCATCGCACCGTGGATGAAGTTGATGTCCTTATCCGCGCGCGTCCTCGTGATGACCGCCCAGGCGACGTCCGAGAGATTGAAGATGTCCACGTCCTCATCGACCACGACTACGCACTTGCAATAGAACTCGGTTCCCAGCGCCGCCATGATGGCCTGCTGGGGCTGGCCCTCGGCCGTCTTGTTCATCTGCACGATGGCGAGCAATGCGCCCGCCGTGTTCGAAGGAACATGCACGGCGGAGACGCCGGGCAGGTTGCGCCTGAGCGTGTTCAGGATTTCCGCTTCGCGGCTCACGCAGGAGATGAGAATATGATCCGCCGACATGCCAGAGGCCACGCTGTGGAGCATGGCGTCGCCCCGCATCTGCACGCGCTTGACGACGAACACGTTCTGCGTGCTGCGGTAGGACGCATAGCCGGTGAACTCGCCGAAGGGGCCTTCCGGTTCACGCACTTCGGCCAGAATCTCACCTTCGAGTACTATTTCCGCGCCCTCGGGGGCTTCGATGTCCGCCGTGCCGCATCTGGCGACGCGATAAGGTTCGCCGAACAATGCGCCGATTATCTCGTACTTCCGCACCCCCGGCGGGTAGTGATAGGCCATCGAACCCATGTAGTGCACCGGGTGGATGCCGATGACGACCGCCGCCGGCAAGGCCTCGCCTGCGTCTTCGGCCTTTTTATGGAAATGGTACATCCGCCGCCTAGAGTGCAGGGAGACGCCCAGCCTGTTTTTCCCCTTGAGCTGCAAACGGTGAAAGCCGGTGGTGTCCACGCCAGTCTCGGGGTCTCGCGCCACGATCTGGCCCGCCGTGATGTATGGGGCCGCATCTACGGGAAAATGGAAGGGAATGGGCAGTTTGTTCAGGTCCACGTCGTCTTCTTCGATGACGACTTCGCGCCAGGGAGCGTCGTCCACCACCTCCACGGGCAGGTAATTCTGGCAGCGGTCCTTATACGCCGTCGGCAAGTCGCCCGGCTCCACGTCGAGACACGCCGCGAGGAGGCTCCGGTTGCCCGCGATGTTGGTGACGACCGAACCCTCGAAACCCTCCACGCGCTCGAAGATGATGACGGGGTATCTTCCCGCGCGCTCGAACTCGAACACCGTGGGCGTGATGTCCTCCCTGCCGACGGGTTCTGCGATGCGCACGAGTTCTTCGGGGTGGTTCCGCTCCACCATCTTCAGGAAACCGCGCAGGCTTTGATCTACCATATCGCGCGCCTTATTTGGTCCAGGAGCCGCGATCCGTATAGGGATTCTCAATCGGCGGCAGGGGAGGAGCGCCGTCGCGTGGCGGCTCCTCATCCCAGAACTCGACCGCGATGACGCGCGCAGGGGCGCCCTCGGTATCCTTGAGCTTCACCGCGCCAGTCACGAGCAGGACGCGCTCTTTCTGGATGGCGCCCATGTTCGTGCACCACTCGATGAGGCATATCCCGCGCTCCAGGAACTTGATGTGGTTGGGGCTCCAGTTCGGTGCGGGCCACTTGCGCTCTTCGGGGGGATAAAGCGGCGAGTCGCACGTCATGAAATCCTGGACGAGCGCCTTGATTCCCTTGTCGATGAGCCAATCGGCCGCGTCGGTCGAGAGATAGACCATGTTTTCCCAGAAATCGCGCGAGCCCCACATGCGGTCGGTCCATTCCGTGCTGACGATGGCGATGTCGCCGGGGCGCACATCGACGCCAGTGGCTTCGAGGTCTTCCGCCGTCACGGACTCGGAGTTGCCCTTCCCCGGCACCTTGAGCACGCAGGCATCGCCGCATACGTGATCGAGCGGCAACTCGTCGTTCTTCAACCCGTCGTGAAAGAAGTGATAGGGCGCGTCGTAATGCGTGTAACTCTGCGTGGTGGTAGTGAAACCGAAGTTGCAGATGTGGTCCACGTCCAGCGTCGCGATGGGGGTGATGGTCGTGCCCGGAGCCGGCTTGTCGTAAATCTCATCGCGCGGAAACTGAACGTAGGTGTCCTCCGGGTCGACGGTGAGCGAGAGATCGACGAAGCGGTACGGCATGGCTTTCCCCCAGTGGAGCAAACAAATTCTGAAATGGAAGGCTCCCGCCGTCCATCATAGACGGACGGCGGGAGTGAATCCTTCATCAACCAGTTTCGATTCTATTTCTTGCTTGTTACTTCAAGCGGCGGAACTCTTCCGCCCCCTGGATGCTCAACTAATTCCAGCCCTTCTCCTTGCAGTAGCGGGCCGCGCCGTCGTGGAACGGAATACCCATCTGCGCTTCCTTGCAGCCCGTCTTGGCCGGGTCGAAGCCCCTGAGACCCTTATGTCCCGCCCGCAGATCCTTCACGTTGTCGAGCAACGCCTTCACGATATTGTACGCATCTTTGTTGCTGAGCGCCGTGGAGGCGAGGACCGCCGTGGTGAAGCCGAACGTTTTCTTGGGCTTCTTCTGCCCCGGGAAGGTGTTGGCCGGCATGGTGGCTTTCAGGAAGCCTATCCCCAAGAGCTTGTTGCGGAACTCATCGGCGATGCCTAAGAATTTCAGCTTTTTCTGAACAGCGATCGAGGTGAGCGCCGGGTGGCCCGCGTTCACGGTGTGGCTCAGCATGTCGGCCTGACCGTCCTTCATCCGGCTCTTGATGGCGCCGAAGCCGGTGTGCGTGGCCGAACCGCCCATTTTCTTGATGCCCTCATAGGTGATGCCGTGCGCACCGAGCATGGCACGCGTAGCCCACTGGCCCAGCCCTCCGCGCGGAACCGTCACGTAGTTCACGGGCACTTTCTTCAAGTCCAGGATGCCGTTCACCTTGGGGTTCGTGGTGACGATGCCCAGGTAGTACTGGTCCAGGCCGCCTACTAGCCCGCGCAGGTTCTTGTAGGGCTTCTCGTAGGCCACCTTGCCCTGATACGCCCAGGCCGCCGCCACGCTGAAGGTGAGCCCCATGTTGAACTTGCCGGTGCCGACGAGCTTGGGGTTGCCCACGCCGCCGCCTTTGGAGAGGGCGTCGATCTGAACGCCCACTTTCGCGTTGTTCACGATGTTCGCCATGGTGGCCGAGTACACGTGCCAGCCGCTGCCTTTTTTCCAGCTGCCCATCGTGAGGCGGGCCGCCTCGGCCTGAACAGCCACGAATGCGCCGATGGCTACCGCAAGAACGAAAACCATTTTCCAGGATGTGCGCTTCATTTTGAAAACTCCTCTGTTGGAAATGCCACGAATAGTTCCATCTGTATTGCGTTGTTCACGATGAAGCCGGATCCGCCGAAGTCATGTCGAGTGCGCTTTTCTTCGCGCGCGCCAGATGGCGCCAGAAAACAATGACCAGCAAAACGGAGCCGATGACGTCCGTCAACTTCTCGGGAACGATCAGACCCAAGCAACAGATAAAGAAAACCGCCCTCTCCCAAGCCGCCAGGGGGATCGATATGTGCCCGGTGATCGCCGCCGCCAGGGCCGCCACACCGATAATGCAGGTGAGCGACACCCAGAGCGTCTCGCCGAGCGGGCCGATGAAAAGCATGGAGGGATTATATACGAACACAAAGGGAATGAGAAATCCCGCCAAAGAGAGCTGAAACGCCTTCCAGCCCGTGGCGGTCAAATCCGAGTCGGCCACGCCCGATGCGACATAGGCCGACAGCGCCACAGGCGGCGTGAGCATCGAGAGGATGGCGAAATAGTAGATGAACATGTGCGCCGCCAGAACGGGGAGGCCGAGCTTGAAGAGCGCAGGCCCCAGAAGCGTGCCCGCCATGATGTAGGCGGCGGCCGTCGGCATTCCCATGCCCATGATGACGCAGCCGATGAGCGTCAGTCCCAGCGCGGGCAGGATCATTCCGCTCGAAATGTTGACGATGAGGCCCGAGAACTTGAGACCGATGCCCGTATCGTCCACCACGCCGACCACGACGCCGGCGATGGCGCAGGGAACCGCGACGGGGACCGTCATGCGACCGGCCTTCTCGAGCGCCTCGATTATTTTCTCAGGTCCCATGCGGGTCGACTTGCGCACCCAACTGAGCACCACCACGCCGATGGCCGCCGAAGTGGCCGACCACATCAAAGTGAAACCGGCGATCATGTAGCCCAGGAGCAGGATGATCGGGAATAGCAGAAGACCGCGCTCCAAGAGGATGCTCTTGAGCTCCGGCATCTCGTCTTTGCTCAGACCCTTCAAGTTCAGCTTCTTCGCCTCCAGATCCACCATGAAGAAGAGCGACACGTAATAAATGATGGCCGGAATGGCCGCCGCGCCCGCCACCCTTAAGTAAGGGGTGCCCGTCATGTCCGCCAGGATGAAGGCCCCCGCGCCCATAATCGGCGGCATGAGCTGCCCGCCCGTTGAGGCCACCGCTTCCACCGCGCCCGCGTAATGGGGGGCGAAGCCCAGGCGCTTCATAAGCGGGATGGTGAAGATACCGGTTCCAACGACGTTCGCTGTCGCGCTCCCGCTGATGGTTCCCATGAGGCTGCTGCTCACTATCGCCGCCTTGGCCGGACCGCCGCGGAATGCACCGGTGAGCCGGATGGCCAGATCGATGAACATGCGCCCACCGCCCGAGACCTCGAGCGCCGCCGAGAAGAGCACGAAATAGAACACGACCTCCACGCTCACGCCCAGCGGAACGCCCAGCAGGCCCTCGACACCCAGGATCTGGAACTCGATGAACTCGGTCAACAGGATGAAGCGGTGCCCCAGGGCGCCCGGAATCAGGTGGCCCAGGAAATTATAGACCAGCGCCACGACTGCCACCGAGGTGACGCCCCAGCCGAGATAGCGACGCGAAGCCTCGACGGTCAGGAGAATGTAGGCCAACCCCAAGTAGACATAGCGCGTGGGCACCTCATCCACGTCGCGGATGCGCTCGTTCAGGAAGTTCCACTCATACAGATAGAGCAGCGCGATGACCATGGCGATAATAGTAAGAACATAATCGACGGGGCCGACGCGGCCTTCCTTGCGGAACGGTTTTGTGAGAAAGACGATGCCCAGCGCGAAGCTCAGGTGGAGCGGCCTGGAGGTGAAGACGTGAAGCATCCCGAAAAAGGCCCAGTATAGCTGGATGACGGACCAGACGATGGCCAGCAGCGCAACCGGGTTCAAGAATCGCTTCATGAAAAATCCATCCCCTTGGTGATGCGATTTTTGCGGACAACCGCCAAACGCATCAAAAAGCGTCTCACATGAAAATTACAAGCGCATTACGAGGGCATGGAAACCGATTTCCGCTTATCCGGCGATTTCATCCCCCGTCATGCGGCGCCTGACTCACTCCGCCCAGGGGCGCGTGGTGGTAGTCGTGAGGAGTTCGCATCCATCATCCTCAACAAGCACCATCTGCTCGATGTTCGTGCCCCCCACCTCGGGTAGCACGAACTGCGGCTCCACGCAGAGCACCATGTTGCGCTCGAGAATCATCGCGTTATCGGGCCGGATGATGGGCGCCTCCACGGTTTCCAGGCCGATGCCGTGCCCCGCCATGGGAAAGAGATACTGCCCCGCCCCGTTCGCGTTGTCGTCCAGGAACCGGCTCGCCGCCTCATGAACGTCTAAAGCCTTTGCGCCCGCGCGAACCGCGCCCATCGACGCCTCCGAGGTCGCGACCGTCAGCTCCAGCATCTCCTCCACGCTCTTGTCGAGTTTCTTCCCCGGAACGACGGCGGTGCGGTTGACGTCGAACCCGTAGCCTTCCACCGCGCCCACGTAGTCGAAGCGAATCAGGTCGCCCGCCTCGAGCTTCCTCTGCGTCGCCTGCGGCCAGCGCGAACCCCAACTCGCCCACGGGCCGCTGTGAACGCGGACGTAGCGCACGAAATCGGCCCCCGCGCGCATCCCCGCCGCGTGGCCCTCGGCGCAAAGATCGCTCTCGCTCACGCCGGGGCGAACCGCATCGAAAATGGCGGCGTAGCCCACCTCGACGATTTCCGCCGCGCGCTTCAAGTAGGCGACCTCGGTTTCGCTCTTCCTCGCGCGAAGCTGCTCCACCAGGGCGTTCGCGTTTGAGAATTGCGCATCGGGCAGCGCGGAGGTGAGGTCGATGTACATCGTCGCCGGCATGATGTCCTCTCCGGCGATGCCCACCCGAGCGCCCTCGGCTCCCAGGCGCCCCAGTTGATTCACCAGGCCCGCGGAGATGTTCGCCTCCACCTGGACGTTTTCGACGTGCACCATCTCTGCGCGATAGTTTCTGTGATCCACGAAGAGCAGCGGCTCATCCTCAATCGGCAGGACGAGCACACCGTGGCCCATGCCGCGAACCGTATCGCTGAACGCTCCCGGCGGAAACGGCGGAAAATGGTTGGTGAGGTAGGTCAGGCTCCCCATTCGGTCGTAAAAAGAGCGTCCGATGACAAGGAGAACGTCGAGTCCCGCCTCGCGCATGAGGCCGCGCGCATCCGCTATCCTCCCCTTAATCTCTTCTTTGGAGGCTCCCGTTCCGTTCTCCAGGACCATCTACTTGAACCTCGGCAAGAGTTCGGAAACGAAATTCTCCAGTTGCTCTTCCTGGACGCCGCCCGCGAAGCGAACGACGAAGACGCGCGCTCCCTCCGCGGCATACGATCTGAGATCTTCCTCCACGCGGTCCCCATCTCCGGCAAGAACGAGGAGCTGCTTGCGCACTTCATCGAAGCTCTTGTGGTAGTACTTGGAGAGAAATTCACCGCACTGGGCTTCCGCCTTCGCTCCGTCGGGATTGATGTTCATCGTCACGTAGAGGCACTGGGGAATCTTCTCGACTTCTTCGGTTCTGCCGAACTCATCGGAATACGAGAGTATCTTCTCCCAGCACTTGCGGTAGAGGTCCGCCGTGATGGAGTTCGTGATCCAGCCGTCGGCGAAGCGCGCCACACGCTTCAGGCCCGAATCCACCAGATTGCTCGAAAGCCAGACAGGGGGGCCTCCGGGGGTTTTGGGCCTCGGCTCGAGCGCCACGCCCTCGAAGGAGAAATGCCTGCCCGCATAATCCGCTCGTGATTCGTGCATCAGGAGCTTGAGTATCTCCACCGTCTCGGAAAACCTGCGCGCGCGCTCGTTGATCGGCACGCCGATGGTTTCGAACTCGAACTTCAAGTCCGTGCGTCCCACGCCCAGACCGGGGAGAACGCGCCCGGGGAACATGCAGTCGAGCGTGCTCATCGACTGGGCGAGCATGACCGGATGCCTGAGCGCCGCGAGCATCACCGCCGTGCCCACCTGAACGCGCTCGGTCGAGGCGAGAACCGCCGCCCAGGTGGTGAAACTCTCCATGCGCGGTTTGGCCAGTACGCTGTCGCCGAGCCAGACGGAATCGAGGCCGAGGTTCTCGGCCCTTTTCGCCAGTGAAAAAATGGGGTCAGTGTCCGGCGCCTCGCCCGCCGCCGCCACGACGACGCCGCGCGTGGGCAGCAGATAACCGAAATGAAAGTTTTCAGTGTCATTCATGGAATGGAATCCTTACCTCGTCATCAAAAGAAAAGATGCCCTTATCAATGGGCAAACAAGCATGTCAGGTTTGATACATTAGTAACACTTTTGGCGCGCGCCCGCAAAAACTCGGGCCTACGGGAGTCAATCGTCGGGATTTGGCCTCACCCGGCGAGGAGCGCGCGGCGTGAGAGCATGCAATCTCCCTGCGCATTTTTTCTTGACATCTCCCGGCGCATATCTTACTTAGTCCTGCATGCGACACTTTTCACTGATGGCTCTTTTATTACTTTCGCTTACCGTCGGCTGTGTCGGCGGCGGTGGTTCCCCTCCGCCTCCCATCCCGGCGCCGGCACTCATGCCCACTCCCCAACCGTTTCGAACGCAGACGACCTTCGTCGACAACGTCCTCAGTGTTGACGTGCGCTACCACGAAGGCCGCACCCGCACACTCGATACCGTCAGGCATCAGCAAGCCTCATGGGGGCTTTACCTCCCCCGGCCCTTGCAACCCGGCCATACCAGCCGCGAATGGCTGCTCACGGAAAACCACTACGACGGCAGGATTCTGCTCTACACCGTCGTCGATTGGGATGACGACAACCCTGCCGACTACCTCGCGGCCGGATGGTGGCTCGTCTATCCGTCCGGCGCACCCCATTACGCCGTCGAATATGCCACGCGCGGCGTCTTTGTCGATGGCCCGGAACTCGACCCCGCCCGACCGCCCGACCTCCCCCTGACCGGCACGGCCACCTACATCGGCGGCGCTGGCGGCCTCTACACGTACAACTACGGCCGCGACTGGGGCAAGGAGTTGGTCGGTTCTTCCGAGATGACTGAATTCGCGGGGGTTATCGCTTTTACCGCCGACTTTGACAGCAAGCGCATCACCGGTTGCCTCGGGTGTCTCGAGCCGATCGAGACCTCACCCGGCCGCCACCTCTATCCGATCTTGTCCTGGCGGAGTCCCGATCCCGCATCGTTGCCGTCCGATTACGACCTGTACTTTTCCGCATCCTTCAATGCCAAGGGCGCATTCGAGGATACCGCGATCAGCGTCACGCATTCCGAACGCAATATCACGACCTCCGCCGGGACGTGGCGCGGCCAGTTCTCGAACATACCGGACGTCGACGGCCACCCCCGCCGCGTGGTCGGATCGAGCGATGTTCATTTCGCCGAAGATGATGGCTCGAGTGGACGCTTTACGGGCATCTTCGATGCGCTTACGCCCGCAACGATCACGCCACCCGATGACGGCAATGTGGGCAATTCGAACTGAAGCACACCCCCTGCGATCAAAACACTCCTTGCCACTGACTGAACTTCGCCCGCACGCACCGCCCACGCGACCACCCATATCCTGAACAATCGCCCCGATGACCAAGGGCGCCATTGGACGTGCCCGGCCATCATCCAAATCGGCGCAAACGTCGACCCGTATCCGCCTGCACCTACAGGTGTTGCAATGAATCCGCTTTCGGTTTCATTCAGCCCTGGAGAAACCCCAGGTTACGACGATTGAATTTTTATCTTGAAATTATGATGCGCCAGGCAGAAAAACAGACATGGAGAAATTCACCGAAAAACAAAATCCTTCCAAGTCATTGAATTTGTTGGTGGAGCTGAGGGGGATATGATGAATTTATAACCTACATTATATCAGGTATTTATAAAATTATACTCACGCTTAAGACCACAATCTGCCCACATAAAAAGCGCCCCTCCCGGCCCACATGGAGGGAAGAAGCCGGGAGGGGCCTGTAGGCCCCGGTCGGCCCGATGCAGGTCGGGCAAGTCGACCATTGGCGGGCGAGTCGCCCTACCGCGACGGCGCCATCGCCAAACCGACCGGGGTTTTTTAGTCAGTTCAATCGACGCATCCGGGCGGCGGGGTCTCATCATGTTCTAGGCGGTTACCATGCACGGCCAAGGCAACAGCGCATTCGCGCCGCTCGCGTAGCAGGGCGGCCCGCGCCCTCACGGCGGCGGGTGACCTGTTAATCTTTTGGGCGATGTGCTGCCATGAGCAGGTGGGACGCTCCAGGTTGCTCAATATCAGCTGATCGAGAAACGGCGACCAAGGCGCTTCGTATGCCATGTTCAACCCTCCTCATCGAGAAGCAGACCTGATAGGGCCGCCGCTTCGTCGGCGGATTTCCCGCCGTCGACCATGCTCTTAAAACTTCGCGCCCTGGCCTGTAGGTCGCTGGCCCGGAGTTCTTTCCAGTCGAGTTTCAGATCGGGCGCGTCCAGCTTGCGGCGTAGTTCGGTTTCCACGATCCGCCCGAGCGGCGCGATGGTTCCGAACAAGGCTTGACGCCATGCCTCACGGGCGGCGGTTTCGCCTTCGTTGGTGAATAGGGACGGATTGAGTCCGCATGCCGCCATGACTTCGTGGCCCGCCTTGGTGAGCAAGTTGACCAGGGCGTCGGGCGGAGCAGCTCCGAATCTCTTTTGCATCCAGTCGCCCGAAGGCGGAGCCGTCCCTCCCATAAGGGCGGCGGCCATGGTTTCAACGAAAAGCATTGATCCCTTTGCGACTTTCACGTCGCCGCGCAGCTTCGCTTGCGTCGGGTCTTTTCCGTCTTTCACCGTCGGCATGAAGCTACCGCGGGGCCCGCCGGATTCATCCGCAAGGGCGGCGGCGGTTTCGGCGGATAGCCGCCCGGCCAGTTGGGCCACTTGAAGCGGACCGACGCCGCGCCAAGGCGTTTCGGGATCGCGGGCGTACTGAAAATGCGCCACCATATCGGCGGGCGTCATGTTCCAAGTGTGCTGAAAATCCGGCCCGGCAAGGTTCAACCTGTAGCGCCACGAGGCGGGATCGTGTTCGCCGTCCACGTCATGGAAAGCGGCCGGCCATAGTTTCACTTGGCCGCCCATGATCTCGATGCCGAAAATAATTTCACCCTTGCGGATGAGACTCCGCCCGATCATGTTCAGCACGTCCGGGGTCAAGGCTTCGCCCACGTGGTCGGGCGCGTTTTTGATCTCCGCCGCGCTGAATGATCTACCTACCAGTCCGGCGCACGCTTCAAGGGCGGCCGTTGCCGTCGGGAAGGCGGTTTGCTCGCCTCGGGCGTTCGCCGTGATGGCGGCGACCAGGGCGTCGGTATAAGACGAATCCGCCATTCGCTTCTCATAGCCAAGGCGGCGCATCAAGCCGTTGATCATATTGAAAGCTCCCGTCTGATTTCGCGCCGGATTTCTGCCTTTATTTCCCGCCGCGATTTATCAATGATCTCGAATGCAACAGACGCCACGCTTTGGTTTAATTCGCCCTTTGGGAACCGGACCATCCTTGCGTAGAACACGCCCCGAAGCTGGACGTTATCCCGTGTTTCCTGTAGGCGGAGCGAGTTGGCCAGCTTGCCCGTCCGGTTCGGGACACGAGACTTTAGCTGGGGGATGAGGCGCCGCCGTAGCACCCTGGCCGTGGCCCGAGCGGAGATTTCTTTTTGACGCGCCGTATCCTCGGCAAGTCTCAAAAACTTTTGGAGCTTGCGTCCGCCCTTCGTGTTGAAATTGATCCGCAAACCGCCGCCGCTCGCTCTTGCCGTCATGGGCATGGTCAGGCGTCCCCCCTGGGCGCGAACGTGGCGGCGTCCGGGTTGCTTCTCAAGTTGTCATCGTAGAAGAAAACGAACAGGTGGCCGGTTGTCAGTTCCGTGGCCGGTAGTCTTATGACTTGCTCGCCGAAAGAGTAGTCCTGCACGTCGGCCCGGTTGATGAAGATTTGCAAGTCTATATCAGCGTCGGGATTCCACGAAGCGAATATGCCGCCCTCAATATCGGGGGTGCTCTCCACGTCGTAGAGTTCGCCCTGGTAGGCGTCGGGCGCTACTTCCTGAGAAACAAACCACCGCCATTCCCGGGAGCCGGAATCAAAGAGCGCCGCCCCTTGGGTGAACGTCAAGGCGGGCGGCGCCTGGTCGCCGGGGTCAACGTCAACGATGTCCGTTACTTCGCGGATCGCCTGTATGGAAATAAACCGATCCCGCGCATTCGACAAGGAAACCGAATCGACTTGCCAAGCGTGGCCGAAGCGGTCCCGGATTGCCAGTTGCGAGACCGCCGCCCTTGCAATTCGTTCATCATGGCGGACAAGAAAATTCTGCACCGCCGAAGTCCGGACCACGCCGCCCGATTCGATATCCGATGATCCCGCGCTCTGTTCTTCGGCCCACAAGTAAAGCTCAAGCACGTCGTCTTGGGCGTCGGTAATGGTGAGGGTGATCCGTCTATCCAAAGGCATTTTGTACCTCGTAAAGACGTACAACGTGGTCGCCGAGCGCCAAAGAAGAAAAGACCACGACGCCGCCCGAATCCGTAGCAATGGAATACTCGCCCGTACCTTGTCCGCTCGGGTCGCCGATGACCGCGGATCCGCCGAGCGTTTCGGTTCGGAACAGGTTGATCGGGGTTTCGTTTCCGTCCGGGTCGCGCGTCAATATGCCGGCGATTTCCGAAGTCGGGACGGGCAGCGTGGTCGCCGTCCACGTGGCGGTTTCGGTGATTGTGACCACTTCCATACCGATCTCGCGAAGGCCGCCGACGCTTGGCGTGTTTTCCGTTGCTTCGGCATCCGAAACGCTACCGGCCCGGTGCACGCGGTAGGGCAGCAGGATGGCCGCCGCGCCGCTATTTTGGAGCGCGTTGGCGAATGCGACGCCTCCGTTCGCATAGGGTTTATCAAAGAGATATCCGCAAAGGCGAATCGCCGCTTCGTTGAGCACCACTTCGGGCGTCGTGGCGTATGCGTCGCCCAGGTGCTGCTCGATCGCCGCCGTCGCATAGGCGAGAAGCCGGGTTACTTCGGCCCTTTCCTCGGTGCTCCCGCCCATCCGTAGGGCGGGCAGTAGTTCGTCAATGGTGAGCGTTATAGCCAACCTATGGCCCCCCCGTGAATATGCTTATCCTCGCCGTGTACGGCGTCGCCCCGAAGGCTTAGATCGGTTTGCGCATAGACCGGCCGGGAGACAATCGAAAGCTCGAAAAGCACCGCGTCGGTTACTTCGCGCACGTCGGCATCACCAAGGGCCGAAGGCTCCCGGACAAGGCGCTCGCCACCGCGTGGCCCCACGTTGAAACCGGGACTTATTCCCCCGGCCCGGTTGATCTCGATTTCCTTCACCGCGTCGGCCATGTAGGTGGGCATGAGATTTTCATCCGGTAGATCGACCTCGAAGGCAACGGCGGCATCATCCTCGATGACTCGGGCAGTTCCCCGAAGGCGATCCCCGAGCGGTTTGTTGAAATCGTGTCCGTGTAGAATGTGGATATTGCGACGCTCAAGCGTTTCCTGCGCCGCCTCGATGCGCACTTGATCCGCACCTTCGGCCATAAGGCCCTGCAGTTCTTCTTGAACGCGATCAAATTCTTTCACCTGATACCGGAAGGCCCCGGAGCGGATGCGCTCTTTTCGGCGTCTGCCCGTGTTGCTCGTGGTGGCGAGTTTGCCGTAAGGGAAGCGCCCGGATAGAACACGAGCGCCGCCCCGTTGGCGAATTTCAAGACCGCCCAGGTAGACCGGAAAATCTGTCATGGCCCGGCCCCTTCTAGGCGTGTTGGGTCTGCTGCTTGTGGAAGCCCGCCGTGCGGAGAATCTTGACCGCGTAAAGCATGACCGCCGTTATCACGATCTGGCCGGTAGATGCCTTGGTCACTTCGTCCGGTATGATGGTGACACCTTCCCAAACCGGCGCGACCATATCCCTACGCGCACCGAGCCGCACGATCGCGTTCTGCTTGTTCCCGGCGACGGCCGGCACGTGAGCCGAGACCTTGACGCCCCCGGTGATTTCCATGAGGCGATCCACGGCGTTGCGGTCGACGGAGTTGTTCCGGTACGTCGCGCCCGCGTGGGCGTAAGTCGCCGCGCCCATGACGGCCCGGAGGTCGCCCGTCATGCTGGCGTATCGTCCCTCCACCCGGCCATATCCAAATTCCTTGATATAGGCGGCGTAGTCGGTGACGGCGTTGACGTTGTTGTTGGGTAGATTCGTCCCGGTGAGAAGCCCGTTGGTTCCCGCCAGAATCGCCTTGTCCAGCCCGTCCGCCAGACCATCGCTCAAGTTCTGGCGGAGCGATTCGTCCATCCCCCGGAAGCGCGCCCGATCCTCTCGGCTGTAGAAGAAGCTGGCCTGCAAGCGCGAGGGGGAAAGTACGTCGGCGGAAAATGCGCCGGTCGTTTCCGTCCCGCCGCCGTTCTCCGCCAAGGCTTCGACGGAAAGCTCCGAAGTGAGCACGGGGAAAACCGCCTCACCGACGCCGACGGTCGGTTGATCAATCGAGAGGAAAGCGGCGCAAGCCTGCGGGAAAACGTACGGGACGATCTCGCTCTGCGTCTGGGCCACGTCGGAAGGCGCCGGGGTGACGGCCCGCGTTTCCAGCAAGGCAAGCGGAATTTGGTTTGAGTTAAGGCCGTGATGCTTTTGTAGCTCGTGCTCGGGCCCTTCGGTCATGCTGCGGTTTTCGAGTGTGGCGGCGAAGATTTCCCCCACGTTGCACCGCTCGATGAGGCCCCGCATTTCGCGCCCTTCGGCATCGTTGCGGTGGCGGGTTACCACGGGTTCATCTTCGGCGATCATGGCCGCCTGCGCCCTGGTCTCCACGTCTTTATATTCGTTGCGAAGCGTGGAAATTTCCGATCTGGTTTCGTCCGTCTGTTCGTCCAGGTCGGCGAGTTCGGCGAGGCGGGATCGGATTTCTGAGGCGCGAAGCGCCAGCTTTTGGCCTGCGGTCATTTTGCGATCTCCTTGGTGGTGGAAAAAAAAAGAGGGGCGGATTTCTCGCCCCTCCAGCTTTCAATTTCAAACATGATAACATGCCCTTGTGAATAATTGCACAAGGAGATCCGATCCATGGAGTTGTTCCCATTTCAGCGCAGGTTCATCAAGGCGGCGACGTCCCCCACGACCATGACGGCGGCGCTGAGTCTCCCACGAGGAAATGGCAAGTCATGGCTGGCCGCCCGGATATGTGCCGACGCGCTCCAGTCGATTGCGCCCCATGAAGAAATCGTGCTCATGGCCGCGTCAATCGAACAGGCGAGGATCGTTTTTCGCTTCGTCCGGTCGATGCTTGGCGAGGCGGGATACCGCTATATCGACAGCGCCACGAGGGCGGGCATCACGAAGCAAAAGGGCGGGCGGTTGCGCGTTGTGGGGTCGAACGGAAAGACGGCCATGGGTCTGGTGAATACGCCCCTTGTGGTGGCGGATGAGCCGGGAAGCTGGGAGATCAACGGCGGGCAGTTGCTACATGACGCCATTGAGACGGCCATGGGGAAACCGGGCAGTCCCTTGCGGGCGATCTACATAGGAACCTTGGCTCCCATGGCGACGGATGAAAGTCACTGGTGGCATGGACTGGCCACCGGGGTGAATCATGCGCCGCACGTTCACGCGGTTTGCTTGCAAGGCGACCCCGAGCGGTGGGATCAATGGCCGGAAATTCTGCGCGTCAATCCACTGGCAAAACACTTTCCCGAGTTGCGCGAAAAGCTGAAAATTGAGCGGGCGGAAGCTCGCCACGATCCACGATTGAAAGCCCGGTTTTTGTCATACAGATTGAATCTCCCAAGCGAGGATCAAAACCGCATTTTGTTGCGACCGGATGAGTGGCGGGCCGCCCTGAAAAGAACGCCCGCGCCAACCGAAGGCGAGGCACCGATCGTAGGTCTCGACCTTGGCGCAAACCGGGCATGGAGTGCCGCGGTGGCGCTGTGGCCGTCCGGTAGGTGTGAGGCGATTGCATACGCCCCCGGCCTTCCCGATATCGCCGATCAAGAGCGAAGAGATCGTGTTCAACGGGGCCGTTATCAAGCCTTGGTGGATGCCGGCCGCCTTCGCGTTGCCGATGGTTTGGCCTACCCGCCGCCCGCCCTTCTCTGGGGTTTCGTTCTCGAATCGTGGGGCTGGCCCGCCCATATCGTGGCGGATCGCTTCGCGGCGCCTCGCCTGCTTGACGCAACCGAACACCGGGCGGCAATCGAATTTCGCCGCACGTTGTGGAGTGAATCCGCCGAAGATATCCGGGCCCTACGTCGCCTTGTCGCCGACGGCCCTTTGAGCGTGGCCCCGGAGAGTGCCGCCTTGCTTACGGCCAGCCTTCAAGTCGCCAAGGTGGAGAACGATAAAAGCGGCAACGTGCGGATGATCAAGAACGTGAATAACTGCGGGCGCGATGACGTGGCCGCCGCGCTGATTCTCGGGGCTGGGGCGTGGCAGCGCCTCGCCTCGCGGCCACGAGGGCCGGTTTATTTGGGCATGACGTAGTGAGCCGCCACCACGCCCCCATGCGTTCGCCCCGGTGGGCGCGCTTTCGGCGTTCGCTGATTGATGCGGCGGGCTGGCGTTGCGAGAAATGCGGGCGGGTTGCGCGTTTCGAGATTCATCACCCTGTAGAGATCAACACGGCGAAGGATGAAGCCGAGCGCCTGCGCTTAATTTACGATCCCGAGAATTGCAAGGTTTGGTGTCGGGCATGCCACCTGGACCACCACCGCCCCGACGATCCCCCGGAAGTTGCCGCGTTCGAGAGAATCCTTGTGGAGCTTACTTGAGGCCCTGCAGGGCGGCGATATACTGCTGACGCGGGCGGTCGCGTTTCACTAATGGCCGCCCTGCAGGGGGGTCCTAATTTTACACAGACGGTTTCTCCGTCGGTTCGTACGGGATTCGCCGAATCACTGGCAGGGTCCCGCCGCCTACCTGCCGCCGTAGCCCAGCTTGTCCATGACCTCGGCCATGCTCATTTCCAGCGTGATGCCATGACCACCCACGAAGAAAACGCGGGTCCTGTTTTCGTGCGTCTTCACCAAATATGAAACAACCTTTTCGTTGACCACGTGCTTTTCATCTATCCGTTTGATCGGTCTGCCCTCCTTGTCATCGTGCCGCGTCATTGCGGCGCGAAATAATTATTTTCATGAAAATAATTTCACGAATCCGGGTTTCGGGCACAAGAAAACCCTTTCCGCTAAAGGCAGTGGGACTATTGCTTTCCCCGTCTGCCTTTTCCCCGGATGATGGGGAGTTGCCACCATGGCAACCGCGTAATCCGGTCCCTTTCCTCGCCACCCGACGAGGCCACGCCCAGGCCATCAACCCCAGACGTGCGCTGCCTCACGGCCAAACATTTGCCATTTGCCGCCCGAAGGCGGCGCACCGGGATACAAGGTCGCCGGGTTGCAAAGCCCGACGGGGTGGTTTCCAGTAGCGCCCGGAATTGTCACGCCTCGCTTGCTACGGCTCGGCTCGCCGATATTTAGTGCTACCGCGTCGGCTTCGCGCGCGTCACGTGCAGAGCTTCCCTGCACCGGCGAACAAACAAAAACGCCCCGGACGCGCAAAGGCGCCGGGGGCTGATTCTGTAATGTAAATGTTGAATTTGATTTTTCTTTGTGGTAGGTTCGCATCATTCCATTTTCTGAAAATCGCCGCCGAGGGCTGCAACCCTACGACGCGGCGATTTTCTATTATGCCGTCATTTTATCCTCGGCGGGATCTGTTCCCACCCGCCTAGATTCGATCCAGTGCTTGACCTCATCCTCGTCCCAGCGAACGTAGCCAGTCGGCCCGATGCCGATTTTATAGGGACGTGGAAAATCGCTCCTTGAGTCATTCAGCCACTTGTACAAGGTCTGCCGGTGGACGCCGATTCTTTTTGCAATTTCGTTCGCTGAGATCAACATAATGAGCGCGATGATATGCGAAGCGACACGAAGTGTCAACAAAAAATATCTCATAAGTCATTGATATTGTTAGTATTATTTCTTTAACTTTGTGTGGTGAAAATTACAGCGGAAGGAAAATCAACCGCTTCGATTGAAGATATTTTACTAAGCCTCTCAATTTTCGGCCAAAAATTTTCCCCACGCGGCCATCATTTCGCGGCGCCTATCGAGTAGGTCGGTCGTCATGTAGACCTCCTGAAGTCCCGGCAGTCGATGCGCAAGCTGCAGTTCTGAGAGTTGCCAGTCGTAGCCCTGTTCGCTCGCCCAGCTTTTGAAGGAGTGCCTGCATCCGTGCGCCGTCATGCGCTCCCGAAGGCCGACGCGGCGGAGCATCGCCATCAAGGACATATCCGAAAGCGGACGCTCGCGCCCGTGCGGACTTGGGAAGCATAGGCCCTCATCGCCGAGTTCCCGCGCCCTTGCGAGTATGCTGAGAACCTCATCGCTCAAGGGCGAGCGATATTCCTGATTCATCTTCATCGACTCTCCCGGAATGATGAGCAAGGCTCGCTCCTCATCGACCATGTTCCACGTCAAATTCCTTGCCTCGCCTGACCGGAGAGCGAGGAGAGCGAGAAACTGGAAACAAAGCCTCGCCGATAAGCTGGCACCCGATGCTTCCACCTTCGCCAAGGCTCCGGGAAGTTCCTGATAGGGAAGCGAACGGAAACGATTTTGAGAACGTGGTACCTGTGGCAGTACGCCGTCCAGCCCTTCGCCGCATGGATTCGATGAAATGTAATCGTTGCCCTCGCACCACCTGAAAACAGATCGCATCCGTTGGCGTAGTCTCCGCGCTCGCTCCGCACGGCTCACCCAGATCGGCTTTAAGATTCTGATAATGTCCGCCCGTGCTACTTCATCCACTCGCATATCGCCTATAGAAGCGAAGGCGTATTTTTCCATCGATTGCCACCAATTTTTTGTGTGCTTTTCATTTTTCCAGCGCGGCTTGTAGAGGTCGTACACTTCCGCCGCCGCTTCCCTGAATGTCGGCGTCTCGCGTTTTCTCTCTTGCTTGAATTCGCCTTGCAGGATCGAAAGGCGCAGTTCAGAGGCCTTCACCCTCGCTTCGGCCAAGGTGAGATCGGGCCATTGCCCGAGCGGTATATCTTTCCTTTTTCCCCGCACTACCTTGCGGAGAATGAAGACCTTGGAGCCGCCCTTGTTCACGCGAAGGTGTAACCCTGCGGCGTCGGTGTACCTGCCCGGCTGGGAAAGATTCCTGATTTTGGTGTGTGTTAATTTCATGCCCTGCCCCCCTGTATGCCCACAATCTGCCCACCCTGCCCACAAAAAATGCCACTTTCAAGGCTATGCTAGCAAACCATAGGGGACAATACAAGACAATGGGCGACAAGGCTAAATGACTGTAAATCAAGGTGTTTTGGTGGAAGATGGTGTCTTTTCAATGGGTTGCTGGGATGGTTGGTGGTGGAGCTGAGGGGGATCGAACCCCTGACCTCATGACTGCCAGTCATGCGCTCTCCCAGCTGAGCTACAGCCCCATACAGGAGGATTTTCCTGAAACCCCCGAAGGGTGCGCGAAGGAATGTAGCGGAAACCGCGCGCCCTCGTCAACGCTGGAGTGAGAGGAATGAAGCGTCTCAACCGCCCGGATCCGGCTCCTCTGCAAACGCCTGCACCTGATCCGCAAGTTCCGAGAAATCGGCGGCGCCCGTCGTATCCTCGGTAATGACTTCCACCTCTTCGGGTCCGCTCGCTCCGAGCCCGAGTTCGACCGCGCGCCTGATCTGGCGGTGCGACCAGACGGGGTAATCGCGCAGGAGTTCGGACCCCATGGCGCGCACCACCGATGCGCCCACGACGTCCACGGCGACCCGGTCATCCCCTGCGATGATCACGTTCGGTTCGCGCTCCTCCCCGGTGTAGGGACCGCCCGATATCCAGCACTTCGTGCCGTCGAGCACGATGAGGGAGGGCGAGTAGAGCAGGTTCGTCTCCATGATCATCTCCGCCATCTGGGAGACGAAATGCGCGCGAACGCGATCCCTCGGATGCACGAACCCGTAGACGTTCTTGAGCGAGAGACTGAAGCGCGGCCCGCCGCCGTGACTCTTCATGGTGGGCAGGTTGACGACGTGCTGACCGGGCGTCATGAGGCGCTCGATGCAGTGCACCCAGCCGCCCCAGCGAATCGCCTCAGGAACGCGGGCCTTCACCCAGGGCTCCTCGTCGAAGCGAAGGAGGCTCACGCCGGTTCGCTCCTGAAAATCGTTCATCCCCCAGCGCTCGAAGTTCCCGCGCGCAGGCAGGGAGAGGAGTCCGCCCATCTCGCCCACGGCCAGTTCCTCACAACCCGCATCTTTCAGGAGCGCGACGACGGTCTCGAGCGTATCGGGATGAGTCGAGGCCGGGAACGGATCGGCGGAATTGAAGTTGGGTTTCAGGAGAGCGGGTGCTGCCGAATCGATGATATGCCGGACCCCGCCCAGTTTTTCCACCGCCAGGCGTATGGCCTCATCGCGCGTCTCCCCGCGCACCATGGCCACGAGGCTCCTGCCCTCTCGCTTGAGCCTGGGCGGGCGAAGGGGCGGGGCTTCCGCTTCGGGGTAAACCTGTTTCGTCTCCTGGAGCGCGCGGTAGGCCGCCGATTCATCGAAATCAAGAACATTCCTGAAATTCTCGGCCCGCGTCTCCACGGGGGTATCGAGTGGAACGATCATCTTCACATCCTCCCGAAGAAGATGGTAATCCTCATTTCCCAAAGAAATTGATTCTACCCCGAAGGGCTGATTTGCGAAACTGCCAGGGCCTCTCTCATTCCTTGAGGGTCAATGACATCTGATGAAAAAGAACCACTCCCCCTTTTGGGGTCGTTGAAAAAGACCTCTCCGCCTCATCCTGAATAGCGGCGAAGCCGCGTATCGAAGGATGCCCTCTCGCCCCGGCGCGAGGCGTTCGACTCCCCTCGCCCTTCGATACAAACGCTCCTTTCTCAGCCGCGTTCTACCTTCGGCGGCTACTCAGGGTGAGGAAAGAGGCGTTGGCGGTTTGCGTGGGTCGAACGCGACCGGGGAGGGAGCGTTCGCTGCCTTTGACGAGGCTTTTTCAACAGCCCTTGAAGGCATTTATGGCGTAACCATTCTTCCATGATTATGATTTCACTCGTCCGGCGAGGCCGGAACGAAACCCGAGAGGCAAGAGATTTTGACCGGATGAAATTGTCTTTCGCCTTTATCCTGTATTAGACTCTTGCCCCACCAGCGCAAGGCAGGACAAGCGAGTCCCAAAGACGCATCGCCTCCCGAAGCCTCCCAAAGCGCCTCGACGAAGATAATGAACCTTTAGGAAGGTTTTTGATGCTTTTTTTCATTCAGTTCCTGGCGATGGGCTTAGGGGTAGGCGTGCTGGGCACGCTGGTGGGCGCGGGCGGCGGCTTCATCCTCACTCCCCTTCTCCTGCTGATCTTCACCGACCAGCCCTCGGAAGTCATCGCTGCCACTTCACTCAGCGTGGTCTGCCTGAACGCCCTTTCCGGCTCGGTCGCCTATTACCGCCAAAAGCGAATCGACATCAAGACGAGCGTCTCTTTCGCGCTGGCCGGTTCGGTCGGGGCGATAATCGGCGTCTTCGCCACGAGCGAGGTCGCGCGGGGGCCGTTCGACTTCCTGCTGGGAATGGCCTTGCTGATCCTTTGCATCTCCATCATCAACCCGCCGCCTCCCTTCGAGGCGACGCGCGAGAGCCCCGGCGGCATCGGCGCGCTGGCGCACAGGCGCATCGTGGACAGCCATGGCAAAGTCTATGAATACGCCTTCCGCTTCCGGCTCGGCGCAGCCTTAAGCTCCATCGTGGGCTTTCTGGCGACGTTTCTGGGCATCGGGGGCGGCCCCATGCACGTGCCGCTGATGATACGAATCTTGAGGATTCCTCCCCACATCGCCACCGCCACCTCGCAGTGCGAGCTTCTCTTCACCACCGCGCTCGCTGTGGCGTTTCATTTCATCCTCGGCAACCTCCACGCGATGAAGAGCGTGATTCTTCCCCTCGCGATCGGGATAATCGTTGGCGCGCAGGCGGGAGCCGCCATCTCGCACCGGGTGAAATCCCTCACCCTCACGCGGATTCTGGCGGTACTGATGACGCTCGTCTCTCTACAGCTTCTCTACAAGGGGGCGAGCGAGTGGTTCTGGTAGATGTCGCGCCGACCTGGAAAATCGATGCGGCGTATGTGAAAATAAGGACTCTGGTCAAAGACCACCGGGACAATTCCATTCAACAAGGCGTCCGCACGGAGCGGCGGACAAGAAGGAGATTTTGAACATGTCGGAAAGAGTAACCGTCGTAGAGGTCAGGGACAAAACCCTCTGGGTGGGGCTCAACCGCCCCAAAACGCTGAATGCGATGAATTTCCAGATGATCAACGAAGTCATCGAAGCCTTCACGCGGCTCGATGAGGACCCCGATATCGGCGTGGGCGTCATGTACGGCCTGAACGGGAACTTCTCCTCGGGCGGCGACATGGACATGATGCTGGGGCTGAACTACCAGACGGGCCACATCTGGAACAACAAGATGCGGCGTCTGTGCATGACGCTCAGGAACTCGGGCAAGCCCACCATCGCCATGGTGCGCGGCTGGTGCATCGGCGGCGGCAACGAGTGGCAGCTCTACTGCGACCTCTGCATCGCGAGCGAGAACGCGACATTCGGCCAATCGGGCGCGCGCGTGGGCGCGCTGCCCGTGGTGGGCGCCACGCAGTACCTCCCGCTTCTGATGGGCGATCGCAGGGCGCGCGAGATGCTGTTCCTGGCCAAGCGCTACCCGGCGCAGGAGGCCAAGGAAGTCGGCCTCATCAACGAAGTCGTGCCGGATGACAAACTCGAGAAGACGACCGAGGAGTGGTGCGCCACCATCAACTCCCACGCCCCGGCCACCCTGCGCTACATGAAGACGAACCTGAACTTCCTGGGCGACCTCCACTACCCCTCCTGGATGCACGGCAGCGAACTACTGAACGCTGTGTGGAACAACGAGCAATCCGTCGAGGGAATGAACGCGTTCAAGGAGAAAAGGCCGCCCGACTTCAGCCGCTTCCCCCGCTAGGGACGACGGAGAAATCTGGCGAAGAGAATTTATTACGACCCCGGCGGACGTGCGCCCTGCGCGTCCGCCGGTTCACGTACCATGCCGCTTCACTCGATGTCCACCGGAGGAAAATGGGTGGCGCGCGAGAAAGTCGGGCCACGCCCCGGTCATGTACGTAGCGGTGCGGGCGTAAATGCGCGCTTCGTGGATGCGGAAGCCCTGGACTTGCTGCTGCTCCCGCGCGATGCGTTCGGCTTCGACGCGGAAAATTACGCCGGGGCCGAGATTCAGGACGACAGCATGGAGCCGCTGCTTCCGGAGGGCTGCTTCGTCCTCATCGATTTGAGCGACAAGACGCCGCGCCGAAACGGCCTTTACGCTCTGCACGGGGCGGACGGGCAGTGCGCGGTCAAACACGTCGAGGTGATCGACGCGAGGCGCATGGCCCTCATCCCGGCGAATCGCGCGGCGTTTCGTGCAGAATTATGGGAACTGGCGACCGGAGAAACAATGGAAGATAAAATTATCGGCAGGGTCGTCTGGTGCGCCCTTCGCTTGAAGAATAACGCCGGAGAAGAGCCGCTGGGCCGCTATCGGGCGTAGCCCATTCGCCTGTAGACGCCGGGGGAGCCCGGCTCCTGGCGGTAGTAGCTCCTCACGCGCGACGTCCACTCGGAGGCGTTCATGTGCTTCCACTCCGGCGTTTCGCGCACGGATTCATCCTCCATCTCATAGAGGACGATCATGAGCCGCTCCCCCTCCACGGGGCTGTAGCGGCGCATGCGCCTCACCCCCGGCACCTTCTCGCAAAGGGGGCCGCGATCCCGTGAATACCAGCCGTTGAAATCGGCGAGCCTGTCCTGGGGCACGTTGATTCTGCCGAACTGAATAACGGGGCCGAGACCCGCCGCCTCCACCGAGGGGAAATCCGGCGGCCGGCCCGGCAAGCCGGGATAGACCTGCGCGCTGACGAGGCGGATATGGATCGTCGGAGCGACGGAGGAGCCCATCTCGGCCGAATCCATGAGCGAGGCGAACTCCTCGCCATAGTATACGTGGACGTTCTCCGCCTCCACGAGGTTCAGAAAGCGCGGCGCGCCGTCTATCACCTCATAGCTCGCCCCTCCGCTCACGCCCGGGACTTCGAGCATCCGCGATAGGCGAACCTCATTGAGCCACGCGCTTGCTTCCGCCTCCTCGCCTTCCGCGAAGTCGAACAACTCGGCGAGCAAACCCATGCCATGTGTGCGTACCAAAACAGTCTTGCCTCTTTGACGACGGGAAATAGAATAAGGAGAGTCTACACTATTCCTTCTGGAGAGCCACCCGTATCGTCCCCCCGTACTGCGCGGCCACCAGGTGATGGGGGCGATACCCTTCCTTGAGAATTTCGACCGTGAACGTATCGGCGTAATGATCCTTTATCTTTTTCCAGGGGATGAGGACCGGCGATTTGCCTATCTTCTCCTTGCCGAGCTTGACCGTAGCGCCCGGAGGCTCCGTGATCACCTCCACGCCGCGCGGCACCATGTCGCCGCATCCGCTCAAAACGAGAAAGGCGGCGAGAAGCGCCCATCCCATGCCGAGGGTCTTGCGCATTTTTTGTTTCTCCTTCATTGCTGTGCCCATCAAATACCATGTATTCATACGAAGCGGGTTCACCGGAAGGCCCCCACATTGAATCTTACAAGATTATGAACCCATCTCTTGACAAAATCCACCTCGAAACACATTCTCGGCGAGAAATTCGGGAGGGGAGGAGTTCCACTTGCGCTGTCACCGCTATTATTTCGACCTCATACTCGAGGGTATGGACAAATACAACCTCGCCGACTGCATCGTGGACGAATACCTGCCCCTCACCGCGCAAATGCCCATCTGGGAGATTGCGGAAAAAATCCGCGAGGGACACCTCCACTTCGAGCACGAAAGCCTAGAGCCTCTCGAGGAATTCCCGAAAAACCTGGAGGCTTTCAGCGCCTATCTCCACCAGGTGGTCAAGGGCTTTCACGCCGTCGAAGAGGCGGAAGACGCCCGAGTCCGACTCGTGAAGGCCCAAAAGATACTCGCGCTGAGAGGCGAAGTCGTCACACTACCGCTACGGCTTCCGCCCACGCTCCTGCTCAACGACCTGGACCCCGACGCGGAGGACCTCGACCACATCGAGGCTCGCTGGCCCGACTTCCCGCGCTGGTTCCAGGACGGGATGCGCAGAAAGCACCCCTACTTGAGGCGTCTCTAGGTGACTCGGTGAAGCGAATCAGGGACTGATCTTCAGGAAGTTCGGGTCGCTCTCATCCCCATAAGCTTCGAGCGGCTCGCCCGCATCCTCCGTGTCGCCCGCTCGGGGGGGGTCCTCCTCGGGAGTGGCGCGCTCGCTCTCCTCTGCCTCGTTCGCGTCATCTGCTTCCAGCAGCTCGGGTGAGTCATCCGCGGAGAAGATTTGCGTGCCGTCATCCTCCTCGCCCGCCTCACGCGCCTGCAGCGCGCGCGGGGTTTTCTCCACGGGAGAGACCACGCCGATCTCCCCTCCCGGCGCGCTGCCGTACTCGCCGAATTTTCTCGCCGACACCAGCACGCGTGATTCATACGAACCCACCGCCTTGTTGTAGGCTTCGACGACGCGGTCCAGACCCCGGCCCATGGCGTCGAAATGCTTCGCCAGCGTCTTCAAGCGCGCATGGAGTTCCTGACCGAGCGCGCTTACCGCCTGGGCGCTCTCGGCTACCTTCTCCTGCCGCCAGCCGTAGGCCACCGCGCGCAACAGGGCGATGAGCGTCGTGGGCGTCGCCAGAATCACCTGCCGGCTCACACCCTCCTCTATCAGTCCGGGTTCCTGTTCGAGCGCCGCGCTGAAGAAACTTTCGCCGGGCAGGAACATCGCCACGAACTCGGGCGTTGACTCGCACTGATCCCAATACGCCTTCGAACTCAGGCGGTTCATGTGATCGCGAATCTGGCGCGCGTGATCTCCCAACAAGGCGCGGCGCGCCTCCTCATCATCCGCTTCGAGCGAGTTGAGATAGGCGTCGAGCGGCGCCTTGGCGTCGACCACCACGTTCTTCCCGCCGGGCAGCTTCACGATGAGGTCGGGGCGCAGGCGCGCCTCCTCGCCCTCGAGTGTCTGCTGCTCCACGAAGTCGCAATGCGCCACCATTCCGGCCATCTCCACCACGCGCCGAAGCTGCATCTCTCCCCAGCGGCCGCGCACGTTCGGCGCACGCAGGGCCTTTACGAGATTCCCCGTCTCCGATTGAAGCTCTTTCTGGCTGCTCGCGAGGGATTTCACCTGCTCGGTGAGAGAACCATAGGCCTCCCGCCTGGCTCGTTCGAGGTCTTCTACCTGGGTGCCCACCTTGTCGAGCGATTCCCGGATGGGAGTAACGAGGGTCTCCACCGCCTTCTGGCGCGCTTCGAGGTCGCCCTTCGCCTCGCTCTGAAATTTCTCGAGGGTCGACTTGGCCAGGTCGAGGAAGGAAGCGTTGTTGCTCTTTAAGGCGTCGGCGCTCAGCGCGCCGAAGCTCTCACGCATCTCCTCCGTCGCGCGGCGAAGCAGATCGAGTTTTTCCTGCGCCGATTTTCGCTCGTGCGCCAGATCGGACTCGAGGCGCGCCACGTCCTCGCGCAGGCTCATGCTCTTCTCCAGTTCTGCGGCGTGGGACGCCTGGGCGTCGGCCTTTTCCATCTCGGAGTTGCGTAGCATCTGGGACAGGCTCGAAATCCGCGTTCTCATGGCGAACCAGCAGCACAATACGAGAACTGCGGCTCCCAAGGCGACGTGCCAGATTTCCATGCGGGGATTCTCCCGGGGGCGGTGATTTTTCGTGGCGGGCGGGGTTCGGCAAGTTCTGCGGCTATTGTATCAGGATTCGCGCAAATATGCTCACTGGCGGATTTTGGTCATGAAAACGGGCAGCCACGGGGGGCCGCCCCTACGGAACACTGCGCCCGAAACGAGGCGTAGGGACAGGCCCCTGTGCCTGTCCTGACGAAGGACGACCACGGAGGGCCGGACAACCCCGTAGAGGGGTTGTCCGGCTAAAAACCAACGTACCCCACCGCTTCAGGGGACCTTTTCAACAACCACTCTCTGCCCGCAAGAAACGGCTCGTCCGGGCTACAAGGCACCAGGGAACCCCTCCTCCCCGCCCCTATGAACTCATTTTTCTTCTAGGCGGACGGCGGTGTCGATGAGGATGCGGTATATCCGCTCGAGGACCTCGGGCGGGCACGGACCTTCATTGCCGTCCAATATCCTGGCGATCACCTCGTTCTCACGCGCCTCGTCCCTGACGGCGATGCCTTGCGCGCTCTTGTATTCGCCGACTTCGAGGCAGATTTTGAGCCGCTCGTTGATGAGGCGGATGATCTGCGCATCGCACGCATCTATCCGCTCCCTGAACCCGGACAAACTATCCGCCATGCGGAACTCCATTTGAGCTTAGTGAAAACAGATACGCGATTATACCACGATTCGCGGCGGTTTCATTCCTTCAGGCCCGATCCTTGCGAAAACGCCGTATCGGGGCCTCATCCTGAGCAGGCGCGCAAGCGCTCCTTCACCGGGGTTGTTGAAAAGTACTCAGAAGGAGCGCGAAAATTTCACTCCACCCTTGGGGGGGGAGTCGATGAGGTGAGGGTGTAAACCCGAAACCGAATCGGTGGGGGAGATTAATTCTGTGGCATGTCCCCCCACCGAATCGGCCTTCGCCCAAGAGCTTGGCCTCTTCGACTCCTCCTCGAGGGGGAGTGATGTCTCCTCTCTCGTCAGTCGCTTATATACTTCGAACCACGAAATCAGGACTTTTCAACTACACCGGCGCGGGGCGTTTTTCATTGCCGTTTGCGCCGTGAATTTGATATGTTGCTCTCATTCGACGCGCGAATCTTTTCGCTACATCGACATAAACTCTCTCCCGAAAAAGGAGTCTTTCACATGCCGCATCATTTTCGTCTGCTTGGCGCCATTATTTTCGTTCTCGCACTTGGATTCGCCGGAAGCGCTCAGGCGCAGAGCTTCAGCAACGTCGTCGTCTTCGGCGACAGCCTGAGCGATTCGGGCAACGCGGCCGCCGCATCGGGGCTGCCGCTGCCGCCCGGCACCAGCTTCACCACGAACCCCGACCCCGTCTGGGCCGAAATAGTCGCGGAGGCCTTCGGCGCATCCGGTGCATACTCGCTCGCGGGCGGGCCGAACTACGCCTTCGCCGGAGCGTGCATGAACCCGGCCACGCCCTGTGATGTCGACGATTCGCCGACGGTGACGGAGCAAATCGGCATGCATCTCGCCGCACGGGGCGGCAACCTCGACCCGAATGCGCTCTATACCATCTGGGGCGGCCTGAACGACATCGCCGACTCCGCGTTGAGCAATCCGGCTACCGCGCTGGGCCACGTTATCGCGGCCGCGGACGTGAACGCCGCGCAGATACGCCGCCTCCGCGAAGCGGGCGCCCGCCACGTCGTGGTGTTCAACATGCCCGACGCCTCTCTGGCGCCTTTCGCCGTCGCCCTGGGTCCAGCCAATCAAGCAGGGCTCAGAGCGCTGGTCGACCAATACAACCAGAAACTCTACGCCGGAATTCGCGAGAACGAGGGGGGCGTCGTTCCCATCAACATCCATGCCGCGCTGGGCGCGCTCGCCGCGAACCCGGGGAGGTACGGCATTACCAACACCACCGGAACGGCATGCGGAGTGCCGAATGCAGGCAGCGCGGTCTCCATCCAATGCGGGCCTGCGGGTTCTCCCTTTCCCGTAACCTATGCGCCCGGCGCGAACGAGACGTATCTGTTCGCGGACCGCAGCCATCCGAGCGGCGCTGTCCACGCGATGCTCGCGAACATGGTCACCTCCACGCTCGCGGCTCCGCTGCAGGTATCTCTCGCTGGCGAGGCGGGCGCAGATGCGGCGGCCGCTCACCACGGCGCCATTACGGCGGAGCGGGACGCCGACTTCGCACTGCCCGAGGGGAGCTGGCGCGGTTATGCGCGGGGGCAGTTCGGCAGGAACGACGCAGGCGCTCTGCCGCGTCTCGGGGAAATCGAATCCGAGGTGACCGGCATTACACTGGGCGCAGGCCATCGCGCCGG
The DNA here is from genome assembly GCA_002238965.1 of Nitrospinae bacterium bin107. Lineage (GTDB taxonomy): Bacteria > UBA8248 > UBA8248 > UBA8248 > UBA8248 > Bin107. The sequence goes on along the minus strand of MPNJ01000015.1, from coordinate 45,879 downwards.
GTCGGAACTCACCTGGGGCGCCGCCCTCAGCTTCGTCCGCCACGGGAACGAACTCGCGGGCGCGAACCTGGAGGGCGACGTCGTGCTCGGCTCGCTGCACGGCGCGTGGCGCAGTGGCGGCCTGCAGGTGAGCGTCGCCCTGACCCTGGGACAGTCGTCGATAGACGTCGAGCGTCCGGTCACCCTCGCGGCGTTCACGCGCACCGAGCGCGGCTCCACCGAAGCCGCCCAGTTCGGGGGCGAATTCGAGCTGGAGTGTATGCTGGGCGCTTCGGAAACGCTCCGGCACGGCCCGTTTTTCGGACTCTCGCTGCTCAACCAGGAGGTCAAGGGCTACCGGGAGAGCGGGAATTCCTCGACCGCGATGAATTTTTCCGATTTCTCGCGCAACTCGCTCATCGCGCGCGGCGGTTACCGCTTCGGCTGGAGCGTGGGCGGACTCCGCCCCTACGCCCGCATCGCCTATGAGCACGAACTCGAAGACGATCCCATCCTCGTCTCGGCGGGGTCGAACACCATGCCGGGGCGCTTCAGCATCCCGGGCTTCGAGCCTGCGAGCAGCATCGTGAGCACCGACTTGGGCGTGAGCGCGAAACTGGGCGAGCGCACGAGCGGCCTCTTGAACTACTCCGGACGCTTCGGCGAAGACTCGCGCCGCAGCCACCAGTTCTCGCTCGCCTTGAGGATGGTGTTTTGAGCGGGGCGGGGGAAAAGGGTTGGGGCCGGGCGACAAACGAGTCGTGGGAGTGATTGTCCCACGCATATATGCGGTCCGACCGACAGCGGTGAGCAAATCCCTTGGCGCCGGATAGCAGGACCGCTCGCGCGTCGCTCCGCCCGGTGCGGCCTTGCGGGTTTCCGGGAAAAGCGCGATGATGAACCTCTAAATGAGTCAAAAACAGGTTATTTCATCCTCCATACAAAGGAGCGGAAAACCCATGAGCAGCGAGCTGGCGGCCAAGGAATGCGTGCCTTGCAAAGGCGGCGTGCCCCCGCTTGAGGGAGAGGCCCTCTCCGCCCTGCAGGAGCAGCTGGGCGGCGATTGGCAGGTGGTGGACGAGCATCACCTGGAAAAAGAATACCGCTTCCCCGACTTCCGGACGGCGCTTGATTTCACGAACCGGGTGGGTGAGATGGCCGAGGAGCAGGGCCATCATCCCGACATCTATCTGGCGTGGGGGAAGGTGAAGGTCACCGTGTGGACGCACAAGATAAACGGCTTGACGGAGAGCGATTTCGTCTTCGCGGCCAAATCGGACCAGGCATTGTAGAGAACGCATTCTTATCGTGAGGGCGCACGAGGAGGACGTGAAGCCGCGTCCTCTTTTTCTTTTCGGGGCAGGGGAAACTTGCGAATCGCTTTTCTGAACTCCTGGACCCTCGACGTCGCGAAAGGCTCGGGCACGGCGGCGGCCATCACGGGCCTGGCGGGCGGGCTGGAAGCAAACGGGCATACGGTGGAGATCATCGGCCCGGACGAGCGCGCATCCAGCCTTCTGCTTCAGAGGCTCCTGTACAATCTGGAGTTGAAGGACCGCATTTCACCCGATGATTTCGACCTCATCGTGGGCTTCGACATCGACGGCTTCGACCTGAGCATGGCAGTCCCCTTCATCGTCTATCTGCACGGAATCTCGGCCGACGAGATGCGATTCGAGCGCGGCGCGCCGCGCCAGTATCTGCGCGCGCTCTCCCATCTCGAACGCGCCAACGCGCATCGCGCCGACAGGGTCATCGTCACCAGCGAATACAGCCGGGGCGTGGCCTGTGAGGCGTATGGACTGCCGGCGGAGAAGGTCGGCGTCGTGGGAAACGGAATCCATCCGACCCATTGGGAGCGCGTGAGTGAGTCGAGGCGTCCGGCAGGCCGCACCATCCTCTCGGTGGCGCGTCAATACCCCAGGAAGAACACCAGGAGCCTCGTGGGGGCCATGCCGAGGGTGCTCGCGGCCGTGCCCGATGCGAAGTTGCGCGTCGTGGGCGGCGGCCCGGAATGGAAGAGCCTGGAAAAACAGGTAGACAGGCTGGGCCTCGAGACCGCCGTGACGCTTCTGGGCGAGGTGCCCGGCGACGAGGCCGTGCGCCGTGAATACGGGGCGGCGGACGTTTTCTGCCTGCCCTCGCTCCAGGAGGGCTTCGGCATCGCTTTCCTCGAAGCCATGGCGGCGGGCCTGCCCGTGGTGGCGCTCGACGTGGCGGCGGCGCCCGAGATTGTGGGAGAGGCGGGCGTCCTGCTGCCGCCGCCTGTGGATGAGGCCGCCCTGGCCGACGCGCTCATCGACCTGCTGAAGAACCCGGCCTTGCGCGAAGAACTCGGCCGGCGCGGAATCGAGCGCGCCGCCGCCTGCGCCTGGCGCGCCGTGGCCGGGCGCTTCATCCGGGAGGTCGCTCCCTGCCTGGGCGGCGCGCCCTGACGCCCGCGCGCAATTGCGGGCAGTTGCGGGGAGATGCGTGGTAAGCGAAAAACTTTTTTTGCCGCCAGATCTGAGTGCAGTACGCTAAGATTCACATGGAATCCCTTTTGATTACAACCACTTGCCGGGGTATTACATTTCAGAAATTTATCGAAAAACCCCGTGAATTTATCTGATTTTATCGAAAATATCATTACTTTCATTATCAATTGTATCCCTGAATCCATCGCCCCCTCCCCTCCGGCTGCGACGGCCAAACCCGGGCGAGGAGCGAGAATCCACTCCAACTGAAGAATGAGGAATTTCCCGACCGATGACAGGAGATTTCCGAGCGCAGAAAGAAGACTCGCTGTCTCCATTCCCGCCGCATCACTGATTCCCATGAGAATACGCCTTTCCTTTTGATCAATTCCGACTGAGGAAGAAGGAATTGGCCGACCAATGCGGGAGAAATCACTTTCCCGCGCCGCGCGCACGATAGCCGAGTCTGTGGTTCCGGGGCGTACAGCAATTGCGGGGAAATGCGCGCCAAACGCGAGTGAGGATTGCTGGTTTGTGAGAGATTTAAGACTTCGTAGGGGTGTCGGACTTCCCCGAGTAGGGGGAGTTCGAAAGTATGCGCCCGATGGCGTTAGAGGGTAACCATACCGTAGGGGTGTCGAGCTTCCCTGATGAAGGGGAACTCGCGAGCCGCCCGCGTGTTCGGAGGTTTTCACTCCCTCCTTGAGAAGCAGGCATGACAAAGGCATAAGCCCGCTTACGCGCCATCCCGGGAATCGAGCGGCTCTTCGGGGAAAAAGAGCATGTCCACCCTATACAAGGGAATCAACCACTTCAAGCTGTCCAACTAGGGCGACGCCGTAGAAACAAAGGCCTGCGCCGCCCTCGCCTGCTTTCAGCACTACGCCGATTCTGAGGGGGAGGGGGGGTTAGAAAATCCTGAAAGGAAAATAGAGGGCGTTGGCCTCTACACCGGAGAAGTGGTCAAATCACTTCTTATGCGAACCGTCTGAATCTCCAACAGTCCTAGGCCAGCGCTGATGTCGTTCGTAATCCGGAAATTCCAAAAATATAGCTAAAAATTCTCCAAAATCACCCCAATTTTGGGGACGCGAAGTAGCGTGCGATTTTCTACACTCTCAAATAGGATCCGTAATACCACCTGCTATGGAGATATGGTTGAGGTTCGCTGGCATTGCTTCCCCACCTTGCCGAGTAAGGCAGGGATCGCGCGACCGATAGCAAATGTAGATCACAAACTATCATTACATGAGCGATCGAATGTCTGTTTCCAAGATATTGGTATTCCTCTTCACTTGGGCGATTGTCGTTTCCGCACTGCCGGTCGGCGCCTGGGCCCAACAGGCGCAGGACCCGGTGGACACGGTTTATGCGTCAGGCGCGGTCTTCGAGACGGAAGAAGAACTCGCCGGCAAGCCCAGAACGCCCCTTTTCCGGGCGTTTCTTCCCGTATACGTCGACCTCAGCGATCGGTTCCCCGTCGTCGGCCACCAGGGCAAACAGGGTTCCTGCGTGGGCTGGGCGGTGGGCTACGCGGCGCGCTCCTACTACAACAGCGCGCCAGAAGGCGGTCCGCGGCTGACGGCCGATGAGATTCCAAGCCCCGCCTACATCTACGACTCCATCCGAAGGCCCGGCTACTCCTGCGACAGGGGCGCGAGAATCTCCGACGCCCTGAACCTTCTCATGAAGGGTGCCGTGGCCCACGCCGATTATCGCTACGACCCAGACCTTTGCAGGCGACCGGGACCGCGCTTGGTCGCCCGCGCTTCGAGATTCAAAATTGCGGAATTGCAGGTGGTCGACACCGATCGACTCGATCAGGTGAAGGCGGAGCTTGCGAGCGGCCATCCGGTCGTGATCGGCATGCGGGATAACAGGGCGTTTCACCGCCTGAGAGGCCGCCGGGTATGGCACGCCGGGTACCCTAAGGAGAAAGACGGGCACCATGCGGTCACGGTGGTCGGCTATTCGGAGCGCAGCCGGTACTTCAAGGTGATGAATTCCTGGGGCATGGGCTGGGGATCGCGGGGTTTCGGGCGGATATCGTACGACACGTTCGAGAGACGAGTGAAGTACGGCTTCTCCATGCGACTCATGGCGACTCCCCCTCCACCCCCGCCCGAGCCGCCGAAACCCAAGCCGAAACCGGTGATTCCCAAACCAGAACCGCCGCCGGTCGTCAATGATATAAAGCTACCTGAGATCGGATGCGGAAGGCTTCAGATCGTGGAGAAAAACGCGAAGAAGTTCATCAGGGGCTTCGTGGGTACCGGTGAATATCTCGACAAATTGAAAAAGGCCGTTGCGGGAACGAAGGCGCAGTTGGACGTGGCGCTCCGCCCCTGGCCGCAGTGCGAGACGCTCATGACCATCGAAAAACCCCTCGCCCGCGCCGATGGGCCTTACATAATGCTTCCGAAGCGGACTTACAAAGCGTCCGAAACACTTGCGTTCGAAGTGAAAATGCCGGGTCATCGGGGATACCTGCACGTCTCCTACATTCAGGCGGACGGCAACGTGGTCAATCCGGTGGAATCGGACCCTTTGACGCTATCCACCTTGTCTGCAAACGCCGCCCTCAGGTTTGGCGACGGGAAGGAGGGGCGGCAAAAATTCACAGTGGGGGCGCCTTTCGGAAACGAGATGATTGTCGCCATCGCTTCGAAGAGTCCGCTCTTCTCGAAAGACCGGCCGCTCGTCGAGACCGAGCGCGAGTTCCTGACGGCGTTAAGGGGAACCATCATCGCCCGGCCCGATCCCACACAACCCGAACGCGTCGTGAGCGCGGCCTTCGTTGCGCTCGAGACCAAAAAGGGGGACTGACGCCATGAAAACATCACGCACCCTATTCGGGCTTTCCGCCGCCGCATGGAAGGCGTTCGCCGCAGGCGCCCATGCCCAGTCGATTCCCACGGAGAAAGAGATCATCCGAGCCTTGTCGCCGCGCGCGGGCGGCGGATTCGCCAAAACGCGCAGTTTCAAAGGCGCGAGAGGGGTCAAGGTATCGGGCGCTGCGAAGGCGGCGCCGTCCATCGACTTAAAGGTGAGTTTCGCGTTCGACTCCGCAAAACTGGACAACGAGTCCCTGCTCACGCTCGACGTTTTAGGACGCGCGCTCGCCAGCCCTGTGCTCAAGGGCCAACGTATCGAAATCGTGGGCCACACGGACGCGAAGGGGACGGCCGAGTACAACGAGGCGCTCTCGCAGCGGCGGGCGGCGGCCGTCGTGAGCTACATCGTCCAAAATTTCAAGCTGGACGACTCGCTCATCTCGTCGAAGGGAATGGGCGAGAGAGAACCTCTGGATAAAGACAATCCCGAATCCGCGGCGAACCGGCGGGTCGAGATTCGCAACATCACGCAGACGCCCTGACGGCCCGCTTTGTTTGAGACATTAGCGCTTGCCGGAAGGTAATTGACAAGGGTTTTGCTCCTCAAAGTATTGGAGAGACCGCCATGCGAAAACTTATCATACTGATAGTGGCGGGAATCTCGCTCCTGGTTCTCGCCACACCAGTCCGGGCGAGCCAGTGGGTCGCGCTCGTGATCGGCAACGCCAAATACGCGCACGCGCCTGCGCTGGCGAATCCGCTTACGACGCGGGCCACGGCATCGAGGTGGACAAGAGAAACTTCCTGATCCCGGTGGACACGCGGCTGCAAAGCGACCGGGAGGTGGAGTTCGAGACGGTCTCGCTGGATCTGGTCTCGCGCGCGGTGGAGGGGGCCTCGGGCCTGGGCCTGGTGATCCTCGACGCCTGCCGGGACAACCCCTTCGACGCGGCGATGAAGCGCTCGGGCGCAAAGCGCTCCATCGGGCGCGGCCTGGCCACGGTACTTTTACTTGGGATGACGGAACTCATTACGAGGGTGAGTGGGGAGATAGCAATAGGAACGGCCGCGGCATCCTCTACTTCCCCAGCGGCAGACACTACGAGGGCGTTTAGGTGGACGACAAGATCCATGGCCCGGGGGTCAAGTTCGACAAGTCCGGAAGGAGTGTCGCGTCGGGCGACGCGAGGAACGGCTATTTCGGCAGACGAGGCGGCCATACGGTTACTTCCGGCGCTTCCAGAGCGGAATGCGGGTTCAAGTAAGCTCAAGCGCGCGGCGACGGCAATGACCCAATTAACGGCGTCGAGGCACTTGGTAGTCCAGACGCAGTTTCGGAGCAACGCCGTGGCGATTCGCCTCGCCAAGGCCTTCGGCTCGACGACGGAAACCTGGATACGCCTCCAGACGGCCTACGACATCGTCCAGGCGCTGGAGCGCGAGGATGAAATCGAGGTCGAGCGCTACGAGCCGCAACCGGCGTGAGAGGAAACAGCGTCGGTGGAAATCCAGGCGTTCGACCCGATCTCGGTGAGGATTCGCCGGGAGTTCGGTTGAGCGGACAGCAAAACAGCAGGGTGACGATCGCCGGGGCTAGTCGGCCGCGTCCTCGCCTCGGGCGTGCGCCAGCTCGCGCGCGCTCGGGTTGATCGACGGGTGGAAGGGGACCTCGCAGACCCGCCGCCGCTGAGGTTCCCCGATTACAGCTAACACAGGACCATCGGCTTCAGGCCCCGGCATCGGCGAACACTTCATGGTAAATCGTTTCGATTCGCGTCGCCTCGTCATCCGTCAGCGCGGCGAATTCCTTTTCCCGGCCCCGGCGGGAAAGGCTGCCGCCGTTGCGGCGCAGAAACCGGAACAGAAGGTCGGACAGCCTCTCCGGCATGTCGACCACCAGGTTCAGTTCCCTGCGAAATTCGTCGTAGCGCTCCAGGAAGGAGACTTCTCCCGGCAGATCGCGCTCGACGGTCCGTTGCACGCATCCATACAGAAACTCGGTTTGCGGCGTCGCATCGAAGAACCGGTAGAAATCGTCCGTATCGTTCAACACTTGAATGTTGCCGCTGTTCGTCGGCTCCCAGGCCACCGCCGGCAGCAGTCGCTGCGAATAGTCTTCGAGCGCGAGGCGGTAGTCGTCGACCCGGTCCAGGATGGCCGCCGATACGGGAAAGACGACGCCGGGCGGGTTGAAGCCGCGCCGGGCCAGGACATGGTGGACCAGATAGCGGTGCAGCCGTCCGTTTCCGTCCTCGAAAGGGTGGATGTAGACGAAGCCGAACGCGAGAGCCGACGCCGCCACGACCGGATCGAGCTGTTGCGCGGCCCCCCGGGCGAAATCGATCATGCCCTCCACGAGCCGGGCCAGACTGTCCGGCCGGGCGCTGATGTGGACCGGTATCGGGGTGCCCGACTCGCGGTCCCGTTCACCGACGAAACCGCCCTCGCCCCGCAGACCGAGGCGGACGAACCGGGCGTCGCCGATCACGATGCTTTGCAAGCGCAGCAGTTCGTCGAGATCGAGCGCCTGCCTGCCGGCCTGGCCGATGGCGCGGCCCCACCGCTGGATGCGGTCCTGGGGCGGATGCTCACCCTCGATGGCGAAGCTGGACCGGGAGTCTTTCAGCAACAGGAAGGCCGCCGTGCGCGCCAGCAGGTCGCGCGAGACCGCCGCGACGGCATCCCGCGCGCGCGCGCCCAGGTCCAAGGCGATGAAGCGCTCCAGCGCCTCGGTGCGGAACGCCAGCGGACAGAATTCCGGCGTGCCGGGCAGGTTGTTCTTTACCCGGTGCCGTGACGAGGTTTCCGCCTGGACCGCAAATTGCAGGTCCGGATCGACGACTTGCGCGTAGGCGCCGCGATCGGCGTTCGGCAAATCGAGCCGCGTCCCGCTCAGCCACTCATAGAGGAACCAGATACGCCTGGCGTAGGCGCCCGTCGGCCTGGCCTTGACGATGTTTTCGATGGGCGCGGGGCCGCTCGCGGCGAACAGGCGCTTCAGGACGGAGAGATGAAGCCCCTCGTGCTTCAGCGCGAAGGTGAGGTGGCCTTCGAGGCTCGCATCCGGCGCATAGCGAGGCGAGTAGATGCGCCAGCCGCCATCCTCGATACGCCTGTGTCGCTCACCCGTGGCGCTCAGCAGGCGAGGGAGCGGCACGCGCAGCCCGTAGGCTTTGATGAGCGCGGCGTATCCGGCCGGCGTGGCCCTCTCCGGGAGCCGCCTTTCCTGAAAAACGGTAACTGGCCCTGAAAAACGATTCTTATCGGGGGCGTTCATTTCAAAACTGTTCCCTGTCTGTAAAAATCGATATTTATCTATGAATATTGATAACACAGACGGATTAAAATGAAAAACGATTATTTGTTGCGCTGGAATTATACGGAGGTGTTCTGCTTGTATCGTCGCACTCCGGAAGACCTCGTCGCGCATCGGCGACGGATCCAGGGTTCCTGTCGTCCGAGATGTTTACCGATATGGTTTTGATAAACACTCACTCCTCGGGGTTGCCCCCACCCGCCCGGAGCCGATCAAACTCCCCAAGATCCAATCTCGGTGAGGATCTGCCAGTAGGTCGGTCGAGAGTAAAGCAAAACAGCGAGGTGATGATCGCCCGCGCTCGGGTTGGCCGACGGGCGGAAGGGGACCTCGCAGACCCGCCGCGCGGTCGGGTTTCCCCGACACGGCGATAAGGATTGCGAGGTTCATCCCTGCGACGCGGAGAATTGGAGCCGCGTCGGGGAAATGATAGGATGGGTCGCTCCGCGAGGCTCCATTCCAGACCCCACAAGGAAAACGGACGATGCAAAGCGTTGAGAGACTCGCGCCATGAAGCCCACCGCATACATCGAAACATCGGTTATCAGCTATCTCACTGCGCGACCATCCCGCGATGTCGTGGTCGCAGCGTATCAGGAAATAACACGCGAGTGGTGGCGAGATGCGCCGGACAGATTCGCTCTCGTCGCCTCGGCGCTCGTCGTTGCGGAAGCCGGAGCGGGCGACAAGGATACGGCCCACTCCCGCATGATGGCCCTCGAAGGCGTTGCGCTTCTTGATGCAACCCTGGACGCCGAGGAACTCACCCGGAACCTGCTTGATTTCGGGACGCTTCCGCGTCAAGCCGTCGATGATGCCGCGCACATCGCCATTGCCGTTACGAATGGCGTCGATTATCTGGTAACATGGAATTTCCGGCACATTGCGAACGCCGCAATGCGAGGCCGGATCGAGCGCGTATGCAGAGAGTCGGGCTATGAACCGCCCGTAATATGCACGCCCAACGAACTGATGGAGGCCGATCGTGCGGACAACGCAGACTGACCCCATAATCGCCGAGGTCCGGGCCGCGCGGGATGCGCACGCGGCGCGCTTCGGTTACGACGTGGCGGATATTTTCCGGGACATTCGGGCCATGCAGGACGCATCCGGTTCCGAATACGTCCGCCGTCCCGCGCGCCGCGTCGCCGCCATACCCGACGATTCACCATCGCCGTAATGCCCGGCGCGGGTGGACACGGTCGAGCTTCTCTTCCTCAGGAAGCTCGACACCCCTACAAAACCCTACATCTCCCATCACCCCGCAAGACCCGGGATCGCTGAGGAATTGCAGGGATACTGGTTGAGCAGAAAGCTGAACAGCAGGGTGATGATCGCCGGGGCTAGTCGGCCGCGTCCTCGCCCCGGGCGTGCGCCAGTTCGCGCGCGCTCGGGTTGACCGACGGGCGGAAGGGGACCTCGCAGACCTCCGCGCGGTCGGGTCGCCCCGGCTCGCCGGCGTACTCGTCCGGCAGCCAGACCAGCAGCTCGGTCCCGACCGCCGACTTGCCGACCGGCACGTAACCCAGCGCGATGTTGCACCCCAGCTCCGGGGCGTGCCACGGCGAAGTCAGGTAGCCGATCGGGTCGCCTCCGTCTGTATCCGAGACCAGCCAGAAGTCGGGCGCGTAGTCGTCGATCGGCTTGCCGCCCAGCTTCATGCCCACCATCACCATCGAGAACGGCGGACGCCCCGCGTCGATCTCGTCCCGCATCCGTTCGAGGGCCGCCCGGCCGATGTAGTCGCCCTTCTTCCTGCGCGGCACCTGATAGGCCAGGTTGCACTGAAAAGGCGCCGTCTCGTGGTCGATGTCCTGCCCCCAGGAGAGGATGCCGGCCTGGATGCGGCGCTGATGGCCGGGGGCGGTGACCATGAGCCGGTGCGGCTCGCCCGCGTCAATCACCGCGCGCCAGAGCTTCTCGGCGTGCAGGGTGGCGTCGCGCAGATAGATCTCATAACCCTTCTCTCCCGAGAAGCCGGTCTGGGTGACGACCACCGGGCAGCCCGCGACCTCGCCTTCGAGGACGCCGTAGTAGGGGATGTCCCGGACGCCCTCGCCCAGCAGATCGACCATCAGCGCGAGCGACTTCGGCCCCTGGATCTGCAGCGGGCAGACGTCGATCTCGTTGATCTCCACGTCCATCCGCTTCCCGACGTTGACCCCTTGCAGCCAGAACAGCAGGTCGGAGTCCGCCAGCGAGAACCAGAACTCCTCCTCGGCCAGGCGCAACAGGACCGGGTCGTTCAGAATCCCGCCCTTCTCGTTGCAGAGAATGACGTACTTCGCCTGCATCGGCCTGATGCGGGTCGCGTCGCGGGTGATGACGTAGTCGACGAACCGCTCCGCATCCGGTCCCCTGACCTGGATCTGCCGCTCGACCGCGACGTTCCAGAGCGTTACGTGGTTCGTCAGCGCCTCGTGCTCGACGGCTGCGCCGCCCGCCTCCGGCCTCACGTAGCCGCGCGGATGGTAGACGCGATTGTAGACCGTGGCCCGCCAGCAGCCCGCCTCGTGGGAGAGATGCCAGTAGGGCGACTTCCGCACCCGCGTGGAGATGAGCATCTCCACGGGCGTCCGGCCGCTCTGGCGCAGGTTGACGGGAATGATTCGGTCGGACTGGTCGACGCTGTGCGGCTGGCCACTCATGGCTTCTCCTGCTCCGCCGCGCCTTGAGGCTTTCCGGCACGGCAAACGCTCGCTCCTCGGGGCTGATGAAAAAGCCCTCTCACAGAGGGAGCGCGCTGAATTTCACTCCCCCCTTGAGGGGGAGTCGAAGAGGCCGAGCGGTTTATGCGAAGGCCGATTCGGTGGGGGGACATGCCACGGATAAAAAACTCCCCCCACCAACTCGCCTGCGGGCTTCGCCCTTGTCTCGTTGACTCCCCCTCAAGGGGGGAGTGATTCTTCTCTCTCACCGGTAGGTAATATACGCCCGGTCTCGGGGCCTGAACTTTTTCAACAGCCCCTCGCGGGGCGAGTTCGCCGCCGCTACCGGGGCGCTCCCGACTCTCGCGACCCTTGAAAATAACGCTGATTATATGCCATATATGCCGTATATGCCATGTTTCAAGGCTGACCTTCCGGCCGGGGCGTGACGTGGACGCCGACCCCGCTCACGGGGGCAGGACCGGAAACCGGCGCTCTCGACTCCGGGGCCGGGCACGTCGCGGGTCGCGCCATCATGCGTACGCGGGGGAACCGTTCTGAAAGACGCCGTCACCAGCCCAGCCGAGAGCGCTTCGCCGCCGCCTGCGCGGGCGACGATTGCCGTGATCGGCGCCGGTATCGTCGGGAATTGCCTGGTGGGACACCTGGCGGATCTGGGCTGGGAGGACCTGCTGCTGATCGAAAAGGGGCCGCTGCCCGACCCCGGCGGTTCGACCGGCCACGCGTCGAACTTCATCTTCCCCACCGACCACAACCGCGAAATCACGATGCTGACGCTGGAGAGCCAGCGCCAGTACGCCGCGCTCGGCGTCAACACCACGTGCGGCGGCATCGAAGTGGCGCGCACGGATGCCCGCATGGAAGAGCTGCGCCGGCGGATGACCTCGGCCCTGTGCTGGGGCATCGAGGCCGAGCTGCTCAATCCCGCCGAAGTGGTCGCCAGGGTGCCGTTCGTGAACGGTGACGTGATCCTGGGCGGCTTCTACACGCCGAGCGTCTCGGTGGTCGACCCGGTCCAGGCGGGCGCCATCATGCGCGAGGGGGCGCAGGCCAGGGGTGTGCTGACCGTGCTGGAGGGCACCGAGGTCACCGGGTTCGAGGTATCACGCCCGCCGTTCGGCCGTCCGCGGGTCCGGGCCGTGGCGACGACGCGCGGCGTGATCGAGGTGGAACAGGTGGTGATCGCGTGCGGCGTCTGGAGCCCGAGGGTCGCCGCGCTCGCCGGAGCGACCATCCCGCTCACCCCGGCGGTGCACCAGATGGCCGACATGGGATCGATCGACCTGCTGCGAAGGACGGGAAACGAGATCGACTATCCGATCGTCCGCGACATGGACACCTTCATGTACGAGCGGCAGAGTCACGGGGCGATGGAGATCGGCTCGTACGCCCACCGCCCCATCCTGGTGCATCCCGATGACATTCCTTCCAATGCGGAGGCGGAGCGGACACCCACCGAGCTGCCCTTCACCGGCGATGACTTCGCTCCGCAGCTCGAGCACGCCCGGGCGATTATGGGCGAGTTGCTCGCCGGTTCCGAAATGCAGTATTCGGTGAACGGGCTGCTCTCCCTGACCCCGGATGCGATGCAGGTGCTGGGCGAGACCGCCGAGGTGGAGAAGCTCTGGTCGGCGGCCGCCGTCTGGATCAAGGAGGGCCCCGGCACCGCGCGCCTGATCGCCGAGTGGATCACCCACGGCTATCCGCGCCTTTGCGATCCGCACGGCTCGGACATCACGCGGTTCTACCCGCACGAGCGAACCGAGCGGCACATTCATCAGCGATGCCGCGAACACTTCAACAAGACGTACGGAATCGTGCATCCGCGTGAGCAGTGGGCGTCCGATCGCGGCATGCACCGGGCGCCGTTCCACGATCGCACCGCGAACCTGGGCGCGGAATTCTTCGAAGCGCACGGCTGGGAGCGGCCCCAGTGGTACGCGTCGAACGAGGACCTGGTCACCCGCTACGGCGTTCCGGATCGTCCGCACGAATGGGATCGCCGCTGGTGGTCGCCGATCATCAACGCGGAGCATCTCCACATGCGGGAGAAAGTCGGGATCGTGGATTTGAGCGCCTTTCAGATCTTCGACGCCTCAGGCCCCGGCGTCGTGCCCTACCTGGAGCGGTTGACGGTCAACCCCTGCGACCGTCCGGTGGGCTCCTCGATCTACACCCCGCTGCTGACGCCGGAAGGCGGGATCCGCGCCGACCTCACCATTCAGAGGCTGGCGGAAGATCGGTTCCGCATCGTGACCGGCGTCTTCGACGGCGCGCGCGACGAGGTCTGGTTCCGCCGCCATCTGCCCAATGACGGCTCGGTTCAGTTCGAGAACCAATCGTCGGCGTTCTGCACCATCGGGGTATGGGGGCCGGATGCCCGCGCGCTGCTCTCAGAGATCGCCGACGCCCCGCTGACGCAGGAAGCGTTTCCGTACGGGGCGGCCCGGGAGGTGATTATCGACGGCGTTCCGGCGACGATGCTGCGCATTTCCTACGTGGGCGAGAGCGGATGGGAGATCTACACGCCCACCTCGCACGGCGCGCGCCTGTGGGACGCGATCCGGGAGGCGGGCCGCGCCTTCGACGCCCGGCCCGTCGGCATCGGCGTCTACGGCACAACGGGACGCCTGGAAAAGGGATACGCGCTCATGGGCGCCGATCTCACCTCCGAATACTCGCCGGTGGAGGCGGGCCTGGCGCGGCCCCGCGTGAAGGCGGCGGAATTCATCGGGAAGCAGGCCTACCTCCAGGCGCGCGACGAAGGTCCGGCGACGAAGCTGTGTACGCTGACGGTTGATAGTCACGCCGGCGAATCCGGTGCGGATCGGTTCCCCGCTGGCGGCAGCGAACCGATCCTGACGCTTGAAGGCGAGCGCCTCGTCGACGCCCGCGGACGGGAGTCCTTCGTCACCTCGGCCGGCGCGGGACCTTCCCTCGGCCAATACCTCCTGCTGGCCTATCTGCCGATCGATCAGTCGGCGGCCGGCAACAGGTTGCAGGTGCAGTACATGAACGAGCGCTTCCCCGTGACCGTGGCTTCGCCCTCTGAGATGTTCGACCCCGAGGGCGCCCGCATGAAAGCATAGCCGGACGAGGTGCCGGACGGCCCGGCCACCGCAGAAAGCGTCCCGGAGGGTCGGCTCCGCGCGGGGATGCAGAGATGAGTCTTCGATCTTCGCCCTTGAACACATCGCCAACCGACGAGAGATGAGAACCACTCCCCCTTGAGGGAGCGAACGCTCCCTCTCAGGTTGCGTTCGTCCCAACCCCCCTTGTCAGGGGTCAAACGCGAGTGAGGAACGAGCGTTTGCATAAGCCATTGACAGAAACACATCGGCTCGCAAAACCTCCCTCTTCGGTCGGTTTTGACCCTGACAAGGGGGGGTAGGGGGGGTTGGTTTTACCAGTCGAGAGGGATGTCCCCTCTACTCTCTAAAGAGGGGTCTTTTTCAACAACCCCTCATCAGTCGCGTTTGACCCCCACCGCCTGCTCGAACACCGCCACCGGATCGAAATCCTCAATCTCGACCTCGTGCAACGAGACGCCCGCATACGCTCCCGCCGCACGGAATTTCTCCAGCAACTCCTCATCGCTCAGCGGCCTCTCCGGCATCCCGCGGGCCGCGCCGCAGAACCCGGCGGCGGAGCGGCCATCCTTCAAGGTCAGCGTGAGGCGGATGCTTTCGGGGTATTTCCGGCGCATGGCGTCGGTGGAAAGGTCCGGGGCGCGCTTCACGCTCACCCGCGCCATGATGGCGGCCTTCTCGGGGCTGACGGCGCCGGGCGCCAGGTCCTCGAAGCGCACCCGGCCGTGAAGCGCGGCGCAGGCCAGGGCGTAAGGCAGGCTGAACTGCATCTCCTGCGGCGTGGCCGGATTCGGGAAGACGAGACTCTCATACACAAGCTGTGGTACTTCGGAATGAACTCCTGCGACCTCATCCGCGCTCGCGCCGAGTTCCGCCATGAGCGCGTTCATCTGCTCGATGGCCGCGAGCGCCGCCGAGCAGACCGGACTGGTCTTGAACAGCAGGCCCGGGTCGCAAAGGCGCCAGCGCCTCCCAATGGTCTCGAGTTCGGCTTCTACGGCTGCGCCCTGATTGAGCAGTTTCAGGAAACCCCGCTCGTCCTCGAACGCGTCTTCCGGCCCGCTCAGCCCGGCCCGGGCCGCCCGGGCGAACGTAACGGCACGGCGCGCGGTCTCGCCGACGAGGAGGGGCTTGGCGTCCGTGCCCAGCACGGCCTTCCCGCCGCCTGAGGCGGCCGCGGCCAGTCCGATAGCGCTCGTCATCGCGTCCTCATCAAGCGCCAGCAGGCATCCCGCGGCGGCGGTCGCGCCCGTGAGCCCTAAGGTGACCGTGCTCCACCAGCCGCGAAAGTAGTGCTCGTGCGTGCAGAGATCGGCGAGGGCGTACGCCACCTCGGAACCCGCGATGAAGGCGCGGCGAAGCGCGTCGGCGCCGGATCCGAGTTCCTGCGCGAGGGCCATGGCGGCGGGCAGCACCACCGCCGAGCCGTGCATGATCCCCGTGTAGGACGTATCGTCGAAGTCCCAGACGTGCGCCGCCGTTCCGTTCACGAGCGCCGCGGCTTCGGCATCCGCCCGCCCGCCGGTCGCGAGCGCCGCCCGCCCTTCCCCGCGCGTCGCCTCGGCCAGGGCGCGGGCAGATGGATGCGCGCCCCCCGCGAGAATGACGCCCAGGGTGTCGAGCATGGCCCTGTTCGCAGCCGTCCTGACCTCGGAATCGACCCGCTCCAGACCGCAGGCGAACCCCGCGAATCGCCGGGCGATTGATGGTGTTTTCATGTGGCGATGCTGTTCCGGGGCGGGAGGAAACGAGACCGTAGCGGAATTTATCGCTGCGGGTCCGCGCAAGAATAAACCAAACGAGAAATTTCGGGAACCAAGAAATCACGAGCGGTATCAGATAACGCTCGCATGTTCGCGGGCGTCTACCCGGGACACGCAGATCCGGCCCTTAGGTGCGTTTCCTGACCGGGAGGGCCATCCCCCCACCCTCCTCCAGGAGATTGTCGAAAAGCCTTGCCTGACTTGCGAGATCAATCGCCGTAGGGACAGGCCTCCGTGCCAGTCCTGATTCGAACCATCCTGCAAAAGGACAACCACAGAGGGGCAGGACAACCCCGAGGAGGGGTTGTCCCTACAACCGCAACCCCGACCGACGAGGGGTTTTCAACAAGCCCTCCTCACTCAAGCCCCCTCCTCCCCTTCACCCGCAGCGCCACGCGCCTCAGGCGGCGGAACCAGGGATAGAACGCGCGGGCGCGCTTTGGGTTCGAGGCGAACCACTTGGCGAGCCCCCCAAACCAGCCGGTTCCGCTCGTCATCGCTTCGAGCGCCGTCATCGCATCTGCGCCCTGATAACTTCGGCCATCCAGGACGAGAACCATCCCCTCATCGACCTCGCAGCCAGCCTCCCGCAACTCACTGATGCGTTCGAGCGCCCGGTTCGCGTCGATGAGCGCCAGTGGCCGACCGTCCGGCGTCTGAAACCCCGATTTTCGCGCATAGAAGCGGCAGAACGGACACTCGCCGTCATAGAGCAGAAAGTCGTCCTGCTCGGATGCGCCTGTGGGTTCACTGCGCTCGGCCTCTTGCGAAGTCATAAACGTTTCCTCCGTTTCAACGTGCTCATTCTCCGCGTGGAAAAGCGCCAAAGCAAGTGATAGCTGTTGCGCGGCGGCTATTTATGCGCTGAAGGCTAGTTTTTACGAAAGAGGGGGAAATCCTCGACCGATGTAGGAAGGAAGCGGCCAGATAAGGTTTGAGTCTACGTGAATTCGTTCATGAGAGGTGGTTTGAGAGAATCTTCCGTCGCCGCTACCTCATCACGAGTGATTATCCCCACGCAATTCCACGTTGACGTTGATTGAATGAGCAAACTGTTGATCGGGGTGCTTGCAAGCTTGGATATGAAGTCGGAATTTCCAACATTCAGTCATTGAGTGGCTCATAATTATTTCCGTCAGGCTGGTGATGTGTATTTTTCCACGACAGGAACGATAGGCTCAAGATCGAGATAAACAATCTGTAAATCCTGCTTCTTTTCCCCGTGTTTCGCCTTTACACGTTCTCCAGAGAGGCTCACGATCACCGGCAGGAATGCACGATTCCGATACTGGTAGTGAGGGTGTTTGTCGTTGAATATTACAGGAACCTTCGCATGCATTTCTTTTCCAGCTTCGTATTCTTTGAACAGCCGATCCTGATCTTCGGCAAAAGCCTCGAATTTGTCTTTGTCCATCCAATCTTTAAGTAGTGGTAATAATTGTGATGCTTTCACGCGGTACAGTTCTTTGGCATTCGCACTTTTCCCGAAGAATTCATTCGCCTTGTTGCTAACATCCAACAATTCCGCATCCGCTAATTTGCCATCCCTCTTTACTGCCATAACGATTGTATTCGCATGATATGAATCAAGTTTCCTAAGGATATTCGGTTTACCGAAGATTCGTTGCGCACCCCAAACGCCTAATCCTGTGATCAACACTACTAGATGCCCTATATCTATATTTATGCTGAAAAATGAACTTGGATTAGACATTTCCGTTTCCTCCAGTGCTGGCTGCTTTCTAACCTACTCTCCGATAGGAGCATAGATTTACGCCGATCTGCGAGTAAGAACCTTCGTTCCGCGCCCAATCGTCCAACTCAAGTCTCAGACTTTCGTAATCGAAAGGCATTCCGTAGTGTCCTTGAACGATATCGAAGAAAAGGTGATAGGATTCATGAAACAGGTTTTTATAGGTAGGCAGGGATGACGGTATCAGAAGCAACTGACTCTTTTCGATTTCAAAACCGTAGTTTTTCGACGATTGCATCATTGAGTCGCTGTAGTTTCGACCCGGCTGAAATTCGGAGAATTTCCGAAAAAAGGCGTCAATTTGCCGGCACGAATCGGTTGGCCAAAAAAACCGCGCATTGTCGTTCGAGTCGATGACAACAAGTGTTCCGTCTTGTTTCAGGAAGTTTCTGGCGGCGATGAAGAGGTCCTCGCTCGAGTCCAGGTGCTGTACGAGCAGTCTCGCTACGCCAACCGAAAATTCTCCTGTGTAACTGAGGACATCCGCCACATCATATGAGATTCGCTCATCATTGGGATTCACTGCCTCTTCGTCTGAGAGGGCTTGCGCCTCTTTCACCAACCGCTCGTCGAAATCAATGCCGGTGTAGAATTTATTACGGAAGTAAGATGCCAACTGTCGCAGGTAGTAGCCGTTGCCAGTTCCTAAATCAACGACGTTCCTCGCCTCAAGCCATGATCCAAGAGATAAGTAAAATTGCAATTCCAAAGGAAAGCTGAAATCAACCTGGTATTGCATAATGCGATTCCAGATAGCCAGAATATCATCTTTTGGAAATCGTGGTGATTTCTGCTTAGAAGGATCACTCATCGGAGATGTCATATCGCTCATGACACTTCTCCTCCTTTAAGATAAGAGCAGGCATCGAATTTAGGTGTTCACTAAAATTCAAACCGACTCGAAACGTTTAGGATGTCATCACAATAAAATGGGCATAGTTCAGACAGAATCATTATATACAGTGATATAAATTGATTCAATTCGTTTAGAATCAAATTAAATTACTGTAATTATTTATCAGTCCGCCTTCAATCTACTTGTTTAAATCCGTAGGAAAACATTTATTGAAAACTGGAATGACGGGAAACGGAACAAAATCTCCGCTTTCGGGTGTTACGCTATGCTCCATCGCGCACCACCTTCGCTAAGATGAAACACACGTCTCAGCCAGTACATTTCAACATCACGAGGCATCGGATTTATGCAGTTGGTAGGCTCTTTGCCAGAATCGAATTTGTTAACGGCAACCCGCCCTCGGGGCTACTTCACCGCTCGCTGCGAACCTCACTTCATGAAGGATCGCTGCTACCACCCCACTGCGTAGGACTCGCGCCTCGGGTCGGCCCCGCCGAGCAGGAAGCCCGTCTCGGGGTCTTTCACGATCGCGCAGACGCTGCCGGGCGGCCAGCTGAAATCGGGCCACGAACCCATCTTGTAGCCCATCCCGGAGAGCGCGGGGCCTGCGTCGCTCAGAAGACGCGCCTCCGCCTTAGCGCTCGCGGGTTCATAGGCGTGGGGCCAGAAGGAATTGGGGAAATTGGCGGTGGCCGCCCTCGGCGCTTCGATCGCCATCTGGGGCGGCATGCCGAAGAGCGCGTGGTTCAGGAACACCTGCAGCATGGCCTGGGGCTGGACGTCGCCGCCCGGTGTGCCCAGCGTCATGTAGAACGCGCCGTCCTTGAGCGTGAGGGCGGGGTTCGGCGTGAGCCTCGGGCGCTTCCAGGGTGCTAAGCAGCTCGGATGCGCCGGGTCGAGCCAGCTTTGGGAGCCGCGCCCCGAGACGGTCGCGCCCACGCCGGGGACGAAGGGCATCGCGTTCGCGGGGTCCGAAGGCGTGCAGGAAAAGGCGTTTCCCTCCGAATCCACCGCCGTGCAATAGGAGGTATCGTGCTGGTATTCGGCCTCAGAGGCTTGCGGGACCCGGTGCGCGCCGTCGTAACGCCACGGATGAGCGCCCCCCTGGTGCGCCCAGGGGTCGCCCGGCTCGGGCATATCGGCGAACGCTTTATTCATATCAATCCGCTCCGCCTGCTTTGCGGCGTATTCCGTTGAGAGAAGGCCGTCTATCGGCACGTCCACGAACTCGGGGTCCCCGATATAAGCCTCCCTGTCCGCAAAGGCAAGATTGAGCGCGGCCATGAGGGCGTGGAGGTAGCCGGGGGAATTGTGGCCCAGGGCGAGGATGTCGAAGTTCGAGAGAATGTTCATCGCCTCCAGCAGCGTCGGCCCCTGGCACCACGGGCCGCAGGCGTAGACCTGGTGCCCCAGGAACTCGGTCATTACGGGTTCTTCTTCCAGAACGTGGAAATCGGCCAGGTCGTCCATCGTCATCAGCCCGCCTTCCCGCTGGATGAAATCGACCATCAGGCGGGCCGTCTCGCCGGTGTAGACCTCATCGCGCGCCGCACGCACGCCACCGGCGCGTCCGCCTGCGGCTCTTTGTTCCGCGCGCGTCATGCGCCGCATCGTCTCGGCCAGGTCGGGCACCCGCACCCGCCCGCCCACGGGGATGAGCTCGCCACCCGGAAAATAGACGGGCCGCGTCGATTCCCAGCGGTAGTAGTCTCCTTCCGCCGATTTGATGTGGTCGTACATGAAATGGTGCATGGGGAAACCATCTTGTGCCAGGGAGATGGCGTCCTGGGAGACCTCCGCGAAGCTTTTTGTGCCGTAGCGCTCGAGCGCCGTGAGCCATGCGTCAATCGCCGCGGGGGTGACGGCGCGCCGGACTCCGGGAGGAATCTCGCCGCCGCAGCTTTTCTCGAACCACTCGATAGAGGCCGCCTTGGGCCAGCGCCCCAGACCGCTGATGGTGAGCACGCGGCGCTCTTTCGCCAGGTAAATCATCGTGGGCGCTACGCCCAGGAACGACACCATGTCGGAGTGAAGGACGCTCAGGCAGATACCCGCGGCTACCCCTGCGTCTATCGCGTTTCCGCCTTTCTCCAGAATCCTCAGCCCCGCCTGGCTCGCGTAATGATGGCCGGATGCGACCATCGCCTCGCGCGCGCTCACCTGCGGCCTGTGGGCGATGTATTCGCGGCCTTCGGGGGTGGTGTGGCGAAACGCCATGGGGAGCCTCCTTATTCCAGGAGCATAGAGTAGCCGCCATCTTGCCAGATGTGTTCGGGGAAGCGCAAAGGAGGCGGATTGAAGGAGAGAGAGCGATTCTGACGAGAAGAGCGGGATTATTCAAAACAGAGTGTCAAAATCACTCCCCCTTGAAGGGTTGTTGAAAAACCCCTCTTCGCTCGGAATTCACTACTGCCGTCATTCCGGCGAAAGCCGGAATCCATTTGCGGATGCGGGTGAACGAGCGGCGGCATTTCATTCCCCGCCGTTGTGCGGGAACACTGATAAAAATGCGAAAGGCGTAAAAATGGATTCCGGCTTTCGCCGGAATGACGAACAAACCGCTCCGCCTCTTGTAGTGGCACGAATCCTCCCTCTTCAGTCGGAATCGACTCCTCGGGGCTGCCCCACAGGTCGCGACCTGTCAGGGGGTTGTTGAAAAAGCCCCCCTGACAAGGGGGGTTACTACCCCGACGAAGAGTATTTCAAGAACCCACTCATGGGAGGAGTAAAATTTAACCAAAGTCGGAGAACCCACCCCTACGCCACACATTATCCACGAAGCGCATATCCACGGCTTTCTCGTAGGAGACGCCGGTCGTGATCAGCCCGCCACTCAGGCACGCGGCCCGCAGCCAATTGAAACTCTCCTTCGCGAGGCGGGGGTTCCGGTTCCAGAGGCCGAGGCTCTTGTAGCGCTCAATGGCATCCATCAGAATATATGAGTCCATATCCTCGAACCAGGGCTTCACGAGCTCGGTTACCGCCTCCGCGTCGTTATCTGCGAGCCAGAGTTCTGTCTTCGCCATGGCGCGCGTCATGCCGAGGGCGGATTCTGGGTGATCCCGCAGGAACGAGCCGGGCGCGTAAAACGCCGTATAGGTCGTAAGCCCCCGCTCCGCCGCCTGATACCAGATGTGGCCCGCGCCTTCCAGGATCAACTCCTCGGCGAATGGCTGAAACACCTGTACGACGTCCACCGCGCCCGCGCGCAGGGCTTCTGCGTTCTCGTCCATCGTCTTATCGGGGACCCTGTCCAAGGCTTGCGGGTCGAGCCCCGCCAATTGCAGGTCGTGCTGCAGGCACATCCAGGGGGTGGGCACCTCGCTCACCGTGGCGACTTTGGGACCCACCAGATCGCCCATCCGGAACGCCGGGTTCGGCTCGCGGCCGATGAGAAAGAACGGGTCGCGGCAGACGACCTCGCAGAACACCTTGAGATTGCAATAGGGGTTTTTGTCATACGCCACCAGGACGCGCATGGGACCGCCCCAGCTCACCTGCGCCTCGCCGGACATGAGCAACTCCGCGTTCCGGGCGGGATCGGGCGAGGTTTCGATACGAACGTCCACGCCCTCCTCCACGAAAGCGCCCGCAGAGAAGGCGGCGTAGAACGGCGTGTAGAAAACGGCCCTGAAATTCTCCAGCAGCGTGATGCTCACGTGTTTCTCCTCAAAGAATCGGCGTTATGGTTTTCGACATCAATCCGCGCTCGTCTATCCCGAACACCCCGGCCAGCCAGTCGGCGAGAACCTCCTGGCCGATGGTGGGGTTGTCGTGCTGGCAGTGATCGGCGCCCGTCTCCTCCTCATCGACGAGCCTGAGCGTGACGTCCACCCCGGCGTCTTTGGCGGCCTCATAGACCCTGCGCGCCTGGGCCACGCCGAGCACGTCGTATCCCCCGTGGACGATGAGGTAGGGACACTCCATCCTCCCGATGTGTCCTTCCAGCGTAAAGGGCGCGAGCTTCTCGACGGCTTCTCTCATGCTCGCGGCCCCGAACACCCACTTGATGGAATCGGCGAGGCGGTGATCCTCGCCCGCGTCGCGCCATGTATCATGCAGGCTCCACCCGGCGGTGTGGGAGAGCGCGGCGGCGAGCCTGTGCTCGTAGCAGGCCGCCCGGGCGGCGAAATGGCCCCCGATTCCCCCGCCGCAGACGGCGATCCGCGAGGCGTCCACGTCTCCCCTCGCCTCCAGATAGTCGATGCAGCGGCCTACGGGCGCCTCGTAGTCGTGGCGGCAGGTGATGCCCCCTCTCCTGAGCGTGCCGCCCTGGCCGGGGCCGTCGATCATCAAGACCGATATGCCGCGCTGCAGGAACCCCCGCCCCGCCATGAACCACATCTCATCCTTATAGGCGTCCAGGCCGCCGAAGCTGATGACGGCAGGCTGCCTTTCCACCCTGAAGGGCGCTGGCACGAAATAGGCGTCCAGATGCGCGCCGTTCTCATAGGGGACCCGCACCACCTCGCCGGGAGGTGTGAGATGGGCGAGAAACGCCTTGGAGCATGCTTCCACCTTCTCGAAGGTCTCTAGCCGGCGCGGATCGTCGGATTCCAGCCAGAACTCCGCACTCCGGTAGTAATCCGCCGCGCGCAGCCAGCAGTTGCGCGCCGTCTGGATGCGCCCCGTGGCGGCGGCCTCATCCCCTCGCGCGCGGTTGCGCTCGCCCATGCGCGTCCACTCGGTGTGCCAGCTTTCGTTGTCGCCGGGCGTCATGCGGCTCGCGGCCTGGAAGCACTCGCTCACCGAGCCGCCGCCCTCCTGCGTCTCGCCCAGGGCGCGCCTGAACTGATAGGACATCCAGGGATGCTCGGGCCAGTGGTGCCAGCCGTAGGGTTCGTAGTGAGGTCCCCGGGATTCGTCGATCCGGTCGATCGCTTTCTCTTCCATGAGAAAACCCTCCCCGTTAGTCTGCCTGAATGGTGGAGCGTCCGCCCGGTCAAGGGATGGAAGAATCTACCCCCGCGCGAGCGGAAGTGAAATCAGATGGTGAGTGATGATCCCCGGCCCTTGTTCGAACCACAAAGCCGCCCTCGAACCCGCCAACTCCCCTATGCGGAAGCGGCTCCTCCGGCCACCGGGGCGGGCGTGGGTTCTCCCTCCTCGGCGAGGCGTCTTCTCTGCAGGATGAACACCGCGCCCAGCATGATCGCGCCCGCCAGGTGGTTCAGGTAACCCGGCCAGAACAGGAGGCCCGCCGCCAGGAACAAGTACCCGCGCATCGGGGTTGAGAAACGGAAATACATGAACCCGACCATACCGGCGGCCAGCGCCTGGAAGCCTAAAAGCCCCGCGGCGAAAGTCTCCAGCGAGAGCCAGGGCTGGCGGATGAGCAGAATCGGTGTGAAGGCGAACATCAGGGGCACGATGTACATGCCCTTCGCCGTGCGGAAAGACGCCCAGGCGGCCTTCGCCGGGTTGGCGTCCGCTATGCCCGCCGCCGTATAGGCGGGCACGCATACAGGGGGCGTGAAGCAACTGTCCAGGCTGTACCAGAACACGATGAGATGGGCGCCGAGTAGCGAGAGCTTGAACGGCTCGCCGAGTTCCAGTAGCGCGGGCACGGCCATGACGGACAGGACGATGTAGGCCGCGCTCGTCGGCAGGCCCATGCCCAGCACGAATGAGGCAATGCCCACCAGGAGGATGCCCAGGAACAAGCTGTCGTTCGCCAGATTCGTGACCAAAGAGGAGAACTTTAGCCCCAGGCCGGTCTGGAACAACGCGCCCATGATGAGGCCCACCGCGCCCACCGCCGCGCAGATGGGAAGCGACTGAATCGCGCCCTTCTCAAGCGCGAGGACGATGTTCCAAAGCCCGCGGCCGATTTCGCTCACTACTTCCGATACGCTCGTGCCCTCTCTTCTTGCTTTTTCCAGCAAGACGAGGGCGCCCTTGAGGCCCGCCAGGAGCACGACGGAGAGAATACCGACAAGGCCCGCGTAGGGCACCGGTCTCCCCGT
This sequence comes from Nitrospinae bacterium bin107, assembly GCA_002238965.1. Classification (GTDB taxonomy): domain Bacteria; phylum UBA8248; class UBA8248; order UBA8248; family UBA8248; genus Bin107. The sequence goes on along the minus strand of MPNJ01000015.1, from coordinate 21,198 downwards.
CATGAGGATCGCCAGAATCACGATGGGGGGCAGAAGGTAGAACCACCCTTCCTTCATGATGGGCCCCAGGGGAGGTATCAAATCCCGGGGCATGCCGACCAGGCCCTCTTTTCTTGCCTCCAGGTGTACGGTCGCGTAGACGGAGAAAAAGTACAAAATTGCGGGCAGAATCGAAACCTTCACGATTTCCCAATACGAAATGCCCGTGAACTCCACGATCAGAAACGCCGACGCCCCCATGATGGGCGGCATGATTTGGCCTCCCGTAGAAGCCGCCGTCTCGATGGCCGCCGCTGTCTCGGGCTTGAAGCCGGTGCGCTTCATCATCGGGATGGTGAACGAACCCGTGGTGACCACATTCGCGTTCGCGCTGCCCATTATGGTGCCCGTCATGGCGCTGGCGAAAACCGCCGCCTTCGCCGGCCCGCCGCGCAGCCTGCCCGCGGCCGACATGGAGAGTTTCACGTAGAAATCCGCTGCCCCCATGCGGTCGAGAAACGCGCCGAAGAGGATGAACAGGAAGATATAGACCGAAAAAACGCTCAAAGGCGCCGTCCACAGGCCGTCGTAGGTCATGTACTGATGGTCCACGATGTGCATGTAGGTTGCCCCTTTGTGCGCAAGAAACCCGGGGAAATAGGGGCCGAAATACGAATAAACGATGAAGAATAGCGATATCACGGGGAGCGCCAGGTTGATGGTCCTGCGCGCAGCCTCGAAGGCGAGCACCAGAACTACCGAACCCAGTATCATATCCATGGTTTCGAGCGGTTCAACGAAATGCAGACGATTCAGGTAATAGTCGATGCGCAGTATCGGGTAAGAGATGGAGGCGACCGCCAGGAGGCAGACGGCGGCCGTAACAACGGCGCGCCACCCGCCTCCCGCAGGTTTTCTGTAGACGATGAAAATCAGGGTCATCCCGAAGAGGTACGAGAGCGCCCTCTGGGTAAGCGGCTCATAACCTCCCGTGTAGGCCACCTGGATGTGAAACCAGGACATGCCGACGGCTATCGCCAGGACGAGCCAATCCAGAGGGGTTCTTTCCTGTATATCGTTCACGCTTGCGCCTCTTCCCCGGGACGGTTACATCGAGCCCCCGATTTCCTTGTAGAAGCGCTTGGCGCCCTCATGCAGCGGCACTCCGAGATGCATTCCCGCCTTCTTGGGGTCCCAACTCTTGTAGATCTTGTGAACGCCGCCGAGGAATTTCCTCTCCTGACTCGCTATCTTAAGGATCGAGTAGACCACGTCGGCGCTCATCTTGGTCGTCGAGAGCAGCACGCCGAAAAGCCCCATCGAGTCCTTGGGCTTGGGGTTGCCCCTGTACATGCCGCCCGGAATCTGGCAGGACGAGAAGCCGTGGCCCGCCAGCATTTTTTTCACGTCATCGGACATGTCCAGGAACACGAGATTGCGGCCAAGGGCCGCCTGGATACCCGCACCATTGGGGTCGCCCGAGTTGTGGAAGTAGAAATCGAGCTGTCTCGCTTTAATCGCGCGCGACATGCCGTTAACACCCGCGAAATTGAGTTTGTAACCACGTTCCCTGAGTTGCTTGTAGTTAGTCTTGTAATGCTTGACGATCAGACTCCCTACGTACTCCGTGCTGGTTCCCTTCTTGGCCACACCTACCTTGAGCGGCGTTTTCGACTTGATGATGTCGCCCCAGGTCTTGATGCCGGCGTCATACTGCTCCTTGGCGGCGTACTGGTGGTAACACGAAGGCCAGAAACTGGCGATGCCCCGGAGGCTCTTGTAGGACTTCTTGAAAGGGGTCTTTCCGGCCATCGCGGCGCCGGCGAAGTTCGAGAAGGTATAGCCGAAGTCGGCGCCTCCTCCTCCCACGCGGGCCGGGTTCGCCCGTCCGCCACCGGGCACCACGCTTAAGATAACCTTTTTCTGTTTCCTGTTGACGATTTCGCTGAGGCCGGCGCCCAGCCTGCCCATCGTACCGCCAAGGCTGCCGACCGCGACGTCGTACTTCGCGGGCGCGGCGTAGGCGTCGCCCACCGTCAAGAACGGCAGGGTCAGAGCCAGAATTCCGAACATCATGACGATTCTCTTCATTTTTCCTCTCCCTGATGAAGTGATGTAAGACTTAACTACATGGAACGAACGGTTCCCGCTCACCAAGAGACGATCTAGTGAGAACAAACCCTCTCGATGCGTTCTCAATGAGCGCTCTTTTCTGTATGCTTGGGCGTGAATCTTACAGACGGGAGCGTTTCGCTGTCAATGAAACTTGAGGACTAAAACGAGCGTTTCCGTCTCGATATCCGGAACGACCCGAAAAAACCGTTTTCTTCGACAAGGAGCCGTAACATGCCGTTTTACCGTTGGGACGAAATGAAGCGAAAAAATCTGGCGAGGCCGTCCGATTCAGAGGGCAGCATCATCATCGGCGAGCACGTCACCCTGAACCGCTCGGTGAGCCAGCCGGGCAAGCTGGCCCGCCCGCATACGCACGACTGCGAGCAGTTAATCAACGTCGTCGAGGGAACCGCCTGGTTCCGGGTGGGGGATGAGGCGAAAACCGTCACCGCGGGCGACATCATCCATGTTCCCGAAGGTACCGAGCACGAGTTCAAGAACGATAGCGACGGCGAATTCATCTACCTCTCGTTCAAGAACAAATCGGAGGGCTGGCCCCCGCCGACCGCGACGATGGACTAGTTTCTCGCTTTTAACCTTGCATGGAGCTCTTCGGGGTCGATCGGCAGCTTCACGACTTCCTTTCGCTTGGCGGATAAATCACACGCCATGCAGAGCATGAGGTTGCGGTGTCCCTCCGCCCCCGTGGCGTGGGGCATGTCCGTTCCCGTATAGACGTGCGCGAGCCAGGCGATGGATTCATCGCGCATGGGGCCCCAGAACTGCCCTTTGGACATATCTCCCGCCGGGTAGCTTTCGAGCAGGTGAACGTGGCGCTCCTCCCCACGGTGTGAGGCCAGCGGGTTCTCGGACGCCATGATGAAATCGGCATGGGTGTCGTCGATGGTGAGCGCGCCGTCGGTTCCCACCACGCTGATGGTCACGCCGTACGTCGAGGCGGGCCAGATGGTGGGCATCCCCCAGTTGCACTCCATGCTCCAGATGGTCCCGTCGTCGAAGGTGAAGATGCTGAAGGTGGCGTCCTGCGTGCCGATGCCCGTCATCACGCGCGAGATGGAGCGCGAGACGACCTCGACGGGCTGCTTCTCCGGCCCCATCACGAACAGCATGACGTCCAGCGCATGGGTGCCGGAGATCACCATGGGCGTGAGCATGGAGCGGTCCTCGTTTTTCGACAGCCGCGTGATGCCGACCTGGCGGTTCAGCAGCGCGCGCGTCGTCGCGGAGGTCACCTCGCCCAATACCCCCGACTGCACGTGCTCGCGCGCCGTGAGCCAGCGCCTCCTGAAGCGCTGGGTGTAGCCCACGAGCAACTCCACGCCCGCCGCCTCCGCGGCTTCCACGATTTTCGCCGATTCCACCACGCTCGTGGCCAGCGGTTTTTCCACTAGTATTTTGTGGCCCTGCGCTATCGATTCCCAGAGCGGCTTCGCGTGCCACTCCTCATCCGTGGCAATGATGACGGCGTTGACCTCGGGCCTCTGGATGAGCTCGGCGAAATCGGTCGTGAAAAAATCGGCCCCGAACTCCTCGGCCATGGCCTTTCCTTTTTTCTCGTCGATGTCGCAGCAGCCGAGCCACTCCGTGCCCGGATACTCCCTGGCGCAGCGCGCGCGAATGCGGCCCACGCGGCCGCAGCCGACTATCGCCAGACCAATCGGATTCTTCTCACCTCCCAAAGCCGCCATCTTCTTCTCCCGTTAAGTCATCGTGACGTAAAAAATGCGCCGGAGCCCGGCCCGACGCCTTTTGGATTCCCCTTCATACCAGCTTCAGGGAAAGGGCGCATCTTTGGTTCGAGCCTTTGTAAGGAGCGATATTTTGACGATGGGAGGACTTGCGCCTTCGCAACAAACAGGAAATCTCGCTGTAGGGACAGGCCCCCGTGCCTGTCCTATAGCGAAGCGGGCACATTCGAACTTCCCTTATCGGGGAAATTCAACACCCTTGCGGGAACCTCATAATTTGAACGAACCCGTAGGGACAGGTCGCGACCTGTCCCTACAATCGACAAACCCCTCCCCCACCTCGAGAAATGGGCAGCCTACCGCAGACCCCGCATATAGAAATGGGCAGCCTACCGCAGACCCCGCATATAGACATCCGTGTCGGCGAGGGCGGCCTTGACGGCCTCATCCTTGAGAGAACCTGCGGGGAGCGGCGTCCGCCTATTCAAAATCCTCAGGCTGAACCGGAAGCGATACCGCCCTTCCGGTTTTGGCCGAATGATCCATCGCCAGGCACAGCATGAGGTTCTCGTGCGCTTCGCGCGCGGTGGTGTGCGGCGTTTGGACACCCAGATATATCCTGTCGAACCACGAGCGCGTCTCCTCGCGCATGGGCCCCCAGAGCTGGTCGAACACGAGATCGCCCGGCGGATAGCTGGTGAGGAAGCTGACATTGCGCTCCTGCTTCAGACGCGAGGATTCGTGCGGCTCCGCGGTGGCGAAGACGATGTCGCGGTGCGTGTCGTCTATCGTGAGCACGCCCCCCGTACCCACGATACCCAGTTCGAGCGAATAGACCTCCGCCGGCCAGACGCGCGGCAGCGCCCAGCTCACGTTCATGCTCCATATCGTCCCGTCCTCATAGGTGACGATGGCGAACGTGGAATCTTTCGTGAGGTATGGCGCCATCGCCTTGTCCACAGAGCGCGCGTAGACCTCGACGGGACGATGCCCCTCCAGGAGCCAGGAACACAAGTCCACGCTGTGGGTGCCGGAGATGACCATGGGGGTGAACTTCGTCGGGAACTCGGTTTTGGTGGAATTCGCCACCGGGTTCATGCGGTTCAGGAAGGCGCGGCCCGTCACGGAGGAGACGTCGCCCAACTCGCCGGAGCGAATCTTCTCCTTCGCCACCAGAAAACGTCGGCGGAACCGCTGCGTATAGCCCAGAACGGCGTCGATACCTGCGTCGTCGACCGCGCGCACCAGCCTCGCGGATACGTCGGCGTCCACCGCCAGGGGTTTTTCGACCAGCATCCGGTGGCCTCGCTCGGCGCCGATGAGGATGGGCTCCAGCCGCTCGTTCGCGTAGGTGGCCAGAACGGTGGCGTTCACCTCATCGCGCTTCAAGAGTTCCCGGTAATCGGTGGTGAAAAAATCGGCCTGGACGTCTTCGGCCAGTTTTCGGCCCACCTTCTCGTCGATATCGCACAGACCCATCCATTCGACCGCCGCGTTCTGCCGCGCGAACTCCGCTCGGATGCGCCCGATTTTGCCGCATCCCACCACCGCGAGGCCGATGGGTTTTCTCGCATTAACCGATACGTTCATGAACATCCCTTTGATTGGAGAGCGTTAATTCAAAACGGGCGCATCTTCCCACCCGGGCCCTTCGCGGCGCAAGCTGGGGTTCGATTCAAACCGGGACGCGGTAGATACCCGGTTGCAACTCTCCAGAAAGAGTTGCGATTACTTCAGAGACGAGGGGCTGTAGCTCCTGTAACCGGTTTCTGGAGGCGATCATGATGATGACGGGAATCGCCAGTTCGGAGAGGTTCTGTTGGTATTCGATCCCCTGATCCACCGTGATGAAAGCGTCAAATCCACTCTCGGCCGCCATGCGCAACAAATCACCGTTCTTGCTACCCGCCCAGTCCATCTGCTGGACCGTGCGCACTTCGAATGAACCAGAGAATAACGAACCGAGCCGCCTGGGAACCGACTCGTCAAGCAGCAGTTTCATCGGCGCCGCTGGTGAGCATCCCCTTCGCGCGTTCGAGCGCTCCGAGCGCCTGCTCTCGCGACACCGTCGGGAAGTCTTCCAGAAAATCGTCGAGCCTGTCGCCTGCTTCGAGATGCTCCATCAGAGTGCGCACAGGGACCCTGGTGCCTGCGAATACCGGAGTTCCTCCGAGGATATCCGGGTTTCTCTCGATAAGCGTATCGGACATCGCACACTCCTTGAACACGGCGCAATAGTGAGAATTAAAGGCGCTCACAGTTTCTATTCTTCACCAAACCACCTTCCTGCACAACTCACGATAAAGAACGGCATCAAGCGCAAGCTGGGGCATAAAGACCGCCGCGGTTCCAAAAAATCGCGTTTCATCGGAAAATGGAACAATCTCACGAAACCCGAAGCCCGAAAGGAGTGAAACCGTGTCCCGCGTACCCATGCTTGAATCAGGCGCCGACGACCCCGTTGTGAACCACCTCTTCGACCATGCGGGCGTCCTGCTGAACCGAATCCCGAACGCCTGGCGGGTGATGGCGAACCAGCCGTTCATCACGAAGTTCATGCTGCCGCTCACCTCGTCTCTCCTGCGCCAGGGTCTCGGTTCGACCCTCGACACCAGGACGAAGGAACTCGCCATCATCAACACCAGCCGTCTCAACAACTGCGCCTACTGACTGGCGCACAACACGCCGGTTGGTCAATCGGTGGGCATCACGGAGGCTGATATCGCCGCCATCAGCGCGGGCGATTACAGTTCCTTCACCGAAATAGAGCGCGCCGTCCTGCTCTGGGCGGAGCACGTCACGCTCAATACGGCCAGGGAGCGGGACGACGTATTCGAGGAGGTAAAGCAACATTTCGACGACACGGAAATCGTGGAACTCACCATGGTCATCACCTACTTCAACATGAGAAACAAGTTCAACGACGCGCTGGGGATTCCCATCGAGGCGCAGGATGAGATCGACAGGAACAAGATCCGCCGCAAGAACCCCGATGATCTCAAGGCCTATCTCGAAGCCCTGCTCGCCGACTGGCCGGATGAATTCCCTGAGGCGGGTAGCCGCGCATGACGAAAACCCTCATCCGAAACGCCGCGATTCTCTCGATGGACCCCGAGGTGGGGGAGATCGAGTGCGGCGACGTCTTGATCGAGGGTGCGCAAATTTCCGCGGTCGACGAGAGTCTCCCGGTAGCCGATTCAGAGACCATCGACGCGGCCGGCATGATCCTCCTGCCCGGCCTCATCAACGCCCACATGCACACCTGGCAGACCGCGCTTCGAGGCCTGGGCGGAGACTGGGGCGGACGCAGCTATTTCGAGATCGCGCATGAGACCATGGCTCCGCGCTACCGGCCCGAGGACATCTACATCGCGACCCTCGTGGGCGCGTGGGCGCAGATCGAAGCGGGCGCCACGACGCTTTTCGACTGGTGCCACAACAACCCCACGCCCGAGCACACCGACGCAGGCATCGACGCTCTGGAGGAATCCGGCATCCGCGCCCTTTTCGGGCACGGAACGCCCAAGCCGAAACCCAGGGCGGGCGAGCCTCATTATTCGCTAATCCCGCATCCGGTGAGCGAGATAAAACGGTTGCGGACGGGCCGACTCTCAAGTGACGATGGCCTCGTCACCCTGGCGATGGCCATTCTGGGGGCGGATTACTCCCCCCTGGAGGTGGCGCTTCACGACATGCGCCTGGCGCGTGAATACGGGCTCCTGTCGAGCGCGCACATCTGGGGCGACGCGAGCAGGAAGGTGCAGGGCGGGTACCACACACTTGCCGAAGAGGGCGTTCTGGGTCCCGATCACAACCTCGTGCACTGCAACTACGTGGACGATGAGGAGTTGAAGATCATCATCGACTCGGGCGCGTCCATAACGGCCACGCCCTCCGCCGAGATGCAGACGAACCGGGGCGAGGCCGTCTGCGGGTGCGTGAGCGCGCTGGGCGGCAGGCCGTCCCTCGGTGTGGATCTCGAGACCTACGTCAGCGGGAACATGCTCCACGCCATGCGCCACGCTCTTCAGGTCCAGCGGATTTTCGATAACCGCCGCCTGGACGAGAGCACCTATCGCGCGCCTGCCCTTTCATTCTCGGCGCGAGACGCGCTCGCGTGGGCCACCATCAACAACGCGCACGCCATGGGCATGGCGGAGAGAATCGGCTCCATCACGCCCGGGAAGCAGGCCGACCTCATACTCATCCGAAAAGAAGATCTTAATATGACGCCCGCCGGAGACCTGGCCCGCGCCGTCGTCTTCTATGCGGAGCGCTCGAACGTGGATACCGTCTTCATCGCAGGGGAAAAAGTGAAAGCGGGCGGAAAGCTGCTCGTGGATTCAGGTAAAATCGACCGGGCGAAGGAGCAGCTTACAGAATCCGCGCGTTGGATTACGGAATCGCCTTGAAGTAGAAGTCGTTGGCAATTCCGGACTCAATTCCGACGAATCAGGCATTGCCGAATGAGGCCTGAGGTGGGTGGGCAAAACATCAACACAATTGATTCTCGCCAGGGAAAAACCGCCCGGACCACGGACAATAACGCATGGCGTGTCACGTGGTTTAAGTGGATTATTCCCGGAGAGAGGACGAATCGGGATCAAGCGGCGTCGCCTGATTCGCTTCCTCGCCTTTGAGAACAGCGCCGCGCATGGCCTCTACTTTCGTCTCGTGCTCTTCGAGTAGCCGAAGCCCGGCGCGCACCACGTCGCTTGCCGAGTTGTAGCGCCCCGATTTAACCCGCTTGGAAATGAAAGCCATAAAATGATCCCCGAGCGAAACCGATGTATTCCGTGGCATGAGAACCTCCCTTACAGGCGCAATGGCGTAGCATATTGTAAAAACTGAGCGTCCCAACCTGCGATACGAATGACCGCTTAAGCGCATCAACCCAAATTAACGATAAGGCGTGGTAGCCCTCGCGCCACGAGACATGATTCGGGAATCATCAAGCAGGCTTACGAAACCGCCCCTCGTGGCAAACAGTGTCGGTGTGCTCGTTGCCAGGATGGAGTCGCATGTATCCAGCTATCCAGTCCTGGCCTACGGTATTCGGGGTTGGCCAATTCCTTCCCCGTGGTAATTCTTCTGCGTCGCAACATTCTTGAAACTAGAATACCAAGTTTAGCGGAGAAATTCCACTCCACCATTCATGGTTAGTTGACCCGAAAAGGATTGCGTAGGATCGGTCCTCCGCGCACATCCTGAACACGGAGGTGCGGTCCGTGAGCAGGTCGTACATTGGGAGACTGACGCAGAGGCCGACCCTACGCAATGCTCATTTCGTCATGCCCCGCTCTTCAAGGCGGGGGTTTGCTTGTTCCTCGCTTTCGCCTGAGATTGTTTCGCCGAATCTCAGGATATTGAAACCCTGGTTTCCTGACTGTGCGGGCCCCATATATCCCTGTTGACCCACAATTACTGAAATACCAATCATAATCATTAAAATACCAATCGAATTACATTACTTCAAGTTGAATAAATTTATAAATCCAGGAGCCCTGATCCTCACTCCTCCTCTTGCCACCGCCCGTACGCTTCCGCATGCGCGCAACACTCGTTACGCCTTAGCACACGCGTTTCATCTATCGGAGTATTGGGATGACGCCAGGCCAGAAGTATGGCCCGGCAGGCTCAGCGGAGAATCACGGAAACGCTCCCACGCGAAAGTGGCGAGAAATTCCCGCAATTCATCGAAATTCCAAAGAAATGATTCCATGGGTACTTCAGCGAAGCTGCCGGATCAAAGGGCGTGAAACCCTTTATCTTCGATATTCAATAGTCAGCCCCCGTTGTTGCGCGCACCGCTCCTGCGTCCATCGCCACTACGACCACTGCGCCAGCGGGTGATGTGGATGACCAGAACGACGAGGGCGTCGTCCTGCACTTCATAAATCACCCGGTATTCACCGACGAGGAGCCGCCTGAGCCCCCGTGCATCCCCCTTGAGCGCGTGGCCCAGCAAAGGCTGCTCCGCCAGTCGGTCGATGGCCTCTGCAATTCGCTTGCGATCCGCAATATCGAGGCGTTCCAACTCCCTGGCAGCGCTTTGTTTAATTTGTATCGAGAAATTCACGCCTTACCTGATCCCAGTCGAGCACCGGATCGTTCGGGTCGCGCAGCCGATCCACGGCTACCGAAAGATCGTCAAATTCTTCTAGATAACGCTCGATCGCCTGCCGGATAATTTCAGCCCGGCTCCGTTTGAGTCGGTTCGCCGCCTCATCCAGCGCATCGACCACCTCATTCGGCAAACGTGCGGTTATTTGAGTCATAATGAGTCCACCTCACTGTGATGTCAAATACATTACAACTTAGCGGCCTTGGAGTCAACAAAAAAATGCGATCACTCCATCATCCTACCACCCCACCACTTTAATACCCATCATCCGCGTAATCGCCCGGCGTGGGCGTAGCGCCGATTTTTGCGGTTTCGATAACGTGGTCGCGTCCGCCGAGCCGTTCGATGAGAGCCGCCTGATCGCGCTTGGCGCGCGCATCCACCTCTATCGGGTCAACAATAACACGCAAGTCGCTTTCGAATTCACGGATTACCGCCTCCCAGCCGGGTTTTCCTGCGAGGTCGTCCTGCTCCTCGGGATCCGTTTCCAGATCATATAACTCAGGCGGGTAACCCACGTAGTAGATGAATTTCTTCTTGCCCTTCCGGATGAGGTAGGCTGCCGTCTCCGCGCCCGAAGCGTGGTATTCGCTGAATACCGCCCGTTCGGGGTCATAAGGCGCGCGCGCAATCTCATACAGTGAACGGCCCGTGCGGGTCTTGTCATTATCATCTGGTGCAACGCCCACGGATTCGAGGATGGTGGGATAAAAATCGAGCAGCGATACGGGCGTCTCGACCACAGCGCCCGCCTCGACGTCCGGCCCGGCCATCATGAGCGGCACGGCGGCCGATTCCTCGTACATCGTGCCCTTGCCCCAGGTCCCCCGCGCGCCCAGGTTCTCGCCGTGATCACTCGCGAAGATGACGCGGGTGGATTCCGCGAGACCCGAGCGATCGAGACTTTCCAGCACATGGCCCACCAGATCGTCCAGAAACGTGCAAAGCCCGAAGTATGAGGCGATGGCGACCCGCCTTTTCTCGTCGTCGAAAAAGCTGTCAGACGGCACGTATTTGCGGTACGCCTCTATCCACGGATGCCGGGGGCGTCCATCCAGCGCATGGGCCTTGGGCATGGGCACGGCATCGGTCGGATACATCTCGAAATACTTCTTCGGCGCCATCAGGGGGAAATGCGGCGAGACGAAGGAGACGAAGGTCATCCAGGGCTTCCGGCCGTCACAATATTGTTCCGCCTCGTTCTCCAGCCACGCGCAGGCTTTTTCGGCGATGTCCAGGTCGTAGTTCGAATAGCTCGTCTCGCCCGGACCGATCTCGCGCGCGAGCTTGTCCGCCTTCTGGACGATCAGCTCATCGCGGATGGAGCCGAGCACGCTGCCCACGCCGCCGTCGCGCGCGTGCATGGGCACGATCTGCTCATCGAATCCGGTGGGGTCGTTGATGTTCCTGTAATGGAGCTTGCCGATGGATGTGACGCGGTGGCCCTCGGCTTGCAAGCGATGCCCCCAACCGGTGGGTTCGCCCGTATAAGGGCTCGCGTTGTCCCAACAGCCGATCTCGTGCACGTAGCGGCCCGTGGCGAAGCTCGCCCGCGCGGCCGTGCAGATCGGGGAATTCGTATAGGCGCTCGTAAACCGCGCGCCCGAGGCCGCCAGACGGTCGATGTTCGGGGTTTTCACCATCGGGTGTCCGTAGCAGCCGAGCGTTCTGACGCTCAATTCATCCGCCATGATGACGAGCAAATTCATCGGTTTCATCGCAAAATATCTCTCATTGAATGGGGAATATGAAGGAGGAACGCAGCGCTTCGCCTCACATGTGCGGCCACACCGGGTCCGTCCGGTTGCCGAGCGGACCGGAGGGGTGCTCTTCCAGGTAATCGTAGATGTTGCCGAGCCCTCCCCTTCTCAGCATGGTGAGGCGCTCGCCCAGGTGATCCATGCTGTTCAAGTCGGTCTCATACACCTCGAACACCTTGTCCTGCACCTCCTCGCGTGTGAGCCCTCCGTTTCTCAGGACCCTCACCTTATCTATCAGCTCATGGAGCTTCTCGCGCTGGCGGGGTATCTCGTTTTTTTGACAAGGCCTCCCGTGCCCGGGCACGTACCAGTCCACGTCCAGGGCTTCGAGCACGCCCAGCGACTGGAACCAGCCCCACACGTCGGCGGAATGGCACGCCACGTTGAATGCGGGCGTCAGGTTGTCCGCCGTGAAGGCGACGCGATCATCCACCGCGTGGACGACCGTCTGCCCGCGCGTGTGGCCGGGGGATTCGATGAGGATGAACGTCTTGCCGCCCAGGCGAATCGTCATCCGCCCCTTGTAGGTGATGTCGGGAGGCCTGAGTTCGAAGCCATCGAGCAGGGCCTCGTTCTCGGGGTCATACTTGAGCATGCGCTCCTTGCCGTCTTCCGGCGTGGCGATGGAGGTGTAGAAGTCCGCATAGGTGATCTCGCTCGAAATGATCCGCTCGGGCCGCAAGAACCAGTTCGCCGCGATGTGATCCTGATGGTGCTCGGTATTGACGAGATAGCGAAGCGGGCCCTTCTCGGCGATGAAATCGCGCCAGGCGATGGCTTCCGAGGGCCGCATGGGACCGTCTATCGCGATGACGCCGTCATCCGTCACCACCATGCCCAACGTCGGGTAGCAATCATAAAAGAATACGTTGTCGGTCAACTGTTCCAATCGTCCACCCTCCTGAACGGCATCCGGTAAGATAGCCTTACTTAATCACGCAAACCCGCCTCACGCTCGAACCACTCTCGTATGACGCCCTGGTCGAGATCGCCCAATCCCATATCCATCGCGCCCTGATACGCCTTCCCGACCGCGTCGATCACCGGCGCAGAAGCGCCGTTTGCGCGGGCGAACTCGCGGATCAGCCCCAGGTCCTTGTGCATGAGGGCGAGCGCGAACTTCACGGGTTCATATTCCTTTTTCCTCAGCCCCCAGCCGCGCGTGTTCATCACGCGAAAGACCGTGCTCGAATAGAGATATTCCATCATCTGGTCCGGGTCCAGGCCCGATTTCACGCCGAGGGTGAACCCTTCCGCCAGAGCGCATAGCTGGGATGAGACGAGGTGGTTCGTGATGAGCTTCATCCTGAGTCCCGAGCCGTTGGGGCCGAAATAATCGAGCAACTCGCACGCGGAATCAAGCACCGCGCGGTGCGCGTCGAGTATCTCCTTATCACCCCCCACCATGAAGCCGATTTTCTTATCGCGCGCGATGATGGCGTTTCCGCTGATGGGGGCGTCCAGGAAATGAAAGCCGCGGCTCGCGGCCTCTTCGGCGACGGCAATGCTCTCCTCGGGCAGGATGGTGGAAAAATCGAAACACACAGCACCTTCTTTCGCGGTGAGCAACGCGCCCTTCTCGCCCAGGTAGGCGTCGCGCACGTGCTCTCCTTTCGGGACCGAACTGCACACATAGTCCGCCTCCCGGGCCGCCTCGGCGGGAGAATCGTGAACGGGGATGCCGGCTTCTTTCGCCGCCTCCTGCGCCGCCGGACTCGGGTCGCAGCCCACGACTTCGAAGCCCGCCTTCTTCATATTCGCGGCGACGGCCCCGCCCATGTTGCCGAGCCCTAGAAATGCGATTCTCTTCGCCAAACCCGCTCCTCCTCAAGCGCCATATCGCCGTATGGCCTCCTCAGAAAATTCCACTCCGTGTCCGGGGACGTCAGGAACCTCCATGCAGCCGCTCACAACGGGAAATTCCCGCGTCAGGATATCGGGAGGAAGCATCTCCACGTACTCCACCATGTAGCCACTCGGCGTCGCCGCGAGAAGGCTTAACGATACCTCCTGTAAGAGATGCGCGCACAGCGAGAGGTTGTAGGCTTCCGCCAGATGAGCGGCTTTTCGAAATTCCGTCACCCCGCCGCATCGGCCCACGTCGGGCTGCAGGAACGCCGCCGCCCTTCTCTCGCAAATCTCCCGGAAACCCCAGCGCATGTAGGCGTTTTCTCCCGCGGCGACGGGCACGGGACTTCTTTCGGCCACTTCCGCCAGATCGTCCACCGAATCGGCGAGCACGGGCTCCTCGAACCAGCGCACGTCGTAATCGGCGAGCATCGCGGCCACCTCGAGCGCCTCGCGCGGGTTGTACTTCTGGTTGGCGTCCGTGAACAGGACGACCGAATCGCCCACCTCATCGCGCAAGAGGCGGACCCGCTCCTCATCCCGATTCGTGCCCAGCTTCAGCTTGTACGCGCTGATGCCCTTCTCCATGAAGCCCATGCACTCATCCACCATCTCGGCGTCGGTGAACGTGAGCCAGCCCCCGCTGCCGTATACAGGAACAGTATTTCTGAAGCCGCCCAGAACGCGGGAGAGAGGCAGCCCCGCCGCCTTGGCGAGCGCGTCCCAGCAGGCGGTATCCACCGCGGAAAGCGCCTGCACGCCCAGCCCGCCGCGCATCCTCGGCTTGTTCGGCCCCCAGAGGCGCGCCCAGAGCGCCTCGGGCGCAAGGGCGTCCTGCCCCACCGCCAAGGGCGCCAGTTCTTTTTCGATGTAGGGAACGAGGGTCGTCGATGTCTCCCCGCCCAGGCCCATCACGAAACCGCAGCCCGTCGGGCCGTTTTCAGTGTGGAGAAAGACCACCAGGTAATCGAGTTCCGACTTCGTGCTGTTGGCGCTTCCTATCGCGCGGGCGAGTGGCACCTTGAGCGATTTCGCCTCTATCCCTGATATCTTGAGTTCAGCCACCCGTCATACTCCGTGAAAGCTCTCGCTACGATACGGCAAAACAAAGGCTGCGGAGGCTCAATGCAAGCCCCCGCAGCCTTAGGCAACGAACCAAATAACCTAGTTCATCTTCATGCTGGCCAGCGCCTTGGTAAGCGGGCCTCTCTCGATGCCTTCACCCCCTGCGAAATCGGGCAGGCGCCGAATCTTGCCACGGCCCTTCTGAACCTTGGCCGTCGCGTTGAGCGCGTTGATGATGCGCGGCGTGATCTTGTACAGCGGACGCACCACGTTGATGGAGCGCCTGGCGATGGAGTAATCCACCTTGCGGCCCTTCGCTGTCAGCCACTTGTGATAGACCTTGGCGAATTTGTCGGGGTCTTTCTTCCAGAGGTTCGCGGACTTGAGGTAGGCGCGCAGGTACTTCACCACGCCCCCGGGGTTGCTCTTGAGCGTCCTGGGGTTGGCGAGTTCGATGAAGATCATCGCCGGCGGATTATCGTATTTGCAGTAATCCACGATGGGACGGCCCCATTTCTTGTCCGCGAGACGGAACGAGGTGGGCGCGCCGATGACCATTGCGGAAACCACCTTTGCCCGGAAGGCGGAGAGCCGCTCCGCCGTGGTGGTGTTCATGATCTTGATGTCTTTCGGCTTCATCCCGAACGCGGGCAGGATGCCGTTGTCCAGCACGAAGTGGGTGGACGTGCCCTTCTTCTCGGCGATGGTCTTGCCCTTGAGATCGGCCACCGTCTTGACCGGAGAATCGGGCGGCACCCAGATCGAGATGGATTTACACCATGAGGAACTGGCGGAAACCATCACCAGGCCCGCCTTTTTCGCCACCCCGTCCACGTAGGGCCGCGTGGCGCCGTGGCCCACGTCGAGACTGCGCGAGAGCAGCGCCTCGATGACGAGCTTGCCCTGCGCGAATACTTTCACGTCCCAATTGCCTTTTCCGAACTCCTCATCGAAATAGCCCATCCCCATGGCGACCGCCGTGAAGGAGCCGAACGTCTGGCGGTGCATGCCGATGCGGAACTTGGCCGCCTCGGCGTCCGTCGCCTGGAAGCCGACCGGCACGAGGCTCAATGCAAGAAACAGACTTAAGAATCCGAACCACTTTCTCATCTCGTTTCTCCTCTCGGAAAATGAAAATGTACCGTTTACCTCACGAAAGCGTGAACGCTTATTTGAACTGGATGGGCAAAGTATGCCACAGACGAGTTTTCGTTGCATCCGACAAGCGCGCCCTGGCCGGGGTTGTTGGATGATCCTGATGAATGAGGCCGGATCCGACCGGGGAGAGAGGGGATAAATGACTCCCCCCTTGAGGGGGTTGTTGAAAACCCTGATTTCGCGAATCGGCGTATCTGACTGACCGATGAGAGAGGGAATTCACTCCCCCCTTGAGGGTCTGGCTTCCCGAGGGGAAAGCCAGACGATGAAGCCGAGCGATACTTGCGAAGGCTGAATCGGTGGGGGGTAAAATGCGTTTTATCGCCATTCCGAATCATACCCCCCACCAGTTCACTTTCGGGCTTACGCCCTCAGTTCACTGACTCCCCCTCAAGGGGGGAGTGAACCTCAAAGGCGTTCACATAACCCAAATTCGCTTGCCGGGACTTTTTCTACAGCCCCGATGAATGAGGGTTTGCCTCCCATCCTTCGATACGGCGCGCAAGCGCGACTACTCAGGATGAGGGTGGGGTGTCGAACGCGAGCGAAGAGCGAGTGCTCAAAGCCGCATCAAGTCCTCACCGGCGATGATGGGGCCGTTGAAATGAGGCGCTATCGCCTCGCGCACCTTGTCGTCCGGCGCCAATGGGGGGACAACATGGGCGAAAACGAGCCTGCCGACGCCGGCCTCGGCGGCCGTTCTCCCGACTTCCTCCGCCGTGGCGTGATGAGCCGCCACAATCTTCGCCGTGGCTTTGAAACTCCCGAACCTCTCGTCTATCAGTTCCGGCAGGCAGGGGTGCATGACCAGCACGTCCGCCCCTTCCGCCAGGGGAACCAGCTTATCCGTGGGACTGCCGTCGCTCGCGATGACGATCTTCCTCCCCTCCGCCTCGAACGCGTAGGAGATGATGTCGTCCACGTTCCCGTGGCGCGTGCCCTTCTCGGCGCGGATGGCGATGCCATCGACCTCGAGCGAATCGCCGGGCTCGAGGACGGACACCTCGATATCGGTTCCCGCCCTGGGCTTTCCCTCGTTCGCCCTGAGATCGATGTCGTACTCGTAATAGCGGAGCATCCGCTCGACTATCTCCTCGACGGGTGACGGCCCGTAGACCTTGAGCGGCGTCGATGCGCCCATGATCCACCGCGAGATGAAGAACTCGCCGAAGCCGGTGTAGTGATCGGAGTGAAAATGCGTGAAAAACAGGTGGTCCACACCGCTCACGTGAAAACCCGATTTCATGATCTGGGTCGCGGCGTGGCGGGCGGCGTCCACCAGGTAGAGTTTCCCGTCTTTCACGACCGCGTTGCACGGGCCGCTTTTCTGAGGGGTCGGCGGCGGCGCGCCCACGCCCAGGAGTATGAGTTCCAAAACAGGGTTTCCTCCCCTTCACGAAAGTGGATATGTGTCTTGCCGGAACGGATTCTTGTAGGTATTCTTGCGCGAATATCCTCACTCACGTCAACCAGAAGAGAGGCCGCCATGGATCGTCTGTCCGAACACCTGTACGCAGAGACCGCCTACGACTGGGCGAACGTGGGCGCCGCCGTCACGGAAAGCGGCGTCGTCCTCCTGGATTCCCCGGTCCGGCCGAGCGATTCGCGCAAGTGGCAGGAAGAAGTCTCTTCTTTAAGTCCGCTGGGCGTGCGCTACCTCATCGCCACCGATTATCACGGCGACCACACGACGGGCTCCTCGTTCATCAAAGGGGACGTCGCCCGCATCGCCCCCCAATACGTCTACGATGAAATATCGAAGGGCGATAACGCTTTTTCCAAGGAAATTTTCGTGAAGACGCTCCGGGATCTCGGCTTCACCGAGGAGGCGGATGAAATCGAAAACGCCGCCGTGCCGCTTCCCCAGTTCTGTTTCGAGGACAGCCTCACGCTCCATCTTCCGCCGCTCACGTTCGAGATTCACCGCAAGGGCGGCCATTCACCCGCCTGCACGTCCGTCCTCGTGCCCGAGGAGGGCGTACTCTTCGCCGGCGACGTCGTCATCAACGGCCCCTCGGCCGGCATGCGCGACGCCTTCGTGCAGGAATGGATAGACGCGCTCGCCTGGGTGGAGGGCCTCGATATCGAGACCATCGTCCCCGGTCACGGCGAGATATGCGGCAAGGAAGTGGCGACGAAACTCAAAAATACCCTGAGCGGGATGATGGAGATCATGGTCGAGGTCGTCTCCGGGGGTAAAGAGAAAGCCGAAGCCACGGAGGACCCGAAATTCATGAAATATTTCCACGCCGACGAAACGCGCGGCGAATACTGGCTCCAGCAGAGAAAAGAAACCTTCCGCGATGGACTGGAGCGCCTGTATGACGAAGTCGCCGCGCAGGGCTAGAAGCCTGTTCCACCAACATCCGAAAAGGAGACTTCAATGAGAGTAGAAGAGAGGAAACTGGGCCGCATCTTCCGCGTTACGCTTGAGGCCGGAGACAATTTTTATACGAATTTATGCAACCTCGTGAAGGAGAAGAACATCCGCGCGGGTTCGGTCTTCCTCATCGGCGCCCTCGCCGAGACGGACATGATATCGGGCTTCAAGAGCATGGACGGCTACGACGTCGACCGGCTGCACTTCGAGGGCTGGCGCGAACTCGTGGCGCTCGGGAACATCACCTGGCCCGATGAGCCGCCCCTCGCTCTGGGCGACGTAACCTGGGACGAACCCCAGCCCTACGTCCACGTGCACATGGCCATCAGCGGCGGGCCGGGCGAGTCGGAAAAGGTTCTGGCGGGCCACCTGAGCGACGGCACCATCAAGGGCGGAATGGTTGTCGAAATCTACGAGCACCTGGACGCCTAGAGAGGTTCGTCCGCCGCTGCGGACGGATTTTCGCCGAAAGAAACGATGAACGACACGCCCCTCGAAAATCTCCCCTTCGCGCCCAGCGAAGACCCCTTCGTCGTGGAGCACGGCGGTTTCTACCGCCGGTGGTTCTCCATGATCGAGGACATAGAAGAACTCAAGAGCGCCGTCGCGTCCCTAGAGGGCACGACGGACGACCTCTGGGTCCCCCTCTGGAGCGGGATTGGCGCGCGCTATGAACGAGAAGCGGAAGAACTCGCCGCAGGCGGCGATACGACTGCCGCGAGAAAGAAGTTTCTAATAGCCAAGACCTACTACAGCATCTCGCGATTCCCCAGACCCCTCACACCGCTCAAGGAACAAGCCAACCGCGACTGCATTCGCGCGTATCTGAAATCGTGCGAGTTCCTGGACCCGCCGCTCGAAGTCGTAGGCGTGGAGTCCGAAGGTGAGCACATCACATCCCATTTCCGCGCGCCGAAAGACGCGAGCGCGGATAACCCCGCGCCCGCCGTCCTCATCATGTGCGGCGGGGACATGTTCAAGGAAGACCGAGGCTGGGCGGGCGAGATGGCGCTGGAACACGGCCTTGCCACCCTGGTGATGGACGGCCCCGGCACCGGGGAGAACCCCTTTCCCTACGAGCCCGAGTCCGTCTTGGCGTGGAAGGCGGCGGTGGACTATCTCGCCGCGCGGCCCGAGGTGGACGGGGGGCGCATCGGCGCGTTCGGCATCAGCCGGGGCGGGCATTCGGTGATGCTGCTCGCGGGTTCATATCCCGAAAAGGTGCAAGCCGCCGTGGCGAGCGCGGGCCATCACTTCGGCTACCGCATGAGCGACGCGGAGATGGAGAACTACGTCGCCAACAGGAACAGGCGGGCGGCCTACATATTCGGCGCGCCGGGCGACGGCCCCTCCTTCCCGCCCACCACGGTCGAGCATGAAGAAGCGCTCTTCAAGCGCTGGTCGCTGAGCGAGTTAGGCCTGGTGGAGAAAATCGTCTGCCCCGTCCTGATGATCAACGGGAAACAGGACCACCTCGCCCCCATCGGGAACATCTACTACATGCTCGAACACGGCCCCGTGACCGGCAAGGAGGCGCGCGTCTATCCGGATGATGGCCACTGCGCCTTCAAGCACTTCGCCGAGTGGGCGCCGGAGTCTTTCCGGTGGTTGAGGGAAAGGTTGGGGTAGGGGCGGACACACCGGTCCCCGGACTGGCGCAGGGGCCTGTCCGCTACAACAACAGGGCAAACCCATTCCTCCCCGGTCGAGGTTGTTCACCCCGCCGTCATTCCGGCGCATGCCGAAAAAGCAAAACAGGAACCACTCCCCCTTGAGCGTTAAACCCTCTTCTTGCATGCCTCCGAATACGCCTCACCCTGAGTAGCGGCGAAGCCGCGTATCGAAGGTCAATTCCGACTAATGAAGGGCTGTTGAAAAAGTCCCCATTTTAGGGGATAGAGGAGACGCTCCGCTCGACTGGAAAACCACCCCCCCCTACCCCCCCTTGTCAGGGGGGCAAGAAAAAGCAAAGCCCCCTGTGCCCGGCGGGGCGCATCGCCTTTTTACCCCCCTGACAAGGGGGGGTAGGGGGGGTTGCTCTCTGGACAAATGCTTTTTCAATACCTCCCTCAAGGGGGGGAGTGGTTTATTCTCTCACATCGCTCGATTACATATATCGAATGAGGAAATTAGGGTTTTTCAACAGACCCAATGAAGGAGGAATTGCATTCTCGCCCGGCGCGAGGCGTTCGACTCCCCTCGTCCCTCGATACGGCGCGCAAGCGGGGCCGGGCGGCCACGGGGGGCCGCCCCTACGAAAACGAAACCGTAAAAACGAACGGCGCTGTGCCTCGTGCATCAGCTCGCCATGAGTGCCCAGAAACGATGGCGCCGGCTACGCGGCTTCCGTCATCTGGCCTGTGTGCTCGCCGACGTGAAGTTCATCGATGGGATTGATGAAAGAGAAACGGGCAGGAAGGTCGCTTGATTCACGACTGCCATACACCAGATTTGCCCGGAACTCGTTTTTTGGTTTTTGGATAAAATCTTGCAGGCCAGATTAACTAAAGGTCACTATACCTAAAAGCTTAGCTGATTTTATTGATGTAAAAATTAATAAAATAGAGCTATATCGTAAGATCTTGATAAATTTATCCACTTAGATGAGCGTTTTCTCATAATATTTCTCATTTCCTGGTGAAGTTCATTATACTCTTTACAGTTAGGTAAATCTCTTTTACAAGATTCTGTAGCCAGTAAAACCAATCGTTTCTCTTCCAAAGGCTGGAAAGCTATAGCTGCGTCTTTTACAATCTGACAAGATTCCTTAGAGTATTTATAGCGTTTTAAGTTAAAATGAGATTTTTGCTGAAGATTGATACAACGATTAGCTGATTCAATAACTTTTTCTAAACTGTTCTGAGTGTAAGAACTGTACTTATGAAAACCTTCAAATCCTTTTATAAATTTAGTCATATACAGTTGAGGTATATGATAATAAGCCCTCAACTCCATTTGATGATATTTTTCATAGACCCTGTAATCTATAGGCCGAGCGCGGGGGAATCTGGGGTGGCTGTTGATGATAGCCAAAACCTTCCCGTAAGCCAGGATGGCTTC
>MPNJ01000014.1 GCA_002238965.1 Nitrospinae bacterium bin107 | reverse complement strand
GGCAGGTCTCGCACTGGCTGCGATCCCGTAAGGGAGGGTGTTTGCCGCATTTTTGGCAAAGGCCTTGCGCTCTGCGCTCGGCCGCCCTACGCCTGTGGCGTTTGCGCTCATAAGCGCGTCTCTTTTCCGGATCCTTGTGAGGCATCCTGTCTCCCTCCCTGGGGTGGATGGAATCCGGCGGCAGGCCGGCGAGACGTCTTCCGGACTCATCTCCGGCACAGCATCTTCCCCCAGACGAGGTGCTCGCCCCACAGTTGAAGCCCGCTTTCGGGAACCTTGAGCCCCGTGCAGACGATGAGTTCATCCCGCGCGGGCCGCATCTCGCGGACCGCACGGCGGGAAGCGGTCACGCGCTTGCTCCTGCGCCCCCCCTTTTCCCCGGCGGGCAGGGGCCTGAGCTCGCCCCCGCCCGAGGATCTGTAGCGCCGCACCTCGTATCGCTCGTCCGCCAGGCCAAGGCCTGAGAGATGGGTGAGGAAGGTGTTCGCTTCAGGTTTTGGTTTCCGCATCGCGCGCCTCCTTGCTGTGGGGTGGGTGATGGCGGCGTAGAACGTCCTCTCCCGGACGCCCCGCCGACGCCCCCCTCCCGGCCCGGCTCGGCCTCTTCGGGGTGCTGAGCGCGCCGGGGGCCTCTTACGGGAAGTCCGGGTCGTGGCCGTGAAGTTCCTGCTCCTCGAGCTCCCGGCGCCAGGCGTAGCGGCCGGTACGGGCCAACCAGTCGAAGCGTTCGTCGCGCCCGTCGGGGAGCCGGTAGCGGGTGAAGGCCGTCCAGTCCCCGTGGCGGAACCCCCGCCACAGGACGCACGGGAGGGCCGTGAGAAGGCACCAGAGGGCCGCACAGAACCAGACGGCCCACAGGAGGCGGAGACCGCTTCCGGCCGCGAGAGAGAGGATTGTGGCGAGGAGCGCGAGAGCGGGTCCCGCCAGAACGAGGGTCCGGGTGCATCGGGATGGATTCGGTTCACTCATGGGTCGCGCCTCCGGCGCTGCGGGTAAGGGGAATGCGGGCGCCGCCCGGCCTCTCCGGCCAGGCTCCCGCGCCCCCTCACCACCCGCCTCGGCCTCTCGCCGGCGCGGCGCGAGGCGCGCCGCGAAAAAAAAAGATCATACTCCCGCGCAGCCGGTCGTATGCGAGGGCGCGTATGGCGGGAAAACGCAGGAAACCGGATATATAAAATCCTTGCAAACGAATTTTTTTTGCTTATTTTGTCATGCATGCGGGCGATGCGAGCCCCCGCCCGCACGACGCCGGAGGATCGATCGGGGCGAGAGGTTCGAACGCGAAGGAGAGACGCATATGAACGGGAAAGTCGGGAATTATCCGGGTGCACGGGAGCGCCGCCGCGTGAGCGGCGGGGCGGGAGAAGGCGCGGTTCCGCAGGGGCGGCCGCATCGGAACCACATGAGGAGCTGCTGATATGGTGGCATCGATCGGCGCCGTCGTCGCGCCCGCGCAGTGCGTCTCCTACTTCGAGCGCGACGACTACTACGGGAAGGACGACCCGAACCACTTGGATGCGAGCGCCTGGCGCGGCAGGGGCGCCGAGGACCTGGGACTCACGGGTCCGGTCGACCCCGACACCCTCCGCTCCGTGCTCGAGGGCGTGGTGCCCGACGGTTCGGGACAAAGGCTCGGGAAAAGAGGCAAGGACGGCGTGATCCACCACCGTCCCGGCCGCGACCTCACCCTCTCGGCCCCGAAATCCGTCTCGCTGCTGGCCTACCTGGGCGGCGATGCGCGCGCGATGTGGGCCCACGAGGTGGCCGTGGCGCGCACCCTCGCCTGGGTGGAGAAAAACGCCGCCGAGACC
Source organism: Nitrospinae bacterium bin107 (assembly GCA_002238965.1). Taxonomy (GTDB): domain Bacteria; phylum UBA8248; class UBA8248; order UBA8248; family UBA8248; genus Bin107. The sequence continues at coordinate 94,607 of MPNJ01000014.1, read as the reverse complement.
AGGATGAGCGAACCCGGGACCGGTCGGATTGTCCGTGCGGGAGACCAGAAGACCCTGGTCGCCACCTTCCGGCACGACACCTCGCGCAACCTCGACCCCCTGCTCCACACGCACGCGGTCATCGCCAACATGGTTCGTGGCGCCGATGGCAAGTGGCGCACGATGTCGAACGAGAAGCTCTATGAGCAGAAGATGCTGATCGGCGCCCTCTACCGGACCGAACTCGCCCGGGGTCTCGAAAACTTCGGCTACCGGGTCGAGAAGACCCACGCGGACGGGCGCTTCGAGATCGCGGGCGTCCCGCGCGAGGTGATCGAGGCGTTCTCGACCCGGCGGGCTGAGATCGAGAAGGCGATGGAAGAGCGCGGGCTGGGCAAGACGTCGGAGAACCAGCGCGCGGCCCAGCGGGTCACGCTCATGACGCGGGACCCCAAGCGCGAAGCCGACAAGGCGACGCTCATGGCGGTATGGGAGAAGCAGGCGAAGGAGTTGAACTTCGACGCAAGGACCCTCAAGGCGCAGGCGATGGAGAGGAGGGCCATATCCCGCGACGCCGGCCGGGGCGCGGCTGTCGTCGAACCCGTCCGCGAGGCCGTGGAGTGGGCCGTGGCGCACCTCTCGGAGCGCGAGGCCGTCTTCGACCGCGCCGCTCTGCTCGCCGGCGCGCTCGCCTGGCGGCCCGGCGCCGTGTCGATGGCGAATGCTGTGCGCGAGGTGGCGAGACTCGAAAAAGCGGGCGTCCTGCACGCGGCGGACCTGCCCGGGGTGAAGGACATGCTCACGACGGAGAAGGCCGCGGCGGCGGAGCGCGAGAACATCGCCCTGGTGGAAGCCGGCAGGGGCCGGGGCGCGCCCGCCATGCGGGGCTGGATGGTGAGCGCGCACCTGCGCAAGGGACCGCTGACGCAGGGCCAAAGGGACGCGGTCAGGTTGATCCTCTCGGAAAAAGATCGCGTCGTGGGCGTACAGGGGTATGCCGGTACTGGAAAAACGAAGATGCTCAAGCGCGCCCGCGCGCTATTCGAGAAACGCGGCTACGAAGTCCGGGGCCTGGCGCCCTCGGCCTCGGCCGCGCGGACGCTCGAAGCCGAGGCGGGGATCGAGAGCGAGACGCTCCAGCGCTTCCTCACGCGATACGCCGACGTCGCGCAAGACCGCCTCACGGGAAAGGCCCGAAAACACTTGCGCGCGGGCTACGCGAAGACCGCCCTCGTCGTGGACGAGGGTTCCCTCGCCTCGACGCGCGAGGTGCGCGAACTGCTCCGTATCTCGGAGGTCCTGCGCCTGCCCCGGGTCGTTCTCGTCGGCGACGCGAAACAATTAGACGCCGTCGATGCCGGCAAACCCTTCGCGCAGTTGCAACAAGCGGGCATGAAGACGGCGACCATGAGCGAGATCATGCGCCAGCGGGATCCCGACCTCAAAGCCGCCGTCGAGGCCACCCTTGCGGGCGACGTCAGGCGTGCCTTCGATAAGCTCGGCTCCAACGTGGCCGAGGTCAAAGCCGACAACCTCGCGGGCGCAGCCGCCGCGCGCTGGCTGGCGCTATCGCCCGAGGCGCGCGCTAACGCCGGGCTTATGGCGCCGAGCCACAAGATCCGCGAGAAGATCAACGCCATCGTACGCGAGCGCCTGGTCCGGGAGGGCGTCGTCTGCGGCCCGGCATTCCTCACGAATCGCCTCGTCTCGCGCGGCTACACCAACCCCGAGAAATCGCTCGCCGCGAACTACGCGCCGGGCGACGTCGTCGCCTTCCACCGCCCTTACAAGCGCCTGGGTGTCGAGAAAGGGGATGAGCTGCGCGTTACGGGCGTAGACCACGCGAACGGCGCGGTCATCCTGCAAGGCAGGGAGGGAGGAGAAATCCGCTGGGAGCCCCGCCGTCTCGCGGCGAGAAGTGGCGGGGTCGAGGTCTACAAGGTCGAGCGCATGGAGTTGCGCATTGGCGACAGGGTCCGCTGGACCCGGAACGACAAGGACCTCGGTCTCGTGAACAGCCAGGCCGCCGAGGTGAGGAGCGTCATGAACGGCCGCGTCACCTTCCGGGTCGAGGACGGGCGAACGATCGGCATGACCCGCGGCGACCCGCAGCTTCGCCACGTCGACCGCGCATGGGCCTCGACAGTCCACGCCTTCCAGGGCCGGACGGTCGATACCGTAATCGCCGCCATGGAGGCCAACCACCCCGACCTCACCAACCAGAAGACGCTCTACGTCGAGATCAGCCGCGCCCGGGACCGGGCGGAACTCGTGACCGACGACGCGAAGGCGTTGCGCGAGCGGCTCGAAGCCGCGACGGGGGAGCGCATCGCGGCGCTCGAGGCGATAGGTGCGGGCAAGGCGGAGCGCATCGGGGCGGAGAAGTCGAGGGAAGCGACGCAGGCATTGGAGCGGCGGACGCCGGCGATGGAGAAGACCCGATCGGATCGAGGGATGGAGCTGTAGAAAAATCGCAGGCGCCCTGCAGCATGTCTTCGGCGATGCTCTCCGCGACCCGTTCGGCCGCCTCCTGCGCCGAGTCGCGCGCGAGGTGCGCGTAGCGCGCCGTCGTTTCCAGCTTGCTGTGGCCCAGGAGCTTCCCGATCACGGGCAGCGCCTCGCCGAGCGCGAGCGCCCGCGAGGCCCAGGAGTGGCGGAGATCGTGCAGCCTCACGTCCCCGAGGCCCGCGCGGTCCCTTATGAGACGCCAGGCCTCGTCGATGTTCCCGAAATGCGTCCCAGGCTTCCTGCCCGGTATGACCCAGGGGCCGTCGTGGGCGCCAAGGAGGTCCGTGAGAAGCTCGACGGCCTCCGGCGGTAGCGGGACCGCCCGCGCGCCCGTCTTGGAATCGGGCAGCCTGAGCTCGCCCGCTTCGAGCGCCACGTCCTCCCGGCGCAGCTTGAGGACCTCGCTCCTGCGGCACCCGGTAAGGGCCAGGAGCCTGATCGCCGCCACCGCGGACGCGGAGGCGCGGCGCCCGCAGCCTCCGCCTCCTCGAGTGCGCGTCCCAGGCGGGTGAACTCCGAATCCGTCAGGAACCGCTCGCGCCTGCGCTCGGGGTATTTCACCAGGGCCTTGCAGGGGTTCGAGGTTCCCTCGGGAACCATTCCCCAGCCCGCGGCCAGGCGGTACATCGAGGAGAGGATGCGGAGCGCCATGTTCGCCACCGCGGGCGTCTCGTACAGGCTCTCGTGGAACTCCGCCACCCGCGCGCGCGAGAGCGCAGCGATCGGCGCCCTGCCCAGGGCGGGCAGGACGTGGCGGTCGATCACCGAGCGGTAGAGCGCGGCGGTGGCCGGCTTGCACCGCACCGCGACGTATTGGGCGAGGTAGCGCGCGCACACCTCATTCACCGTGGGGCCCGCCTTGCGTATAAGCGGCTCTGGAACCGCCTCCTCGCCCGCCTTGATCCTCGCGATGATGTGGGCGGCGCGCTTCCTCGCCTCATCGGCGTTGATCACCCCGTGGCGGCCCACCGCCACCCTCTTGGGTCCCTCGGGACCCCGCGCTTGGGCGATGTAGACTTTTGAGCCGGTGGGATAAACCCGCACGCCGAAGCCGGTGAGCTCCCGATCCCAGTACACCGTGTCTTTATGGACTCTAAGCTTCCCGACCGCACGGTTCGACAGTGTCCCGTGTTCAGGCTTCGCCATCTCTACATGACCCTCCCGTTCGCGACGTGGGCGCCGATGCTCCCGCCCACCCTTACCGCCGCCTCCCTCTCGGCCTCGCGCATCAGGTGCGCGTAGCGCGCGCTCGTCGCCACGCTCGTGTGGCCCAGGAGTTTCCCGATAGTGTAGAGGCTCTCGCCCAGCGCCAGCGCCCTCGACGCGTAGGAGTGTCTGAGGTCATGGATGCGCACGTCATGGAGCCCCGCCCGCTCCCGTACGGGCCGCCAGTAGTGGTGCAGGCCCGTCAGGCGCCTCCCGGGCCTCTGGCCCGCTATCACCCAGGGGTTGTCTTCAGAACGCGGGATGGCGTCCAATACCCTGAGGGCGGGCTTCGTCAGGGGAACCATCCGGGGACCCGCCTTGGCGTCCCTCAAGCGCAGATCCCCCGCCGTGCGATCCACGTCGTCCCACCCGAGGCTCAGTATCTCGCCCCTGCGGCACCCGGTCAGGACGAGCAGCCGGATGGCCGCAATGGCGGCCGGCCATATCCCGTCCTCATCCTCGGCTTGCCTGAGCGCACGGCCCAGGCGGCGGTATTCCTCAGGCGTCAGGAACCGCTCCCTCTTGCGCGTCCTGTAGCGGCGCACGGAGAGGCAGGGGTTCCGCCCGGGCGGGACCAGTTCCCACGCCTCGGCAAGGGTGTACATCCGCGAGAGCAGGTGGACGGCCGCGTTGGCCCGGGCGGGCGTGTCCCTGAGCCTGTGATGGAGCGCCGTGACTTCCGCCCCGCCGACTTCGTCCAGGCCCATACCGCCCATGGCGGGCAGGATGTATTTGTCGAGTACCGTGCGGTATGCCGAGGCGCTAGCCGGCTTGAGATGCCGCTCCACGTGGGTGCGCATGAAGCGCTCGGCGAGTCCCGCCACGGTGGACTCCGCTTCTGGCGGTTGAGTTACCGGCTCCTCGCCCCGCTTGATGCGGTCGATGATGAGGGCGGCGCGCTTCCTCGCCTCGTCGACGGTCAACTCCCCGTGGCGGCCGAACGTCACGCGTTTGGGACCCCCGGGTCCCCGGGACTGCACCACCCAGGTCTTCCGGCCCGTGGTGTGGACGCGCACACCCAAGCCCGCCAGCTCCCGGTCCCAGAAGATCGCGTTCTTCCCGTCGGCCTCGAGCGCGTCGACGGTGCGCTTGGTGAGTTTCAAATCGCTTCGCTTCGGCATCCCGCCTCCAATAATTTGTAATCAAAACGCATACGAGCGGCATGATACAGGAGGGTATCAGAGCATACGTGTGGCGAAAGCGCAAGGGGGGTCGGGGTGAGGAATAACAGAAATATTGTATTATAAACAATCAGTTATCGTAGACAAACGGAGTCAATCGTACCATTGCGTGGTCACCGGGTTCATGAAAATAATTAATCGATATTTACGTGAAATTGGATTATTTTTATTTCTCCGCTTGCTCCCGCGTCCATGAGCGCCACGACCCAGGCCGGGTGAAGAACGCGGGGCGACGCCTCTGTCCTCGCCCGAAACAGGGCCTTGGCGAACGGCATCACGCGGTGAAGAACGCGGACAGACGCCCTTATCCTCTCTCGAATGCCCGATCCCATGAGAAAACCTCCTCTCGCCTCCGTCTCGGCCCGCAAGCGGGAGAGTTCTCCCCCGCGCGGCGCGCACGATACACCGCTTCGGGGTTCGGGGGAGGACGGCAAATGCGCGCAAATGCGCAGACGCCCGGCTCCCTCGCCGAACCTCCCGACCCCTCTTGTCGGGGTTGTTGAAAAGCCCTTGCGCGCCCCTCGAATGGAGGCCGTAGGGGCGGCCCCCTGTGGCCGCCCGTCGGTCGTATTCACCCCGATACAGGAAGGGCGCGAAGGCCACGGACAGGCACGGGGCCTGTCCCTACGGATACTTCTTCCCGGTTGGCATTGACCGCCGTCGGAATGACCGCCGCCGGAATGACGAACAAAGCCAAATCGCATTTGTAGGGACAGGTCGCGACCTGTCCCTACCCCTCCCTCCTCTTTCGGCTCCATACACCGAATCACGAAATGAGGCCTTTTTCAACAGCTCCTTGTCGGGGGGCTTTCAGCGGTCCCCTGCGGCGGGGTGTTTTTCGTTCGCCTTTTTGCCCTTTCATCCCCGATTCGATAAGCTGGAAGTTCTCTATCCACCATTTGAGGAGAGAATCCGATGGCGCAATTCGATGGTGTTGTGATCGGTGCGGGACATAATGGCCTGGTATGCGCGGCGTATCTCGCTCGGGCGGGGCTCAAAGTCGCCGTTCTGGATTGCGAACCCGAAATCGGCGGCGGTTCGAGCACCAGGGAATTCCTGATGCCCGGCTACCAATCGAACATGCACGCGAATTTCTTCATCGGTCTGGATGATTTTCCAATCGTCAAAGACTTGGAATTGGACAAATACGGGTTCAACTGGCTCACGCCGGACGTGCAGCACGCCGCGCTGTACCGCGACGGCACGGCCATTCTCCTGCACCGTGACGCCGAGAAAAGCGCGGCATCCATTTCGAAATTTTCCAAGAAGGACGCCGAATCATACGTCTACCTCCACCGGCGATTCGCCGTGGAACTCGCCCCGCTCCTGCGCAGTTTTTTGTTTCATCCGCCTCTGCCACCGGAGGAAATCGTCTCCCGGATGGACAGCGATGCGGGACGGGAGATTTTGAGTTTTGCGAAAATGTCGATTTTCGAGGCTATCGAAACTCATTTCGAACATCCCAAAATGCGGGCCTTGTTCTTCTTGTTCTCTCACGCCATCACGGTCGAGAACGCGCCGGGTACAGGCATTTTCCTCCCGAGTCTCTTTTCCACCCACACGACGCTCGGTCTTCCGGTGGGAGGCGCGATGCAACTGCCTCTGGCGCTCGAGCGCATCGTCATCCAGAACGGAGGCGTTGTCCTGAGAAACAGCCACGTGCGGGAAGTGATACGGGAAAACGGGCGTGCGACGGGCGTAATGCTCGATGGCGGCGAGAAGATGATGGCGACGCAATTTGTCGCTTCAAGCCTCAATGCGCCGGCATCCATCAAAATGGCGGGAGAAGACGCCTTCCCCGATGAGGTCAACGAAAAGGTGCGAAACTGGGACTGGGGTTTCCACTCTCTGAGCACGCTGCATCTCGCCCTGGCCGAAATCCCGCGGTATACCGCAGAGAACTTTGACCCGGACGTGGGCCGGGCCTACAACATCATCTTCGGGGCGGACTCCGGCGAGGAGATGGCCGAAAACACCGAAGAGCGCAGGAACGGGCTCATCCCCTCGCGTCCGATGGGCAACGGCTCATGCAACAGCCAGCACGACCCCTCCTATGCGCCCCCGGGCGGCCACGTCGCTTTCTGGTGGCCGGGCGCGCCCTATGAGCTCAAAGACGGCGGCCCCCGGAAGTGGGATGAAATAAAAGAGGAATACACCGAACGCCTCGTAGACGTGTGGCGCGGCTACGCTCCCAATCTCACGCCGGACAACGTCCGCGCGGCGAAGCTCTACACCCCGCTCGACGTGGAACGCGGGAACAAGAACATGGTCCGCGGCGGCGTGCGCATGGGGGCGTATATTCCCGAACAGTTGGGGATCAACAGACCCCATCCCCTGCTCTCCGGCATGCGGACGCCTCTGGAGGGATTTTATCTGTGTAGTTCGAGCTGTCAGGGGGGTGGTCTGAACGGAGCGCCCGGCTACAACGCCGCCGGCGTTATCGCAGAGGATCTGGGCGTTGCGAAATGGTGGGAGCCGCTTCCTGCGCCCGCTACGCCCGCAGGCTAAGCCTCAGCACCCGGGATCATCACCACCGCCTCGATTTCCACGATGTCGTCCTGGTTCAACCGGCTCACTTCGACAATGGTGCGCGTGGGCAGGTTCGGCCCGAAGTATTCCTCATACAGCCGGTTGATGGTCGGGCGATGGGCATCCATATCCTTCACGTAGACGACAGTGGATACGAAGGTAGCCAGCGACCCGCCCGCCGCCTCCGCAATGGCTTTCAGGTTCTCGAAAGTTCTTCTGGCGCGCGCCTCAATGGTTCTCTCGACGAGTTCCCCGGAATCAGGGTCGATGCCGCGCTGGCCGGCGATGAACAACAGGTTCCCCACGCGGCGCGCCTGAACGAAGGGTCCGGTGGGGGATGGGGCCTGGTCTGTCTGGATGGTTTGAGGCGACTCCAAGGCGTCCCCCCGGTTGGCAAGCAGGGAAAAGGCTGCCCGATTGGCTTTCCTGCCGTTCGTCGTCGCTATTTTTTCTTGCCTTTCGGCAATTCCGCCGGAAATGCGATTTTGAGCCATTGCTGCGTCAGAATGGTCGCGGCGTTCTCATCTTTTCCGGGAATGAACGCGATGGGTTCCTTGGGCTGAGCGCCATCCTGCTCGAGCATATAAACATCGACGCCGAACCCATACAGATCATGCTCCCGGGTTTCGAGGTTGTATTTCACCCCATTATTCGTCAATTGATTCATCTGGGACTATCCTTTCAAGTTCGCTGGCCAAATATCGACGATGAGGGTTTCTACTGCCGTTATCATAGCCGATGGTTTGAGCTCCCGTAAAGTTTGGAGGCGGGCTAAAACACATCCGTTCTTGACCCCATTTGGGGGCTATGATAAACGCAAGACCCTGGGCCGTTAGCTCAGTGGCAGAGCGCTGCCTTCACACGGCAGAAGTCACTGGTTCAAATCCAGTACGGCCCACCAGCCAAAATCCTTAAGATGCTCGAAGATACCCTGCGGCTCCTAGACGTCGATACCTTCCAGAAGTTCTGTCATCTGTATCTTTCTTCCCGCTTCCGCCGAACGACACGAACCCTCCACCAGTGCGAGGGCATGGACGGCCTCCCGGGGGCCGGTTTCAGGCGCTGCGCCCGTGCGCGCGCAATCGGCGAATTCCTCCACCTCGTCGATTATCATGTCCGCCATTTCGGGAACGGGCACGTCCGTCCAGCCGGCCTCGCCCGCTTTTTGGATCGCCAGAGTCGTCTCATCATTCGTCCGGTGCGCCAGGGTGATGTTTTCCCGGACCATCTCGAGAGCGACCACCGCCTGGGTGCCGTGCAGCTTGAGGGTAAAGACGCCCGGCGTCACGAAACTCGTCATCAGGGTCGAGACAGGACCGCCTTCGTGCTCGGTGATCGTCATCGTCACGTCGTCTATCTCAGCAGGCGTGGCCAGCTTTTTGTGAATCCCCGTCACGCATACGGGATCGCCCAGGAGGTAGTTCAGCGTGTCGCAGTGGTGAATCCCCATCTGCATGAGGGGGCCGCCCGGGCATTCATCCCGGAAATAACGCCATCTGTCGGTGGTGAAAAACTGGCCCATGTGATTTGAGAACACCGCCTCCGCCCAAAGCGGCCTGCCGATGGTTCCATCTTCTATCAGCGCTCGGATTTTCCTATGCCCCGCCGCGCGGCGATAGCAATGCCCCACCGCCAGGGTCTTGCCGGACGCTCGCCAGGCTTTGAGCACCCCAGGCGTTTCGGCCAGGATGTTGGTTATCGGTTTCTCCACCCAGACGTGCTTGCCCGCTTCGAGCGCGGCTATGATTTGGGCCGCATGCACCTTGTTCGGCGTGGTGAGCAGGACCCCCTCCACGTCGGGATTCTCCAGTATCGCCTCATAGCTGGGCGCCGCCTCACATCCGTGTTCTCCCGCGAATGAGGCGCGCTTCTCTTCGTTGCGTGTGTAGCAGGCGACCAAGTCTATCACCTCGCTTCTGCGGAGGGCATCGCCAATCGGCGTCGCCCACCATCCGAGGCCCACGAGGGCCGTTCTGAAATTTTCCTGAGACATAAAATCTCCTCGATTCGAAAATCTGATTCTTAAGAAAAACTCCTTTGAGGATGAATTTCCTCACATCAAACTCATCGGGTCTACGTCCACCGCCAGGCGAACGGAGGAAAAGGCCGCTTGCCCGTCAAATTCCGCTGTCAGCGAAGTGACCGCTTCGCCCAGGCGCTTCGACCCTTTGGCCTTCAAGATCATGTGATACCTCCATAGACCGCGAATCCTCACGAGAGGCGCCGGCGCGGGACCCAGATATTCGACCCCTCCAGGGCCGGCGGCGCGCCCGGCGGCGGCAACGCCATGTTTGCGTAAATATGAGGCCACCCATTCACCGGCTTTCGCCGCCAAGTGCTTGTCCTTGGACTCGAAACGAAGTCTGGCCAGACGTCGATACGGCGGATAGCCCATCCGCTCTCTCGCCGAGGCTTCTCTCTTATAAAAACCGGCGTAATCATGCGTCCGCGCGCACTGTACAGCGAAATGATCCGGCCTGAACGTCTGGATGATGACTTCACCGGGCAAATCGGCGCGGCCCGCCCGGCCGGCCACCTGCGTCAATAGCTGAAAAGTACGCTCGCTCGCCCTGAAATCGGGCAGATGAAGCCCGACGTCGGCCACCACGACGCCCACGAGCGTCAGTTTCGGGAAATCATGGCCCTTCGCCACCATTTGCGTCCCGATGAGGATGTCTATCTCCCCGCTGCGCATGGCCCCGAATATGCTCTCATATGCGCCTGCCCGGCGGGCCGTGTCGCGGTCCAGACGCTGGACGCGCGCCTCCGGGAATCGTGCCTTTACTGCCTGCTCGACGCGCTCGGTTCCCACGCCGAAATATCCCACGCGGTCACTGTGGCAGGAAGAGCATCTGTTGGGCGGGTGGGCGCTGTAATCGCACCAGTGGCACTGCACCCTGCCCCCGCCTTCACGGTGAAACGTCAGCGGGATGGAGCAGTGAGGACACTGGAGCGCCTCGCCGCAACCGCGGCACAAGATGACAGAAGAGAATCCGCGCCGGTTCAGGAACAACAGCGTCTGCTCGCCTCGCTCCAGACGTTCGCCGATGGCCGCCGCCAAATCACGCGTGAGAAGCTCGGGCGTTTTGGGGTCGGAACCAGCCTCTTTTCTCAAATCCACCAGGCGCACCTGCGGCAAGGCTCCCCCCGTGGGTCGATGCGACAACGAGCGCAGGCGGTAGCGGCCGCTTCTGGCACTCGTATAGCTTTCAATCGACGGCGTCGCCGAACCCAGCACGACCGGAACCCCCAGATTCCTGGCGCGCACGATGCCCGTATCCCGCGCGTGGTAGCGAGGGGACTCCTCCTGCTTGTAGGAGCTGTCGTGCTCCTCATCCACCGCTATCATCCCGAGATTCGAAACCGGGGCGAAGACGGCAGACCTCGTGCCCACGACGATGGGCGCATCCCCGTTCTTGATGCGCCGCCATTCCGATATGCGCTTTTTGTCAGTATAAGCACTGTGCAGACAGGCCACCGATTGCCCGAACCGCTCCTGGAAACGCGCCAAAAGCTGGGGTGTCAGTCCGATTTCCGGCACCAGAATCAACGCGCCCAACCCATTTTCCAAGGCTTTTTGCGCAAGCTGGATGTAGACTTCCGTCTTTCCACTTCCCGTGACGCCGTGAAGAAGCGTGACCGAAAAATTCTTTTGCACAATGTCGGTTTTCACCAGTTCAAACGATTCTCTTTGCTCATCGGTCAGGTCCATAGAGGGCGCACCGGGTCTTGGACTCGACTCCCCCACATGCTCCGCATCAGGGAGGAGGTCCTCCTCCACCCGGACCCATCCTTTTTTCTCTAACGCCTCGCAAGCGGCGCGCGCGCCTTTCGAGAGGCTTTCCAGCTCCCCAAGCCGCATCCGCCCATCATCCGCCTGGTCCAACAGGCGCAGGATTTCCGCCTGCCGCTTCGCGCGTTTTTCCAAATCCTGAAACTCATCCTCTTCCGGCATCCTTCGAAGGCGCGCATACTTGACCTTCCGCTGTTTAGAACCACCCACCTCGTCGACGATTTTCTCCACGAAGCCCGCATCGACAAGGCGCATGAGTTCCGGGCGCGTTCCGCGCCCGAACGACGCCGCAAGAGAATGAAGGGTCCGAGGAGCTTTGCGAAGCGCGACCAGAATGCGCGCCTTGTGGCTTCCCTTACCCTCCGAGGGTTTGAGGCCGGGGAGACCCAGTCCTCCTTCTTCGAACGCAGCCTCAAGCCTGCCCGCCTCACTCAGGCGGTAACGCTCTACGGTTTTCTTCTCCCTATGGGACGGCAGCGCGAATTTGAGCGCCTCCCCCCAGCCGCAACAATAATATTCCGCCACCCATCTGGTGAGTTCCAGAAGCTCCGGCGTGAGCAGCGGCTCGTCATCAATTATCTCCAGAACGGACTTTATGGAACTGGGCTCGACTCCGGGTGGCGGGCTTTCGCCCGGCGGGTGGATGACATATCCCGTCACCTTCCGCCTGCCCAGCGGCACCAGCACGCGCAGCCCGGGCGCGAGGCATCCCACGAATTCAGCTTCCACCCGATAGGTGAGCGGCTTTAGCTGGGGGACGCTGAGCGCAACCTCTACATACCGGCTCCCCGGTTCATGCGCTTTCACGGCCTCTTTTTTGATGACGTATTTCACGGACGAGGCGTCCCGCCGCTGAGAATGATATCGAGGTGCTCGCCGGTGAGATTGCGCCCGCTCAAAATTGCGGCGACCCGCTTGCCCTTCAGGTCCATTTTCATGGCGGCAGCCGTCGGGGCGGCGCCTGCGCCCTCGGCGATGACGTGTACTTCGGATACGAGCAGGCGGATGGCGTCGCACATCTCCTCCTCGCTCACGGTCACGATTTCATCCACGTATCGTTTGATCATCGAATACGTCAGCTCGAAAGGCACCCGCGTAGCGAGCCCGTCAGCAAAGGTGTCCGCTGAGGGCTGGGGCAGCAATTCCCCTGCGTAGAAGCTCTTGTAGAAGGCGGGGGCGTTTTCCGCCTGGACCCCCATCACGTGGACCTTGGGGTTGACCTGTTTGGCGACGAGGCCTGCGCCGCACACCCCACTGCCTCCGCCGAGGGGGACGATGATCACCTCGATATCCGGATCAGATTCCATGATCTCCAGCGTCTGTGTCGCCACACCCGCGATGAGGCGCGGCTCGTTGGCCGAATGAACGTAGCGCATGCCTCGTTCTTCGCATTGCTCCTCGCACCACATTCTGGCGTCGTCGAAATCCTCCCCCACGAACGCGACTTCCGCCCCCAGCCTCTCGATGGCCGAGATTTTATCCGCATTCGCTCCGTTTGGAGCCGCGATCAGCGCATTGACCCCGAAAATCCGCGCGGCATAGGCAATCGATTGACCATGGTTGCCGGTCGAGGCCGTGATGAGGCCCGCTTGCTTCTCCTCCGGCCCGAGCCTGGAGACGAGATTCACGCCGCCGCGCACCTTGAACGCGCCGATGGGCTGCATGGACTCGAATTTCAGGAAATACCGGCACCCGATGCGTTCCGAAAGCACAGGCACCTCGTGAAAAGGCGTGGGCTGCAAGTAGGCGGCGATGCGTTTTTGCGCCTCCAGAACATCGTCAAACGTGGGCTCGCGCATGGTTCCTCCACAGGTGGGCGTTTCACATCCTCTTATATCAAAATATCCGTCCCGGAGAGTCCCCGAAAGGCAAGAAGTCCATTGTTTGCGCTATCCGTCTGAAAACCTGCGCATTACCCCCTCATCGCGAGGCGAAGGTGATGACGGCGTCCGGGCCTGTCTCGTCCAAAGACGCAGATGTTGACCCCTTTCTTTGCGCAACTTAGAATGCCCTCGACCATTAAACTTTACACCGCCGTGGAGGGTCATGATGAAAAGCGCCCTGGAAATTGCGATGGAGAAAACTTCCGCCATCGGCGAGCAAGCGCGCCAGGAACTGGAAAAACTCACTCCTGAGCAAAGGGACAAGATTGAGGAAATCAAAAAGGTATACGAGGGGAAAATCGCCGAAAAAGACGTTCTCCATCAGCAGGAATTGATGAAAATGACAGGCGGCGCTCCCATCGAAGCCATTGAAGCGCAACTGGAACCCGAGGCCAGAGAGGCGCTGGGCGCATTCCGCCAGAAATTCAGAAGCGAGCGTGAGGCGCTGGAAGCGGAACGCGACGACAAGATAGAAGCCATCAGAAAGGAAAGTTAAACGCCCATGAGCCGCGTTGCGATTGTCCGTTGTGAAGACTACGACAAAGAGCGCGTAAGTGATGCCGTCGCCCAAGCCCTGGAAGCCCTTGGCGGCGCCGCGCAATTCGCCACTGAAACCGATGGGCTACTGCTCAAACCCAACATCTTGAAAGGCGCACCGCCTGAGAGCGCCCTCACGACCCATCCTGAAATACTCCGGGCGGTGGCGGAGCAGTTTCAGAATATGGCTACGCCGCCACGGAAAATATCCATGGGCGACAGTCCCGCCTGGGGGAGCCTCGCCGCTTGCGCCGAGCAAACCGGCTTGTCGAGGGTATGCGAGGAACTTAGGATTCCGCTCGTCACCTTCAGAAAAGGGGTGAAGGTTCCCAATCCCGATGGGGTCGTTTACGCGCATCTCACAATGGCGAAAGAGGCCATGGACGCGGACGGAATCATCAACCTGCCGAAGCTGAAGACCCATTGCCAGCTTTACATGACGGGCGCGGTCAAGAACCTCTTCGGCTGCGTGGCGGGAAAAAGAAAGGCCTGGTGGCACTTCAAGGCCGGGACTTTCGAGGATTATTTCCCGCTCATGCTCGTCGAAACAGCGCGTTTGCTCAAGACGAGGCTCTCCGTACTGGACGCCGTCTTTGCGATGGAAGGCCAGGGACCCGCGCAGGGAACTCCCCGCAAGGTGGGCCTCATCATCGCGAGCGCAGACCCGGTGGCCCTCGACCGCGTCGCCTGCGAGGTCACAGGACTCTCGTCCGAGAAACTCAGAACCCTGGAAGCCGCCCGGGTGACGGGTTTCGGTGAAACGGATTTGAATAAAATTGATGTGGTGGGACTGCCACTTGAGGAAGCGAAACTCTCCAGTCCCCTGGTCGAGCCGAGGATGATACCGATAGGCTTCAGCATCCCGCGCGTCGTCAAGAGCACGCTCAAGCAGCAATGGCTCACGCGCGTGCGCGAACCCCTCCAGAAAGTTTCGTGATTCTCAGCAGGGATTAGATATTCGAGCGGCTTTGCGAGCCGTCCACGTTCCAGCAGGCCCCGTGCACCAGACTCGCTCTCGGGCTCACCATGAAGACGGCTACTGCTGAGAGTTCCTCTGGGCGGCCGAACCGGCCCAGCGGCATTTCTGAGTCGATGAAGCCCTTCAGGCCGTCGGGCGCCTCGTTCACCCGCCGCTCCCAGACGCCGCCGGGGAATATGATGCTGCCCGGCGCAATCGAGTTCACGCGAATGTTGTCCTGCGCCGTCTGCTGGGCGAGCCCCTTGGAGAAGCTGATGAGCGCCGCCTTGGAGGCGTTGTAGGTCATCGCGCCCTTCGATTCGCGCCCGTAGATGGAAGCGACATTCAGGATGGAGCCGCCGCCTCTTTTTTTCATCTCCGGTATCACGAGACGCGAGAGCGTCACCGCATGATAAAGGTTGAAACCGAACCCCTCGCGCCACTCCTCGTCCGTGATGTCGAGAAACGCCTTGGGATTGCTGCCGCCGACGTTGTTCACGAGAATGTCGACGGCGTCGAACGCATCGAGCGTCTTCCGCATGAAAGCATCGGGCACGCCTTCCTGGGTCACGTCGCCCACGAAACCCGCCGCGCGTCCACCGCCCAGCGCGTTCAGCTCATCGACCGCCTGGTTCAGGCGCTCCTCGCCCCGCGCGCTGATCGCCACGTGGCAGCCCTCTCCCACCAGATCTTTCGCGATGTGGAAGCCGAGCCCCCGGCTTCCGCCCGAGATCATCGCCACTTTGTCGGTGAGCATCAAATCCATTGTTTTCCTCTCCCGAATCGGGGAATTACGCCCTCGCGACGCCCTTATGCGGGCTCGTCCAGCGTCTGGGCGGCGCGCAGCAGCGTCATCGAGTCCGTCCCGTCGCCGTGCAGGAAGGTAAGGAGGTCGCGCATCATCTTCTCCGTCGGCGTCTCCTTCATGATGCCGATGCCGCCGAGAATGTCCGTGGCGAAGGCAATCGTCTTGAGCGCCACCTGATCGCTGAACACCTTTCCGTACCGCGTGAAGCGCGTGTTGTAACTCTCATCGTTCTCCACGCCCCAGCAGATGCGCCACATGAACTGCTCGGCCACCTCGATGTTCATCAGCATCTCGGCGAGCATGTGCTGTATCGTCTGATGCTCGATGATGGGCTTGCCGCCCTGGATGCGTTCTTTCGCGTGCTGGAGGCAGAAATTGTAAATGCCGCGCGCAATGCCCGTATTGCACGCCGGAAGCTCGGCGCTGCCCCGGAACACCGTGCCGAAGGTGTAAAAACCCTTGTTCACCCCGCCCAGGATGTCGTCCTTATGAACGCGTACGTTGTCGTAGTAGCTCTCGGCATTGGGATACAGCCTGTAGCCGAGCTTGTCGTGCACGTTGCCGTAAGAGACCCCCTCCTGGTCCCCGTGAACGAGAAAGCAGCTGGTTCCCTGATGAAGCGGAACAGTGGGGTCCGTTCTCGCAAAGACCAGCAGAATCTGCGCCCAACTCGTGAGAGAAGTGAACCGTTTCGCACCGTTGATGATGTAGTAGTCGCCATCCTCGACCGCCGAGGTCTTGAGGCCCAGCGCGGGGTCGGACTGCCGGTAGATGTTGTCCGAGCCATAATCGGGTTCAGTGATGACGAACGAGCCCACGCAGTCGTGGTCCTCCACGAACATCTTGCCCCACTTTTCGATCTGCGCCTCAGTGCCGCACTTGAAGATCGCGTTCGATATTTTCCAGCACTGGCTCAGGCACTTGATGACGCCGATCTCGATTTGCGCGCCCGTCCAGAGACAAAGGGCCTTGGTCGTCGTGTCGGCTCCGATGCCGCCATGTTCTTCCGGAACCGCCATGGTGCGCAGGCCGAGCTGCGACGCCTTGTTGAGGAGTTCGCCCGGATAACAATCCTTCGGGTCGGGCCGCCTGTCCATTTCCGCGGCGACGGGCGCGACCTCGCGCTCCATGAAATCCCGGGTCAGATCGGCCAGGGCCAGTTGTTCTTCGGTGAATGGGTATTGCATAACTCCTCCAAATCATTGAGAAGAATTCTCATCATGAATATGTGCGTATTCCTTGGTTATCCTCTCGCGCCCATAGTGTCAACTTCAAATTGCCTGACTCTCACACCCTCAGGCGTTCGCATGGCGCGTTGCCGCTTCGCGTAATTTATCGGATATGGGGACTCTTTCGTGCACAGGCATCCCACCGGCCTCCATCGACACATGAATGTTAGCCAGCCAGTTCTCATCGTCACGCTCAGGATAATCAGACCTCGTATGCGCCCCCCGGCTCTCTGCCCGCATGGACATCGCGCCCAGCATCGCCTCGGCCGTGAGGCACATGAGCCTCGCCTGCGCATGGCGCGAGACGAGCGCCTCAGCGGGCGTCAGCACCTTGATTCTTTCTTTTTGAGCGGCGATTCTCACCAGTCCATCCGCCAGCGCCTCCGAAGTCCGCTCGATGCCTCCAGCGGAAAACATGACGTCACGAATCTCTTTTTCGATTTCATCGAGCTGCGCTTCACCCGCCTCATCAGCGCCTCTACCATCTTCTTCATTCTTCTCCGGCGGTCCGCCTTCTCCTTCGACATGAGCAGCGGCCCGGCCCGCCCTGTCACCCATGACGGCGCACACGGTGAGGCCCCCGCTCGCCAGACGATTCGCCCCGTGGAGACCCCCGCCGTTCTCACCGGCGGCGAAGAGGCCGTCCACGCCCGTCTGCCCATTCGTATCGATGATGACGCCACCCATGCAAGAGTGTGCGGCGGGAGCGATTTCTATCGGTTCTTTTCGCACGTCGAGGCCCGCCGACACGAAATCATCGATGATCTCACCCATCACGTCCCGAAGTCCTTCGTAGGACACCTCCGTCAAATCGAGATAAAGACCGCCGTTTTCGGTGCCCCTCCCCTCGACAATCTCGCGGTGCATCGCGCGGGAGAGCACGTCGCGCTTGGCGTGCTCCATGTCATCGGGCGCATAGCGGGCCATGAAACGCTCATTCAGGCTGTTCCTCAACCGCGTTTCCGGGAAAGAGAGCGCCATACCGCCTGAGTTTCTGCCTCTGAGCTGCGGCGGATGGGCCATCGCCGTCGGCGTGAACTGCACGAACTCCATATCGCGCAAGCGTGCGCCGGCGTCTAGAGCCGCCCCATAGCCGACGCCCGCGACGCCCGGCGCATTCGTCGTGATGGGGTACATCCCTCCCAATCCACCCATTGCGAGAACCGTGGCGCGCGCATGCACCCGCACCAAATCTCCGCTTTCCTCTTCTTGAAAATCAGCCCCTACAACCCTCCCGCCTTCATCGCGAAGCAGTCCGATGAAGGACAGCCTCTCCAGAATGCGCGCTCCACTCTGCGCGAGCCGCGCACCCAGAATCATCATCATCCGGGGTCCGCCGCCCGGCACGCGCGCCCCCCGTGGATAGGTATGCCCGGGGAGTTTCGTCGGCGTCATTCGCCCATTTTTCTCCAGGAAGGGCACCACGAATGCGCGCAGACGTTCTATCGCTGCGCCCGATTCCGCTGCGACCGTACGCACCAGGGCCGGGTCGGACATAAACCATCCGCTGCGATAATTATCCGACACCATGGTTTCCACGGAATCTTCCGGCAGGGAGAAGCCATCCAGTATGGTTGCGAATACGCCGCCCGCGCGCGCGGAATTTCCCGTCAGGCCGGCCTCACCCTTCATGGCGATGCAGACGTCCGCCCCTTCTTCGCGTGCGGCCAGAGCGGCCAGCGTTCCGGCCAGCCCTCCGCCTGCTACCAACACATCCGTACGAATCTCTTCCACGATTCCTCCGAACATCAAGCAACGGGATAAGGGAGCGGATCGCGCTCCCCGATTTCCTCGAACCCCTTACGCCTCAGGATGCAGGCGTCACACGAACCGCAGGGCCGCCCCTCATCCAGCGGATCGTAACAGGTGTGGGTGAGAGAAAAATCCACTCCCAATTCCACACCCTTGCGCGCGATGTCGGACTTTCGCATCGCACTCAAAGGCGTATGAATTTCGAGAGGCGCGCCCCTAACGCCCGATTTTGTCGCCAGGCGCGCCATTTGCACATAGGCGTCTATGTACTCCGGGCGGCAGTCGGGATACCCCGAATAATCGAGCGCATTCACACCGATGAAGATATCGCTCGCACCCTTCACCTCGGCCAGCGCGAGCGCATAGCTTAAAAAAATGGTGTTCCGCGCAGGCACATAGGTTACCGGTATGCCCTCTCCGATATCGCCGCGCTCCTTGGGGACTTCGATGTCGTCCGTTAATGCGCTTCCGCCGATGGGGCGCATGTCGATGGACAAAACGGTGTGGCCGGACACGCCGATTTGCTGCGCCACTTTTCGGGCGGCCATCAACTCGCAGCGGTGTCTTTGCCCATAGTCGAAACTGAGCGCCTCGCAGTCGAATCCCTTCCGTTTCGCGATGGCCAGAACGACGGCCGAATCCATGCCGCCGCTTAAGAGGACGACCGCCACTCTTTTCTCGTCCATGCGCAATTTCCCATCTATGACCGCTCGGATGAGCCGTTCTGCGAAAAACCGCATAATAGGGTATTCTTGCAGTTCGGCAAAGGCGAAATGCGTGTTTTTCTCTACCCAAAGGAGCGGACGATGCCCGTGGCGACTGTGAACGGCGTGAACCTCACATACACCGTGAAAGGAGACGGCGCGCCCCTGGTCGCGATGCACGGATTCGCCAACTCCATATACACCTGGGAGCCGGTGATGGATGCGCTTTCCCGTCGCTTTCAGGCCTTTGCATACGACCATCGAGGCCACGGCGGGTCGAGCAAGCGCCAGGGCCCATTTGGTATCGAAACCCTCACCGAGGACCTGCTCGCGCTTCTCAACTTCTGGGGGCTCGACAGGGTCCACCTCATGGGACACAGCATGGGCGGACGAACCGCCCTGTTATTCGCTCTCGAGCACCCGGAGAGGGTCGACAGCCTGATGCTCGTCGCCTCATCCGCCGCGGCGCCCGAAGGAGAAATGAGGGGACGATTCGAGTTTTTGCGAAAGCTGGCGCTCGATGAGGGAGTCGAGGCGGCCCTGGCGAGCGAGGGGATGCAGGCGACGCTGCCTCGGGACTACATCGACGGCGCGAGCGCGGAAGAATTTCAGCGGCGATTTCTCATGAATACGCCCGAGGATTACGCCGCAGCGGTGGACGCCATCCTCGACACGCCGGACATGAGGGAGCGGCTGGGAGAAATCCACGTCCCCACCTGGGTCTGCGTGGGCGAAGGGGACGCCGGGGCGATGGCATATGGGGAGATGTTCGAAGAGCGAATCCCGAATTGCGTGAGAACGATTATCCCCGCCTGCGGGCATTTTCCGATGCAGGATGCGCCCGAGGCTTTTTGCGCCGCGTTCGATGACTTCGTCGAGACGGCGATTGATATGGATTCATAAGGAGATACCCCATGACGCATGACGAGGCGCTGGCCTTCCTGAACGAACAGCACTACGGCGTCCTGAGCACCCTGCTCGAGGACGGCAGATCGCACCCCACGCCCATCGTGTTCGATTACGCAGACGGCGTCGCGGAGATATCCATGACGTGGGACCGCGTGAAGGCCAGGAACTTGAGGCGCGACCCCAGGGCCACGCTTTGCGTGATGCCGCAGGACAGCTTCTACCCCTACCTCTGCGCCGAGGGAGAGGCCGAACTCGTCGAAGACCCGGACGGCACGAAAAACCTCGACCTCTATCGCCGCATCACCGGAAAGGACCCCGACGACCTCGACGAGTACCTGCAAGCGATGAAAAACGAGAAACGCCTCGTGGCGAGGCTGAGCGTCAAGCGCATGTATCCGGTTGGGTAAGGCGAACCTTGTTCATGCTATAATTCGGAGACAAATCATCAAAAAGGAGGATGCCTCATGGCCGTTACCGCAGTTGTCCGCTTCCCGTTTCCCGATGTTAAAACCGAGGAGGAGTTGATCGCGTCTTTCGAGAGTTCCTCGGCCCTTTACCGCGACGTACCGGGCCTCTTGCGCAAATACTATCTGATGTCCGAAGACCGCAGGTCAGGCGGCGGGGTCTATATCTTCGAGACGCGCGCCGACGCCGAGCGGGTCCACGACGAGGTGTGGCGCAACAGGCTGGTCGAGCGCATGGGAGTCGAACCCGACGTCCAGTACTTCGACTCGCCCGTCATCGTCGACAACGAAGCCAGGGCCGCCACCACGGCATAAGGAGGATGTTCATGGCCGTCACCGCAATCGTTCGCTTCACGCTTCCCGAGGGAAAGACCCAAGAGGAGATGGCCGCGGCCTTTGAGCACTCGGCTCCTCTCTACCGCGACGTGCCGGGTCTGGTGCGAAAATACTACCTGGTGTCGGACGACGTGCGCACCGGCGGCGGGGTCTACCTGTTCGAGTCGCGCGAGGACGCCGAGCGGCTCTATGACGACGCATGGCGCGCCGGGATACGCGAGCGCCTCGGAGTCGAACCCACGATCGAATACTTCACCTCGCCCGTCATCGTCGACAACGAAGTCGGAGCGATTTCGACAGCGTCCTAGCATCTCGGCGAATCGCGCTCTTTTCCTGGCGCGCCCAGGGGAGGAGATACGTTCGTTCACGTTCCATTGATGGAATGTCCAATGAAAGCCGGGAGGTAGTATGTTCCGGGCCAATGCGCTGACGCTTTATCTCGTCTTCCTGGTGTTTGCCGTGGGCGGGAGAATCGCGCTTCACTACCTGGCCACCGGAGATCACGGTATTCGAACGGTGAAGCCGAGCGCTTCCAGGATAGCCAAAAGCGCAAGTTTCCTTCTGGTCACCTCATTCATTGCGACGATCGCTCTCTCAATCCTCGATGCGATTGGAACGGTTCAGCCGCAAGTCCAAATCGGCGGGTCCGCGAACACGACCGGCGCGAGTATCTCGCTGGCCGGAATCGCGCTCATGGTCGTCTCGCAATACCAGATGGGAGTTTCGTGGAGATTCGGCGTCGACCAAGACGAGAAAACCGATTTGGTGATGAGGGGCCTTTACTCGCTCGCAAGGAATCCGATCTATAGCGGCGTGTTCCTGTTCTACATCGGCCTGCTGGTGTTGCTACCCCACATATTGATGCTGTTATTTATCACCATGACTTGTTTAAGCATCGAGATGCAGGTGCGCTTCGTCGAGGAGCCGCACCTTCGTGACTTACACGGCGCTGCTTACGAGAAATACGCCGAGCAGACGGGGCGTTATTTCCCGAGATTCCCTCGCAAATCCGGACGATAGGGGAATATTTCAGCCCACGAGGGCTTCGAGACGCGCGCAGATATCAGGAGGAAGCGCGCCGCCACCCGACGCCGCCGCGTTCTCGCTCATGCGGCCCGCCCTGCCGGTGGCGGGGATGACGCTGGAGACCCTCTCATCCGCGAGAAGGTATTTCAGGAGCGCCTGACCCGGTGTTCCTGAATGGAGTGCTTTCAGTTCCGGCATACGGGCGATGCTGCCCCCGGGACCGAGCAGGCCGCTCTTCAAGTGACTGAAAGGCCGCATGACGATTACGCCCAGGTTCATCTCCTGCGCCAGGGGCAGCACCTCCTCACGGCACTGCACCTCGCCCAGATAGTAGGGTATCTGGATCGCGTCGTACGCGTCCGTATTCATGGCTTCGATGAGTTCGGAGAAATTATCGGGTCTTCTGTCGGTGACTCCCAGATGGCGGATTCTCCCCTCTCGTTGAAACGCCTGCATAACCGGCGTCACCTCGCGCCAGCCCGCCATGTTGTGAATCTGCAGGAGGTCTATCACGTCCGTGCGAAGCCGTTTGAAGGAGCGCTCGATGCTCGCGCGGGCCGCCGATGCGCTCGACTCCCACACCTTGGTCGCCAGGACGATCTTCTCCCTGGCGCCTTCCAGCGCCTCTCCCAGCACCCGCTCGGATTCCCCGTAAATGGGCGCGGTGTCGAAGAAATTGACCCCGCAATCCAGGCATTCCCGGACGATCTCGACGCACCGGGCGGGTTCGCTGCTCGCCATGTGCATGAAATTGTGCGAAGTGCCCAGGCCGATTTCGCTTACTTCAAGCCCGGTCCTGCCGAGACGGCGATGGTTCATGTGCTCACTCCAGTTGAAGGTCTAAGTCTTTCGCGCTTTAACCCGCCGCTCTGGCCAGAATCTCGCGGTAGCCCTCATACACCGCCTCTCCGTAGGCTGGCGGGGCGTGCACTTCGGTGAGTTTTCCGTCCTCTATGGTCTTATCGGAAGCATATGGGTTATAGACAGCCTCCCCGTTCGGGAAGATGAGGGTGGGGCTGGTCATCGGCAAGTCCTCTTCGTCCCTCAGGCGCATGGCTTCCCTGTAGTCATCCATCACGCCCTCCTCGTACACGCCGGATTCCAAATCCGCGCCCACTTTGGAGCCATCGAGACCCGCTTCTTCCGCCATCTCGCAAAGCACCGCGTCCTCATCCACGCGTTTTCCCTCGTAGAAGAAACCGCGCCTGATCGCGAGATCGTAGACGCGCGCCTTTTCGGGGTCCTGCGCGTATGCGCTCGCGTAGGCCTGAAAGGCGCGGATGGTTGTCCTCAGGTATTCCTCGTGCGGCCAGCTTCTGCACGGCGAGAGCGGCTCCTGAACCGCTATCAGGGGCCATTCCTGATCCACGATGTAGCGCGGCGCCGGGCGGTCGTTGATGACCTCCAGCGGAAACGCGCGCCATTTGAGATGCAGTTTGTCCTCGAACTCGGGCATCACCTTGTCCAGCCGCGCCGCGGCCATGTACGCCCAGGGTCAGTGGTATTCGTGAAAAATCTCGACAACCGCCGTATCCGCCATCTCATCCCCTCACTCGCAAGAAGTCTTATGATGAAATCAGGACGGGGAGCATTCTCTCCCCTCCCCGATGATTTACACCCCGGCTTCATCAAGGGCAAGTTGTTTCCCCCGCTCCATGCCTCATGTACTCAATCAAAGCTGTGGTATCATGCCGAAAAACCGAGGAGACCGCCGGAATGAAGCCTGAGGATCAGCTACTCGCCTCCATACTCGCAGGCGCCGAGACCATCGCCGTGATCGGTCTATCGGTCGACCCCTCGCGCACGAGCCACCGAATCGCCTCGTATATGCAGGAGGCGGGTTACCGGGTCATCCCGATAAATCCCGGAATCGAATCCGCCCTCGGCGAGAAGGCCTATCCCAGCCTGGGCGATGTGGCCGAGCGCATCGACATCGTGAACGTCTTCCGGCGCTCGGAGGAGATACCCGCTCTTGTGGATGACGCCATCGAGAAGCGCCCGCGCGCCTTCTGGATGCAAAAGGGCATCGCCCATCCCGGCTCCGCGCGCCGCCTGGAAGATGCGGGCATTACGACGATTCAGAACCTCTGCATCAAGACCGCCCACCGGGAACTCGCGCAAACCCCTCGATGAGAATGGGCCGCTGCGAATCTCGCAAAAATTCCATCGCTACCTGCTCCTCGGCGCAGGCGCTTTGTTGGTCATGGGAATGTTTGGGTTATTAGAGAATTTCCTGCTCTATCATCCCTACCGGGAAATCGAGGTCACGCCCAAAACCTATCGAATAGCGTATGAGGACGTCTCCTTCAACGCAGAAGACGGCATGCGCCTTCACGGCTGGTACGTCGCGCCCAAAGACCCGGACGGTCCGGTGCTCCTGTGGACGCACGGCAACGCGGGCAACCTCTCCCACCGCGCGGAGAACATCGCGCTCATCCAGAAAGAACTGGGGGCAGGCGTCTTCATCTTCGACTACAGAGGATACGGGCAAAGCGAGGGACGACCGAGCGAGGAGGGCCTCTACGCCGACGGCAGGGCCGCGTACGCCTGGCTCACCGAGCGCGTGCCGCACGAGCGTATTTTTCTCTTCGGGCGCTCCCTGGGCGCGGCCGTGGCGGTGAAGCTCGCCGTGGAAGGAAAGAAAGCGCGCGGCCTGATTCTCGAGAGCCCCTTCGAGAGCACCCTCGCCATGGGCAAGAAGATGTTCCCCTTCCTGCCGGTGGGGTGGCTCATCTCCGCAAAATTCGACAGCGCGGCCATGATACCCAAAGTGAAGACCCCCCTTTTCGTCCTGCATGGGGATAAGGACGGAATCGTCCCCTACGCGCAGGGGCTACGGCTCTTCGAGACGGCGGGCTCAAAACACAAGCGGTTTTTCACCATCAAGGGAGCGGGCCACAACGACACGTATTACGCGGGGGGCGCGCCCTACTGGGAGGCGTGGCGGGATTTTCTGGAAAAACCCGAGTCAAGGTGAATCGGGAGTCGGACCCGTCTTCCTGGCCCTGCGCCTCGATCGAAACTCCTGCAGCAGCCTTTCATGATGCACGCTCGTGAAGAAATTCTCGACGAACGAGTTCACCGGATGGTTGATGAGGTTCTCCGGCGTATCGACCTGGACGATCACGCCATCACGCATCACGGCGATTCGGTCGGCGATCTGAAACGCATCCGTCAAATCGTGCGTCACCAGCAGGCTGATCGCCCCGATCTCGTCGTGCACACGTCTCAATTCTTTTCTGACCTCGAGCCTCGCGACCGGATCGATGTTCGCCAGAGGCTCATCGAGAAGAAAAACCTGCGGGGGGATGGCGATGGCGCGGCCGATGGCGACTTTTTGCTGCTGGCCCGCACTCAGGCTGTCCGGACTGCGGCGGGACCATTTCTTGCTGATCCCCAAACGCCGCATCACGTCCTGGGCGCGCTCGTTCAGGATGCCCGGCAGCCAGCGGCGGATTTTGAGCGCGAAGCTCAGGTTCGAGTATTTCTTCTCGTCAAAAACCTTCATGTGCGGCCAGAGGGCGTAGCTCTGGAACACGAGCTGCACCCCGCGCCTTCCGGGCGGGATGCCGTTCAGCCGCACGCCGTCCAGGTAGATATGGCCCGCATCCTCATCCTCCACGCCGGCGATGAGGCGCAAGAGCGTCGATTTCCCGCAGCCCGTGGGACCGACGAGCACCATGAACTCCCTGTCTTCGAGCGCCAGCGAAAGGTTGTCGACCGCGCACACGTCGTCGAAATCTTTCTTGAGTCCCGTAACAGTCAGACGGCTCATGCCTCTCTCCGGTTCTTTCAGTCCTTCGGCGCGAGTTCGTTCAGCTTCTCGACGCCCGGCGTGAAGATTTCCTCCAGCACGAGCGGCCCATCGCCCGCGTTGCGCGTGGAGTGCTCCTGGTTCGGCGGAAAAACCACGACGCCGCCCGGCCCGAGTTCCACCTCTTTCCCGCCGCACGCGAACCTAGCGCGTCCCTCCAGGACGATCGTCATCTGCTCGTTGGGATGCGAATGGGGGTTGTACATGTCCACGCCGGCGCGAATCGTCTGGCGAAGCACGGTCAGGCGCTCGCCCGCCACCACGCGCTGGATCCGCTCGCCGGTATCGTGCGCTGCCATCTCTTCGAAATGATAGTGTTTCACGCTCTTCTCCACCTGAATGGATGAAACTTTACGAAAAATTTAAGCTCCGCTGCGGGAACCGCCTGATTCATCGTATAAAAGTATTTGCATCGGCTCAAACCTTCTCCTAAAGTGTACGAAGGCCGTCTTTTTACGAGGAGACCACCATGAAGCGAACTCTCATATGCATCATCGCCATCGCATTGATCGCCGCGTTCTGGACCTTTCACCAGGCGGGCGCATCGGGACTCGGACCCGGCGCGCAAGCGCCCGAGCTCAAGGGCGGGCCCTGGATTGGCGGCGAGCCCGTCAAGCTCGAAGAATTGCGCGGCAAGGTCGTTCTCCTCGACATGTGGACGTTCGCCTGAATCAATTGCGTGCGGGAGATCCCCACGCTGCGTTCGTGGCACGAGCGCTATGAGGACAAGGGGCTGGTCGTCATCGGGAACCATGCGCCCGAGTTCAACTTCGACAGGAAAAAAGAAAACATCGAAGAGGCAATGGCCAAGCTCGGCATCAAGTACCGCGTCGTGATGGACAATGACTTCACGAACTGGAACGCCTTTCAGAATCGCTTCTGGCCGACGAAATACCTGATCGACAAAAAGGGGATCGTGCGCTTCAAGACGATTGGCGAGGGCAACCACGAGCGCACCGAAGCGATGATCATGAAGCTACTCGCTGAAAAATGATGGAAACAGAAGAAACGTCGCAACCGGAGAGCACGCCCGCCTATCCCTACTCATCTCTCCTGAGAATCACCCACTGGCTGAACGTGCCCCTCCTGCTTCTCATGATGGCGAGCGGGTTCCAGATATGGTGGGCGTATCCCGCATTCGGGCCTGACATGCCCAATCCCGAAGCCATCTACGAGTCGCTTCGGGGGACGGAAACCCAGGCCGACCCGCGCGCCATCAACCTGGGCGCCGACTACAGGGTGTTCGTCCAAGGCCTTACGAAAACTTTCGGCATCGGCGGGTGGCTTGCGGGCGCGCTGCGCTGGCACTTCGCACTCATGTGGCCCTACACCATCAACGGGTTGATTTTTCTGCTCCTGCTCCTCCTGACGGAAGAAGGGAGGCACTACCGGATCAGGAAGGCCGATTTTTCGGGCGCCAAGGAAATGCTTCTCCATCCAATCAAGACCTTTCACCATCCCCCGGGAGAGGGAAAATTCAACCCGATCCAAAAACTCGCGTACAACGTCGTCATACTGGCCGGCGTGCTATCCATCCTGACGGGTCTCGCCATCCTGAAACCTGTACAGCTCGGTTGGCTGACCTGGCTTTTCGGGGGCTACCAGCCGAGCCGGTTCCTGCATTTTCTGGTCATGCTGTTTCTGGTCGTCTTCATGATCGGTCATTTCCTCATGGTGATATCCCACGGTTGGCGCCGCGGACTCGCGCCCATGATCGTCGGGATCAAGGCGGAGCGCGACGCCTTTCAGGCCAGACAAAGGCAATTCGCCAAAAAACTCGGGCGCATCGCCGAGGAATCGGCGATCCTGGTGCTCGCTTTCTGGCTTGGAGGCCTCGTTGCGGATATGATGAACGCGGCTTTGGGTGGTGAGGCTCATGGATTATGGTTCAGCGCGCCGGGCTACCTCCTGGTACGGCTCGGCCTCATGCGCGGACGGCGCGTCGGAGACTTCTGGCGCAAGGCGAGGGCGGGAAGCTGATGAACACGGAAGAACAAACGGAATTCGTATTGCCGACCCAAATGGCGAAGCGCAGGCTGTTCGCGGGCAGGCTGGTTTTATGCGTCGTCTGCATCAACGCCTTTCTGGCCCTGGTCGCCGCATATATCCTGAGCGGGCCGATGGACTGGGTAACGAGTTTTGAATTCGGCTTTCTGACGTGGGCCTGCATTCTGTACCCTACCTCTCTCGTTCTGGCCGTCCCGATCATCGCCCCCGTCGTCTTCAAGGTGCTGAAGCCGCCGCCTGAGACGCCCGGAGAGTGAAGATGAAAAAAGGCGAAAAGCGGAATGCAAGCCCTGGCGAGGGCAAGTCGACGTCTTCGCGGCGCGGATTCATGAAAATGCTCCTAGGCCTCGCCTCCGCCTTCATGGCCGGGTGCTCGCGCCTCAATGAGGAGCCCGGCGTGCAGGCCGTGCTGAGCTGGTTCGACCGTCTGAACCACAAGGTGGGCCTCATGACGGACAGCAACCACCGTCTGGCGCGCACCTATCCCCGGAACGCCGTTCAGCCCGAACAGATGCGGCCCAACGGCTCGGTGGTCACCCCGAACTCCCAAATCATCGAGACCCCTCCCGAGGAATGGCGGCTCGTCGTGGGGGAGGCCCATCTCAGAGAGGGCCAGATGATGAAGCGTCACTGGGTCCGGGAATACACGCTGGCGCAGCTTCGCGAAATGCCCGTGCTGGAACAGACGGTGGAGCACATCTGCGTGGAGGGCTGGAGCGCGATATGCCACTGGCGGGGAGTACACCTCGCGCGCTTCATCGAAATGCACAAGCTCAGGCCCGAGAGCCGCTACGTGTTCTTCCTGTGCGACGATATGCTCGCCACCGCGAACGGGCACGAGCGCTACAGCGTGACGTTCGATCTCAAGCAAGCGATGCACCCGCAGAACGTCCTCGCGTATGAATACAACGGCGAAACGCTGCCCCTGAACCACGGCGCTCCACTTCGCCTCGCCTCGCCCACGAACGTGGGCTGGAAGAGCGCGAAATTCCTCCGCTACGTCTTCTTCACGAACGAGGACCTGGGCGGGTTCTGGGAGAAGCAGGGCTACCCGCGCTATTACGGATTCTGACGACCTCCGGAACTTTGGCGAAACTTGTCT
Source organism: Nitrospinae bacterium bin107 (assembly GCA_002238965.1). Classification (GTDB taxonomy): domain Bacteria; phylum UBA8248; class UBA8248; order UBA8248; family UBA8248; genus Bin107. The sequence goes on along the minus strand of MPNJ01000014.1, from coordinate 65,882 downwards.
ACAGGGGTTGTTGAAAAAGTCCCGATAAATGAAGGTTCAACACGATGGGATTGTAGGGGCAGTTCGTTCGAGCTTCTCTTTCCCAGGAAGCTCGACACTCCTGCGGGCGAATGCGGTTTTGCTCGTCATTCCGGCGAAAGCCGGAATCCATTTGTTTTGCCTTTGTTTTTAGCTTCTGATTGATCCCCGTCAACGACGAGGAAATGAAAATCCTGTATATCGTCATTCTGCATTAGATTGGATTCCGGCTTTCGCCGGAATGACGGCGGTGGTCAATTCCGAGCGAGGAGGGGTTTTTCAACCACCCCCTCCATCTACGGCTGACACCCGAATTCTTTCCCCTTGACAGCAACAGACTGATAGATAGAATGTTCATTGATAAATGGAAAATAACAGTTGGCGCAGCACAAGATTTGGGAGGCTAGGGGGCGTCTTATCGGCTTTGGAGATGGGCGCCCCTAATTTTAGAAGTGTCTAACTCGAAGGGAGGGAACGGCAGATGACGATCAAGAAACTAACGACGATCGGATTTATGATCTGTGCGCTGAGCGTCGCGCTCATGGCGTCGGGTGTCGGCGAAGTGGACGCCGCGAAGCGCATACGCTGGAAAATGGCGAGTTGGTTCCCGAGCAAATTGACCCAGCTCGGCTCGATGGGCAAAGCCATGGTCGACCGTCTGGAGCGGGTTTCCGGCGGCAACATCAAGATCAGGTTCTTCGAGCCCAACGCGCTGATCCCGGCCAAGGAGTGCTTCGACGCCGTTGCCAAGGGCTCGGTGGACGCGTGCTGGTCGACGCCCGGCTACTGGTACGGCAAGGAGCCTGCGCTCGCCATGTTCGCCGCCGTTCCCTTCGGCCCCAGAGCCGGCGAATATATGGGCTGGATTTTCTACGGCGGCGGCTACAAGCTCTGGGACGAGATTTACAAGAAGCACGGGCTGAAATCGCTGCCCTGCGGCGTCATCGCGCCCGAAGCTTCGGGCTGGTTCCGCAAGGAGATCAAGAGCATCGATGACTTGAAGGGTCTCAAGATGCGCTTCTTCGGGCTGGGCGCGAAGGTCATGCAAAAAATCGGCGTTTCCACCCAGCTCATCGCGGGCGGCGACATCTTCCCGGCACTCGAGCGCGGCTCCATCGACGCGACGGAATACTCGATGCCCGCGATCGACCTCAACCTCGGCTTCTACCAGGTGGCGAAGCATTACTACTTCCCCGGCTGGCACCAGCAGTCGACGGTATTTGAATTGCTGCTGAACAGAAAGAAGTGGGATGCGCTCAACGACACCCAGCGGGCGCAGATTGAGGTGTCGTGCGGCGACGCGTTCCGCCAGGGGCTCGCTGAGGGCGAGGCAATCCAGGGCAAGGCTCTGGTCGAACTCAAGAAGAAGGGCGTGCAGATCCACCGCTGGCCCCAGTCGATCCTGGACACGCTCGAGAAGAAATGGGCCGAAGTCGCAGCAGCGGACGCCGCGCGCGACGCGACCTTCAAGAAGGTCTGGGAATCCTACAGCGCGTTCCGCAAGGAATACGCGGTATGGAAGGACCTCGGATACTTGAGGTAATACCCGTGTGACGGCGCGCTGCGTCGTCTCGCTTGCAAAACTTACAGGCGCCGGAACCGTAACGGTCACGGTTCCGGCGCCTTTTTCGCGTACGCTGCGCCGGGAAGCCTATTGATGCGGCAACTGTTTCGAATACAAGAGTTTCTCGCCCGGATCGTGGTCAGCGTCGGGAAGCTCAGCGCCTGGCTCTCGATTCCGCTGATGTTCGTCATCATCTTCGACGTCGTGACCCGGCGCTTCCTGGTGCTGGGATCGACCAAGCTGCAGGAAGCCGAGTGGCACCTGCACGCGATCCTGTTTTTACTGTGCATCGGCTTCTGCTATATCGAGGACGCCCACGTTCGGATCGACCTGCTTCGAGAGCGGCTGAGTTTGCGCGCCAGGGATTGGGTCGAGTTCATCGGCTGCATCATCTTCGTGATCCCCTACTGCCTCATCGTCACCTATTTCGCCGAGGACTTCGTCGAGAGGTCCTGGGCGGTCGGCGAGGCCTCGGACTCCGCGACCGGCCTCCCCTATCGTTGGGCGATCAAGGCGGGCCTGCCGATCGGGCTGTTCGTCCTGCTCCTCTCGGGGATCACCATTCTGCTGCGCAAGATCATCGAGTTGTTCGGCCCGGCGGACCTCAGAGAACTCATCCCCCGGAAGGAAGAACGCACGACCGAACAGATCGACCAGATCGGGCCGAACTAGGGACGCCTGCGCATGTTCTATATCGAAGACTACCTGCCGGCCAGCATGTTCATCACCCTGGCGATTCTGCTGTTCTCGGGCTTCCCGGTCGGATTCGTTCTCGGCGGCGTGGGCCTCGCCTTCGGCTTCATCGGCATGTATTTCGAGGTTTTCTCCCAAGTCGAGTTCTTCAACCTCGTGCTCCGCATCTGGGGATTCGCAGACAACCTGGTGCTGGTGGCGATTCCGATGTTCATCTTCATGGGGACGATGCTGGAACGCTCCGGCGTCGCCGCCAATCTCCTGTACTGCCTCCAGGTGGTGCTGCGGCGCACGCCGGGCGGGCTGGCGCTCGCCGTCACGGTCATGGGCACGATCCTCGCGGCGACGACCGGCATCATCGGCGCATCAGTGGTGATGATCAGCCTGATGGCGCTGCCGGTCATGGTCGAGCGCGAGTACAACCTGGAGCTCGCGACAGGCACCATCGCCGCCTCGGGCACGCTCGGGATACTGATACCGCCCAGCATCATGCTGGTCATCATGGCCGATCTTCTCGGGCGTTCGGTGGGAACCCTGTTCGTCGCGGCCATCTTCCCCGGCCTGATACTATCGGGGCTTTACTTCATCTATATCTTCACCAGATGCGCTCTGAACCCCGCCCTGGCGCCGCGCCTGCCCAAGGAGATGGGTCCGCAGACGTCGGGCGAACTGCTCCTCCTATTGCTCAAGGGCCTGGTGCCGGCGGTGTTCCTGATCGTCCTGGTGCTGGGGTCGATAGTCGCCGGTTGGGCGACGCCCACCGAGGCGGCCGGGGTCGGCGCGGCCGGTGCGACGCTGCTCGCCATCGTCAACCGGCAGCTGACCTGGTCGGTCCTGAAAGACGTGGTCGAGCGCACCTCACTCACCAACGCGATGCTGTTCTTTATCTTCGTCGGGGCGACCGCCTTCTCCTACGTCTTCCGCTCGCTAGGAGGCGACGACTTCATCCAGGACGTGATCTATTCCGTGGGAACGAACCCCTGGTGGATCCTGATGATCCTGATGGCGGTGACTTTCATCCTCGGGTTCTTCTTCGACTGGATCGAGATCACGCTCATCGTGCTACCTGTGTTCGCGCCGATCCTCGCCGAACTGGATTTCGGCGACCACCTGCCCAAGAGCGAGGTCATCTACTGGTTCTCGATTCTGATGGCGGTCAACCTGCAGACATCGTTCCTCACGCCGCCGTTCGGCTTCGCCTTATTCTATATGAAGGGAGTCGCCCCGCCCCAGGTGCGTCTCCAGCAGATTTATCGCGGGATTATCCCCTTCGTACTCCTGCAGCTCATCGGGCTGGGGCTGGTCATCGTCTTCCCCGAAATCGCCATGTGGCTGCCGAGGGTGCTGCTCGACTAGCGCATTTCGGCCTCCTCTGCTCCACACCCTGAACACCTCGCAAATCTGACGATTCACTGGAGAGCATGGCGTCTCGCCGCATAAACCGTGACGGATCATTTTTCTTCACTTGGCCGGACAACCCGTATAGACTTGTCCCTGACTCCCTATCCGCACGGGATATCGGAGTCATGCCGCAAATTACCGCCAATACGAAAAAGCAAAACGGGGGGCCATCGTTGGCTGAAAATCACAAAAAAATCCTGTTGACCGGCGCGACCGGATACATCGGGGGAAGGCTGCGCCGCCGCCTCGAAGCCGACTCGCGCGAGGTTCGGTGCCTGGCGCGCCGCCCCGAAATCCTTGAAGCGCAGGTCGCGCCGAGTACCGAGGTGGTGCGCGGCGACCTCTTAAGGCCGGAAACGCTCCCGGCGGCCATGCGCGGCGTATCCACGGCCTACTACCTCGTGCACTCGATGGCGTCCGGTGGAGACTTCGCCGCAGAAGACCGAGAGGCCGCAAAGGGGTTCGCATCCGCGGCCCGTGCTGCAGGGGTTAAGCGCATCGTCTATCTGGGTGGGCTCGGTGGCGAGGATGAACTGTCCGACCACCTTGCGAGCAGGCAGGAGGTGGGCCGCATTCTCCGGGATTCCGGCGTGCAGACGGTCGAGCTGAGGGCCTCTATCATCATCGGTTCGGGAAGTCTCTCGTTCGAGATGATCCGCGCGCTGGTGGAGCGGCTGCCCGTCATGGTGACGCCCCGCTGGGTCCGCACGCTCGCCCAGCCGATCGCCGTCGAGGACGTCATCGAATACCTTATCGCCGCTCTCGACGCGCCCGACGGGCCGAGCCTCGTCCTGGAAATAGGGGGAGCCGACCGCGCCTCCTACGGGGACATCATGGCGGAATACGCCCGCCAGCGTGGACTGCATCGAGTGATGATCGCCGTTCCGGTGCTTAGTCCACGCCTCTCCAGTCTGTGGCTCGCGCTGGTTACTCCCTTATACGCCAGGGTCGGGCGCAAACTCGTCGAAAGCCTGCGCAACGAGACGACCGTCGGCGACGCAAGCGCCCTGGGGATGTTCGATATTCGCCCGCGCGGATTGGCCGAAGCGATCAGGCAAGCGCTGGCCGACGAAGATTCGCAGGTTCGTGGAGAGAAGCGAAGAATGTCCGCGCCGGTATGATTTCCGGCGCGCCCGGCAGCCTTGACAAGCCTGCGCCCGCTTCCCTATAAACCCCTTACGCTTGGGAGCCGGCGCCGATTCCGGTAGAATGCCGACTCAGGCGGAACGCCTCTCACTCCGGCGTAGCTCAACGGCAGAGCAATCGGCTGTTAACCGATGGGTTGTAGGTTCGAATCCTACCGCCGGAGCCACTTAATATTATAATATATTGATATTAAAGGAGTTAATATAAATATTCTTCATAAATACCACGTTTTATACCACGTATAATTGCTCCGTCGATAATCGAATACAAGATGTCCTCTTTTCAACAAGAAACCACAAGGATGAATAAATATGCGCTTCTCGCAGACATTATCTTTGGAGTGTCCATATTGTGATACTAAATGTCAATTTTCAGAAGTTTCAGGTAGTCATGCTCATTGTGAGAGTGATAAATGGCACCACTGTGCATTTATATGCACTCATTGTCGGGGTTTAATTGCAACGAGATGGCACTCTAAACATGGGTACAAAGATTCTTCTATCCGGAACTCCAGCGAAAATATGACCATGCATTACTACCCTTTGGCAGGTGGCTGGAAGCCGAGAATTAATACATCTTCAATTGGTAGCGATGAAGTAAGAGAAGATTTTTTGGAAGCGATAAACTGTTATAACAGCGGATATTATAATGCTTCCATGATAATGGCTCGTCGTGCAATACAACAGGAAGTGATTGAAAAGGGGGCGACCGGGAAAAACTTATATGTGCAGATAGAGGCAACAGGAATATCAGATAAACTTAAATCTTTACTCCAAAAGGTAAAAAATTTCGGGAATTATGGAGCGCATCCAGATTTTTCTCTATATGATAGTAACGGAAATAAAATAGATAACATAAAGCAGTTTGCAGAGTTAAGTTTGGAATTTCTAGATAGGTATTTCTCTGATCAATATGAGATAGACGCTTTGGTTCAAAATGCGCCCAAAAGTGACAAAGAATTAAATTCGGGTGTTTAAAACGATAGCAATTCGCCCCCCGCTCCGCTCTCGCATCTAGGCAGGGGGCGCATCTAGAACGTAATGGTTTTGCGAAGCATGCAGGCGCGAGTCGTAACCGCGCCTTTCGTGCGGCCAAGTTCCTCAGCCACGAAAGGCCATGTATTCGGCGGCGTAGGGTTGCCGATATGCTGTAGAATGTACTCGTCTTCTTCTGTCCATAATCCTTCATCCGTCCGAAGACCCACGCATCCCTGTATCTCGTGAAGGCGATCTTTGCAGGATTGAACCGAGCGCCCTAGCTCCTTGGCCAGCTTGCCGAGATCCCCGGAACCGAGTTTATAGCGCTCCGTCCACGCAGGGCTGCAATGCGGGCGATTTGCTCATGAAGTTCCGCTCCCGGTCGAACGTTGAATGAACCGCTCTAGGGCTTGTTCGGATCGATTCCTTCCGCTTCGCACGTTTCCAGATAATCATTCACTGAATCCTGAAACGCTTTCTTCAACTCTTTGGCGGTCTCAGCTTCGTATGTAATCAAATCCCGCACGTGGAGCACCTTGCCGTGCAAGATTTCGCTTTCCTCGTCGTATTCGACGTATCCCTGATAATCTTTAAATTCAAATACTGCTCCGCTCATCGTTGCTCCCTTTCAGCGCAGATCAATTCCCCTCAAACGCCGCTCTTCGCTTCCTCGAGCGTCGCGACGTTTCTCGGGTGCGCGTTGCGGCGGCGCTTGTCGACGCGGATTTGCAGGCGCGCAGCATCGGCGATACTCAGGCGCGCTTCCTTCAGTTCGCTCCGGCTGAACCCCTTGCCGGGCCGCCAGCTCCCACGGGCATCTCTTACGAGAGGGATAAATCCGTGATCCGAGGGCTCTTCCGGCTGCACCAGAGGCGCTTCGGCGGCCACCGGGACGGCCTCGGGCGCGCGCTCCTCGGGGATTTCCGGTTCAACTACAACCACTTCGACGGCGCTTTCGGCTACCTCCGAGACGGCTTCTTCGTTTTCGAGTGGTAGTTCTTCCTTATCCGGCGACTCTTCCGGCGAGGCTTCCGATTCCGTCTCGGTCAGCGTCTCGAGATCGAGTCCATCTTCCTCATACTGCGCTGCATCACTCTGCGGCAACGGCTCATGCGGCGAGACATCCTTGACCGGCGCCTCCGGGGGTTCCTCGGCCCCCTGAACGATATCGTCCATGGCTTCCGGATCACTCTCTTGAGGAGTTTCCGTCTCGGGCGGGGAAGTTTCAACAACGCTTTTGAGCTGGAGTTCTTCAACCTCCTGAACAGGATCGTCCGCAGCTTCCGGATCGATCGCTTGAGAGATTCCCGGCTCGGGCGCAGACGCTTCCGCTACACTTTCCGCTGCGACTGAGAGTGCTCCATCATCTTGCTCAGACGTCTCCGCCTCACCCGGCGACGCTTCTGATTCCGTTTCGGTCAGCGAATCGAGTTCGAGGCCATATTCCTCGAACGGAGCGGCTTCACGAGACGGCTCCGGCGCATCCGGCAATTCATCCGTGACCGGCGCCGTCAATGATTCCAGAGTGGGCGCATCGGCACTTTCACCCGCCTCCGCCCCGTTCACAGAATCCGTGCGCGGCGGCTCATCGGCAGCCAGCAGTTCCAATTCTTGATGAGAGTCATAGCCGCTGTCCTCCGTATCTCCCGCCGTATAGGGAACTCCCGGCTCGATGGCCGAAGGAGGCGGAATTTCGTAAGTTTCTTCTTCCGGCTCGGCAGAGGTGGAACCCTTGCGACGCGTCATACGGCTCAAAAAATTTTTTCTCATGATCATGCCGCCCTCTTTGAGGTCAAAACCCTTTATGTGGAAAAATTAACGTCCAGATATTGCAGGGGCGGTAAAAGATGGGAGCAAGCCAACATTTTCAGACTAGCGATTCCAAAGACTTTGTGTCAAGCGGCGCGCGTGTGCAGATGGGCCAGGGCGATCACACAAAAGGGGAATCAGCGGAGACCGAGCGAGCATCACTTGTTCAAACCGAATACGGGCTACACATCCTTTTGATAGATGGTTTGCAGGTCTCGCTCGAGATCTTCGAGGTCGTATTGCACCGGCGTTTTGCGGGTGCGCGCATAGTCCATCATTTCCCACAGGGAAACCCCCGCATCGCGGGCGGCCCGCGCGAGGGTCACCTTCCCGTCCCCGTACAGGCGCGCGTAGTGCTCCAGCTTCCACTGACGGACTGCGCTCGACAGCAGCTTTCGCAGGGTGGTCGACCGGTCGGACTGCTCCACGTTCTCGATGAGTTCCAGTTCGCGGATCAATTCCAGGGGAAGCCTCGCACCCACCATTCGTTCTTTTTTCATTTCTTCCCCTCTCGTGCAATTCTCAGAACTTCCGCCACCACGGACGGGGAAAGCCACAAAAATTGAGTGATATCCTGAACCGTGACTTCCAGTTTCTCCAGGTCGAGATGTCCACGCATGTACGCTTCCAACAATGCGCCGATGGTGCCCAAGTGTTCAATTCCCGCAGCGGCGGCCACGCTGCGTGCCTCTTTGTCATCAACGAGCAGATGCAGGCTTCGCACACTCGCAAGCGCGATGGATTCAGTCTCCCCTTGATCAAGCCGGGAACGAGCACCTAGTTGCTGCAACAGGTTCTGCTCTTCAGAAGTCAAACGAACCGTCTGCAGCCAACCATCTTCCATTGCGGCTTCGAGCTGCTCCACACCCAAGGCGCGAACAACCTTGCCGGCATCGATTGTTTCCTCCTTCACTACAGGCCCTATCAACACCTCATCGTAGAGTTCTTTCAAGAGCCTCAGCCGACCAACCTTGGCAAATACGATCAAAGGGGAGGCATCGGCTACGATCATTCTCCCTCCTGAAGGACATCACACCAAGTCATTGCAACATGATAACAAATTATACTTTTGTTTACAATAAGGCTGTACACGCCCCATCCTACCTGCTGCTCAGCAAAGCGACTGTTGTCTCCTTCTCATCCCACCTCACCCGCGAGTTCCTCGGCGGTTTTGATGATGAGTTCGATGTCCGCATCCCGCGAGAGCCGGTGGCCGCCGTCCTTGACGAGGGTCAGGCGAACGTCGTCGCCTTTCAAGGCCCTCGCCAATTTCAGGGAAACCTCCCAGGAGACGGTCTCATCGGCCATTCCGTGGATGAGGCGCACCGGGCATGTCACATCGATCTCGCCGCGCAGGAGCAGGTGGTTGTCCCCCTCATCGAGCAGCTTTTTGGTGACGCGGTACGGCTCCTCCCAGATGTTGGGTGCGTGCATGACGTAACCGCGCTCGTCGAGTTCTCTCCGCATCTGCTCGGTGAGCCTGTGCTTCTTGAAGCCCGCCGTGAAATCAGGGCCCGACGCTATGCCCACCAGGCCCTTCACACGTTCGGGCCGCGCCAGTGCGGCGAGCAGCATCATCCAACCGCCCATGCTGGAGCCCACGAGCACCTGGGGACCCTGCGCGACTTCGTCCAGCACCGTGAGGGCGTCCCCCGCCCATTCGCCGATGGTTCCGTCCTCGAAATTACCCGAGGATTCCCCGTGTCCGCCGTAATCGAAGCGGACGTAGGCGCGGCCCACTTTCCGGCAATGGGCTTCGAGCGCGCTCGCCTTCGTCCCGCTCATGTCCGAACGGAACCCGCCCAGGAACATCAGACCGGGCGATTCGCCCTCCAGACGGAACCAGGCGAGCGAAGTCCCGTTCTCCCTGTGCAGAAACTTTGAGGCGGAGTCGGACATTTTCGTTTCAGGATGAATTTTTGAGATGTTCGAGCAACTGCGCGGCGACGCCGCGAACCTCTGCCTCCGCCGCCTCGTCGACGCAACGCCCATCTTCGTCGAAGACGTTGTGGACGCTCCCGATAGAAGCCTGGCCAGGCAGAACCTCTCCGCCGATGTGGGTGAGAATCTGCCTCAGGTGCGCGAGGGCGTTGTCCGCACTCGGCCCCATCGCCACGCCGAATATGGCGATGGTCTTCCCCTCGAAGGTGGAGGGATAGCCCAGGTTGTCGATCGCCAGCTTGAGCGTGCTGCTGATGCTGCCGTGATACTCGGGCGTCGCGATGAGGATGCCCGCCGCCTCCGTGACGAGTTGCTTGAGCATATCGGGGTCTTTCGAGTCGCTCGGCTGCCCGGGCAGGGGGAGATCGAATTCGCCCAGGTGGATGCGGTTGATCTCGAAATCGCCCATTCCCAACTCATCGAGCGCGAGCGCAAGGGCTTTATCGGTATTGTTTTGCGGCCGGCGGCTGCCGCCGAAGACGAGAATATAGGGGGTCATTTCAGGGTTTTTCGATTACGCAGCGACGCCGGCGGGCTCGGGCAGTACGACGGGATTGGTGTCCTTGAGAAGCGGCAGGACCTCCCTGCCGAAGATTTCCGCTTCTTCCTTGTGGGGCCACCCGTTCATGATGAAGTGCCTCACGCCCGCGTCGTAATACTCGCGGATGACGCTCGCCACCATGTCCGGCGTGCCGACGAACATCGTCCCCGCGCCGCCGCGCACCTTGTTCACGCCCATCCAGATGGTATCGGTGAGCCAGAGGTTTCCGCGCGAACCCATCTCGTTGATGCGCATCTGGCCGGTGGATTCGGTGTTGTTCTTCATGTCGCTCCAGGTGCCCGTGTTCGAGATGTCGCTCTTGTCGATGAGCGCCTCGGCGGCGCGCACCGCCTCTTCCCTCGTCTCGCGCACGCAGACCAGATGGCGTATGCCGTAACTGAGCGGACGCTCGCGCTCATAGGCCTGCGACTCGCGCTTTCCCTCCTCGATGTCTTTCCCGACGACTTCGGGCTCGGCCGCGTACATCACATGCACGTCGCCATGCTCCCACGCCACGCGCTTGCCGGGGTCGGAACTGCCCGCCAGGAAAATCGGTGGATTCGGCTTCGTCACCCGCTCGGGGAAGATGCCCGCGTTCTCGATTTCGAAGAATTTTCCCTTGTAGTCCAGCGGGCCGTCCGCGTTCCAGAGCTTGCGCACCACGTCCAAGAACTCGCCCGTGCGCGCGTAGCGATCGTCATGCGGCATGAAATCCCCGTATCTTTTCTGATCCACGGGCGTGCTGCCCGTCACCACGTTCAGAGTGCATCGCCCGCCGGTCAGGTAATCGAGGCTGTTCGCCTGCTGCGCCGCGTAGACCGGGCCGGTGATCCCGGGCCGGAAGGCCACGAGGAACCTGATCTTCTTCGTCCGGCTCGAAATCGCGCCCGCGGCCGTCCAGGCGTCGATGCAGTGCGTGCCGCATGGCACGAGGATGTTGGCGAAACCCGCCTCCTCGGCGGACGACGTCACCTCGGCGAGATAATCCAGGGTGGCGGGGCGATCGGGCGTCTTCTGGTTCACCTGCGTCCCGTCTCCCGCCCGGTGGGAGCAAAGCGCCCAGATATATTCGGTGGACATCTCTCGTCTCCTCGGCGCCTCCCACACCTGCGGGGCGCGCACATGGGAAGAAGTCCAAAAATCTCATCCGGAACAAGTTCAACAAGATAATGCCAACGCCATCATGAATCAAGCCCGCGAATCGGCTCCGAGGCGGGGCTGTTGAAAAAGCCCTTATGAACGAGGATTCGACTCGACCGGGAAGGGACGGTTTTTGTAGGTAGCGCTCCCTTCTTGGGAGCGCTACATATTATGCGGCCCGCGTGCCCCTAACGGGGAGGGTCGCATAATATGTCGGACATATATGTCCGACCTACAAACGAACAAATTTTCCCTCTCCAACTTTTTCAACAACCCCCGAAGCGCGAATAACAGGCGCAAACCGGGTTCGCAGACCAGTCGGGTGAATGGACTTTCGTGAGGCCGGCCTATCAGCGATTGGACGAAATCAGGGCGCTTTCTCCAGAACGACCATGTAGCGGCGCTCGCGCCTGCGCTCGACGATGACGTTGCGGCGCTCCATCCCGTGCCCCGGCAGGCGCAGCCACATCGAATACTCGCCCGGGGCGAGGTCCGTCACCTCGATCGCCGGGGAGGCTTTGCCGTAATACCGGCTCCCGATGAAGACCTCCGCGCCCGGCGGGTCCGAGCGGACGACGAGGCGGCCGGCGCCGTCTTTCGCCAGTCTAATCTCGATGGGCGTCTTCTTCGTACGTACGTCGACTTCGACAACCTGGCCGACGTAGCCCGGGAACTCCACCCGAACCGAATGACGCCCGTAGTCCACGCCCTTGATCTCGACGGGCCTGAGTTTATAGGTCTCACCCCGCGGATTTCCGTTAAAGATGACAAAGGCGCCTTCGGGCTTGCTCGTCACGACGATTTCGCCCTTGCCGCTGCGCGGGGCTTCGGCGGCTTTTTTCCCCCGAGCGCACCCCGCACCCGACGCCAGGGTGAAAATGGCGAACAAAACGAGAATTGAATGGAAAAAACGCTTCGGCGGCCAAATTGAAGCGAATAATTTGTATTGCATGCTCATCCCTCCTGTCGCGCGAGTCCTGAGCCATCTGCAATTTACCTTGTTTGGCGCATGAGGGGAAGCCGCCTCCAAGGGTGACCCTTCGCGCGCTTGCCGATTGCCCGCTCATGAGGAATGATGCGCATGGATTCCACAAAACTTACATCCAAGGGAGAAGATTTCAAGATGCGAGGCCACCTGAGAGGACTGACGAACTATGGCGATCCGGGCTTCAGCGTTTTCGCAAGAGGCGCTTACGCACGGGGGTTCGGCCTGACGAAAGAGGACCTGGATAAGCCCATCATCGGCATCGCCCAGACCTGGAGCGAACTCAACCCGTGTCATCGCCATTTGCGGGAGATCGCCGAGGCCGTGAAGCGCGGCGTCTGGCAGACGGGCGGCCTGCCGCTGGAATTTCCCACCATCTCCCTGGGCGAGATGTACTTGAACCCCACGGCCATGTTCTTCAGGAACCTCCTCTCGATGGATACCGAGGAGATGATCAAGGGCCAGCCCATGGACGGCGTGGTGCTGCTCGGCGGCTGCGACAAGACCCTGCCCGCACAGCTCATGGGCGCGGCAAGTGCTGGGATTCCCGCCATCTGCGTGACGGCGGGGCCGATGATCGGCGGACGCTTCGAGGACAAGGTGCTGGGCGCGTGTTCGGACTGCCGCGGCACGTGGGCCGAATACCGGGCGGGCAACTACGACGACGAGCGGCTCGAAGAGGTTCAGGGATCGCTCTTCCCATCCACGGGAACCTGCATGGTGATGGGAACGGCGAGCACGATGGCGTCGCTCACCGAGGCAATGGGCATGATGCTGCCCGGACTCGCGGCGGTTCCGGCGGTGAACTCGAACCGCATCCGCTTGGCGGAGAATAGCGGGCGGCGCATCGTCGACCTGATCGAGAAGGACATCACGCCTGAGAAGATCATCACGCGCAAGGCGTTCGAAAACGCCATCCGCGTGCTCATGGCCGTGGGCGGTTCGACGAACGCCGTCGTCCACCTGCCGGCCATCGCCGGACGGCTGGGGATTGACCTTCCGCTTTCGCTGTTCGATGACATCTCGCGCACCACGCCCATGATCGGCAACATCCGGCCATCGGGCCAGAAATACCTGATGGAAGACCTGGCGGCGGCGGGCGGCATCCCCGTGGTGATGAAAGAACTCGAACCCCTCCTCCACGGGGACTGCCTGACGGTGACGGGAGAGACCGTGACCGAGAACCTCAGTAAAGTCCAAGGGGCGCAGCCTTGGCAGGACGTCATCTACACGCGGGAGAAACCGATTTCGGAAGAAGGCGGCCTCGTCATCGTGAAAGGCTCGCTCGCGCCCGATGGAGCGGTCATCAAGATTTCGGCGGCAAACTCCGACCTGCTGACGCACACGGGGCCTGCGGTCGTATTCTCATCCCAGCAGGACCTCGTCGAGCGGATCGACGACCCCGACCTCCCCGCCACGGCGGAGAGCGTATTCGTGCTCCAGAACACAGGCCCCATCGGCGCGCCCGGCTTCCCGGAGGCAGGCTCCATGCCCCTTCCCAAGAAGCTGCTCGAAGCGGGCGTGCGCGACGTGGTGCGCGTATCGGACGCGCGCATGAGCGGAACGGCGTCGGGGACCATCGTTCTGCACGTGGCGCCCGAGGCGGCGGCGGGCGGTCCCCTCGCCCTGGTCCGGGACGGGGACATGATCACCCTGGACGTTACCAACCGAAGGCTCGACCTGAACGTCTCTGAAGAAGAACTCACACGCCGCCGCGCCTCTTTAGAGACCCTGCCGCCCCATTACGACAGGGGTTACGGGAAGCTGTTCATCGAGAACGTGCTCCAGGCGCCCGATGGCTGTGACTTCGGCTTCCTGAGAAAGACGGAGTAAGCCATGCGCAGAGTCCGCGTCGTCGCACGCATGCTGCCCTGCATCCGCGCCCTGCGCGGCAGGCCCGTCTCGCCCGAGATCGAAGAGCGCCTCGCCCGCGCGCTGGATGAAGAGAAGATTGAACTCATCATCGAGCCCGACGCCAAGAAGCGTATGGCGGCGATGGAAGAAGCGGATTTCTTTCTGTGCGAGAACGACCCGCTGCCTGAGGATTTCTACGAGCGCGCCAAGAAACTCAAGCTCATCCAGGCGGGCGGCTATTTCTTCGAAAAACTCCAGATAGAGCGCGCCACGCGGGCGGGCGTGCCCGTGATGACTTTCCCGATGCCGATCACCGATTCGGTGGCGGATCACGTCATCATGATGCTCCTCGCGCTAACGAGAAACTTTGAGGAAACGACCCGCGCCTCCCGCGAGGGATCGGACAATCCCCCATCCCCCCAAAGGCCGGACGGCAGCGCATTCAACTGGACGCAGACGCAGGGAATCGCCCCGCTGCGCGGCATGCGGCTGGGCGTCCTGGGCATGGGCGACATCGGACGCGGTGTGGCCCTGCGCGCCAAGGCGTTCGGGATGGAGATTCAGTATTGGAACAGAACGCCGCTGCCAGAATCCGTGGACGAGGCGCTGGGCGCACGGCCCGTTGCGCAAGAGGAGTTGTTCGAAAACACGCAAGCGCTCCTAATCGGCGTCGCTCTTAACGAGGAGACGCGCGGCATCATCAGCGAAAGCGTGATCCGGACACTCCCCAAGGGAGCGTATCTGCTCAACATCGGGCGCGGGCCGCTGATCGACCAGGATGCGATGTATCGCGCGCTCTCGGACGGCCACCTGGGCGGCGCCGGGCTGGACGTCTTCGACCCTGAGCCGTTTCCCCCCGAACACCCGCTGCTGCGCCTGGCGAACGTCATCCCCTCGCCGCACTGCGCGGGCGGTGACGATGTGAATATCGTCCGGGAAATCGAGATTTACTTCGAGAACATCCACCGCGCCCTGAACGGCGAAGCGCCCTTAGGACTAGTGAACGGCGTCGCCTGGCGGGGTTTATAGCCTATGTGCGGACGCTTCACCCTCACCAAACCCATCCCCTGGCTCGCGGAGATTCTGGACGCAAAAAACACCGAAAGCGTGGGAAGCGTATCGTCGCGCTACAACGTCGCGCCGGGAACGGAGATCGCCATCGTCCGCGCGAAAGAATCGACAGACAAAGACGCGCACGAACTCGCCCTCGCCCGCTGGGGTCTGGTGCCCTTCTGGGCGAAAGACGCAGATTTCGGGGCCAGGACGATCAACGCGCGCTCTGAAACCGCCTCCCAGAAGCCCGCTTTCCGCGCCGCCTTTCGCTACAAACGATGCCTCATCCCCGCGGACGGTTTTTACGAGTGGGCCGGGAGCGGGAGAAAAAAACAGCCCTTCTTTATTCATCTGGAAGCGAGAAAACCCTTCGCCTTCGCGGGCCTTTGGGAGAGCTGGACGGGGGCGGACGGGAGCGTTCTCGAGACCTGTACGGTCCTCACGACGGAGGCGAACGAGAAGCTGGCCGATCTGCACCACAGAATGCCCGTCATCCTGCCCGAGGAATCCTACGCGGAGTGGCTGAACCCGGGCGAGAACCGCGCAAAAGCCATACAAGAGATCCTCAAGCCCTATCCATCGGAGGCCTTTTCGTATTACCCCGTGAGCGAGCGGGTCAACAGCCCGAGGAACGACGACGCGGCCTGTATTGAAAGACGCGCGGAAGAAGAGAAACCACCGGAACTTCAGGGATCGCTATTCGGGGATTGAGGGTCCTGTCCCAGATGAATACAGAGCATTTGGACAGGCACGGAGGCCTGTCCCTACGGACTCCACCCTTGCAGAACGCCAAATAACCATTCTCCCCTTGAGGGGTCTGTTGAAAAACCCCGATATCGTGATTCCAAGCATGAAGCCGACCAGGGAGGGATGCAACTTTACTCCTTCCTTGCAGAGCGCCAACCAACCACTCCCCCCTTGAGGGTCGGGCACCCCGAGGGGAATGCCCGACGATGAAGCCGAGCGGTTTATGCGAAGGCTGAATCGGTGGGGGGTAAAATGCGTTTTCTTGCCATTCCGAATCATACCCCCCACCAGTTCACTTTCGGGCTTACGCCCTCAGTTCACTGTCGGTCTACCCGAGGAGGATAGACCGACCCTCAAGGGGGGAGTGGTTCTCTTGCTCTTCGTCGGTCGCGTCGAACCCTCATTATCAGGACTTTTTCAACAACCCCATATACCTCCCCTACGCTCATCCGTTAGATGAAAAACAGGGCGGACACATTCGGGCTTCGCTTCCTCAGCAAAGCCCGACACCCCTACAGTAGAATCCCCACATCATCCGTAAATCCACTGTAATGCACAACTCAGGAGATGGACGAGCCCTCGGGCTGTTCTTCTATCGGCGCGTCGGTGGTGAGGCGCTTTTTCGCCGTGGGCGCATAGCCGCCGCCCGCCATCGTGGAGGCGATTTCGAGAATCTCTACCATCGACTCGGGCATTCCCGAGGGATAGGCCTCGTCGGGGCATTTGCTGTTCGTCATGTAGGCGCACGGCTTGCACTCGATGCAGCGGATGACTTCCCCGTCCCGCGCTTCGATCGCCTTGTTCGCATAGTCCGGGTCCGTGAGCAGGGCGCGCCCCACGCCGACGAAATCGGCGCCCCCATCGAGATACGCCTGAATCCGCGCGGGCTCGAAGGCGGCCCCGTTCGCGACGAGGGGGACGTCCACCGCCTTTCGCAGCCTGTCGAAAGCGGGGTTGTACAAGTCGGGCATGACGGGCAGACCCACGCGCGCGTTACGCGAGCAATGGAGGATGTCCACACCCGCCTCCACGAGCGCGGGCGCAAGGGCAAGCGTATCCTCCACCGTAAAGCCGTTCTCGAAAGGCTCCAGGAGCCCCAGGCGGTAGCTCACCACCATATCGTCGCCCCCGCCCTCGCGCACAGCCTGCGCCACTTCGAGCGGAAAGCGCATGCGGTTCTCGAGCGCGCCGCCGTAGCCGTCCGTCCGCCGGTTCGAAGCCGGTGAGAAGAACTGCTGGCACAGATACCAGGTGGCCCCGTGAATCTCGATAATCCTGCCGCCCGCCTCGCGCACCCGCCGCGCCGCGTCGCCGTAAGCCCGGACGGCGGTCTTGATGTCCGCCTCGCTCATCTCGCGCGGCACTTCATCCTCGGTGGGATGCGGGACGGGAGAAGGCCCCACGGGCTCCATCCCCGTGATGGCGCTGAGCGCCGTTCGGCCCGCGTGATAAATCTGCACGGCGAGCGGCGCGCCCGCATCTTCCACCGCCTGGATCAGCTCGCCAAGGGGGGGGACGAGCGCGTCGTCGTGCGTGCCGAGCTGGTTGGGAAAGCCCTTGCCCTCCTGGTTGACGTAGGTCGCTTCCGAGAAGCAAATCGCAGAGCCCCCACGGGCGCGGGCCTTGTAATGTGCGTGCGACCAAGCGGATGGCGCGCCGTCCTCTTCTGCGCGCGAGGTCGTCATCGCGGACATGAGGATGCGGTGTTTGATGCGCTGACCGCGAACTTCGATGGGATCCGTAAATTTAGCCATGTAGAGAAATCTCCCGAAAATCGACATATAAATACCATCGCGGCGAGCCCACCGGACCCGCCGCGATGCGATCTGAAAATCAGGAGGGCGGAAACAGCACCCGACCCTCGCTCCGTTTTAGTTTCTCGCCAGAAATTCCTCGATGTCGCGCAAGGACTCCTCAAAGCACTGGATGAGGAAGAAGTGGCTCGCCTCCTCGTAAATCTTGATCTCACAACCCGGCACGCGGTCAGCTATCTCCTGCGAGGCGCTCGCCGCGCACAGCACGTCCTGCCCGCCCGCGAAAACCTTCGTCGGGCACTTGACTTCGTGCAGCCTGTCGAGCGCGTCGTGCGTGAGGCAGGCGTGGGTGGAATGCACGTAGCCGGGGATGGGGCGATCCGTATCGCCGAGCCCCGCCTCGAACGCGTCGAGTTGTTCCTTGTTCTCGTTGAAATATTGAGGCGGGAAGAAGAAGAGCGACTGGTGCATGGCGGCAGGCCCGTAGCCCTGGGCCTTCACGACCTCGTTGATGTTGTAGAGGATCTGGTAGCCGTATCTGTCCAGCTTGCCGAAGGAGGCGGTGATGAGGAGGCTCCGCACGCGGTCGGGATAGTCGAGCGCCATCATCTGCGCGATGGCTCCCCCCATCGAGCGGCCGATGACGTGAGCGGGCTCGGTGATGCCCACCGCGTCCATCAGGCCGATGGTGTCGGCCGCGAAATGGCTCGACGTGTAGGGATAATCGGGCGCGGAACTCCTGCCCGCCCCCCGGTTGTCGAACGCCAGCACGCGGTAGTTCTTCTCCAGGCTCTCGATTTGCGCCTTCCACGCGCTGCAATCGCCCGCGAGGCCGTGGATGAGAACCACGGGCACGCCTTCCCCGTATTCCTCATAGTAAAGCTCTACGTCACCCACCTGAACTTTCGGCATCTTGAAAACCCTCTTCTGTGATTAGTCGACAAGCCGCTCTTCGAGCACTTGCGGCCACTACAGCCTGCATGTGAGACATTGGAGGCGCTCTTCATCGAGCGCGGGGAATCAGCTCTTCTTGCCTTCGGCGCCCTCGGCCACCTTGTCCATGAACTCCTCGTTGTCGAACACCCAGCCGAGGCAGCGCATGACGTTCTGCATCCCGAAGACGTGCAGGTCCGGCCCGTACATGCTCTTCACGCAGTCGGAGAGCATCACCACCCGGTAGTCGTAGTTGAAGGCGGTGAAGGCCGTGTTCAGAACGCACGTGTTCGTGTTGATGCCCATCAGGCAGACGTTTTTCGTGCCCAGAGAGTCGAGGAGCATCTGGAGGTCCGTTCCCATGAAGCAGTCGAGGCGCTTCTTGTTGTCGATGACGTAGTCGCCCTCTTCCACGAGGGAGGGAATCATCTCCGTCGTCACCTCGCCCATGATGTTGTGGTCGTTCACCGTGCTCTTGCGGCCAAGCGTCAAGCGGTTTTTATCGTCCTGAATGTCGTGGAGCGCCTTCCAGAAGTGGACCTTCATGCCCTCGCTTCCGAGGCCGGGAATCTTCCGGAAGATGAGCTTCACGTGAACGACGGGAATTCCGTGGCTTCTGGCGAAACCGAGGAGTTCCTCCGCGGCGCCGATGACGCTCTCGCAATCCTCGTCACTCGCCGGCATGGTGGCGACTTCGGGGTCGAGGTGGCCCCGGTGCATGTCAATGGTGACGATGGTGGTTTCTTTCGGGTCGAGCGATATCATTTCCTTCAACTGATCCGTCATTTCGGAGCGATCGAGAATCTCTACTTGTTGCGCAGCCATGGCACCATCCCCTCTTCTTGAGAATAGATGTACAGGTTCCTGTCGAATGCTCATAGCATATTACATAACGCCGGGATTGAAAACGGGGGAATGGGGGGCATTCGGGGTGTGATAGCGTTCAGCTTGGTATCTCCTCTATTCGGTAGTATCATCGTTTATCGAATACGGAGCGTCGCTCCAACCCAAGATGGCACTGTCTCGATTGGCTACGCAAGGATGAGCAACATGCTGAAGTTCACGAAATTGCGCCTGAAAAACTGGAAGAACTTCAAGAGCGTGGAAGTCGATCTCCAAAACCGCATTTTCCTCATCGGCCCCAATGCCTCAGGAAAATCCAATCTCCTGGACGCCTTCCGTTTCCTGCGCGATCTCGCCTCATCAGGAGGCGGCTTTGTAGAGGCCGTTCACCGACGGGGTGGAATGAACGCCATCCGCTGCCTGGCGGCGCGGAAGAAGACGGACATCGAGATCGGCGTCGAACTTCAAGAAGTCGAAGGACATCACTGGAAGTACGAACTCGCCTTTCACCAGGACAGCCAACGCAGGCCGCTTGTGCGCAAAGAACGCGTCTTGCGAGACGACAAGGCCATCATCGATAGACCCAACGATGAAGATCGTAAAGACACCGAGCGTCTGACCCAGACTTACCTCGAACAGGTGAACGTAAACTTGCGATTCCGTGAGTTGGTTACTTTTTTCGCGTCCATCCGCTATTTGCACATCGTGCCGCAAATCCTCCGCGAACCGGATCGAGTGCAAGGCCGGTCGAACGATCCCTTCGGCGGCGATTTCCTGGAGCAGATCGCCAAGACGCCAAAGCGGACACTGACCGCGCGGATGAAACGGATTCAGAAAGCGCTTCGCGTGGCGGTGCCGCAACTCGAAGAGATTGAATTGACGCGCGATGAGCGCGGGGCGCCACATCTGCGCGGAAAATACCGGCACTGGCGGCCCCAGGGCGCATGGCAAAACGAGGACCAATTCTCCGACGGCACGCTGCGCCTGATCGGACTCCTTTGGGCGGCCATGGAGACGGGCGGGCCTTTGCTGCTCGAAGAGCCGGAACTGTCGCTTCATCCTGAAATCGTGCGTATGCTCCCGCAGACGCTGGCGCGCGCTCAACGTCGTACTAGAAGGCAGATATTCATGAGTACGCATTCGCCGGAAATGCTTCACGATGAGGGAATCGGTCTCGACGAAACACTTCTGTTCCTTCCCAAGAACGAGGGTACTGAAGTAGAACTCGCTGCTTGGGATACCGACATCCCACACTTGCTGGAAAGTGGGTTCCAACTCAACGATATCGTGATCCCAAAGACGCGGCCAGCAAACGCTTCCGAGTTGTTCATGTTCGCGGATGCGTGAGGTCGTGGCGGTTCCGATATTCAAAGCCGCGGTTGAAGGAATCGTGGACGAGGCTGTAGTGAAAAAACTCATTGCGCATATCGGTGGCGTGACGAGTGGCGTATACGGACGAAAAGGCAAACCTTACCTCCATCAAAAAATCAGGGGTTACAACAACGAAGCTCGGACCAGTCGTACGCCATGGCTCGTGCTGGTCGATCTCGATAAGGAAGCGGAATGCGCGCCGTCTTTGCGCGAAGCGTGGCTACAAGACCCAGCGCCCCATCTCTGCTTCCGAATCGCCGTTCGAGAGGTCGAGACCTGGCTGATGGCGGACGTCGAAAGCCTCGCGAGATACCTAAGTGTGGCCCCGAGTCGAATTCCCCGGACACCAGAAAGTATCGAGCACCCAAAGGACGAAATGGTCAATTTAGGCCGTCGCTCGCGCCGGAGAGACGTTCGAGAAGATATGGTTCCTCGTGGGCAAAGCAGGCGCCGCGTGGGACCAGCCTACGCATCGCGGCTCATCGAGTACGTCAAGAACAAGTGGCGTCCCGAAATCGCAGCCAGACGCTCGGAAAGCCTGCGCCGGGCGATCCTTTGCCTGGAGCGGCTCGTACAGGCTTCGCAATAAATCTCAAAACGGAATATGCTTGGAAGAACTTCTCCGGCGGAACAACCCATCCCCACCCAAAAAAGGCTCCCCACGCGGGGGAGCCTCTTGAGAACCGTTTTGGTTGCGGCCTAGTCGCCTCTCACGGTCGCGCGGATGAACTCGCGGTTCATCTTGGCGATGTGGCTGATGCTGATGTCCTTGGGGCACATGGCCTCGCACTCGGCGTGGTTGGTGCAGTTGCCGAAACCCTCTTCATCCATCCGGGCGACCATGTCGAGCACCCTCTGGCCGCGCTCGGGCATGCCCTGGGGCAAGTGCGCCAGATGAGAGACCTTCGCCGCCACGAAGAGCATCGCCGAGCCGTTCGGGCACGACGCCGCGCAGGCGCCGCAGCCGATGCAGGCGGCCGCGTCCATGGCGGCGTCCGCGTCGGGCTTGGGGATAGGGACAGCGTTGCCGTCCGGCGCGCCGCCCGTGTTCGCGGAGATGAAGCCCCCCGCCTGGATGATCCGGTCGAACGAGGTGCGGTCGACCACCAGATCCCTGATAACCGGGAAGGCGCTCGCCCGCCAGGGCTCGATGGTGATGGTGTCGCCGTCGTTGAATTTTCTCATGTGAAGCTGGCAGGTGGTCGTTCCGTCGAAACCCCCGTGCGCTCTTCCGTTGATGACCAGCGAGCACATGCCGCAGATTCCCTCGCGGCAATCGTGGTCGAAGGCGATGGGATCCTTGCCTTCCATGATCAGGCGCTCGTTCGTCACGTCGAGCATTTCCAGAAAAGACATGTCCGGGATGATGCCGCTCACCTGATAGCTCTCGAACCTTCCCGTCGACTGCCCGTCTTTTTGCCGCCATACCCTGAGGGTGAGGTCCATTACTTGTAACTCCTCACGCTGAATTCAACCTCTTCGAATTCGAGATTTTCCTTATGCAGTATCGGACGCCCGCCGTTGCCCGGCGCCTCCCATGCGCTCACGTGGCTGAAGTGCTCATCGTCGCGAAGGGCCTCGCCCTCTTCGGTCTGATATTCTTCCCGGAAGTGTCCGCCGCAGGATTCCTCCCGCACGAGCGCGTCGTAGCACATGAGTTCCGCGAATTCGAGGAAATCGGCAACGCGCAGCGCTTTTTCGAGCTCGGGATTGAGTTCGTCGCCCCCTCCGGGCACGGAAACGTTCTCCCAGAACTCTTCTTTGAGCGCCGGAATCAGATCGAGCGCTTTCTTCAGGCTCTGGTCGGTGCGGGCCATTCCGCAGTAATCCCAGCAAATCATGCCCAGTTCGCGATGGAACGAAGTGACCGTACGCTTGCCGTCGATGGAGAGCACCCTCTTTACACGGTCTTCCACGTCGTCGGCCGCTTGCGTGAATTCCGAGGAATCAGCCGAATAATCGCCCGGCGTCTGGCTCGCGAGATAGTTCCCCACGGTATAGGGCGCGACGAAGTAGCCGTCGGCCAGACCCTGCATGAGAGCGCTCGCGCCCAGGCGGTTCGCGCCGTGGTCGGAGAAATTCGACTCTCCCAGCACGAACAGGCCGGGAATGTTGCTCATCAGGTTGTAGTCGACCCACAGGCCGCCCATGGTGTAGTGGATGGCCGGGTAGATGCGCATGGGCACCTGATAGGCGTTCTCGCCCGTGATCTTCTCGTACATGTCGAAGAGGTTGCCGTAGCGCTGTTGCACCAGGCCCAGGCCCAGACGCTCGATGGCGTCCGTGAAATCGAGATAGACGCCCAGGCCCGTATCCCCGACGCCGCGCCCCTCGTCGCACGCTCGTTTCGCCGCGCGGGAGGCGATGTCTCTCGGGGCCAGGTTCCCGAAGCTCGGGTACATGCGCTCGAGATAATAATCCCGCTCATTCTCCGGAATCTCGCCGGGACCGCGCGGGTCCCCCTCTTTCATCGACACCCAGATCCGGCCGTCGTTTCTGAGCGATTCGGACATCAGCGTGAGTTTCGACTGGTGATCCCCGGAAACGGGTATGCAGGTGGGGTGGATCTGCGTGTAGCAGGGATTCGCGAAGTAAGCGCCCTTCATGTACGCGCGTATCGATGCGGTGACGTTGTTCCCCATGGCGTTCGTGGAGAGATAGAACACCGGGCCGTACCCGCCCGTCGCCATGATGACCACGTCCGCCGCGTGTTTTTCGATTTCGCCGGTCACGAGGTTCCTGGTGATGACGCCCTTCGCCTGCCCGTCGACCAGAACGATTTCGAGCATCTCGGTGCGCGAGTGCATCTTCACCGTGCCGGCCGCTATCTGGCGGCTCAGGGCCGAATATACGCCCAGGAGAAGCTGCTGGCCCGTCTGGCCCCTGGCGTAGAAGGTCCTCGACACCTGCGCGCCGCCGAAGGAGCGGTTCGCGAGCTGCCCGCCGTATTCGCGCGCGAAGGGCACGCCCATGGCGACGCACTGGTCGATGATGTTCGCGCTCACCTGCGCCAGCCGATATACGTTCGATTCGCGGGAGCGGAAATCCCCGCCTTTGATGGTGTCGTAGAAGAGTCTGTAGGTGCTGTCGCCGTCGTTCTGGTAGTTCTTCGCGGCGTTGATTCCGCCCTGGGCCGCGATGGAGTGCGCCCGGCGGGGACTGTCCTGATAACAGAAGCAATCCACGTTGTAGCCCAACTCGCCCAGCGTGGCCGCGGCGCCGCCGCCGGCCAGCCCCGCACCCACCACGATCACCTTGTAGCGGCGTCTGTTGGCGGGATTCACGAGCTTCATGTTGAAGCGGTGATTGTCCCACTTCTCCGCCAGAGGACCTTCGGGAACGTTTCCGTTCAGGCTGCCGTTCGTATCCATACCCTTCTCCTCACCAAGGGAGAACTATTTCAACACACCCGCCAATACGGCCAGCGGAATCGACATGAAGCCGAGAGCAAGAAGGACGCCGCTCCAGGGGCCCAGCCGTTTGAAAATGGGATTGTAAGTGGGATTGTTGATTCCCAGCGACTGGAACAGGCTCGTCACGCCGTGGCTCAGGTGAAGCCCCAGAAGAATCATCGAAACCAGATATACACCCGAAACCGCCGTGTTCCTGAATCCGAGAATCACCATCCTGTAAACGTCATGGCGGCCCTGGGCGTCTTGCAACTGGGCGAACTCGGGGTTCGTGGCGAACAGCGTGAAATGAAGCAGGTGGTAGGCGGCGAAAGCCAGCACCAGGGCGCCCGTCATGACGATGGAGCGGCCCGCATAGGTGACCATCGTGGACTCTGAAACGGCGTAGGCCTGCGGCCGGGCCGCCTTGTTCATGCGCCAAAGACGCAGGGCCGAGCTGATGTGCACAAGGAATACGACCAGCAGGCCGACCCGCGCCACCCACAGCAAAGCGCCCAGGTCCTTCAAGCCCTTGGCGTAGGCGTTCGTCGCTTCGGGACCTGCGAACATCAGCAGGTTGCCGAGCAGGTGACCGATGATGAACAAGACCAACAAAATCCCGGTGACGGCCATGGCGACCTTGGCGCCGATGGATGATTGCAGGATTTTCGCAAACCGGCCCATCAAATTGCTCCCCCAAAAGCAAAAAATCTCGAATTCGAGAGGGTTGATTCGTCTAATCGGGTGGCAATGTATAGATTCATGCGCGCATGGTCAACCGCATTTCGGAAAATCCTCTTTTTTGGATCGGCGCCCTTTTCACCCCGTGGATTATCGGCAATTTTTGCGATATTTTAGTTCAATATCGCCTGATTTTCCGACGACCGACTTCGAGAAGGAATGCCCAGATGCTAAACGGCGACGTCTTCGTTTTCGACAACGTGGTGCACATGTACGACCTCTCGGATGAGAACCTCGCCCGCCCGGACAGCGGGCTCGACCGCCTCTGGCACCTGCGGATCGGCAAGGGAAGACGCCCCGCGGGACAGGAAGACATTTACGCGGGCGGAGACCCCATCGGCGGGTTCGCAAAGAAATGGTCTTGCGATGAGTTGGGCAAGCTGGTCTTCGAGGATTCTCAGACCGACATGGCCATGGCGCAGGCGGTCGTGCTCTACGACGTCTACAAGGAGGGCTTCTCACCCGTTCAGGCGCAATACGAATTCGCAAAGGCGCATCCCGAGCGCGTCCTTTTCTGCGGCGGGGTGGACCCCAAGTACCCGAGCGTGCAGGGCGCACTCGAAGAACTGGAGCGACAGGTGACGGAGATGGGCGCGCGCTCGATGAAGTTCTACAACGCCCACATCGACGGAAACTCCTGGCGGTGCGACGACCCGGAACTCGCCTATCCGATTTATGAGAAAGGCCGCGAATTGGGCATCAACGTGTTCCAGTACCACAAGGGGTTTCCCATCACCCGCGCGCGACTCGAAGACCTGACGCCGCTCGACATCCAGCAGGCGGCCATGGATTTCCCCGACCTCACCTTCGCCATCCACCACCTGGCGCTACCCTACTTCGAGGAATGCGTCTACATCGCGGCGCGTTTCGAGAACGTAGTGCTCGTCCTTTCGGGCACGATGCACCTGCCCCTCGTCGCACCCTGGCAGTTCAAGGAATACATGGGCAGGCTGCTCAGGGACGTGGGTTCGGAGCGAGTCCTCTGGGGCTCGGAAGCGCCCCTGCTGGGAAACCCCCAGCCCATGATCGAATGGTTCTGGGAGATGGAGATCGACGAGGAATTACAGGATCGATACGGCTATCCTCCCATCACGGAGCAGGACAAGCGCAACATTCTGGGCGAAAACCAGGCGAGGCTCTTCGGAATCGACGTGGAAGCGAAGAAGAAAGAACTCGGTTTGGTGGCTTGAGCACGAAGCGAGTCGGGGTAGTTGTAAAAGCCCTCGTGATTAGGTCGGGATTTCACCGTAGGGGCGGACCTGCGTGTCCGCCCTGCCCCCTGCTGTAGAAAAATGGGCGGACACGCAGGTCCGCCCCTACAATCCCGTTCGCGTCAACTGCCCATTCATCAATCGAAATCCTCGTCTTGTACGGCCACCTCCCGACCTCATCCCGAGTAGGCGCGCTTGCGCGCCGTATCGAGGGAGCGCGCCCTTCGATACGCCGCCTCCGGCGGCTACTCAGGGTGAGGAAAGAGGCGTCGGCGGTTTGCGGGGGTCGAACCCGATTGAAGAATGAGGATTCAACGTGACCGGGTTGGAGGGGTAGGGACAGGCCCCCGTGCCTGTCCTTGGCCCACGCACCCCTCCTGTATCGGGGTGAATACGACCGACGGGCGGACACGCAGGTCCGCCACTACGGCCTCTATTCGAGGGGGCGCAGGACTTTTTCAACAACCCCGCGTCGGGCGGCGCGGCGGTCGATTTCACGGGGTTTCGGATTGACCATCGCCGTTTTCTGAGCGAGGATGAGCCGGACGACAAACAACTATTTCAGACATATCCGGGCGAATCAGGAATGGAGGATTTTCCATGCAGCCACCCTATGACGGTGAAAAACTCGACCGCCTCATGCAGGACGCAGGAGTCGACCTCGTTCTGGCCAACTCGCGCGAGAACGTGCGCTATCTGTGCGGCGGCTATTATTTTCATTTTCACGAGAGGTTCACGTCCATGGGACGCGGCCAGTACATGGCGCTGGCGGGCATCCCGCGCGGCGACGCCGGAAAATCGTTCCTGATCGGCGGTGGCGGGGAAATCGGCCAGGCGAAAGACCAGAACCTCTGGCTCCCAGAACTCATCCCCTCGGGCAGATTTCCGGCGGAAGCCGCGGCGAACGCCGCGCAAGCCATCTCGGAGCGCGGGCTGGGGAGCGGGACCATCGCCGTGGAGGGCAACTTCCTGCCCGCCCTCGCAAAGGATGCGCTCCTGAGCGAACTGCCGAACGCGACGTTCGTGGAGGCGCTGCCGATTCTGGAAGAGCTTCGCGCCATCAAGACACCCGAGGAGATCGAACTCTACCGCCGCATCTCCCAGTCGGACGCCGAAGCCATCCGCGATGCGTTCGAGACGGCCGGGCCCGGCGCCACGACGCGCGACGTCGCCCACGCCGTTGAGCGGGGCATGACGGACAGGGGCCTCCACTTCCTGTGGGTCTTCGCCTGCGCGGGGCCGGGCATGCTGCGCGCTCCGTCCGAGAAGGTATGGGAAAAGGGAGAGGTCCTGCATTTGGACGCGGGCGGCTCAAAATCCGACTACCTGACCGACATCTGCCGGATGGGGGTGCGGGGCGAGCCCACGCCTCTCGCGGATGAACTCTACAAGGCCTGTCTCGGTACGCAGGATTACGTGCGCGCCGAGATCCGCCCGGGCGCGGTGTGCGGCGACATCTACGAGAAGGGCACGGCGTATCTCCAGAACACCGAGCACGCCGAATACGGCAACTTCATCATCCACGGAATCGGCATGGTCTCGCACGAGCAGCCCCATTTCGGCCCCGGCGTGGAGAGAGCGCTTGAAGAGGGCATGGTGGTGTCGATAGAGACCGACATCCGCCATCCCGAGGTGGGCTACGTGAAGGTGGAAGACGCCGTGGCGGTGACGGCGGACGGATACGAGCCCCTGGGCGACCTGGGACGCGAGGACTGGGTGGTCGTCGACTGATGAAGCCTCTGTACGACGAGCAAAAACTCGCCCGCCTGATGGAAGAGGCGGGCGTCGACCTCGTGCTCGCTCACACGCCCCACAACCTGCGCTACCTGACGGGCGGCTACTACTTCCATTTCCGCGAGCGGGTGGCCGCCATCGGGCCGAGCCAGTACCTCCCCTTCGTGGGGATCCCAAGGGAAAATTCCGAAAACGCCTTTCAGGTCGCCTGGCGCGTCGAGGCGTCGCCCAGAAACGAAGTGGACACCTGGATACCCGACGTCATCTACACGAAGGCGCGGGGCACCGTCGGCGCGGCCGAGACGGCGGCCGAGGCGATCCGGAAACGGGGACTGGAAGCGCGAACCATCGCCGTCGAGCGCGCATTCCTGCCGGTGGACGCAATGGAAGCACTTGGGCGCGAGTTACCCGGCGCAAGATTCGTCGATTCCCTCTCCATTATGGAAGAACTTCGGGCCGTGAAAAGAGCGGATGAACTGGAGATATTCCGGCGCGCGGCGCTTGCGGATTCAGAAGCCATACAGGCCGGATTCCAGGAGGGCGCGCGCAACGTCACGACCCGGCGGATCGAGCGAAGGGTGGAAGAAGAAATGGTGCGGCGCGGTCTTCATTTCCACTACGCCTTCACAGCGGCGGGACCCGAGATGCGGCGCGAGCCTTCCGATAAAATCTGGGAGAAAGGAGAAATCCTCCACATCGACGCGGGCGGATCGGAGGCGGGCTATATGTCCGACATCTGCCGGATGGGGGTGCGGGGCGAACCCTCCGCTCTGGCCGAGGAGTTGAGACAAGCCTGTCTCCACGCGGTCGACGCCTGCCGGGACGCCATACGCGCCGGGGCGAGCTGCGCTTCGGTGCACGAGCGTGGACACCGGGCGTTCGCGGATATCGGTTTTTCCGATATGGGGATTTTCGAGGTGCACGGCATCGGCATGGTGCAGCAGGAATTGCCGCGCTTCGGCCCCGAGGTGGAGCGAACGCTGGAGGCGGGCATGGTGGTGTCGGTGGAGTGCGACATCCGTCACGAGGAAGTCGGCCACGTGAAAATCGAGGACGCCGTCGCCGTCACCGAAGACGGCTGCGAGGGTTTAGGGGATATGGGCAGGGACGCGTGGGCCTGCATCGACTCATAAGAATTGATTCATAAAACCTGAGGAGAACTTTCATGCCGAGACCATCCGGAGGCTTCATGCGGCTTCAGCACGCCGCCGTAAAAGTGCACGACATCGAGGCGGCCAAGGATTTTTACGTGAACACGCTGGGCTTCAACATCACCGAGATATACGAGCCGGGCACGGTGGGCGATTTCCCCTTCGGGCTTTGCTTCATGCGGTGCACGGAGCTTCACCACGACATGAACCTCATCTTCTGGCCCGAGGGCGAAGGCCCCGCCCCGCCCGAGGGGCGTTCTTTCGACACTCTCCAAACGGGTCTGCACCACATCGCGTTCGAGGTGGAAGACCGCACGCAGTTGGATAGCTGGGCGTCTTATCTCGAAGAGAAGGGAATCGAAATCTTCTGGGGACCCTCCATCCACAGCCCCACGCACCCGGAGGGGGACGGCTTCTGGGGCGAGAACCACGCGCTCTACATCGCCGACCCGTCTGGCAACTGCATCGAGATATTCTGCGACATGGCCGTCATGGACCCTTATACGAACCGGGTGAACGAGGACTGGTTCCGGGACCGCCTCTCCCGAGACGGCCATCCGCGAGACGCGGCGGCTCCGCCCGAAGCCTGGAAGGCGTGAGAGGACGTAGAAGGCGACGTCGCCGGATGACCATCAAACGATAAGGCAATATCTCCTCCTCATCCCGAGTAGGCCCGCAAGGGCCGTATCGAGGGGCGCCGGAAAAGCAACCCCCCTGTATCCCCCCTTGTCAGGGGGGTAAAAGCGACGCCTCCCGACAAGGGAAGTAAAAGCGATACCCTCCAACAGGGGTTTTTCAACAGCGCCACGTACGTCCCCTGCTCTTATGAACCGGCTGCGAGTATTCCGTTTGCGCTACGGAACTGGCCAATATGAATATAGAGCGGCTAGATCGTCGCCTCTCAGAGCCGATGCGACGGCGTGAAAAAGCATCGGTGGAATGTTATGCTTTCGGCGATGGGCAAACATAAGCCGTAAAGGAAGAAGAGACCGTCATGGACAGTATCACGCTCAAGAATTTTCGCTGCTTTCGAGAGGAGCAGACCGCCCGTCTTGCGCCGCTGACCCTCCTCGTGGGCGAGAACAGCACCGGCAAGACTTCCTTCATGGCCATGGTTCGCGCGCTTTGGGATGTTTGCTACCGGGCGCAAGTCCCCGACTTCAAGGAGGAACCCTACGATCTGGGGAGTTATGACGAGATCGCCCACCACCGGGGGAATAGCCGGGCCGATAGCTTCGAGGCGGGATTCGATTTTGACGACTCCAGACCAAGCGTGGCGGGATTCGATTTTGGGGGTGACGAACCAGACTCGGATGCCCAACCGCAACCCTGTCGCTTCGACGTGGCGTTCGGAAAGAACGGGAGCGCACCCGTCCTAAAGAAAATGCGGCTTACGCGCGATGACGTCTGGTACGAAGCTCGTTATCAAGACCAGTCGCAGGAGATACGTTTCGGAACGCCAAGAGGCGCATGGGATTTTCAATTCCCCCGCATCGGATCTGCCTTCACACATGGCCAGATACCGTTTTTCTTCTGGTACGATCAATTCTTAAGCGAACCGGAAGAACTCAAAAACCGGGCGGAACGGGTCACGCCACAAGGCCCCTCGAAGCCTGCGGACGAGGATTTGAAGCGAATCGAGCAACTTGGAAATATCTTTTCCGGGATGGGGTTCCATCGTTACAGACGCACAAGACCCTACGCCGGCACGCCCGTTCGTTCCAAGCCGCGCAGAACTTACGACCCCGCGCGCCCGACGCCGGACCCCGAAGGCGACTACATTCCAATGCATCTCGCTCATTTGTCTCACCATGACCAAAACAGATGGAGCAGGCTCAAAAAAGCGCTTGAGGGCTTCGGGAAAGAAGCGGGCCTTTTCGATGAAATACACATCCGGCACCTCGGGAAAAGAGACAGCGAACCTTTCCAGTTACAGGTGAGAAAATCCGGTGTCAGGGCGAAAAGTCCAAAAGGCCCCTGGCGCAACCTGATCGACATGGGCTACGGCGTCAGCCAGGTACTGCCCGTGATAACCGAGTTGCTGGAAAAGGATGCGCCACCCATGTTCTTGCTGCAGCAGCCGGAGGTGCATCTCCACCCGAGCGCCCAGGCGGCTCTGGGCAGTTTGTTCTGCCGGGTCGCCGGCCCGGAGCGCCAACTGATCGTCGAAACACACGGCGACCACCTGCTCAGCCGAGTACGGATGGACGTGCGTGACGGCGTATCGGACTTGAAGCCCGAGGACGTTTCCATTCTGTTCTTCGAACGCGATGACTTGGACGTCCGCATTCATTCAATCCGCCTTGATGAAGAGGGCAATGTTCGGGACGCTCCTACTACCTACCGGAAGTTTTTTATGGAAGAGACACGACGGTCTCTATGGAAGCGATAGTAAGCCATAGGGACCTGATGAATGTGCGCGATCATTGACGCAAATGTTGTCCATGAAGTCTTCGGTTCCAATCTACCCTCGGCAGGCGAGCGATTCTTTGATTGGCTTGAAAAAGGCAATGAACGTCTCGTGGTCGGCGGCAAACTTCTTGAAGAGCTTGAAGCAAGTTCGGAAGGTTTCAGGCTATGGGCAAGCGAGGCCGCAGAAGCAGGCAAGATGAGAGTCTTGAATAAAGATGATGTCGACGACAGGACGAGAGAACTCGAGAATGAGGGCGGATACGAGTCGAATGATCCGCACGTTCTCGCCCTGGCCCAGGTGAGCGGCGCGCGTTTGTTGTACTCGAACGATGGTGATCTGCAAGGGGACTTCAAGAAGAGGCAACTGATTGATAACCCACCTGGAAAAGTCTATTCAACTCGTGAAAACAGGGATTTCCGACCCGCGCACAGAAGGCTTCTCGCCGACAGGCATTTATGCCGCCCCCAAGAATAACCAAAACCGCAGGGCGGACACGCCGGTCCGCCCCTACTTCATTTCGATTTGTAGAGGTTTTGTAGGGACAGGTCGCGACCTGTCCCTACGCATGATCGGCTACGCGGGTCTCCGCTTCCGCACCGGCTCAGCCAGAAGGGCGCTGCGGTTGCCTCCCGCGCTTTCTTGGCTATAGGATGCCCGCACCAGACATAAACCGCGCGCCGCTCCATCCGGCCGGCGCAACCTAATCGGAGACAAGACATGAAAGAAGGCATGAGGCCCGGAGACCGCCTGCCCTATTCGGCCATCGTCGATCGCAAACCCCTCAAACTTCCCGAAGGCGCCCGCCTGGTGCTCTGGCCCGTCCTGGCGCTGGAAGTGTGGGACATCGTCCGGCCGATGGCGCGCATGGTGATACCCCCGCCCCAGGGGGTGCCGATGCTCCCCGATCATCCCAACTGGAGCTGGCACGAGTACGGCATGCGGGTCGGCGTGTGGCGCATCAAGCGCATGCTCGACGAACTGGGCGTGCGCCCGACGGTGACGCTGAACGCCCGCACCTGCCTGGAATACCCGCGCGTCTCCGAGGCCTGCCTGGAAGCGGGCTGGGAGTTCAACGCCCATTCCTACGAGCAGGTGCCGATGCACAAGCTCGACGACGAGCGCGAGACGATTGAGCGGTGCATGGGCATCATCACGGAATTCTGCGGCAAAAGGCCGCGCGGCTGGTTCGGACCGGGGCTGACCCAGACCTACCGGACGCTGGATTTCCTCGCCGAGGCGGGTGTTGAATACATCGGCGACTGGGTGCTCGACGACCAGCCGGTGCACGTGAAGACGACGGTCGGCAAATCGGTGGTGGCGCTGCCCTACAACTACGAACTCCACGACATCGTGAGTATGGCGATCCAGTACCACGAGTCCCGGGTCTTCCGCGACCGGGCGATTGACTACTTCGAGACCGTCTATGCCGAAAGCCACGAATCCACCAAGGTGATGTCCATCGCCATGCATCCTTACCTCTCGGGTTCGCCGCACCGGATCAAATACGTGCGCGAGACCTTCGAGCATATCCTCTCGAAACCGGGGGTGGTGTGCTGGGACGGCGAGCAGATACTCGACTGGTTCCTGAAGGAGCGCCCGGCGCCGAAGCCCCGGAAACGCCGTGCGAAAAGGAAAAAGGCCTGATACGGAATGACGACAAAAACCGCATTCTCTTGTAGGGGCGTCGAACTTCCCGAAGAGGGAAGTTCGACCGTGGCCGCCCGTATCGGATATGTCCATCCCCGTGGCTGCGCTTCGAAGGGACAGGCGCGGAGGCATCGAACTGGTCACAGCCTCGGACAGGCACGGGGGCCTCGGACAGGCGCAGGGGCCTGTCCGCTACGGTCTCAAGGGCAATGGTTCGGCGCGAATCACAAGACGACATCGAAGAAGGTTTGCAACCCGGCATACGCCGCGGGGTGGAGCCGACTGCTTCTAGCGCTGGTATTTGATGAACGGGGTGAGATTCGCCACGCGGTCATAGAGGAACCGGGCGGTCTCGTTGAAATCCTGCGTGAGCCAGTAGACCGAGGGCGCCCCCCTCTCATCGGCCGCGCCGTAGACCGCTTCGATCAGGGCGCGGCCCACGCCCGTGCCGCGTAAAGCGGGATCGGTGTAGAGATCCTGGAGATAGCAGACATCCTCGACCCGCCAGTTGTGGGGGTGAAATATGTAGTGGACCAGGCCCGCCGCCTGCCCGTCGGTGAGCGCGATGAGTCCGTTCTGCTCGGGCCGGGCCGGGTCCAGAAGACGGGCGAAGGTGGACCGGTAGACCTCTTCGGTTACGCTGGACTCGTAGAATTCCAGATAGGCGGTCCACAGGCGCCGCCAATCGGATTCGTCGGCGGCGGTCAAGGGTCGAATGGTCAGCGTCATGAAAGCCTCTCGTTCTGGTTCGGGATATACGGCGGCAGGGGATTGTACGTTTCGGACCGTGGCAGTCAAGCCGATTCTTGAAGGATCGTCCGCTCCGGGGCGCCCGCGACCGGGCGGAGCGAGTTCGGCGATTCGGGAGCGGCGGCCGCCGGCAAAGCGCATCTCCCCGTAATTGCCGTCCGCGCGGATTCGGGGGATTCCGGTAAAATTACGGAGCCGAGCGCTTCGCTCAAGGATATGGAAACCCTCCCCGGTCGAGTCAAACGCTCGCTCATCGCTCGCGTTTAATATCCGAAAATATCGATAAATTCAGATAAATTCACGGGGTTTTTCGATAAATTTCCATAAATTTTCGAGGGGAAATGCGGGGATTTGCGGGGCCCGAACCCGCGCGCGAAAACCAGTTCCGACGGCCGGATTCCGCCGCCGTATCGCAGCGCAGGGGAATTCTGCCACGGCCCGCGCTCCACGCGATGACGGCAAATGCGGGGAGTTGCGTGGGTGAAATTCCTCCGGGCGCGCTTCGCACAGGCGCAAGAGCCTGATGGAACGGGGGGTTCCCGGGAGAGACGGACATCGCGCGCCGCTTTAACGATGGGTCATAACCTATTGATATTCAATATGTATTATCAGCAGACGGGACGTTGATGGAACTCAGCAGTGCGTGCACCGCTCCGTTCAGCGGCGTGGGAATGCCGTGCCTGGCGCCGATGCGAACGACCGCCCCCGTCATGACGTCCGCCTCGACCCGGCGGCCTGCGCGCCTGTCGACGAGCATGGATGTGGTCGCCTCGGGGTCGGCGTCTCGTAAGCGCTCGATGGTTCGCTCGGCGACGTCATCCGCCAGCTTCGCGCCTTCCGCTCTCCCCACGGCGGCGCATTCGCGCACGAGTCCGCGGCAGAGTTCGGCGACAGCCGGCTCAAGCAGCACCCCCCTGCCCTTGTCCGTCAGCGCGGTGGCGGGGCCTGCGCCGACGTTGTTACACAATTTCGCCCAGGAGGCGGTCGTGAAATCGGAAGTCGGCTTCACGGGAACATCCGTATCCTCATAAAGAGACGCAAGAAGTCGCGCGCCCGGACCGTCTTCGGGAACGAGCTGGGCGCCTCCCTGCTGCGCCACATGGCCGGGAGCCAGCCTGTCCGCCGGACAATTCACCACGACCGGAACGACCTCCGCCCCCCGGGCGTACGGCTCCACTCGTTCTCTGTGCTCCACGCCATTCTGCAAAACGGCGATGATGGTATCCTCACCTAAGAGAACCTCCAGCCAATCTGTAACATCTTGTATCTGGTGCCCTTTCACCGCCAGGAGAACACAATCGACCGGCCCTGCCTCCGAGGGAGAGGTGACGCACTTCACCGGCGATTCAATGACGGAGTCGGGCGTTTCCACAACCAGTTTGTCGATGGGTTTTCGCATACAGAACATTACGTCGTGCCTGCCTGACCGGCATAACCGAACCCCGAACACGCCCCCGATGGCGCCGACCCCCAACACGGCTACATTGCTCATCAACCACTCTCCAGGAAATTCATACCGGTACCGGGCGGCCCTTCCATGACGCTACGGATTCCAAGACACACACAACGCCGGCCAGAGAATCCCAGCCCGAGGTATGTCCTATCTTATTCAGCGCGCGCAAAACGGAACGCAAACGCGCCTCATCCGCCACCCCCATCGCCGCAACCGTTTCATGCAGGGCCTGCGCTCCCTGTCCTCTGGCCGCGCACTCCATATGCGCGCAACTGATTCTATTCGTTCGCTCTTTGGCGTGACACAAAACGGCACCCGCTATTTTTTCTGGAATTTCAAAATGCCCCAGCGCGTGCAACGCTATCATCACACCACACCAAAAATCATCTCCCGATGGTGTGAGTCCCGGACCTAGACCAACCAGCTGGAGAGCGTTGGCAGGAAAATCAAGGTTTCCCCCCTGATTCAGAGAGTGTGACAGCCAATTCCGGAAATCCGAGATCCCCTCCCAGGAAATTGTTTGAAATGCGTCCTCATTTGAGATTTCCTCGCCACTCACAATGTGCTCAATGAGCGGGGCCAAACCCTCCCGAGGACCCGTTTCGGCTATATATTCAATGAGAAACGGGAGGTTTTGCTGAAAAATCTTCAAATCCCAGCCAATCGGGAGTGGCTCAGGCTCCCAATCCATCGGACTGGATATATCGATTTTCATCCGGGGGCCGAGTTTTATCCAAGCATCTCGGAATTCTACAGGGCTTCCCGGTTCCACGATTCGCGTGAAATCCACGTCGTCCGAGAATTCACAAAGCGCATTCAGGGGACCCGGCCCGATACCCCGTTCTCCGATGCAAGCGATCCGGCCAGATGAATTTTCAATATACAAACTTCTGCGAAACACACCGATGACATTTGCTTCATCCGGTGCGTCAAGGAACTCTCTGGCGAATACGCCCACAAGATTGATTTTGGAGATAAAATGCATATATCTGACCCGCATTATGAAATGACCAATTGACTTCACAAAGAAATCCCCTCACCCACGAATGGGCGAGGGGATATTCACATGCGCAATGCCTATCCGCAGCCAGGACCTCTGATCTCACTCGCCGCAACACCAGATGGAACGAGCGTTTCGGCATAATTCGGGTCCGCTTCTTGTTTTTCGATAAATTCAGCTAGTTGTGAGAGCAGTATCTCGCGTTTCATCAACCCCAGGCGATATATGCCCATCGGGTTAATGAGCTTCATATAGTAATGGTTTCCAGCGTCATGCTCCGAAGAACAGGCGGAAGGTTTTTGGGTGATGGAAAGTGGCCCCTCAAATACAACTGCAAATCGGGACAGAATTTCCTCATTATGTAGATCCTCGGGAATCTCGGGGAATCTGACAACGAGTTCCTGGATGGTCATCGTTACTACTCCTTTATCAGTTCATCATTCAAATGGAACAACCCACTCAGTTTAACAGATGTCGAGCAGTATGACTCGCCATATCCTCTTCTTGCGACATAAAAACGAACCAACCTCAAGATAACCGCAAGGATTACATTTCCCGTATGAACCGAGCGGCGTAGCTCCTGATATTTTTCCCGTTCAGCACATGGAACCGACGGATGCGGGCGATGGTCTCTCCAGAAAATCGACCGATGGGAATATGAACCAGATGTTTGTCGTGCAGCCGTGCAATCCGCCGCCAGCGTGAATTGGGTGGTCGGGGACTCACCAAGGCGATGAAACGCTCTTGCGAGTGAAAACACGCCCCTGCGATCAATCGTTCCTCCAGTGTCTGCGCGTAGTGAAAGCGCGAATCCCGCCAGACGTCCTCGATATATCGGGGAGGAAAAACAAAAAAAGCTCCGCCATATTGCGATTCCGCAATGCCGGGACCAACCAGATTGTCCCCGAACGGGGTCGCATACATGCAGAGCGTCGATTCCTGATCGTGTTCGGCGTACCACATCGTACGCCATGAGTACTTCTCGGTATCGGCGGGCGTATCGAACAAAAAGACGACGACCTCCAGATTTCCCCGCGCGGGGGGAATTTCCTTTACATAGAGGTCGCCCGTATGCCAGTTACGGAGCGTTTCCCTGATATCGAGTCCGTCTTTTATCGATGTCGTGAATTTTTCGGTGCGAGCCAGGTCTTCTCCCAAAAGCGCCTTGGCCTGTTCACGCACGTGGGTATGGAAACTCTCTATGGCGTCATCTTCCGGCGGCCAGGAACACATGCCGAAAGGATTCCACCTCTGGGCCCATTCGCGCCTTTCAAAAGACGTGGGCTTCGGTTTGAGGGAAACCCTCCTCCAAACGACGGCCGAACCACCCAGGCGGTTCTTGAGCGTCCCGACGTCTCCATCAGGGAATACCGCGCGATCCACGCCAACTTGGACAAAATCGTCTTCATCGAATTCTGGAGTTTCACGCTGATATGGATATTTTCGCGCAACTTCTAACAGCGACAATGCGAAAGCATCGCCCGCGGTCTGCTTGGCGGCAAGGGTGAGAGTAAATAAATCCGGCGTCAACCTCCTTCCCTGCAGTGTCAAATTCCGGACGTATTGCAAGAATATCTGGAGTCTTTGAGGTGTCACCCAGTTTTGCACGGGCCGATGTTCTCTCAACCATAACTCTCTCGCCTCCAGGAGGAGCTCCTTGACGCCGTCGATAGAAAGATTGAAATCCCCCATGAATTCTTCGCGTTTTTTTTCGTATAAATACGTCAAATAGGGAAACTCTCCCAAGAGGAAAGCAAGGGTGTCTTCCGATACCCCATGCCTTCGGGGCGGATTGAGAGACGCGCCCGAGTGGAGTTCGAATAATTTCTCCTCACTGGATGGGCCTTCCAGACAGGCCGAGCGAATCCAGGGCCAATCCATCGCGGAACATACGAAGACGATGCGCTTGTATCGCGCTTCGAGTTCCAGCAAGGCGTCGGCCATCCAGCGGATTCTTGCTGCGCGCTGCGACGAGGCTGAGGGCTTGGGAGCCGCCGTTATAAGAGATGCAGCGAATGCCTCCATCGGTACTTTTTTAAGCGCATACGGATCCGGCAGCGTATGAACATCCTGATGAAAACGCCCCACTTCCATATCTACAAATACTCTGGGAATACGCTCTCCCATCGCCACTCTCAAAGCGGAAATCACGGGTTGGCAAGGGTCAATGGGTACATAGTTACAAGAAGTTAAGTCTGTATCATCTGAGAATAATTCTCCTTCAGTACCCAAATCTTTTTCTGGTTGAGTGTACTGCTCCCATGATTCATCAAATTCCGCTTCATCATCTCTAAAATATGACGGGTCATCTTCTTTCACGGACACCATGGAGACAAATGGGAGCTCATCTACACCCGCTTCTACTTCATCCTGAAAAGACGGAGGCAGAGGAATCGCAACGCAATCGGGTTCAAGTCGTAAAATCCTGTCGCGCACTTCGACTGCAAAGTCTCCCGACCCGTGGATGACGGGCAGTACGCTGATCTGCTCGGTGATGTTCAGAAAATCTTTTGCACTCATCAATCAATCGTCTCGATCAGGGTGCAAAGGGCTGTCGCCTCCAAAGAAAATATCGCCGAAATCAAGCGGGGGGGGTTCGTCGCCGAGGGCTTGTCGTCTTCTTTGCGCAAGGCTTTTCAGGTCCAATGCGTCATCTCCCAAAACCTTGGCGAGCGCCTCTCTCCACGCATCGTCTCGAGAGAGTGGGTGCTCCGGGTCCTGCGCAAGGCGTTTCAGGGCGAATTGAAGTATGTGGATTCCGTCCCGAGGAGAATACTCCAGGTCCAGTTCATGGGCTTCCTGTAAAAATTCCACCGTCAAGGCCAACATCTCGTTGGGAGCAAACGGCAAATGATATTTCAGGATGGCCATTTCATCTTTTTTGTTCGGGAATTCAAGCCCCAGAGTGGGTTGGAGTCTCGAAAGGATGTAATCTGGCACCTCGTATGTTGAGGCATCTTCATTCATCGTTACGCAACAGCGGAAATCGGGGTGCGCCTTTATCGTGACGCCGGCCACAATGGACTCTACATAACGGCGATGGTCGAGCAACGGAGCCAGCGAAGCCCAACTCTTTTCACTCATCCGATTGCCTTCATCCAACACGCAAACGCCCCCCCTTATCATGGCTGTAACAAGAGGCGATGCGTGATAGGCGATTTTGCCTGATTCCGCTAATACGGGCGTGATCAAGAGATCCTCCGGGCGGGTATCAGAGGTGCACTGATAAATAAAAAGTTCCTGGCCTCGTTCCCGCGCCGCCGCCATCGCCAGCGTCGTCTTCCCAATCCCCGGGAAACCAATAATTCTCGGAGAGAGAGAAAAATCCTCCTCCGCTACGATCATCCAGCAGGCCAGAAGCTGTCGCAGTACCTCCGTCTGACCGATCCAGGCTTGGTCGGAATCGGTGCGCCCGCTCAGATGCAGGGACACTCCTTCGATTTCAACTACTCTCACGTCCGATTCTTCCTTGTCTGAGGTTTTATCGTGCAAAAT
Source organism: Nitrospinae bacterium bin107 (assembly GCA_002238965.1). GTDB lineage: Bacteria > UBA8248 > UBA8248 > UBA8248 > UBA8248 > Bin107. The sequence goes on along the minus strand of MPNJ01000014.1, from coordinate 26,128 downwards.
CGACTCCTATTTCCAAATTCCTGCTTCGAAAGTCATAACATCTCGCCCTGGCAACCGGGACATACTTCTAATCCGTAAAATATCCCCCGTTTACATCCAGGGCTTCTCCGGTGATATGCGCAGCTTCTTCGCTTGCAAGAAACAAAGTGGGCGGCACCAACTCCGAAGCCATCGCGAACCTTCCCATCGGGTGTTTTGCCAGCGCTTTGTTGTATACATCCGGCCCAAATTCTCGCATCAATGGTCCATCAATCGGCCCGGGGACCAAACAGTTCACGGTCACTTTAGTTTTCGCCAGTTCGCGAGCAAGGTTAAACGTCATAGCCAAAATACCACCTTTTGAAGCGCCATATGTGAGATTCGGGCCCAGCCCCCCCGATTTTCCTGCCCCTGAGCCAAACAGGATAATCCGTCCCGCCGGAGAATCCATGAGCGCAGGCATCGCCCCTTGAATGCAAAAATAAGGGGACAGGAGGTTCACGCTCAGAGCGCGCCTCCAGTCGGATTCATCGAGCGAGAGAGGGTCTTTCACCAGCATGTTCGCCGCCGTGTGAACCAGGATGTCGCATCCACCCAGCCATGCGATTGCTTCTTGCAGCATGGCTTTCACTTCAGTGAAATTCTCGAAATCACAGGATATTTTTTTCAGCATCTCCTCGGGACCTCTGATGAGACGTAGTTTTTCTGAACTCCGTCCCGTGGCGACAAGCTTTGCGCCTGATTCCAGAAATCCCCGAACGAGTGCTTTGCCCACATCTCCAGTGGCACCGGTCAGAAGTACTTTTTTTCCATGAAAGTCAAAACGGAGTGTCATTTTGATGATCCCGAAGCCGGCACACAACTTTCAGCCAGCCTCCTCCCCTGATATATATCGAATAAGATACAATATCAGTTGAAAGATCGCATTCTTGGCGGGAATTCAAATTTAATTGCTTCAGATACAACTAGAACAACTTGGGGAACACTCATGAATTTGTTTGATGAACTGAAACTCCGCGGTTTGGTCCATGATCACACGGACCAGACGGAAATTCAGAATATATTGGGAATTGGCGGTATGAACCTCTATTGCGGCTTCGACCCCACGGCAGACAGCTTGCATATCGGAAATTTGATTCCCATTACGGGACTCATGCGTTTTCAACGCGCAGGACACCGGCCGATTGCCCTCATCGGCGGCGGAACCGGGATGATAGGGGACCCTTCGGGAAAATCAGAAGAAAGAAACCTCCTGAGCGCAGCAATTTTGGAACACAACCTCAAAGGAATCAGAGCTCAATTCGAAAGGTTCCTGGATTTTGATGCGGGTCCAAACTCTGCGCGTATGATGAACAATGGGGAATGGCTGAATGAGCTCCGCCTCATCGATTTTTTCCGCGACGTAGGCAAACATTTTTCCATCGGCTACATGATGGCGAAAGAATCGGTGAAGTCGCGCATCGCCGATGCGGGGATATCATACACTGAGTTCAGCTACATGGCGCTTCAGGCGTATGATTTTCTGCACCTGTTTGAGAAAGAGAATTGCACCATGCAGATCGGCGGCTCGGATCAGTGGGGCAACATCACGGCGGGGATTGAACTCATCCGACGCGTTCGCGCAAAACCCGCATACGGAATGACCTTCCCGCTCATCACGACTTCCGACGGCAGAAAATTCGGGAAGACAGAAGAAGGAAATATCTGGCTGGATCCGAAGCGAACCAGCCCTTACCGATTCTCGCAATACTGGATTCAGACAGACGACAGGGATGTCGGGAGGTTTTTCAGATACTTTACCTTTTTACCCGTTGATGAAATTGATGAGATTGAGAAGGAACATCTCAAGTCTCCGGAGAAACGAGCAGGACAACATCTCCTGGCTAAGGAATTGACGACACTCGTGCACGGCGCCGCAGCAGCGCGAAGCGCAGAACGCGCCGCCAAGATACTTTTTGGTGCTCAACTCGATGGTATCGAAAAAAACGATTTACTTTCAGCGGCAGAAGAAATGCCAAAAACCCAGCAATCGGGAATACCACCATTTCCGCTTATTGATATCCTATTGGAAACTGGCCTTTCCAAGTCGAAAACTATGGCGCGAAAAGAATTGCGGGGCGGAGGGATCTACGTTAACAACCGCCGAGTCACGGATGAGGGAAGTGCATTGTCTGTAGATGATATATTGTTCGGTCAATACATCCTGCTTCGTAAGGGAAAAAAGAACTATCATCTGTTAGAATTTGAAAGGTAAATAAATACGGAAATCATCATTGCCGCATATCGTTATGAGAGTTGAGTATATCCTCTTGAAAATTCCCAGACATTTGTTGATGCTGAAAATGAATTTTCATATCCGACGGCGTTTCGGCTCTACCGAAGCAACCCTCCAAACATGAACGAACGAAGAAGCGTCGCCCAGGTCGAATATCATGACCTGCCTCCCGAGTTTCACCAGTGGAAATGGCGGATTCTCATCGCTTTTTGTGTTTTCTATGCCTTCAACTATCTGGGCAGATTTAACTTCAGTCTGGTGCAGTACGCGGTCATTCAGGATTTAGGCATCACGCGAGTCGATACCGGATGGATCAATTCATGGATGTTTTGGGGCTTCGCTTTCGGCGATTTGGTTTTTGGGAGAATCGCGGAAAAAATTGGCTATAAAAACACCATTCTCTTCGCCGCCATAACCACGTCGTTGTTCAATTTCATCGCGAGTTTTGGAAATTCCATCATTACGCTCGCCATACCCTGGGCGGTTGTCGGTTTTGTGAACGCGGCCACCTGGGGGCCAGGACTCGGCCTCGTGGCGCAATGGTGGCCCAGACGGGAGCGGGGGCAAGCGATTGGGCTCGTGGGAACAGCCGCCGGTATCGCGCTCCTCATTGTTTGGGCGGTCGTACCCTGGACGGCGGCGCAATATGGCTGGCGAGTTGCTATTCGCTACCCTCCTTTGATCATCGCCGTTTTGGGAATCATTTTTTATTTTATCGTCAAAGACAAACCCTCTGAACTAGACCTCCCTGAGTATATTGAGTCAGATGAAGTATCCCGCGAGGCAGAATCGGCAGGCAGCGAGAGTGAACATGGACTGAAAGCATATTTTCACCTGATGACCAATCTGCGCTTCTTTTTGGCGTGCCACGTAAAAGGACTGGACAACGTGGTTCGTTACGGCGTCGTTTCGTGGGCGCCTTTGTACTACGCTCAAGCTGGTGGGTTTAATCTCAAGGAGATGGGCTTGCTGACCTTCTCCTACCCTCTGGGGTATCTGTTCGGGCCCATATTTGGTGGAATCATTTCAGATAGATTTTTCAAGAGCAATCGCTCCATCGTGATTATACTCGCCGCCTTTCTGAGTGCCGCCGCGATGATGGGAATCGCGTATGCGCCCGCCGATAACATTCCCCTCGCCATCATTTTGCTTATCGTCGGTGGATTTTGCGTCAACATGTCCACTGTGCAGGCGTTGGGGGTAGACTTGGCCGGCAGGCGCCTAGCCGGAACGGCGGCGGGCGTGTTGGATGCTCACGGGTATATTTATGGCGCGCTGCAAGCCATATTCTTTGGATGGCTGTCTCTAGCGATTTCAAATGGGTGGTTCTGGGTGTTCACGGCCATGGCGGCCAGTAGACTCATTGCGGTACTGCTCGTCTGGAGAGTGCGTGCATAAATGAGCAATTTTCATCAGGCAAATAGAGAGGCCCGCGTACTTGAGTTCAGCCATCATTTATCATTTTCCCGCTTAATACCTTTTAAAATTTCCAAACGAATCCTGTTTTCATCACTACCAAATTTCTTCTCCAAGAAAGAAAGCAGTCCTTGAACCAAATTCGCGCGGTGCTCTTGTGACATCACCAAATAAGAGGATGCTCCAAAACGCCAATTCTTGTCCGTTCCTCGGACGATGAAGTCCAGGCGAACATCATCCTGTCTCGCCAAATACAGTGCCGCCAAAAGGTCTTTCCCATCATCGAGTTCGAATATCAATGACTGTTCCGTTCCATCTCCGAATCGAAGATTCAAGACCAGCGTAGTCGTATCGGCCCATTTCGGGGAATCGAAAACGACAGAAAGCAATTCTGGGGAAGCAGAAGCATCAACGCCGATGACGATATAAGTTTCACCGCCTACGATAAACCTGTCTGATGAGAGAACACCGCCTTCTTCATCCTTATGGGTTAAAAAATCATTCAACCAATCAGGCAATCTCTCCCGTCCGGGATAAGCCGTGGGTGTTTCACCCTCATCCAATAATTGGAGTTTGTCCGCCCAAGCAAGCAAAGAAACCAGCAATGGCGGCGCTGGACGAAGGATTTCCGACTCCCAGGGAGTGACGCCTGCCATAGCCCTATCAAGACTTCTCATCAATTCATCCTGCATATTCTCCCACGTTGTCATTCGCTCGATTTCATTTCCAGCTTCAATCGAATTCTCCAAACCCTCAATCGCAGCCAATCGACGAACCAATTCCGACAAATGTGAATCTTCTTCTATATCTCCATACATTATACGTGCTTCGGCGACCTTTTCGGTTAAACCATTATCATCAAGCCATGAATCCAAATTCATCGGCAGAGGATGTAAACCGATATTCGGATCATTGGAGCGTCTCCAAAGGCCACGAGCACATTCCAAGGCAGCATTCACGGCCTGCTCCGTATGAATCTCCCATACATCGGAAAGTTCTTTTCGTATGGCGTTTTCGCCCACGCCGTCGTCGTACATGCTCGCCAGACGACGGAGCAACAAACTAAAAAAGGCCGATTGCGCCTTCACCATGGAAGACAATTTTCCGCGTCTCGACGTTAGGGATGTCAACATCAGATATAGGATACCGATTTCCGGCTTTACGCCACGAGCATTAAAAAGCGCCGTCAGCTTACCTATGCGCTGAAGCACGAACCCCAACTCCTCACCGGCCAACAACTTCATGTGGATGAAAGAAATCGGGAGAACCTGCTCGGGCAAGATGGGTTCCGCATGAGGAGGAAAAAGTGTTTGGGTGAAGTTTTGCCTGATTTGCTCGCCTACGTCTCCAAAACTCTCATGCAGGTAAAGCTCACAGGTCGATTCCCACCAATCGTAAAACAAACTTCGCCGCGCGGTAGGAGACACCCTCATTCGCTCTCGGGCATGGATGAGTGTTCACTCTGCCCTATCGATGGGGTACGTGCTTTCTTCTGAATCAGGCGCCCGAGAGAAAACAAAATGACTGCTGAGCCTAAAATAATGAGTTGTATGGCATAGGCCGAAGGATTCGAAATGCCTATGAACAAGGCAATCGCGCAATCCACCATGGCGAGAAATTGCAGAGCGCGCCCCAAGCCATACATCAACCAAGTTGTCCCAAGGCTGCTCTGATTCGTTCGATCCCTTCTTTTACGTTTTCCAGGGAAGTTGCGTAGGAGAAACGCACGTAATCATCCGCGCCGAAACCGGCGCCGGGCACGCCGGCGCAGTGCGTGTTTTCGAGGAGATACAGGCCCACATCCATTGAATTTTTTAATGCTCCATTCGGGCCTTGGCGCCCGAACACGCCGCTCACCCTGGGGAAGGCGTAAAACGCGCCCTTGGGGTTGACGACGCTGAGCCCGTCGATCGAGTTGAATCCCTCGACGATCGCTTTTCTTCTCGCGTCGTACTGCGCCAGCCACTCGTTCAGGAAGTCATGCGATCCCCTCAAGGCTGCGACCCCCCCGTATTGGGCGAAGGAAGTGGCGTTGCTCGTGCTCTGGCCCTGCAGCGTGTCCATCGCCTCGATGATTTCAGGCCTTGCGAGCGTATACCCCAAACGCCATCCCGTCATCGCGTACGTTTTCGAGAACCCGTCCAGAACGAGGGTTCGCGCCTTCATTTCGTCGGAAAAACCGGCGATCGAGTAATGCTCTTCGCCGTCATAGGTGATTTTCCCGTAAATCTCATCGGACATGACCATCGCGTCGGTGGATAGCACCACCTCGGCAATCGCCTCCAACTCCCCGCGACTGTAGACGCAGCCCGAAGGGTTGCACGGGCTGTTGATCACCACGATTTTCGTTCGCTCGGAGACGACTTCTCGCAACTGCTCGGCCGTCATTTTATGGCCGTTTTCCTCGCTCGTCTGAACCAGAACCGCTTTCGCACCGGTCAGGGTGGCGACCGGTTCATAGGCCACCCAGATGGGCGCCGGGATGACGACCTCATCGCCCTCCTCGACGAGGACGTGCAAGGCGTTGAATACCGATTGCTTCCCGCCCACGGTGACGATCACTTCCGATTTCGGGTCATATTTGAGACCCTTGTGCTCCTCCGCCCAATCGCTAATCGCCTCTCTCAATGCTGGTATGCCCCGGACCGCCGTGTATTTCGTGGCGCCGTCGCGAAGCCCCTGGATGGCCCCTTCCTTGATGTGTTCGGGGGTATCGAAATCAGGCTCTCCCGCAGCGAACGATATGACGTCGACGCCCTGCGCCTTCATTTCCGCCGCCTTGGTGTTCATCGCCAGCGTGGGAATGGGAGGCAACTTGCTCATTCGGGATGCAAAACGCATGAGAAACTCCAGAGTTAGAAAATGGATTTAGCTGCGGAACCGCTCGTCGAGAGCCTCTCGCACGGAAGGGGATACGTGTTCGCTCACGTCTCCGCCGAGCGAGGCGACTTCCTTGACCAGGCTGGAACTGAGGAAACTGTACTGTTCGCTGGGCATGAGGAAAATCGTTTCGATCTCCTCGTTCAGCCTTCTGTTCATGAGCGTCATCTGCATCTCATAATCAAAATCGCTCACGGCGCGCAGACCACGAATGATGGCCTGGGCATTCACATTCACGGCGAAATCCACGAGCAGTTCACGCTCAAAGCTTATAATCTCAATCTGGTTCGACTCCCTGAATTCTTCCAGGAAAAAATTTTTGCGCTCCTCGAAACTGAACAGGGGCGTTTTCGAGGGGTGAACGGAGATGGCCACGGTAACCTTCGAGAAAAGCCTCTGGCTCCTGCGAACGACGTCGAAATGCCCTTTCGTCGGTGGGTCGAAGGTTCCCGGGTATACCGCATGACTTTCCATGGAAACGAACCTCATATCAAGCGAAAGGAGCCACTACCCTGTGCGAAATGCGCGTTAAAACTAGTCTTTTGGATATCTCGTGTCAACTTGAGGGCCGTGCAAACGCTGCGGAGTGGACCAAGCGGGGCATACTCTCCATTACGACCTACACATTGCCGAAATCCGGGTCTATGACGGAATACCTTATGGTTTCAGGACCTCCCGCACCATATGGCTGATCTCTGGAAGGATGATTCTTTCCATTCCCGTGCGACAGGCGTTCCCCGAGCCTGGAAGCGTCATGATGATGGTGTCCTTACAAGTCCCCGCCGTTGCGCGGGTGAGCATGGCGGCCGTTCCGATGTCCTCGAAACTCACGTGACGGAACAACTCGCCAAAACCGGGCATTTCCTTCTCCAGGAGGGAAACGACGACGTCGTACGTGGTATCGCGCTTGGTGATTCCCGTCCCTCCGTTCGATACCACAACCTGGATGTCGGGATTCGCGCACGCTTCTAGCAGCGCTTCGCGAATCTGATCCGGTTCATCCTTCACGATGCGGTAAAAGGCGACCTTGTGGCCCATGTCGCTCAGCATGTTCATGATCAACTTTCCGCTCGTGTCGCTGTCTTCCGTGCGCGTGTCGCTCACGGTGAGCACGCCGCACGTAACGGCGTCCGGCCCCTCGGCTCGGTGGTCTTCAAAAGTTTTCAGATCGGCCGCCTGCTCGACTTCCCGGCGGGATGGACCCTCTGCCTGGCTCATACTCATCTCCTGCTCTTCGGCTTTCAGCGAAGCTCAATATCTACACTCACGCCCGATAACGAAAGAACCGGAGAACGAAGTCTCCGGCTCTACTCGAGGTTTGCTATAAATCCTGAGGAGCGAACGACGGGAGCATACCTTCCTTCCACGGCAGGCTCGCCGCGCACGCTCTCGGAACTTATTTCATCATCTTCTTCATCATTTTCTTCTTTTTGAAGCCCTTGGCCATCATGCACGAATCGAAATTGCTCTGCTCATAAGACGTTACGGAACTGCTCGCCTCAGGACCACCCTTGGCCTTCGCATCGTATATGAACTCTTCCTTCATCGCGCAATCTTTCAAGTCTTTCACCGCCTGGTCCATCTTCACGCCTACGCCGCGCTTAAACCAGACATTTTGCTCAGGCGTCGTACACCCCGTAACCACGAAAACCATTCCAACCGCCAGAAAGACACCAGCCATTTTTCGCATGAGTCGAATTCTCCCTATAAAATCCATGCCTCGTTCGTCTTCACACTCCAACGAGGTCAAAACGCTATTCATTCAAGACAGATTGAAATTTACCATTCTATTTCTCTATCGTCCAACACAAAATACACTAGCACTCCGATCGGTCGAAATCGAGTCTTCACGGCAGCAACCCGAAACCACGAAAAAAAGCAATATCCATTAAATTATTTAATGTATTCACTTATTTTTTACCCTGTGAATTTATTGAAAAACCCCGTGAATTTATCTATATTTACGGAAATTCCTTATCTTTGAACGCTACGACTCGCTTCGACATCATACACGCTCGCACTCTGAGCGGCGCGAGCGCAAACGCGGGGAAATGCGGATTTACTCATGGCGGAATTGATAACCTCCGACGAAACCGATCGGTTATTGGGGCTACGAAGCAGGGACAGGTCGCGACCTGTCCCTACCTGTACCAGGGCATATCCGATGCGGTTTAGGGCAGGCGCATCCATCGGAACCTGCCAGGGGGCGTCCACGACCGACACCTGAGAGTTGATGAGCAATCACCCCAACCGGGAACCCGCGTTATCTCGCCTCGCCGGCGCAACCCCGAACCCCGCACGGATATGCTATAAACAATAAAAAAGTGGTGCTCGTACAGCCTGAAAAGGAGAAGAACAACGTGTCGAACTCGGATTTGGCGGGAAGCTGGGCGCTCATACTGGGGGCCAGCAGCGGTTTTGGCGAAGCGAACGCCCTGAAACTATCGAGCCTTGGAGTCAACATTATAGGCGTTCACCTCGACAGAAAGGCCACGCTGCCCAACGTGGAGCGAATTCGGGAACAAATCAAAAAGAGCGGCGCGGAATCGCTTTATTTCAACGTGAACGCGGCGGGCCATGAGGAGCGCGAAAGCGTTCTCGATCAAATCCAGGAGCACCTGGGCGAGAGCGCGAATGGCGCAGTGCGCATCCTGCTCCACAGCCTGGCCTTCGGCACGCTCAAGCCCTACATCGCCGATGAGGAGAAAGACGCCATCTCCCCCAGGCAGCTCGAAATGACGCTGGACGTCATGGCGAACAGCCTGGTGTACTGGAGCCAGGCGCTCGTGCGGCGCGGTCTCATGGGCTTCGGTGGCCGCATCTACGCCATGACGAGCGCGGGCGGACACCGCATCTGGAAAACATACGGCGCCGTGTCGGCGGCCAAGGCCGCGCTCGAGAGCCACATCCGCCAGCTCGCGGTCGAACTCGCGCCCAGGGGCATCACGGCGAACAGCATCCAGGCCGGCGTCACGGACACGCCCGCCCTTCGGAAAATCCCCGGAAACGCCGAAATGATCGAGGGCACGAAAAAAATCAACCCGCACGGGGAGCTGACGACGCCGCAGAAAGTAGCCGACGCCATCGCGACGCTGGCCACCTCCGGCACGCAGTGGATGACGGGAGACCTGATTCGGGTCGATGGAGGCGAGGACATCGCGGGTTGAGACGCGTTTCGCGCGAAGCAGAAACATTTACCCGAACATGCCCGCCTGGGCGAGCGATGTATGGAAACTGCGCACGCCTTTCGTTTCGCGATAGATTCCCCTCTTTTACCTTGAGATACACATGAGCGAGTGGGAAGTCGTTTTCGTCTTTTGCGTTCTCTTCCTGGGAGGATTCGTCAAGGGTTCTATCGGTTTCGGCACGCCCCTGGTGGCCGCGCCGCTGCTAGCGCTCTTACTCGTCCCCCAAAACGTCGCTACGCTGCTTGCGTTCTCGCTGCTCCTCTCGAACATCGCCGACGCCTACCGCCTCCGTTCGGAGTGGCGCGCCATCAGGGAAATATCGCTCTATCTCCCGTTCGCCCTGGCGTTCGTACCGGTCGGGGTGTGGTTCCTGGGATTCGGGGATCCCGATTTCATTCGCTTGATGATGGGGGTCATGGCCTATACCTACCTGCTCGTGGAGAGCCGCCTCGGCTCCTTCAAGGAACTGGGCTCCGGGCTGCAAAAAATCGTGGCCGCCGGGATGGGCGCGCTTCTCGGTTTCGTATACGGAACGACGACCATCAGCGGCGTCATCAGCACGATTTACTTCAGCATGCTGAGACTGCCGAAAAACCCCTTCATCTTCCTGATGAACATTTTCAATGCGGCGGGCATGTCCATCATGGTCCTGAGCCTTTCACACCAGGGAATTTACACGAAGCCTCGCTTTATCGAAGGGCTGCTGGCGATCATCCCCATAGGTATCGGGTATCTGGTGGGCATCCGGGTTCGCGAGCGCATCGACCAGGCGCTTTTCTTCAGGATCATCCGGGTCGCCTTGTTCTTTATCGCCACGAGCCTGGTGATCAAGTTCATCTTGGCGAAGATGTGAGGGGCTGATGAAAAAGTCCTGATTTCATGATTCAGCGTATATTACCTATCAGGGAGAGAGAGGAATCACTCCCCTCTTGAGGGGTCTGTTGAAAAAGTCCCACAGAGGGAGCGCACTGAATTTCACTCCCCCCTTGAGGGGGAGTCAGTGAACTGAGGGCGTAAGCCCGAAAGTGAACTGGTGGGGGGTATAACTCGGAGTGGCGATAAAACGCATTTCACCCCCCACCGAATCGGCCTTCGCATAAACCGCTCGGCCTCTTCGACTCCCCCTCAAGGGGGGAGTGGTTGTTGGGGGGCTCTGCAAGGGGAGAATGTTTTGGCGCGATCCGTAAGGGGTTTTTCAACAACCCCTTGAGGGTCGGGCCTCCCGAGAGAAAGCCCGGCGGCGAAGGAAAATTCATGCCCAAGGGGCGTCATCGGGTCTCATCACAAAGAAAACCCCGCCCGGGCGAACCCGGACGGGGTTTCATACTTTCAGGCAAAGTTGCCGGGCTGTTCCGCTAGCTGCCCTGCTTCGCCATGATAGCGCGGGTGATGTCGCCCTCGGGCGTCTTGCCCTCCGGCGAGCCGTTCATGCCGGGGAATTTCAGATGGTTCTTCACCGGGTCGATGCCAGCAAGCCTCGCCAGCGTACCGCCCAGGAAGTCCGCCTTGTCCTGTTTCGTGATGGCGGGGTATCCCCACTTCTCCTGCAGTTCCTCGTCGATCTGGAGCTTAAGGACCGCCTCGACCGACTGGTAGGGGTCCGAAGCGGGCCAGTCGCTGCCCCAGACGAAACGACCGGGGCCTACGATCTGCAGCGTCGTGCCGACCATGTGGGCGAACCGGTGCGGCGCGCGCATGAGCCAGGGCAGAAGAATCGAGTAACTCACATACACGTTCGGGTGCTTCCACATCAGCATGATGAGGTCTTCCCAGTAGGGATAGCCGCCGTGGTAGGCCACGATCTTGAGGTCCGGGAAGTCGGACGCCACCTCGTCCAGCAGAATCGGCAGTGTGTAACGCGTCGGGCCCAGGCGGATGGTGATGCCGGTGTGGAAGAAGGCGACGATGCCCTTGTCCTGGCACATCTCATAGGCGGGCCAGAGCCTGCGGTCGTTGATGGGGCAGTCTTCCGGCTGATAGAACTTGGTGAACTTGAAGTTGTAGTTGTCGTGGAGGTATTCCATCTCCCAGAGGAAATCCTTGGTCTTGCGCTTGGAGAACGGCCCCACGTTCGAGACGCCGATCACGCGGTCGGGGTATTTCTCGATGGCGTCGATAACGTGCTGGTTCGTGGAAAACGGCGCGCTGTCGCCCGCCGTGTCGATGAACGACTCGCGCATCAGGGCTATCTGGTCCACGCCCGAGCGGTCCATGTCCGCGATGATTTTGTCGATATGCCAGTCCATGCCCGGGTGCATGGCCGACTGCCTGTTGTTCCTGTGGTCGATCCACTGCCACTGGTTGCACATCTTATGCGCGTACTCGAAGGTTTTGGTCCCTTCGAAATACTTGATGTAGCGCCGGTAATCCTCGGGCATCACATGGACTTCGCAGTCGATTGTGTAATAGTCGTTCGCGTCCTCGCCCGTCTCGGGATTGGACGGCAAGGGCATCTTGGTATCCCATGAGGGGGGCACGAATTCGGCCTGCGCGGTTCCGTCTGTACTCATTCTCTGTTACCTCCAGAAGGGTCAGATGTAGATGGAAGCGATGTCGTCGCGTTCCGCTCTATGATGGCAAACACCATTTGCTCAGAAACAAAAGAAGCCCTATGTTAGTTTGCTACAGAAATCGTGTAAAGCATCCCTGTGCTGAAAGCGAGAAGAGGCGGTGATGTCAGGCGTAACCCGAAAAACCTATACGCTCTGCTCCCCCCACTGCGGGAACAACCCCTGCAGTTTCGAGGTCGAAGCGAGCGGCGAAACCATCACCTCGTTCCGGGCGAATCCCAGGATGCGCATCAAGCCCTGCATCAAGGGGTTCCAGTTGCCGGACCGGTATCATCATCCCGACAGGCTCCTCTACCCCATGAAGCGCGTGGGCGAGAAGGGCTCGGGGCCGGGCGGCGCGAACCGCTTCGAACGCGTGAGCTGGGACGAGGCGCTGGATATGGTCGCCGAAGGACTCGAGGCCGCCAAGGCGAAGGGCGGAAACGAATCCGTGATGATGTACCACTACTCCGCCCAGCACACCCTGCCCGGCGGACGCGACGCCGACCCCGCCACCATCATGCGGCTGTTGAACATGTGGGGCGGCGCCGTGCAGCCCTACATGCGCGGCAGCCTCTGCTGGAAGGCATTCCTCGGCGCGAGCGACGACGTCTTCGGCCACTGGCAGGTGAACAACAAGCCGACCGATGACTGCGAGTGGATTGTCCTGTGGGGCAACAACCCGGTGGAGACGGGATACCGCGGCCTGCTCCAGTCATTACAGAGCGCCAAGAAGAACGGAACCCGCTTCATCGTGGTGGATCCCCTCCGCACGCGGACGGTGGAACGCTTCGGCGAAGTGCACGTGCCGATTCGCCCCTCGACGGACACGGCGCTTGCGCTGGCGGTCTTAAGACTCATGCTCGCTGAGGGCGCGATCGATGAGGATTTTCTCCGGGTGAGAAGCAACGCCGCGTTCCTGGTGGATACAGAAGACGGCCGCTTCGTGCGGGACCCGGGTGGCGCGCCGGTCGTCTGGGATGAAGAAACCGCTTCGGCCAGGCCGTTCGACGACTGCACAAAACCGGCCCTGAGCGGGACGTTCCAGGTGAACGGAACAGGTTGCAGGCCCGCGCTCGATTACCTGCGCGACGCCGCCGAACCCTGGACGCCCGAGCACGCGGCGCGCGAGTGCGGCGTCTCGGCGGAGCACGTGCGCGCCATCGCCCAGGCGATGCGAAACGGAAAAGTCATCGTCTACTACGGGTCTTACCAGCGCACCGTACACGGGGAGCAGGCCGTCCGCGCGCTGCACATCCTGAACCTCATGGCGGGCGCATCGGGCGGCGTGCTGCGCCACGGGGCGAGTGAGGCGGGCTTTTCCTCCGCCACGGCGCACGGAACCGGCCTCGCCGAAGTGATGACCGACCGCTGGGCCGTTCCCAATCCGGTGAAGCGCACCATCCCGACAGGCCAGACCGCGGAAGCCATCCTGAACCCCGACTCCCACGGCGGCCCCGTGCACGCCGCGCTCGTAATGTGGGGCAACCCCGTCGGGCAGGCCGGAAACGCCCACAAGACCGAGCGCGCCCTGCGTTCTCTGGATTTTTGCGCGGTGGCGGACGTCTTCATGACGCCGACGGCGAAATGCGCGGATGTGGTGTTGCCGGCCTCCACCTGGCTCGAGCGTTGCGCAATCACCGGGGGCATGGAGGCGGGCAGCACCTTCTATCATCTCGCCCGCGAGATGAATCCCAAACACATCCTGCTCTATACGCCAGGCGTCATGCCGCCGCGCGGGGAATCGCTCGATGATTTCGAGATCGTCTGCCGCCTGGCCGAAAAAATGGGCTACGGCGCGCATTTCCCCTGGAAATCATCGAGGGAATGGATAGAAGAACTCCTGGAAGCCGCGCGGACGGACGCGCGCTTCCCCTGGTTCAAGGATGTCACGATCGAAAAACTCGAAGCCGAGGGGCAGATTACCCTCGACGTCCCGGACGCCGCTCCCGGCTGGGATCTCGACACCCCGCACGGGCGGGCGCAGGTCTATTTCGAGGATATCCCGCAGCACGCGCCCACGCATTTCCCGCCCGAAGAAAATATGGCGGACGAGGGGGCAAGCTACCCGCTCCATCTCCTCACGCCGAAAACCTATTTCCGGGCGAGTTCGACCTTTAACAACGCGACGAAGCTCCTCCGCCACGGCTGGAACGTCGCGACTCTCCATCCGGCCGACGCCGCCGCGAGGGGCATCGAAAACGGCGACAGCGTACGTCTTAAAAACGATTATGGAGAGTCCGTGTTCGAGGCCAAGGTGAGCGAGGGTATCAGGCCCGGAGTCGTGCACGTCCCTGCAGGCGGGTTGCCCGAGGACGGCGCGGCCAACCAGCTTACCGGCGACGCCTTGTCCGAATACGAAAACGCCACGTTCAACAGCTACCGCGTGGAGGTGGAGAAAAGCTGAGCCTGAACGACAGGCTTCCTCCGCACTTGAAGCTGTTATTTTAAGCAGGGACAGGTCGCGACCTGTCCCTGCAAAACCACCATCCCTCCCCGACCGCAATTCCCATCCTGAGATCGTGATTGACCATTAGGGGTCGCTTTCATGCGACCCGCGCTTCGACAAATGGAACGACCCATCGTAGGGACAACCCCCCGTGGTTGTCCTTGGTCAGATCTGGCACGGATATCGGACAGGCGCAGGGGCCTCTCCCTACAAACGGTTCCCCGGGTCGTCATTCGAAACAGGTAACGGTCATACGAACACGTAGCCAGTCAGGCTCCTGCGCCTATCCGGGGTCGCGACCTGTCCCTACAGCGATACGAGACTCAGAGATTTCCCTACCTCCACTCCCACCCCTTGTGCTTGATGAGCACCACTTCGGTGGGGGGCGGCAACGTCCTGCGGCTGAAGACGTAGGTGTCGCCCTCGATTCTTTTGACGCGCCTGAAACCACCTAGAAATACGTTCAACTCCTCGAGCGAGCGGACGTCCATCGGAATCGCGACATTGGGGCTCAGTCTGCGGACGAAATCCGCCATGACCCTCGGGTTCATGGCTCCGGGGTCAGAGATTATCGCCAGCGCCACATGAATCTTACCCAGCCTCCTCAGCTGCTCGGGGTTCATCGGCGATCCCAGATCCCCCAGATGCGCGATGCAAAGTCCGCCCGTCTCAAACAGAAAAGACGAGGCCTTCGATTCCCCCGCATCGAAATCGTCACCCCCATCGCCCTGCACGATGGGTACGTTTCTTATGCGCACGTCGCCTGTCCGGTAATCTACTTCGTTCCATTTCTCTCCATGGTTGAGCACGCCCTGCAAGACGACCGGGTTCCCGCCCAGGACCTCGACAAAACTGTGGTTCATCGCCACCTCACTCGTGGTGGCCACGTGGGGGCTTGTCTTCGGGATGGGAAAACCCCGGTGCGGCGAGAACGGATCGGTCACGATGCGAATTCCCTTAGGGGAAATGATGCGGAAAAAAGCGTGGCCGAACCACTGGATGCTGATCCGGCGCGGGGCTTTCGCTACTGGGACATAGGATACGGGCGCCGCTCGCCTGAAGGGCATGTAGCGCACCAGACCGGGTGAGCATTTAGCGGAAACGACCGTCGGCGCGGTCAAAAGGCAGACGAGTACAACGAGGCAAAGCGCCTTTTTCATCCCTTCTCCCTCCGGTCGGCGTTAGATGGATGAGGGAAATACTATCCTGAAAGGAGTCGTTGAAAAAGCCCTGATTTCGTGATTCGGCGTATGGAGCCGACCGGGGAGTAGGGGCCGTAGCGGACAGGCCCCTGCGCCTGTCCGAGGTCACGACCTGTGGGACAGCCTCGAGGAGTCGATTCCGACCGATGAGGGAGGAATCGTGTCACTGCAAGAGACAGTGGGGTTTCGTTCGTCATTTCGCCGGAATGACGGCGGTGGTCCATTCCGACCGAGGATGGTTTTTTTAACAGCCCCATAGGACTTCCCCCCATAAGTTTTTCAAAAAGCCCTCTTTATGACACGATGAACCCGTCTCTCCGATTGCCGATGGATCGTATTCGCTCATACGAAAGGAACCACCATGCCCATCATTGATTTGAGTCTCGCCCACTACGACGAAATGGACCCCGTGGCGGCCGCCGTGGGCAAGATGATGAACGCCGAAACCTCCGTGCGGCGCAAGTTCTTCCCGCCCAGGAAAGAACCCGACGTCGTGTTCGTCGATAGCTGGCTCTCCATATTCGCCCATGCGGGAACGCACCTCGATTGTCCGCGCCACATCTACCGCTGGGGGAAGACCACGGACGAGGTGGCGCTCGACCGCTTCATGGGGCCCGCCTGTCTGATCGATTTCTCATCCAGGGGGGCGGATGAGGCAATCTCGGCTGAGGATTTGGAGGCGCATGCGGGACTCGTGCGGGAAAACGACATCGTGCTGCTGCGCACCGACTTTACGGACAAGTTCTGGGGTTCGGACGCCTACTTGAGAAACTCGCCCTTCCTCACCGGCGACGGCGCCAAGTGGCTCGTGGACAAGGGCGTGAAGGCCGCTGGCTTTGATTTTCTCCAGGAAGAGGAAGTCAAGAAGATTCCCGAGAACGTGCCCGAGAACTACGTCGTCCACCGGACGCTGCTGGGAAACGGGATCATCCAGATCGAGCACATGACGAACCTCTCCGCCATACCGCAGGAGCGCTTCCAAGTCATCGCGCTGCCGCTCAAGATGCCGGGGGTCGAAGGCTCACCCTGCCGGGCCGTGGCCGTCGTGGACTAGGCGTTAGGGGGTGCGGGAATTTCGCGCGAAACCTCTATGGTTGATGTAATTTTTGTCCCGCCAGAAGGCCTTCAAACATACCTTCGAGACGTGATATTCGAGAACCGAGAGATGCTTCTAGGGACGATATACGCCCATCAAGCTTGTAGATGTAAACCAAGATGGCGATTCCGAAAACGGCGATTTCGATCATTACAGCAGTCATTTTTCCACGCACTCCTGAAGGACTTGAAATTTAGATTGGGTCCTCTGGAACGCTCGTACAACATAACTCTATTATATTGAATATTTAATTTCAAACTGGAGACTTCTCGAACCTAAGGAAATATCTACACCCACTCCTTTCATCCGATGGAGAACCCCATGGAAGACGCTCTCGAATTCTTCTCCCGCGCGCCGACGACGGCCATTGCGGACGCCTCGATATTCTTGGGACTCGACCTCATCATGAATGACGTCGCCCCGCTCACGCCCTTCACGGAGGAGCGCGTCGCCGCCCCTGCGGCCACCATGCGCTTCGAGCCCGTCCGGGGGGAGGTGAATCCCGCCCGCGTGAGCCTCTACGGGACGCACGAGGAGATGGAGCCGGGCAAGTTCGTCGTGCTTGCGACGGAAGCGAGCGACATGGCCGTTCTGGGAGCCAACGGGGCGCGCGTCATCCACCGGCGCGGCGCGGCGGGCGTCGTCACGGACGGGCGGGCGCGCGACGTTCTGGAAATCAGGGAGCTGGGCCTGCCCGTGTGGTGCTGCGGCGCGAGGCCCCTGCCCTACTCCAGGCGCCTCGTCGCGGCGGAGCGCGACGTCCCCGTCACCTGCTGCGGGGTGCGGGTCGCGCCGGGGGACATCGTCGTCGCCGATGCGGACGGCGTGGCCGTGGTGCCGCAGGCCGAAATCCGAGCGATACGCGAGCGAACGCGGATCGTCATGGAAATCGAGGAGGAGTTCACCCGACGGTTCGACGCGGGTGAATCGGGAACAGAACTCGTCAAGATGATGCGCAGGAAATGGGAGTGAGGATTTCCCGGGCCAAACCTTTGCATCATCCTTCCATCGCGCCCGTGGCCTTGGTATATTTTCAGGGCGCGAGCGCATTGCGGATGGGCAGAGGCGACGAACCGCGCTACTCTCGTTCACGAGGACCCGGAATAGAGAAATGACCGGACCCAAGCCCTTGGAAGAAGACCTGAAGCTGGAGAAATACAGGAACAGCTACTGGATCATGCTCGAGCCGGAAGGTATTCCCCTGGTGGAATTCGCCGCCCGGCACCACGACACGCTCGGAGAGCCGCTCTACCAGTGGATGAAGACCCGCCTGTCACGCGAATCCATCCTCGAGTTCCATAAGTCTGGCAAATTCGACTGGGGAAGATTCAAGGACTTCATGGAATCGAAGGGATGGGACATCGGCCGCAACGAACCGGGCATCATCAACGCCTGATCCATAAACGCCGCCGGAAGCGAAAAACCATCGCCATACACATGCCGCCGAAATAGAGTCCCAGGAGAGATTTGCATGATAAGAGTATTATTGATTCTCGCATTGCTTACGCCCGTTTTCGCCGCGGAGGCGAACGAGGGCGCATCGTCCCACCACTCGAAATACGCCGGCCAGCAGGGCCGGGAGATCAAGAGCCTCTCGGCGGAGGACATTGCCGAGCTCAGACGCGGCGGCGGCTGGGGGCTGGCCAAGGCGGCGGAGTTGAACGGCGTCCCCGGACCGATCCACCTTCTGGAGATGAAGGATAAAATCGACCTGGACGAGACCCAGCACTCGGCCATCAACGCAATTTACCAGCGCATGAAGAGCCGGGCCATCCTTCACGGCGAGCGTCTGATCGATCTGGAGCGGCATCTCGAGAGCGGTTTCCGCAACCGTTCCATCACCGACGCGCTGCTGCGCGACTCCTTGAGCGCCATCGCCGATACGAAAAAGGAATTGCGCTACGTCCACCTGGCGGCGCACATCGAGACTCTCAAGATTCTCACCGAGAAGCAGGTAAAAACCTACAACGCGCTCAGGGGCTATTCCAAGGCGGACCCCTGCGCCAGCGTCCCCAAGGGCCACAACGCGGAAATGTGGCGCCGGCACAACAACTGCGACTGATGGCGAACCAGAGCGAGAGGCTCATCGCACTCAAGAGCGGGCTGGACGAGCGCGAACTCCACATACTGAACATCGAGCTCGACCGCCGCCGGAAATCGACGGGCGTCACATTCGCGCTCTGGTTTTTTCTGAGTTGGCTGGGGCTGCACAAGTTCTATCTGGGCAGAATCGCGACGGGCGTCCTCTACGTCGTCGCTCCGTGGATATTGATCCTCGTTTTCGTGGTCGGCTTCGTCATGGCGGAATCGAATCCCGAGGCGGGCGGGGCGACCGCCGGTTTAAGCCTGCTCGCCCTGCTCGTCTATGGCGCCTGGTGGGTCGTGGATTTGTTCACAATCCCGAGGCAGGTGAACGCCTACAACGAAAGCCTCGAATACGAGATCATCGCTTCGCTGAACGCGAGAAAACAGCGGCCGGGCCTGTCGCCGAATCCCACACAGCCGGAATAGACGCCGCCCGTTACTTCCGGGCGTATTTCTTGCCCAGGTTCTCCTCCCAGGTGAGATAGCCCTCCATCGCGCTGCGTCCGATGTCGTAAGGCTTGAGCTGTACGTCCTTGGGAAGTTCATCCAGACCCTCGCGTCCGGTTTCGAGAGGAAACCCCGCCTCTCGCCAGGCCTTCTTGCCCCCTTCGAGATAGCCCGCTCTGCGGTATCCGATTCTTTGCAGGGCGAGCGCGCTCAGGGCGGATTTTCGCCCGTCATCGCAGACGCATATCACCCGCGCTCTTTTGTTCCCTGCCCGTTCGGGCGCCTGCTCTTCCAGCCGGCCCCTGGACACCCAGAGAGAACCCGGCAGATGGCCCCTCTCGTAGGAAGAGCTTAAATCCACGTCCAGAATCGCGCCGAACCTCCGGGCGCTCGCCTCCCCCGACGAATAGGCGCGCGCTTGCGAGCGCGCTTGTTCGAGAAGCAGAACCTCCCCCGCCCCCGCCGGGCTTTCTCCCGAAGCCGCCTCGCTGGGCTTCTCAATCGCTCCATCGGCCTCGCGCCACGCCGTGAGGCCACCGCGCAGCACGCTGACGTCGAGCCCCATCTCGCGAAGCCAGTAGGCCGCCATGACGCCGCGCGCGTTCTTGTCGCAATAGGTCACGATTTTTCCCGCGCGCACGGCGACCACCTCATCGGTGCGTTGCGCCGCCTGGCCGCCGGGGATGGAGATGGCCCCCGGAATGTGGCCTCCCGAAAACTCGGGCGCCAGGCGCACGTCGAGCACGTAGAGCGTGCAGCTGCCGGCTTCCGCCTGAAGCGCGCGAAGCTCTTCGACCGATACAAAGGGAATCCCCTCCTCTTCGGCAACCTGCGCGCCGAGCACCTCACCGTGGGCGCGGCTTTGCTCCGATGGCGCCGGAATCTCGCTCGGTTTTCCCTCTTCGAGCTGCAAGCCCTCGAGGATGATGCCCATGCCGCCGTTTTTGAGCGCGCGCGCGTGCGTGACGCCCAGGCGGTGAAGCGCCTGCGTGCCGATGATGCTGCGGGTGCGGCCCGCGCAGTTGATGATGAGAGGCGTTTCCTTGTCCTGGTCCAGATCCCATGCGTGGAGGATGAGTTCGCCTCCCGGCAGGCTCCGCCCCGTGGGGACGCAGAAGCGCTCGAATTCCACCTCCGTTCTCGTATCGAATATGCGAGGAGGCGTATCGCCCTCGATCAGATCGTATAGCTCACGGGCCGTAATTTCGGGCACCTCGTTTTCCACGTGAATCCGCTCGCCGAAATCCTTGCTCGGCACGTTCGTGCCTGAAGCCGTGGGGAAGCCCTGCGCCTCCCATGCGCCCAGGCCGCCTTCGAGCACCGAGACGTCCGCATAGCCGCATTCCTCAAAAAGCGCGGCGACGCGCTCCGCCCGGAGGCCGCCCTCGTCCATGCACACCACGGGCGTCGACTTCACGGGTACGAGGCGCTCCGCAAGGATTTCCACCTCGCCGCGCGGGGCGTTCGTCGTCATGAAAATCTGTTTTTCGTGAAACTCCATCGGGTCGCGCACATCGAGCACCGCGTGCGCGCGGTCACTCTCCATCAATTCCTTGAGTACAACCGGCGATATTCTTTTCACCATGTCTGCGTGTCCTTCCAGTGTGTATGAGCCATACGCCTAGCGGGAGGGAATGCCCGCCATGCGCCTGAATACCTCGATGATGGCCGCCGTGTCCGCATCGGCGAGCCCGCCATGCTCGGCGGCCTGGAGCACCTGCTGGTGCACCGAACTGAGCAGCATGGGGGAGCCGAGCTTCTGGCCCTGTTCCAGCATGAGCCGCACGTCCTTGTGGTGCTGCTTGATGCGCGAGAGGGGCTCCTCGTAATCCGCGTGAATCATCCGGGGGCCGCGCTGGTCCATGGCCTTGCTGTAGGCCGCGCTGTCCTTGAGCACTTCGAGCACGCGTTCCATATCGAGGCCCGACTTCATGCCCAGAACGAGGCCCTCCGAGAGCGCCAGTCGCGTCAGGCCCAGCACGAGGTTGATGACGAGCTTCGTCCGCGCGCCCGCCCCGTTCGGCCCCATGTGGTGGATGGAGCGGGCGAATGTCGCCAGGATCGGCTCCGCCGCTTCGAAATCGCTATCCTCGCCCCCGACGACGGAGACGATCTTCCCCTCGAGCACCTGGTTTCGCGAACCGCTCAGGCTCGCATCGAGAAAGCCGATTCCCCTTTCGCGTAGGTCCGCCCCGAGTTTCTCCGAATCATCGGGGCTCGACGTGGATGTGTCGATGATGACGAGGCCCTCACGCGCCACGCTCGCGATTCCCCCGTCGCCCAGGCAGGTTTCGCGAACGACGTGGCTGTAGAGCAGGGAGATGATGACGAACTGCGCATCCTCCGCCGCCTCCGCCGCCGAACTTGCGGGAGTGCCTCCGTTCGCGGCGAGCGCATCGAGCCTGCCCCCGTCGATGTCGAACCCCCGCACGCTGTGCCCCTCTTCCATCAGCTTCTGGCTCATGGCCGTTCCCATGAGACCCAGTCCTACGATTCCGATTATTGCGCTTTCCGCCATCTCACGTCTCCAAAAATACGAAGCCATCCCCCCGAGGGGAGTATGAAAGTTAGAATTTGGGTCGTCCCTCGTGAGCGTACCCCGTCATCTCGATAAAGCCCACCCCCGAGAGCTTTTTATCGCCAGAAATGCTTTCTGCGAATACGCCCCCTTCCCAATAGGTGATCCCCGTGCTGCCCGCAGATTCTATCTCCTGCGCGCGGGCATAGGGCTCCACGCGCAAGCGAAGGCCGTGCGCCGGAACCTCGACCTCCCAACCCATGGGATATACGCCGCCGCTTCGCTCGCTCTTCCAGCTGCCCGTGCCCTTGAATCGGAAATCCCCGAGGTGCAGATGCGTCGTGCTTCCATCCGCCGCAACCAGCGTGCCGCTGCTCGTGGGCTCGACGCTCCCGTCTTTTCGCCTCATGAGATATAACATCAAATCCCGGCCATCGGACAACTGGAGACTCAGCCAGTCCCACCCCACCTGATCTTTCGTCAACTGGTTCGAGCCGAACTCATGGTCCATCCACGCCGTTCCCCGAACATCGAGCCGTCTCCCTTCGATTTCGAGAGCACCCGAGGCGAGAAGCCGCGTGTACGAATAATAGTGAGATGCACGCCCCGGACCCGGCGCCTTCTGGCTCACCCCGTTCTCACCGTGAATCACGAGGGGTTTCGCGGGCTTCAGATCGAGGCGCAGCTTCATCTCGGGCGCCGCCGCGCTTATCCGGAACGAGGAGGAGCTATCTCCATCCGTGCTTTCGGCGCGCCAGTCGCGCAGCCATACCTTGAGACCCTTATCCGACGCGCCCGCCTGCTCGAGAGCGCCCCGGCTGATTCGCTCGGCGAACCGGTGCTTCTCCCGCTTCGCGTCCAGAACCGAAAAATGCCCGAAATATAGATTCCTGAGCGCCCAGCGGCTCTTCGATTTGCGGGGCGCTCCGGGCCGAAGCCCCACCCGGAAAAACGTGAGCATGAAGGGGTATTTCCCGCCTTCTGAATCCTGCAGGTTTCCCGAGAAATACCACCACTCCGTACGAAACGCCTCGTGCGCGCCGTGGTCTCTGGGGAACTGATAGTGATATCCGGGGAGCGCCTGCCGCCAACTCGCAGGGTGCGCAGGCACAGCGCCCAGTATGAAAACGGCGGCCAGAAGAACTGTGAATAGTTTTTTCATTCTTCGCTCAACGCCTCACGAATCGGGATCCTCGCGGCGGCTCTCGCAGGGAGCCAGCTCGCGGCCAGAGAGGCGAGAACCACGACGAGAAGATACGCCGTCATTCCCTTCCAGGCGAAAATATACTGAATCGTCCAGCCGAAACTCAGCTTGTTGACGACGAAGATCAAAATGGCCGCCAGGCACACGCCGGACGCGAGACCAACGAGCACGGAGAGAACCCCAATAATGACCGCCTCTCCCATGATGGCGGATACGATTCCCTTGCGGTTGAACCCCATGGCGCGCAGCGCGCCGATTTCATGCACGCGCTCCAGGATGTTGGAACTCAAACCCGTCGCCACGCCGAGAAGAGCTACCACGACGACGATGAACTCCAGCGCATACGTGATGGCGAACGTCTGATCGAATATGCTCGATACGCGTTTTTTGAGACCGCGGTTGGAGATCAGTACCATGGTGGGGTCGAGAACTTTTTCGAGCGATTTGCGAACCTGTTCCGGTCGCGCATCTTCCGTGAGATAAATCGCAAGGGCGCTTAAGCGATCATCTCGCCAGTGTTTTTTCAGGAATTCGCGATCCACCACGACGAAGCCGCCGTCCGTAGTGTAGTCGTAATACACGCCCGCCACACGCACCGCGACCTCGCCCCCCGGAGCCGGGAGGCGCAGGAGGTCTCCTTTCTTCACGCCGTAGAGGTTCGAGAAAGTCTCCGTAACGATTGCCTCGCCGCGCGTCCTCGCCCTCGTGATCGTTTCTTTCGAATCGCCCTCTAAAAACAGCCGCCTGCCCCTTTCGGCCTCGATGCGAAAATCACCGCCCGCAAGCGTGATGCGCTCCCCGCGCCAGGGCAGGAGAACGGCCCGGAAGCCACCTACCGCCGCGACGCCTGAAACGCCGCCGATGGCCTGGATCGCGTCTTCTGAAATGCTCGCCTTAGACCCCTTGATGAAACGCGAAGCGGGCGCTGCGTAGAAATCCGCTCTCAGCGTCTGATGCGTCCAGACTTCCACCGTGGCGCGGAAGCTCTCGATCATGATGATGAGGCTCACCAGCATGGCCACGGCGATCGCCAATGAAGACAGCGTGACCGCATTTCGGTGCGGGTGCCTGCCCAGACCGTGCGCGGCGAGCCAAGCGTTCAAGGCGCCACACGAAACTCGCCGGACGAGGACCGAGCCGCACAAAACGACCGGCAGGCTGAAAAGCGCGGTGGCCAGAATGACCGCCGCCGCCGATAGATAGCCAGGCAGAGGAGTTCCTCGCGTCAGGGCCTCCAGGTTCAGCCAGTAGGCGATGAGGGCAGTGAGCAGGGCGCTCCCAACCAGGATAGCGATAATCTTCGGACGCACTTCCACTTTTCCGCGCTTATCCACGACTCCCTGGCGGGGACTTTGCCGCGAAGCCGCTATTGCCGGGAAAAGACCCGAAACGAGAGAAACGCCCAAGCCCACGCCGAATCCCCAGAGAAGCGTCTCCGGCCCCAAGGGGACATGGCGCACCTCCAGAAATGCGTAGAGGTTCCGTATCGTTTGGGAGATGAACGAAAGCGCTCCCTGGGCCATGAACGTCCCCATCGCAACTCCCAGGCAAGAGCCGGCCAGGCCGATGCTAAGCGCCTCCGCGCCGTAGAGGGAGACGATTCCTCTCGAAGTCATACCCAGTGAGCGAAGGGTGGCGATTTCACCTCTTCTCCGTAATACGGATGCCGACATCGTGTTGTAGATCAGAAAACAGCCCACCAGGAGCGCGATGACGCTCAGCACCGTGAGATTGAGCTGGAACGACGCCAGCATCTTTTCCACGTCGCGTCCGCGCCGGGCGGGCCGCTCGACGACCGCGCCGGGCGGGAGAAAGCTCTGGATTCTCTCGTGGATCGATTCGATTTCGCCTCCATCCTCGAGAATCAGATCGATCCTGTCCAGACGCCCAAAACGCTCGAACACCTCCTGCGCAACGCCGATATCCAGGATGAGGAGGCGCCCGTCCATCGACTTCGCCATGCCCTCCGGCTTCAGGACGCCCCGGACGCGAAAGCGCATTCTCCGCGCGGCCTCGATATCCACGAAATCGCCTGCCCCGACGCCCAGCGCTTCGGCTGCTCCCCCGGCGATGAACAGGCCCTGCGGGTCGGCGATGCGCGAGAGAACTTCCTCGCGCGAATACTTATTTTCGAACTCATAACCCCTGAAATCATTATCCCCCAGCAAGTCGAGTCCCAGGGCCAGGACGGCGCGTCCTTGCGACGGCGCGCCGCGCCGCCACCTCGCATCGGTACCGTCCGCCTTTCTCACCCAAACGTGCTGCTGGATGACGGGCGTCGCTCTTTTCACTTCCTTCATCGCCTGGAGCCTCAAGATGAGATTCTCATCCAGGCCCAGACCGCCCGCGGAAACTTCCAGTTGCGTCTTGCCGGAAATGGCCACCAGACTGTTTTCAAACGCCCGGGTGGAGGTTTCGTTCGCCATCTTGACGGCGAGAAAGACGGCTACGCCCAGAGCCACGCCCACAAGCGTGAGAGCCAGGCGAAACGGCTCTTCCTTGAGACGCCGCCAGGCGAGAAGGCGCAAGAGGGAGACGGTGACGCTCATCAGCCCGCCTCCTCCAGGAAACCCCTTCTCGCTCGGAATTGTCCACCGTAGGGACAGGCCCCCGTGCCTGTCCTGATGCGGGACAACCACGGGGGTAGGCATCTTCGATGCGGGCGGCCACGGGGGGCCGCCCCTACGTCACAAAACGCGGGTATGTACATATTGTCGGGTAGAGCACTGGCGCGCGCACCTTTAGGCGGAGGGTTTCCAGCCCTGCCCTTTCGGTTGCAGGGTGGGGTCACAGTTCCGCCTTGAGCCACGTTTCCAGCCGCCCCCCCTAAAATTCCGTAC
>MPNJ01000036.1 GCA_002238965.1 Nitrospinae bacterium bin107 | reverse complement strand
CGTCGTATCTTCTCTCATGGTGGCGCATCTCCTTGTGCTGAAATGACCGGGCTTGTTGACAAACCCATTTCAGCAGGGTGCGCCGCCTTTTTCAATTTAGCTCATACACAACATCTGACAGTAACTCATCTCATGGCGCTTGATGGGCACGGCGCGGCGGCGAACACCCAGGAAATGGCAGAGGATGCAAGGCGGACCGCGTCCACTGCTTTGGCCCTCGTTCAGGGCGTTATCGACGCTGGCGCGACTCCAACCGATGGCGTCTGGTTCGTTACGCGAGGCGCGCAGGTTCTGGAACAGGACATCCTTGGCAAAACATCCGGGGAGCTTGCCGGCGCGACCTTGTGGGGCTTCGGAAAGGTGATGGCTTTGGAAGCGGCTCACTTGCAGCCGAGATTGATCGACCTGGACCCCGATCCGAATGAGGCGGCAACGTCCAGCCTCGTCGATGAACTCCTCCTCCCCGACCCCGAGACTCATGTCGCCTACCGCGGATGCTCCCGCCTGGTAGCACGTCTGGTTCGGGGCGGCGTCGGCGATTCGAGACTCGCCTTGCCGGAAGACGCGGAATGGGGCATCGGCTCCCGCGATCCGGAATCTGGACTGGCGGCGCTCCGTGCAAAACCGCGGCCCAGACGCGCTCTCGAACCCGGCGAGGTCCGCCTCGCCGTGGAAGCGATGGGGCTCAACTATGTCGACATATTCCTCAGCATGGGCGCGGTCGCGTACAACCGGGAGATAGGCCGCGAGATGTACGGCCGGGTTCTGGAGACGGCCCATGGCGTCGAAGGCCTTTCGGTCGGTGACCGAGTTGTCGGGTTGGGGTTCGGCTCATTTGCACCTGAAATGATTACCCGGGCGGTTATGGTCGCCCCCGTTCCCGAGGGGTTCTCTGCGCATGCGCTTGCCACCGTACCCGTCTGTTTCGTTACCGCCGAACTCGCTTTCAAACTTGCAGGGCTTCAATACGGCGAGCGGGTGCTCATCCACGCCGGGGCCGGGGGCGTCGGCCTTGCCGCCATTCAGTTGGCCCACGCCGCCGGCGCCGAGGTGTTCGCGACCGCCAGCGCGCCCAAACAGGCGTATCTCCGCTCCCTCGGCGTGGAACATGTGTTCGACAGCCGCACGACGGCGTTCGGGGAGGAGGTCCTCGAGGCCACGGGCGGCGAGGGTGTTCACGTGTTGCTGAACAGTCTCACCGGAGAGGGATTCATCGAGGCGAGCCTGTCCTGTCTGGCGCGAGGCGGCCGCTTCGTAGAGATATCGAAGCGGAGAATCCGGAGCGAAGAGGAGATGGCGGCATCACGCCCCGACGTCGCATACTCCATCCTGGATGTGGATGCCCTGAAATGGAGCGACCCGGCCCGCCCCGGCGGCTCCCTTTCCCGGGTCCTGGCGCGCCACTCGACGGGGGAGTTGACTCCACTGCCCCACACCGTCTGGCCTCTTTCCGAGGTTCGAGCGGCGATGGAGGTAATGCGCGACGCCCGGCATATCGGCAAGAACGTGCTCCGGATGCCGCCCCTCGCCAGGGGCAGCCTCCGACAAGACCGCACGTACCTGATTACCGGGGGCATGGGCGGAATCGGTTGCGCGGTCGCCCGCTGGCTGGCCGAAAACGGCGCAGGAACCATTGTCCTGAACGGCCGGCGTGACCCCGACCCCGCCGCCAAAGAAGTGATCAAGGATTTGCGGGAAGGCGGCGCTGACGTTCGCGTGGAAGTAGCCGACGTGACTGATTGCACAGCCGTCGACGAGGTGCTCACCCGAATCGATGAAGTTTTGCCGCCTCTCGGCGGCGTCATACACAGCGTGGGCGTGCTCTCGGACGGCGTCATCGAGAACCAGACCTGGGAGCGGTTCGAGCAGGTCATGTGGCCCAAGGTGCTGGGAGCGTGGCATCTGCACCAGGCCACCAGGAACAAAGACCTCGACATGTTCATCCTGTTCTCCAGCGTAACCGGGGTCGTGGGGAACTCGGGTCAGTCGAATCACGCGGCCGCCAACGCCTTCCTGGACCAACTCGCCGCTCACCGTCGCTCCTTGGGCCTCCCTGGTCAGGCCATCGCCTGGGGCGCGTGGTCTGGCATCGGGGAGGCGGAAGAGCAAAGGGAGCGGATTGAGCGGCAACTCGCATACACCGGTGCTGGATGGCTCACACCCGTGCAGGGCATGAAAGCCTTCGACCAACTAGTCAGACAGGACGTGACCGCGCCCACCGTCACCACGGTGGACTGGTCCGTCATCGCAAAGGGACTCGAAACCCATCCCCCGTTTTTCGAAGATATCCTCGAAGCGACAGAGCCTCCGAACAGGAAGTCCGAAGATTCCGCCCCATCCGCTGGCCTTTTGTCCCGGTTGCGGGACACTCCGGCGGAGCAGCAACAAAATCTCCTGGAGTCCTTCATCCAGCAGGAATTGCAGGCGGTCCTCCGGCTGTCTTCGCCACCATCGACGACGGTCAGCTTTTTCGATCTGGGAATGGACTCCCTGATGGCGGTGGAGTTGCGAAACCGCCTGAACCGCGCGCTCGCCGACGAGTATAGGGCATCGAACACGGTGGTGTTCGACTATCCGGATGTAGCCGCTCTCGCGCGCCATCTGGCAGCCGAACTCGAGGAGACCGGCGCGGCGGACGCGCCCTCGAAGCCACTTGCCCCGAAACGGTGGCCGCCCAAGCGTCGTGAGAGCGAGGGCGCTGATATCGCAATCGTGGGCATGGCGTGCCGCTTCCCGGGCGCGCCTGATCTCAGGACTTTTTGGCGCCAGCTCGAGGCTGGAGAAACCGCCGTCACGGACGGTCGGCGGAACGCGGGTCCATGGGATGGCGCTCTCGGAGATTCTCGCGCTGAAGCCTCTGTACACCGCATCGGTGGTTTCGTGAGCGGGCTTGACCAGTTCGATGCGGGCTTCTTCGGCATCCGCACCATCGAGGCACGCGTCATGGACCCGCAGCAGCGGTTTTTGCTGGAGACCAGTTGGCATGCGCTCGAGGATGCGGGGGTGGACCCCGCACGGCTCAAGGGCAGCCGATGCGGGGTGTATTTCGGAATCGCCGACAGCGAATACCGGCATCTGATGAAGGAAGAAGGCGGGCAGGACAGCTATTTCGGCAATTCGATGGGCGTGGCGGTGGGCCGGGTTTCGTTCGCCTTCGGCATGGAAGGTCCGGCGATGCCGGTGGAACTCGCCTGCGCGTCTTCGCTGGTGTCCATACATCACGCCGTCGTCGGCTTGCAACTCGGCGAGACGGATATGGCACTGGCAGGAGGCGTGAACGTCATACTTTCTGCGGACACCACCAGCAAGATGGCGGAATTCGGAATGTTGTCGCGTACGGGAAGGTGCTGGTCGTTCGATGCGGCGGCGGACGGTTATGTACGCGGTGAGGGATGTGGGGTAGTTGTCTTGAAGCGGCTAGCGGAGGCGGAGGCGGATGGCGACAGAATTTGGGGGGTCATTCGCGGATCGGCGACGAATCAAAACGGCGTGAGCGGAGGTCTGGTGATGCCCAACGGGCCCGCGCAGCGGCGGGCCATCGAAGAAGCGCTGACCCGCGCGGACATCGAGCCCTCGCAAGTCGATTATCTCGAAGCACACGCGAACGGATCGGAAATGGGCGATGCGATCGAGGTTCTCGCGGCGGCGGAGGCTTACGGAAACGGACGAGAGCCGACTCGCCCGCTTCTGATTGGCACAGTGAAGACGAACATCGGCCATCTGGAATCGGCGGCAGGGGTCGCCGGCCTGATCAAGGTGATGCTTTCGATGAAGCACGGGATGATTCCCCAACATCTCAATTTCGAAAACCCGAATCCGAATATGGACTGGGACAAGTTGCCAGTACAAGTGACGTCGGAGGCGGTATGTTGGCCTCCCGCTCACGATCGCCCGCCCCGGGCGGGGATAAGCGCGTTCTCCATGACGGGGACGAACGCGCATCTGATCGTGGAAGGGTATGGCGCGCCCGAGGCGGCGGCCGCCGCAGATGCCGAGCAGTTCCTCCCTTCAGGTTCCGCGCACCGCATCGCGGTTTCCCTGCCGGAGGCGATTCCGGAGTCGCCGACAGTGGGAGAGCTGCGCCCCCGCCGGACGCGGATGCTTCCGCTATCGGGCAAATCGGGAGATGCGCTTCGCGAGTTGGCGGGGCGCTACGTCTCCTGGCTCGATGAACGCGCCGGGGAACTTTCCGCCGAAGACGACATGCAGTCGGTTTTGTCGGACATGGCGTGGACTGCGGCCGTGGGCCGGAGTCATTTTGCGCACCGCGCGGGCGTCGCCTTCGAGGACGCCGCGTCGCTGCGGGAGGGTTTATTAGCGATCGCGGAGTCGGACGGAGTCTCGGAGCCGTATACGGCAACTAAAGTGGCCTTCGCCTACACAGGCGAGGATGTCTGCTGGGTTGGGATGGGCGAGGAACTCTATGAAAGCGAGCCGGTGGCGCGGGCGGTGCTGGTTCGTTGCGACGAGGTGCTTCGGGTGGAGCGCGGCGCCTCGTTGCTGGACGTGATGTTCGGCCGTTCGGGAGGGCTGGATGACCCGGCATGGGCGCAACCCGCGGTCTTTGCACTTGAAAGCGCGCTCGCGGCCCTTTGGTCGAGTATCGGAATTCGACCGAATATGGTGATCGGCGCGGGTTCGGGAGAGATAGCGGCGGCGCATGCGGCGGGCGTATTCACTCTGGAGGATGGGTTGCGCTTTGCGGCCAGACGTGGCGTGCTCATGGAGGCGCTCTCGGATGCCGAAGGAGCGGAAGCGGCATTGGACGATCTGGAAACTGCGCTCGAGGGCGTCGTGACGGCGTTTCCCTCGCTTACACTAGTGAACCAGATAACGGGCCAGGTGGTCAGATCGGGTGAGACCAAGGATGGGGCTTACTGGCGTAGTCAGGCAAGCGAGCCGGCGGCGCTGGGCGAATGCGTGAAGACGCTTGCGGAGTCGGGGGTGGAAGTCGTCGTCGAGATCGGGCCGGATGCAGCGCTCGGTCCGCAGGTGCTCTCGGTCTGGCCGGAACAGGCAGGCGATGGGGGGGCGAGCGCAAACGGCAAAGAGCCGCCTGTCGTGTTGATGAGCCTGAAACGTCCCACGGATGATGCGCCGCAGAGTGGACGCGCATTTGTAGAAGCGGTTGCGGGGGCGTACGGGGCGGGACTCACGCTCGACTTCGCCGGGCTGTTCGCCGGAGAGGAGAGGCGGCGGGTCTCGCTGCCGAGCTATCCTTTCCAACGAAGGCGTTTCTGGTTCGAGGCTTCTTAAAACCTTTTGGTTTTCATGCCGGAGACTCTATGTTTCAAGCATACTTCCAATCACCGCAGTATTCTTTTTTCAACCGGGAGGCGCAACTATGGTTAATTTTGAAGAACGTGTGGGAGACCTCGTCGAGAAACATTTGGACATCACGGATCGGGCGATGCTGGATGCGAACTTCGGCGAACTCGGTGTGAACTCTATGGATGCCGTGAACTTTCTCAAGACCGTCAACCAGGAATTCGGGGTCGATATTTCTCCCGAAGAAGCTTCAGGCTTCAGCAGCATGAGGGATTTGATCAACCATCTTGGGGGTTGAGGCAGACGCCGGCCGAACACGGCCCTTCAGATGGGGCGGAACCACCGGATTTCGAAAATCGACTTGCTGGTTTTGGTCTGAAGACGGGACTGGTCATGCAGGATTGGCTCCAGTTTTCGAATCGCTCTGGCGACGTTTCCGGCGCTCGCGGAAAGACGAAGTGATCGGGGCCATCTGGATCCGTCCCGATTCGGGATTTCGCCCGCCATGGGACACGGCGCAAAAGCGGACGAATCCCGGGTTTCCCGATATGCCGGATGTCGGGTGAGTCTCGAAATTCTGCGAAACTCGGATTTTACCGCCACCATCGCTTAAGAGTTGGCCCCGGTTCTCATTCGAAGGGTGAGTGAAGGGATATGCTCTACCGTAATATAGCTGGTGAAATCGGCGATCTGCCGACTCCGTTCACTCGTTGTATGATTGGAGACGCCATCACTTGCACGATGACTCTTCAGTAAGACCAGGGGTTCAATGACGACTTCAGAGAAAGTGTTGGAGATTCCCGAGCCTCTCTCCGTTCATGAAGTTCACATGGAAGACGGCTCCGTCATCTTCCTGCGGCGTCACGGGAACCCGGCGGGGCCGAGGCTCGTTCTGTGTCACGGCAGTGGCCTGGCGATTGATCTCTATTATCCGTTCTGGTCATTGCTCATTCAGGATTTCGAGCTCTTCGTCTTTGACTTAAGGAACCACGGCTGGAACCCCGTCGGCCTCCGAAGGCGGCATAATCTTCCTGCTTTCGTGGATGACCACGACCGTATTCTCGAGGTAATCGACAGTAAATACGGGGAGAAACCCAAAACGGGCGTGTTCCATTCTATTTCGGCGTTGACATCGCTTCTCTCGCCCACGCATGGTGGCGAGTTCGCGGCGCGCATTCTGTTCGATCCTCCGGTGTGCATACCGAATGATTATCCCGAAGATTACGACGTGGCCACCAGGCGCTACACGGAGATGATCCTGCGCCGCACAGAAAGATTCAATTCCATAGAGGAATGCGCGGATTTCCTCCGCTATATGCCGGCTTTTAACCGCGTCGTCCCCGGAGTTCGCGAACTCTTTGCAAGGACGACGCTTCGTGAATCCACAAGCGAGGGGGGGTTCGAACTCCGGTGTCCCCGCGAGTACGAGGCTCAGATCGTGAACCACGCCAGGGCTTTCACGGTATTGGTGGATTTGAAGTCGCTTCGCTGCCCGACGAAGGTCATAGGCGCCGACCCCGTCCAGCCATACTCTTTTCTGCCGACTTTCGACCTGAGTCATATCTCGACGATTGACTATGATTTCCTGCCCGATGCGACGCATTTTCTTCAAATCGAACAACCCGAGGAATGCGTAAAGGCGGTGCGGGAATTTATGGCGTATCACAACCTTGTGAATTCGTGACATCATAGGAGAAAGATGGATACCGTCGACCTGGATATCCGATTCATTCTTGGTCTCTGAAATTTCCGCGCGACGTTCCGTTGCCAACGATACTCTTTCGAACGAGTTTCGGGTAAGGGCGTTTTCAGAGCGTGTTGTCGCTTCGTCTCCTCCGGCGGACGCTCGACTCCGGCAAAGCATCGGCAGTATCATGAGTTCGAATGGTCCGGCGCTCCGCTATCAGGCCGACGAGAAGCCGCCGTCAACGATTGCCCTAGGGCTTGGCCTGCTAATCACCGCCCTCAGCGTATCCGCCACGATACTGATCACGACGGTCGTGAACCGAGAGCGAATCTTATCTAGCTTGGGTCGTGTTGGCCGCCGTGGCGATCGGAGGCGCCGCCACGATGCTCCAAGCGTTGCGGTTCGGGCGATTCGGCATGTCTCATGTGATTATGATGGGGAGTTCGGGGGCCTTCATCGCTCTATCCATCCAAGCGTGCGAGAGGACCCGGAAGGAGACCCGGTTCCGGGCTACGGCTTACTACAACGCGGGTCTGCTGCACTTCTTCTCCTGCGCGGATCGAGGTAGTGGTGACCGGCGCGGTTCGAGGGGGAGCGGTTTTTCCGAAGGGGGCGCTCCCCTATACGCGAAAGTTTGAATTCGTCCGCTTCGGTCTTGATTACGTGTTGCAGAATACGGATCCCGAAGAAGACTCGAAAAATACAAATACCCGCAATACTTTCAACAAACTACAAGGACCCTCCCCCGCTGGAAATCCCCCACTGCCTGAAAACGGGCGTTAGCCTTAGCCGGCCTTCTTTCCGCGTTATTTCTCACTGCGGTCGCCCTTGAGGCTCATGCGCCGCCGCTCCCCGAACTTGAAGCTCCCACCCACCAGGCAGGTCGCGTTCGTCGCCCTTGGCTACTTCAAATCGCCGGTGCCTTCCCTGTCCGTCAAGACCGCCGGATCGAGATTGTTCGCTCCGTGAGATTTACGCCGGACGCGTTTGGTGACTCACCCTGCGAAACCCGGAGCAGAGAGTCACGGCGGCTCCCGTCCGCTTCACGGTCCGCCTCGGGCGCCTCCGGTCCGCACAGGGTCTCGCCATTCGCACGGCGGAGTCCGGGATCGCGCGCGACGGATGGTTTCCGCATCCAGCAGCCGCTCGACAGCGCACCAGCGCTCGTCTATTTTACCAATCCTTCCGTCCATTTGATTGATATGGTCGCGTAATCCGGTTCGATTCATTCAGAGGCGGGGTTGCCGGCTGTCTTCGCCCGATATCTTACGGCAATGTATTGCCAACTTCATAGTACCTGCCAGGAGGGCATTACCCCCGCTCAGATTAACGCATGGATTCTTTTGGTGCAGACTTGAAGCGTGGCCTGCAATACACCAGCAAGTCTATCTTCTCTTCGAGTTCCTTGCGCATCGTCAGAGCGGAAATGAAATCCCGGGTTTTTCTATCGGCCCATCTAAAGAACATGACTTTCGTGAGAGGCAGTTCCCTGTATTTTTCAAACCCTTTCTCCTTCATTTCGTCAAGAAAAAGTGTCTTCTCCTCTTCGGTGGGCCAAGCCCGGAGCCAACGAAGAAGGCTGCCTCCCGAATAAAGCCGTCCACGACTTCAAATCAGGCCAATCCGCTGCCTCGGTGAAATATCCGGGTTAATTGTCTGAAAAGAGTTTATGGAACATCGGGAAATCAGGTGTTTCGGGCGTTATGAATTTAACAATTCACCAACCGAAGGACTAATAAATTTCCGTATTGAGCCATAGGGCAGGAAAAATGAAAAATATATCAGGATTTGTGTTTCTCCTATCGTTAGTTATTCCACAGACTGTAGTTGCCGATGAGATCGCCCCGAGATATCGAACTGAATGGAGGGAATAATTCTGGAATGGTGCGCTATTGCACCAAAATGCAAAGCCAAGACAAGCAGAAAATCTCTTCATTTTCTGGATTGATGCGAAGCAATTGTGAGAACGAACGGGGCTCAATATACGAAATGGATTTGTATTCCATTCGCAATCAATCTGAAGTTCAGGCCAAGTCATGTTCTCAATAGGAGAACCATTTTTTCAAGTCCCGATACCTGCCGAACTCATGCCGCCTGACGGTGGCGCGGACACCCAGCCAGAAGACGCTCCCGCTCAGAAACATTAAAAGTTGTTTCGAGAGCACAGGCAGCGCATCGCCCAGGTCGGCGTATTTTTCCTCCGTCCAAGCCCGCTCGACCGAGCAGCCCTCGCCGGGCATCATGGTCTTCCCCGTCCCGAAGCGTCCCCGGCCCGCCATCAGGGAGAAATCATCCTCCCCTGCATCGGCCCTCCCGCCCCCATCGATATGCCGCAGACGGGTCCGTAACGATCCGCCCTTCCCTCGGGGAACGAGCTGAACCTCCAGTAACAGACCATGTGGAGGGCGCCGGGCAGGGACAGCCCCCGAGCCGCGTTTTTTTCTTTCATACATCTCGGCGTTCTTCGTCGTGCCCGGTAAACCCGCCGACATACACTCAAACGCCAAACAGGCCGGCCACCGCCGTGATGACCGCAATGATACTGAAAAGCACCGTCATCACGCCGAAAATACGACGCAGCGGGCCTCCCCTCTCCTCGGTCGTATCCGAAGGGAACATACGACTTGCCAGACCGGGCGCGAATGTCAAGGCGGCCAGCGCGAAGGCCGCTACACCCACCCGGAGGAGCCATGCATCCGTCCGGCCACTGCCCCACAAATACAACAGGGACATTCCCGAAAAAGCCTGGAACACCAACCAAAGGTTTACCTGGAGAAAGGCGAGGAAATCGTTTCCCCCAAGCCGCTCGCCACGGCTCTCCAGAACCCTCCACGCCGCTCCGCTCGCCCGGGCGCACCACTCCTCATCTTCTGCATCCGCTCGTATGGATATGTTGTCGAGCAGCCACCGACGGCGATAGTCGATCTCGACGTATTGACGCTCGTCATAGATCCGCACCTGGTACCTTCTGATGACGTCGAGCAGGGGTGCATACTTCCTCGTCATCTCTTGTTTCATCCTCTCAACGCTTTCAAACTCGAGCTTCGCCCAGCTGGGCAGGTATATCTTGAACCGTACCAGAACCTCCTCTGGCTCCTCGAACTCCCGCGCCAGGATCGAGCAGACCTCACCCATCTCTTCGGGGTTCAGGGGAATTAGGGAGGGTTTTGCTGGAGGCCGGGGCCATTTACGCATGATGTGTTCGATCCTCGCGGGCGGAGGATGCTCCCATTGAGCTTATCACCGCCCGACGACGGACGGAAAGCTCCCCGGTCCTTGCGAGGGCCGCCTCCCGGGAGAGGGGCGGAGTCGGCATGTGGATTGAAAAAGAATCCGTCAGATCAAGATGTTCATGGCGTTTCAGGATTCACTGAAAAGCCTTGCAATCCATTTTGTCGGAGGGTCGGGCTTTGGAGGGATGTGAAACGACACGACACCGCAAGGGTGGACGGCGTTATCTTGGCGCCTTCACACTGTGGCGAGGTGGCATCGCCCATCCCATCGGCGACACGGGTATCAACTCGGTTGTGTCGTGATTATAATATGGTTGGGGCAGAGGCGGTTCGGAGTCCTGACGGAACATGCCCGGCCTGTTCGTGGATGGGAATGACACGCACGCGCAGTCACGGCATGAGGGTCGGAGAGTCATTGTTTGGTTGTTCCTGTTTTCGGCGGACTACCGGTGGATGGCACGACGCTTGCGCATCCAGCGCGCAATCAGCCACGCGGAAAACCCGTAGGCGCCGCCGTTCAGGATGCCGATGACGCTGATCGCCCACCACGGACTTGCGACGAGGTTCAGAATCGGAAGGGAAACGATGACCCCGGGAGTGGAAAAGATTTGAAGCGCAAATTGAACAATGCGCAACAGGAAACGCGCATTCAGCGCGGCAAGAATCACGCCGACCGGAAACGCAATCCAGTAAAGAATTGCGCCAAGCGCAAACCAGATCCAGAAAATTCGACTGTTCATCACGCCTGGTTTCCCTTGCAGGCTGCGGCGCCGTAGCCGCACCGTAATGCGTTTTCGAACGCGCGCCCCAACTCTTTATCTTATCATACCTAGTCGATGTCCCCCTGGACCTGGAGATCCGCCGCTGACGACGCGCCGGGCGGGGAGAGCGGCAATATCAGCGTAGGCGGCACGTCCGACGTGACCGTAACGGGTGCGGAGTCACCAGCACGGGCGAAGACGAAGAGGGCGTAGTCAGTTTGAGCTAGTGTTTTTCAAACTGCCATCAACCCACGAACGAATGATTAGGCGACACGGGTCACCGTTCGCAGGTGGGGTGATAGAGCGGACCAGAGACTCTTTCTGCGTATGGGTAAACGGTGTGGGCCAATGTCCCCCAAGATCGTTGCACTGCATCATGCCACCACTCGCAGAGGGAACTGAAAATATTTCTCTGCTCGTCACGCGAATGCCCGGACGAGTGCTTGCCGAATCCAGTGGGTTCCGTTTTCGTGATGTCCCGCGTTGGACCGACGCGAGGTCTCCATTCGGGCGTCGCGGTTTCGCGGCGCGATGTCCGGACAGTGTCCAACCCGCCACCTCACTCCGAGGGGGCCGGGACCCGTCGGTCAGCGCCGGTCAGTGCTTACCTTCCCACTCGGGCATGAGCCGACCTTTAATCCCCCGTCGCATTCGTAGATGTTGGGAATGTCCGCCGCCTTGACCATTATCGATGTGGTCAGGTCGTTGGTCAGCTTGCCCAAGCCGGCGATCGTAAGCCACGTTCGACAGGTCGCGCTGACCTTGCACAGGCGCCCGGCGAACAGGTCTTCGATGTTCACATTAACGATGTGCTTGATGTCGATACCCCAGCAGTTGCGGTAGGTGATGAAGGGCGCAGTCTGCCAGCTCCCGGATAGACATGTAAAGTTGGCAGTCTTGTAGTTATACTCGTTCAGCCTCGACGTGACGTCGACGCTGTCACGGGGGTGGGGCGGGTCCGGCGGGGGCGGAGGTGGCGGACATGCGTTGCGCACGAGATCTCCGTCGCAGTTCACGAGAGTGCGCAGTTGGTCAGCTTTCCCCCGGTGGCTTACATTCTTCGTGCCCCCGTCTTCGGTCGTGCAATCGGCGGTCACCGTGCACTTGCGGGTAAAGTCCACGCGCACGGTTCCACTGGTCGTGCACGAGTTTTTCGCATCGCTGTTGCGCCACCCATTGCGGCAATCTCTGGCCCAGGAGGAGTAGTAGGAATCGTCGGTCACGTCATACGGGTCCCCGCCTCCTGACGGTCTCGGATCCGCCGCCGCGGAACTCAGCATGAGTCCCAGGACGAGCAGGGCCGCTCCCAGCGCCGAGATTAACTTGTCCATCTCCTTATTCATTATGTGTCCCTCCTCAAGCTCATGAGAAAACCGTTCGGACATTGTCTGAATCCGTCGCGGAAATAGTATTCGTGGAATTCCATCCCGCGCGAAAAACCATGGCAGCTTCCAATGTGCTCCCGGTACCGTGGCGGTTGCATGACGTTTCGTGGCTCCCGAATCGGGGCGCGATCATCTCCGGCTACCTGCCGCGCAGGGCTGCAACGGGATCGAGCCTGGCCGCCTGGTAGGCGGGAGAGAACCCGAACAACACCCCGGCGGCGCCGGCGACGCCGACGCCGAGGCCCATGGCCTGCGTTGAAACCCGGAACGTCCAACCGGTGAACTCGCAAATCCCCCAAGTCGCCGCAACGCCGGCCCCGATCCCGATGAGGCCGCCGACCGTCGACAGCATGACCGACTCGATCAGGAACTGGCTCTGGATGTCGGCGCGCCGTGCGCCGAGCGCGCGCCTGATGCCGATCTCCAGACGTCGCTCGGTTACCGAGACCAGCATGACGTTCATCACCCCGATCCCGCCGACAAAGAGCGAGATGCTGCCCACCGATCCCAGCAGCAGCGCGAACAGCCTCATCTGCTCGTACATTCGTTCGATCAACTCCTCGGCGCTCTCCACGCGAACAACGGGTCCGTCCGGCCCGCGCCGGAAGTAGTCGCCGATTTCCCTTGCCGCCGCGACGTGGTGAGCGCCCTCGCTCATGCGCGCCGTGATATCGCGGATTTCCGGCCAGGTGAATACCCGCCGCGCCGTAGAGATGGGGATGATGACGGCGCGATCTGCATCGAAGCGCCGCATCCCCCTCGGGGTCCGCCGCAAGACGCCCACGGCGGTGTAAACCACACCTTCCACCGTCACGGACTCGCCGACGATGCGCCCGATTCCCGCCGCACGCGCGACTGCGGCGACCTCCGAGCCGACCACGCAGAAATACCGGCGGTGGTCGAGGTCCGATATGTGCCTGCCGGACTCGACCTTCAGCTTGTTGAGGTCGGCCATGGCGGCGGTGGCCCCAATGACCGACACCTCCAGGACCGCCTTGCCGGCGAGGGAAGCCTGCCCGTGGGAGATCACGTAGGGCGCCGCCCGGGCAATGGTGGGAAGCGCCGCCAGTCCCAGGGCGTCGTCCGTGGTGACGACGGAGCGATCTTTCGCGCCCTCGGCGTAGCGAAGACTCACGCTCAGAATGTCCGTGCCCAGCTCCCGGAACTTACTGAGGGATTCATCCCTGACGATAATCCCCACCGACATCATGGCGACGACCGAGCCGACGCCGACCGCGATGCCTATCAGCGCGAGCAGGGTCCGCTGCCTGCCGGCGAGAAGGCTGCTCGCCGCTTCCTTGAGGTTCGCTCTGGCGAGTCTGGTCATCGCGTCGTCCGGTTACCCTGTTTCCGCGGCGCTCGCCGCCCGCCTGGCCACCTCGCTCAGTACGCCGTCGACCATGCGTATGTGCCTGGCGCACTGCCGGGCGACATCCCGGTCATGGGTAATGATAATGGCGCTCAGCCCTTCGGCTTCGTTCAACCGGACAAGCAGGCGCATGATCTCCCCGCCGGTCTCGGCGTCGAGCGCGCCGGTGGGCTCGTCGGCCAGCAGGATATCCGGCGCTCCGACGAGAGCGCGGGCGATGGCGACGCGTTGCTGCTGGCCTCCCGAGAGCTCGGCCGGGCGGTGATCCACTCGGTCTCCCATTCCCAGCTTATCCAGCATGTCGAGGGCCCGGCGCCTCATTCCCGCCGAGCCGGTGCTCCGGTATATCAACGGAACGGCGACGTTCTCCCAAGCGGTCAGACGCGGAAGAAGATGGAACGACTGGAAGACGAAGCCGATGCTCACATTGCGCAGCCCGGACAGCTCGCTGTCGCTCATCCCGCCTGTGGCGCGCCCGTTCAGAAAGTATGAGCCGGACGTCGGCCGGTCGAGAAGGCCGATGATGTTCATCAGCGTAGATTTGCCGCAGCCGGACGGCCCCATGATGGACACGAGATCGCCGCGGTGCACGTCGAGCCGGACTCCCCGGAGGACTTCGGCGGCAACCGGCCCGGTGACGTAGCTCTTGCGGACATCCACAAGGCTGAGCATGGCTGGCGCCGCCCCTGCCTCGCCGGTCACGGCTTATCTCCTGGCCACCAGGATTACGTCACCGGCAGAGATTCCCCTGACGATCTCCACCGAATCCAGCGTGGTCATTCCAGCCACCACCTCGACCCGCCTGAACTCGCCCGAGTCGCGGTCCCTGATCAGGAGCCGGGGCCCCTTGCCGGAGATGTCCACCGCCTCGATGGGAACCAGCAGCGCATCCGTCTTCTCGTAAACCACGACCTCAATCCGGGCGGACATCCCGAGACGCAGCATATCGCGCTGTTTCTCCGTCAGGCGTTCCACCGCTGCCTCGACCTCGAATGACGGCAGCCCGCGCTGATCCCCGCGCGCGACGGCTTCCGAGGAAACCCGGACGACTTCGCCGTCGAGCGCGACGCCGGGAAAGGCATCGCCGGTGATCCGGGAAAGCTGGCCCGGGCGGATGCGCGCGACGTCCACCTCGTCGACGTAGCCGACCACCGTCAGCCCGTCGAGGTCGCCGATGGTCAGCAGGTGCCCTCCCTGCTCCACAGACGCGCCCTTCGCCAGCCGGGCGTTCTCTCTGTGCGGTCTTCCCCGTTCGCCGCGTGTCCTCTTCGGGTGCATGACCACGCCGGCGGCGGGCGAGGTCACCTCCGCCCCCCTCAGGGTCCGCTCGACGCGTTCCAGCCGGGCGCGCGCGTTGTCGAACTCCAGCTCCGCCACCTCGCGCTCCTCCGCGCCCCTGGCCAACACGGCCGAAAGGGCCTGTTCCGCCGCCTCGAGGTCGAGCAGTTGATTGTCGTGTTCCCGCCTCGCGGCTTCGTGCTCCGATGCCGGGATGATGCCGCGTTTTAAAAGAAAGGCGGTTTCCGAGAACCGGTTCTTCCGCACCTCCAGCTGGGTTCGGCTCCTGCTCACGGCCCGACGGGCGCGTGACACCTCGACGTTGTCGGACCAGCCCGCGATCTCGTCGACCCGGTCGCGCGCCCTGATATAGGCGACACGCGCATTGCGGTGATCGATCTTCAACTGCGCGACGTCCATCTCGACGAGCCGCTGGCCTTCGACGACCCGTTCGCCGGGCTGGACAAGCACTTCCGCCACCTTTCCGGTGATCGGGCTGGTGACTTCGACCTCCCGCCTGGGCGCGATACGTCCGGTCATTGAGACCTTCGACGAAATCGGCCCCGGTTCGACCACCCGCGTGACGAATTTCGCCGGGCCGACCGCGACTGGGCCGGAAACCGCGCCCACGGGCCCGGTTTTCCAGAAATACAACCCGACCGAAACGAACACGACAAGCGCAGCGACCGCCGCGACGGCCCGAACGGTGCGGATTCTCTTCGAGGCCGTGTTCAGCCTGAAGTTCGCCTCTTCCAGGTGGCGATAGGCTTCCTGAAGTTCGGCGTGCTCCTCTTCGACTTCCCTGGCCAGGCGAAGCTCGGCCTCGCGTAGCTCCTTGAGTTCGGTGATGTCGGTAAAGACCGCGACGATGCCGATCCTGACGGTCTCGCCGCCGCGCTGCTCCGTCATGTATCTCGTGGCGAGGGAAAGGGGCCGCTTCCCGCCTCTGAAGCCCGCTTCGACCACGCACTGATGGACCAGGGAGGAGTCGTAGACGGCATCGAAGATGACATCGTTGAATTGCTCCATGTCTTCGTTCTGAGCGAAGACATCGGCGAACGTGCGCCCCACCACCGACTCAACGGCCAGACCCAGCATCTCGGCCGCCGCCGGGTTGAAAATCGTGATTACCCCCCGGGTGTCGAGCGACATGACACCACTCGCCACGGTATCCAGGACGTTCCTGTAGATTAGATTGGCCCTGGACGGCAACTCCGCGCCAGGCGGGATCTGCCTCGGTTCCGGCCGTTCCTCGTTCATCGAGGGACCCCGCGGTCGAGGTCGACGATTTCGATGTCCCATCTCTCGAGAGTGGTGCCCAGGACGCGGTCCAGCGATGCCAGCGAACCGAGATTGAAAATCATAGCGTCCAGCTGGGTATTCTCGGCCGCCACCAGATCGTCCTCGAACTTGGCCAGGCGGAAGTTCGAGGACAACCCCAGGCGAAGCTTCTCGCGCTCAAACTCTTTCTTCTCCTGCATCAGTTTCCGGACAGTGCGCGCCGACTCGACCTGCCGGCCCGACAGTTTCACTTCCCGAACCGCGTTGCTTGCTTCGATGTAGATACGCTGGCGCAGTTCCGCGAGATCGTTGCGCGCCTTCCTGAGGTCGACAGCGGCCTTCACATATTCCTGCTCCCTGGTATCCACCGCCGCGGGTCCCAGCGGAGCCGTCAGATCCAGACTCAACGTGTAGCCGGTGTTCCGGAAACGCCTTGCCGCCTCGAGGGCGTCCTCATCGGCATGG
Source organism: Nitrospinae bacterium bin107 (assembly GCA_002238965.1). GTDB lineage: Bacteria > UBA8248 > UBA8248 > UBA8248 > UBA8248 > Bin107. The sequence goes on along the minus strand of MPNJ01000036.1, from coordinate 3,179 downwards.
ACGAAGTTCATCGACGCGGACACGGAGAGATCCCACAGACGCTTGTTCCCGGCCAACCTGAGCCGGGTTTCCGCGTTCCTGACGCCAAGCAGCGCCCGCTCATAATCGGGACGGTTCCGGAGGGCCGTCTCGATGCTGCCGGCCACGCCCGGCCGGGCCGGATCTGGAGCCAGGACGCCGGTGAGCGTGTCGGTGAGGCGTATCCGGGTTCCTCCGTCGATGTCAAGGATGTCCGTCAATGCAAGGCGCGCGGCGTCCTGGGCGTTGCGGGCCGCGATCAGCTCCAGTTCGCGCCTGGCGATGTCGGCTTCGGTTTGCACGATATCCCGCCTCGCCATGCGGCCTGTCCGCACCAGTTCCTTGTTCACCGCCAGGAGCTCCCGGGCGCGCCGCAACGACTCGACGCTGATCTCCACTCGGCGCTCCGCCTGCATGTAAGCGAGGTATCTCCCGATGACCGAAGAGACGATGCCGATAATCGTCTGCTTCAGCGCAAGAACGTTGATTTCCTCTGTGAGCCGGGCGATTTCCACCGGAGCCCTGTTGACCCCGATACCCGCTCCGCGCAGCAGCGGCTGCCTGAATGTAAGCCTCAGTTCGTTGGAATAGCGCTCGGACGACGGGACGTCGCCGCCGACACCGCCTCCGAGGCTCCACCGGACTCCGAACTCTCCTCCGGTGGGTACGAGCAGCGTAACCGCCGTCGACACCCCCCCCCTCGTGGCATCGGTGCCTGGAGCGGTGTGGGACCGCTCAAGATACGGGCCGACCGTGGCGTGCGGAAGGAACCTGTTCTCCGACACCCGGAGAGAGAACCGCTGGACCTCGCGGTCAAGCCGCGCATTGACCAGTCGGCGGTTGTTCTTCAGGGTGAGACGAATACCTTCCTTGAGGGTGAGGTCAAGAGAGCGCGCCCCGGGCTCGTTCCCGAGCACCTGGCCCGACATCGTGAGCGCGACCACGAAACCCGCCAGACCGGCCGAAAAGGACGGAACGGGCCGGCGCCGGGGAGACCCGTCCCGCGCTCTCGTGTTCAGCGTGTCGTGTGTCTGCCTCATCGGTCGTCCGCAACCTCCAGTTGCAAGCCCCGGCGAGTTCCCCTTGAGCAATGTCTCATTTTCCGGGGAATCATTTCCGGTATTACTTTCATCGCCATGCTCCTTGATTGCAGAGTGTTAATTCACCTGTCAGAGCAACTCACCCTTATATCCATTAAGTATCTTTTATATGTATTTATTATAACATAATTATTGTGTATATAAATTTCTTTGAGGTATTTCTCGCTCCTGGGAGGGAGGAAAGATGAAGGGAACCGACGAAGCAGGGCGCATCTCGCGGCTGTGCGCGTCGCTTGCGCGGAGCACAGCGAGCCCAGACCCCGGGACCGTGCTGCGCGAGGTGGTTGAAGGCGCCCGCGCACTCACGACACGGGCTACGCCGTGATCGCAACGGTGGATGAATCGGGAGGTCCCAGGTACTTCGTCACCTCGGGGCTGAGCACCTAAGAAGTACTTCGCCGCCTGGCGAGCTGCCGGCCCGCAGGGACGGCGCAACCCCCTGGGAAGCACATGGCGATTCAAGGCCGCGCGGCGCAAGCGGCAAAGACATTTCTCGCGTCTCGAAGCCTGTCGGACTTAGGCCCTGCCTTTTATAATAGGTCGTGATTGTGAGGTGTTGTTAAAGGGAGGGGATTGGGGTGGCGAAGTTTGTAGAAGGGGATCAGTCGCAGTTGTATCTGCTGCCGGTGGACATGCGGGACTGGCTGCCGGAGGACGATCTGGCGCACTTCGTGGTGGAGGCGGTGGAACGGGTGCCTCTGGGGGCATTCCGGGTGAACGAGCGCGGCACGGGTTCGGCGCAGTACCATCCACGGATGATGCTGGCGCTGCTGATTTACTGCTATGCGAACGGGATATTCGGTTCGCGGCGAATCGAGCGCGCGACGTACCGGGATATCGGGGTTCGGTACGTGGCGTCGAACACTCACTCGTATCACGACACGATCTGCGCGTTCCGTCGCCATAACTTCGAGGCGGTAGCGGAGACGTTCGAGCAGGTTTTGTTGCTGGCGAAGGAGTTGAAGCTGTTGCGAGTCGGGACGGTGAGTGTGGACGGGACGAAGGTGGACGCGAACGCGAACAAGCGCAAGAGCATCCAGTATGACCGCGCGCAGGCGTTGCGCTCTCAAATGCGCGGTGAGATTGAGGAGTTGCTGGAGCGGGCGGAGAGCGAAGATGCGCAGGAGGTGGCGGATCCGCAGGCGCTGCCGGAGGAGTTAGCGCGTCGCGAGCAGTTGAATTCGAAGCTGGACGAGGCGTGCGCGGAGTTGGAGCGCCGCGCAGGTAGGTCGGCCGAGGCGGGTCGGGCGGCATATGATCGCAAGGTGGCGTTGCGGGAGCGTCGTACGGGGCGGCGCAAGGGTCCGCGCGTCAAGCCCACGCGGGAGGAGCCCGAAGAGGGGCGGCAGATCAACCAGACGGATGGGGACAGCGCCTTGATGCGCAAGAGCAAACGGCACGAGTACCGTCAAGCGTACAACGCGCAGGCGGCGGTGGATGCCGACGGCAGCCAGTTGGTGTTGGGGGCGCGGGTGAGCAACAACATGAGTCGCGCCTCCCGAATCGGATACAAATGCTCTCGGGCGCCGAGGAGGGGCACTGGAAACTGCCGACACAAAAAAAAACGCATCCGAATGCTTGTCGTCACGGAAAGAACATGGATTGAACCCGTCATAATACGTTAAATGCACACACCTTGTTTATATTAGGATGTGATGCTGAGAAAATATCGGGAAATTCCGTCGCTTCAGGTTGTTGCTTTTCTGGTGAGATAGTGGACTGCCTTGGGAAAAGCGGCGACCCTTCGGTCAACGGGAGTGCGGTGCGTTGCGACACATGTGGGGGAGTAGAAATGCCGGGACTGGATGCGGTTCCCGGTTCACGAGGCGGGTCGGCGGAGCGCCTGATCGGCGCATGCCCGGCGAGAGGAATTGCCATGGCGGGCAATGACATCCATGGCCAGGCGGGAACCCATGCCTTGCCCATACAACGGAGAGGGGTGTAATCCGCGTGCATGCAGGCATTCAGGGCCGGCAATGATGCGCCAGGGCATGACAAGCGCTGCCCTTGAAGGTATCATGAGTCTCCAGTTTGCTCTTCCATATCCGGAATCATCAAAGG
>MPNJ01000005.1 GCA_002238965.1 Nitrospinae bacterium bin107 | reverse complement strand
GTGATCGCAGCCGTCAACGTCGTCTTCCCATGGTCCACGTGCCCTATCGTCCCTACGTTCACGTGCGGCTTCGTGCGCTCAAACTTCGCCTTCGCCATGGCTTCCCTTCTCCTTCTGATGAAAATTCAAAGAAGGCGGCTCACGGCCGCCCTCTCCAGAAATACCAATCTATACCGTTTCGACCGCCGTGCCGACGTTTTTCGCCATCAGTTCCTCAGCGAGCTGGCGCGGCATCTCTTCATAGCGACCGAACTGCATCGTATAGGTCGCCCTGCCCTGAGTCATCGACCGAACGTCGGTCGCATAACCGAACATTTCCGATAACGGGACGGAGGCGTTCACTACCTTGGCGCCCGCTCTGTCATCCATCTCGCGAATCCGGCCGCGCCGGGAAGTGAGGTCTCCCATGACGTCGCCCAGAAAATCCGAGGGACACACCACTTCCATATCCATGATCGGCTCGAGCAGAACCGGCTTCGCCTTCTTTGCGGCCTCCTTGAAGGCCATGGAGCCTGCGATTTTGAAGGCCACTTCAGAACTGTCGACCTGGTGGAACGAACCGTCGAAAACCGTGACCTCGATGTCGAGCAACGGATACCCGGCGATAACGCCGTTTTCCATGGATTCCCTGACGCCGTTCTCGACTGCCGGAATGTATTCTTTCGGAATCACGCCGCCCACAATCTTGTTGACGAACTGAAAACCGTCGCCGGGAGCGAGCGGCCTGATGGTGATCTCCACATCCCCGAACTGCCCGCGTCCACCGGATTGGCGCACGAAACGCCCTCGCGCAGTGGCCTCGGTCCGAATCGTTTCCCGATAGGCGACCTGGGGCTTGCCCACGCTGGCTTCCAGCGCGAATTCGCGGAATAGCCTGTCCACCAGAATCTCCAGGTGCAACTCACCCATCCCGGAGAGGATGGTCTGCGCCGTTTCCTCGTCCGTGCGCACCCGAAAGGTCGGGTCTTCATTCGAGAGCCTCGCCAGAGCGTTGCCGAGCTTGTCATGGTCGGATTTCGTCTTCGGCTCGATGGCGATGGAGATGACGGGTTCGGGGAAGTTGATGCTTTCAAGAAGGATGGGGTGAGCAGGAGTGCAGAGGGTATGGCCCGTTTTGGCCTGCTTGATGCCCAGGGCGGCGACGATGTCGCCTGCATGGGCCTCCTGTATCTCCTCGCGCTTGTTCGCGTGCATTCGCATGAGACGCCCTACGCGCTCCTGCTTGCCGGTAATCGTATTCAATACGGAAGAACCCGATTTCAGCACGCCGGAATATATGCGGATAAATACCAACTGGCCTACATATGGGTCCGTCATTACTTTGAAAGTCAGCGCGCAGAGAGGGTCATCGTCCGTGGGTGCTCTCTCTTCGGGCTTTCTGCCCAACTCTAAATCTTCATCTGACAAAACGGCTTGAACGGGAGGTATTTCGAGAGGAGAGGGGAGATAGTCGACGATGGCGTCGAGCAGGAGTTGAACGCCCTTGTTCCTAAACGCGGAGCCGCATACGACGGGAACAAATTCGCCGCTGATCGTTCCCTGTCGAATCGCGGCCCGAATCTCCTCGGGAGAAATCTCCTCGCCTTCCAGGTACTTCTCCATCAACGAGTCATCGAACATCGAGAGCGTGTCGAAGAGCATTTCTCTCAATTCATTCGCTTCTTCCTGCATATCCTCGGGCACTTCCGCCTCTTTGTAGGATGCGCCCATCGGCTCGTCGAACACCCGCGCTTTCATTGTCACCAGATCCACCATGCCGGCGAAGTTCTCCTCCGCCCCAATCGGCAGTTGCAGCATGAGCGGGTTTGCGGCGAGACGTTCTCTAATTTCATTCACCACTCTTTGAAAATCCGCGCCCGTCCTGTCCATCTTGTTGACGAACACGAGGCGGGGAACACCGTATTTCTCCGCCTGACGCCAGACTGTCTCGCTTTGAGGCTCAACGCCGCCCACGGCGCAAAACACCGCCACAGCGCCATCGAGAACCCGCAGGCTTCTCTCCACTTCGGCCGTGAAATCCACATGGCCGGGCGTGTCAATGATGTTGATAAAGTGATCGTTCCAGGCGCAGCGCGTAGCCGCGGACGTGATGGTGATGCCGCGCTCTTGTTCTTGGGCCATCCAGTCCATGGTGGCCGCGCCGTCATGGACCTCACCCATCTTGTGGGTCCTGCCCGTGTAGAAGAGGACGCGCTCGGTCGTCGTCGTCTTGCCGGCATCAATATGCGCCATGATGCCGATGTTTCTCGTTTTCCTGAGCGCTTCGCTGGGCACGGTCTTTCCTTCCCTCAGCCTACCAACGATAGTGGGCGAAGGCTTTGTTCGCCTCCGCCATACGGTGCGTGTTCTCTCTCAAGCGTACGGCGCCGCCCGTATCGTTCGCGGCGTCCATGATCTCGGCGGCGAGGCCGTTTGCAATCTTCCTGTCCCGGCTCCGGGCGTTCTGGATGATCCAGCGGATGCTGAGCGCCGTGCGCCTGTCGGGCCGTACCTCTACGGGCACCTGATAGGTGGCGCCGCCCACGCGCCTGGAGCGAACCTCGAGAGCGGGCTTCACGTTGTCCATGGCGCGCTTGAACACCTTGATGGGGTCTTCCTTCATCTTCTCCTCCACCACGTCCATCGCCCCGTAGAAGACACGCTCGGCCAGACTTTTCTTCCCCTTGAGCATCAAGGAGTTGATGAACTTGGTCACCATCCGGTCGTTGAACTTCGGATCCGGCAAAACGGTTCTTTTCGTGGCTCTTTTTCTTCTCGCCATGAAAAATAAATCTCCCTGCTGAACCTTGAACGAGAACGCCGTTTACTTCGGCCTTTTTGCTCCGTATTTAGAGCGCCCGTTACGACGCGCCTCCACGCCCACGCTGTCGAGCGTTCCGCGGACGACGTGATAGCGAATACCGGGCAAGTCTTTCACGCGTCCGCCGCGAATCAAGACGATGGAGTGTTCCTGAAGGTTGTGTCCCTCTCCGGGAATGTAGGTGGTCACCTCCATGCCATTGGTGAGGCGCACACGAGCGACCTTCCGGAGTGCCGAGTTCGGCTTCTTGGGCGTCGTCGTATACACACGAACGCAAACACCGCGTTTCTGGGGACAATTGCGCAGCGCCGGACTGTCGGTTTTGGTCTGAATCCGCTTGCGTCCCTTACGTATCAACTGGCTGATGGTCGGCACCATTCACTCCGAATCTTAAGAAAACCGCCCCGATAAATCCTGCTCTTTCGAGACCAAAGCGTTCTTTGCCCTCATCTCGGGGCCATTTATTTCGACTTCGGCTGGGTCCCGAGATGGGACAGCCAAATATCCATAATTAATTCAAATGCTTATGAGGCCCCGAGGCTTCAAGAACCACACGCGCCAGACAACGAAGCGGCGATTATAGCCCGACACGCGCTCTTGTCAACCTTAGACGAGGAAAAAAATACGTATTTCAAAGGGTTATTCCGAGGGCACCCCCTCTTCCGTCGCAGGGGCCGTTTCCTCTTCTTCGTCCACAATTGCGGGAATGTCATCGCCGACAGGCGCCAGCTCGACCTCGGGGGAGAGAAGCTCCACCTGCTGGTATCGGCGCGCGCCGGTGCCCGCCGGAATAAGCCTGCCCATAATGACGTTTTCCTTAAGCCCTCGCAGGAAATCCACTTTGCCGGAAACCGCGGCCTGTGTCAGAACGCGGGTGGTCTCCTGGAAAGATGCCGCCGAGATGAAGCTGTCCGTTGACAGGGAGGCGCGGGTGATGCCGAGCAGGATGGGCCGGCCCGTAGCCGGGGTTTTCCCCTCTTCCTCCGCCTCCTGGTTGCGCCGCTGGAACAGATCGCGCGTCACCTGCTCGCCGATGACGAGGTCGGTCTCTCCCGGATCGACGACTTCGAGCCTCCTGAGCATCTGCCGCACGATAATCTCGATATGTTTGTCGTTGATGTTCACGCCCTGGAGGCGGTACACCTCCTGCACCTCGTTGACGAGGTAGTTCTGCAATTCATTCTCCCCGAGCACCGCCAGGATGTCATGCGGGTTCACGGCGCCGTCCATGAGCGGCTCGCCCGCCCTGACGAAATCGCCCTCCTGCACGTTCACGTGCTTGCCCCGGGGGATGAGGTATTCGCGCTCATCGCCTTCCTCGGAAACGACCAGGAGGCGGCGCATGCCCCGTAGCGTACCGGCGAACTTCACGTGTCCGTTGATCTCGGAGATCACGGCGTTTTCCTTGGGCTTGCGCGCTTCGAACAACTCGGCTACACGCGGCAGACCTCCCGTGATGTCCTTGGTCTTGGACGTTTCGCGCGTAATCTTGAATATGATGTCGCCGGCGGAGATCGCCTCGCCCTCCTGGACGCTGATGTGCGCGCCGGCAGGCAGGGGATATACGGAGACTTGCTCGCCCGCCGCATCGAGCAAAGCAGCCCGAGGCTGGAGTTTCTCATCGGCGTGATCGAGGATCACCCGGCGAGATAGACCGGTAATCTCATCGATCTCCTCCTGCATGGTGAGACCCTCGATGACGTCGAGCAGCGCGATGGCCCCCTCTTTTTCCGCCATAATCGAAAACGTGTAGGGATCCCACTCCAGGAGAATCTCTCCCTCACTCACCCTGGAATTCTCCCGCGCGCGTACGTAGGCTCCGTAGACCACGGGGTAGCGCTCGCGCTCGCGGCCCGTCTCGTCGCAAATGGCGATTTGCCCGTTGCGGTTCATGTTAATCAGATCACCCTTCTTGCTGGTGATGATCCGCAGGTTGATGTACTTCACGAAACCTTCGCGCTTGGCCTCCACTGTGCTCTGCTCGCCCGCGCGCGTGGCCGTGCCCCCGATGTGGAACGTTCGCATGGTGAGCTGCGTGCCCGGCTCGCCGATGGACTGGGCGGCGATGACGCCGACCGCCTCTCCCACCTCTACGAGCTGGCCCGTGGCCAGGCTCCGGCCGTAGCATTTCGAACAAACGCCCGAGTGGGACTCACATGTGAGAACCGAACGTATGGTTACCCTCTCCACCCCGGCGTTTTCGATGAGGCGAACCTTCTCCTCGTTGATTTCCTCCCCCGCCGCGCAGAGAACCTCGTTGTTGAAGGGGTCCCGGATATCGTTCAATGCGATTCTGCCGATGATACGCTCACCCAGCGTCTGGATGATTTCGCCACCTTCGACGAGGGCGCTCATTTCGATCCCGTTAATGGTCCCGCAGTCTTCCTCATTGATGATGATGTCCTGGGCCACGTCGACCAGCCTGCGAGTCAGATATCCGCTGTTCGCCGTTTTGAGTGCGGTGTCCGCCAATCCCTTGCGCGCACCATGCGTGGATATGAAGTATTGGAGCACCGAAAGGCCCTCACGGAAGTTCGCCGTGATCGGCGTTTCGATGATCTCGCCCGAGGGCTTGGCCATCAGACCCCGCATTCCGCCGAGCTGACGCAACTGGGCCGTACTGCCGCGCGCGCCCGAATCGGCCATGATGTAGATGGGGTTGAAGTCGAACGGCTGGCCGTCCTCTCCGCCGGGTCCGCTCATTGCAGATTCATCTTCTTGCTCGAGCACCTTGAACATCTCGCCCGAGACCTCCTCGGTGACGTGCGACCAGATGTCGATGATCTTGTTGTAGCGCTCTCCATCCGTAATCAAGCCGTCGCGGTACTCTTTTTCGACTTCGAGCACCTCGCCCCGGGCCTGTTCGGTGAGTTCGCCCTTGCTGACCGGCACCTTCATGTCATCGATGGAGATCGAAATGCCCGCCTGCGTAGCGTGGGTGAAACCGAGGTTCTTGAGCGCGTCAAGGAATTTCACCGTCTTCGAACGTCCCGCCTTTTCATAACATGTGGCGACGAGGTGCGTGAGCGCACGCTTGTCCATGACGCAGTTCGCCGCCTCGAAAGGAACGCCATCGGGCAAAATCTCGAACAGGAGAACCCGTCCGACGGTGGTTTCCACCAATTCGTCTCCCAGGCGAATCCGAATGCGCGTCTGCAGGCCCACCTCGTCTTGGTCGAATGCGATTCTCGCCTCGCCCACGTCGCCGAACACGTGGCCCTCGCCCAAGGAGCCGCCGCGCGGCTTCGTCAGGTAGTAGCAGCCCAGAATAATGTCCTGACTGGGTACTGCCAGAGGCATGCCGTTGGCCGGCGAGAGAATGTTGTTCGCCGAAAGCATCAGCACGCGCGTCTCCTCGACGGCCTCCACTGAAAGGGGCACGTGCACCGCCATCTGATCCCCGTCGAAATCCGCGTTGAACGCCGCACACACAAGAGGATGCACCCGGATGGCCTTGCCTTCCACCAAAACCGGCATGAAAGCCTGCATGCCGAGGCGATGCAGTGTGGGTGCGCGATTGAGTATCACCGGATGGTTGCGAACCACCTCTTCGAGCACGTCCCATACCTCGGGACGTTCCTCCTCGACCATTTTCTTGGCCGCCTTGATCGTGGCGACCAGACCTTTCTCTTCCAACCTATTGAATATGAATGGCTTGAATAGCTCCAGCGCCATCTTCTTGGGTAGGCCACATTCGTTGAACTTGAGCTCGGGGCCGATGACGATGACCGAGCGGCCCGAGTAATCCACCCGCTTGCCCAGAAGATTCTGGCGGAAGCGGCCCTGTTTCCCCTTGAGCATGTCGGAGAGGCTCTTGAGGGGGCGCTTGTTGGGGCCACGGAGCAGCCGGCCCCTGCGACCATTGTCGAACAGCGCGTCCACCGCCTCCTGGAGCATGCGCTTCTCGTTTCGGATGATGATGTCCGGCGCCCGCAATTCCTGCAGCCTGAGCAGGCGGTTGTTGCGGTTGATCACACGGCGGTAGAGATCGTTCAAATCGCTCGTGGCGAAGCGGCCGCCGTCGAGCGGCACCAGGGGCCTGAGTTCAGGCGGCAGCACCGGTATGACCTCGAGAATCATCCACTCGGCGCGGTTGCCCGAATTCTTGAAAGAATCCACCACCTTGAGGCGCTTGATGAGCTTGCGGCGCTTTTGCAGGTTCGAAGTGTCGCGAATCTCCTCCTTGAGTTCCGCAGAGAGTGTCTCGAGATCCAACTGAGTGAGCAGTTCTCGTATCGCTTCGGCGCCAATGCCGATTTTGTACTCGTCCTCGTCATATTCCTCATATACCTTTCGATACTGCTCCTCCGTGAGGAGTTCGAATTTCTTGAGTTCCGTCTCGCCCGGGTCGACGACGACGTAGTTCTCGAAATAGAGAATGCGCTCCAGCTCGCGCAGCGTCATGTCGAGCATGTTGCCGATTCGACTGGGAAGTCCCTTGAAGAACCACACATGAGAGACCGGCGTGGCCAGTTCGATATGGCCCAGGCGCTCGCGACGCACTTTCGAGGAGATGACCTCGACGCCGCATTTCTCGCAGACTACGCCCCTGTACTTCATCCGCTTGTACTTGCCGCAAAGGCACTCGTAATCCTTAACGGGGCCGAATATCACTGCGCAGAACAGCCCGTCCCGCTCCGGGCGGAACGTGCGGTAGTTGATGGTCTCGGGCTTTTTCACCTCGCCCGAAGACCAGGCGCGAATCGTGTGCGGAGAGGCGATGCGAATGCGTATCGCGTCAAAAGAAACTGGATCCTTCGGCTTTTCGAATAGATTCAAGTTGCTGTCCAATTCAACCCTCCTTGGGAGTATGTGCGTCATCCCTTGGGCGACGGCCGATGGAACCGCCGAACAAATAGGCTCAATAATTCAGGTCTAGCTCGGCGCCTCGCCGCTCTCTATCAATTCGACATCAAGGGCGAGACTCTGAAGCTCCTTCATCAACACGTTGAAGGACTCGGGCAGACTCGCCTCCAGCGAGTTCTCTCCTTTCACGATGGACTCGTAAATCCGCGTGCGGCCGGAAACGTCGTCGCTTTTCACCGTCAATATCTCCTGCAGCGTCTTGGCGGCGCCGTAGGCCTCGAGCGCCCAAACCTCCATCTCACCGAGGCGCTGTCCGCCGAACTGCGCCTTGCCGCCGAGGGGCTGCTGCGTCACCAGAGAATAAGGACCCGTCGAGCGCGCGTGAATCTTGTCGTCCACGAGGTGGTGGAGTTTGAGCATATAGATCATCCCCACCGTAACCTTCTGCTCGAAGGGCTGGCCGTTTTTTCCGTCATAGAGCTGGGTTTTGCCGTAAGGCGGCAACTCGGCCTCTTCCGTATAGCGGACGATGTCCTGCTCCGTCGCGCCGTCGAACACCGGCGTCGCGAAATGTTTGCCCAGCACCTTCGCGGCCCACCCCAGGTTCGTCTCCAGAATCTGGCCGACGTTCATGCGCGAGGGTACGCCGAGGGGGTTGAGCACGATCTCGATGGGCGTGCCGTCATCGAGATAGGGCATGTCCTCCTCGGGAACGATGATGGATACGACGCCCTTGTTGCCGTGACGGCCCGCCATCTTGTCGCCCACCTGGAGCTTGCGCTTCATGGCCACGTAGACTTTCGCCATCTTGAGGACGCCGGGGGGCAGTTCGTCGCCGCGCTGAAGCTTGGCTATCTTCTCCTGCAGAATGCTGTCGAGCAGCTCGACCTGCTCGTTCGTGTGGTCGGACAGGATCTTGATCTGCTCGAGCAACGCCTTATCGACAGGCAGGCTCAGGAGGTGGACGCCGCTGAGCTTCGCGAGGCCCTCCTCGTCGAGTTCCTCTCCCTTGGCAAATAGGCTCTCACTCGTTCTGGGGTGAACCACGTCGGCGAGGGCGCGCTGCCCGATGAGCAGGGAGCGTATTCTCGCGTCGCCCTCGTCATTCAGAATATTGATTTCATCGCCGTAGTCCTTCTCCAGCCTCTCGATCTCCGCATCCTCGATCTGTTGCATGCGGGCGTCCTTCTCCGCGCCGCGCCTGGAGAAGACGCGCACCTCCACGACCGTCCCCTCGATTCCCGGCGGCACCCTGAGCGAGGAGTCGCGGACGTCGCCCGCCTTCTCGCCGAAGATGGCCCGCAAGAGCTTCTCCTCGGGGCTCAGCTGCGTTTCTCCTTTGGGCGTGATGCGCCCGACGAGCACGTCCCCCGGATTGACCCGCGCACCCACGCGAACGATGCCGCTCTCATCGAGGTCGCGGAGTGCTTCTTCGCTCTGATTCGGGATGTCGCGCGTGATCTCCTCGGGGCCCTGTTTCGTGTCACGCGCCTCGATTTCAAACTCTTCGATGTGCAGGGAAGTGTAGATGTCTTCTTTCACCACCTTTTCGGAGATGACGATGGCGTCCTCGAAGTTGTAACCGTTCCAGGGCATGAAGGCGACAAGCATGTTTCTGCCCAGAGCGAGCTCGCCCTGATCGGTGGAGAACCCATCCGCGATGATGTCGCCCTTCTTCACCGCCTGGCCGACGTGCACGATGGGTTTTTGGTTGATGCAGGTGTTCTGGTTCGAACGGCGATACTTCACCAGATTGTGAATGTAGACACCCTCTTCGGCCAGGTTTCCCGCCTGCTCGGTCGCGCGAATCACGATTCGGGTCGCGTCCACGCTCGCCACACGGCCGTCGCACTGCGCGATGACGACCGCGCCCGAGTCCCTTGCCGCGATTCCCTCCATGCCGGTGCCGACGTAGGGCGCCTCGGGCCGCAGCAGGGGAACTGCCTGGCGCTGCATGTTCGAGCCCATGAGCGCGCGGTTCGCGTCGTCATTCTCGAGGAAGGGAATGAGGGAGGTGGCCACGCTCACCAACTGCTTGGGAGAGACGTCCATGTAGTCCACCTGCTCGCTGGGCACCATGACGAACTCTCCGCTCGTCCTCGCCGAGACGAATTCGTTGACGAGGTTGCCCTTTTCGTCTACGGGTGCATTCGCCTGCGCGATCTTGTACTTGTCCTCATCGATCGCCGAGAGCCATTCGACCGATGCTCCCACGCGTCCGTTCACCACCTTGCGGCAGGGCGTTTCGATGAAACCGTACTGATTCACGCGCGCATACGTGGAGAGGCTGGCGATCAGCCCGATGTTCGGCCCCTCGGGGGTCTCGATCGGGCAAATGCGGCCGTAGTGCGTAGCATGAACGTCGCGCACCTCGAAACCGGCCCGATCACGCGTCAGGCCGCCGGGCCCCAGGGCCGAGAGCCTGCGCTTGTGGGTGATCTCCGAGAGGGGATTCGTCTGGTCCATGAACTGGCTCAACTGGCTGGAGCCGAAAAATTCCTTCACTGCCGCCGTGATCATCTTGGAGTTGACCAGATCGCGCACCAGCAGATTGTCCATGTCCTGGATGCTCAGTCGCTCGCGAATGGCGCGCTCCATGCGCACGAGACCGACGCGGAACTGGCTTTCGAGCAACTCGCCCACGGAGCGTACGCGCCGGTTGCCGAGATGATCGATGTCGTCCACCGCCCCCTGGCCGTGGCGTAGCTCGATGATGTAGCGGACTGTGGCGATGACGTCGTTGAGCGTCAGGGTTCTCTGATCCAACGGGAGGTTCAGGCCCAGTTTCGTGTTCAGCTTCAGGCGTCCGATGCGCGACAAGTCGTATCGCTTCGAATTGAAGAAAAGATTTTCGAAAAGGAGCCGCGCCGTTTCTTTCGTCGGCGGATCGCCCGGGCGCAGGCGCTTGTATATCTCGACGAGAGCGTCTTCTTGCGCCTCGCATTTATCCGACGTCAAAGTATCGCGGATGGTCCTGTCCGCACCCACACCGGAGACGTAGAGAATGGCAAGCTTGGGGATTTTCTTATCACGCAGGGCTGCGAGAACCTCGGACGTGAGCTCGAGGTTCGTGTCGAACAGCACCTCGCCGGTTTCGGGATCGGCCACCGGCTGGGCCAGAATGCCCCCGACGACTTCCTCATCCTTGAGCTCCAGAGTCTCCACACCCGCGGACTGAAGCTTCCGAAGAGCGGCGCGCGTGAACTTGCGCCCCGCCCGCAGAACGAGTTCGCCTGACTCAGGAAGGACAATGTCCTCGAAAATCCTCTGGTTCACCATGAGTTCGGAGAGTTTCTTGTAGTACGTTTCTCTCTTCTCGTCGTAGAAGAGCTCCTCGCTCTGGTAGAAGGAATTGAGAATGTCGTCCTTGTCCAAGCCGAACGCGCGCAGCAGGATGGTGACGGGAAGCTTGCGCCGCCGGTCGATTCGGACGAAGAGCAACTCCTTGCTGTCGAACTCGAAGTCCAGCCAGCTTCCCCGGTAGGGGATGAGCCGGGCCGTGAAAGCCGATTTGGCGGTGGGCTTCGCCTTGTCCGCGCTGAAGAAGGCGCCCGGAGAACGGTGCATCTGGCTGACGACGACCCGCTCCGTGCCGTTGATGATGAAGGTGCCGTTCTCCGTCATCAGGGGGATTTCCCCCAGATACACCTTTTGCTCCTTCACCTCGCGGACGCGGCGCTCCTTGGTCAGTTCGTCATTCTCATACACCGTGAGGCGCAGCATGACGCGCAGGGGCGCGACGTAGGTCATCCCTCTCTGGCGGCATTCATCGGCCTCGTGCTTTTGCCGACAGAAGACCTCCACCCCGTCGTCATCCTTCACGCCGGGCCCGCCCAGGTTGGGATATTCGTTGCCCCTCGACTCCCAGACGCCTATTTCATAGCCCAGATATTCGAGCGTTACGTTCTCGGCGGCATCGGAAATGGGAAACACGCTGCGAAACACGCCCTCGAGACCCTCATCCGTGCGGCGCTCGGAGGGATGCGTGTCCCATTGGAGGAATCGTTCGTAGGAAGATAGCTGGATGTCGATCAAATTCGGAATATCAATAACCGCAGGTATCGAGGCGAAATCCTCACGAACCCGACGGCCGTTCTTGCCATTTTTTACACTCATGTTGGCTCACCTCAAGAAAGTGGGGGCGATACGAGTAAAGCGCCGATCCAGCCGCGAAAGGCAGGGATCAGGCCATCGGCATCCCTGGTGAGCCCTATGTGATTTCCACCTCCGCGCCAACCGCTTTGAGTTTATCGGCAGCAGCATCGGCGTCTTCCTTGGGAACCGCCTCCACGACGGCTTGGGGTGCGCTTTCCACCAAGTCTTTCGCCTCCTTGAGACCCAGGTTGGTCAACTCGCGGACGGTCTTGATGACCTTGATTTTTTCCGAACCAAAGGCTTTGAGGGTGACGGTGAAATCGGTTTGCTCCTCCGCCGCTTCGCCCGCGTCGCCGCCCGCCGCCATTCCCGCTCCGGCCATCATCATGGGCGCGGCTGCGGTTACGCCGAACTTATCCTCGAGCTCCTTGACGAATTCGCTCAACTCCATCACCGTCATGTTTTCAATGAAATCGATTACTTCTTCTTTGGTTGCCACAATTCGCCCTTTCCTCGCATTCGCAATAAACCATCGGCCAGATCAAGGCCATTTTATTTTGGAAAATTTCGCCGTTTGCCCCCCTTCTAAGGGCAAACAGAAATATTACACTTATTCTTTCTTTTTGGCAATAGCGTCGACAACATTTATGAACTGGGAAATGACGCCGTTCAGAACTCTCGGCAGACCCGCCACAGGGGCCTGCATGGCGGAGAGCAGCATAGAGAGCAGAACCTCGCGCGAGGGCAGATCCGCGAGCGACTCCACTTCGGCGGTTTCGAGAAACCTGCCGTCCAGAACCCCGCCCTTGATCTCGCCGACGGATTCTCCCTTCACGAAATCCTTGAGTATCTTGGCGGGCGTCGAGGGATCGCCATCGGTCGTCACAATGGAAATCGGCCCGACGAGCCTTCCTCGCAACTCCTCGAAACCCGTGCCTTCTAACGCCCGCTCGGTGAGTGAATTCTTGACGACGGAGAGCCGAACGCCCGCCTCGCGCGTTTGCTGCCTGAGCGTCGTCATCTGCGCGACGCTCAGGCCGCGATAATCGAACAGCACCAATGAGGCGCTCTCGTTAAAGCGAGTCTGAAGCGTCTCTATCGCCTCGACCTTATCGTCGCGGGGCGCCTTGCCCGTCGCCAGCCTCCCCTTCTCCACAACTGCTGTCGCCATTTCAGAGACTCCTTATTTCAACGCAGCGAGAAGAGACTGGTGGTCGACCTTCACGCCGGGCCCCATCGTGCTGGAAATTGTGAGGCCCTTGAAGTACACCCCCTTGCTCGCCGCGGGCTTCGCACGAACGAGCGCGTCTACCACCGCCGAGATGTTTTCGGAGAGCGCTTTTCCCTCGAAACTCACCTTTCCGACCGGGGCGTGAATGATGCCCGCCTTATCTACGCGATATTCCACCTTGCCCGCCTTGATCTCCTTGACCATGCGGCCCACGTCGAAGGAGACGGTGCCCGATTTCGGGTTGGGCATCAAACCGCGCGGGCCGAGCAGCCGCCCGAGCTTGCCCACGACGCTCATGACGTCGGGCGTCGCCACCACGCGGTCGAACTCCATCCAGCCGCCCTGAATCTTCTCGGCCAGATCATCCGCGCCCACGTATTCGGCGCCCGCCTCTTTGGCCTCGGCCACCTTCTCGCCTTTGGCGAACGCCACGACGCGCTCTTCTTTGCCGATGCCGTTGGGCAGAACGACGCTTCCCCTCACCATCTGCTCCGCATGTCGCGGGTCGACGCCGAGCTTGGCTGTGATCTCGACGGTCTCGTCGAATTTCGCCGAAGATATCTCCTTCACGAGACCAACGGCTTCTGAGAGCGGAATCTGTTGTTCCCGATCGATTCGCTCCCGGGCTTTATTGTAATGCTTACCGTGTTTGGGCATTTGTCTGACTCCTCCAACGTGGTTCGAACGACGCCCGGGGCGGACGCCTCCCACCTACGCTCAAAAAACTATCCGCTGACCTCGATTCCCATGCTGCGGGCCGTACCCTCGATGATCCGGACGGCCCCTTCGAGGTCGGCGCTGTTCAAGTCCTCTTTCTTGATCTCCGCGATTTCCTCGAGTTGTTTGCGCGTCACGCTGCCCACGCCCTCGCGCCCGGGTTCGGAAGAACCCTTCGCTAAGGCGGCAGCCTGTTTGAGGAGAGCGGAGGCGGGCGGACTCTTCATGATGAAGGTGAAGCTTTTGTCCGCGTACACCGAGATCACGACCGGAATGATCGTGCCCTCCTTGCCCTGGGTCTGCGCGTTGAAGGTCTTGCAGAACTCCATAATGTTCACACCCTGCTGGCCGAGCGCAGGGCCAACGGGCGGGGCGGGGTTCGCCTGACCGGCCGGTATTTGAAGTTTGATGATGCCAACCGCTTCTTTTGCCATTTTTTCCTCTCGGAGCAATCAAAGCCTGACACTACGCCCGGGCTTCGCCTGTCTCTATTTCCCGGACGCTGTGAACGACGCGCAATGGCGCGGCGCCACGCACCCGATGAACCTTTTCTTCCCTAAACCTTCTCCACCTGGAGCATCTCGAGCTCCACGGGCGTCGCCCGGCCGAAAATGCTGACCATGACCTTGAGTTTTCCTCTGTCGGGGTGAACCTCGTCGATCTCGCCGGTGAAATTCACGAAAGGCCCGTCTATCACCCGGATGCTCTCGCCTTTTTCGAAATCAATCTTGGGTTTGGGCTTCTCGGCCTCTCCGCTCATCTGCTTGAGGATGTTGTCCATCTCGGCTTCGGAGAGAGGACTCGGGGAGGTTCCGCCCAGAAAACCCGTTACCTTCGGCGTGTTCTTGACGACATACCAGGTGTCTTCGTCGCACTCCATCCGGATCAGGATGTAGCCGGGGAAGAATTTCCGGGAGGTCGTACGCCTCTTCCCGCCCTTCACTTTCACCACTTGCTCGGTGGGAACCACGATCTCGCCGAGTTTCTCCTCGAACGTCTCCCCCCGAAACTGCTCTTCGATCGAGCGCTTCACCTTGTTTTCAAAACCCGAATAGGTATGCACTACATACCAGTTCATGGACATACTGGATTCCTGTTATCTAGAAGCCGAAGTTAAGGAAATAGCTGACAGCCCGGGACAACGCCAAGTCGACGAGTCCCAAATATATCGCAATGATGAAGACGAATACGAGGGCGACGGCGGTTTGCGCCGCCGTCTGGCGCATACCGAGCCATGTGACGCGCTTCGCTTCGCTCTGCACGTCGCGCAGAAAGGTGCGCCCCTGATGAATCCAGCCCATCACCTTGTTATTCATCCATTCACTCTCCGCAGCCGCTTCCGACTTTTGAACCCAGGTTCGCCCTCCGGGTTCATGGCAGGCCAGGAGGGACTCGAACCCCCAACCGCCGGATTTGGAGTCCGGTGCTCTACCAATTGAGCCACTGGCCTGTGAAAGCCCTGATTATTCTGAAACGACCGCCTAACCGCTCTACTCGACGACCTCTGTGACGACGCCGGCCCCCACCGTGCGGCCTCCCTCGCGTATCGCGAAGCGCAACTCGCGCTCCATCGCTATCGGCGTTATCAACTCCACGTCCAACGATACGTTGTCGCCCGGCATCACCATCTCACGACCCTCAGGCAGCGTCACCAGACCCGTCACGTCCGTCGTCCTAAAATAAAACTGAGGACGGTAGCCGTTGAAAAACGGCGTGTGACGACCACCCTCTTCTTTCGTCAGTATGTATACCTCGCCCTTGAACTTCAGGTGCGGCATGATCGAGGCCGGCTGCGCCAGCACCTGGCCGCGCTCTATCTCGTCCTTCTTGATGCCCCGGAGCAATACCCCAACGTTGTCACCCGCCTGGCCCTGGTCCAGGAGCTTCCGGAACATCTCAACGCCCGTCGCAACCGTCTTGCGCGTGTCCGTGATGCCCACTATCTCCACCTCATCCCCAACGTTCACGATCCCGCGCTCCACGCGGCCCGTCGCAACCGTGCCACGGCCCGATATCGAGAACACGTCCTCCACAGGCATCAGGAACGGCTTGTCCACGTCGCGCACCGGCTCCGGGATGTAGCCGTCCACCGCCTCCATCAAATCGTCTATCGAAGACGTGTCCGTCCCCTCCAAGGCTCTCAGCGCCGAACCCGGAACCACCGGTATGTCGTCGCCCGGGAACTCATACGTCGACAAAAGCTCGCGGACCTCCAGCTCCACCAGCTCCAAAAGCTCCTCGTCGTCCACCATGTCCACCTTGTTCAGGTACACGCAGATGTAGGGTACCCCCACCTGGCGAGCCAGCAGGATGTGTTCGCGCGTCTGCGGCATCGGTCCGTCCGCCGCCGAGACCACCAGTATGGCGCCATCCATCTGCGCCGCGCCCGTTATCATGTTCTTCACGTAATCCGCATGGCCCGGACAGTCCACATGCGCGTAGTGGCGGTTGTCCGTCTCGTACTCAACGTGAGCCGTCGCTATCGTGATCCCCCGCTCGCGCTCCTCGGGCGCCTTGTCGATCTCGTCGAAGCCGATCTCCTCCGCCATCCCCTTCGCAGAGAGGTGTTTCGTGATCGCAGCCGTCAACGTCGTCTTCCCATGGTCCACGTGCCCTATCGTCCCTACGTTCACGTGCGGCTTCGTGCGCTCAAACTTCGCCTTCGCCATGGCTTCCCTTCTCCTTCTGATGAAAATTCTTAAAAATATCTTTCTGGGGAGAGGAACCATTTCCTCTCTTGCTTGTCATTCCCGAAAAACGCGCCTTTATACCCGCTTGGACGAAACCTTGTCCATCGCCAAAGGGAAAATCTGCGAACCCGAGGGATTCCAAGGCGTTTCTTGCGATTTGCAGGATAATGCACAAAATTCAAAATTTCAATGAATTCCGCCTGCCCTGGAGCCCACGACCGGACTTGAACCGGTGACCTCTTCCTTACCAAGGAAGTGCTCTGCCGGCTGAGCTACGTGGGCCGGCTGCGTCCCGGGCGTGCGAACATCATTTGTTTCAGGCGAAGCAACCTCCGCGAACGATGAACCCCGGCATTCGTTCCGGGCGGATAATACAGCTTATTCCCTCCAGAGCAACCCCGGGAGCCGAAATCCACACGACTGAAATTCATATCAAGAAAAGGCGAGAGCCTCGAATCATCCTGGAGCGGGAAACGGGGCTCGAACCCGCGACCCTCAGCTTGGAAGGCTGATGCTCTACCATCTGAGCTATTCCCGCCTCTGAACCCAAAGCGCGTGTCCTAGTCGTCTCGACAATTCATCTGCTGGTGGGGAGGGGAGGATTCGAACCTCCGAAGGCTGAGCCGTCAGATTTACAGTCTGATCCCTTTGGCCACTCGGGAACCTCCCCTGAAAACCGCCGTTCATCAAATACGGTTATAAAAACTATCAAAAATACCTCGCGGGAACCATCCGCTCCCCGAAGCCGCGATATTCACCAAAGCCCGAAAGGGGAAAACGCGCGCGTTCTCCAGCCGGATTTTCTGTAGCGGGGTCCGGGAGGCGTGTCCCGCCGTGGAGCTGGCGAGAGGACTCGAACCTCCGACCTGCTGATTACAAATCAGCTGCTCTACCAGCTGAGCTACGCCAGCCAACAAAGGCGGGTTAAATTAGGCCCACCGGCCCACCTTGTCAACCCCCTTTATCCTCTTTGGGGAAGTGAAAAGCAAAGAGGGGGCGGCGATAGTTCGGCTCTCAAATATCAAGGTGCTCATAAGAGAGGTCTACGCCTGAGCCGTGTCCTCGTCCTCCGAGGGGTTTACGCGCACGCCGTGCAGCAGGATCGCTGCTGCGACCGAGGCGTTCAGCGAGGACACGGCGCCCGCCTCGATGGGAATCCGCACGCGCGCGTCGCAGTTTTTGAGCACGAGCGGCCGCACACCCCTTCCCTCCGCCCCGACCACCAGGCAACAAGGCCGGGGCAGTTCATCGACGCCGAGGGTCTTATCCCCATGCGCGTCCGCCGCCAGCGCCCAGTAGCCCGCCTCTTTGAGCGCGGAGACGGCGCGCGCCAGATTCGTCACACGCGCGAGCGGCACGACCTCCAGCGCGCCTGCCGCCGCCTTCGCCGCGACTGGCGTGAGGCCCACGGCGTTATCCTTCGGCCAGACGACGCCGCCTGCCCCCAGAGCCGCCGCACTTCTTAAGATGGCGCCGAAATTCCTCGGGTCCTGCAGACCGTCGAGCAACAGAATCGGCGGAGCCGACGCGGGCTGGGCTTCGATTAAGTCATCAAGCGTGAGAAGCGGCGTGGGATGAACCTCCGCCACCAGGTTTTGATGCTGCGCGGTGGCGGCTTTCTGCGTGAGTTGTCTGGTGTCGAGGGCTTCGACGGGAACCCCGAGCGATTCGGCGAGCCGCACCGCCTCGGAGACGCTGCGGTTCCGGCGCCCTGCGGTAACGTACAGCCGCCGGACGCGCTCCGGCCCGCGCTCAAGAGCCACCCGGACGCTGTGCGCGCCGCAGACGTATTCGGGTTTGCGCTTCAAATGCTATGCTCTTCGATGAAGCGTGAAGACGCGGTGCGCGCACCAACGGGCCTCACCCGCGCAAGACTTCACGGCACCCTTCGCTTCCAGAGGGTGCCGCCGGGGCTGTCTTCCAACACGATGCCGGCCTCCGCGAGTTCTTCCCGGATCCGGTCGGCCTCCGGGAAATCCCTGCTCGCCCGCGCCTCCGCGCGGCGTTCGAGCAACGCTTCTATCTCCTCATCGCGCAAGACGCCGTTTTGGCCCTCCTCCACTTCAGCGGACGAGACGCTCGCTGCGTTCCGGAACCACTCCTCCGGCGGGTGGGTGAACAGGCCCAGCACCTCGCCCACCTCTTCAAAGACCTCGCTCGCAAGTGCGGCGGCGGATTCGGGCAGCGCGCCCGCCTCGTTGATGAAGCCGTTTATCCGGCGCCCAAAGTCGAACAGATACCCCAGGGCGCGCGCGGTGTTGAAGTCATCGTCCATGGCTTCCGTGAACTGCGCGCGGAAGGCGGCGACCGCCTCCTCCACCCGCTCGCGCCAGCCGCCCGAGTCTTCTCCTCCGCTCCGGGCGAGCCTGAGCCGCACGTTGTAGAGCCTGTCCAGCCCTTTCCTCGCGTCGCCGACCACCTGATCCGAGTAATCCACGGGGTGCCTGTAGTGCGTCCCCAGCAGGAAATATCGGATCACCTCGGCCGGGTGGTCCTCGAGGATCGCCTTGATGGTGAAGAAGTTGCCCTTCGACTTGCTCATCTTCTCGTGGTTGATCTGCACGAAGCCGTTGTGCACCCAGTAGCGCACCCACTCGTGCCCGAAGCAGCCCTCGCTCTGCGCGATCTCGTTTTCATGGTGGGGGAACACCAAGTCCTCCCCCCCGCCGTGAATATCGAACCGCTCCCCGAGATACCGGCTCGACATGACGGAGCACTCGATGTGCCAGCCGGGCCGGCCAGCCCCCCAGGGACTCTCCCATTCGGGTTCACCGGGCTTCGCCGCCTTCCAGAGGGCGAAATCGAGCGGGTTGCGCTTGCCCTCGCCCGGCTCAATGCGGTGGCCTGCCTCGAGTTCCTCTGTGTTGCGACCCGAGAGTTTGCCGTAGCCTGCGAATTTATCGATGTCGTAATAGACGTTGCCCGACATCTCGTAGGCGATACCCTTCTCGATGAGCTTCTCGATCATCTCGATCATGCCCTCGATGTTCTCCGTCGCGCGGGGAGCGGCGTCCGCCCGCTGTACGCCGAGCGCATCCATGTCCGCGTAGTATTCATCAATAAATTTTTCGGTCAGCTCGCCGATGGGAATCTTGAGACGCCGGGCGCGGGCGATGATCTTGTCGTCCACGTCCGTGAAGTTGCACACGAAGAGAACATCGTAGCCCCTGTATTCGAAATAGCGGTGAATGACGTCGAAGACGATGGCGGCGCGCGCGTGCCCGAGATGGCAGTGGTCGTACACCGTCACCCCGCAGACGTACATCTTCACGCGGCCTTCTTCCAGGGGCTCGAAGGGTTCTTTTTTTCTCGTCAACGTGTTGTATAGCTGCAGTCCCAAATGATTCTCTCCAGAACCCGCATGGTCAAGGGGGTAAAATGTGTTCCGGGCCGCGTCCGGGCAGAAATTTGTCATGCCCCGCCGATGGGCGTCAAGGAGACTCCACGCTTATCGTGCAAACCGCGTGCGCCGCGACGCCCTCCTCGCGCCCCACGAAGCCGAGCCCCTCGCCCGTCGTCGCCTTGATGCCCACCCGATCGGGCGGGATTCCCAGAATGGAGGAGATGACTTCACGCATCGCGGGGATATGGGGAGCGAGTTTCGGTCTTTGCGCCACGACCACGGAGTCCACGTTGTTCGGTCTCATGCCGCGCTCTGCGAGAAGCACCACCACGCGCGCGAGCAGTTCCCGGCTGTCCGCGCCGCGATACGCCTCGTCCGTATCGGGGAAATGCGCGCCGATGTCGCCCAGGGCCGCCGCGCCCAGAAGCGCGTCGATGATCGCGTGGATGAGCGCATCGGCGTCGGAGTGTCCGGAGAGACCTTGCTCAAAGGGAATCTCCACGCCGCCGAGTATCAGCTTGCGATCCGCCTCGAAGCGGTGGACGTCGTAGCCTACGCCTACGCGAATCATGTGGAAGCCTCCGCTTGCCCACCTTGTTCAAGTTCCATCAGGCGCGCCGCGCGCTCCATGTCGCCAGGGGACGTCACCTTGATGTTCTGCGCGCTTCCTTCCACGAGCTTCACCCGCACGCCTATGGCTTCCAGCAGGGCCGCCTCGTCGGTCCCCTCGAAATCATTCGCGTCCGCCCACTCCATCGCGCGGACGAGCAACTCCCGCCGCGCCACCTGGGGCGTCTGTGCGAGCCACAGACCCTCGCGCGGGCGCGTCGCCTCGATGAAGCCATCGGCGTCGCCCACCTTCACCGTATCCACCACGCGCAGGGCCGCGATGGCGGCGCCCGTCTCCGCCGCGCCGAGCAGGCATCTCTCCATGAGCTCGGGCGTCACCAGGGGCCTCGCCCCGTCGTGTACGACCACCCAGGAAACGCCGTCGTCCAGGGCGTCGAGCCCGTTTCGCACCGAATCCTGGCGGCGCGCGCCGCCTTCGACGAGATGAACCTCCGCGCCCAGCCCATCAGGAAGTGCGGGCGGGTCCGAGCCGGGGGGAACCGCCACGACGATCCGACCCAAGAGGCCCATGCGCGCGATTCGTAACAGACAATGATGAAAAAGGGGCTTTCCGGAGAGGTTTCGAAACTGTTTGGCCACTGCGCCGGGCAGGCGCAAGCCCCGGCCTGCGGCGGGAACGATGGCCGCCGTCTCATCGGGTCCCGGCAAAGCTGAAGAGGAGAAAGCGCGCTTAAGCGCCGGTTTGCGATAGTTCGGCTTCATCTCGTATTTTCGTAAAAATCATACGCCCGGCTGTCGTCTGCAGGACACTCGTCACGGAGACGGGAATCTGCTCGCCGATACGGCCCTTGGCATTGTCCACCACCACCATCGTTCCATCGTCGAGATATCCGACGCCCTGGTTATGCTCTTTACCCTCCTTGATGACGAACACGCTCATGTCCTCACCAGGAAGAACGACCGGCTTCACCGCGTTGGCCAACTCGTTGATGTTGAGAACCCGCACCCCTTGAAGCTCGGCCACCTTATTCAAGTTGAAATCGTTGGTCATCACCTTCCCGCATATCTCCTTTCCCAGGAGCACGAGCTTGGTGTCCACCTCCTTCACGCGGGGGAAGTCGGTCTCAATGATGTCGATGTCGAGATCCTGGTTCTGCTGAATCCGCTGGAGCACGTCGAGGCCACGGCGCCCCCGGTTTCGCTTCAGGGAGTCGGACGAGTCCGCTATCTGCTGCAACTCCTTGAGTACGAACTGGGGCACCACCATCGGACCTTCCACGAAGCCCGCCTCGCAAATATCGGCAATGCGTCCGTCGATGATGACGCTGGTATCGAGAATCATGGCGTGATGGTGCTTCTTGGCGCCCGCGTCTTTTCCCTTAGCGGGAAGAGGCGGTGAATACAGGCTTCCCGCCGCCGAACCGAGAAAAACACCCATACAGCTGAAAAGCAAGCCGACGAAAGCGCCCGCCAGGGGACGGACGTTCTGCGGAAACGCCTCGCCGATGAGAGCGCACAGCAGCAGGGCGGCCAGCAGGCCGAAGAGCAGGCCCGCGGCCCCGCCCGCCAGAACGCCTACCTTGAGCTTGCCGAGCTCCCTTGCGAGCGCCAGCAGCGCAACGCCCGCCAAAGCGCCCGCGGCCATGCCGGCCACGCGGCTCGCCACGCCCAGAGCTTCGCCGAGCGCTCCTCCCATGACGCCGCAGAGGATGATGAACAGAGCGCCCAGAATCAAGCCCAGGCGGTTTGAATCCGCCCTTTTCTCCTGAGGTATCGTCTCTATCGAAATCTTTTTTGTGGTCTCTTTCATTTATGTTTCCCCCGAAACATCTTATTCATTTGCCATGGAATATTATAGCAGCTTTGTTTCGTCATAATTTCCGGCGGAATCCAATTCACGTCCGAGAGTGAAGCGCCGGGCTCCAGGCTTGTTGCCCGCAGCGCCGGGAAAAGGGCCAAAGCGGGTCAGGCGCGCTGTCTCCCCGAGAACAAGACGCTATAAAATGACTACTCTTCGTCCAGAATGAAATCTCCGCTCTTCCCGCCCGATTTCATCACCAGCCGAACATCCGAGAGCACCATGCCCTTATCCACCGCCTTGCACATGTCGTAGACTGTCAGGCCGGCCACGCTCACGGCCGTCAGGGCTTCCATCTCCACGCCCGTTCTGTCCCGCGCGCGCACTTTGACCTCGATGCGCAACAGGCCGAGCGGCTCATCCGCCGAGAAGTCAATTTCCACGCTCGATATTCGCAGCGGATGACACATCGGGATGAGGTTCGCGCACTGCTTGGCCGCCATCACGCCTGCGATGCGCGCCGTGCCCAGCACGTCCCCCTTGGGCAGGTCTCCTTCGAGAATCAAGCGCAAAGTTTCGGGCGCCATCTCCAGGCGGCCGCGCGCCACGGCCTCGCGGCGGGTGACCTCCTTGTCCCCGACGTCCACCATGCGGGCGCGGCCCTGCTCATCGATATGAGAGAGTTCCTGGGGCACCGAGGACGCCCTCCGTGAATTCCGATGAAGCAGGAGAGTCCGCTTCACGGGCGGGTTGTATGGGAGCATCTTACAACAGGAGCGCGAAACATCAAAGCGCGAAACACGAAAGTAAAAAGAAAACAAGGGGTTCGGGGAGCGGAAAACCGCAGAAGCCGCGCCCTCAGTAGCGAAGGCTGATGAGGTTTAGGTCAACTCCGACAGAGGAAGGAGGGGCTGCATGACATAACAAAGAGCAATCGCTCCCTTCCCGGTCTCGTCAATCGCTCTATCATCTGTCGCGATTGACCCCTACAGCTTCGCCAGGGTGAGGCCCTGTTGTTTCTGGTACTTGCCCTTCTTGTCGGCGTAGGAGGTCTCGCACTCCTCGTCGCTCTCGAAGAACAGGACCTGCGCGATGCCCTCGTTCGCATATATCTTGGCGGGCAGGGGCGTGGTGTTCGAAACTTCGAGGGTGACGAAGCCCTCCCACTCGGGTTCGAAGGGCGTAACGTTGACGATGATGCCGCAGCGCGCATAGGTGCTCTTGCCGACGCAGACGGTGAGCACGCTTCTGGGGATGCGAAAATATTCCACCGTCTTGGCCAGGGCGAAGGAATTCGGCGGGATGATGCAGGTGTCGGCCTTCACTTTGACGAGCGAGCGCTCGTCGAAATTCTTTGGATCCACGATGGTCGAGTTCACGTTCGTGAAAATCATGAACTCATCGGCAATGCGGATGTCGTAGCCGTAAGAAGAGACGCCGTAGGAGATGGCCCCCTCGCGCACCTGTTTGTCCTCGAAGGGCTCGATCATCCCGTGCTCGCGCGACATCTTCGTTATCCACTTGTCCGATTTGATCGACATCGCGTGCACCTCGCCTCCCGGGGCACTTCGTGAAATTCCGGATTCCAGCCAAAACCGAAAACGATCGATGCACGAGATTTCGGGGGTGAAATTCCCGGACATATAATATCTGGGGGCGAGAGGAGACCAACTCCCCCCACCCCCAGATGGTCGCCCCTGTCCGCCCGAAACGGGGGCGACCCGACAAGCGTTTCTCCGGTCCGAAAACGAGAGACGCGCTTGGCAATCGCTTAAACCTCCATGTTTCGAGAAAAATAATTTAGCCACAAGATATAGTGCCGCGTCAATAATTATTTTGCTCAAAACCACAATTTCTTGTGGATAGGCCGTGGAAGAGCCGGGGATATTCGGAGGAGAAATTGTGGAAAAAATGTGAATAGAAAACGATGCCGGTCGTCCGACGGACTATTTGAACCGATCTGTGTGAACTTTTACCTTCGCTCCTTCGCGTAAGCGCCTGAGCAGCGCCTTGTAGTTCTCGCTTCGTTTGAGTTCGGAATAAACGAGCCTTACGTCCTCCTTGACGTCCTCAAACTTCGCGTCGGCGGCATTGACGCGTTCGAGCACTCGTATCACCTGCCAGCCGACGGAAGTGCGAATCGGTTCGCTCGGCTGGCCGATGGGCAGTTTGAACGCCACGTCCTCAAGCGCTTTCTCCAGCGCGCCCCGCACGGCCGTGCCCATCACCCCGCCCGAATCACGCGTGCCCTCAAAGATGGAGCGCCGCCTCGCCACCTGTGCAAAAGGCGTCCCTTTTCTGAGTTCCGCGACGGCGTCCCACGCATCCTCCTCGGTTTTGAGAACGATGTGGGCCAGTGTGACCGACTCCTTGCGGCGGAACCGTTCCTTGTTGGCGAGGAAGAAATCGCGCAACTGCCGATCTGTCGTGGCCGTCGTCCCGGCGCCCTGCCTCACGAACTCCTCAATGACGAGCCTTCGCTTCAATCGCGCGATCCTTTTCTGAATCTCGGGAGATTCGTCGATTTTCCGGCGAACCGCTTCCTGGTACAGAAGTTCCCCCTGAACCAGACCTTCGAGGAACTGCCCCTTGTTCTTGCGGATACGGATCCGTACGGCGGGAGCGAATCGACCGAGCCTCGCTTCAATTTCCCCCAGTGTGATTTTCTGCTCGTTCACCTCGATGACGACCTGTTCCATATCTTTCATGGAGGGATTGGTTTTCTGACTCGCCCCTTCCGCGTCCGGGCCACCGAAAAACAAAACCGCCGCCAGCAGCGTGAATATCCTCTTCATGTCCATCTCATTCCCTTTCCCTGCGAACCTCGAGAACAATCCAGAAAATCAACCTTTAATATACCGGCAAACGGCGCTGAGAGAAAATTATTTTATCCGCGCCGGAGGCCCTCAGACAAAATAGGCGAACATCAGCACCAGATAGCATACATATCCCGCAAGGAACATCAGCCCTGCGCTGCTCCCCAGTCTGCGTCTCCATACGGCAAAAAACACGAACAAAACCATCATCAAGAGCATGAATGGAAAATCCAGGACGAACGATTGGTGCTCTATCCCCAAGGGAGTGATGAGGGACGCCCCGCCCAGTACCCACGCGATGTTCAGTACATTCGCTCCCAGCACATTACCGACGGCCATATCCCCGTGACCGCTCAAGGATGCGGAAACGGCCGTGATCAATTCGGGCAGCGAGGTGCCGATGGCCACGAGCGTGAGGGCAATGATGAGTTCAGGGACGCCCATGGCGCGGGCCAGATGCACCGCGTTCTGAACGAGCAGAATGCTGCCGAAAACGACCGCGATCGATCCGGCGATGAACAGCAGCCCGACATGCTGCTTTTCCCGGTCCGTCACCGCACTCCCGATATCGAAATCCGTCCACGTCGCCCGCTTCATGGTGAACCACAGATAAACAGGCACAAAAACGAACAGGACCACGCCCTCCACGCGGGCGATTTTTCCGTCCCAGCCCAGGGTAAGGAGCAACACGCCCATCATCAGCATGAAGAGCCCTTTCGGCAGAACATCTTCCCGGGCCAGGGACACGGGCTCGAGCAGGAACGCCACCGCCAGGATAAGTCCGATGTTGCAGATGGTGGAACCGACCGCATTGCCCACGGACGTGGCTGGATGTTCCAGCCAGGCAGCGATGACGGAAACGCTGAATTCGGGAGCCGTCGTCGCCAGACTCACCAGGGTGGCGCCGACGATCACTTTGGGAATCCCCGTGATCTCGGCGACTCCCACTGCGCCGTCGGTGAACCAGTCGGCGCCTTTCGTGATAATGAAGAGGCCCGCAGCGAAAAAGAGAAAGTTCGCCCAGATGGGAAAACTCGCGAAATATGCTTCCATACCCGAGAAGCTTCCTTTATATGACGATGAGGCGCCGGTCCGAATCGCCGGGGACGGTCACTTACCCTGGAACCCGGGTTTTCTTTTCTCCAGAAAAGCGGCGATTCCTTCCTGAAAATCGAGGCTGGCGACCGTCTCGGCCTGCGCGCCCGCCTCCGCGCGAAGCGCCGTCGCTACGTCCAGGCCGCCTGAGGAGCGAATCAGCTTTTTCGCCGCGCGCAGCGCAACCGAGGGGCCTTCTGCGAGCCTTCGCCCAAGAGCTATTGCCTCTTCCATGAGCGCGTCGTCGTTATGAACCGAGCGGACGAGGCCGATTGAGAGCGCCGCCTCCGCGTCGATGACGTCACCCGTCAAAATCAACTCCAGGGCTTTCGCGCTTCCCACGACGCGGGGCAGGAAAAACGTGCCCCCGCAATCGGGGACGAGTCCGACCCTGGAGTACACCTGACCGAACGAAGCGCCTGCGCCCGCCAGACGGATGTCGCAGGCCAAAGCGATATCACATCCTGCGCCTACGGCGAAACCATGGACAGCCGCTATCGTCGGACAGCGAACTTCGTAGAGTTTTGCGAGCGATTTCTGATAATCCGGCCAGAGGAACTCCTCCATCCTCTCGCCCGCCCGGATACGCCCCTCGATTTCCTTGAGATCCCCGCCCGCGCAGAAGGCGCGTCCCGCCCCGCTCAGAACCATCGCGCGGATATCGGGTTCGCAGCATCGCTCGCACACCTCGTACAGGTCCTGCGCCATCTGCAGGTCGAGCGCGTTCAGCGCTTCGGGACGATTGAGCCGCACCAGGGCCAAGCCGTTTTCTTCCTCGAAACCGATGGTTTTCCACACCATATCCTGTTCTCCCGTTAACATCATTGCCGATTGATCTGGAAAAAATTTCCATTTTTTCTTACAATATGGCATATCTTCCGAAGTTGGAAGAAAGGGAATCGCTTCATCCGGGAATTTTGCCGGACGTTCTGACGCATTGTGCGGCTTTCGCCCACCGGATTCCGTGCAGTTGCGGGCGCGGATACTTGATTGAGGGATGCATAGTGGAATCACCCGACTCTGTCATCAAGATATATGATCGCTGGGGCAAATTCTACGACCTCGTCTTCAAGGACGTGTTCCATGAAGGCCGAAACGTCGGTGTGGACATGCTCGACCTCCAGCCGGGCGAGAAGCTGCTCGAAGTGGGCGTGGGCACCGGGCTCTCCCTGCCCCTTTACCCGTCGACTTCGGAGATCATCGCCATCGACATCTCTTCGAAAATGCTCGAGAAAGCGAAAGAGAAAGTCCACAAGATGAGCCTCAAAAACGTCGAACTCGCCGTGATGGACGCGCAGAACATGGCGTATGAGGACAACACCTTCGACTGCGTCACCGCCTGCTACGTGGTGAGCGCCGCCCCCGATCCGCACAAGGTCGTCTCGGAAATCTGCCGCGTGTGCAAGCCGGGCGGGCGCGTCGTCTTCATCAACCATTTCAAGAGCAAGAAATTCCTGCTGGCCAAATTCGAAGAACTCATCAACGGGGTCTGCAAGAAATTCGGCTGGGAGACCACTCTGGACCTGGAGCCCCTGCTCGAGGCGAACAACCTGACACTCGAACGCCAGGAGCGCGTGAACATTTTTGATTATTGGCGCGCGGTGCTCTGCATCAATTCCGACAAATAACGTCGTTGGCCACATCCCGAAGGCCCAGCCGCACGGCGCATCCGCCTGCGCGCTTCTGCTGAAATGAACCTCGAATCGAACGCCTACGGCGTATTGCTCGCCTCGATCGCCTCGACTTCCTGGGCGGTGTTCGTCTATTTCATCAAGCGCGCGCTCATGAACGCGCCCGTCCTCAAGGTCACCGCCGCCATGACGAGCGTGAACGCGGCCCTCGTGACGCTCATCGCCATATTCTTCATCTCCGCGGAGGATTTTCGGGGCGTCACAGCGACCACACTGGCGTTCGCCTTCCTGGCGGGCTTTTTCCACATCGGCATATCGCGTTCGTTTTACTACCGCGCCATTCACCGCATCGGGCCCAACCGCTCCATACCCATCGCGCTTACCTATCCCGTCGTCACGGCGGTCGGGGCGTCGTTCATGCTGGGAGAGACGCCGACGATTTCCATATTCACCGGCCTCGCGATTCTTCTTGTCGGCATCACGCTCATCGTTCAGGCCGAACCATCCCAGGAGCCGGAAACCGAAGCCCAGAACGCGAAATGGAAACTGTTCGGCTGGATCTCCGCCGGCGTCACCTCGCTACTCTGGGGCGTGGCCGCCGTCTTCTTCAAGAAAGCGTCCCTGAACCTCCACCCGCTCGCCACCGCCGCGATCGCACTATGGGTGGGGGCCGCCACGGCCTCGATGCTGATGGCGCTGAGCAGGGGCGAGGAATCGCGCGGCCCCATCCCCGCTTCGGCGTGGAGGTGGATTTTCGCCGCAGCCGCGTGCCAGGCGATCGCCGTGCCGCTCTATAACTTCGCGTTCGTCCACACGCTGGCCGTACGCGTAACGGCCATCATCTCCGCCCAGCCGCTCATCGTGTTGGCGCTCGGCTGGCTATTCCTGCGCGAGATGGAGAACATCACGCCCCGGCTCGTCCTGGGCGCGCTTTTGACCGTTGCAGGCACCATCGTCGTTATCATGTAGGACCCGGAGAGTTCCCCTCGCCCCGGCGGGGTGCTACTCTCGGGTGTCGAATCAATCAAGGAATTTTTTCGAAACCTCATCACGAAAAGGAGCGCAAGATGGGTGAAGTCATTCACGTCACCAAGGCCCGCATCGTCAAGGAGCCCGGCAGGGGCATGAAGACGGGCTACCTCGACGCCTTCCCCGACGAGCCGATCCCCTACGGCATCCACGGGGGCATCAAGAACTTCTACAAGGCGGAACCCGAGGAGGAGCGTCCGGCCACGCTGGATCACCTCGCGGCCGCCGTCGCCGGCTGACTGACGGGCAATATGGGAGGCGCGCTGGATGCGCGCGGGATAAAGAGCAGCCCCGACAACCTGGTGGCTGAAGTCGAAGGCATCATCGAGAACGTGGACGGCATGGCCCTGGTCACGAAAATCAAGGTCAAATACAAGTGCCGAATCCCCAAGGGAAAGCGCGAAGACGCCGAGCGCGCCCTCGCCGTGCATGAGAAAGGCTGCCCGGCGAGCCAGAGCGTGCAGCGCGGCATCGAAGTCGAATACACGGCGGAATTCGAGGAAGTGGACGAGTAGACAGGAGGCGGCTGCCGATCGAGTGTGATCTTTGTTCGTGATACCGGCAGCAACTTCTTCCCGAATCTGTAGGGGCAGGTCGCGACCTGTCCCTACTTTCGTGTTGCGCTTTCATTTTCCTGCAGGTGGCGGTCCCTCCCGCTTCGGGCGGAAGAATTCCTCCTCCTTCAGTTGGAATTCACCACTCGGGGAAGCCACTTACACAGGTAAGCACAGACACTTCCCTCAAGACAGCGTGTTTCTCTAAGATTTTGAAAGAAGATGGCAGCGGAAGAACCGGCTAGTACGCAGATTTACGCTGCGAGGTCATGAAACCCTCGAAGGTCCCCTCCAGTTTCGCCATGCGCTCTCGTAGTTCGGCGATGTCCCTGTGAAGCCAGGTGTGGGAGCCGACAATCGCGATGACGACCACGATGAACCCTATCCAGATGTTGCCTTCCATTATTTCAACCCCCCATCCCGAAGCAGGGACTTTCTCTTCCGCCGCCCGAAAGATGTCAGGGGCCACCGGAACCTGACGGACGATATTGCGGCCAGCCGTCCCGATGACTTTGCGGTCGTGACGACTTCCCTCACTTGCCGATGACCTTGAATCATCGTCGTCATCACCAGCCATTTTATCCCATATCGCGTCCATTCTCGTTCAAACGCGAATTCGGCGAGGTTTTTCATGGAGGATGAAAAGCTGTCTATAAACCCGTAGGGGCAGGCCCCCGTGCCTGCCCTTTTCGTAAACATCATAAAGTAAGGACAACCACAGGGGGCTGTCCCTACGGTAGGCTCGATTTCTCTTCCAAACACAAGATTTACCTAGACGAACAAAATTCCGTACCGATACCTTCTGTCAATCCCCCACGCCGTGCATAGGGAGAATCCCGCCAGGAGCGCGAGACCGCCCACCTGCCCCCAGGTACCGACGAGCAGCGCTCCGACCAGGAACATCAAGGCGAAGACGAAGACGCTCAATGCCAGCCAAAGGCCCGCGAGGGCCAATACGGGGGCTGCGCGCCTGTCCTCCCCGCGCACCCGTCCCCATACGCCCGGCGGATGGACCTTCGTCCAGAAATCTCTCAGAACCTCTGCTTTTGCGGGCCTCGTGATGAGAGTGGCGATCAGCATCGCCAGAAATCCAACGCCCACCTCCGCGGCCAGCAATACGGGAAAAGCGGGCGGCTCACCCTCCCAGTGAAGATAGAGGGCGGTCGCGCCCGCGGACAGCATCCCTGAGATTTCCGTCCAGGCGTTCGCCCGCCACCAAAGCCAGCGCAGTATCACCGGAAGCCCCAGCCCGGCTCCGAGCGAGATGTGGAACTTCCACGCCACCTCGAGGCTGCTTATCTGTCCCGCCACGGCGAACGCGCCGAGCGCCATGATCAGCACGCCCAGGCGGCTCACGAAGACGACCTCCCGCGCGCCCGCTCCTTTTCTGATGAAGCGCGCATAGACGTCGTTCACCAGATAACTCACCCCCCAGTTCAGGTGGGTGTCCACCGTGCTCATGAACGCGCCCAGAAGGCCCACCAACACGAGACCAAGAATCCCCGCAGGCAATAGCTTCTCCATCAGGAGGGGATAGGCCGCCTCGCGGTCGGCGAGAATTTTCGCCTCCATCGTGCCGGGCAGGGCGTCCATCCCCTTGGGCACGAGGATCAGGCTCACCAGGCCGATGAGAATCCACGGCCAGGGCCTCAGGACGTAGTTCCCGACCGTGAAGAGGAATGCGCCCGCCTGGGCGTCCCTCGGCGTGCGCGCCGAACACAGCCTCTGACCGATGTAGCCGCCGCCGTCGGCGTTGTTGTGCGCCCACCAGACCACGAAGAGGTATATCAAAATCACCTGCGCCCCCGCCCATCCCGCGCCCTCGGGCGGCAGGAAGGAGAGGATATTGCCCGCGCCTTCCGCGCCGTAAATCTCGCCCAGCTTCACGCTCAGGCCCGAAAGCCCGCCCACGGCCTCCACGGCGTACCAGGCGAACAGGCAACTGCCCGTCATCGCGATGACGAACTGGAACAGATCCGTGAGCATGACGCCCCGGATGCCGCCCGCGCTCGCATAGAGCGCGATCATCAAGACGAGCAGGGCGACCGTAACGCTCTCGTTCACGCTTCCCATCGTGAGGACGGCGGGCCAGTTCGCCTCGATAACCGTCCACCAGTTCGGGGGCAGTATCTCCTCCCACCGCAGGAAGGGCTGGGCTATCTTCGCCATGGCGCGGAACACCCAGCCCATGACGATGAGGTTCACGATGAGGGAGGAATAGACGGCCTTGAAGCCGCGCAGGAACGCGCCGGGGCCGCTCCCGTAGCGCAGCTCGATGAGTTCGGCGTCGGTCACCACGCCCGCGCGCCGCCACAGGGGGGCGAAGAAGACCGCGACGCCCACGTTGCCGATGACCCAGGCCCACCAGAACCAGTTTCCCGAGATGCCTCGCTTGGCGACGATGCCGGCCACGACGAGGGGGGTGTCCGAGGCGAAGGTGGTCGCCACCATGGAGATGCCTATCCACCACCAGGGCAGGCTGCGCCCGGCCACGAAGTATGAAGCCAGACTCTTCGACGCCGAGCGCGAGGTGAGCGCGCCGACCACCAGCGCGAAGGCGATGTAGGCGAGGATGAGCGACCAGTCCAGAGTCGAGAGCATGGCGCACGTCTCTACGAATGGGGCGGGCTAGGCCTGCATCCTACAATGATATGAATATGTAATACAGCAGGCCTTACGTCTTGAAAAGAAAAAACGCCCCGCAAGGGTGCGGGGCGTTCATGCAAAAGAAGGCGGGCGGAGCGTCTCCTGCCCGATAAGGCCGTCTCCGGGCTAGTGGGCGACGTATGTCCGGTGCACCCAGCGGTTGTTCCCGCGCCGGATTTCCATGTAATACGACTTGCTCGCCTTGCGCGTCTCGAGATTATTGCCGCCCGGAATCGCTCTCAAGGCGGGCTTTTCTGCGCGCGTGGAGTTGATGAACGCGGCGACATCGACGAGCGTCGGCTCCCTGCGCTTCGGCGCATCTTTTTCGGCGACAGCCTCCGTTGCCGCCGCCTTCAGTTGCCGCGACCACAGTTTCCGGAACAGGCCGGCGCTTCCGAACTCGTCGCCGCTGTTGATCTTGCCGTTTACGGCGAAGACATAGCCCACGGCGTCGGGGTGCTCATCCAGCAGGCGTCCCAAGTCTTTTTCATAGTCCGCCAGGGCCGAGGCGAGGCGCTTGTTCTCCAATGATAACTGGAGGCTCGTACGCGAGCGCTCGTCGGCGACGCGCGCCCCCATGGCCCGGCCCAACCTATTCTGCATCGCCCCGATAGAGCGCCATACATCGTCCTGATAGTTTGAGCCCATGCGCCGTCGCGACCGTTGCGAAATTCTCGGTCCGGGCCATCTCTCCCTCGACCTTCGGGTTCGATCAGCATCGGGAGCGCTTTCTCGCTCCATCCTTTTTATCATCGCGATCTTCCCCGCCCGCGAGGGCATGCGGTACGCGGACATCGAAAACTCCCCCATATTCTCCAGGCCGCGCCTAGCCCATCGTCCCGCCTCGACGCAAAAGGCGCCGATGGGGATGTCGCCCGAGTTCGGGGGGATGATCATGCTGGTGAGCAGGACGCGGTCCTGTTTGCCGCCCTTGACGATGTCCCCCGATTGGATGAAGACCTCGCGGTCGCCCAGATTGCGGACCATGAGCCGGCTGACGCTGCCCGTTTCGACGACTTTGACGAGGCCCTGCCTCATCGCTTCTTCCAGGGTGAGCGGCGCGGGGCCGACGCTTCGGCGCTCGCGGTGAATCAGATAGACTGAGAGATTGTTCTGCGTGTAGGGGCCGCTCAGGCGGTAGTCATTCCCCGCTTTGGCAATGGCCGCCTGCGGCGGTAGCCCGATTACGACCGCGCAGGCGATGAGAACGACCAAGCCGTACGACCGGAACGGTCTGGATGCGGCTTGCGCCCGACGGAGCGGGCGTTCTTTCGACAGTCTGTTGGACATGATCTAATCCTCCTAACTTGTTAACGCCCAGGCGGCGCTTATCTTTTCTGTATCAATCGACGAACGGTATTGCCGTCTATTCGCATACGGCAGCCGCTGCGCGTATTCCTTCATTTCACACTATCTGGAATTACGACGGGGTAAGGTTCCACTCATGGAATTTTCGGGGCTGCGGAGGAGGAGCAGGCACAAGCGAAACCACTCCCTCTTCGTCTGGAAAACCAATTGTAGGGGCCGCATACATGCGGCCCATTGCTGGACGGCAAAAAAGCAGGGTCGCATTTATGCGACCCCTACACTCCCTCGCATCCCTGAAGCCAAATCACTATCTAGGAATGACGGCAATCTGCAATTCAGGCCTATGGGGATTTTATAACCGTAGGAGCAGGCACGGGGCCTCGGACAGGCGCGGGGCCTGCCCCTACCACAGAATCGAAATATTCATCGAGGCGAAGTGGTTCTCTTTTTCATCTAAAGACGAAAAAACGCCCCGCAGCGCGTGCGGGGCGTTTCCAATGCGAAAATCTCGTGCCCGGTACGTTCGTCTAGCTTTGGCTTCCGTTCGTCTTCAGGCGGCCGAGCACTTCCATCACGTGATCCGGCGTGATGGGGATGCGCGTGAGGCGCGCGCCTATCGCCTGGCCCGCCGCGCAGGCCACCGCCGCCGCTCCCGCCGTGCAGGGAGGCTCGCCGATGCCCTTCGCCCCGAAAGGACCGAGGCCTTCGCCGGACTCCATGATCACGTTGTCCCACTCGGGCGTATCCACCGAGGTGGGGATGAGGTAGCCGTGGAACTCGTTGTTCAGGAGCGCGCCCTTTTGCGTCAAGACCTCTTCGGCCAGCGCGTGGCCGACGCCCATCATGGTGCCGCCCTCGAACTGGCCTTCCACGTGCTGCACGTTGATGGACTGGCCGACGTCGTGGCCCGACCAGTAGTTGAGCACGCGGAGCTCGCCCGTATCGACGTTCACCTCGACTTCGGCCGCGTGGATGCCGAACACGTAGTCCATCCAGCCGCCCGCGTCGCCGTACTGCTCGTGCCCCTCAAACTCGTGGACGCCGATTTTCGTCTTGCCCACCGTGTGTAAGTCGACGCCCATCTTCTTGCACTGGGCGGCAGCCTCGGCGAAGGCGACACCGCGCTCTTCTGCGGCCTGCACGTAAACGCGCCCCTCGCGGATATCCAGATCCTCAGGGTTCGCTTCGAGCAGTTCCGCAGCGCCTTTCAGTATCCTGTCCCTAAGCTCCGTCGATGCGCGGTAGCACGAGCCGCCCGAGATCATCGTCTGGCGCGAACCCGCCGTAACGCCCACGAGCGGGGTGACGTGGGAATCCGACATCGTGACCGTCACGTCCTCAAGAGCGATGCCGAGAGCTTCGGCGGCGATCTGGCGGTTCGTCTGCGTCTGGCCGGCGCCAACGTCCGATGCGCCCGTGCGCACGTTCACGCTGCCGTCGAGATCGATGGACACATAGACTTCGCCCTCGTTCCTCGGCCTCCCGTATCCGCCGATGTTCGCGACGTACCCTACACCCACGCGCCAGGGGCCGTGGTCTTTCTCGGGGACGCGGCCCGCCGAGCGGCCGATGAGCTTCTTGGTCTCCTCTGCCAGTTCAGGCAGCATCACGCGCGAGGGAACGGGCTGGTTCTGCATGAGCGTCTCGCCCCTGGCGATGAAGTTCTTCTCGCGGAATTCGAGCGGGTCCATCCCCAGCCTGTCCGCCAGCTCATCCATCTGCGCCTCGTAGGCGAAGCACACCTGGTTCGCGCCCACGCCGCGCATCGCCTCGGTGAAGGGGTTGTTCGTCCTGACGGCGCGCGCGCGGCCCTTTGCGTTGGGAATCTCATAGGGGCCGCCGCTCACCACGAGCGCGCCCAGGAGCAGGCCCTTGCTGTTGGCCGCGTAGCCGCCCGCATCGCCGATGATGTCCACCTCTATGGCGGTGAGTTTTCCGTCCTTCGTGGCGCCCGTCTTGTACTTCATGAGGAAGGGATGCTTCTTGCTGCCCGTGTTCATGGTCTCCTCTCGCGAGTAGGCCATGCGCACGGGCCGCCCCGTCCGGATCGACAATAGCGCCATGAAAGCGCCGAGCAGCGGGTGCTCCTTGCCGCCGAACGCTCCGCCCAGCATCGGGCACTCATAGCGCACGCGGCTGAGCGGAAGATCCAGCGTCCGCGCCACGTTCTGGTAATTCTCGATCATCTGGGTGGGCACGCGGATGTTCACCACCCCGCGCTCGTCCACCCAGGCGACGCCGCCTTCGGGTTCGATGAAGGCGTGATCCAGACAGGCGGAAAAGTAAGTGTTCTCCACAATTACGTCCGCCTCGGCGAAGCCGGCCTCCAGGTCGCCCTTGTCCGTCTTCCAGTCGCAGACCACCTCGCCCTCTTCCAAGCCGGCGAAGTCGTATGCGCCCGGCAGCGGTTCGTAGACGACCCGCACGCGCGATGCCGCTTCTTCGGCCAGATCACGCGTGTCGGCGGCCACGAGCGCGACCGCATCGCCGATGTCCAGAACGACGTCTTCGGCCAGTACCGGGAAATCGGGATAGCGGCCCGCGTTCTGGCCGGGAATGTCCTTCGCCGTCAGGACGCAGTGCACGCCCGGCAGCGCGAGCGCCTCGCTCGCGTCAATTTCCTTGATCTTCGCCGGCGTCATCGTGGCGCGGACGGCTTTCCCGTATATCTCGCCCGGCAGGTGGAAATCATCGCCGTAAACGGTATCACCGACCGCTTTCGCCAGAGCGTCTTCTTTCGTCGGCGACGTGCCGACGTGCGTCATCTGAGCCATCGTTTCCTCCAGAAAAATGCTAAAAGCTATCCGCGAAGGGCCGCCACGTCCACCACTTGGCCCGTCGTCGCGCTCTGCACAACCGCCTCGAGCACGGCGACGACCTCGAGCCCCTCGGGCCCGCCGGTTTCGGGCGTCGCTTCGCCCCGGATGCACTTGCAGAACTCATCCATCTCATCCGCCAGGGCGTCCCCGCCCTCGACCTCGACTTCCGTCCGGGCATCTTCGCCCACCTTGGCCACGTAGAGCTTGCCGCCCTCTTCCTCGCTGTAGGCTCTCATCTTCGTGCCGAAGGCCGCCGTGTCGCAGATTTTGGGAACCACGAAACAACTGCCGATATGGCCCAGCGGGCCGCTTTCGTATTCGATGATGATGCTCGTGGCATCGTCCAGATTCGTCTTGCCGAGCAGCTGCTTGCTGAATGCGGCCACCCGCTTCGCGGGGCCTGCCAGGTACTGCAGGTTGTCGATCATGTGGACGCCCAGGCCCGTCATCGAGCCTGCTGGGCATTCGGCGGGGTCGTTGCGCCAGCCGTCTCTTGCTTCGAAACCCATGGGAAGCGAGAGGTTGGCTTCGAGCTGATGCACCACGCCCAATTCGCCATCGTCTATCATCCGCCTCATTTCGCGGTTCGCGCCTTGGCGGCGACGGTGGTGTCCGACCTGCAGGGTGACGTTCGCTGCGTTGGCCGCCTCGACCGACTTTTTCGCGTCATCGACCGTCAGGGTGAGCGGTTTTTCGACGAACACGTGTTTTCCTGCCGATGCGGCCGAAGAAATCATGTCCAGATGCGTGGAGTGGGGCGTCGCGACGATGACGCCTTCCACCTCCGGGTCGTTCCATAGATCGTCCAGGCTGTCCGCCGTCCGGCAGCCGTGTTTTTCCGAAAACGCTTTTCTGGCATCCTCGCTGCGCGCGAAGCCCGAAACAACTTCGCCTGAACCGCTGCGGTTCAGGGCGTCCACCAGAACGCCGCCCCACCAGCCAAGCCCGATAGAGGCGAGGCGCACCTTATCCGTAGCCATTTTTCTGCTCCTTATTTCCTGAATAGATGAGTTCCCGGCATCTT
This sequence comes from Nitrospinae bacterium bin107, assembly GCA_002238965.1. Classification (GTDB taxonomy): domain Bacteria; phylum UBA8248; class UBA8248; order UBA8248; family UBA8248; genus Bin107. The sequence goes on along the minus strand of MPNJ01000005.1, from coordinate 230,454 downwards.
CTTGAAAATTTTATTGAGTAGAGTTCGCCTGATTGCATGCAGGGCGCACCATAACCCAACACCGGGCAATTGAAAACCGGGTGCAGAGAAATCAGATCGAAAGGAAGGAGCCCCAAAAAAACCTCCTCCCGTCTCCGGGAGGAGGCTCTCGCAGGGGGTAGTTGCGAGATGTATGATTGCGTGGCGGAGGAGCGCCGACCCAATCGGCTACTCCTCTCGCCGACCAACCGGGGCGTGCCGCCTAAGAACGCCGCGATTAGCACTACTCATATAATATGCAAGCTCCGTGCCATTTTCTCCATCATAAATAACACGTTATTTTTCAATAACATACTATTTTTAACGACAGGTCAAAATGACATTTTGTCATAGGCCGCATAAAAAAACGACAATTCGTCATGGCTGGGGAGCGTTTTCCGACTGAAAACTACCTGCGATTAACTCGAACCGGGTGATTTATCGGGAAATGCGGCGAGCGCCTCGGCGACGGCGGCCTTCATCTCATCCCCCTGGGAGAACGCCGTCGTCGCAGCGGCTTGCGATTCCCACAACGTCTCCTGAGAACCCAGGACTATCAGCCGTATTTCCACCCTGCCCATGCACACTTCGACGTTTTCGCAGGTCCGCACGCCTTTCGCCAAAACGACCGCCTGTGCGCCCGAACTCTTGAGCGCCGCCAGATGAACGCCTGCGATTTCGCCACTCTCTTTCAGCAGATCATCCGCCTCTTTCTTTTCGAGTTCCTCCGGCCAGCGAAGCGCCAGATAGCCTTTGGCGCTCAAGGCGTCGCGAATCAGGAAGGCGCCCTCTATCATCTCGATTTTCCTCACATCGGGCGCATTCAGCCCAGCCTGCGCGTAGACGTCGCGGAAAAGCCCCGTCCAGTCACTCGGGTAGCGAAACGGAGCGACGGAGATTCGCTCAATAGTCTGTATTTTCTCCGGCTTCGCGACGCCCTGTATCGTCGATATCTCATAGGCGCAGCCCGGTAACAGCAGGAGGAAAATGACCAACCAAGAGCGAAACCGTGATGCGAAAACCATGCGTTTCAAGAGCCGATACTCCATGCGATATACTCCACCAGGCCGAACAGAAGCGCATACGCATCCAGGCTTTCGCGCCAGATCGACAAGCCGTATAAAGCCGCCACCCCCCAACCTCCCGCCGAGACGAGCGCAGCGCCGCCGATAAAGACAAGTCCGAAGAAAAAAATAAAGGCCCAGGAGAAAACCCGCCCGCCACGGGCGATGTCGGGCTGTGACGCGCCGAGCGCGCGCAGCGTCATGAGCACGTGCAGGCACAGTGTTAACCCTGAGAGAAACGCCGCAGCCCAGCCGATCTGCGGGTATCCGAAAGCCCAGTCCAACAGCGCGCCCAGAATCAGGACGGCGACCGTGGGCAGCGGGAAGAAATAGGGCGCCAGGGTGATGAGGGTATTCGTACCGCTCAAGCCCACCTTGCCGCTCCCCTGATTGACTTCAAAGGAACTCACCTTCTTGCCCGTGAGCAGGGCGAAGGCCAGGTGCGTGCACTCGTGCACGAAGGCGTAGAGAAACTCGGGCGGCGCCAGACGATGCCAGACGGCGTATGCGCAGGCTCCGATAATGAACGCCCAGCCCTCGGGCGCAAGCAGATACGAGCCGCCGCTTGCGAAAAAAGCGGCCGGGAGAGTCTTGCCGAAAGAAAGCGCCGCCCCCCAGCAGGCGGGCAGCAGCAGGGCCGCGACCATCCAGGCCAGGGGCCTCAAGAGAAACGATTTCATGAACTCAACCCGTCTCGGTCCTCGGGCGGCGAGGCGAACGCCACGCAAGCATGGCCCATAACCCGCTCTCCGACAAGGCGGGTTGTTGGAACACCCCCTTCTCGCTCAGTCGATTTCTTCCTAATCGGGCGGAATCGATCACCGTCGTCATTCCGGCGGATACTCTCGTTTTGAGGGGACAACAGCCACTTTGGGGGACTTTTTCAACAACCCCGACCAGGCGAACAATCGCAAATACAGGCCAGGCTGCATGTTGACCGAAAGAACGGAAAGCTATATAGTTAACCAAATGGTTAATCATTAAATGATTTCATGACAACTTCATCACAGGAGTTTCCCATGAACGGCGCAAGAATCATTTCCGGCATCCTGGGCCGAACCACCGTTGCGGGAGACCAGCCGGCGAGCAGGCCGCCTTCCGCCGCTTCTCAAGCGGACGAGGCATCTCCCATGCAAACGACAGCGGGGGCGTGATGATGACCGCAAAGAAGCTGATATCGGGCGCCGCCGCCTACACGATCTGCACGTTCTCGCTCGCCGTGGGCTGGCATGTGCTCCTTTTCAAGGAGAGATACGAATCGTTCGGCTACTTCGAGGGGGAGCCGAACTTTCTCCTCGGTTTGCTCACCATCGTGCTTCAGGGGGTTCTGCTCTGCGTCCTGTTTCCGATGCTGAAGGCCGGGGGAAGCAGTTACCAGCGAGGGGTCAAGTTCGCTCTCATCGCGGGCGCCTTCTTCTGGACTTCACACGTGCTCGCCTTCGTCGCCAAGCAGGAGGTGCCGGGCGCGTCTGCGTTTGTCTTTATGGAAACGCTCTATCTCGCGCTGCAATTCGGCGTCTTCGGCCTTTGCATCGGCTTCATCCACCGCGAAGAGAAATTCATCTGACAAGCTGACATCAGTATCCGGGAGACATAAAGCGAACCAAATGGTCATTCACTAAATTATTTCACGCATTACTCAACGACAGGAGCTTTCCATGAACGGAGCGCAAATGATCGCCTTCACCTTCGAGATGAGCGACGGACTCGTGAAACGGGCGCTGAAGGGCCTCGATGATGCGGACCTCAAGAAACAGCCAAGCGACCAGGATAACCCTATCGGCTGGCTGATGTGGCACAAGACGAGGGTCGAGGATTGCGCCTTGGCGGCGGTGGCCGGTGAAGAGCAGGTCTGGACCGCCGGGAAATGGCACGAGAAATTCGACATGGCGTCCGAGCCGATGCAGATCGGATTCGGCGATTCGCTCGAGCAGGTGATGGGCCTCAAATTCACGAAACAAGACCTGATCGGTTACGCCAACGCCGTACGGGAACGCACGACGTCTGTGCTGGAATCACTTTCGGCGGAGGACCTCGAAAAGGAAATGACGGACATCGGGGGCAACGCCGCCAAGACGGGAGAGTACCTCGGAAGGGTAGCCTCCGACTACCACCAGCATTGCGGGCAGATCTGCTACCTCCGGGGACATATTACCGGGTTCGGCTGGGCGTTTTAGATTCAATCCGGCTGAGGAGGGAGGGTTGAAAAAGCCGCTTTACAGGGGGGAGAGGGTACGCCCCTCTCGGCTTGAAAACCAACTCCTGCAACCCCCTCGAATGGCGCCCCGTGGCCGCCCGTCCAGCGTATTCACCGGCATCGGACAGGCACGGGGGCCTGTCCCTACCGCCAACCCCGAGGAAGGAGACGTTGTAACCCATGAAAGAAGGAGCCGGACTCGACGCCACTTTTTCCGCGCTTTCCGACCCCACGAGGCGGGCCATGCTGTCGCGCCTCTCGCGGGGAGAGGCCACGGTCACCAGCCTCGCCGCGCCATTCGATATTTCCCTGCCGGCGATCTCGAAACACCTGCGCGTGCTGGAGCGTGCCGGCCTGATCCGCAGGGAAAAGAGAGGCCGCGTCCACCGCCTGAGCCTCAAGGCCGAAGCGATGAAGGAAGCGTCCGAATGGCTCGATTTCCACCAGCGATTCTGGGAGGAGGGATTCGACGCCCTCGCCCGCTATCTCGATGAAACAACTGACACGGAGACTTAGACATGCTCGAAACAAAAATGACCCTTCTCATCAAACGAACCTTCCAGGCCCCGAGGGAGAGAGTATTCGCCGCATGGACGCAGGCGGACGCCCTAAAGCAATGGTGGGGAACGGAGGGCCACACCGTGCCCAGCGCCGAGATGGACTTGAGAGTCGGCGGGAAATACCGCGTCGAGATGCGCACCGATGAGGGTGAGTCGTTCTACCTGAACGGCGCGTTCGTCGAGATAAGGCCGCCCGAACGGCTCGTATTCACCTTCCGCTGGGAGCGGGGCGATTGGGATTACCCCGAAACCCGGGTGAGCATCGATTTTTATGATGAGGGTGATGAGACCGCCGTCGTACTTACACACGAGGGATTCCCGGACGAGAACATGCGCGACGAGCACCAGGGAGGCTGGGACGAGTGCCTCGATAATCTGAGGGAGTATCTGGAAGGATAGAGGGAAGCGGCGGTGAGGAGTACGCCATCGACTGTACCGGTCGCCGCCTCGCGCGGGCGGCTCGCGAGCCTCCCCTGCGGAACCCCGGATTGAAACGAGACGCACTTGTAATTCACTTCCCCCTTGAGTGTCATTGCAACCCTGAAGCAAGGAAATTCACTCCCCCTCGAGGGGGTCGGGCTTCCTGAGGGAAAAGCCCAACGATGAAGCCGAGCGGTTTGTGCGAAGGCTGAATCGGTGGGGGGTAAAATGCGTTTTTCCGTCAGTCCGAATTATACCCCCCACCGAATCACTTTCGGGCTTACACCCTCAGCTCTTCGACTCCCCCTCAAAGGGGGAGTGAATTTCTTTCTCGTCGGTCAGCAAGGACCCTCAAGGGGGGAGTGATTTCTTATTACCGTCGTATGCCGGAATAACGGCAATCGCGAAGCAAGGCGCGGTCGCCCGTTATCCCGAAAGGGACTGGTAGGTCTTCATCACGGCGTAGCTGTGCAGGTCCTGGAAGAAATCGAACCGCGGGTGATCCGCAGGCGGGGCGTAGGGCCTGTCGAGGTCGAGCGGGATCCGCTCCATCGCCTCGGCGAGCGTCCATCCGGCGCCGACGGCTCCCCGTACGGCCTGGGTCACGTCGCTCAGGTATTGCATGTACCCGCCCAGGAGCTCCGGCCCCGACATGGGATTATGGGCGGGTATGAGGGTTTCGACCTCGAGGGTCTGCGCGAGGCGCGCGATCGAGTTCATATAGGTCGGCGCGTCGCTCTCCAGGGGAATGATGAGGTTTCCGCCCGTCATGTTGCCCGTCCAGGCGGCCTTCGCCTCGGGAACGTAGGTGATGGTGTCGCCGGGGGTGTTCGCCGGGCCGAAATAGTGCAGCTCCACCACCTTTCCTCCGAGGTCGATCCGCAGGTAGTCGTCGAAGACGACGTCGGCGCTGCGCAACTCCACCTCCTCCAGAATCTTCGGGTCGTTCCCCACGCAAGGCAGCATGAAGCGCCGCTCTTCCTCGTGAAAGGGAACGAGGTCCGCCGTCCGGCGGTGCTGGATGATCACCGTCTCGGCCGGAAACGCGCAGTTCCCGAAGGTGTGGTCCCCGTGGTAGTTGGAGTTGACGAGGTAGCGGATGGGTTTGTCGGTCACTTCGCGCACCCGCTCCAGAATCTGGCGCCCCATGGCCGGGTTGATGTGGGAGTCGACCACCAGCACGTCCCTCTCGCCCACGACGAAGCCGGCGTTGTCCACGTTGGGTACGGAGGAGAGAAGCGCGTACACTCCCGGAGAGAGTTCCTTCGCGTCCAGCCGCACCCCCGTCGGGTCGAGGAAAAAGGGGGTGAACCCTTCCGGAAAATCCGCCCACGCCAGGCATTTCCCGCCATCATTCGAAGAAGCGTTCATCTCGGACTCCTTTCCGCTATCGGCCGGCATGCGCGCCTCGCCACCCTGGCCGGACTAAAAAAATTGCAAGCGGCCCAATATCAACTTTTCCCGGGCCAATTGCAATGATATCCGCTTCCCCGGGCCGGACCTTTCCCGTTCCCGGAAGAGCGCATCCTTCTTTTCGGATTCGGGCGCGGCGATAATCTGCGCGGGCATGCGGGCGGGGGATAAGAGGGGACTCCTCTCTCTACTAGAAAACCAACCCCCCCTACCCCCCCTTGTCAGGGGGGCAAGAAAAAGCAAAGCCCCCTCTACCCGGCGGGGGGACTTTTTCAACAGCCCCGCAAGGCCCAGATTCCGCCCGATAGCGAGCGGCGCGCCGTTTTGCTATACTCCCGACAACTAAAGACAATCCGCATGTGAAGAGGTTTTTTCGATCCTGAGCCGGGAGATATGCCGGGGGCGGAGCGGTTCCCCGCATTTCCTGCAGCATGGAGGAAAACGTCATGCCTCGTCGTTCCCTGTTTCTCCTGTTCGTCGTCGCGCTTGTCTGCCTGCCCCTGCAAAGCGCGCATTCGGCGAACTACCCAAGCTATCCCGTGCAGTTCATCATCTCCTTCCCGCCGGGAGGGCCGGGAGACACCACGATCCGCATCATCCATCCCGCGCTCCAGAAAAATTTCGGCGGGGCGATCCAGCTCGTCAACAAGCCCGGCGCAGGCGGCGCCATCGCCTACAACTACGTCAAGAAGGCCAAGCCGGACGGCTACACCATACTCTCCACCATGTCCGCGCCCCTCACTGTGGGAACGGCCCTGCGCACGCTGTCCTTCGGGCTGGATGACTACGAGTACATCGGCGCGTACGCTTTCGGCGCGACGGGCATCGTTTCCAAGCCCGACAAGCGGTGGAAGGACATGGACGGCCTCCTCGCCTACATCAAGAAAAACCCCGGTAAACTGAACTACGGCACGAGCGGGGCGCCGACCGCGCCATACCTCACCATGGCGGCGGTTCTCGCCATACGGGGCCTGAAAGCCACGCCGGTGCACTACAAGGGTTCCGGCCCCGCGCGGAACGCCGCCCTGGGCGGCCACGTGGACTTCTCCGCGGGCGGATTCGGCGCGATGCAGGCGCTGCTGCGGGCGGGCAAGCTGGTGGGACTGGCCATCACGGACAATGCGCGTGACCCGAAGTTCCCCAATATTCCGACCTTGAAGGAAAAGGGACTCGGACGGGCGAGCATCGGTCTGTGGGCCGGTCTGTGGGCGCCGAAGGGAACACCCAAGGCGGTTCTCGACAAGTTCTCCGCGGCCCTCCAGAAGACGGCCGGTGACCCGGCCGTGGTGAAGAAACTGAACAAGGCGGGCTTCCGGGTGGAATTCGTGGACGGGGCGGGAGCGAAGAAGCTCGCCCGCCAGGACCACGAGACTTCCAAGGAGATCATGAAGGCCGTCGGCATCAAGAAAAAATAGAGCGGCCCCCGTGCGCAGGATTGCCCCGCCAGCGGCGCTGCTCGCCGTTTCGCTGCTGATGGGCTGGTTCGCCCACCGGCTGGGTCTCGGGAGCATCACCCGGCCCGGTCCGGGATTCTTCCCGTTCTGGACATGCTTTGGCCTTGCGGCCACATCGGTCTACCTGATGACGCGATACCTCCGTCAAAACCCGGAGGATGAGGCGTCCACAGAACCTGAGGCCGTATTCACGCTCGCCGGATACCGGCGGGTTCTCTCCGTCATGGCGGGAACGGCGATCTTCGGGCTCCTGCTCGAAGTGTCCGGATTCCTCGCCACGACTTTCATCTTCATGGCGTTCTGCTGGCTCGTGATCGACCGCCAGTCCCTCCTCCGCGGGCTCCTGATCTCGGCGGCGGCTTCGGCGGCGGCCTTCGTGCTCTTCGTCAAGCTGTTGAACGTGCACTTTCCCCGCGGCCTGCTGGGGTTCTGATGGGCGATCTTTTCGCAAACCTCTATTTCGGCTTCTCGGTGAGCCTCGCCCCGTACAACCTCCTCGCCTGCTTCATGGGTGTTTTCGTGGGGACGGCCATCGGGGTGCTGCCGGGTCTCGGCCCGGTCGCCACCATGTCCCTCCTGCTCCCGATCACCATCAAGATGGAGCCGACGGCCGCCATCATCATCATGGCGGGGGTGTTCTACGGGGCGATGTACGGCGGCTCGACCACCTCGATTCTGCTCAACCTGCCCGGCGAGGCGTCTTCGGTCGTAACCACCCTGGACGGCTACCAGATGGCGCGGCAGGGACGAGCGGGACCTGCGCTCGCCATCTGCGCATGGGGCTCGTTCATCGCGGGAACGCTGGGCGTTCTGGGCATCACGCTCATGGCGCCCGCCCTGGCCGAGATGGCGGTGAAGATCGGCCCGCCGGAACTGGTCGCGCTCCTGTGCCTGAGCTTCCTGCTGGTCATCCAGTTCAGCGGCGGCTCGCGTCCGCGCGCCGCGGCGTCCGCCCTGCTCGGGTTCCTCCTATCCACGGTCGGCCTGGACCCGGTGGAATCCACGCCGCGCTATGATTTCGGCACCTTCACCCTGATGGACGGGGTGGGCTTCGCGCCCCTGGTAATCGGCCTGTTCGGCATCTCGGAGGTGCTGATCAACCTGGAGAAAGAGGAGAAGATGGAAGTGTTCAAGGGCCGCATCAAGGGGTTGTGGCCCACGCGACAGGATTGGCGCGACTCCGCACCGGCCATCGGGCGAGGCAGCGTCGTCGGCTTTTTCATGGGGATCCTGCCCGGCATGGGCACCATCGTGCCCCCTTTTCTCTCCTACTCTTTAGAGCGGCGCATCTCCAAAAGACCCGAGAAATTCGGCACGGGCGTGATAGAAGGCGTGGCGGGGCCAGAGGCGGCCAACAACTCCGCCACGGCGGGCAGCATGATACCCCTCCTCACGCTGGGCATCGCCCCGAGCGCTGCGGTGGCCGTTCTGACGGCGGCCTTTCTCACCCACGGCGTGCAGCCCGGCCCCCTCATGATCACCGAGCACCCCGCCATCTTCTGGGGGGTGGTGACGAGCATGTACACCGGAAACGCGCTGCTTCTGCTGCTCAACCTGCCGCTGGTGGGCATGTGGGCGCGCCTGCTCACCGTGCCCTACCGCTACCTCTGGCCCATGATTCTCCTGTTCTGCGGAATCGGCGCCTACAGCGTGAGCAACAACCCGACCGACGTCCTGCTCATGGCCGTCTTCGGGCTGCTGGGCTACATGATGCGCAAGCTGAGCTATCCGGGCGCTCCGCTCGTGCTCGCGTTCGTCCTGGGCAGGCTTTTTGAGGAAAAGGTGCGCCAGTCGCTCGTCATATCGCGCGGGAGTTATGAAACCTTCATCGAGCACCCCCTCGCCCTGCTCGCGTGGATCGCCTCGGCGATTCTTCTGCTTTATCCCTTTTTCACGCGCGGCAGGAGCGCCCCGCACTTCCCGCCGGAGGAGGAAGAATGAAGATCACCCTGCTCGGCACGGGCGGCCCCCGGCCGGACCCGGCGCGCCTGGGGTCTTCCCTCGTGGTCCACACCGGTGAGGAGCGGCTGCTCTTCGACTGCGGCCGCGGGGCGGTGACCCAGCTCGTGCGCGCGGGCGCGCCTCTTAAAGAAGTGAATCCGGTCTTCATCACCCATCATCATTACGACCACATCAGCGACCTGGGCGACGTGATCCTGAGCACCTGGCTACAGGGCCGTCCGGGCGCCTTGCGCGTATACGGGCCGGCGGGAACGGCGGAGGTCGTCTCGGCTCTGATCGACAAAGTCTACGCGAAGGATATCCGCTTCCGGGCCGAGGGAGAACCCGCCATAGGGGGGTGGAAGCCGGTGGAGGTGCGCGAGACCGGCGCGGGCCTCGTTTGTGAGGGCGGGGGCTGGAAGGTGTACGCGGAGTTCGTCGAGCACGGACAGGGGCTGGGAATCCCCGATTTCGACTGGGTGACGCTGGGCTACCGCCTGAAGGCGGAGGGAAAAATCGTCGCCTTCAGCGGGGATACGATTCCCTGCGAGGGGCTGGACCGTCTGGCGCGGGGGGCGGACGTACTCGTGCTGTGCTGTTACCTGGCCGAAGCGGAGATCGTCGACTCGCACACCGAACGCCTGACACGGCACCTGTTCCCCTCATCGGCGCAGGCGGGAAAGATCGCCGCTGACGCGGGCGTAAAGAAACTCGTCCTCACCCACTTCCGCCAAAAACCCGAGCACCTCATGCGCGCGATTGAAGAGGACGTCCGGCGGGATTTTGCCGGGGAAATCATATTGGGACGCGACCTGCTGGAGATTGAGGTGTGAGGGAGTGTTGCGGTTAGGAGCGTTCAGGGACGCGAGGGCATATTACGAGCGGAGGCGGGGGGCGGCTCTACGGTGAAGGTTGTCGTTGATCGTCATCCCGGATTGCCTTGGTCCAAAATCCGTCATTCTTGTTTTTCTACCGCGTTCCACCGAATCCGGCGGACATATCGCTTCTCTCCACGACACCGCCTATTCCTTCGTGCCCTGCTCCGAAGAACGCGCCGGTTACCTGCCCAGCGTCGCCGCCGGATTGATTGAACGTATTGCCCCGGACGATGCAGCCGAATCCATTCAGACATTCCGAATTTGTAATGCTCGCCTGTGGACCCGATAGCGCAGTGGCATAGTGGCTTGCGGCGCATCAAGTGCCGACACTGGCCATACACGTGTGCCTGGCACCAACAGTGGACCGTTTTCGTTTCTAACGCGATGCGCCAAAAGCCGCAGTCAAGTCACTGCGCTCGAGCGTTCCGGCTGCTCCCTGGTGAGACTGGCCAACGAATATACCGGTAAGTATTCCTGCATCACCACCGGTCTGCTTAAAGGTGTTGCCGCGAACAGCGATCGAATAAGTCAGGTCTCCATCTCCCCAGATTGTATCTGTTCGCCAATACTCAAGCCCCGTGAAGTCAGCACGTCCATTGAGGCTGCTCATATTCACGGTTACAGATGCATTGCCGGCAACGGCCTGAACCTGGGGCGTGAAGCCGAGTAACGTGCCTCGCCAGGTGACGTTTCCGCGAAGGGATGTGTTCTGCCTCAAGTCGAACGGCGGATTGTAGCCGTAAGCCCACGGTTCCGCATAGCCGTTGCGATAAGCCACACCGAAACCTGTATGCCTGCGATTCCCGTGAATGTGCGTCGCCGTGCTGCTCCATGGCCCGAGTGAATACGGGGAGGCGCCGGGATCCAATGAATAAAGCGCCCTGAGTGCTGCACGGTCCACTGGATAAAGGAGAGACATCGGTTGGGCGAACGGATGCCCATATGGGGGTGTGCTCTGGCCGTTAAGATATATGGAGCTATATGCCTCCATGATAGAGGCGAATCTGACCCAGTCTACATGATCTTCTCCATAGAACCCCAATGCATGCATTAACTCATGCGCTATCAGTATCACGTTACGCCGATCCGTAAAGTCCATGTATACTGGCGCGTCTTTGTTTATCTCGATGAACGAACTCTTGATCTCATTGCCATCAATATCGCCGTCTGCGTTAATCGGATAATTAAACGTGATACCGCCAGCGTCAGGCGCAATCGCCACATCTTCATGGTTGAACTGGATATGGATAGTGTTGTCCCTGGTAATGTCGCGGTCATAATCATATGCGCTCGCTGGCAATGACGATCCCACGGTCATCTTGTATTGCGGGGGCAGAGACGCGTTTACAAGCCTTACAGCGGCAATTACACGATTTCTGTCCTTCTGTGTCGAGGGACCGGTAATTCGAACCTCTGGAGACTTCGTATAGCGTTTCACGTCCGCTAATTCGTCGATCGCATCGTCGATGAATGCAACAACTTCTTCACGGTCAGGGTCAAAATCCAATTGGCCGTATCGTATTACCGTACCGGAGTGCCTTTGGTAGACAGGAAGTTCTCTCGTGTATCCAGTTGAGTGTGCTGTGCCCTGATCGATACCTACGAACAGGCGACTCACTTCATTGTGGTCATGATAAACAGGTTGATGCCTGGCGTCGGATGGATCCTGATCCGGCAGTTCGGATATGCTGAAGTGTGTATAAAGGCCTCCGCTCGTAGTCCCTTCTTTATAGAACGGAAATGGCAGCCCCTCGGATGGACGGATGACGATTGTACTATGATAATCATGTTCATCTGGTACGAACATGGGTGTTCGGGAAATACCTCCCCCGCCCCCACCGCCGCCACCGCAGCCGGGCAATAGCAACGCGAACGAGAGAAGAACGCTGAATGCCTTTTGCGCGAAACAATTCTTATTAGTCATTTGGTTTGTCCTTCCCATGGAAGTGTGAGTATTGAAGCACTTTTTCTATCGCGTTCCACCGAATCCGGCGGACATGTCGCTTCTCTCGACGACGCCGCCCATTCCTTCGTGATTCGGGCCGAAGAACGCGCCCGTCACCTCACCGGCATCGCCACCTGTTTGATTGAATGTATTCTTTCTGACGATGACGCTATAGCTGAGATCACCGTCATTCCAGGTTGCTCCTGAATCGATATATTCCAAGCCAGTGAAGCCGATCTGTCCCCTGAGCGTTCCGATGTTGATGCTCAATCGGGTATGTCCGCCCAGTGGCTCGGAACCGGAAGTCATTCCCAGGAGGCGACCGGACCAGCTTACATTCCCCGATAGCGACTGGTTATCGGCCAGGTCGTTTTCCGGTTTGGGACCTCTTGCCCAGGGCTGAACCAGGCCGTTTCTCGAGGCCGCGCCGAATGCGATATCTCCAATATCCCCGCGAACGTGGAACGATGTATCGCTCCATGCGCCAAGGCTGTGCACGTCCGTCTCGCCCGGCTCATAAGCGGCGTAAATGGCCTGAATCGCGTCATGGTCAACCGGGCCGAGAATGCGGTCTGAATACGAACGGGGAACACGCGATCGCATAATCGAGTCATGGTAAATGTCGTAATCCGGGTGTCCAGGTCGTAAACCAAGGGCGTGTAGAAGTTCGTGGGCCAGCAGCAGAATATTAGCTTCATGGGTAAAATTCCCGAGCCTGTCCTCATTTATCCATATTCTGGCGCTGTGCATTTCAAGGAATGTTATTGGCCCGCCTTCAAATTCGGCAGTGGAAACAGGAGCCGGACGCGCTACTCCGCGATATACCAGTCTGCTCGGCGGGTTCCATCGGCTGTGCGGCGCGAAATCGATAAAAATATCTCCTTCCGATACTTCAAAAGTGCCGACGCCCGGCGGGGACGGAACCCCGCTGAATCGCAGCCTGTTCTCACGAGGAAGATATGCGTTGATTATCTGTACCGCCTGCACGGCGTAATCCGTCTGCCTGGGGGTGGTTCCTTCCGCTACGCGGACTACCGGCGGACTTGCCCACGTTTGAAGCGACGGTTCGCTATCGAAGAACTGGCTAAAGTTTTCGATGAATTGGTCCAGGAATGCGACAACGGCCTCACGACCCGCACCATCGCGCACATGACCGGATGAGATAACCGTATCGCCGTCCTGTCTCACTGATGCAAGCTGGTTCGCCTCCGGCCTGACTCCGGCTCCCACATGCACGGTATCGCTATATTCGATTATCGGGGCCTGTCGCGCATGAACAGGAGCTTGCAGCGGAATGACAGAAGATGGAATGACAGAAGGTGTTCTCGGGATAACCGCACTACCGCCCCCGCCACCTCCACCGCCGCAGCCGGGCAACAGCAACGCGAACGAGAGAAGAGCGGCGAAGGCCTTCTGAGCGAAACAATTATTGTTTCTCATGTGGTTTTCTCTACCTCTAAGAGTGTGGATTTTGAAGTACCACTCTACCGCGTTCCGCCGAATCCGGCGGACATATCGCTTCTCTCGACGACGCCGCCCATCCCTTCGTGATTTGGGCCGAAGAACGCGCCCGTAACCTCGCCGGCGTCGCCACCGGTTTGATTGAACGTATTGCCCCGGACGATGACGCTATAGCCGAGGTCTCCGTCATTCCAAGTCTGGCCTGAGCCGACAGGCCCCGGCGTCGCGTTCACTCCCCAATGCTCCAAGCCGGTGAAGTCAATCTTTCCCCTGAGCGTTGCGAGGTTGATATTGAGATTCGTGGCGCCTGCAAGCGATTCCGATTGGGAGGTGAACCCCAGGAGGCGGCCAGACCAGCTTGCGCTGCCCGAAAGAGCCTGATTATCCGCCAGATACGTTGCCGGGCTTGAGCCGTGCGCCCATGGCTGAATAAGCCCGTTTCTCGACGAGGCGCCGAACGACACGTCTTCCATATCGCCGCGCAGGTGAAAGGATACGTCCGTCCATGGGCCAAGTTTGTTCGGGTCGTAATCAACATATGGTGAGCCGTCATAGAACCTGGTGTATACGGCATGAAGACCGTCAACGTCTATTGTCTCCAGATGATACACTTGATTCGTCCTGTCCCAGGGAACAGCGTTATTCATTACAGACTGAAAATCCTGCAATTCCGGGTGCCCACCCATGCCGAGCGCGTGAATAATCTCATGGGCCAGGACCTATCCTGATGTAGGCCGGATTGTTTTCAGCGACTTCCGAATCAACCCATACCGTGGCTGCCAGGGGTATTCCATGGATACCCGCTGCAGGATTTGTAATGCCAAGAATTTTATCGCCCGTCTGAGCATATATCGCCCATTCGCTCTGAGGACCAACCATAACGAATATCTGACCCTGTGGGACGTAATTTATAGAATACGAACACGTATCACCTACGCATTCAGGCTCGGCAGAATGGGGAGCGCGCTCGGGACTTATGGTAATCCTGTGTTCATGTGGAAGCGCGACATTGATTAACTGGACTGTCTTGACTATGTCGTCGATAAACCTGTCGCTGGTGCTCTCCCGTATACGTATCACCGGCTTTTTGTTGAACGTCTGCAATTCCACATCATCGCTGTTTGTCGAATGGAATGCATGCAAATCCAAATAATCTCTCACACGTTCGCCACTCTCCCCGTCTCGGACGCGGCCTGTAGATATGGCTGCGCCTCCATGCGCTCCGGCCAGTGACAAGTTGTTTCGAGACGGTCTGACATCACCGCCAATCTGGACGCTATCTCCACGGGCAACAACCGGTGCGTTTACCGCCTGAGCCGGTATCAGGGCGGGCTGCCTGGGGAGAGACGATCCACCGCCCCCGCCGCCTCCACCACCGCAGCCGGGCAATAGCAACGCGAACGAGAGAAGAACGGTGAATGCCTTTTGAGCGAAACTTGTTTTATTTCGCAAGTGGTTTTCTCCAATTATAGAGATATTTCGACCCCGTTGATTTCAGGATGCGCCTCATTTCGAGAAGGCGGATCGCCATGTAGATGATGCAGGCGCGATCCGAATTCGTGATGGCGGCGTCGATGATTTTGTAGAGTCCGGGTCCTCGTTCGCGATGAGGCCGCGCAACTCCACCGCGATATCGCTGAGCGTCCAGGTATCCTTGAACTCGGCGCCTGCAGCCTCGCTTCCTATGGGCGCGGCGTAATTGTGTTTGCTGTTGAATGGCGGGTCGAGATAGATGAGAGCAACGCTTTCGGAGTTCATACCCGCATGATGTCGAGGTTGTCCCCCGTCCACATCGTGCGGTTCTTCCAGTTGGTCATGCCGGACTACGACGCCAAGCCCGTGCGGCGCGACATTTCGCCGCGCCGAAGGACAAGGACGCTGTATGCCCGGCGGTATCGCTTTCGTAATGGGGAAAAAACTTAACGCGGGGATACCCCGTGGACAGCCGCTCGCGCGGGCTGGTTTCGCGTCGGGTCGCAGGTCCACACGGCATACCGCATCCCCCTCATCGGGATACAATCTCGTGGACCCACATCGTTCCGGGTCTGTGGCGTTTTGTATCGCAGTGTCTGGATATTGCTTTCGACGCTTACGGGCTGTCAAGCGCCGGGCGGGGCCGCGTGCGGGAATGCGTTCTTTCTTTCTCCAGGCGCGGGCGGACACAGAGGTCCGCCCCTACGAAAGGCAAAATCTTTTTTTCGGCACAGGCGGGAAAGATCGCCGCGAGCGCGGGCGTGAAAACTCTCAAATTGACCCATTTCCGCGAGAACCCGGAAAACCTCATGCGCGCGATTGAAGAAGACGTCCGGCGGGATTTCGATGGGGAAGTCATTCCGGGGCGCGACCTGCTGGAGGTCGAGGTGTGAGGGGGCGTTGTTGTTGAGTGCGCACCCCTTTTTCAGCAGGTTCGGTTGGGTGGTTTGGGGGAGTGGCGAGAGAGAGCACGAGATACGATAATTTCACGAAAATACTTGACGAAAAAGCAATTGCCGTCTAATATGTTGTAAAGAATCATTCCACGCCCGAACGAGACCCCGCGATAGTGAAGCGCAGTGAAATGACGTCTATTGAGTCCGCCGGTGAATCGACGCAAGAAAACGGCTCAAGAGGACATGAAATGCAGAGATCGATCAACAGCAGGCGGATAGTGAAGAACGCGAGCCGGAGGCGGAAGAAGATGATCGCCTTCGGCTGGTACGGTGGGAAATTCTCACACCTCGACTTTATATTGCCGAATTTACCTGAAGACGCCGTTCATTTTTGCGACGTGTTCGGCGGCTCGGCGGCGATTCTGATCAACCGAAAACCCAGTCTGGTGGAGACGTACAACGACCTCGATTCGGAACTGGTCAATTTCTTCGAAACATTAAGGAACCACGGGGAGAAACTGATCAAGGCGATCAGCCTCACGCCGTTCTCACGGGAAGAACTCGTCAAGGCGTGTCGTTGCGAACCCGACCTCCCCAGCCTGGAAAGGGCGAGGAGGTTTTACGTGAGGGCCAGACAAACCCGCACCGGTCTGGCCCAGACGAGCAGCGAGGGCCGGTGGGCCCATTGCGTGCTTACCTCCCGCGCGGGCATGGCCGGAGCGGTCTCGCGCTGGCTGGGAGCCGTCGATGGACTCCCCGAGATAGTCCAGCGGCTTTTGCGGGTGCAGATTGAGAACGTCCCCGCATTGGAACTCATCGAACGCTACGACACCGAAGACACGTTGTTTTACCTGGACCCGCCTTATGTTCATGAAAGCCGCAACGATTCGAATGCCTATGGATACGAAATGACGAACGGAGAACACACGGAACTCGCCGAAATGCTGCATTCCATTCGCGGCAGGGCCGTCGTATCGGGATACAGGACGGAACTCTATGACACGTTGTTCGCCGATTGGGTGAGAATCGATGCGCCTACCAAGACGTGCAATTCATCCAAAGGGCAAAGACAGGAATCCTTGTGGCTGAACTTTCATCCGGGAGAAAATGGTGGCGGAGAACAGAACCTCCCCGGATGCTGACTTAGCGCGAGAGTTGCTGGATGAACTTTGGGAGATAGTAACTCAAGAAGAAGGCGGGGAAATAAACCCGGACATCGCCAGGCTCGTCGGCAGCCGCTTCGTTGCGATTCGATACTGCTTGCCGACCCAGTTGCTCGGAAAACTCACCGACCCCAAACTGGATTGTCTCTGCCTTCAAAAAGGCCGTGGCGATTCCGATTCACAATGGGACCCCAGAAGTTTTGCAGAGAAAGTCATCGTTCCATGGTGCGCAGAAAACCAGTCCGTCCTAGGTACGAGCGCCGAGCCGTATGTAGGCAAACCGCTGCGCAAGCCGCGCTTGGAAGAAAATCCCGAAAAAGTTAGAGGAATAGAAGAGTGGGTTTTACTGTATCGCATTCTGGATGAGGTCGAGCGGAGAAACTCGCAAGAATACACGCGCCTTTGCATGCTACAGGCGTTGAGAAGTATTCACAGAAAATTCGCTGAACTCGATTTTGAGTATTTCGTGCCGGAGAGAATCAGCATGGAGCAGACGGAAAAACTCATCGGCGAATTCTTGTCCGAAGGAAGCGGAGGCGACCGGGGGCTTTCCGTTGCGGCGGCCTTGTTCGAGACGTTCGGCAGGTATTTTGGAATTTACCAGGAGGTGAAACGCCACGCGATAAACGCCGCCGACCAAGCGACGGGTATGGCGGGAGACATCGAGTGCATCGGCGGCGACGGAAAATTGAGATTCGCGATAGAGGTGAAGGAAAGGAACGTGACGCTCGCTGACGTGAGAAGCGCGGTGTTGAAGGCGCGAAAGGCCTCCTTGCGTGAGTTGTTGTTCAATGCGCCCGGCGCGAATCCATCTGACAAAGAGGAAATGGCCGATTTGTTCGCCAGAACATGGGCGTCGGGCACGAATCTGTATCGTCTTTCGATCAATGAACTCATCAGGGTCGGTCTTTCTCTCACCGGCGAGTCCGGCAGAATAGATTTTCTGGAAAACGTCGGCAGGCAACTGGACGAATACGGCACGCAGCCGAGCAACAGAAAACGCTGGAAGGAATTGCTTGAGGGGATGTAGGGGGGGGTTAGTGTTCAACTCATCGAATGCAGACTCGATTGGGCGATCCGAACAATGACGGAATGAGGCAAGGATACCAAGACGAAAAATAAACGGCGGGGAACGCCGAGCGTCGCTACTAAGGAGTTTCGATTCCTCCGTGGGCGGGAGAGCCAGAACGCATTTTGTCAAGTAGTTAGCGGACCTCGACCCGAGGTGCCGGTTGGCAGAGGAATGAAAATGAAAGGTGAACAAGGGCATGACTCCGACGAACAAGGAGTGGAATTCCTACCTGTGAAGGGGAGTGTGATTGGCGGCATAATGAAAGACAAGATGGCACGAATCACGGACGCAATGGTTGACTTGCAACTCTCGATCGACGGATTAAGAAGTCAACTTTCCGGCGTCCACATTGGGCATGGCGCCGTCGAACACCCCTCGGAATATCAGATTGAATGTGACGGAAACCTGCTGACACAAGCAATGGGTGCATTCGCGCGGACTTGTTCAGTGTTCCTCCGGAAGACCATTTTGGGAGACCAAGACAGACGTGAGACCCGCTTACTCGACGATCATGTTTTGGGATCGATCGGATCGCAATTTGCTCCGTTGCGCAAAATTCCCCGGAACAAGCGGAGAAACATTGAGGTTGGCTTGGGTATCGTTGACGCTCGCATGGAACTGACGAGGCTGGACGATCAAACGCGGGAACCTCAGGCGACCCATCGTTTTCGTGCGGGGCCACAAAGAGTGAATCTGGCCATCGAGTGGCCGCTGCCCGGAGCAGTGGACTGGATGGGGATACCATCAGAGGAGAACCCCTGGCTGGTGAGTTCCGAACAGTTGTTTCAGACAAGCGCTGGCTCCGGCTTGAGTTGCGACGAATGGTTAGGGCAACAAGTCGTGCTGTTTGATGGGAAGGGCATCTCCCTCAAGGAAATGATTCGGACCGTGGTGAACTTCGAGGGCGCTCATTCGATCAATGTCGGCCGTCTGGCCACCGTCGAAGGCGAAAAACCCTCCAAGGCCGCGAAGAACCCGGCTCCCCACATCCTGAACGCCGTATCTGTGTGCGGAATCCGTTACGCACATCTGATTGTGATCGAGTGCGCGTTGTACTTGTATGAGAAACTGTTGGACGAGAACTCGATCGAGCGGCCGAGCGGGGACATCTACAAGCTCACGTTTGGAGTCGCATGTTCACCGGAACAGGCGGAATCCCCTCGCCCAGATTGGGTGAAGTTTCAAGGCGGGATGATGATCTCGTTTTCGGATGCGCCAAATGTAGTTTCACATAAAATCAGGGCCGTGAACTAGACTGCTACTCCGAGAATGGCCGTAAGCATGGGCACAAATACTCTTCTAATTCTTTTTGAAGAAGCAGTGATGATGGAGCGATAGTAGGGACGGCTCGCGAGTTGTGGGGCTACAAAGTCACACCCCTCATCCCAACGGCTTTGACCCGCATTTCCCCGCAATTCCTCTTCCCCCTGATATCCCGCACTGCGATATCGTGCGCCAGGCGCGGGAAAACGGTTTTCCCGCATGATTCGGTCAATGCCTTCTTCCTCAGTCGGATTTGACAAAAGTCGCGGAGGCTTTCTCATGGATTCAGGCGATGGGGAGAGAGTGATGACGGCGGTTTCTACCGCATTGGCCTGGTTCGGTCTCGATTCTCTCTCGGGTTTGATCACCGAGAGCAGGGAAGGGGTATTCATGGCTTCGGGCGTAGCGAGGAAATTGAAAATAATCCTATTTCCCGTAAATATCGATAAATTCACGGGGTTTTTCGATAAATTCCTGAAAGGCGCTTTCCTCGTAATCGGTTGTAATCATATAGGTTATCAATAAAAACTGAGTGATGTTCACTCAAATATAGCGATAATAAAAGTTTTCTGGCTCCCCCGCATTTCCCCGCAACTGCCCGCATCTGCGCCCGCGGCATACATGGCCGCGCGGCCCCCATGCCCCCGTATACGAAACGCCCCGCCTCGGCTATAATCGCCCCATCCAATCAACAGTATCCGCATCACCATGTGGAGGAAGACATGGACGACCTCAGACAAAAAGCCGTCGATTATCTCGACGCCCAGACGGGCGAAGCGCGTGAAATCGCCCGTGAAATCTGGAACTTCGCGGAAATCGCCTTAGAGGAATTCAAGTCCGCCGAACTGCTCGAGGACGTGCTCGAGCAGAACGGGTTCGAGGTGCAGCGCGGCGTGGGCGACCTGCCCACGGCCTTCATCGCCAAGTGGGGCGAGGGCGGCCCCGCCGTGGGCATTCTGGGCGAATACGACGCGCTCCCCCACTGCGGGGATTCCCACGAGAAACAGGGCCACGGCTGCGGGCACAACCTCTTCGGCACGGCGAGTTCCTACGCGGCGATTGCGGCGGCGCGCGCGCTGCGCGAATCGGGAACAAAAGGCCAGGTCGTCTGCTACGGCTGTCCGGCGGAGGAAACCCTGGAGGGCAAGGTGTACATGGCGCGCGACGGCGCGTTCGACGGCCTCGACGCCGCCGTCACCTGGCACCCCGGGGACAAGAGCTTCACCCGGGGCGGCAGCACGAACGCCATGGATTCCATCGTCTTCGAGTTTTACGGCGAGACCGCCCACTCGGCCCGCGACCCCTGGAACGGCAGGAGCGCGCTCGACGGCGTGGAAATCATGAACTACGGCGTCAACATGATGCGCGAGCACGTCATCGAGCCGGTCAAGATTCACTACGTGATCACCGACGGCGGGGTGGCCCCCAACGTCGTGCCCTCCTATTCGCGCGTGTGGTACTACGTGCGCGCGCCCAAACGGGCGATGGTGAACGAGCTGAGCGAGCGCGTAAGAAACTGCGCGAAAGCGGGCGCGCTGGCGTCCGGCACCACGATGAAGGAAACCCTCCTCACCGCCGTGTACGAGAATCTCCCCAACAACGCTCTCGCCAATTGTGTGCAGCGAAACCTCGAATTCGTGGGCGCGCATACATATACCGACGATGCGAAGGAATTCGCCCGGAAACTGGGCTACGAGACACCACTGTCGGAAGAAGTCTCCCCCCTCGACCCGGCTGACATCCGCCCGAGCAACGAGCGCGGCAACGTGAGCTGGCTCACGCCCCTGGGCAACCTGATGACGACCTGCCACGCGCCCGGAACGCCGGGGCATTCATGGCTCGCCACCCAGCAATACGGTATGGAAATCGGAGAAAAGGGCATGATGACATCCGCCAAGACCATGGCGTGCACCGTGCTCGAACTCATCAGCAATGAGAACGTGCTGAAGCAGGTTCGAGAGGAGTTCGAAGAAAAGACCAGAGGGTTTACCTACGACCCCCTCATCCCCGAGGGACAAAAACCCAACCCCCTGGGCATGAGGTAGAAATTATCCACGAAACACGCACAGCACGAACCAGAGGAGCAGACTATGAAATTCGGCGTCGCGATTTTCCCGACCGATTATTCCATCGCCCCGCACGAAGTCGCCAAGGAGGCGGAAGACCGGGGCTTCGAGTCCATTTTCTTCCCGGAGCACACCCACATTCCGGCGAGCAGAAAAACCCCCTGGCCCGGCGGCGCGGAACTCCCGCTTGAATACTCGCACTCACTCGATCTATTCGTGGGCCTCGGAGCAGCGGCGGCGGCGACGGAAAAAATCATGCTGGGCACGGGCATCTGCCTCGTCATCGAGCGCGACCCTATCGTCCTTGCCAACGAGGTGGCCTCGCTCGATCACATCTCGAACGGCCGCGTGCTATTCGGAATCGGCGGCGGCTGGAACCGCGAGGAGATGGAAAACCACGGAACGAACTATGAGAAGCGCTGGATCATCCTGCGCGAGCGCATCGAGGCCATGAAAGCCATCTGGACGGAGGATGAAGCGAGCTATCACGGGGATTTCGTGGATTTCGAGCGCATCTGGTCCTGGCCCAAGCCGATACAGAAGCCGCACCCGCCGATTTTCGTGGGCGGCAACGGCGCGAGAACGCTCGAGCGCGTGATTCGCTACGGGGATGAATGGATGCCGCTGCCCCGGGGAGACATGGACCTCTCGCCGCGAATCCGGGAACTTCAGGATATGGCGGCCAAGGCGGGGCGTGCGCCCATTCCCGTCAGCATTTTCTTTGCGCCTCCAGACGTAGACAAGCTTCGCGCTCTTGAGAGCAATGGAGTGGGGAGGAGCATTTTCATCCTGCCATCGGCGAAGGCCGACGTCGTCTTGCCAATACTCGACGAGTTGGCCGGCGTAGTGGCGCAATACGGCTAAGAGCAAAAAGAAAAGGCCCCCGGTAGTTTCACAACCCGCCGGGGGCCTTTTTCGCTTGAATGCGCTAGTGGCAGATGATCCCGTGTTTCTCGGCATACTGCTGGTGGTAGTCCTCGCCCATCCAGAACCGCGACGCCGGTGTAATCTCGGTCACAATCGGGCCCCAATGACGCCCCGATTCCTCCTGCCCCTGCTTCGAAGACTGCGCAGCGGCCTCCTGCTCGGGCGAGAAGAAATAAACCGCCGAGCGGTACTGGGTGCCCACATCCGGTCCCTGGCGGTTCAGCGTGCATGGGTCATGAATCCGCCAGAACAGATCCAAAAGCTCCTGATAGGAAACCTTTTCGGGTTCAAACTCCAGATATACGACCTCCGCATGTCCCGTGCGGCCCGTACATACTTCCCGGTAGGTGGGCTCGTCTTTCGCGCCGCCCGAATACCCAACAGCGGTGTATCCCACGCCTTCCACCTTGCGGAACGCCGCCTCCACTCCCCAGAAACAACCTGCTCCGAACATGGCCTTTTCCATAAACAACGCTCCTCACTGAAAGACAAGAATTACAGCTCTACTTCCACGCTCCCGGGCGGGCCTTCCACCACCTCGCCGAAAACGGCGGCGGGAGCCACACCCGCTCCGTGCAGTTCGTCCAACAAGGCGCCCGCCTTGTCCGCATCCACCGCGATGATGAGTCCGCCGGAGGTCTGCGCATCATTGAGCAAGGCGAGCATCTCCTCATCGACGCCCGGTTTCACTGCGACGAACGGCTTTGTCCACAAGCGGTTGCGGTCGCCCCCTCCTGCAGTACCCGCGATAGCGTGTGGAAGCAAATCCTCGAACCGGGGCACATCGGAGAAAACGACGCGCGCCCGCGCGCCGCTGGCCTCCATCACATTGTGCAGATGGCCCATGAGGCCGAAGCCGGTCACGTCCGTACAGGCGTTCACGCCCACGCGCATCATGCACTCGCTCGCCTTCCTGTTCAGCGACTTCATCGAATCCACCGCCTCTTCGAACACGCCGTCGAGGAGTTTTCCGTTTTTTCCGAAAATACCGCGCGCGGCCCGAACCACCGGGTTCACCTGTTTCATCACGTTCGTCACCACGCCGGTACCGATTTTCTTCGTCAAAACAAGCTTATTGCCGGGTTTCGCCCCCTGGTTCGTCACCATCTCTCTGGGGTCGACCGTTCCTGTGACGGCGATGCCGTATTTGGGCTCCACGTCATCCACGCTGTGGCCACCCACGATGACGCCGCCCGCCTCGCGCATCTTGTCCGCACCGCCTGCCAGGATTCTCCCCAGCACGTCCAGACCGATATGGCAGGGAAACCCCACCAGATTCAGCCCGGTAATCGGCTGCGCGCCCATGGTGAAGCAATCGCTCAGCGCGTTGGCAGCGGCTATCTGGCCATAGTCGTAAGGATCGTCCACGATGGGCGTGAAAAAATCCACCGTCTGGACGATGGCCAGATCCTCTCTGAGTCGATACACGCCCGTATCGTCC
Organism: Nitrospinae bacterium bin107; assembly: GCA_002238965.1. Taxonomy (GTDB): domain Bacteria; phylum UBA8248; class UBA8248; order UBA8248; family UBA8248; genus Bin107. The sequence continues at coordinate 206,802 of MPNJ01000005.1, read as the reverse complement.
CCGGCGTTCGTTCCGTAGAGCAGGTTGGGGTCCGAAAACGGCTCAAACTGGCTCAAAGCCTCTCGCAGGTCCTCCGGACCTAGCTTCGAACCTCACCCGCCCGCCTTGACCATCCGGGTAAGTTGTACTTTTCTCTCCGATGCAGTCGCCATTCTCTCTCCTGATATCCCGACGCGGCTTGGGAAAATTCCCGTCCGGGGGGATAATAATACATCTGCTGAGAATAGACAAAAAACGCATCTTTTACCCTTGCTCTTGATGAACAACTCCGAAAGGATAACCGAATGAAAGTCGTGATTTCAGATGATTACCAAGACTGCATCCGCCACCTGGAATGTTTCTCCAAGATGGCAGGGCACGAAGTCGCCGTCTACAACGATACGCTTGATGACATCGACGCCCTTGCTGAGCGGTTCCGGGACGCAGAAGCCATCGTCCTGATCAGGGAGCGCACCCACATTACGGATGAATTGCTCGCCAAACTCCCCAATCTCAAAATCGTGAGCCAGACGGGAGCAGGCTTCGGCGGACACGTCGACCTGGAAGCCTGCACCCGCCACAAAGTGGCCGTGGCCGCAGGGGGGACCGGCACGCACTCCACGTGTGAACTCACCTGGGGCCTCATCCACTGCGCCATGCGCTCCATCCCTCAGGAAATCAAAAACCTGGAGAATGGCGGCTGGCAAACAACGCTGGGTGAGGACTTGTTCGGCAAAACGCTCGGCGTGTATTCCTATGGCAACATCGGCAGTCAGGTAGCTGCAGTGGGAAAAGCGTTCGGCATGGACGTCATCACCTACGGAAGAGAGGGTTCCGCCGAGCGCGCCCGGGCGGGCGGCGTTCCGATGGCCCAAAGCAAGGAGGCGCTCTTCGCGGAGGCCGACATCTTGAGCCTCCATATCCGCCTGATCCCCCAGACGAGAGGCATCGTGACGGCGAAAGATTTGAGCCTCATGAAGCCGAGCGCCCTATTGGTGAACACCAGCCGCGCAGGGCTGATAGAAGAAGGCGCCCTCGAAGCCGCGCTCAAGGCGGGAAGGCCCGGTTTCGCCGCCGTGGACGTGTATGAGCAAGAGCCCGTCCGGGGAGCCGAACACCCGCTCATCAGCATGGAGAACGCGGTTTGCACGCCGCATCTGGGCTACGTCACGAGAGGCACGTTTGAGAGATATTTCGGTATCGCCTTCGATCAAATCAACGCTTACGCCGACGGGGAGCCGATAAACATCCACAACCCCGAAGTCCTGGAGTGAGGATTATATCGTGCCGATCCTGTATTCGGCTTGATTTTTTGCGCAAGGCGGTGTTCAATCGCCTCCCGAAGCTGGGAAATCACTTACATCTTTGAGGTTCACCAACTTGGATTTTGCTTTTAACGAGCGCCAGGAACTCATGCGCCGCACGCTGCATGAGCTTCTGGAGCGGGTCTGTCCCCCTGAATACGCAATGGATTGTGACAAGAAGGGCGACGCTCCCGTCGAGGCATACAAGGCCTTGGCCGATGATGGCTGGATAGGCGTATCCACACCAGAGGAATACGGCGGCATGGGAGGCGACGCGCTCGATCTGGCCCTCGTCCTGGAAACTGCTGGGATGCATTATCTGGACCTCGCCACCATGATCTTCAGAAACGTCTGCTACGGTGTGGACGCCCTACTCGTCAGTGGAACAGATGCCCAGAAAAATGACTTCATCCCCGCCACCATCCAGGGAGAGAAGTATTTCGCGTTCAGTCTCACCGAACCCGACGCCGGCTCGGACGCCGCGGCCATCATCGCCCGTGCAGACCGGGAAGAAGACCGCTTCCGGCTCACGGGCACGAAAAACTTCACTTCCGGCATGCCGACGGCCACGCATATCCTCGTCGCCGCGCGAACGGACAACTCGGGCGCCAAGCACGAGGGCATCACGAATTTCATCATCCCCGCCGACGCCGAGGGCGTCACCTGGTCGAAGCTCGATTTGCTCGGCCACCGGGCGATGGGCACCTGCGTGGCGCATTATGACGCCGTGGAGGCGGGCATAGACGACGTTCTGGGGGAGGTGGGGGATGGCTGGCAAGGCCTGATGGCGTACATTACCACCGAGCGTCTGTGCCTCTCCGCAGCGCGAACGGGCGCGGCGGCGGCCGCTCTTGAGCTGGCTCTGAGTCACGCAAAAGAGAGGAAACAGTTCGGCCGCCCCATCGGCAAGTTCCAGGCCGTCAGCCACATGCTCACTGAGATGCACATGCTCGTCGACACGGCGCGGCTCCAGGTTTACCGGTTCGCCTGGCTGGTCTCGCAGGGAAAAGCGGGGCGCATCGAGGCGGCGACACTCAAGCTCTACGCTGGAGAGGCCTATAAGCGGGTGGCCGACCTGGGCGTTCAGGTGATGGGCGGGTACGGCTACAGCGGAGAATACGCCATGGAGCGTCACTACCGCGACGCGCGTCTGGCCACTATCGGCGCGGGCACGAGCGAGGTGCAGAGAAACATCATCGCCAAGGCCCTGGGGTTGTAGGAATTTCGCTGAGGATGCTTGAAGATTTCCCCAAAAGAACCGAAACTGAAGACTACCCAAACGATAAAGCGATTATCTTGAGGAAGCGAATTCATGCCGTTGGATAAAAGCGTACTGGAGAGAACCTTCCCAGATTTCGAGTTCCGGGTCGAACGCGGCAAAATCAGGGAATACGCTCTCGTCCTGGGGCTGACCGACCCGGTGCACACGGATGTGGAAGCCGCACGAGCCGCGGGTTTTGATGATCTGCTTGCTCCGCCGACGTTCGTGCGCCAGTTCTGGCACGAAAATACCGAGAACGACCCCATGCCCCATCTCGGCTACGACCCCAAGCGCCGTCTCCACGGGGAGCAGGAATTCGAATACCACAAGCCCCTGGTCGCCGGCATGAACCTTAAGGGGCAAAACGCCATCGTCTCCACCCGCGAGAAGGAAGGCCGCCGGGGCGGGATGATGACCTTCGTCGTAATCGAAACCAGATTCTTGGACGAGACGGGCGAACTGGTTCAGGTGGCGAGGCGAACTCTCATCGAGACCGCGGCCCCACCCAAAGAGGCCTGATGGAGCATTTACATGACGATAGCTACAAAATACGCGAAATGGGAAGAACTTGCCGAGGGTGCAGAGCGTGAACTGACGGTTGGCCCCATCACCCGGACGGACCTCGTTCGCTACGCAGGAGCCAGCGGAGATTTCAACCCCAACCACCACGATGAGATTTACGCCATCCGGGCTGGGTTCGACAAACCCTTCGCGCACGGGATGCTCCAGGGCGGATATCTTGCCCGCCTTCTCAGTGAATGGCTGGGGCCGGATTCGTTCAAGAACTTGAAAATACGCTTCAGCGCGCAAGCATGGCCGGGCGACATGGTGATTTGCAAGGCCAGGGTCGTGCGTCAATATGAAGAGGCAGAGCAACCGATGGTCGAAATCGAGGCGAGTGCCGAGAATCAGCGCGGCGATGTGCTCATCAAGGCGACGGCGACAGCCGCTCCCCGATCTTAATTTAAGGAATTCTCTGATGCTGGCAGGCTACCGCATCCTCGATCTTGGACAGGTTATCGCAGGCACCATCGGCAGCATGATTCTCGCCGACATGGGCGCCGAGGTCATCAAAGTCGAATCTCCCCAGGGCGATATCGGGCGCAACCCCGCCATTGCGGGCATCGGCCCCGTTTCGAGCATCTTCCTCACCTTCAACCGGGGAAAGAAGGGCATCGTCATCGACCTGAAAAAGCCCGAAGGCAAGGAAGTGTTCTTGGACCTGGTGGAAAAATCAGACGCCGTGATGGTGAACTTCAGGCCCGGCACGATGGATCGGCTGGGACTTGGATATGACGTCATGAAGCGGAGAAACCCCGACATCGTGTTCATCGATTCGAGCGGATACGGGGAACAAGGCCCCTGGCGCGATAAACCGGCCTTCGATCTCGTCGAACAGGCCGTAAGCGGCCACATGGCCATCACAGGCGAGCCGAACCGCCCGCCCGCCAGGAACGGCTCGCCCACGGCAGATATCTCTACAGCCCTCTACACCGCCATCGCCTGTATGGCGGGCTTGCTGGCCAAGGCGAAAGGAAGAAGCGGAGCCCACCTCGAAGTGCCGATGTTCGACGTCCAACTCGCCATGCTCGGCTATATTTCGACCATGTATCTCAACAACGGCGATATTCCCGAGCCGCCCGGCAACGCGCATGAGTACATGGTGCCCTACCAGGCGTTTCCGACGGCCACGATCTACATCGTACTCTCCCCACGCGAGGAACGTTTTTGGAAAAAGATGTGCGAGGTCATGGGAATGGCCGAACTGGCCGACGACCCGCGCTTCCGCACGAACGACCTGCGCTCCGAGAACAGGGACGTCCTTCTGCCCATTATGGAAGAAATACTCATGACCCGCTCGGGCGAGGAGTGGATTGAACTCTTCGAGGCGGCGGGGGTGCCCTCCGCACCTGTTAACCCGCTTGATCGAGCACTCGACAATGAGCAGGTCGAGGCGAGGCGTCTCATTAGAGAATATGAATACCCCGAAGTCGGAACGGTAAAAATTGTGGGCAACCCCATCCTGAACCGCACGGAAAACGGAAACCCGGACCCAGAACCCGCTCCCCTTCACGGGGGCGATTCCGAGGACATACTCCGCGAGCTTCTTCATTACAAGGATGAACAAATCCACACACTCATCGATTCCAGGGTGGTCATCGCTACCGGCTCCGAAGTTTCCAATAAATAAGCAGCGCCAGTCATCGCCGGCGCTATTATCGAACTGAAAACCGCGCTTTTCCCATTCCCCATCGAATACACACCCGAAAAAGTCCGGAATTTAAGTAGAATTTCACAAAATTATGTCAATCCGGGGTTGATTTCGTTTTATTTTCGTTATATTGTTCGTCTTATCTTTGCTACTCCACGACACAACCCGGAGATGTGCCATGCTTGCCAAAACCCAAGCAGCAGCCGTATTGGGCGTAGACGCCTACCCTGTCGAAGTGGAAGTCGACCTCGCCTCAGGTCTTCCCTATTACGCCACTGTCGGCCTGCCCGACGCCGCCGTTAAGGAGAGCAAGGACAGGATTCGGGCCGCCATCTTTAACACGGGCTTCATCTACCCGATGGGGCGCATCACCGTCAGCCTCTCACCAGCAGACGTCCGCAAGGAGGGTAGCGCCTTCGATTTGCCCATTGCGCTCTCCATACTGCGCGCGAACGGCGTGTTTCACTCACGCTCTCAAATGGAGGATTCCCTGCTGTTTCTGGGTGAACTGGCGCTGGATGGTTCCCTGCGGCCCATCCGGGGAGCGCTCAACATCGCCGTTCTCGCCAAGAAGATGGGCAAGCGCGGCCTCGTCCTCCCGGCGGAGAACGCTCCCGAAGCGGCCGTGGTCGACAAACTCGAGGTCTATCCCGTACACACGCTTCCCCAGGTGGTGGGATTCATCCGCGAAGAAATCGACATTCCTCCGGCGTGCTGCCAGAAAAACGGAATAGAGACAAAACAGACTGAAGGAATCGATTTCTCGGACATCCGGGGACAGCACCAGGCCAAGCGCTCCGTTGAGGTCGCTGCCGCTGGCTCGCACAATCTGTTGATGATAGGCCCACCCGGCAGCGGAAAAAGTATGTTGGCAAAAAGATTCCCCACGATACTCCCCCCACTCTCATTGGATGAGGCCATCGAGACCAGCCAGGTGTGGAGCGTGCTCGGCAAGCTCACGAAGCATGATTCCCTGATTCAGGAACGACCCTTCCGCGCCCCGCACCACACCATCAGCGACGCAGGCCTTGTGGGCGGAGGCGCGCTCCCGCTGCCCGGTGAGGCCTCACTCGCGCACAACGGCGTGTTGTTCCTCGATGAACTGCCCGAGTTTCGGAAAAACGTGCTCGAATCCCTGCGTGGTCCGCTCGAAGACGGGAAGATCACCATCAGCAGAGCGCAGGCGAGCCTCTCATTTCCGGCTCGCTTTATGCTAACCGCCGCGATGAACCCCTGCATTTGCGGCCTGCGGACGGACGGCGCATGCACCTGTACGCCCAAGCAGGTGGCCCGGTACCGCTCGCGCATCTCGGGGCCGATTCTCGATCGCATCGACATCCACATCAACGTGCCGAGAGTACCCTGGAAAGAGCTGGCCGAAGACCCAGAGGGCGAGAGTTCCGCGACGATCAGAAACCGCGTTCTCGCGGCGCAGAAGATTCAGAAAGCGCGCTTCAAGGACCACCCAGGTATTTACGCCAACGCCCACATGGGGCCCGCTCTCATCAACGAACACTGCAAGCTCGACGCCGAGGGAAGACGCCTGCTCAAGCTAGCGGTGGAGAAACTGGGCCTATCGGCGCGCGCTTATCATCGCGTGCTGAAAGTGGCGCGGACCATAAGCGATCTGGCCGGGGAAAGAGACATCTCTCCCCAGCATGTGGCGGAGGCGGTTCAGTACCGCCAACTGGACAGACAGATGCCCGTCTGAACCTTGCGGCCTCGATATTGAGATTGACGCGCATTCGCCTTGTTTGTAATTTCAAAAAAAGCGCAGCCAATACATGCGCGCCCAATTTGGGCTATACTGGTCGCATCTACCACCATAGAGGTTTTCGGATATGGGAACCGAATACGCTTGGTTTCTCCCGTCGGCCAGGGCGGGTGACGGCCAAAAGATCAACACCCGGAAGCCTGAGCGAAAACCCACCATCGAGTATCTCTCGCGCGTTGCGAGCGCCGCCGAGCGGGCCGGTTTCGTAAACCTTCTGGTGCCCACAGGCACCCACTGTCTGGACGCCTGGCTCGTGGCCGCGGGCGTAGCGCAGCATACCGAAAGAATCAAATTTTGCGTGGCGTTTCGACCGGGTCTCACCAGCCCCGTATTCGCCGCCCAGACGGCGAGTACACTCGATACGCTCACCGGCGGTCGCTTGACGCTCAACGTCGTCACCGGATCGAGCCATACTGAGCAGATGCGCTACGGCGACCACCTCGTACATGATGAGCGCTACGACAGGACGGAGGAGTTTCTAGAAATCGTCACACGAATCTGGAGCGCCGACGCTCCCATCACCTACCAAGGGAAGTATTTCGACATCAGAGAAGCCGCCTTTTTCCCGATCCACGTCTCAAAACCCTGGCCGCCTATCTATCTCGGCGGAAGCTCGGAGCCCGGCCGCCGGGTGGGAGCGAAATTCTCGGACGTGCACATGATGTACGCCGTGGATGTGGAGACCATCGCCAAGGACGCGCTCGACATGAAGCGTCGCGCCGCGGAGGTCGGCCGCGAAGAGCAGATAAAATTCGGCGTCCGGATGCACATCCTTTGCCGGGAGACAAAGGAGGAGGCAAAAAAAGCCGCACAAGCGCTCATCGAGGGGAGCGACATCTCGAACGTGCAGGTCTGGGCCGATTTGAAGACCAAATCGGAGAGCATCGGCCAGACGCGCGTGAACGAACTGGCGAAGGGCGAATCTCTCTGGATCACCGACACCTTGTGGATGGGCGTGAACACGGTTCGCGCGGGCCCGGGCGCCTGCCTGGTGGGAACGCCGGAAATGATCGCCAAGGCGCTCAAGGAATACGTGGACGTGGGCGTTCACACGTTCATTCTCTCCGGCTGGCCGCATGTCGAGGAAGTCGAGATATTCGGACGCGAGATAATGCCCCTGCTAGAGGATACGGAGCCCATCACCCTGGAGCAACCCTTACCCGCACTCGCGGAATACGATTGAAGATAAAGAATACCGCCAACTCAACTGACAGATGCCCGTCAGATCCTCACGGCCCCGGTCTTGAGATTGACGCGCTTCCACCTTGTTTGTATTTTCAGAATCAGGCGAAGTGAATACATGTACGCCCATTTCGCGCTATACTGAGCGCATCTCTCACCACTGAGGTATTGGGATATGGGGACTGAATACGCTTGGTTTCTCCCGTCGGCCAGGGCCGGAGACGGCCACAAAATCAACACCAGGGTGCCTGAGCGGAAACCCACCATCGAGTACCTCTCCCAAGTGGCGAGCGCCGCCGAGCGAGCCGGTTTCGTAAACCTTCTGGTGCCTACCGGTACCCACTGCATGGACGCCTGGCTCGTGGCCGCAGGCGTGGCTCAGCACACGGAGAGGATCAATTTCTGCGTGGCGTTCCGCCCCGGCCTCACCAGCCCCGTATTCGCCGCCCAGACGGCGAGCACGCTTGATGCGCTCACCGGCGGGCGCTTGACGCTCAACGTCGTCACAGGCTCGAGCCATGTCGAGCAAATGCGCTACGGCGATCACCTCGTGCACGATGAGCGTTACGACAGGACGGAGGAGTTCCTGGACATCGTCACACGCATCTGGAGCGCCGACGCTCCCATCACCTACAAGGGAAAGTATTTCGACATACGAGAAGCCGCTTTTTTCCCGATCCATGTCTCAAAGCCCTGGCCACCCATCTATCTCGGCGGAAGCTCGGAACCCGGCCGCCGGGTGGGAGCGAAATTCTCGGACGTGCATATGATGTACGCGGTCGACGTCGAAACCATCGCCAAGGACGCGCTCGACATGAAGCGGCGCGCCGCGGAGTTCGACCGCGAGGATAAGATACAATTCGGCGTTCGGATGCACATCCTATGTCGGGAGACCAGGGCGGAGGCGAAAAAAGCCGCGCAGGCGCTCATCGAGGGTAGCGACATTTCGAACGTGCAGGCCTGGGCCGACATGAAGACCAGAACGGAGAGCACCGGCCAGACGCGGGTCAACGAACTGGCGAAGGGCAAATCTCTCTGGATCACCGACACCTTGTGGATGGGTGTGAACACCGTTCGCGCCGGCGCGGGCGCCTCGCTGGTGGGTACGCCCGACATGATCGCCAAGGCGCTCAAGGAATACGTGGACGCGGGTGTTCACACGTTTATCCTATCCGGGTGGCCGCATGTCGAGGAAGTAGAGATATTCGGGCGTGAGATCATGCCGCTGCTTGCGGATACCGACCCCATCACCCTGGAGCAACCCTTACCCGCACTCGCGGAATACGACTGAATATAAATAAGAGAGCCAAGACAACGGGAAGAGGAAACCATTGATGAACAGTTCTGCAGGCGCGCTAAGCGCCGAATCGAAAAAATGGGTCGACCTTGCAGATTCACTGGCGCAGGAGAAATTCGCCCCGCGCGCGAAGATGATCGACGAGGAATCGCGCTTTCCAGTCGAGAATTATCAGGATCTGGCCGACGCCGGCCTTCTCGCCCTCATGGTGCCCAGGGAATTCGGCGGCATCGGTGCGGATTCGCTCACCTATGTCACCGTACTCTCAAAGATCGCGAAAGGCTGTGCCTCTACGGGCCTCACCTTCAACATGCACAGCGCCGTCGTGGATTTTCTGGGGCAAATCGCCTCCCAGGATCAGATGGAAAGCTACTTCTCGGAAGTGGTGAACAAAGGCGCCATCTTCGCCTCCATTACGAGCGAGCCGGGTAGTTCCTTCCGCGACAAGTTGGCGGTGCGCACTTCCATTCGCGAGGATAACGGCCTCTACCGCCTTCATGGAAAGAAACATTTCTGCTCTCTCTCCACAGGGGCGACTTATTACTTCACCTGGAGTTACCTCGACGGCGCGGAAACCCTGCAGGAAGGCCTTCTGAACGTGATGGTTCCCTCCTCGAGAGAGAACATCGAAATCATCGACGATTGGCACACCATCGGCATGCGGGGAACAGCATCGAACTCCCTGATGTTTCACGACGTCGCCGTGGAGCCATCCGAGATTATCGGGGAACCCGGCAGCATACTCGGCAAAGACATGAGCATGTGGTCACTGGGCTATACAGCCGTCTACATCGGCATCGCGGAGGCGGCGTATCAGTTTACGGTGGATTATGTGAAGAAAACGAAATCCGGCATGGGGGTTCCTCTCGGAGAGCTGGACCGCACACAGCGTCAGATCGGCGAGATGGCCATGCTACTCGAGAACGCGCGTCGCGCGGCAGAGAAACTGGGCGCGCTCAGGGGAAATCTCGGGAAGATGGAACTGACCTTCATACTCAACCAGGCGAAGTACCTGGCGACCGAAGCCGCAAAGGAACTCGCCGAGCAGGGAATCCGCCTTTGCGGCGGACGCGGGCTTCACCGCTCCCTACCGCTCGAGCGTCACTTGAGAGATGCGGTGGCAGGCATCGTCATGCCGCCCGCCAACGACCGCTGCCTCGAAACCATCGGGCAAATCGCTTTGGGACGCGAAGCAAAAACGCTCGACTTTCAGTAGCGATTCCCTCACAGACCTCTTATCCTCAATAGCCTAAGCCAGCGAACATTTCTACCTGCGCGCATCCACGAATACGGATGATGCCCTATCCCCTCGTTCCAGCACTCCCCGCACGACGCGGATCGCCGAAGGCAGAGAGCCGTCCGCCATCTCCCACCTCCACGGCGTGCACGCCACCGAAGAAGTGGTGGGGATACGAATAGGTCGAAACCTCGAAACCGCTCTTCCTTGCAGATTCCAGTACCGCCTCTTCCACCGCATCCTCGGCATGGAGGGGGCCTGTATCCAAGTGCATGCGGGGAGCCTCTACCGCTTCTTGAAGGGTCATGTTCCGGTAAAACAGGTTCTGGATTACCTGGGCCACTGCCGTGGGGATGCGATAGGAGCCAGGACTACCTAGTCCCAGCCGCAAATTCTCCCCTTCGAAAACGAGGGTGGGAGCATAACCCGCCATGGGGCGCTTGCCCGCGCCCAGGGAATTTCCGTGACCCGGGCGGGGGTCCATCCAGTTCGTGTGGTTGTTCAAGATAACGCCCGTTCCCGGCGGCACGACGCCTGAGCCCCACCCCATACCCAGAGTCTGCGTCTGGCAGACTACGTTGCCCCGAGGATCCACAACCGTGAAGTGGGTGGTAGAGCCCGGCTCCGCGTCGTGAACGTGAACACTGGAGGATCGCTCCTCAACTATCGCGGCAGCGGCATATTCTTTACTCAGGAGGCGAGCTATCGGCATGTCGTAATGGTACGGGTCGCCATAGACCGAGAACCTGTCGCGAAAAGCCGCGCGCATGGCGCGCGCGAGGGCCAGGCCTCGTGCGGGTTCATCCGCAGCATCCCATTCGGGCAGCAGAACTTCGAGGAAATTCAATATCTGTATCAGGAGCAGGCCGGAAGAAGGCGGCGGCGCGGTGAGGAAACGCAAGTCCCGATAACGGTAGGCGAGCGGCGCCATCCAGCGTACGCGGTAGTTTTTGAGATCGGACTCCCTTAGATAACCGCCGCCGCTCCTCACCTCCTCCGCTATCGTTTCTTCGACTGCGTCCTCGTAAAAAGCGTCCGCCCCTTTTTCTGCTATTACGCGCAGCGTTCTAGCTAAATCCGGCTGGCGCAAGAGCGCGCCTTTATTAAGCGGCTCTCCGGATGCCGTGTGGATCTTCCCGAGTTCGGGATATGCCGTACAAAGCACCTTAAAACGAGGCTCCTCCTGCTGGCGGCGATAGAACCAGCCGACCTTAAAGCCCTCATCCGCCAGGCGGATCGCGCTTGCAAATAAATCTCCCCAGGATTTGCTTCCATATTCGCTGTGAATCGCCTCGAGCCCACGCAGCAACCCCGGAATGAGAACGGAGCGATGACCCCGGCTGTGCTCATGGCCGATGTGTTCGCCGGTATCATCGCATTCAAAAATGCCGGGCTCCATGCCTATGGGGCATTCGTTGCTGAAATCGATAAACCGAGCACTTTTCTCCTCCTCCCGCCAGATGAGCGCCACGCCGCCGCCGCCCAGCCCGGAATAGAATGGCTCCGCCACGCCAAGGGCCAGGGATACGGCAACTGCCGCATCGCAGGCGTCTCCTCCCTTTTCCATGACGCGCAAACCCGCTTCCACCACTTTTTCATGAGCCGCCGCTACGGCGAACATACGGCTTCCTCTCGTTTTTCTTAGATCATATCTTTTAGAGGATTATAAGCACACCGAGGCTCCAGGGCGCATCCATGGACGTGTAGTGCACCGCATTATGTCAATTTTTGGCTATCAACGATGACAAAACTGCATTATTTGCTGTAGTTTAGGCGGGTTACCTTCAAATATCGCCGCGTTTTGTATAATCGGCACGTTATTGAGCCACGGACATCTGTGATGACGGACAAACCGCCTGATGGAGAAAATCCCTCCGTTTCCGGTCCTTCCCAAAAGGAAAGAGGACCATCGCCCGGTGAAAACCGGCGACCCCGGAAAAAACGCTTTACGTTCTCATTCGTCAGGAAGTTCCTCCTCTTCCTGACCCTTGCCGTGGGCCTCTTCTTCGCCGCCGAGGCGGGATATTTCTGGTGGCAGAACTGGGAGCGATTCGTCTCGACGGATAACGCCTACGTCAAGAGCACGCTCACTCCTGTGAGCACCGAAATCGCGGGCGTGGTGAAGAAACTCCTGGTCAAGGACAACCAGGCGGTTCGGATAGGAGAGCTCCTCGTCGTCCTCGACAAGCGGCGTCATGAGGTCGCCCTCAAAAAAGCCAAGGCCGCCGTTGCCGTTGCCCGTGCGAAGTATGAGGCGAGCAAGGTGTCCGTCACCCATTCCATGGGCCGAGCCACAGGTCTTCAGCAGGAAGCCCGCGCACGCCTCGAGACTCTGAGGCGCACTCTCCGCTCGGCCCGCGCTCTGCTCATTCAAAGAAAAAACGAAACGCGCGCCCATGCGGCCACGAAGAAACAGGCGCGCGAGGATTTGAACAGAAAACTGCGTCTGCATGGCCAGAAAATTATCTCAGATGAAAACTTGGCACTTGTACGCGCTTCCCATGATGTCGCCAGGGCGAATTACGATGCTTCCCAGGCCGCGCTCAACGTGGAAGAAAACAAGGTTTCGGCAATCGTCAACCAGATGGAAGAGGCGCAGGCCTCCGTAGCGCTAGCGGAAAACGAGGACCGCTCCCGGCGCATCAAGAGCCATGACGCCGATTCCTTGAAAGCCGAACTTGAAGAAGCTCTGGCCGACTACAAGGAGAAAGAACTTCTCCTCTCCTATACCGAGATTCGCGCGCCCGTATCCGGCTACGTGGAGAAATCCGTCGACCCGGGTACTTTCGTACAGCCCGGGCGCCCGTTGCTGCTCATCGTTCAACTCGAGAAGGCATACATCCGGGCGAATTTCAAGGAAATTAAACTCGAAGGCATCCACGTGGGCCAGCCCGCCGAAATCGTTCTCGACGCCTACCCGAACCGTACGTTCAAGGGCCATATTGCGAGCCTGTACTCGGGCACGGGTGAGACCTTCTCCCTCCTACCGCCTGAGAACGCGACCGGCAACTGGGTCAAGGTCACCCGCCGCATTCCCGTGAAGATCCTGCTGGACGAAAAGCCTCCCAAGAACTTTCCCCTTCTGGTCGGCATGTCCGCCTACGTGACCGTGGACACAAAAATACGGCGCGGTCCCCGACTGCTGGCGTACCCTGTGGACAAGAAACCGCAAAACCAAAAACCTTGAACGCAAAAACGACTTCATCCACTCCCGGAAGCGGAGGGGAAGCCACCGCGGAAACAAGTTATCCATCCCCCTTCAACCGCGCGATGATTACGCTCGCGGTCGTTTCAGCAGCGTTTATATCCATAATGGACGCCAGCATCGTCAACGTGGTGATGCCGCACATGCGCGGTTCATTCAACGTCGATCTGTCCACCATCACCTGGGTGGCGACCATCTACACCATCGCCCAGATCATCACGATCACCATGTCAGCCTGGTGGAGCACTCTGCTGGGACGAAAGCGTTATTTTCTCATCTCCTTCATCTTGTTCACACTGGCGTCGATTCTCGTCGGCACCTCGCAAACCTTCACGCAGATGCTTGTCTACCGCATCCTGCAAGGACTCGGCGGCGGGGGGCTCATACCTGTCGCGCAGGCGATATTGCGCGAAACCTATCCAGCGAACAGGCAAGGCTGGGCGATGGCGATGTTCGCGGCGGGTGTGGTTCTTGCGCCCGCGATGGGCCCGGTAGTGGGCGGGTGGATCACGGAAACGCTAAGCTGGCCATGGGTTTTTTACATCAACGTGCCCGTCGCCGCCGTGGGACTGGCCCTCGTTTCCATCTACGTGTACGACCCGCCCCACATGAAGCGAGGAATCAACAAGGTGGACTGGATGGGCATCATCCTGATCGGGGTCGGCCTCACCGCGCTCCAGGTCGTCCTCGAGCGTGGACAGGACGAGGACTGGTTCGACTCCAACCTCATCATCTTGATGACGATAGTAACCATCATCACCCTGACGGCGCTGGTCATATGGGAGCTCAGGACGGAAGAACCCATCATCGATTTCAGGGTTCTTAAAAACCTGAACCTGAGTGCCTCGTGCATCGTGGTGCTGATCTTCGGAGTCATAATGTTCGGGACCACCTTCATCCTGCCGCAATTTCTCCAAAACCTGCTCAATCACGGCCCCTATGAAACCGGTCTCGTCATGCTGCCAAGGGGTATCGCGCTCTTCTGCATGATGCCCATCGTGGGTCACCTGTACAACCTTGTGGATTACAGGATATTGATGTGCGGAGGCGTAGCGCTGGCCGTCACCTCCATGTTTCTGATGTCGGGGCTCTCGTTGCAAACGGATTACTGGGATATGGTGTCGCGCCTCGTCATTCTGGGGTTCGGCATGCCCTTCGTCTTCGTTACTCTGACAACCGTCGCCTTCAGCACCACCGCGGTGGCCGATATCAACTCCGCCACGAGCCTCTACAACCTGGCGCGCCGTCTGGGCGGCAACCTGGGATTCGCCGTGATGGCGATACTACTCGAGCGGCGCACAGCCCTTCATCGCGTGAACATGGTGGGGAACATCACCGAGTCGAACCCCACGTTTCTTCACTATAAGGAAAAACTCACGGAAATGCTCGTCCGCAAGCAGATCGACCCCCACACCGCGCAAACCAAGGCGATGGGCCTCATCGAGCAAACCATCGATAAGCAAGCCACCATGCTCGCTTATAACGACATCTACTGGGTCATGGGATGGAGCTTCATATTCGTCATCCCTTTCATTCTGGTGCTGAGAGCCAAGCAGGTGTGAGGTTCGTCCGACCGCCAGAAAATGCGAACGAAACAGTAATGCTTACAGAGACGGCAGGTTGAATGCTCTGGATATGAAGCGCGAAAAGCGAGGATTACTTCTTGGGGTAAATCCCGAACGGATCCTTGAGCAGCACCTTCCAGACGAAAATAATAACGACCACGGCCAATATGATGATCGAAAGGGTTTCCATATAGAACCGATTCTCCTATGAGTGCGTGAATCTGGTGGGTCGCCGGGGAATCGAACCCCGAACCTACGGATTAAGAGTCCGTTGCTCTGCCTAGTTGAGCTAGCGACCCGATATTTGAATCATCGCCGAGCGGCGATAGTCAAACCAGAAGTTAGCACAGCGTCCCCTCATAACAAAACCGGTGCGGCTCATCAACTCTTGAGCGCTCCAGAGGGGGACTCAGCCTTTCACCGCTGGATGGAAATTCCTCCAAGAGATCATGAAGCCGCGCATTCCGGGTTCCCGCTCGCCCGACGGCTCGCGCACTTCTTTCGGGTACGCCTATCTTTCGGGAATCAGGCCACGGGGGCTGAAGCGCAAAACCAGCAACAGGATCACACCCATGATCATCAGCCGCATGTGAGCCGCGCTTTCCATCAGATGACGACGAATCGGGCTGTCTTGCGCGAGTCCCGAGGTGAGCAGGTCCATCAACCAAAGACCAATGGGTTCGGCCTCTATCCAGAAGAACCAGATGACAAAACCGCCCAGAACAGCGCCCCAGTTGTTCCCTGACCCGCCGACGATGACCATCACCCAGATAATGAAGGTAAAGCGCAGCGGCTGGTAGGAGGCAGGCGTGAACTGCCCGTCCAGGGTGGTGAGCATGGCCCCGGCGACGCCGACCACCGCCGAACCCAGAACGAACACCTGCAGATGGCGTCCCGTGATGTCCTTACCCATTGCGGAAGCGGCGATTTCGTTGTCTCTGATGGCGCGCATCATACGGCCCCACGGCGAATGGAGCGCCCGCTCGGAAAGCCACAAAACCACGAGAAGAACGATGGCAAAAAGCCCCGCGTAGCATAACTTGACGAAAATGGAGGAAATCTCGACGGGCGATACGCCCAGACGGGCGGCCCAGTCCTGGAACCAGAGAGTCTGCTGAAGATCCACCTCATAAGGTACGGGACGAGGCAACCCACTTACGTTTTTAACGCCGCGGGCCAGCCAGTCCTCGTTTTTCAGGACGGCGATGATGATCTCCGAAATGCCCAGCGTGGCGATTGCCAGATAATCGGTCCTGAGGCCTAAGGCGATCTTTCCGATCACCCAGGCGACGGCGGCGGCGAGCAGACCGCCTGCAACCCAAGAAAGCAGGATGGGGAGCCCGAGACCTCCCAGAAATCCGGCAATTGTCGGGTCCACGGCCTCAATGGCCTCCACCGCGGGAAAAAAGAACGCCCGCGCGAGAAAAAAGCCGCCGATAATGATGAAAGCGAGGAGGACCTTACGCGGTATCCCGGCGGGAGCGCGTCTAGCAACAAACACAGCGGCCAGGATCGTCGCGAGGGAAATCGCAAGGGCGACAATGACGCCGAAACCGCCCGCTTCCCAGGCCGCCGGAACCGGCGCGATGGAAACGAGAACCGCCGTCACCCCGCCCAGCGCCGCGAATCCCATAATGCCAATGTTAAATAGGCCGGCGTAGCCCCACTGTATGTTGACGCCCAGAGACATCACCGCCGATATCAGACAGAGGTTCAGAATCGCCAGTGCCAGGGACCAGCTCTGGAACACACCGACCACGGCCAGAGCTACGAACATGAAGGCGAACATATATACGGCGCGCAAGTTCTCTCTCCAGCCGCTCACAGGGCTCATGAAGATCTCCGTCCAAAAATACCTGTGGGCCGGAGCAGCAGCACCAGCACCAGAATGACGAAGGAAACCGCGAACTTGTAATCCGTGGACAACAACTGCACCAGCCCTTCCGGCGTCCAGTCTCCGGGTGCGAGATAACCGACAAATTTCCTGTAGGCGTAGGTGAGAGCGACCTCGGAGAAGGCGATGGTGAAACCGCCTACGATTGCGCCCAGCGGGTTGCCCAGACCGCCGACGATGGCGGCGGCGAAGATGGGCAGCAGTAGATTGAAATAGGTAAACGGCTTGAAACTCTTGTCCAGGCCATACATGACACCTGCTATGGTGGCAAGAGTTGCGGCGATGAACCAGGTGGTACGCACGACCCGTTCCGGATCGATCCCCGAGAGCAGAGCCAGATCTTCGTTGTCCGAATAAGCGCGCATGGATTTGCCGGTGCGCGTACGGTTCAGAAACCAAAAAAGCGCCGCCACCACGATGATAGCCATTAGAATGGTAAGGCCCTGCGTGGTCTTGAAAGCGACGCCTTCGCTAAATCCACTCAGACGCTTGAAGGTCGGGGCAGTGATGATGAAACGCTCCCCGTCAACGAACCACCTGTCACCGGGTCCGATGATGAGGCGCACCACGCTGTTGTAGACGAACATCACTCCCACCGAGACGATCATCAACACCTCGGGCTTCGCTTTCACCCGGCGATAGAAACGATACACCCAACGATCGATTAACAGGCAAAGAGCGATCGTGCAGAGGACGCCGAACGGTAGGGCCAAAAGCGCGGTCGGCAGCGGGGCGATCGAAACGCCCCAGTATTGCAGCGCCCATGTGAGCAGGATGGTCGCCATGGCCCCAAAGGCCATGGTGTCGCCCTGGGCGAAGTCCGAAAAGCGCAAGATGGCGTATATCAAGGTGACGGCCAGAGCCCCGAGCGCCAACTGACTGCCGTACGCCATGGCGGGAACTATGACGAAGTTCGAGAGCAGGATCAGCGCGTTCAGGATGCCGTCCATCGCCTCAGCCGCCCAGGAACGCCCGGCGGACTTCGGTGTTCATCATCAGGGCCGGACCGGTGTCGGTGTATCGGTTCCGCCCCTGCACCAGTACGTAGCCCCTGTCGGCGATGCTCAGCGCCTGGCGGGCGTTCTGCTCCACCATCAGAATGGCGATGCCGTCGCCCGCG
The DNA here is from genome assembly GCA_002238965.1 of Nitrospinae bacterium bin107. Taxonomy (GTDB): domain Bacteria; phylum UBA8248; class UBA8248; order UBA8248; family UBA8248; genus Bin107. The sequence goes on along the minus strand of MPNJ01000005.1, from coordinate 188,772 downwards.
ATGTAGAGGATCTGCTCGAACAACTCGGTCATCACGATTGGCGAGACCCCCGCCGTGGGCTCATCGAGCATCAACACCTTCGGACGGGTCATGAGCGCGCGGCCCACCGCCACCTGCTGGCGCTGGCCGCCGGAAAGCTCACCGGCGAGTTGGCGGCGTTTTTCCTTGAGTACCGGGAAGAGGTCGAACACACGCCCCATCGTGTCCGCTATGTCGCCCTCACGGATGAAGGCCCCCATCTCCAGGTTTTCCTCGACCGTCATGGAAGTGAAGACGTTGCCGGTTTGCGGCACCAGACTCATGCCGCGGACGACGCGATCCTGCGGCGACAGCCCGGTGATGTCCTCCCCGCCCAGGCGAACAGTACCCTCGCGCATCCCCAGCATGCCGAAGAGCGCCTTCATGGCCGTGGATTTGCCCGAGCCGTTGGGGCCGACGACGACCGTTATTTCTCCGCTTCGGGCGCCGATGGTGCACCCGTTCAGAATGTCCGGCCCGCCGTAGCCGCCGGTCATGTTCTCACCGAGGAGATAATCTTCCGAATCATTCATCGTCATCGGTTCGGCTTGTCTTTGCGTCGCCCGCCCAGATAGGCCGTGATGACTTGCTCGTCGGCCTTCACCTCCTCGACGCCGCCCTGTGCGAGAATCGCGCCCTCGGCCATAACGATCACCGGGTCGCAAAGACGCGAGATGAAATCCATGTCGTGCTCTATCATGCAGAAAGTGTATCCGCGCTCGCGCTGCAAACGCAGAATGGCGTCTCCCAGCGTTTTGAGCAGGGTGCGGTTCACACCGGCGCCCACTTCATCCAGAAGAACGACCTTGGCGTCAGCCATCATGGTGCGACCAAGTTCCAACAGCTTCTTTTGACCGCCGGAGAGGTTCCCGGCCAGTTCGTCGGCTACTTGGGTGATTTGAAGAAACTCGATGACTTCCTCGGCCTTGGCGCGAACGCGCTCTTCTTCTGAACGCACCTTCTCCGGAAGCAACCAGGCCCCGAGAAGGTTTTCTCCCGACTGACCCGAGGGCACCATCATGAGGTTCTCGCGAACTGTCAGGGTGGTGAACTCCTGTGCTATCTGGAAGGTACGCAACATGCCCATGGCATATAATTCGTGAGGCCGGAGGCCGGTGACGTTCTCACCGTCCAGATAGACGCTACCCGAAGTGGGACGATAGACCCCGGCGATTACGTTGAACAGCGTGGTTTTACCCGCGCCGTTGGGACCGATGAGCCCAGTGATGCGGCCGCCGTCGATGGACAGGGAAACGCCATCCACGGCGCGAATGCCGCCAAAGTGCATGTGGAGATCAACTACCGAGATCATGAGATCCACAAAGAACGCCCGGTCTCATCGCCCGGGCGTTCTCCCATGGAACGGACCACGAACAACCGATCCTGTTTAGCGGTACCGCACAGTGGTGATCTTCCCACCCTTCACAAGTATCTCCCGGTAGTTGCCCGCGCTCTCACCGGGACCTATCAGTTCGACCGCCGAGGCGCCCACATAATCGACGTCGCCGCCCTTGGCGAGGATCTTGAGCGCTTTGGCCAGTTCACCGGGGTAAATCTTCTCGCCCGGCGCATTGGCGACCATCATCACCTTGTCCTTGAGCTTCATGCTCTTGCTGGAGCCGGCCGCCTGCATGGCCAGCAGGAGCAGCGCCGCTGCATCGTAGGCCTCGGCCACGAACGGGTTGCCCCCCTTGAAGCCGGCCTTCTTGGCCAGTGCGCCGAGTTTCGCCGCGCCAGGGCTGTCCGTACCGGGAACGGTGCCGTAAGAACCATCGAGCGCCTTGCCGATCGCTTTCGGCAGGCTCTCGCCGATCATCCCGTCCGGCAGCAAGAAGGTTTCGAATGCGCCGGTATCGACGGCCGCCCGTATGATGCCTTTGCCGCCCTGGTCCACGTAACCGGCGACGATCAGGACGTCGCCACCTGCGGCCGAAAGAGCGCCGACTTCCGCGGTGTAGTCCGCCTTGCCGTCTTCGTGCGCGGCGGAAATCGTAATCTTGCCGCCGACCTTCTTGAAGTTGGTCTTGATGCTGTCAGCCAGGCCCTTGCCGTAGTCGTTGTTGGTATAAGTCAAGGCCGCTGACTTGACACCTCTTTCTTTCAGAACGGCGCTGATGACCTGCCCCTGCCGGGCGTCGGAGGGAGCGGTGCGGAAGAACAGCCCGTTGTCCTTGAGAGTGGACAGAGCCGGGGAAGTCGCCGAGGGGGAGATCATAACGACCCCGTTGGGCATGGCCACATTTTGCAATATGGCAATAGTAACGCCCGAACAATCTCCGCCGACGATGGCGTTGACCTTATCCGATGTGACCAGACGCTCGGCCGCCGCCCTGGCGGCAGCGGAATCGGTGCAAGTGGTATCGCCGCGTACCGAAACCACTTTGGCGCCGCCCAGCAAGGCGCCGCTGTCGGTGACTTCCTTCATCGCCAATTCAGCGCCTTTAGCCATTGGTGGAGTCAAGGATTCGATGGGGCCCGTATAACCGAAAAGGACGCCCAGTTTGACGGTTTCGGCGCCTGCCGTCACACTTGTGAACAAAACCAACGTCATAGCAACCAGCAATTTTTTCATCGCCTTATCTCCCATTAGGCATTATTCGAAAATGTAATCTAGCGAACCGAATGCTCATTGTGATGAAACCGGATTATACACGAACCCAGATGGATGGTCGAAAAAAATTCTTGAAGACGAGCAATTCCACGCACGCTGTGTGCTGATGACAATAACACCAAGGAATAAAGGGTCTCAAGATGTATGCTTCAGGGTCTGTGCACCAAAGGGGCACACAGTGCCGGACGAAGGCGCCGCAGACCACATCCGCAATCTCCTAACGCTCGTATCTTCTTTGACTTCGTGGTGTTTCTCATGATTTTCAGGTGGCACGCCCGGTAGGACTCGAACCTACAACCTTCGGATCCGAAGTCCGACGCTCTATCCAATTGAGCTACGGGCGCGTGATATCCGTTGGTCTTGTGCGGAAGCCAGGTCCGCTCAAGAATTTGTAAACGCTTTGGGGTGAGTGAGGGGATTTGAACCCCCGACCTCCGGGGCCACAACCCGGCGCTCTAACCACTGAGCTACACCCACCATGCCTTCATCCCCCACTTCCGCGGTGGCCACGCGTATGGAAAATAGGGTGACGCGATTTCCCTAAAATGGTACGCCCGGCAGGATTCGAACCTGCGACCTACGGATTAGAAGTCCGTTGCTCTATCCGGCTGAGCTACGGGCGCCCGACTCGGCGACTTTTCCGTGGCAACCCATTCGCAGGCGCCGTTTTCCGCCCGAAAGGCAAGAGAAAATAACATAAATCGAGATCGTCAACAATGCCTTGATGAGGAAGCCCATACTGAAAAAGAGGTCACGATGGGAAAAGAACAGCTATGCGCTCGGCAGGATTCGGGAAGATGCTGCAGAAGAGGATCATGCAGTCAGGTGAGCAAAAAAACACACGCATGGGGCCTTCCGGCCCCGCCCCGCGAGCGCCCCCTTCTCCCCAAATTTTTGTATTGTGAAATTAGTATAAGGAAACCGCCGGAAATGTCCAGCGGCGTTGGAGAATTTGCGATTATTCCAAGCACTCACACCGAGAGCGATACGGACGATACGAAAACCTACTCCCCCTCGAAGGGTTTTCTGCGCACCCTGCCCTCGCCCACCAAAGCGGCCTTCATGAGAAGAACCAGGGTGTTGGTTCTGGGGATGAGGTGGATGAAGCGATCGAGCTTTTGATCGATCACGTCGATCTCACTCTCCGTAAGCCCCTTCCCCGCCACTTGCTGCCTGCTCAATTCGACGGCGAAGGGAAATTCCTGGGCGGCTGCCGCCGCTGCGCCTTGCGCCTGCGTGACTGTAATCAGGTATCCCGCTTTCGCCATCTCTTCTTTCAAGAACGGCCAGACGCGCTCCAGGAAAGCGGGATGATGCCCCAGCGCGCGCCAGACACTGCCCAGCCCGCCGGTCGCCTCGCGTATCTCCCTGAATATAGCGCCCAGAGAATCATCGACGCCCGCCGGGTCCACTAAACTCTCTGCGCGCATGGTAGCGGGCGGTCCGGTGGGCAGTGCATCTGTATCCGCCTCCGAACCGGGCCGGATGCCGCCTATCTTCATGCCGTTGAGCGCGCCCTTGAGCGCCGCAACGAGAATGAGGTTCTTTGGATTCGCGTCATTATATATGTCCAGGACGCCGTTGACTGCTTCGATATCCTCTGGTGAGTAGTCGAAGTCGTCTTCCAGTTCTTCCCCTACGTCGGGCACGTCGGGCGGCATGGGCGGGGCCATGCGCATCCTCAGGTTGTCCGCGCAACGCTCGAAATATGCGATTGAGGCGTTGGGTCTGAGCGCGTCCCAAGCCGCGCAAAAATAATCCTCATGCACCGCGAGGGTGCGGTAGATGAGGTTCACCTGGGTGCTGCGGAGCACCTGGCGCATATCTTCATAAATCGCCGCGACACGCCCGGTAGCGCGCTCTTCGGTGATTTCATCGAAAGCGATGGATTTCATAATCTCCCTCTATATGGCCCGTAAGACGAAAAGCGCAATAGTGCCTGGTGAAGCGCAGAAATAATCACCCAGAGTATAGGGATGGTGATTAGATGGAACAAGCAGGTTTTTCTCCCGAGACTCTCCTGTTCAAATAATAATCTAAAAATCTCTTGACAAGAAAGTTGAACAGATTTATATTTGAATTAGTCAAATATTGAGATATAATATATTTGATAAGTACTACAAAAAGCACAGTATGGCGCATAGAGTCAGCCGAAAAATTCGGAAACAAAAAAATAGAGGAGTTCAGAACAGAATGAACACTACGTCGCAAACCTGTTGCGAGGGCACGGCGCTCGAAACGCACGACCTCGGTGCGCGTCTTCACGTGGCGCTCGATGGTCTCCTTCATCTGAAAAAACCCGCCGACAGGGAGGCGGTGTGCCGCCACGACATCACCCACAACCAGTGGACTCTCCTCCACATGCTCGCAGGCGCTGAAGCGGAACCCCTCCCCATGGGAGTCATCGCCAGACGAATGCGCCTCACCCCGAGCGGCGTTACGCGCTGCGCTGACCCGCTCGTCGAGCGCGGCCTGATAGAGCGCTGCATGAAGGCAGGAGACCGCCGCGTGTGCTGCCTGAGTCTGAGCGAGGCGGGAGCGGCGCTTCATGGGACTATCTCGGAAAGCTGCGCGATCGAGGACGGCGCGCTTCTGGATAAATTCTCCCCTGCGGAGAAAGAAGAGATCGTCCGCGCGATAGAAAAACTCGCGCGCGCCGCCGAGGAGTTATCTTCATGATCACCGAAGTGAAATCAACGCCTGCCGCTGATAACCTTGCATCGTCCGGCGAGGAAGCCTCCTGCTGCGCGCCGGAGCCGAAAGCCAGGTGGACTTCCCCCTACCTGTGGGGCTTCCTATCGATAGGCGCGTTTATTGCGCTCATCCTGTGGGCGGGAGCGGAACGAGAGATTTCCGCCGGCCTCATCACCGCCGAGATCAAGCGAAACATCTTGTTCATGCTGAACAGCTTCTGGGGCATCGCGCCCTTTTTCCTCCTGAGCGTGGGCGTCTCGGCGTGGGTCACCGTCGCCGGGTACGCGGACAAGATAAAAGCGGTGTTCGACAAGCGCCAGGGCATGGGCATCGCCGGCGCGTCCGCAGTGGGCGCCGTGGTTCCGTTTTGCTCCTGCGGCGTCATCCCCCTGATCGCCGCCATGCTGGCAAGCGGCGTACCGCTTGGACCCGTGATGGCCTTCTGGATCAGTTCGCCCCTGATGAGTCCTGAGAAATTCGTGCTGACAGCGGGTGTGCTGGGAACGGACTACGCCGTCGCGCGGCTCATCAGCGCGGTTGTTTTGGGCGCCGCCGCAGGCTACGCCACCTACCTCATCGGTCGAGGCGGAAGACTCGACGGGGAACTCAGGAGCATCGTTGCGCCGGGTGCGCAAGAAACCCAGGGTGAAACCCGGATGCACAGGCCGGCTTTGAGCGGCTTCGCCGCTCAGGCGAGCAGCGTGGGCCTTTATCTCGCCAAGTGGCTGGCGGTAGCGTTTTTCCTGGAAGCGCTCATCGTCCACTACGTCGACCCCGCGTGGATAGGCGCGATACTCGGCAAAGACAACCCCTGGTCGATCCCCCTGGCGAGCGCGGTGGGAATACCGCTCTACACATCGGGCGTCGCCGCCATCCCCATCACCAAGGGACTCCTCGCCGCCGGCATGGGCTCGGGCGCTGCCATGGCCTTTCTCATCGCGGGTCCCGTCACGTGCGTCCCCGCCATGGCCGGCGTGTGGGCGCTGGTGAAACGAAAAGTTTTCGCCATCTACCTGGCGGTCGGCATACTGGGCTCGCTGGTCGCGGGATACGCATTTCAGCTTCTCATCCGGTCTTGAGGCTTCAGGCCCCCCGTCCTCGGGGGGTCTTCGCTTTTTCTCTATCAACAATCCCCTTGCTCCGCTCGACAAGACGTGTTCGTGGACGTAATCTCCCAGAAAATTTACGAGATATTTCCACCCTGGAGACATGCGAAAATGCCGATATCCCTTCACGCCGCCGAGTACTCTGAACCCAGCCAAATGAGCGTTGGCTACGTCATCACCACGCCCGAGGTGCGCTCGCCCTTGATGCCGGGCGTGCGCGGGGATTTCGGCGAAAACCTGGGCGTCCTCAAGGATTTGGGCTACGACACTTTGGAGGTCGCCATGCGCGACCCCGAAGACCCCGACGCACAGGGGGTGGAGGCGGAAATCGCACGCTCGGGCTTTTCGGTGACGATGATAGGTTCGGCCCCCAGCGAGCTTCAGGACGGGGTGATGATGTGCCACCCCGACGCTGAGATCCGCGAGGCGGGCGCCGCCCGGCTGCGCTCGCTTATCGATGCGGGTGAGAAACTCGGCGCCCTCGGCGTGAACATTGGCCGGTTCCGCGGCACGTGCATCCCCGGCGAGATGTGGGAGACCTCGAACGGCTGGATGCGTGACGCCATGCGCGCGGGTTCGGACTACGCCGCTGCGCGCGGCATGAAGATCTACATCGAACCCTACAACCGCTACGAGACGAACTTCATCAACACCGTGCGCCAGGGGATGGAATACGTGAAGGAGGAGAACCACGCCGGCCTCGCGCTGATGATCGACAGCTGCTGGATGAATTCCGAGGACGCCTCCATTCCCGGGGCCATCTTCGCCGCGCGCGATTGGATAGAATACGTGCACGTGGCCGATTCCACGCGCGGCTACCCGGGTTCGGCCCACATCCACTTCGGCGACTTCATCCGCGCGCTCAGGGAAATCGGCTACGAGGGCGTGCTATCGGTGCAGATCGACCAGAAACCCGCCTTCCGGGTCGCGGCGGAGAGGAGCATTCGTCTGCTCAGGTGTTATTTGTGACGCGAGGTTTTCGGATAGGAATCAGGTAATGGGAGAGACGGCGTGTAACCCCGCCGAGGCAGATACCGGAGTGAACCCGCACCACCCTTCTCTTCTAAATCGCACGCGGCAATGCGGCTTGAGACGGTGGATTTTCCCTCGTAGGCAGAAGGCGGATATTATCGCCTGATTCTTCCTCGGCGCAGGCGAGCTCAAAATGCGCCTGCAGGTTGAGTCAAAACTCGGGTGCGACGCCGAACCAGTGGCCCAGACGCAGGGCCGTATCGCCGGTGATTGATCTCTTCCCGTTGATGATCTGACTCCCCCGATTGGGCGGCACGTCGATCTGGCGCGCGAATTCTGTGGGCGTGACGCCGAGTTCCGCCAATTCGTCCTTCAAAATCCCGCCGGGATGAACGGCTCGCTTGAGCACCTGTGTTTCTCCTTTACTTCTCACATTCCCCTTTCGCGAGCTTGGTGGCGATGTGGGCCGGAAATGCCGGGAAAATCTCGATGAGCCTTTTCTCCTTCTCATCACGTACCACGACGGTGTGCGAATGCCTCCTCGACAGGAAAAACCCAGTGAGGCGAAAGCGGCCGAAGGGCTGCCAGGTGAGGATGAAGGGATAGGTGACGGATTTTTTCTTGTTGAAAGGCCGCGAAATGAGGAGTTCCCCCTCGCCGCCGATGGGATAAGCCAGCTTCTTGAACTCGCCCTTTTTGCGCTCCACCAGCCAGACGGCCAAATCGCGCTTGTCAGCCGGCAAGGTGATGCGCACCCTTTGCTCCACCTTGTAGCCGTTCAGGATGGTGTAGCTCACCCGACAGTTGAACACGCTTTCCACGTTTGTCTCTGCGCTTGCGGAGACAACAGAAGCGAGCACTGCAATGACACAAACGATGCGCTTCATCCCGAAACCTCGGAAGTGGAGGGGTCGCATCCGGTAACAAACAACTCACATTATGGACGATTCTAGCAGATGATTTCCAGCGGGGGCCTCAGAAGGGGTAGGGCTGACACCCTCTGCTATGAAATACAAGAGCCTCCCCACAACAAAAACGCCCCGGAGCCGATGCCCCGGGGCGATTTTGATCGGAAGGAGTTCAGCCGTTCCTGTTCGGGTCCTGGGCATCAGGTTCGGGGTACTCGTTCGGCCAGTGGTCGACTATCGTCTTGTAGTAGGTCTTGACCTTCCCGCCGTCCAAATAGAGGGATTTCTTGATCTTGTCGACTTCCTTTTGCTCCTCGAGCGGGATGCCGAGTGAATCCATGAAGCGGTTGAATAGGTTGAACAGCCCGCTCACCATCGTGAGTTCGACGATTTCGGCTTCGGAGAAGTGTTTGCGCACCTCCTCGAAAACGTCGTCTTTCGAGCGCGCCGTGTTGAGCGTTACGTGCTCCGCCCACAGGATGGCCGCCTTCTCGCGCGGGGTGAATAAATCCGATTCCATGTAGGCGTCCGTGCCGATGACTTCCACCTGCTCGGGGCTGATGCCGGCCGCTTGACCAAGCGACGTGTTGTGCGCGTATCAGTAGGCGCACCCGTTGAGATGGCTCGTCTTGATGACAACCATCTCCTTGACCTTGGTCTTGAGGATGCTGCCCCCGCCCTCGCGCTGGAGCGTCGCGATGAAGGGCAGCATGGCCTTGGCGACGTGGGGGGTCTTGGCCAGCACCCGCATCGAATGCGGCACGCGGCCCAGCATGGCGGTGGTGGCATCGTATAGGCGGGCCACGTCGCCGTCCGCCTCCTCGGGCTGAATCATCTCGATCCTGGACATACCTGATATCTCCTGTCTGCGCGTCCCATGAGAAAACGGACGCCATGTTCATCACTGGCCGCCATCACGGCTCGGCGGCCACAATCAAATAACATTAACTGTTGGCATTATGCCCCATCCGTCGCCTCGCGGGCCAGCCACGCGCGGAACTCCGCGAGCGCGAGACCCCGGTGGCTGATGCGGTTTTTCACATCGAGCGGAAGCTCCGAGACGGCGCAGCCGTGCTCGGGCAGATACATGAGCGGGTCGTAGCCGAAACCACCCTCCCCTTGCGGCGCACGCAGTATTCGCCCGTGCATAGCACCCTCGAAAAAACCGAACCAGCCATCCGGCTTCACGTATGCAAGCACGCAGGCGTAGCGCGCGCCGCGCTCTGCATCTGAAACCTCGCGCATCCGCTCGAGCAAGAGCGCGTTCCGCCCTGAATCGTCCAGTCCATCACCGCCGAAACGGGCGGAGCGAACGCCAAGCTCACCGGGCAGCGCATCCACCTCCACGCCCGAATCATCAGCGAGGGCAGGCATTCCGCTCGCCTCGCATGCGGCCCGCGCCTTGATGAGCGCGTTTTCCGCATAGGTGGAGCCGGTCTCCTCGACGTCGAACGCGATGCCCGCCTCATCGGGGAGAAGGAGTTCGACGTCCATCCCCTCAAGGGCGGCGCGCACCTCGCGCGCTTTTCCGGGATTTCCACTCGCGAGAACGATTTTCATTTGGCGCCGACGTGTTTCGCCTGAATCTCCAGGAGTTCCCGTATGCCTTTTTCCGCCAGAGCGACCAAGCGGTTCAGATCACTCTTTCGAAACGGGGTCTGCTCGGCCGTTCCCTGAAGCTCCACGAAGCGGCCGCCGCCGGTCATCACGACGTTCATGTCCACCTCGGCGGTCGAGTCTTCCGAGTAGTCCAAATCCAGCATGGGGACGCCCCCGACCACGCCAACGCTCACGGCGGCCACTGCCTCGCGGACCGGTGATACGGCGATGCGCCCCTCCGCAAGAAGGGCATTCACAGCACGGACAAGCGCAACGTATCCTCCCGTGATGGCGGCGCACCGCGTACCGCCGTCCGCCTGAATGACGTCGCAGTCGATGTATACCGTCAGTCCCTCGATTTTCGAGAGGTCCACGACCGAGCGCATCGAACGCCCGATAAGCCTTTGAATCTCCTGGCTGCGGCCGGCGCGCGCGCGGCCTCTGTCCACCCGCCAGGGAGAGCTGCCCGGCAGCATGGCGTATTCCGCCGTCACCCACCCCTCGCCCGAATCACGCTTGTGGGGCGGCACGCGTTCCTCTACCGAGGCGGCGCACAGGACCCTCGTATCTCCCACAGAGATGAGGCAGCTTCCCGCGCAGGTTTTCACGTAATCAGGCTCCACGCTCACTTTCCGGTTCTCATCGGGAAGCCTCCCGTCCGTGCGCACCTTATCGCCCATCTTTTTTCTCGCCATGCTCTCTCCTATCGAAAACGAACCATCTTCCAGACGGAGTGGATACTACGGGGATTTTACGAGCGAATCCAGAGAGCACAGGACGGAGCTCCCGAGTGGTTTTATGCGGCGGGAGCGGTGTATTTCGTCTCGCTGAGGCCCACCATCCGCCTCAAGTTACGGACAAAATTCTGGGCCGCGAGATAGATGCACGGCACGAGGAAGAGCGTGAACAGGGTGGAGAGCGAGAGCCCGCTCAACACGACGAGTCCCAAGGGCTTGAGCATCTCCGACCCCTTCCCCCAGCCGCTCGCCAGAGGGGTGAGCGCGATGATGGTGGTGAGCGTGGTCATGAGAATCGGGCGCAGCCTCGTCGAAGCACCCTCAATGATGGCTTCTCTTATCTCCATCCCGCGTTCTCTCAAGCGTTCGACGTAATCGATCATGACGATGGAGTTGTTCACCACGATGCCCACCAGCAGGATGACGCCGATGAGCACAGTCGACCCGAAGGGCGTGCCGGTGAGGTAGAGACCTACGAGCGCACCGGTGAGCGCGGGCGGCACGGCGAATATGATGACCAAGGGGTTCACGAGCGAGTCGTACTGGACGGCCAGCACCGTGTAGACCAGGAAGATGGCGAGAAGCGCCAGGATGAAGAGTTCGCGGTTCGATTTCTTGAGGTTCTCCTCGTCCTCGCCCGGCAGGATGAAGTAGCCCCTCGGCACGTTGACGTCTTTCAGGCGAGCGCGCACATCCGCTCCCACATCGCCCAGCGAGCGGCCCTGGATGTCGCCCGTTATCTGGATGAGGCGGTTCTGGTCCGTGCGGGGGATGACCGAACTGCCCTGCCCGTAGCGAATTTGAGCCACGTGGTGCAAGCGCGTGGAGCGTCCGTTCTGGTTCTGTGGAAACAGGGGCAGGTGCGCCAGATCCTGCTCGCTCTTGATCTCGGTGTCCGAGAACTTGACCCGCACCGGCACGCGCGTATCCACCCTGTTGATGAACGTGGCGATGGAGCCATCGACAGCCGTGGCCACGGTGTCGCCCACGTCCTCGACGGAGAGGCCGAGTTCCGCCGCGCGCTCTCTGTTCACCTGAATGCGGAACTCAGGCCGGGGCCTGTCCTCGGTCATCTGTACGTTGTGAAGTCCCTCCACCCCCTGGAGCTTCTCGACGACTTCTTCCGCGATGCGGTTCAGAGTCGCCAACTCCTCGCCCCGGACGCCCAGGGAAAAGCTCTTGTTGTGCCGGGTATTGGAGGTGCGAAGGCCGCGCACCCGGCTCTTGAAGGCGTATATCCGCGCGTCGGGATACGTCATGCGCGCGAGCCGGGGTCTCAGTTTCTTGAGAAAGTCGAACACGCTCACGCCGTCTTTGAGCGTCACGTCGATTCTCCCCCGGGAGGCGGAGGGCGAGAAATTCCGCCCGAAAAGACGCCCCCCTGCAGTGGCGAATACCTTATCCACGGCGGGATCGCGTACGAGCATGTCATGAATCTCGCGCGTTACCTGTTTGGTGTACTCGAGGGTGCCGCCAGGCGAGAAGCGGATGTCGACCGAGATCCGCCCATCGTCCACCTGAGGCAGGAGTTCGTTGCCCAGTTTGCCGATGAGCGTGTAGCTGCTCGCGCAGACGGCCAGGGCGAGGATGATGACCACCCAGCGGAGAGTGAGAACCGGCCTCAAGAGAAAGCGGTAGAACCGGTTGGCGAGGTCGACGAGCCAGATGAAAAGGCGGAAGAGCGGAAAACGGCTGAAGCCGCTGCTCATCGGTATCTGAAGGAGCCGGGCGGAGAGCATGGCCACGACCGTGAGGCCAACCATGAGGCTACATATGAACGCCAGCGTGATGGTGAGTATCAATTCGCGGAACAGGAGCGCGACGTAGCCCGATACCAGCAGAAACGGCATCACGGCGGCCACGTTCGTGAGCGTGGAGGCCACCATGGCGCTCTCCACCTCGGCGGAACCGCTCTCCCCCGCCTCCACGGGGTCGCCCCCTTCCGCCTGATGGCGCGAAATGTTCTCGAGCATGACGATGGCGTTGTCCACGAGCATTCCCACGCCGAGCGCTACCCCGCCCAGACTGAATATGTTGAAGGTGAAGCCGAGCACCCACATGAGAAAAAACGTGAAGACAGACGCGATCGGGATCGCCAGGCCGATGATGAGCGTGCGCCTGAGACTCCCCAGGAAACAGAGCACAACCAGTATCGCCAGCGTACCGCCTACCAGGGCGGAGGAGAGGACGTTCCTGATGGAGGCGCGGATGAAGAAACTCTGATCCGAAATCGGAACGAGGGTGATGTCGGGCGGAACGATGCCGTAGCGCGTCAGGAAGGCGAGCCTGTCGCTGAGACCGTCCACGACGGAGACCGTGTTCGCGTCGGGCTGCTTCAGGGCCACCACCTTGACGCTCTCATCGCCGTTCAGCCACACGAATATGCGCCGTTCCTTGCCGGCGTCCTGAACCTTTGCAAAATCACGCAGATAGACCCGGCGGCCGTCTTTTGTGGGGAAGATCAGGCGCGAAAGCTCGCCCGCGCTCTTGAGCTTGCCCGCCGTCCGGCTCGAATACTCCCGGTGGGCGGTTTTCACCCGTCCGGCGGCCAGGTCCATATTCTCGGCGCGCATCCTTCGTAAGACGGCAGGCAGGTCGAGACCCAGACCCTGCATCCTCGGCAGGTCGACGAGCACCTGCACCTCCTCGTCCTGGCCCCCGAACGCCTCCACCGACGCGATGCCGGGGACGGTCATGAGCTGGGGGATGAGCACCTTTCGCGCCCAGGTCTGAAGCTGCGGCCCTTTGAGGGTTTTGGAAGACAGCGCGTATTCGATGATGGGCACCTGCGCCGGGTCGGACTTGAAGATGCGCGTGTTCTGGAGCTGATCCTGTATCTCCTGCGGCAGGTTTCTCCTTGCGACGTTGAATTTGGTGATAGCGTCCTGGAGCGCGAGATCGATGTCGCGGTCGAAGTCGAAGAACATCCACAGGCGCGCGGCGCCCTCGCGGCTGATCGAGAAAATGCGTACCACCCCCTGCGTGGTCGCGAGTTCGCGCTCCACCACCTTTGTCACCTGCTCCTCGACCACCTTGGGGTCGGCCCCCTCGAAGTCGATGCCGATGAATATCCGGGGATAGACAATTCTGGGAAGAAAATCGACCGGCAGCCGCGTAAGCGCGAAAAAGCCGAGTACCAGCGCGCACACCACGCCCATGATGGTTCCCACGGGTCTTCGGATGCAGCTTCTACTCAGCACGGGGCCACCCCTTTTCCCTTACGGCCCTACGACCCGAATGGGCCGCCTGTCCCTTAGTTGGCTGATGGCGCTCACCACCACCCGCTCGCCCACTCGCAGGCCATCGAGAATCTCGATACGCCCGTCGACCATCTCGCCCAGGCGCACCTCGCGGCGCACCGCCATAAAGCGTAGACCGCTCCTCCCTGGGCCGCGCCCGCTCGCCTCGGCCATTCCCCTGCGCGCACCGCCTCTCATGCCAGGGCCACCCTGCCCGCCCCCGCGCGCATCACCTCTTCTAGCGCGACCACCGCTCTCCACTCCCCTCTGGAGCCTTCTCACGACGAAGACCGCGCCCGACTTCGTGCGCAAATCCCCGTCCCAGATCACGGCGTGAACCGGCAGGTTGATCGAGCGCCTGCCCAACAGGGGGTCGAACTTCACGCGGGCGAGAAGACCGGGCCTCAGGGAAGAATCGGGATTTTGAACGTCCACCTCCACGATGAGCTGGCGCGAACTGGGGTCCACGCTCGGGAAAATCCGCGTCAGCTTCCCCGAGAATGAACGGCCCCGATAGGCGTCGAGTTCGACCCGCGCGCCCTGGCCAATCCTGATGAGCGGCAGATCCAGTTCACTCACCCGCACCCGGGCGCGCAGCGTGTCAGTCTGGGCGATGGTGAACAGGTGCGCCCGGTTGACCGCCAAATCGCCGGGTTCGATTCTTCTCGCGGTAACGACGCCCGAAATCGGTGAGCGAACGTTGAAGTATTCCAGTTCCACCTTGAGCCGTCTCACGCGCTGCAGATGCTGGCTCACCTGCGCTCCCGCCATGTCGACTTCTTCCACGCGCGCGCCGATTTTCACCAGCTTGAGCTTTTCCTTTGCAACCTGCACACGGGCGGCGTCTTCGGCGAGGCGCGCGCGGCGCTCGGCCACGTCCGCGCGGGCGCGATTCGCCTCCGTCGTCACCTTGCGCCATTCCTGTGCGCTGATGACGCCTGTTTTGTGTAAAGCGCCAAGAGAGCGCGCGTTCGCCTCCGCTTCCTCCTGTCTGGCGAGGGCGGAGGTAATTTCCGCCTCGCTGCGCTTGCGTGTAGCCTCCGCCTGGGTGACGGCGGCCGCTGCAGCCGCAATCTCCTCCGGGCGGCTTCCGGCTTTGAGTCTTTGGAGATTCGACCGCGCGGCGGCGAGTTCACTCTCCGCCAGCCTCAAGTCTATCCGTTTGATGGTGGAGTCAAGGCGCGAGAGGATTTGATCCTTTTTCACGCGTGAACCCTCTCGGGCCAGGACTTCGCGCACCTGACCCTCGGCGCGGGACATGAGCCGCACCTCGCTCCGAGCCAGGAGCGTTCCCGTAGCCGCCACGCGCCTGCCCAGACGACCCACGGAAACCTTTTGCACCTGAACCGTGACGATGCGGTTTCTCCGCCCCCTGGGTCGGCCCGCATAGGCGCAGGTGAACTCACCCGCAGCGATGATTACCATGATGAGCACGGCGACTGCCCTTGCAGACATCTTCTCGCGGCTCCCGAAAAAGAAACCCGGCGACGAACCATTCATGCGACGGATGATAAAAAAGCGACGCAAACGATCTTATCACAAACCTCGGGTGTTCTCTTTTGGACGCAGACGGGTTCCTGGGTGGAGAGAGGTTTGGGTAACGGCGAGCTAAGATGTGTAAAAACCTTCGTTCCTCAAATAGACGACAGCCATTCATCTCCAGGCATGATTCGTCGCATGAATTCATCAAACATGGGCACGGTGAAAGCCGTGTCACCGTGACTTGGACTCCAAATCATGCCCTTGTTGATCAGTTGGCTACGAACGGGAGCCAGAGAAGTAACCAGGCGATTTAGTTTTTGGGCCACCTCCCCCGAGCGATGAGGCCCCTCACCGAGTTGGGCCATTGCTCGCAGATACTTTTTTTCCGCGGGGGACAGTCTGTCGAACCTGACAAGGAAGAAACTCTGGTCCAGATCGGCGACGACCTGCCGGGTGGCGATTTCGACATCGGAAACCGTGATGGGAGAACGCTCGGCGACGTCCCATACGTGCTTGCCCCATTCCTGTAGAAAATAGGGATAACAACGGGTTTTGGAGACAATTTCATCTAGAGCGCGGGGTTCTATTTCCACGTTTTCGCCCCTAGCGGGCTTGGCGAGCGCGAGTCTGGCATCTTCAGGCAACAATGGACCAATATCAGAAAAATCGAAAAGCCGTTCGGCGTAGGATTTCGCTTTTCCCATGCGACCCCGTACCTGAGGCAGGCCCGCCCCTAACATGACCACGGGAAGGCGACGCTGGGATATCCGGTGCAACGCGATAATCAAGGCCTCCAGTTGCTCTTCCGGCACGTACTGGAGTTCATCGAAGAAAAACGCCACGCAGGTCGCATCCGCCCGGGCGGCAGCGCCGATGGCCTCGAGCAATTCCTGCAAGTCGCTTTCAAGGTTTCCATTGTCCGCCAGACCGGGTTCGGGATCGGTATCTAAACCGACTTCTATATCCCGATACTTCACTTTCAATGCCCTTACGAATCCCGCGAGCCCCCTCAAGGCCCTTTGCGCCAGTTCTTTCGCCGCACGCCTGCGTGAAAGCTTCAACAAAACCGTATGCAGTCGAGGCGCTAAAATGGAGGGTAGCGATTGGTTTTCGGACGCTTCTACCGACAGCGTATAGATGCCGCTTGCCTCTGCTTCTTCCCGGATGAGGTTCAATAGCACCGTTTTGCCGACCCCACGCAACCCAAGCATCATAGCGCTCTTGGTCGGGCGTCCTATTCTGGTCCGTTCCAATGCGATTCGCGCGGATTCGCGAACCTCGTCCCGACCAGCCAACTCGGGTGGCGGAGTGCCTGCTCCAGGAGCATACGGGTTGCGTATCGGATCCATAACAAGAGCAGTTTATATTAAAATTAGCTAATTTACAATTATTTCATAAGATAGCTAATTTCGCTATATATCAAGAAATTTGGACACCAAGATGGCTAATATTTCAAATCGATCGCCCGGTTCCAGCCCGGGCAGACAATTTGCGCTTCGGTTTCATCGAAAGAGTTTATAGCAAACTTAGAGAGTTTATGATTATCTTATAAATTAGCTAATATCATTATAAATCATGGATCCTCGCCGCCGGGATATTCATTCCCTCAAAGATTGTTTTGCTACGCTCCACTTCAGAAACATCTGAGTTGCACATCGGACCTGGAAAAGAAGTTTATATCTAAGTTAGAGAGTTTATGGTTTTTTTATAAGATAGCTAATTTCGCTATAATCGAGAAAATCTCTTCATTTAGAATGACTTGCCTAAGATACATACAACAGTCGATAACATTTCAGGGCCGGAGAGACCTCAGTCAAGCTTACCGAGCCACTCGGCGATTGCGCGGCCGATCTCATCCGGAGAATCCTCCTGGATGAAGTGGATCCCCGGTACGGTGACTTCGGTCTGGTTCGGCCAGATGCGGCAGAACTCGCGCTGCTCGCCTATGAGGATGGCGCCCGGTTCGGCGTTAACAAACAGCTTGGGAACGGGAGATTCGCGAAGCCAGGCGGCGTAACTGCCGACAATCTCCGTCACGTCCGCTGGTTCGCCCTCGATGGGAATCTCGCGCGGCCAGGTGAGGGTCGGGCGGCGGTCTTCACCGGGTTCAAAGAAAGGACGGAGATACTCGGCCATCTCCTCCTCGCTGAGATCGCGCTTGATCGAGCCGGGCAGCACGCGTTCGACGAACACGTTCTTCTCGAGAATCATGGACTCTCCATTATCGGAACGGAATCCCTGAAAAACCCGCCGCGACGCTTCGGGCCATTGCGCCCAGGTCAGCGGCTGCACGATGGCTTCCATATAGGCGAGGCCCTTCACGGCGTCGCGATGCCGGTTGGCCCAGTCGAAGCCCAGGGCCGAGCCCCAATCGTGCATGACGAGGGTGACGCGCTCGGCGACGCCCAAAGCCTCCAGTAGCGCATCGAGATAGCGGCGGTGTTCCACAAAACGGTAGCGGCCAGGGCCGCTGTCCTCCAGCTTGTCCGAATCGCCCATGCCGATCAGGTCCGGCGCGATGCAGCGGCCCAATGGGGCGAGATGGGGGATAACACCACGCCACAGGAAGGAGGAGGTCGGGTTACCGTGCAGAAAAACGATAGGGTCGCCCTCGCCGGTCTCGACGTAGGCCATGGTGCTACCGAGCACTTCCAGGCGTTTCTTCTCAACCCAAGACACGACGGGTCTCCTAAAACTTACTCGTTCAGATTCTCGCGATACGACTATACTCGCGAAAAAGAAGCGTTCGTTCCATCTAAAAAGTGTTGAAATTATTTGATATACGGAGGTGCTAGCCGCCGATGGCGCTCATGGTGCGCTCGGGCTGCACGAACTCTTCCTGGC
Source organism: Nitrospinae bacterium bin107 (assembly GCA_002238965.1). GTDB lineage: Bacteria > UBA8248 > UBA8248 > UBA8248 > UBA8248 > Bin107. The sequence goes on along the minus strand of MPNJ01000005.1, from coordinate 170,562 downwards.
CGATGAGGTGGCCCGGCGTCTTGGTGAGTACCACCTCGGCGAGCCAGGCCTTTATCTCATCATCCGTCGTGCCGCCTCGGAGCATTTTCTTGACGTCGTGCTCGACCGTAGAGAACAGGCAGGTCCGCACCATGCCGTCCGCCGTCAGGCGTATGCGGTTGCAGTCCTGACAGAACGGCCGCGTGACCGAGGCGATGACGCCCACCTCGCCCTTGCCGTCCTTGTAGCGGTAGCGCGTCGCGGGGTCCGAGGGATGGCCGCTCACGAGTTCGAGTTCTCCCTCGACGGAGAGCCCTTCCAGTATCTCCTCCGCCGACAAGACCTTCTCATGCGCCCAGGTGCGGTCCGCATCGAGCGGCATGTATTCGATGAAGCGCACGACGTGGCCCGTCTCGCGCGACCACCTGGCGAAGCGCGGCAATTCCTCCTCGCTCAACCCCTTGACCGCCACCGCGTTGATCTTGATGGGCGAGAATCCGGCCTCCGCCGCCGCCTCGATGCCCTCCATCACCTGACCGAACACGTCACGGCGCGTCATGAACAGGAATTTGCCCGCGTCCATGGAATCGAGGCTGATGTTCACGCGCCTCAGGCCCGCAGCGTAGAGATCCTTCGTCATTTTAGGGAGAAAGACGCCGTTGGTCGTGAGGGCCAAGTCCATTTCGGGCTGTACTTCCACCATCTGCTCGACCAGGCGGTGCAAGTCCTTTCGCAGCAGCGGCTCGCCGCCGGTCAGGTGATAGCTCGTGAAGCCCAGCTCGGTGGTGATGCGCACGACGCGGGTGATTTCCTCGTAGTTGAGAACCTCATCATGCGGCAGCCACGTCATGCCCTCTTCAGGCATGCAGTAGAAACACCGGAAGTTGCACCTGTCCGTCACCGATATTCTCAGATCATCGTGCGCACGCCCGTAACGATCGAATAACGCCATTTCCCTAACCTTCCCTTTGTGGTGCCATCATGACCTGGCCCGTCAACTCCGTATTATACCCGCCAAGCGCCTCCACGGCATCCCGAAAAGCCACATCGTTCAAAATATCCATCACCTTGCCTATCGCGGGCGTCTCCCAGTGTTCTCCTGGCACGATGAAATCGAACCTCTCGCGCTCCAGCGGGATGAAATCAAGACCCAGCATGTGCGCTGCCGCGTAAATTCCCAACCCGCAGTCCGCGCGTCCGGCCGCGACCGCCATGGCCACCGCCATGTGCGTGGTCTCAACCCGCTCATATCCTTGGACATCGCCGGGCGAGAGGCCCTCGCTCGCCATCAGGTGATCGAGCAGCACCCGCGTGCCCGCTCCACTCTGGCGGTTGACGATGGAGACATCCTCGCGGCTCAGATCGGACACCCCCGCAATGCGCTTGGGATTCCCCTTTGGCGTCAGGATGCCCTGTTCGCGCTGAACGAAATTCACCACCACGACCTCGCGGCCTTTGAGGTAGCGCTCGATGTAGTACCAGTTGTACTCCCCGGTCTCGGGGTCTAGCAGGTGGCTGCCCGCAATGTGCGCCTCCCCGTCGCGCACGGCGATGAGGCCCGCCAGCGAACCCACCGCCGAGGCGGAAAGTCGCGCGTCGTGGTGGCGCGCTCTCAACTCGTCCGCCAGCAGGTCGAGCGCGTTGTCGTGACTGCCCGCCATGAGCAGGTTGCCCCGGATATCGGCGAGGGGCCTCAAGAGCTCCACCGTGACCTCCTCGCCCGTCTCGATTCCCTCCGAGTGGGCGGGCACGCGCACCACGCCGTCCGCCTCGACGAGCGAACTGATAACGCTGGCCCCGCGCTTGGCGGGCAGGCAGACCATCCGCTCACCCACCCGGCCAAGCTTTACGCGCAAGAACTCCTCCATCCCCAGCCGCGAGGCGCTCTTCCGGCTCATGAAGGCCCGGATGCGCTCCTCTTCGCCGGGGGCCGCACCCGCCATGTGCGCCATGAGCGGCCGCACGAACTCCTGAAGCGCCAGCACCGCCGAGACTGGATAGCCCGGAATCCCGAGCACGGGCTTGCTCGCGCCCGATTCCGATGCGCAAACGCCCAGTATGGTGGGTTTGCCGGGGAAGATGGCCACGCCGTGTACGAGGAGTTCTCCGAGTTTTTCGACGACGGCGGCCGTGTGATCCTCCCGCCCTGCGGATGAACCCGCGTTCACCAGAACAACGTCCGCGCGCTCGAGCGCGTCTCGAACCGCAGTCTCGATGGCCCCGAACCTGTCTTCCAATATCGGGCCGGGGAGCGCCTCTCCCCCCCACTCGGTGATGAAGGCGGACATGACGCTCGAATTGAACTCCACCAGATCACCGGGCTTCAATTCGGCGCCCGCTTCCACGAGCTCGTCTCCGGTGGGGATGATGGCGACGCGAGGACGCCGCCGCACCCACACCCGGGTGATGCCCGCCGCGAGCAGCGCACCCAGATCGTAGGGCCTTAAAACGTGCCCCGCCGTCAGGATGAGCTGGCCCTCGACGACGTCCTCCCCGGCCACGCGCACGTTCTGCCATGGGGAGAGCGCCGCCTCGATGCGGATGGCGCCAGGGGTCACCTCGTGCACGTGTTCGATCATGACGACGCAATCCGTTCCCTCGGGCATGGGATCGCCCGTGTCAAGGGGGTGGGCCTCATCTCCGAGCAGATACTCCTTGGGACTCACGGGCGTGGCGCCCGATGTCCCCGCAGAGGCAAGGGCGTAGCCGTCCATGGCTGCGGCGTGAAAATGCGGGCTCGAAACCTGCGCGTAGGCCGCGCGCGACGTCACGCGCCCCAGGGCCTCGGGCGTCAGAATTTCTTCTTCCTCTAGGCGGAACTCGCCCACTTTTTCGAGGAGACGCGAAAGCGCCTCTTCGCGCGGGATGTTTTCCAAATAAATTTTCCGGCCCCCCTGGGCCAGAGGCAAATCGTTCATTCGCTTACACCTGATTCGAAAGAAAAACCTGATCTAAGGCGCGCTCAATAAAGATGCACGCGTACTTGCGCTCCTTCGCGCAACCCCTCGGCTTCAAGCGGAATCGTGATGTAGCCGTCCGCTTTCGTCATGGTCGATATCATCGCGGAATTGCCCATCAGAGGATGGACGACGCGTCCGTTCTCACCCTCTTCCAGCGTGACGCGAACAAGGTCTTCACGCCCGGGGGCCGAGGCCACGTTTCTCGAAAGGGTGGCCGCAAGACCTTCTGTTTCCGTTTCGGTGCGAGCGACCTCACCACTCAACTGCTGTATGACAGGCTGGACAAAAGCGTGAAAAATCATAAGGGCTGAGACCGGATGACCCGGAATACCGATGACGGCCTTGTCCTCGCCGTCTCTCTCAATTCGTCCAATGATGGTCGGTTTGCCGGGTTTGATGGATATGCCGTGCACAAGAACGCCCGGCTCGCCCAGTGAATCGATGGCCTCGACCGTGTAATCGCGGAGGCCCATGGAGCTTCCGCCGGAGATGAGTACGACATCCGCGTGGCCCACCGCACGCTCCAGGCGCTCTTTGATGACGGCCAGTTCGTCGGGGAGAATTTCTTCGGTCTGAGGCTCCCCTCCGGCCTCGACCACCCCCGCCGCAAGGGAGAAGCGGTTGATGTCGCGCACCTGACCAACGCGCGGAGTCTCGCGCGGGTCGACCAATTCATCGCCTGTGGGGAGTATCGCCACCCGGGGGCGGCGGTGAACCTCGACCGAAGTGACGCCCACGCCCGCAAGCGCACCCACGTCCTGGCTTCTGAGGCGGGAACCCGCCCCCAGAATCAACTCTTCTTTTTTGAGATCATCACCTATGGCGAGAATGTTTTCGCCCACGGCAACGGGACGCCGGGCTTCTAAAGTCTCCGCGTCTGGAGCGGTGGTAAATTCCTCCATCACCACGGCGTCGGCGCCCTCCGGCACCATGCCGCCCGTCAGGATGCGCGCCGCCTCTCCCCGTCCCACCGAGAACTCCGGCGCCGCCCCCATGGGCACCTGTCCGATTACTTCGAGATAGGCGGGTATGGCCTCGCTCGCACCGAAAGAATCCGAGGCTCTCAGCGCGTAGCCGTCCATTGTGGCGCGCGGGAAATCTGGCAGGTCGACGGGCGAGTGGACGTCACGGGCCAGGACGCGGCCCACAGCTTCGAAAGAAGACAGGCGCTCCGCCCCCAAGGCGCGGAAACCCTTAAGCGCGCTTTTCGCTTCTTCGGGCGATACGACCTTGAAGAATTCCATCGGGTATCTCCAGGAACAAAAAACCAACCGCTGCGCGCGCAGGGCTGGCCATAACTAATACGGACATCATTCGCCCGCCACTTTTTACGAGCGCGGACCCGCAATCTCCTATCAGAGGAGACGCCCCGCCGATGAGGAACGAAACGCCTCAGGATTCACGCGCGGAACAGAAGACGAACCGGCTCTTCAGCCCTTATCGCCCTCTCCTGCGGCGGACGCCTCTTTCTTGTCGGGCAGTTCCGGGTCGTCGCTCATCCCCTTCTTGAAGCTCTTGATGCCGCGAGCGAGGCCCGAGCCGATCTCGGGCAGGCGCTTCGCGCCGAAGACCAGCACGCATATCGCGAGAATGACCAGAAGCTCGGGAATGCCCATATTCATCGGGAACATCGGCTAAACTCCTTTGGATGAATGATCAGGAAGCGGCGTCCGCGTACACCTGCGAAGCGGCTCCGACACCATCTCCAGCCTTTGTAATATACCCCAATTTGGAAAAAATTACTTCCAGCGCCGAAAGAAGGTAGACCACGTTCGCCTGTGTGGCGCCGTGGCCCATCATTCCAATACGCCAGATCTTACCGGCCACCGCGCCCAATCCACCGCCGATCTCGATGTTGAAATCGTTGAGCAGACTCTTGCGGACGGCGCCGTCGTCCATCCCCTCCCGGAGAGCGACTGTGTTGAGCGTGGGCGTGCGCGCGCCTTCCTGGGCGAACATGGACATTCCGAACGCCTCGACGCCCGCCTGTAACGCCTTGCTCGCCAGGGCGTGCCTCGCAAAGCGCGCTTCCAGGCCTTCATCGAAGATGATGCGCAGGGCTTCCCTGATCGCGTAGTTCATCGTAATCGGGCCGGTGTGGTGATAGACGCGCTCGTTGCCCCAGTATTTCTCCACCATGCTCACGTCGAAATACCAGCTCGTGACCTTCGATTTGCGCTCGCGCACCTTGCCGAGCGCGCGCTCGCTGAAGGTGATGGGCGCGACGCCCGGCGGACACGCCAGGCATTTCTGCGTGCCGCTGTAGGCGACTTCCACCCCCCATTTGTCGAGTTCCACGGGCACGCCGCCGAGCGAGGTGACGCAATCGAGCAGCAAGAGCGCTCCGTGTTCGCGGCACATCGCTCCGATCTCTTCCATCGGCTGGAGAACGCCCGTGCTCGTTTCCGCATGGACGACCCCGACCATCACCGCATCGGGGTTCGCATCCAGCGCGGCCTTCACGTCCTGGGGATCGATGGGCTGCCCCCAAGGGGCCTCCACGGTGACGACATCCGCCCCGTAGCGGGAAGCAACGTCGCTCATGCGTCCGCCGAACACGCCGTTCACGCAGACGATGGCCTTGTCCCCAGGCTCGATGATGTTGCAGACGGACGCCTCCATCGCAGCGCTACCCGTGCCCGATACGGGGAAAGTCACCTGGTTCTCGGTGTTGAATAGCGCACGCAGCATCCCCTGGCAGTCGTCCATCACCGCCAGAAAATCGGGGTCCAAGTGTCCCACCACGTGGGTGCTCATGGCTTTCAGGATTCTCGGGTGAACCGGGCTCGGCCCCGGCCCCAGCAATAAACGCAGATGCGGATTCAACTCTTCAGACAAGACTTTTCCCTCGCTCGAATCAGGTATTTGGAATGGATGAGAAGCCTCTGACCATCGCACAAAGCCCCTCGTTCCGAATTGCGACCGCGAGATACTACCACACGCCCCCACACCCGCAAAGGGGGGTGGGGGGTCAAAGGAGGAGAGGAAACGGAGTATCCAGGCTGCATGATTCATCCTACGCGTCAGTTATCCGGGTCGTTCAGGTGGAGCGGGCTCATCCCTGCCTTTGTGAAGAATAAAGCTCATGGTCGGGGTCGATCCACACGACGAAAAAGGTGTCCAAAAGCAAAAACCCGTGAACGCGCCCATGCTCGTTCGCGGTGAGTTGGAACTGCCACGCCTGCTCGGCGCGAAGCTGCTCGTTGAGGGCGCGAAACCCCTGGGGTTCTGTGGTCTCGCTAAAATCAATCGGGTGTGCGCGCAAGGCCCTCGATCTGTTCGTCCGAAATTCTTTTGCGGTCAGGCGCGATAAATCTCTCAGTCTCTCCAGAAATGTATGCAGATACCCGTCCCGGCAACGCTTAAGACTGAACTTTGCATTGCCCACGAGATCCAGATACTTGAAAGAGAACCGGAGCGAGTCCGCGTCAGGCGGCGGTGAGGCAGGCGGAATGCTCCGGGCGAGACGTGGAATCCTACCTCTCTTGATTTTCTTCGCCATCGACCCTCGCCTTATAGTAATCCCTCATATCTTCATGAGAGATCACGTTATTCGACGGGGCATCCGGCGGCAGACCCCCACGCGCGTTTCGCCAAGGGTCCTCTTGATGGGTAAGTTTTTCCAGATCGTAGGCGGTCAGCCCTCCGTACACGTCCATGACTTCGGCGAGATGGTCCCGCGCTTGTGAAGCAAGGTCTTCCTCCTCGGGATCAACGTCGATGGGCCGCCACGACCACGCTTTGTATTTCCCATAAACCGACGGCACGACAGGGCCATGAACCCACGCTTCGATGGGATCGCCGAACAATGGCGCGTCATACAGCGCTAGATGCCACGCCTGCGCGTAGTAGAGCAGCTTTTGCAGCTTGAGATTAGAAATGGGGTCACCGTGCTCGTGCGAGAATCCGATTATGCCTTGAGCGACCTGGTTTGCGCTCTTCATTTCAATATCCCTTCCGAGGCGGCGCGAGTGAACCGGGTGTGGAACGGATTCACTCTTGCTTCGTCCATAAAACCACTTCGAGCCGGAATGTTCAAGCGTGCCCTACTCTTACTCCCCATCCAACTCGATGTTGTCGTAATCGGGTATGGCGCCCATGCCCTTCTTGGCGGCCATGGATTTGCGCTCGTATTCCATCACGAGCTCTCCGCGCTGGTTGTAGGCGCGCGTCTTGATGGTGACGATGCCGCGGTCGGGCCTGCTCTTCGACTCGCGCTTGTCGAGAATCTCAGATTCCGAATAGAGCGTATCGCCCGCGAAGACGGGAGCGGGCATCTTGATGTAGGTCCACTCCAGGTTCGCCACCGAGCGGTAGGAGGTGTCTGTGACCGTCATGCCGGCCACGACGGCCAGCGTGAGCGCTGAATTCACCAGCGGCTTTCCGAACTGGGTCTTGGAAGCATAGTGGGCGTCGAAATGGATCGGGTGGGTGTTGTTCGTCAGCAGGGTGAACCAGGTGTTGTCCGATTCGAGTATGGTGCGGCCCGGCCTGTGCTTGATGACCTCGCCCACCACGAAATCCTCGAACCAGCGTCCCATTTGAAAATCAGGCATTGTCATTCTCCTCGTTCGCGCCCATCCACACGCAGGGCATAAACCGGGAATGCGCCCTATCGCGCGGTGGATGATGCTCACCTCTCTAGGCGGGGTATTGCTCCAGAAGCCTCTTGGCGATGATGAGGCGCTGAATTTCGTTCGAGCCCTCGCCCACCACGAGGAGTTTCGAGTCCCGGAAATAGCGCTCCACGGGCAACTCCTGGATGTAGCCCATGCCGCCATGGACCTGAATGGCCTCGCTCGCGCAGAACTCCGCCGTCTCGGACGCAAAGAACTTGGCCATGCCGGCTTCGAGGTCACAACGCTTGCCCTGGGCCTTCAGGTTCGCCGCGTGATACGTCATGAGCTTCGCCGCGTGGATGCGCGTTCCCATCTCGGCGAGTTTCGCCTGTATCAGCTGATGACCCGCCAGCGGCTTGCCGAACGTCTCGCGCTGCTGGGAATAACGCATCGAATCCTCGAATGCCGCGCGGGCGAGACCCACGCTGCGCGCCGCCACGTTGACGCGGCCACCCTCAAGCCCGCTCATGATCATCGGAAAACCCTCGTTCTCCTGGCCGAGCAGGTTTTCGAGCGGCACACGCGCGTCCTCGAACACCAGCTCGCTCGTGCGGATGCCCCGGTAGCCCATCTTCTTGAGATGGCGGCTCACCTGAAAGCCGGGCGTTCCCTTGTGTACGAGGATGCAGGAGATGCCCTTCGCTTTCGATTTTTCCGGGTCGGTGCGCGCGAACACGCTGAACATCGTGCCGTGCTCGGCGTTCGAGATGAACATCTTGGAGCCGTTCATCACCCACTGGTCGTCTTCTCGCACCGCGCGCGTCTTGAGAGCGGCGGCGTCGGAACCCGAACCCGGCTCGGTGAGCGCCATGCCCGAGTGCCACTCGCCGGTGGCCATTTTGGGGAGATACGTTTTTTTCTGCTCATCCGTCCCGTAGTTCAGAATCATCCAGGCGGTCATCATGTGCGTGCCGAGGATGCCGGCCACGCTCATCCAGCCGACGGAGAGCTCTTCCATGGCGATGGCGTAGCACACTTCGTCCATGCCGCTCCCGCCGTATTCCTCTGGTATCGTAAAACCGAAAAAGCCCAGTTCCTGCATCTTCTCCACGATGGGCGTGGGGTATTTGTCGGCGAGTTCGTATTCCATGGCGATGGGCATGATCTCGCGGTCCACGAATTCCTTCATCATCCGCTGGACGCTCGTCTGTAGTTCGGTAAACTGGAAATGCAAGGGATGATTCCTCCTGAATTTAAATGGCCGAAATTTCCGCCAAGTATTAAATCACGCCGTCGCGGCGCAAGTCCGCCACGGCGTCCGGGGAGTAGCCGAGCTTTTCGAGCACCTCTTCGGTATGGGCGCTCAGGCCCGGCGGGTGTTCTAGCCTGGGCGTCATTTCGCTGAATTTCACCGGAAAACGGCACATTTTCAAATTTCCGTATTCGCCTTCCACTTCCGGGAAAATCTCGCGGTGCGCCGTCTGGGGATGATCGCACACCTCTCCCAGATCGTTCACCGCTCCGCAGGGAACACCCGCCTCCAGAAAAATCTTCCGCCATTCCTCGCGCTCTTTGGTAGCGAGGATCGGCAGCACCTGTTCGAGCAGCGCATCTTTGTTCTCGTGCCTGTCGGCGTTGGTCGCGAAGCGCGGGTCGTCTACCCATTCGGGGTGCCCGAGGACCCCGGCGAACAGCCGCCAGGTGTTCTCGTTGCCGCACGCGACGCCGATGAGCTTTCCCCCCTTGGCGGGGTAGGCCCCGTAGGGCGCCAGGAAGTGATGGCCCACGCCCACGCGGCTCGGCTTGTTACCGTGCAGATAATAGTGAAAGTGGAAATAGCCCTGCATGCTCACCATGCAGTCGAACATCGAGACGTCGAGTTCCTGGCCCTCGCCCGTCTGGTCGCGCTGCCTGAGCGCCATCATCGCGCCCAGGGCGACGAAAAGCCCCGTCACCCCGTCGCAGATGGAATGGGCCATCTTCGCGGGGGATTCGGGCGGGCCCGTCATCTCCATGATGCCCGCTTCGGCCTGAATGAGGCCGTCGAACGCCTTCATGTCGCGGTAGGGGCCGTCCTGCCCGTAGCCCGAGGTGTGGACGTAGATGATGTCGGGCTTTATCTTCTTCACTTCCTCATACCCGAAACCGAGCCTGTCGATCGCGCCGGGGCTGAAGTTTTCGAGAAAAACGTCCGCGCTCTCGAGCATCTCCCGTAAAATTTTCTTGCCGCGCTCGTCTTTCAGGTTCAGCGTCACACTCTTCTTGTTGGGGTTCACCCAGAAGTGCACCGCCCCCTCGCCGAAGACCGCATCGTCCCAGAGCCGCACCATGTCGCCCGTTTCCGGGACCTCGACTTTCAGGACCTCCGCGCCGAAATCAGCCAGATGGCGCAGCCCCACCGGCCCGCTGATGGATACCCCCAGCGATACGATTCGAACGCCATCGAGCGGAAGCCCCATTTTACGACTCCTCGAAAAAGTGCGTCCCTAAAACGAGGCGACGGGCGCGGCGACGGCCGATCCCATGCCTTCGCGACTCATGCGGTTTCCCGACGAATGGGTCCATGCGAAACCACGAAAGGAGACATGACAATACACCATCGATTTTACGGATGACAAGGTGTGGTGGGTCAAATCCGAGCGGGGGAGCGAGGGATTGCCGCGATTCAAGAATGAGGGAATGCCAAGCGAGGAGGGAGCAATGAATTCACCCGACAGATGAGAGATGGAATGTTTCTATGAAGTAGGGACAGGTCGCGACCTGTGGGACAGCCCCTAAGAAGGGCTGTCCCTACAGACGAAAACTGATGCCAGGAGGGATAATTGCAATACACCCAGCCCGAAACACATCAGATATCCCGGTACCCACTCTCGCGATCTTCACGAATGAGGACTTCCGAAGGAATCCGTACGCGGCCTTTCGTCTTCTCCCGGTGTTTCAGAGACAACTCCAGGAAGGATTTGCGCTTCGCCGTTATGTCGTCCTCAGCAGCGTCGAGACTAGGACGCGGCGCCTCATTCTCATGCTTGCTCATCACCCCTCCCCCGCTTCGTCAAGGTAAGCCTGGAAATCTCCACTGGTCTGCGAGATGAAGGCCACGGCGCGGTCGAGCGCGATGAACTCCATGTCCCCCGGATCGTCGGCGACCTCGTCTCTGAGCTCGGTGAGGACGCCCAGATATTCCCCGGCCCTGGGTCCTGCGGCGGTATCTTTTTTCTCGCTCGGCGCCATCTCCTTCTCCACGAAATCCGCGAACGGACCCACCTCGTAGGAGATGAAGCAGAACATGTGATAAAGCGCCTTCTCCTCGACGCCCCCCTCGCCCTGCGCGTCTTTTCTCAGTTCGTTCAGCTTCGCCAAAACGGGTTCGTGCTTCAACGGGATTCTCCTTCATCCTGCTCGTTTATACGGCATTGGTACGTGTTTCAGACAAAACTATTGAGGGCCATATTCAACAATCCCTCGTTGCCGGCCAGTCGGGTTCCCATCAATAGTTTGGCACAAACCATATCAAAACCACTTCATCATCCAGGCAAGCGCAGACTCCCTCCACCGATTTCATATGGCCAGTATCGAAGGCCCTATGAAAGCGCGCGCGCTTCCACGCCCGCCATGCGCTCCAGGACCTTGACGATGGCGATGTGGTCGAGCTCCCCCTCCCCGTTCGCCACCAGGGAGTTGAAAATCTGCGCGACGAGCGATGCGCCCGGCAGCGCCACCTCGCGCTCGCGCGCCTGCTCCAAAGCGTAGCGCAAGTCCTTCACGTGGCTCGTTATCTTGCCGCCGGGGGAGAAGTCGCCCGAGAGGATTTTGGGCGCCTTCACCTCCAGCCCCCCGCAACGCGCGAGGCCCGCACCCATCACGTCCACAAGCGCTGCGGGGTCGAGGCCGGCCTTGGCGCCGAACACGAGCGCCTCGCCCACGCCCAGAAACGTCACGGCTACAAGAATCTGGTTCGCGAGCTTGGCGATGCACCCCGAACCCGCAGGTTCCCCTACGTGCACCACTTTCGCACCCAGAACGTCGAGCAGGGGCTTACACCTAGCGAATACGTCTTTGGGGCCTCCGGCCATGATGGCGAGTGTTCCCTGCTCTGCTCCCTCGGGCGCTCCCGATACCGGCGCGTCGAGCATACCGACGCCCTTCTCCGTCAAGGCGTCTGCGACCTCGGCGGAGAAGGCCGGGTCGTTGCTCGTGCAGTCCACAAGCACGCTGTCCGGCTTCATGGCGTCAAAGAGTCCGTTTTCCGTGTAGACCACATCTTTCAGGTTCGGGGCATCGGGCAGCATGGTGAAGACGACTTCAGAATGCGCCGCCACCTCGGCGGGTGAATCACACGCCCTTGCGCCCTCCGCCGCAATTTCATCCACCGGCGGGCGGCTTCGGCTCGATACCGCCAGCGGATACCCCGCCGCCAAAAACCGCCGCGCCATCGGCTTTCCCATCAAGCCCAGGCCCACGAAACCTATCGCTGTCTTGGACATCCATATCCTCCCGGTTGTGTATGGCGCGCTATTGTTCCCTACTTCGTCTCCGGCGGGACGAGTGGTTTTATGAGGGCGATCAGATCGGGAATGTCATTTTGCACAACTTCCCACACGCGGTTTAGATTGATCTCAAAATATGCGTGCACAAGATGATTCCGCATGGCGATGATCTTCGGCCAGGGAATCTCGGGGTGAGCCTCTCTGGTCTCCTGGCTGATGCGGGCAGCAGCCTCACCAATGATCTCGATAGATTTGACCAGTGACAAGACCAGCTGGCGATCCGAGTCCAGTTCATCTCGACTTCGACCACGAGCGAAATCCACCGTGTCGCGCGCGGCCAGCAACATGTCGAGCAGCCAGGCTTCGTCACGCCGCATAGATGGTCTCAGCGGATTGGAGTATCGCTTCACGACGAATATAGTTCCGGCTTGTTTCGACGGCGCTGCGTTCGGTCAAATCCACCTTCCGTCCGCCGAAGAGGTCCGACAACTCCCGCTCCATACCGGCCACGCCCAGCAGCCCCGGCGTGCGGCCCGGCTCGAACTCGACCAGCACGTCGACGTCGCTCTCGGGTCCGAAGTCCTCGCGCAGGGCCGAGCCGAAGATGGCGAACTGCTTCACGCCATGCTCGCGGCAAAAGGCGGCGAGCCTCTCTCTGGGGATGGAAACATGCGAGTTCACTCTCTCGTCCTCATTGCAATGCGCACTCCTCTAACGATGATAAGGCAAACCGGCCAAGCGAAACAATCGAAAGCAAACGAATCTGCGGAAGCCAAGCAACGCTCTCAAAATCATCCTCGCATTGACAGACTCGCTAGAATCTTTTTATTTTCAGCACACTTGATTCATCCCGAAAGGCGTAACCAACAGAGGACTTCAAATCATGATAAAAGCCGTCACCCTGAATGTCGCGATTTTCGTATCCGTACTACTCCTCGCTGCGCCCGCACTCGCCGACAAGCACGCGCAAAAGCGCGGCACCCCCGCCCAGGCGCAGGCCATTGTGGCGAAAGCTGTCGCCCTGTTCGACAAGGTAGGCATGAAGGCGGCCTTCGATCGCTTCACCAACCGCCCCGCGCCTGAATTCAAGCATCTGGACCTCTACATTTTTGTGCTCAAGGCGGCGGAAGGAGCACGCATCGTCGCCCACGCCCAGACCCGTTCGCTCATCGGCACGAACGCCTCGACGCTCATCGACCCGGGCGGCCTCAACATCGGCAACGCCGCTCTGGCCAAGGCCACGGCTAAAGGAGCATGGGTGGATTACGGATGGAAAGACCCAATTACGGGCAAAGTCGTGCCCAAGTCCTCATGGGCCGTCCTTCATAAGGGCTACATATTCGGCTGCGGCGTCCACAAACCGTGAGCCAAGCCGACTGATAAAAAGAGAAATTTTCGAGAGGGATTGCAGGGACAACCCTTTCGGGTTGTCCTGACCCTGTGGTTGTCCTCCCTGATTATCCTCAATCAGGACAGGCACGGGGGCCAGGACAGGCACGGGAGCCTGTCCCTACGTGACTGCAGAAGAAGAATTCGCCGGAATCAAATATGGGTCGTTCGCGAACGTGGGCCGTTCACAAGAACGGCCCACTACAGACCAAACCCGACCTAGGCGGAAAATCGGCTTCTAGGCTGCGCGATTTAAGCCTCTCCCCGGGTTCTACTGCGAACTCCCGGCCGACGCTTTGCGCATCAGAACTGCCGCACGAAGCGGAGCTCGGCGCGGGTGCGCTTGTAGTCGTAGAGCTGGGCGTTGGACTCGCGCTCTTCGTTCACCACAATGAGCTGGGGGCTGAAGCCGAAAGTCGTGAAAGCACGGTTGAAAATGGATACGCTGAAAATGCGGACATCGTCCTCACGAGATGAATTGTCTGGGACGAAGGGAAACCACTCGCCCGAGTAATCCGTTGAGCGAAGTTCCGCGTTCCCCCCTACGGTGAAGCCGTAGGGCAGGGCAATGGAGGCGCCCAGGCGTCCCCACCGGCTGCGGTTGCGCCAGGTGTACGATTCGGGATTCTCGGCTGCGTAACCGAGCCCGCCGCGTACCTGGAGCGTCGGCGTAAGCACCCACGAGGCCACCAGCGCGAGATCCAGCTGCGAACCGTCGAAATGCTTGTCGCGCTCGTAGTCGCGCTCGTGTATGGAGGCGCGCCCGCTCAGGCGGATGCGTGGCGTAAGGCGGTGTTCGAGTTCGAGTCGCGTGCCAATCTCGTGGCTGTGGACGAGGCCGCCGCTCCGGCGCTGGCGCGCGCTGGCGAGCAGGCTCATCTCGGTTCTGGGCGTGATCCACCAGCGCGGTCCGGCATGGAGGGAGACCGTCATCTGATCGTAGAGGCTCTGTTCGTATTCCCTGCGGGAGATATCCGCGCCCAGGCGCAGACGCAAACGCTTGCTCATGGGATGCTGGTATTCTGCACCGCCCCAGAAGACGAAGCCGAGTCCCGAGCTTGAACCCTGGAAATTATTCCGGCGAAAGGGCAGATCGTAGATGTAGATGATTTCCGAATCCGACACAGCGCCGATATTCGTGTCCGGCGCGATGGAAAATCCGAAATGCGCGCTCCAGCGTCTGCGCGCGCGCATGATTCGCAGGAAGCGGTTAATGTTGGCGACCATCGCCTTGGGGGGCTTTCCGGCGAGGACGCGCTCGAAGTGCCCGCGCGAGAGGTCGTCCTCACTCTTATAGAAGAACGCCCGCGCGAGTTCGAGCCGCACGCGCACGAGACCGGGTTTCTCGATGAGAATAACCCGGAGAATGACGATAGCATCATCGAGAAGGGCGATCTTCTCCTTCTCCCTGTCCGGGGGCAGGCGCCTGGAAGCCTCGATAGACGAAAGCCCCGTGAGGAAAAGCACGTCCGTCCTGTCGGCGCGGTCCTTCGACTCCCTTGCGATGGGGCGCAGAAGTTTAAGCGCCTCGAAGTAGCGGCGTTGTTTGATAAGTCCGCGCGCGGCCTGGACATTCGGGTCCTTGGAGAGATGAGACTGCGAGGGCGCAGCAATGGCGTCCCCCGCCGTGAAATGCGAGAGCGCGGCGAGTGTGATGCAGATGATGAACAAGATGGATTTTTTCATGATTTGCGGCGTGAGACGAGCGCGTCCGCTCCTCGTCCGTTTTCTCCTTTAGCGGCGAATTTCGCATTTGCGCCGCCCGGGCGAGGAGGAGCCCCATCCGAACGGACGATGCCGAAGTCTGCTACATCGGCCCCCTAAAATCAACTCCCCCGCCCTCGCGCTGTAAAGCAACCCCTTTGTCCCCCTTGTCAGGGGGGTAATGGTCATGCCCCCTGCAGGGGGTGGAATAAAAAGACTTTTTCATAAGGGAGGTTCGCGTCCGAAATCAGCTTCCACACTCGCCTCTCTCGCTCCGGAGGTTCAGGGGTCCGGAGCAGAGCGAAAAAAGAGGGCGGCCAAACGGCCGCCCTCCCTCGTCTGCGTATGCTCCGCCCCCGAAGGCGGGGGCGTGTACCAACTCACTTGCGCTTTGCCGACGCTACTCCATCATCTTCCGCGCGCCAAACGCACCGGCCACGAAGCCGTCCGTGAACCCGGCGTTGAACTCTCCGACCACGGAACCGGGCTGGGGAACGACGCCGTCAACAGCCGCCACGCTCCCGTGGAAGGTGGCGCTGAACGAACCGTCACCATCTCCACCCTTGGCCGTACCGGACGCGGTTCCAGCACCGCTATCAATAGGTCCCTGCACAGCCACGCTCCACATGTTCGCCTCACCGCCAGACAAGGTGAAGTTGTCGATGGTGCCGCTTATGGTGTTGAGCAAGTTGGGCGCGATCGTGCCCGTGCTGTCGGTATCGGAAACCGGCGCCTGTCCGAAGGTCGCCAACAGGCTGACGTCCGCCGTGAAGTGGCCGGAGGTGGCCATATCAAGCGTGCGGTCGGGGTTGTACACGTTTTTCACGTACACGCCGGTCGCGCCGCCGGTGTATGTCGCTTGTCCCAGAACACTGGTAGTGGCGCCGCTCGCGGCAACCGAGGATCCCGCGAAGGTCTCGACCTCGTTGTAGGTGACCACGCCGTCAGCGGCCGTCGTCTTCTTCAGCCAGAAGCCGTAGTTCAGGAAGTCGGAACTCGGCACGTCGGACATAGCGCCCGGGTCGGGAGTAAATATCCAGTTATCGCTCATGGCGGTAATATTGCCCATCTCGCCGATCGCGACCGTACAGGCGGAGCCGCTAACGCCAACGCACGTGTACCTACCCATCGCGCCGTTGAAGGTGCCAGGGGTCGTGTAAGCCTCGTCAGGGTCATACGTGGTTTCAGCTGCGCCATCGAACGACAAGTTAGTCGAACTACCGCTGCCGACAAACGCAGGCGACATGACCCGGTCGAGAATAACTTTATCGGCTGAAGTAGTAGCATCCAAGGCGTTGACGCTGAGATCGAGACTATCCGCAGGATTGTCGTCAGTTGCAGCTCCGCCAAGCATCCTGCTGGCGTTCAGCGCCTGCCCGTCTACCTTCGCGAACGGCGTCGGCACGGGCGGGTCGATGTCCGTGGTGACGACCACGACTTCTTCCTCCACGTTGCCGTCATCATCCGGCGCCATCGCGCGCACGTGCATGGTGGTTCCGCCGCCCAGGTCCATGGCCTGCGTGAATTGTGGTTTCGGCGGGTCGGCGCCGGCTGGATTCGCAGTGTCGGTTATCGTGACTTTCGCGCTCGTGCCGTCGTGGCTGATGGCCATCGAATAAGTACCAACCACGCCATTCACATTGCCGTCGGCATCAAACGTAGAGCCGCCGAGGCCGCCGTCGTTCGTCCCCGTCTCACCGGCTTCTGCCGCAATGGCCATTGCTTTCGTACCGGCCGCTTTCGTCGCCGCGGCTACCATCGCCATGCGTTCCGCCTCGAGATCTGCGGCCGACGTGCACGTCATGTCCGCATTCCACCGACCGCCCGCCGACTCGCACTCTTCCTGCGGGGTAGGCGGCGTCACCGGGGGGTCCGTCGGCGTCGTAGCCGTGCTGCCGCCACCGCCGCAGCCCGCCAGCGTCACCGCGAGCAGGAGCGCCATTCCGAATACATACAACTTGTTGATGGGTGTTTTTACGCAGAACAACATTGAGTGAGTCCTCCTCATCGTCGTGATAAGGCCTCCATGAGAAGGCCCCCGTATGAGGCCTCCTGAAAGAAGGCCTCCCGTGTAAAACTAGAGAATCAAATTGCCATCCTTCTGCTCATACAGTCAGAATCCACCTTGGCCCCAATAGCCATGCGAACAGAAAAGCCATCCGAAAACATACAAGTTGTTGGTGGGTGTTTTGGTGCAGAACAAAATTCGGCGCAGAACAGCATTCAGTGAGTCCTCCTTATCGTCGTGACAAGGCCTCCATGAGAAGGCCTCCCTTGATGCTAGACAATCAACTTAACATCATTTTGACCATAGAGTCAAAGCCTTTATCATTCCCCTGGTCATGGCGCAGCAACTGCATAATAAAACTGAATCTTTCACTGCCTACTACAACCTTTCCCGAATTTTACCTCCTTTCTCCTGTGTTCCCGACTTCCCGGTGTTCTCCGACTCTCAAGATCATGGTGCGTGAAATCTCTCGCGCATGCATTTCACGCGGGAGTTCCTGCCGCAATATAAAATCATGAAATCCACTCTGATTTATCATATTCGCTTCCCGCCTTCAAGCCTTTTCTCGGCTGCGCCGTGCGGGGGGTTCATCTCCTCCGCGCGCGTTTTTTACTCCGTGATCGCCTCGCGCGTTAATGGTATAGTTTCCCATACGCGATACATACCGGTGGTCATGCGAAGACCCATGCGGCGCGAACGGAGAACCCGATGGACAATTCCGAATATGAGAAGAAACTGAATCAATACCTGCGACTCGCCTCGTTTCCCGTGGCGGTGAAGTTCCTCGTGTCATGGGAAGAAGTTCCGCCCCGCACGAAGCGGCCCAAAGAGCACCTTGGAAATCAGTTCACCACCTGCCAGGCGGTCTCCATGGCGCGGCGCTACGGATGGGCGCTCGCGCTCGGCCGCGAGGACAGCAGCTGCGTGCTGGGCGCGATGGCGCTCGGCCTCGAAAAGCGACTGCCGCACTACACCGAGGGCAACCTGTGCATCGACCTGTATACGGAGAACATCGATGCCGGCCGACTGAGCGAAGAAAGCGTGCCGCGGCTTCCCGAGGGAAAATACGTGGGCGTGCTCGTGGCGCCGCTCCACCGCGCGGCGTTCGCACCCGATTCGATCGTCATCTACGGGAACGGGGCGCAGATCATGCGGCTGGGACAGGCGTGGCTCTGGAAGCGGGGCGGTACGCTCGACAGCGCTTTTCGCGGCAGAATCGACTGCGCGGACCTGGCCATCGCGCCGCACACGACGGGAGAACCCCAGATGGTCGTGCCCTGCACGGGAGATCGAATCTTCGGGCAGGTGCAGGATCACGAGGTGGCGTTTTCGTTTCCCTTCTCGGTGATCGGGGAGATCATCGAGGGCCTCGAGGCCACGCACAAGGCGGGTGCGGCGCGCTATCCCGTGACGAACTGGCTCAACTATTCGGGCGGCTTTCCGCCTTCCTACGAGAAGTACAAGGACATGCTGGAGGAAGAGGTTTAAGGCCTCGCAAACGCTTCTTTATCCAGTCGGGTTAGGCACACGAGGCGGGGGCGGCGTCGAACCCTCCCTCATCGGTCGGCTTCGACCCGTGACGAACTGGCTCAACTATTCGGGCGGCTTTCCGCCTTCCTACGAGAAGTATAAAGACATGCTGGAGGAGGAATAAAGGCTCCGCGAACCCTCTTTCTTTGGGCAGCAAACCCTCCTTCCTCGGGACTGTTGAAAAGGTCCCCCCGAGCAGGGAAAGAATCCCGATCAGCGAATTGCGCACCGTAGGGACAGGCCTCCGTGCCTGTCCTGACGAAGGACAACCACGGAGGGCAGGACAGGCACGGAGGCCTGTCCGCTACAAAAGGCAGTACGGTTTTGTTCGTCATTCCGGCGAAAACCGGAATGACGGCGGTGGACAAATCCACCCGACGAGGACTTCTTCAACAGCCCTGACAAAGGGGGATATGGGTTCGCGATCGAAACCTGCTCCTTTCGTCCCGAACGACTCCGGCTCCGATTCCACATGCGCGGGAATAATGGTAGTATCGGGCGGCGAGATCAAATACCACGAAACCAGACAATCGACCATTCCCGGAGGAGGAAAAACGGGAATGACTCTTCGTATCAAGGCGCGCCGGGCGGCGCTTGCGCTCGCGCTCGCCACAGGCATTATTCCGGCATACTCGGACGCGGCGTCCGTTTCGTGCGAGTACTGGAACACGCTCGCTTTCTTCATCCGCGCCGACGCGGCGGACGTCGCCCGTTGCCTTAAGACGAAAGACGCGAACGCGCGCGACGCGGCCGGACTTACCCCAATACACCGCGCGGCAGGGTTCGGGAAGACACCCGCCCTGGTGAAAACCCTGGCGGAAGCGGGCGCTCAGCCGAACGCACGCGATGCGAACAGGATGACGCCGCTGCACCTGGCGGTGAACTTCAACAAGAAGCCCGCGATCGTAGCCGCGCTCATCGCCGCCGGGGCCCAAACCGAGACGAGAGAGCAACGCGGGTGGACGCCGCTCCATCTCGCGGCGGCCTTCGGTAAAACGCCCGCCGTCGTCCGCGCGCTCGCGAAGGGGGGCGCCAAAGTGAACGCGCAGACGGGGGTCGGACGCACGCCGCTCCATCTAGCCGCGCAGGGAGAATCGTCCGCCACATTGACCGCTCTCGTGAAAGCGGGAGGGAAGGTGAACGCGCTGGACAACTACGGACGCACGCCGCTTCATCTGGCCGCGCAGGGCAACTCTCCCGCCGTCGTGGGCGCGCTCGTGAAGGTGGCGGCGAGTATGAACGTGCGCGATACGCGCGGGGGGTGGACGCCGCTCCACCTCGCGGCGTGGTTCGGCAAAAGCCCCGCAGTCGTCCGCGCGCTCATACGGGCGGGCGCCGATAAAAGTCTGAAGGATAAATCGGGCCGTACGCCGCTTGATTACGCGAGACGGAACGAGGCGCTCAAGGAGAGCGTCTCCCTCTTCAAACGGAAGAAGTAAACTCCCCTTGCTCCGGATGCAGAGGTCGAAGCGCTGGCCATCTGCGGCCTCGAACCGGTGTGGGGGGTATAACTCGGAGTGACGATAAAACGCGATTCACCCCCCACCGAATCGGCCTTCGCATAAACCGCTCGGCCTCTTCGTCGGCTTTCCCCTCGGGAAGCCGACCCTCAAGGGGGGAGTGGTTGTTGGAGGGCTTTGCAAGGGGAGAATGGTTTGGCCCGATCCGTAAGGACTTTTCACAGCCACTTCCTCAATTGCGGGAATTCCTCCTTCTTCAGTCGGAATTCACCCCCCACTTCCCTCATCACGCAATCGCGTTTATCCTTTGACGCATCGTTCACCCGAAGCCATCGAGCGGGGGCCATGTCGAGAAGAGTCGCCATCATCGGTGCGGGAGTCTCGGGACTGGGAGCGGCCTGGGCGCTGAACAGGCATCCCGACAAGTTCGATTTCAGGCTTTATGAAGCGCAGACCCAGGTGGGCGGCAACGCCGTCACCGCCGACATGCCGCAGGACGACGGCACCTCGATCCCCTTCGATATCTCCGTCACCGCCTGTATCCCCTCGGTGTACCACCACATCCTCCTGCTGATGCATCAGTACGGGATCGAACTGCTCGACACCCGGTTCAGTTACAGCGTGAAATACCGGGGCGGCGTCTACGCCCACGATTTCGACTCGGATATCAGAAGGGAATTGCAGCCCGAAATCGAAAAATTCCAGAAACTCTTGAGACGCCTGAAATGGTTCGGCGGGCTCAGCCGCTCGCGCTCCAGGCTGCTGGCGGCTCTCAACCCGTTCAACTACGTGAGCATGGGCGCGGTCTTGAACCTGGGCAAATTTTCGGGCGATTTCAGGTACAAGATATTAAAGCCCATGTTCGTGAACTTCCTGATGGCGACAAACGTGTTCGATATGCCCGCCTCCCTGTTCTCGCGGTACCTGGAGTTTTTCGACATAGAATCCGCCACGCCGATGCAGACCTGGGAGCGCGGCACGCGGCGCATCTACGAGGAACTCTCGGCATGCTTTCCCGAGAAGATATACCTGAACCGCCCGGTCCGGAAGGTGTATAGAGGTTCATCCGAAGTCGTCGTGGAGGATGAAGCGGGAAACGCGGAGACGTTCGATGATGTGGTCTTCGCGTGCAACGCGAACCAGACGCTGATGATGCTGGATGCGCCGACCCGCTTCGAGAGCTGGCTTCTCTCCTCGATTCGCTATGAGAGCGAACTGCACAACCACACGATCGTGCATTCGGACGCCTCGGTGCTGCCCGAGAGCGACGTCCAGGCGCTCAAAACCCGCAGCAACCACATTGAACAGTACGGCGCGCGGCCCGACAACTACGAGATCACCTATATCATGCACAACCAGCAGCCCTGGGCGAAGCGATCGGACAAGCCGTGCCTGGTGACGTACAACCCCGTCAGCCAAATTGATGAGGCGAAGATCGTCATGAAGTGGTGGTTCCAGCACATCGTGCACGACGTGCGCCACGTGGCTCTTCTCATGCCCATGTTCCGCTTCGTTCAGGGGAGACGGCGGACCTGGCACTGCGGCGCCCACACGCTCATCAACAGCCAGGAGACCTGCTTCGTGACCGGGCTCGCCGCGGCGAGACAGATGGGAGCGGACTATCCGTTCCGCGATCCGGAAGCCAGGAAGTGGTTCAACTTCTACGGGCGCACGATGTACGGCAGGCGCTTCAAGAAGGCATGAGGCGGGGGCTTGCCCTGCACGGATGACCTGGAGAAGCACGGCGCGAGCATCCCTGGCGCGCCCGCCGACCGCGCAGCTGTGGCCATCAAGCGCCGGCAGGTATTACAATCATCCTGGAATGCCTGGCAAAGGCGAGAAGTCATGGCCTGGCCGATGAGTCCGCCAGTAAAGACTTTCGTGAACGGACGCGGACAAGAAACATCGCAAACCTGGCGGGTTCGATTTTGTGAAGAATTATATTCCGCAAACTGGTAATATAATCACAGAAGAATGCGACACGTTTTAATTTCTGCTTCTGCCAATTCTGTTGATGGCTCTCAACCGGAGGGAATGATGATGCGCGCTCGTCTCGCCCGCACTGTATTCTTGCTTCTTGCAATCTGCACGTACGTTCTGGCCCACTCCCCCGCGATGCCGCGCGCGGAGGGCGCGACGCCCGAGGAGAAAGGGATCAAGATCGCACGCGATACCCGCGAGAAAGCCAGAGGCTTCGGGAACTTCACGGCCGCGCAGAGCATGGTGCTTCGCAACAGGCACGGCCAGGAGAGCCGGCGCCAGCTGCGCGTGAAGGTGATCGAAACGGACGGTGGAGGCAACAAGAGCCTGTTCGTCTTCGACCGTCCGCGCGACGTGAGGGGAACCGCGCTGCTCGTCCACACCCACAAGAAGAAGAACGACGACCAATGGCTCTACCTGCCTGCTCTCAAGCGGGTCAAGCGAATCAGTTCGTCCAACCAGTCGGGATCGTTCATGGGCAGCGAATTCGCTTACGAGGACATGGGCACCCAGGAGGTCGAGAAATATACCTACCGCTACCTGCGCGACGAGCCTTGCGGCAAGCTGACCTGCACGGTCGTGGAGCGCTTCCCGACGAACAAGCGCTCGGGCTACACGCGCCAGATCGTCTGGCAGGACAAGGGCGATCTTCGCGCCTGGAAAGTCCATTACTACGACCGCAAGAACGCGCACTTAAAGACGCTCACACTGGCGAAATACAAGAAGTATCTGGACAAGTACTGGCAGGCCGGCGAAATGACGATGGTGAACCACCTGACGGGCAAGAGCACCGTTCTTAGCTGGAAGGATTACAAGTTCCGCACCAGCCTCAAAGAGCGCGACTTCACCCGGACCGGGCTGAAACGGGTGCGCTGATGCCGCTGCGCGCCGCTTTTCACCGCGCGGCAATCGCCGCCGTCCCCGCCCTGGTCGTTTTCTTTCTCGCCGGGGTGAGCCTCGGGGCCGAAAGCATCGAGCACGAGTTCACCGGCAGCGTGGACCTCGACGGCCGGTGGTATCCCCAGCTCCACGCCCATCCCGAACAGCGCGCGCACGCGAGCGGTTTCGCCGTCGAGCCGAAACTCCATCTCAGGGGCGAGGGCGACTGGAGTTTCACGATGGCGCCGTTTTTCCGCTACGACGGCGCGGACTCACGCCGCACCCACGCCGATCTGCGCGAAGCCTACCTTCTGATGTTCGGTGAAGCCGGTGACGGGGAATGGGAGCTGCGCCTCGGCGTGGACCGCGTGTTCTGGGGCGTCACCGAGTCGCAGCACCTGGTCGACATCATCAACCAGACCGACCTCGTGGAGCATCCGAACAAGGAGACCAAGCTGGGCCAGCCCATGGCCCACCTCACCTGGTCGACAGAGCGGGGCATCCTGGAGTTTTTCGCCCTGACCTACCACCGCGTGCGCACCTATCCGGGCCGCCATGGCCGCCTGCGCTCCTCTATCGTGATAGACGATGAGAATGTCACATACGAAAGCGCCGCCCAGGAGTGGCGCGTGGACCTCGCCGCCCGCTACAGCCACAGCTTCGGGCCTTTCGACCTAGGCGTCAGCGTGTTCGACGGCACCAGCCGGGAGCCTTCCTTCATCCCGCACATTGACGAGCGCGGCGCGCTGAGCCTGCGCCAGCATTACGAACCAATCCTTCAGTTCAGCGTGGACGCCCAGCTCACAATCGAGTCGTGGCTGTTCAAGCTGGAAGCCCTTCAGCGCGAAGGCGCGCGAAACCTCCAGGGCATGAAAGAGGATTTCGCCGCTTTCGTCGTCGGGGGTGAATACACCTTCAACTCCGTTTTCGGCTCGGCCGCCGACCTCGGCCTGCTCGCCGAATGGAATTACGACGAGCGGCGCGAGCGTTCGAACTCCGAGTTCCAGAACGACCTCTTCTTCGCCGTTCGCCTCGGGCTCAACGACGCCCAGAGCACGGAGCTCATCGCCGGCGTTCTGGCGGACGCGGACCATACCACGCGCACCATGAGCTTCGAATTGAGACGGCGCCTCTCGGATCAGTGGTCCATGAAGCTGGAATCGATCATTCTCATGGACGTCGACGAAGAAGACATCATCCATGACACGAGGCGGGACAGCTTCGTGGCCCTGAATATAACGTATAATTTCTAGATCAAATTATTTTCGTCTGCACGCCCGACGGAGGCGGGGCTGTTGAAAAGTCCTCCGGGGGGAGTGATGGCCCAAAAAGCACCACGCAATGCAGGATGGTGGTTTTGCTCTTCGCTTTTGATCGGTTTATTTCGGTCGATGAGGAAAAGAGCGAGGACAGGTCGCGACCCCGGACAGGCGCGGGGGCCTGTCCGGCTACGGCGGCGTCCCTCGATACGGCCGTTGCCGGTCAGGAAGTGAGGGCGACCGCCCGGTGGTCGCTCGCCGCCCGATCAGATGAGAAGATCGGGCGCTTCGACTTGATTCGGAGCTTGAGGCTCTTGCGAGGGGTGCAGGTCGGGAACGGGTTTATCTTGACCGGGTAGCTCGATGGCAGCACTTCAAGCTCGAAGTAGTAGGCGATCATCAAAAGATTGATCGTCATCTGATATTCCGCCACCCTCGGGCCGAGGCAGGTGTGCGTGCCGAAACCGAACGCCCCGTAAGCCCCGTGTTTCTTGTGCTCCTCGCGCCCTGGAAGATACCGGTCGATGTCGAATTTCTCCGGATCCGGATAGTTCTCCTCCATGTAGTGAACGGCGGTGGACGCCAGCACGACACGGGAATCGAGGGGTAGTTCATAGCCCTCCACGATGCAACTGTTCATGACGGTTCTCAGCTGCAACGGCACGCTGGGATAGATCCGGAGGGTTTCGAGAATCAGCCGGTGGGCGGTGTCGATGGCCTCCTCGTTCAAGTCATCAGGTCCCGGGTCTCCGTTCGCGAACAGCGCCTCGGCTTCCCTGCGCACGCGCTGAAAGACATCCGGATGGGAGACCATCAAATAGAGCCCGAAACCGACGGCGGTGCCCATATACATGGCCGCAACGAACGGTATGATCATCATGAACCTGGTATCGGTATCCGGAAAGTACTGGGGGTCGCTGTCGTGCAGGCTGATCAGGTCGTCGATCAGGTCGCGGGGCTGGTTTTCGCGCTGCGCCGGGGTGTGCGAGTTGCGGATCATGGAATAGACGCGGTCGATGCGCCGCCGGATGGCCTTCATCCGCGGCGTTCGCATGAAGGACTTCGGCAATATCTTCTGCGCGTAGGTGATCAACATGCGGTTCTTGTATTTGTGGATGTCGTCCACGTATTCTGAAAAATCCATGCTGAACAGGAGCCGGGATACCTGGCCGGACATCAGTGTGCGGGTTGCGTCCTTGGCGACGAGCACGTCGTCCACGTTCCACGAATCCAGGGCCAGCCGTATCTCCTGGAACATATCTCCGAGACGTTCGTTCAGGCGGCTCCGGGAGGAGGCCATCTGGAACGCCTTGCGCATGCGGAAATGTTCGGCACCGTCCATGCCCGGCAGGCTTCTCGATGCGCCGAGCACGGCCTCCATACCCTCCATGGTTTCCTTCGAGCGCAGGTGCATCCGACCGTTCCGGTTGACCCAGATGTTGGCATCGTTCCCGGCGATGACGAAAACTTTCTTCCTGGAGAAGGGAGACTTGATCGCGAAGACGGGACCATAGTCGCGGTAAAGATCGGCCAGCAGTTTGGACGTATTCCCCTGCCAGAGCGAATCCTTGCGGAGCATTTTCCACAGGCTTACGTTGGGGATGGGTTTTGTCGCTATCGCGATGGAGCGACTGACCGACGTCTCCGCGACGGCGGCGGCGACGGAGCGGCTGATGCGGTCCAGCATGCCCAGCAGCTCGATACGCTCGCGCGAAGCCTCATAGTCTGCCGGCTGCAATAGAAACCGGAACGCGTCGCAGGAATTGGCAAGGCCGATGAGAATGGCGTCACGGGGATAGGGTATGCCGTCTCCCAGGATCGTCTCGACGATTCGCCGGCGCACTATCGCCCGGGATTCGCCGCCGAACATACTGTAGCCCGCATCTGCCGCGTTACGCGAGAGAGACCAGAAGCCGCCGTTCGTATAGTCCAGGATTCCATGTTTCGACAACCGCCGGAGAGCATGATCCAGTATCTCGTCCGACGCGCCGGCGATTTTCTCGACCCAGTAACTGACGCTGCGCGGCTCTGATTCGTCGGCGATGGCCGCCAGTACGGGGTCGAGGAGATCGTCACCCACAAGTGATGCGTCGTCCAGCGCAAGGGTCTCGTGAGCGGTGTCGATACGGGACTCGAGGTCCAGGTCCGCCAGCACGGCCCCGGCGAGAACGCACGAGAGATTCCAGCCCGCCACCTGTTCGAGATAGCCGCTCTCTTCGTTCAGCAACAGGAGTATGATTTCTTCCGTCAGCCTCATCGGACTACACACCTCGACAATTGGCGTAGGAGCATTTTACTCTACACGGCTTCCAGCGGCCAGGATTGTATCGCTCAGGCCGCCACGACAGGAAGCCAAGTGGGCCATTATGGCCTAGCAAAACGATTGATTTCAAGTATTTTGTTCTGTATCCATCCAACAACCGCATGGAGTCGCGCCGGTGGGGTTGTTGGAAAAATTCCGATTTCGTGATTCGGCGTATGTAGCCGACCGGGGAGGGAATATATAACACCCATGTTTTGTGACGTAGGGGCGGCCCCCCGTGGCCGCCCGTATCGAAGATGTCTATCCCCGTTGTTGTCCTTCGTCAGGACAGGCACGGGGGCCTGTCCCTACGGTGAACAATTCGATGATCGGGATTCCCTCCCCATATCAGGTTCTTTTCAACAACCCCCTATCCGCCCACCAGTGCCGCCAGCCGCTCGACCGCTTTTTGGTTAACAAGCCGCTCAAAGGCGTCTTTGGGCGGCAATCCTATCGCACGCTCGAGCAAGCCGCGCGCCTTCGCGCGGTTCCCTTCGGCGTCCAGGCTCAGGAGGCCGAGCGCGTACTCGAAAAGCGCCACCTTGTCCCGAGGCGCCAATACGAGCGCCCGCTCGAAATGGGCGAGCGCTTTTTCCTCGTCCGCCCCGTAGAGCAGACCGGCGAAGAATCCCCCCGCGCCGACGGCGCCCGCATGCCAGGCGCCCAGGCTCACGTGGGCGGCCGCCATTTTCGGGTCCAGCCGGAGCGCCTCCTCAATCGCATCGCGCACTCTGGTTGCGTAGCCCTCTTTGAGCGCTTGAAGCGTCCCCACCACCTGCGCCTGGCGGCCCATGGCGTGGGCCAGCTGGAGATGGGCGCCGGGGTTGGCCGCGTCTAGCCTTATCGCCTTTCGCGCGGACTCCTCCGCCCGCCTGAACAAGCCCTCCTTTTCACTTTCCGGCGCCATGTAGTAGCCGTGAATCGCCAGTGAATCGGCGGCCAACACATGGCCTTCGGAGGTACCGGGCACCCGGGCGAGAGAGGCGGCCTCCAAGAAGCGGCCTTCGGCATATGCGGCACGCGCCGCCTCGAGCGACTGCGCGCCGACAGACCCCGCCGGAATGAATATGGACACAATTGCAAGGAAGGTGAGGAACATGGACTTATTCATGAAGCACATCCTACGGATTGGCTGATTCCCTAACCATTTCGGTTCATGTGGGAATTATAAATAAATCGCAAGCAACGACCAGGCTGTAAAGAAGTCGTCTGACCCTAATCCGGCTTGCGGGCGAGTATGAAATACATCGGGGAGAAAATGCCGAGACGGCCGGCTTCGGCAAAGGCGGTACCGGCGAGGTTCAGCATCGCCGAGACACGAAAGCTGCCGCGCGGCACGATTCTCAACCTCTCCAATAGCCATAGCGAACCGTGTGTCAGCCGGCGTCCCAGGGCCGAGGAGCGGAAACTTGCCAAGGACAGGCCGGAGCCGACCAAAGGCTCGTACCAGGGGATGCCGGGCGGCGCATCGGCGGCGAGGTCGCGCGCTTCGAGCAACTCGAACCCGACAGCGCGCATGGCGTCGTCGACTTCGTGCGGTCGAGCGATATTCGGCAGGGCGCCGCTGTACTCCATGTCGGACTTGAGCTTCAACTGCTCGGGATTTTCCGGATCGAAAAGGTCGGTCATGCAGTATTCGTAGACCCCCAAAAGGGCGCCGGGCTTGAGTACGCGAAACGCCTCGGAATAGACGCCGGCCTTGTCGGGCGCGCAACATGACGCTTCGATGGAATATACGGCGTCGAAGCTCTCGTCAGGCGCATCCAACAGCATGAAATCGCAGTTTCGATACTCGGCCAGATGGCTCAGCCCGGACGCCTCGGTCAGCTCTGCGGCGCGCTTCAACTGGTATTCGTTGATGTTGACGCCGACGATTTTCGCGCCGGAAAACCGGACGATCTCGCGCAACGGACCGCCGATGCCGCAACCCAGGTCGAGCACCACCATTCCCGGCTGGAGATTCAGCCTGTGCGCCATGTAGTGCTCATGCCGCGCGAGAGAGGCGGCGAAGCTCTCTCCTTCGTAACGCGGGGCGAAGTGGAAGGACCGGCCCCACCCGTATTCGAAGAAATCGGTGACCAGGTTGTAATAGCTCTTCTCGAAATCCAGGTAGTCCGTCTTGCGCTCGTCCAGGCCGCCGCGCTCGGCGTCTCCGTAGCGCTTGACGTACTCCTGGGCGCTGGCTTCGACGCTGTCAACGGATTTCGCGCCTTTCAGGATGTCGGTGAGCCTGGTCACTTTCGCGATTACTTCCTGTCAAGGACCATCAGCAAAGACGGGAGGAGCAGGAGATCCAGGATCAGCGCGAAGGCGAGCGTGAGTGCAACCAGCAAGCCGAGCATCCAGGTGATCGCGAATCCCGACGTGGCGAACACCAGGAAGCCCAGCACCAGGATCATGGTCGTAGAGAACAGCGCAAAGCCGACCGTACGGAAGGTGGCGCGCACCGCCTCGGGTGAGGAAAGGCCCTCGCGGCGCGACTTCAGATACTTGCTCATGAAGTGAATCGTGTCGTCGACGACGATCCCGAAGGCGATGGCGGTCACGAGAGAACCGGCGGGCCCCACCTCGCTGTACAGATAACCCCAGACGCCGAAGGCCATGGCCGCGGGGATGAGGTTGGGCATGAGGCTGACGAGACCCAGGCGCAGGCTCTTGAAAATCCCGATCAGGATCAGCGAAATGAGGATCATGCCGGTGAGCGTGCCCCACAGCATGCTCAAGGTGTTCTGAATGGCCAGGTGGGCGAAGATGAGGCTGTAGCCCGACGCCTCTTTCGCGAGGCCGGGCGCGTTGGCGCCGAGCCATTTCTGCCCGCGCGCTTCGAGCGCGCGCAACTCCTCGGACTTGAGCCTTGTGAGCGTGACGGTCATGCGCGTCGCGGACTTGGCGATGTTGATGCGGTTGTTGAGGTCCATGCCGAAGGGAACCGAAAGCTCGTAGAGCAGCAGGTACTGCGCGGCAAGCTGTGCGTTGTCGGGCAGCCGGTAGAAGGCCGGCTTGTCGCCGTTCATGTTCTTGTTGAGGCGCTTCATGATGTCCGTAAAGGTCTGGACGTGCGCCACTTCCGGCTGGGCGCGGTACCATTCGGCGAAGGCTTCGACCTTGCGAAGATACCCGGGATCGGTGATGCCGCCCTCGCGACCGGAGTCCAGGGAGTACTCCAGGGTTTCCACGCCGGTCAGGTTCTCGATGACGAAGTCCGTGTCGCGCCGGAACTCGTAACGCTTATCCAGATGCTGCGTCCAGTTGTCCGTCAGCTCGACTTTGGGCACGCCGGCCACCAGGATGAGCGCGACGGCGGCCACGGCCCAGAGCAGGTGCGTGCGTCTTGCGACGACGAAGGCGCCGAGCCGATCGAAGAGGCTGGAACCCCCGGCGCCAGCGGGACGCGCGCGGAGCGGCAGGACCGACAGCAGCGCCGGCAGAAGCGTCATGGAATAGGCGTAGGCGCACAGCATGCCGAACGCCACCAGGTTGCCGAGGATCCGAAACGGCGGGGAGTCCGAGGCGTTCATGCTGAAGAACCCGATCATCGTCGTGGCCGTCGTCAGGAACACGGGCCAGGCGTTCTCGCGCAGCGATCCGGCGATCGCGGCGTCCCTGTCCAGCCCTCCCCGCATGCCTGAAACGATCGAATCGACGACGTGGACCGAGTGCGCGATGGCGAGCGTCATGATGATGAGGGGAACGCTGGAGTTGGCCGCGTTGAGCACCAGGCCGATCCAGCCGATGACGCCCATGGTCGAGATGACGGTGAAGATGACCACGGCGACGAGGGATAGCGTGCCGAACAGGGAGCGCAGCAGGATGGCGGCGACGGCCACGATGACGAGGAACGCCGCGGGCGCGAGGATCCCCATATCGTCCTGGGCCGCTTCCGTCAGCACCTGGTTCACGAAGACGTTGCCGGTCACGTGATACTCGATGTCCGGGTGGGCCTTCCGGGCCTTCTCCAGCAGGCCGCGGATATGGTTGTAAATCCGGATCTCCGCGGCGTCGGAACGCTCGGGCAGGGCGAAGATGATGACCAGCCCGGCGACGCGCCCGTCTTTCGAGACGAGACGGCCCACGATGCTGCTCTCGCTCAGCGCGATCTTCTCGATCCGCGCGAGATCGTCGTCGCTGAGCGATCCAGCGCCGTCCACGAGGCGCTCGACGATCAGGTCGTCCTCTTCCGCCTCGGTGTGGTTATAGTTCGTGATGGAGTCGACCCGTGTGGCCCTGGGTACGCGCCAGGCGGCTTCGGTCAGTTCCTCGACCGCGGCGAGCGCCTCGCGGGTGAACACCGACCCCGCTTTGGGCGCGACGGCGATCACCGCCGCATTGGTCGCCGAATAGGTGGCCTCCATGGCGTCGAACGCGACGAGTTGGGGATTGCCCTCGTCCAGCATGTCGCGCCAGTCGTTGGAGATGACGATGGTGCGGAGGCCGACCGCCAGAATCAGCATGACCGCCACGCTCACCGCGAGGACCAGCCATCGGCGGCGCAACATGAACGCGATGTAGCGGTTCAGAGGTGCGGACATCACGGCCTCGCTGTCCGGCGGCTCCCAGGCGCGGCGAACCCGCCGGGTCGATGGGCGGTCGTTGTCCTGAGATGGATCCCGGTTATCGGAACGCGGCTTCAAACGGGCGGTATCGTGTCGCATCAGCCGCCATGGCTAAAAGTAAAGTGCCGGTCATCTTAGCCCAGGGAATCGATGGATTCAAGTTTTTTGTCCCGTGGAGGGGCTTCCGGGCGGCCCGTGAGATACAGGGGGTTGGTGAAGAAGACCTCTTTTTCCGGGGCGGCGGGGACGGCCCTCCCGACGGGAAAAGCAACCCCATTGAAAGGGAAACCACATAAAGTCACCCCCCCTACCCCCCCCTTGTCAGGGGTCAATTCCGACCGAGGAGGGAGGAATTGCAAGCCGATGCGTTTCCCGCCAATGGCTTCTGCAAACGCTCGTTCCTCACTCGCGTCAAACGCTCATTCATCAATCGCGTTTGACCCCTGACAAGGGGGGTAGGGGGGGTGGTTTTATCGAGTGTCCCCCTCAAGAGGGCGTGGTTCTTCACCCTCCGCAGTCAGCCCTATACGCCGAATCTAGGAATCAAGGCCTTTTCCACGGGAGCGATCCCGCGTCCTTGCCGCATCAAAAAAAACTTGACAAAGCCGGGAGCGTTGGTGAGTATGAAATCGCTGACACATGAAGCGACATGAACGCACTCCGCCCGACGCAGCCAGGCCGGGCGGCAACCGCCCTGACGAGGTTCCAGGCGGTAAACGGTGCGATGTATCGCACTCTTGAGCGATTACACTCTTGCAGCGATTTTGAGGATGGGTTCCAGCCGGCCTGAAAGCGAGGAGACGCCATGAGACGGATGACACACCGGAAAAACTGTAATCGAACCATCGTCGCGGCGGCTCTCGCCGTGTTTCTTCTGGGGGCGTTCACGCCCGATGCGCGCGCCGCGGATTCGGGCGCGGAGTCGAGTTGGTACTTCGGCCTGAACGTGCCCGTCATGTTCATCGACGACTCGGACAGCGTGGAGACCGGGGAAGCCGTAACGGCGGGGTTCCCCCTGCCGGTCCCATACAGGGCGAACGCCGTCACGGAATACGCCACGGGGTTCCGGGTCAGCGGCGTGGTGGGCCGTGAATTCGCCTCGGGCCTGCGCATCGACGGCGAGCTGTTCTTCGCCAGGGCCGAGGTCGACAAGCTGATCTACAAAGGACGGACGACGACCGTGCCGGGACTGGGCACCATTGACGTACCGGGCGACCATTCCATCCCCGTGTCCGGCTCGGCGAGCCAGGTAGGCGCCATGGTGAACCTCTGGTACGACTTCAACCCCGGCTCCAAATGGAGGCCCTACGTCGGCGGCGGCTTCGGCATCGTCCGGGTCGACTGGGGCGACGTGAAGTATAACCGCAACGAGGTCGCGCAAGGGGCCGCGAACCAGCTTGCGCTCCTGCAATGCGCCAACCCCGCTGCCCTTCCTCCTGGCGTCACGCCGGATCTGTGCAGACAAGGGGTCCATGCCGGCGCCGCCACCCTGCCACCAGGGACGGTGCCCGAGCTTTCCGAAACCGATACGGTGGCCGCCTTTCAATTCGGCGCGGGAGTGGGCTACCAGTATTCCGACGCCCTCACCATCCAGCTGGGCTACCGCTTGCTGAAAGCCGGCGACCTGGAGTTCAGCGGCGGCAGCGCCATGGGTTCAAACGCCACGGCGACGACCGAAATGCTGGTTCACCTCTTCGAGATAGGTTTGCGCTATCGGTTCTAGGCTTCGCGCCTTGCGTTCCGGCCTCGCGCGGCTCCCCACTTGCACGCCAAGCGGCGGCCGTTGAACCAGGAAATGGCGGATACCGATGAAAACCGGCCAACAAGAAATCAAGGAACCACGCGCGCTTTATCCGTTTCCGGAAGGCTGGTACTTCGTCGCCACCCGAAAGACGATAGAGAAGAAGAAGCTGATCCAGAGAACCTGGATGGGCGAGCGAATCGTCGTCTGGTGCGACGATGAGGGGCGCATCTGCGTGGCCGAGGATCTGTGCCCGCACCTGGGTTCGGAACTCGGGCCCGAGGTCGGCGGCGCGGTGCGAAACGGCTGCCTCGTCTGCCCCTTTCACGGGTTCGAGTACGACGCCACCGGCCAATGCGTCAAGACGCCCTACGCGCCTGCGCCCCGGACCGCCCGGCTGAACGTGTTCGAGACGCGCGAGATCCTGGGCCTCGTATTCGCCTGGCGGGGTGTGGGCGGACGTCCGCCGCAATGGCGCCTGCCGGAGGAGCCGGGTGGAGACGACTGGAGCGACCTGGAAACCTGGAGCGTCAGGTTCACGGGGCATCCCCAGGAGACGACCGAGAACTCCGTCGACGACGGACACCTGCGCTACGTGCACGGCTTCGGCAGCGTGACCCGGGTCGGAACCATCGAGGTGGACGGCTCCTACCTCAAGAGCAGCTTCGACTTCACGCGAAGCCAGACTTTCGCAGGGATCAATATCTACACATACGACGTTTCCGCGGTCACCCACGTGCACGGGCTGGGCTATTCGTTCGTCGAGGTCCGGGAGCACGGCCTCGGCATGGAGACGCGCCTGTGGGTGCTCGCGACGCCGGTCGACGGCGACATGCTCGAAATGGTGCTGGTCAGCCAGGTGAAGCGGCTGCGCAAGCCGAAGCGGGCGATCATCGGCATGCGCTTCCTGCCGCCGGGTCTCCGCACCCGGGTCATGAACAAGATCATCATAGCGGCCCAGAAGCGCGACGTGTTGTCGGACGTCGTCATATGGGACCGGAAACATTACATTCCCCGCCCCCGCCTGTGCAGCTCGGACGGGGAAATCGGAACCTTCCGGCGCTATTGCGAGCAATTCTATCCGGAGCATCCGGATTGAGTCCGGAGGAGCGAGGCCGCCGGGGGAGACGTCCACGCCATCGCCCGCGCGGGTTTCGCCGCAGACGAAGCGAGAAGGGATACGCCACGCCATGGACATAGGCAAACTCTCGAAAGAACTCAAGGACGCCTACCAGGAGGGGAACGTCACCCGCCGCGTGCAGGAATTCGAGGACTGGGTCGACCGGGCGGCGGCGGAGACCGACGGCGCGGACGGGTACGACCACACCGAAACGGTGAAGGCCTACTACGACCTCTGCAGCGGCTTCATGGTGTGGGGCTGGGGCGAATCCCTGCACTTCGCGCCCCTCACGCCGCATGAGAGCCTGGAGGACTCCAAGGTCCGGCACCAGCGGTGGATGATCGACAAGCTGGATCTGCAGAAGGGCATGACGGTGATCGACGTCGGCTGCGGCATCGGCGGCCCGATGCGCCGCGTCGTCCGTGAGGCCGGCGTGCGGGTCGTCGGGATCAACATCAACAAAATCCAGCTGGAGCGGGCGAGGAGGCTGAACGCCGAGGCGGGGCTGGACAACATGATCGATTTCGAGGCGTGCAGCTTCATGGATATGAGCGCCATCGAGGACGAGACGTTCGACCGGGGCTACGCCATCGAGTCGACGTGCCATGCGCCGGACAAGCAGCGCGCGTTCGAGGAGATATACCGCGTGCTGAAACCCGGCGCCCTGTTCTGGGGACAGGAGATGTGCCTGACGGACGAGTACGACCCGAACGACGGCCGTCACCAGTCCATCAGGCGCGAACTCATGCGCGGCATCGCGCTGAAAGAGGTCGCGACGTTCGGGGAAGTGAACCGCGCGCTCGAAGCGGCGGGATTCCAGGTGGTCGAGGGGACGAACCGGGACGTCCAGGAGGGGCCGTCCACGCCCTGGTATCAACCCATGGAGAGCCGGCACGGGACGCTGGGCAACGCCTTGCGCAGGCTGCCGCAGGGCCGCAGGGCGTTCATCGCGGGATCGAAGCTGGCCGAGGTGGTCCGGCTGTTTCCGAAAGGCTCAGCGGAAGTCGTCCGGCTCCTGGACCGGACGGCGGACGCCTATGTCGCGGGCGGCAAATCGGGCATCTTCACGCCGCTGTACTGTTTCCTGGCCCGCAAACCACTCTAGCCCCGACAGGCGCCGCGGCCTGCGGCAATCGTTCACTCACCACGCGCGTCGAACACTTGCACCCGGGCCTGACCCGGAATTTCTGTAAATATCGATAAATTCGGATAAATTCACGGGGTTTTTCGATAGATTAACGGCTATTTTTTTCTTCGGAAAGGGCGCAGAAACGGCAACGCAGGGGAATTCTGCCACGGTCCGCGCCTCACGCGATGACCGCAAATGCGGGGAAATGCGGGCTCGGGGCATACAAACCCGGCGCAGCCCACCACGAGCGCGAACCGACACGAATCGAACTGGACCATGGGGCGCACGAGCGGGAATCCCCCGACATTGAGGTTGCCGAGCATGCACCCTTCATCCCCTACCGCTCAGCATCTCCCAGGAATGGCTGAGGAGGAACAGCACAGAGGCCGCCACGACGATGCAGGGCCCTGCGGGCGCGTTCCATTCGACCGACCCCCACAGACCCGCCGCTACCGAAATGATCCCCGCCAGGACGGCGAACACCGCCATTTGCTCGGGCGTTTTCGAGAACCGCCGCGCCGCCGCCGGCGGTATGATGAGCATCGAGGTGATGAGCAGAATCCCTATCAGCTTCATGGCGATGGCGATGACGAAGGCGATCAGGAGCATGAAGGTGAGCTGCACGCCGAAAGTCGGGACGCCCTCGGCGCTTGCGAGTTCCTCATGCACGGTGATGGCGATCAGGTCGCGCCATATCCACGCGAGCGCGCACAGCGCCGCCGCGCCACCGGTGTAGATCCACAACAGGTCTGTATCGCTGATCGCCAGGATATCCCCGAAGAGATAGCCCATCAGGTCCACCTGGAGCGTTTCCATCAGGCTGACGGCGATGATGCCCACCGAAAGCGCCGTGTGCGAGAGTACGCCGAGCAGCGTATCGGTCGGGAGTTTCCTTTGGCGCTGGAGCAGGAGGAGAACCAGCGCCAGGCCGATGCAGGCGGCCAGGGTGCCGAGCCTCAAGTCGATACCAAATGCGAACCCGAGCGCCACGCCGAGGAGAGCCGTGTGGGCCAGGGAATCCCCGAAATAGGCCATCTTGCGCCAGACGATAAAACACCCCACGGGGCCGGTCACGATGGCTACACCGATCCCGCCCAGCAAGGCGCGGAGTATGAAGTCTTCCATCAACCGCTCCCGAGGGAATGGTGCCGGGCCTCGTCGCTTTCCGGGGCGAGGCGTACGCCTTCGAGGTGGTTCCGGGAAGCGAACTTCTTCATTGCGGTATCCCCAGGATGAGCATGTCGTCGCTGAATTCCATGACGAGATGGAGGTCGTGCGAGATCATGAGGACACCGCAACCCCTGTTGTCCCGGATTTGCGTGATGAGATCGTAGAGTTCGGTTTGCCCGGTCATGTCCACGTTCTGGATGGGTTCGTCGAGAACGAGGAGCTCGGGGTTTCGCAACAAGGCGCGGGCGAGCAGGACACGCTGGCGCTCGCCTCCCGAGAGAGTTCCGACGGGGTAATCCAGCAGATTTCCCGCGCCCACCTCCTTGAGGCTCTCATTCATCTGTTTTTGCGATGGTTTCTGCGTGAGGCTTAACAGCCTGCGCACGGTGAGGGGAAAGGAGGGGTCCACAGCGAAAATCTGGGGAACATAGCCGACCGTGAGGCCCTCTTTCCGGTGGACTTCGCCAGAATCGGACTTGATCAGTCCGAGAAGCACGCGAACCAGTGTGGTCTTCCCCGCGCCGTTCGGGCCGATGAGGGTGAGGATTTCACCCGCCGAAATGTCGAGACCGACGTTATGGAGTATCGTCGTTTCGCCGAATCGGAGATAAAGGTTCGCGGCGGTGACGAGATTGCGCCGCGCGTCATTCATCTTCATGACACTCCTGGCACCTGCCGCTGATTTCCATGACGGGCATCTCCACCAGGAAACCGGCCCGGGTGGCGCTCGCCTCGATGGCTTCGCCGATTTCCTGGCTGTGCGTCTCGGCCACGCTTCCACTATCGCGGCATATTAAGAACAGGGCATCGTGAGCATCCGCCGCCATGGCGCAGCCCACGAACGCCTTTTGGCTCTCGATACGGTGGATGAGGCCGTGCTTCAAGAGAAAATCAAGCGCCCGGTAGACCGTGGGTGGGGCATTTCGCTCCCCGTCCGCGTTCATGCGCTGGAGCACGTCATACGCGCCCAGGGGCGCGTGGCTTTCCTGGATGATCTCCAATACTCGTCTCCTGAGCGGCGTGAGCCTGGCCCCGCGCTCCCTGCAAAGCGCTTCGGCTTGTTCGAGGGCGCTCTCGATGCTGGCCCCGTGGTCGTGATTCCTTTCGGGAAAATTCTTATTCATCGATATCATTCCCATAATTGCTTGACGAGAAAAATTGTAATGATATAATATAACAATATGAAGGCATTTTCAATCCCATTTCACGTCGAAAGGAAAAAATTCATGAAAAGGATCGGATTAATGAAATATATATTGTTCACTGCGGCTCTGACAATGGCGCTCCTCGCGCGCTTGGCCGCTCCCGCATCGGCCGCTCCCAAGGTGGTGGCCTCCATCAAGCCGCTTCACTCGCTGGTCTCAGGCGTGATGAAGGGGGTCGGCGAGCCCTATCTCTTGGTAAAAGGCGTCGCCTCGCCGCATACGTTTTCCCTCAGACCCTCCGACGCCAGGGAGCTCGAGAGGGCGCGCGTGATTTTCTGGGTGGGCGAGGAGCTCGCTCCGAGCCTGGAACGTCCACTCGAAGTTCTGCCGAAACGGGCGGAGGTCGTCGCCATGGCGGAGAGCAAGGGACTGGAGTTGTTGAAGCTCCGGAAAGGCGGCTTGTGGGAAGGACACGACGATCATCATGACGAGAAGGAAAAAGGCGAGCATCACGACGAAGATAAGCACGCCAAGGGCAAAGACGCCGATCATCACGATGAGCATAAAGAAACCAAAGCCAAAGATGACCATCGCCACGATCATGACAAACACGAAAAAGCCAAGGACGATCATCACGACGAGAAGGCCGGGGGACATCACGGGGAGCATCGTCACGGCGTCTTCGACGTGCACGTCTGGCTCGACCCGATGAACGCCCGCAAGTGGGTGCATACCATCACGCATGAGCTCGAAGAGGCGGATCCTGCGAACAGGGAAAAATACGAGGCGAACGAAAAGAGGCTTATAGCTCGACTAGACGCCCTGCACGAGGAATTGAAAAGTACGCTCGCTCCCTTGAAAGGCATGCCATACATCGTCTTTCACGATGCGTATCAATACATGGAGAAACGCTATGGGCTGAACGCCATTGGTTCGGTGACTCTCTCCCCTGAGACTAAGCCGGGCGCGGCGCGGCTGGTGGAGATACGCCAGAAGGTCAGGGACACGAAGTCGATCTGCGTGTTCAGCGAGCCGCAGTTCCAGCCCAAATTGGTGAAGGTCGTCATGGAGGGAACGGGCGCCGGCACCGGCGTGCTCGACCCCCTGGGCGCGAATATTCCCGCCGGTGAGGACGCGTATTTCACCCTCATGCGCAACATGGCGAAATCGCTCAAGGGGTGTCTTGCGGGGAAATAATTTGTCCCGGCGTTCGGGGATATGAACGAGCCCGCCCGGCTCCCCCGCACATCCTCGGAGCCGCCCGCATTTTCGTAGCGGGGAATGGAACCGAAGGGGGAGATAGATATGTAGCTGGACAGGCGCAGGAGCCTGCCCGGGGACCTGTGTGGTCGGTGAAGGATGCGAACCGGCCCGGTCCAGCGCTTCATGGCCCATTGTGAACGGGAAGTCTGAAAGGGGAAGGAGAAAGACAGAATGAAGTGGAAAGCCTTGCTAATGGCCGGTATCGCCATGTTCCTATGGCACGCGCCCGCGTTCGCGCAGCAGTCCGTAGAAGAACGCCTGAAGAGCATGGAGAAGCGCATCAAGTATCTCGAAGAGCGCGTCTCCGCACAGGATAAGGTGATCGTCGAAAAAGACAAGCAGATTTCCAAGCTCACCGGAGGAGACAACTGGTTCGAAGCCGTGGAGATCGGCGGAGCTATCAAACTCAAGGGAACTATTGCAAATCCCGCCGAGGGGGAAAGCACTACGGATCTGGCCGTGGAAACGGTCGAACTCGGCATCGGAGCCCAGGTGAATGACTGGGTGAAGGGAGAGGTCGTGCTCCTCTATGAACAGGGCGAGTCCCTGGACGTGGATACCGCGACGGTGACGATTGGTCCGCCGGAAGGCTCTTGGTCCCTCACGGGAGGCCAGCTTTACGTTCCATTCGGCGCCTTCGAGACGAACCTGATTTCCGACCCCATGACGCTCGACATCGGCGAGACGAGGCAGACGGCTCTGCAATTAGACGCCTCGGCCGGTGGGCTGAGCGGTTCGGTCTTCCTCTTCAAGGGCGACAGCCCGGAGAACGACGAAGACAGGATTCAGGGTGCGGGCGTCGCGGTGGGCTATTCGATCGAGAAGGAAAACTTCGAGCTCGGGCTGAACCTCTCCTACATCAACGACCTGGGCGATTCGGACGGCTTGCAGGACGTGATAGAGACCAGCATCAACCGCGCGGCGGGTGTTTCAGCGAGCGCGAAGATGCGGATTGGCAGCATCACCGTGCTCGGCGAATTCCTCGGAGCCATGGACGAGTTCCACGCGAATGAAGTGGCGTTCGGTGACTACGGCGCGAAACCATCCGCTTGGATGGTCGAGGCAGCCTACGGGTTCGAGCTGGCCGGCAAGGAGGCGACGCTGGCCGCGAGCTACCAGCAGACGGACGAGGCGTTAGCGCTTGAGTTGCCGAAAAAACGCATACTGCTCGGTGTTTCGGCCGAGGTAATGGAAGGGCTTTCCCTGGGCGTCGAATGGGCGCGTGATACGGACTACAGCGTCGCCGATGGCGGAACCGGCGAGGACTCCGACACGTTCACCCTCCAGTTGGCCGCCGAATTTTAGTCGGCGCCAGGGCACGGGCAGACCGAGCGTAGAGGACATTCCTCCGTTGAACAGGGGTAGCAGGGTCATCATCCATAGGTTGAAAGACGCAATCTAGGAGGAATCTGAACAATGAACGTCGCATACATCTTCGCCACCGACATGTCGGCCACCTACAAGCTGGGCACCATGATCCTGCCGCAACTCGAAGCCGGCAACCACGGTGTGAACGTCGTCGGCATGTTCTTCTTTGACGACAACCTGTTCTGCCTGCGCGAGGGCGACGAGGTGGGCGAGCGACTGGCCAAGGTTGCCGCGGAGCAGAACATCCTCCTCATGGTCTGCGACCAGTGCGCCGTGCGGCGCAACCTCGCCGAGGGCACGTTCGAGCAATGCGGATCGGGAGACGTCAAGGCAAAGGGCCTGGTGGCCGGCGTAGGCGCAGGCTGCTTCCCGCAGCTTTACGCCGCACTCGCCCCCGCCGCGCCCGACCTCGTCATCACCCTTTGAGTGAGCAGCGCGTGTGTTGACGAGTGCTGAAACGCCTGCCGTGACGCTAACCGGCCCCATCTTCGGTCTCGCCTTGTCGCAGGGAGAAGAGAGAACATGTTGATCAACACATCACCACGTCGCCCGAGCCTCGAACGGATTCGATATATCAAGGAGGCATTGCGCGCAGCGCTGACCCTTCCCGATGGCGCAACGGTTACGGTCACCGAGCTGGCATGTCTCGAAGAGGGGTGTGCGTCCATCGAGACCGTGGTCGCTCTGCTTCGGCCCGATGCCCCACCGCTGCAACACAAGCTTCACAAACCCACGGACGCCATTGACGCCGAAGACCTGGCCCAGGTCTGCAAGGCGTGGGGGTTCGACGTCCAAAATCCAATACCCGTACCTCTGCTCCAGGAGAACTAAATGGACACTCCGCGAAAAGTACCTGTTTCCATCCTCACCGGCTTCCTCGGCTCTGGCAAGACGACTCTGCTCAACCGGATATTGAGTGAAGAGCATGGCAAGCGCATTGCCGTGATCGAGAATGAGTACGGGGAGGTCGGCATCGATCAGGCGCTCGTCATCAACGCTGACGAAGAGATCTTCGAGATGTCGAACGGCTGCATCTGCTGCACGGTGCGCGGAGACCTGATTCGCGTGCTCGGAAATCTCATGAAGCGCCGCGACAAGTTCGACTATGTGTTGGTGGAGACCACAGGGCTCGCCGATCCCGGCCCGGTCGCCCAGACCTTCTTCATGGACGACGAGATTCGTGAGGAGTTCTCGATCGACGGGATCGTCACGCTCGTCGATGCGGCCCACATCGAACAACAGCTTGGCCGAAGCGACGAAAGCACCGAGCAAATCGCGTTCGCAGACGTCCTGGTGCTCAACAAGACCGACCTCGTCAACGGCGAGGCGCTCGACAGGCTCGAGGCTCGGCTCCGGGACATGAACCGAATGGCACGAGTCGTGCGCAGCGAGCGGGCGAACGTCTCGGTCGACACGGTCCTCAACCTCGGTGCCTTCGACCTGGACCAGGTGCTCGAGCGTCGTCCCACCTTCCTCGAGCCGGAGTATCCGTTCGAATGGACCGGAGTCTATTCGCTCGATATCGGCCGCTACGAACTCGACCTCGCCGATGGACCTGATCCGGCGATGTCGCTCGTCGTCGTGTCCGACCAAGGCACGGATGACGCTGCCCTCCGTGAGAGTGCGGAGTGGTGTGTGCGGCGGTACGCCGAACCTGCGGAGATCATTCGCCCCGGGGAAAAGATTCCAGTCGGAAAGCATGTGAACCTCCAGCTCAATTCCCCAGGGCGCAAGTCGTTCTTCTTGGAGGTCGATACGCCGGTGCGGGTTGGCCTCTACGCCGAGCACAGCGCGGAGGAGTTCGATCTCCAACTGACGAACGCGGAAGGAGCGACAATCAGGCAAGAGGTCGAGCGCACTTGGGTCGCACAGCACGAGCACGACGACGAGGTGGGCTCGATCGCGATCGAGAGGGACGGCGACGTCGATCCCAAAATGCTCGACGCCTGGATTGGCGAACTGCTCAGTGAGCGCGGGGTGGACATCTTCCGAATGAAGGGCTTCATCAGCCTCGCGGGTGAGTCGCATCGCTTCGTCTTCCAGGGGGTTCACATGCTCTTTGACGGCCAGCCGGATCGTCCATGGGGAGACTCGCCCCGGCGCAATCAGCTCGTCTTCATCGGCCGCAACCTCGATGAGCAGAGCATGCGGCAGGGATTCGAGGCATGTCTGATTTGAATGTCGCCAGTCAAAAGGGTGTTCTTCGCCGGGGCTGGTCTGCGGCGGTCGGCGACTACGCCATCGCCGGGGGCTGGACCCTCCGCGGTGATGCGCTGGTGGTCGGTGACGCCGCGGGTGGCGTCTACGCATTCGACGGCAAGTCCGGCGCAAGCGCCTGGGCGCGGCAGGGAGCTCATGATGGCGGCGTGCTCGCGATGACGATCCACCCAAGCGGAACCGCGTTCGCTACGGCTGGCCAGGACGGACGCGTCCTTATCTGGGGTGTCGCCGAAGGTCAGGTAAAACAGGCTATCGACATCGGCAGTAGTTGGGTGGAGAACGTGGCGTGGTCGCCGGACGGACAATGGCTGGCAGTCTCCTGCTCCCGGCAGGTTCGCGCGTATGGCGTGGACGGCGCGGAGGTTTGGCGATCTGATGATCATCCCAGCACTGTCAGCGCGATCGCCTGGTCGAGCGAAGGGGAGCTGGCGACGGCCTGTTACGGTCGAGTGACGTTCTTCGACGCGCCCACTGGCGAACTTCGCCAGAAGCTGGAGTGGCAGGGGTCCTTGGTGTCGATAGTACTGAGCCCGGACGGGGATATCGTGGCCTGCGGCAGCCAGGACAACTCGGTGCACTTCTGGCGTCGCTCCACGGAGCAGGACTACATGATGTCAGGATATTCTGCCAAGCCGTCGGCCCTGGCTTTCAATGAGACCGGCACCCTTTTGGCCACCGGCGGAGGGGAAGCAGTGACGGTCTGGAGTTTCCAGGGAAGTGGCCCCGAAGGCACGCGGCCCGGCGTTCTTGAGTTTCATGTTCAACCCGTCACGACGCTTGCCTTCGCTCGCCGCGAGATGCGCCTGGCATCGGCAGCAAGGGATGGCACCGTAGCGGTGTGGTCGCTTGAGAGGGATGGAAAAGGCCGTTCGATCGGGTCCGCGGTTTTGGCGGGCATCGGGGCCGAACTGTACTGGCGGCCAGACGGGCGCGCGCTGGCAGCGCTCGACGCCCGGGGTGGCGTGACGGTTTGGCGGATAGGATGAACAAAGGCCCGAATTGCCAGCGCACGCGTAGTGCTGCGCAACAGTGCGGCCAGCGGCTGATGTCGATGATCTCGCACGGACCCTCACGCCCGTGAAAGGCGCGCCCTACATCGTCTTTCACGATGCGTATCAATACATGGAGAAACGCTACGGGTTGAACGCCATCGGGTCGGTTTCCCTCTCGCCCGAGAAGAAGCCGGGCTCGGCGCGCCTGGAGGCGATACGCAAGAAGATCAGGGACACGAAGTCGATTTGCGTGTTTACTGAGCCGCAGTTCCAG
The DNA here is from genome assembly GCA_002238965.1 of Nitrospinae bacterium bin107. GTDB lineage: Bacteria > UBA8248 > UBA8248 > UBA8248 > UBA8248 > Bin107. The sequence goes on along the minus strand of MPNJ01000005.1, from coordinate 127,091 downwards.
CCCAAGCTCGTGAAGGTCATCATGGCGGGAACGGGGGCCGGAACCGGCGTGCTCGACCCCCTGGGCGCGAATATTCCCGCCGGTGAGGACGCGTATTTCACCCTCATGCGCAACATGGCGAAATCGCTCAAGGGGTGTCTTGCGGGAAAATAATTTGACCCGGCGTTCGGGGATATGAACGAGCCCGCCCGGTTCCCCGCGTATTCTCGGTAGCCCGCGCCTGAATTTTTCGCGGCGACGGCATTCACCGGCCTGGCTCCCGCGCCCCCTGCCGGCCCGGCTCGGCCTCTTCGGGACGCACGGCGCAGCGTCGCCGAGGCGGGCTTCGGGCCGAAATCACCCAAAATCACCATGCCCGGCGAATCAATCACTCGAACGTCACTCATGAACGGAAACGGATTCTACATAATTTCCGTATGGTCCAAGGCTGCATCCCGGCCACGTTGCGACACATGCGTGGGAGTGGAAAAACCGGGCCGGGATGCGGTTCCCGGTTCACGAAGCGAGCCGGCGGAACGCCTGCTCGGCGCATGCCCGGCGGGAGGAATTGCCATGGCGGGCAATGACATCCATGGCCAGGCGGGAAACCATGCCTTGTCCATACAACGGTGAGGGGTGTAATCCGCGTGCATGCAGGCATTCAGGGCCGGCAATGATGCGCCAGGGCATGACAAGCGCTGCCCTTGAAGGTATCATGAGTCTCCAGTTTGCTCTTCCATATCCGGAATCATCAAAGGGCGGCATTCCGCACTGAATAGAGGGGGCGAATAATGAGTGGTTCCGCGCACGGGGAAGTTTCGGAGATCACCCTCGGGGTGGAGGAGGAGCTGTTTCTCGTCGACCCCGACACCCGCGACCTTCTGGCCGAACCCGACCCGGGGATCCTCGCGGCTTGCGAAAAGAGGCGCGGCCCTCACAAGGTGGTGCCCGAGTTCCTTCGCGCCCAACTCGAAACCAACACACGCGTCTGCGGCTCGGTGGCCGAAGCGTGCGAGGCGCTGCGCGAGACCCGGCGGGTCGTTATCGAGGCGGCCGAGGAGCACGGCGCAGCCGTGATGGCCGCCTCCACGCATCCTTTCGCGCAATGGCGAACGCAGCTGGTCACGCCGAAGGATCGCTACGAGCGGTTCGCGGCCACCTACCAGGAGAGCTTCCGCCGGATCTGCCTGACCGCCATGCACGTCCACGCCGGCTTCGGCGACCCGGAATCGCGCATCCGGGTCATGACGTCGCTCCGGAGATACCTTCCCCTTTTCCACGCGCTGTCGACGTCCTCGCCGTTCTACGGCGGGGGTGAGACCGGCTTGAAGTCCTGGCGGCTGAACCTCCTCGGCGTGCTCCCGCGCACCAGCATTCCCGGTCCGTTGCGTACCCGGGCGGAGTACGACCGCATCGTGGACGACTACCGGCGCATCGAAGTCATCAGAGACGGCAGCGAAGTGTGGTGGGACATTCGCCCCTCCAACGCTCACCCGACGGTGGAGCTTCGCATCTGCGATACCTGCCCGCGCCTCGAGGACGCCGCGAGCATCATCGCCCTCTACGCCTCCCTGATCCGGTGGCTGGCGCGCCTGGACGGCGAGGGCCGCCTGCCGCCCGAGCCGCCCACGGAGATCATCGCCGAGAACCGCTGGCTCGCCCAGCGGTACGGTGTGCTGGCCTTTCTCGGCGACATGGACCTTGGAGGGCGGGTGGACATCGAGGACTACGCAACGGAACTGATCGAGAAACTCACCCCCGACGCCCGGGCGCTGGCGTGCGAGGATCAAATGCGCCACGCGCTCACCATCATCCGGGAGGGCAGCAGCGCAGACCGGCAAGTCGATCATTTCCGTCTTTGCGGCCTGAATGGCGAGAGCCGCGAAGAGGCCATGCGCTCCGTGGTGGATATGGTGCTCGCCGAAACCCGGGAGGGTGTCCTTTGAACGCCCGGACGGATCGAGGTGAAACGAAGACCTCCCGCAGAGCGCACTCCGGTTTCCGTTCCGATGGAAACAAATCTTCCGAAGGCCCGAACCTTCGGCGCCGATGACATGGAGAATTTGTACGTGTGAGCCCGGGGTGCTTTTACGGACGTGGAAGGCGAGACGAACTCCGGCGAAATGGTGACGGTTTAGAAAACCGATCAATCGAGCGCGTCCATCCCATCGGTTATACAGGTCCCGCGCAGCCGGCCTTCGTAGGCTTGTCGCGTACATCATCGGGAACCGACGCAGGCCCTGCGCTTGAGGCGTACGGAAAGGTTGACGGGAACCGTAAACCGCTACCGCTCGACCTCGCCGCGACGCGGGCGAAGCTCACGAGCCACGGGCTCAGGCTTTCCCTGCGCTATTCGTACTGAGGCGGTGATGTAATGCGTTACGTGTACATGATCGGCTGTCTCGCGGGGCTTGTGCTGATTTGCGCGTGGGCCGGCCCTGCCGCCGCCGACGGCAACTTCTCGCAGCGCCCCGGGTTCGCCGCGTATTTCGCGGCCAACCCTCCGGCCGGCGCCGCCGGTCCGGCCGACCGGGCCCTGGCCCGCCGCCACGCGCCGCGCTTCCACCTGCCCGCCGGCCACGAAGGTCCCATCGACTTCTACCGCGACTACATCGCCCACGGCTACCTGATAACGGGCGACGGCGTTCGCATCGACGGCCCCACCGCCGGTGACCTGAACCGCTACCGCGAGGACGTCCGCGCCGAGTTCACGCACGCGCCGGGCGGGGCCGAGCCCCGTCCCCTCGTCTACGCCGCGGTGGAGCGCACAGGTCTGTGGGCGCCGGAGGATGCGGACCGGCCGGCCGGGGAATTCACCGTCCTCACCTACCACCTGGTGTTCCGGGTGAGCGGCCTGCCGGCGGGGTTGTCCCCGGTCGCGGCCATCCCGCTCCGGCTGGTGGCGGACCTCGACGACTGGCACCAGCTCGACCACTACACAGCCGCGTTCGTGATCCTGGCCGCGGATGGGCGTCCCGTCGCCTTGACCCTGCAGCAGCACAACTACCTGCGCACCTACCTGGTCGGCGAGTCGGTGGCGCTCGGGCCCGGCGGACGCTTCGACATCGACGTGGCCATCCGCTCGAACGAGCTTTACCCCCACGTTCCGGGACGGGCGGTGCGCCGGGCGGTGCGGTTTCTGGACCATGACGCCAGGGCCTTCATGATGGGTTTCGGCGAGCGCCCGATGATGTCAGCGGACGACATCACCGACCCGCACCGCACCGTCGACTACGAGCTCACCTTCCTCCCCGGCTCCGACGCCTTCTACTCGTTCCGCGGCTTCCTCGGCGAGCGCCGCGGGTTGCCCGGCCGCGACGGCCCGCCCGGGGCCCGCTACAACACCCTGCCCGAGCTCAAGCCCCTGCCCGCGCAGGTCTTAGGCGGTTACTGGCGTGAGAGGAACGAGGGCGACTGGGCGCGGTACCGGAATAGCCGGGAGAACGGCTCCGGCCCGGCCGGTTTCGCGCGAGCGCAGGCGGCGGTATTCCATCGCAACCTCGGCTGCCTGCGCCGGGAGCGCAAAGGCTGCGCGTTGGAGTAGCGGTTGAGCGACTGTTCCCCGACCCCTTCCTGGCCTGTTTCGCCGTCCCCATCACCCAGGTCAGGGTGGTGCCCGGCTGGTCGCCCAAGGCGGTGACCAGGTGGCCGGCGGCGACGGCGGGGTCGCGATTGAACTTATAGAAGATGATGGGCCGCACGGTCCGGATACAGGCGGCGGACTCGCGCTCCGAATCGCGCGCGAGATGGGCGTAGCGCGCGGTGGTCTCGATCCGGGCGTGGCCCAGGAGTTTCCCTATCATGGAAAGCCCCTCGCCGAGCGCCAGGGCGCGCGAGGCGAACGAATGCCTGAGGTCGTGAATACGGACGTCATGAAGCCCCGCACCCCTCCCTCATGGCCAGCCCCGGCCTCCTCGCGGTCAATGACAATGGCTGCGGGGAAACAAAAAAATGCAAATCGAGATAAAAAAGAGCACAAACTGCGTGGAAAATCAGGTGACCCCCTGAAAAACATTTGCAATCTCTATCATCTCGACTCACATTTACTTTGTCCGCCCAAGCTGCTTTCGGTGCGGTGGCAAAGGCGCGAAGGATGTCTCAGTAGCGGCCGCTACGGGTTCAGCAAGACTCCCTGCCGCCGTTACGCCCGGAACTGAAGGAAGAAAGTTGGAAAATGATGAGATCACGGACGCGACCCGTCATCATCGATCAGGCGGATTTGCCCTGGGAAGGGTGGGAGGATGCCGAAGTCGCCGCACGCAGCGCCATCCGCTGGAAACTCCTGGCCGCGGGCGAACGCACGGAGAGCGCCGGGCTCGTCATCGGCATCGCGGAGGTCCCGCCGGGCGAGCGGCTCTTGCTGCATCACCATGGGCCGGAAGAGACCTATTACATCGTGCAGGGGCGCGGGCGCATGGAAATCGAAGACCGTGCGGCCGACATCGGGCCCGGATTCGCCGCCTATATTCCGCCCAATGCCAGGCACACGTTGCGCTGTACCGGCACAGAACCTCTCATCCTGGTGTTCTCCTTCGCGCGAGACCGCTTCGACCAGGTCGACTACCACTTCGACGAATAGCGCCTCGCCGCCATGGTCCGCCAGGCCTGCGATGACGGGAAATGCACGCCAATACGGGGAAATTTCGGGAGCGAAATAAGTGCCAATCTCCTGTCGGCGCGCAAATAAACGCCCGCCGCCGGAACCGGATAAAACTTGCAAATATCTGAGAATAAAGGAGTTGCTAGAGGGAGCGTTCGCGCTTCGCGATGTCGGCCATCACCTTCGAGATGCCGCGCTTGGCGATGATCTTGAGGCCCTTCGCCGAGACGCGCAGCTTCACCCAGCGCTTCTCCTCGGGGAGATAGAAGCGCTTCACGTGGAGGTTCGCCTCGAAGCGCCGCCTCGTCTTCTTGTGCGAATGCGAGACGTTGTTTCCGTAAGCCACGCTTTTTCCGGTAATTACGCAGTGCTTGCGCGCCACGGGCTTCTTGTAGGTCGCCATCTATTTGGTCTCCCGAAACGGCTGGTGGCTCCGGCAGAATTTGCAGTACTTTTTGAATTCGAGCCGGTCCGGCGTATTCCGCTTGTTCTTGGTGCTGGTGTAGCGCATCTTCTTGCATGTCGTGCATTCGAGTTGAATGTTCTCGCGCATCTCGAAACCTCAACAAAAATCAATGTCTTGGGATGCAACTAGGCATCCTCGGTCCACAAAGAAGCGCAACCATAGCCAAGCCCCGGGAAAAAGGCAAGAGGCGCGCGAGGTATTTTGTTTATCGCTTATGCGCTAGAATCGCGTATTCAAGATCATCGAGAAGCGGATGAAGCGCAACTTGTTTCTCAAAACCCGCGCACATCCGAAAATTCAAACGTCGAAGGAGAGAGCGCCGTGTCGAAAATCGTAGCGTATTTAGGGCTTGGCACCATGGGCGGAGCCATGGTCAACAATCTTCTCAAGGCAGGTTTCGTCGTTCACGGATACGACCCCGTGCCCGAGGTACGCGCACGGGCAGAGGAGGCGGGAGCGAAAACCTTCGACTCCCCGGCGGAGGCGGCTTCCGAGGCGGACGTCATCTGCTCATCCGTGCCCGAAACCAAGGACGTTCACGAAACCTATCTGGGCGAAAAAGGTGCGCTGCTCACCTCCAGAGATGGCGTCGTCTGTTTCGATTTCTCCACCATCGCCCCCGCCGGCAGCCAGGCCATCGCGCAGGAAGCGGCGGGAAAAGGCGCGATATTCCTCGATACGCCCGTGAGCGGCAGCGCGCCCAGCGCCATCAATGCGGAGCTTAACGTGATGGTTGGCGGCGATGAAGCGGCATTGAACCGACACCGCGACGTTCTCGAGGCCGTCTCCGAGTCCATCAACTATTTCGGGCCGAACGGCGCGGGCTTGCACATGAAGCTCGTGGCCAACCAGATCGTCTCGGTGTTTCTTTCCGTGGTGTCCGAGGGACTCACACTCGGGGAGCGCTCAGGCCTCGACCCCGTCGAGATGATGGATTACCTGAAAAGCGCATCGATCCCGAAAATTCTAAGCATCAAGGGTCCTGCCCTGGCGAGCAGGGATTACACGCCCGCTTTCAAAATCGATTTGATGCGCAAAGACCTGCGCCTCATCTCCGAGATGGCCGAGGCCGCGACGACGCCGACGCCGTTCGCAGCACTTGCGAGACAGGTTTTCATCGCCACGTCGGCCATGGGCTTCGGCGAGGTGGACCAAAACGCCGTGCGTGAGTTTTTCGATAAAACCGCAGGGCTCAGCGCTTGATTGACCGCGCCTGAAAACCTCAAGTCGCCTTCTTGAAAAACCCTTCCACGGGGAGTGGCGCGCCCACGCCCTGCGCCTTGGCGCGCCGATAGAGTTCCGCGCCCAGTGCCACGTCTTCAATCGCGACTCCCTGGCTCAGGAACAGGTTGATCTCATCATCGGACGCGCGCCCGGGCATGGCGCCCGTCGCAATCAACCCGACCTCAGAGACCTGGCCCCACTGGATGACGTTCGCGCGAATGGCGCCGACCAGATCGCCGCTCTCGAATTCGGCGCCCTCGAGGTTATCCGTCACGATGCGTCCTTTCGCCGCGCGACGGAAGGTTTCGTCGTCTATCTCGCGGTTCGTGATTCGGTTCGAGCCCGCCGCGATGACCGTCGTACCCGGCTCCAGATCGTTGCCGTCAAAAACGGGTTCACGCGCCGTGGTGATGGTGCACACGATCTGCGAGCCTTTTACCGCCTCGCTCGCCGATTCCACCGGAACGAGTTCCGCGCTCACCCGGCTTTGCATCGCGCTGACGAATTTTTCTCTTTTCTCCGGCCTTCGGCTGTGCACTTTCACAACCTCGAGGTCCCGCGCGCAGCAAAGGGCTTCGAGTTGGGACCTCGCCTGCCACCCCGTGCCGACCAATCCAGCCACCGTCGCATTTTCTCTCGCCATGTATTTCGCAGCCACGCCGCTCGCCGCCCCCGTTCGCATCTGCCCCTGTATGTTGGCCTCCATGAGCGAGAGCATCTCGGACGTATTCGCATCCCACAGCAGGAAGATGAAGCGCACGCCGATGCCCGGAAACGTGGTGTAGGCCTTGAGACCCAGATAGCCCTCGTTCTCATCCACCATGCCGCCGAACATGACGTGCATCGTGCCCTTGGGGAGAAAAACCCGGCGTCTCGGCTGATTCGGCGCGCGCCCCTCTCCCTGGGCCTTGAAGCATTTCTCCACCACATCCATGACATCGGACATGTTCACCAGACTCTTGACGTCGGACTCACTCAAATAAAGCAACGATCCTCTCTCCTCTATGATTCAAGAATTCCAGAAACCTAGACATTTCAAGACAATGCGACGCTCGAAAAAGTGACCGTTCCGTTCGGGTCCGGCCACTGCGAATAGCGCAGCACTTCTCCCTCGCTGTCTTCCAGAACGCGCAGCATGGTGTAGATGGGCGCCAGGCCACACACGTTTCTCGCATCCCCATCCTCCGCCACGCTCCAGTAAAACGCCTCCGCATCCCCTCGGCACACCGCTTCCAGGGATTTCCCGTCCGCTTGCGCGAGTTCTTCCAATCGCGCCTCGTCTACGGGATTTTCATCGCCGAACTGGGGGCCGACGTGGGCGAAATCCACGCTCGCAATGAGACATACCTTTCCCCCGTTTTGCCGGTACGCCGCCATCGCCTCTCTCAGCGCGGCGATAAAACCCTCCACTTGCGCATCACCCCCGGGCGATCGCCCCTCCGCTACGAACCGGTGGAATGAACCCACCAGGATGGGAACGAACCGGACCGGCCGCACGCCCGCAAAGAGATATTGAAGAAAAACCGCCTGAAACTCGATGGAGTGCTCACCGCGATGCACGAATTCATCCTGAAAGGAATTCACCTCCAACCGGCCCGAGAGCTCCTCCACAAACCCCGTGTTCGCCTCCAGAACACCGAACGGCGTCTCGAAAGATTTGTCCGTGAGGTTATAGATGTATTTTGTCGGAGCGTGGACCGTACCGAGAACGATGAACAAATCGGCATCGGCTCGTTCTGCGATTGATTTATATGCCCATGCAAAGGTGGCGCCGCCGCGATGAAAGTCGATATGAGGCGCGACTACTCCGCGAAGCGGTTTTGATGAAGCCGAGGAATTTTCCGCAAGTCGCCCGGGACCATCCGCATCCGTGAAAAAACCATCGATATGAGAGCGAAGATGCGCCGGGTCCGCATCGTAGCTTTTTCCCGCCAGAAAACTCGGGCGCACCGGATCATTCAAGTAAGCATCCTTGAGCGATCCGCTCCAGGCGTTGAAATCATCTCCTTCGAGGAAATGAGCCTCTTCGAGCCGGGATATCATCGCCCGGTAGTTTTCTTCCGTGACATCCATCCCGTGGCGGGATTTGCATTGCTCCCTGATATCCTCAAACGTGTGGCTCCCGTCGAGCAGGCTCAACACGGGAACCAGCGCCATGGGAGCAAAAAGTACCGCCTCGCTGAGACGAAGCGGATCTCTGAGCATCAACATTCGCTGCCCCTGATGTTCCGCAGGGGTGGCCTCCACGGGTCTCAGCTTCAATCGTTCCGACGCCATATCCAAAATTCCTTACCCCCTGCCTTGATCGGCATATCTTCCGAAAAACGGAGCGCAGGATATTCCGATGATCGACACGACCGCCAACGTATATAAACCCGGACCGAACGACCCGGACCAGTCCCTCATCGCGCCAATCGTCCAGGGTCCGACAAAACCGCCCAGATACCCCATGCCGATGATCAGACCACCCGCCCGGCCCACCTGGCTTTTCTCCACGTACTGCGCGGGATACGCCAGACAGAACAAGAACCAGCAATTCGTGGTCAAACCCAAAACGGCGGTCCCCAACGCAGCGACCCAGGCGTTTCCCGCCGGCATCAGTGCGAGCGCCGCAGCCGTGAGTAATCCGCACAAAACCATCATGACCCGCTCGCCGCCCAAGGCCAACGCCATCTTGTGCGCGCTCAGGGAAGCAAAAATTCCGAGCAAAGGCAAACTCGATACGATAAGCGCGGCGCTCGCTTGCGGCCAGCCTTTCGCCATCAAAACCGTGGCCAGCCAGCCCAGGCTCGTATAAAAAACGATGTTGTTGAAGAACAAAGAGCCGCCAACCCCCCAGACGGCGAGGAGCCGATACACCACCCCGCTTTGGGCCGAGTCAGATTCGGAACCTAAATCCACCGTGATCGAGGCGGAATTTCTTCGCCAGACGATAAAAGCCACGACCAGAACGAGCGCCCAGCCCAGAAAGCCGCCGCGCCAGATGCTCCCGCCCCATGAGGCGGGCAAAACCCCTGCGGCCGGGGCCATAAAGTGCGAGGCCGCGACGCCCAAACCAGCGCCCGCGATGATGGAAGCCGTATAAACGGCGGAGCCGAACTCGTTGCGCTCGGCGGGCACTATCGTCCCCACCACTTTGGGCATGACGGGAAACACCAGCCCCGTGCCCGCGCCCACGAGCGCGATTCCAAAAGCGAGCGACCAGAAATCTCCGCTCGAGAAACGGACGGCTCCTCCCAGCAAAGTGAGGAAAACGCCGCACAGGACCATCTTCTTCACACCCAGCCGATCGACCAGCCGGCCCCCTGCGATCGCGAAAAACGCTATCAACGGAAACGGGGCGGACAGCAGAAAACCGCCCGCGCCGTAGGACAGGTTCAAATCATTCCGGATGAAGCCGATGAGTCCGCTCGTCGACACCAACGAGCCGAATACGGCGAAAATGATGAAACAGGCGGCCCCCAGTATGGGGCGCCAGTTCGGGTTTTCTCCGGTCATTCATCAAGCTCCAGCAAGCGCGCCGCATTTCCGCCCAGCCATTTTTCCATGACGACCGGCTTCAGGGGGAGGTTCCTCGCTTCTTCGAGAATCTCCTCCAGGGATATCGGCAGAAGCGGCCAGTCGGTTCCAAACAGAATTTTATCCTGTATCGTGGAATTGCCGAAATGCAGGAGCATCTCCCAGCCGGAATGAGGGGTCGTGAAATACTTCCACCGATGGCCCGAGGGGTCGATGTAGAGATTCGGGTGCCGCCAGGCGGCGGCGACCATCTCCGGCACCCAGGGCCAACCACCGTGACCGGCGATTACCTTCAAGTCCGGCATCTCGCCGCACAGCCTATCGAGAGCCAGGGGTCTGCCGAGTTCCATGGGATGAGCGGGCGCCCAGTTCACCGACGTGTGAATCCATGCGGGTACGTCCAACTCGACGCACTTCTGGTAGATGGGACGGTACTCCGGCGCGTCGGCGGGCATGCGATGAAGAAAGGGAACGAGAAACGCCCCGTGCAGGCCAAGATCGCGCACGCCTTTTTCCAGCGCAATCGCCGCATCCTCCTTGTTGGGGTCGACGCCCTGGAAGGCCAGAATCCGCTCCGGGTACGAATCCACCGCACTGGCGAGCACGTTCGGGTCGAGCGGCGAAACGCCGGTGGTGCTCTCCTGGTCGATGCTGAAAACGACCGCCTTGTCATAGCCTGCCGCATCCAGCAGCGCGATGAACTCTTCCAAGGGCTGTCCGAGCCTCGCCGATATCTCATCGATGAAGCCGTGGATTTCCTCTCTCGTCGTCCCCACCGCCCTGCGGCGAAACTCCGCTTCCTCCACGCCGCAAAATGCGCTCAAGCCCTTCGCGAACATCTTCAGGTAACCGGGAATGGAAGCCCAGCCTAGCAGGCGGGCGCGGTAGGACTCCGCGACGGGCAAGAAGCTGCAAATATCGATGATCAACGCGAGCGGCCCTGGGACCGCTCGAGAGAATCGCCCGGCCCGGAAAGAGAGAAATCATTCTGATTCAAGGTCAATCGCGCCGAATTCACGGACACCGCCAGGATGAAAACGAGAAAGATGGCGAAAGAACCGCTCATTCGCACGCTTCCGCCCCGTCTGAGCGCGCCGAGCAGTAACTCGAACAACAATACGACGCATACGGCGCCGATGATGAGGAGCGTCACGAAAGGCGAACCGCCTGACGCCAGCATGCCGTTTAGGAAATCGGCCCCCCGGAAGAAGAGCCAGGCTCCCGCCAATCCAGCCTGGATCATCAGGAAACACAAGGAGAACCTGGCGCCGAGACGAACCCACCGCGCTCCGCTCGACACGGAAACGGAACTCTCCCACCTGAAAGCCCTGCCCCCCAGAAACATGAGCACGAGGCCGCCGACAGAAAACGCCGAAAGATAGAAATGCGCCACGGGCCACCAAAATGAGGAATACACCCAATAGCGCCAACTCCACACTGCTTCGAAATCGCGGAGGGTCCAACCCATATAGGAAAGCGTGAACATCCAAACCACTCCTGTCCCTGCCAGGATCAAAACGCCTGCCGGAACCATCATCAGGTGCGCGAATGATAATTTCGAACCCCGTCCCGTATGTCTCGAATGGGCGAATACGACAACCACGAAAAGGAACAACAAGAGGAGCAACGCACCCAGCGGGCGAAACAGCGCGATCACGGAGGTGAAAAAAACGGCCGGCTGCATCGTGGACGCAAGCAAGGAGAGCGCCGCCGCGATGAGAAATACGGGAACGAGAGAAGCCAGGCACAGGCCCGAGAGGCGGCGCGCGAATACGACGTCGTCATCGTTGCTCTCCCACCATCCCCAGAACGCGAGATGCGCGGAAAACCACGGCAGCGAAACACTCACGCCCGCGCACAGCCACAAGACGGAACCCAGCAGAACAACGAGCCACTCACTCGATTCGGGAGTCAATACGTTCATGGCGAATTCTTCTCTTCCGTTTTTTTCGCGTCTTGCGAGTCATCCGGCGGAACCGAAGGAGCAGCGGAAACGCTTTCTCCGTCTTCCGGGCTCTTGGCATCCGTCGCTCCTTTCACGGGAGCGGGAGATGCGGCGGCGCGCTCCTTTTCCGGCGGCATTTTGGCTTCCGGGTCGCTTCCGGTGTCCTGTCCCTCATCCGGCGGACTGGAAGATACTGTGGAAACGTCTCCTCCCTCTTCCGGTTTTACTGCATCCATGGCTTTTGCGCCGTCTTCCACATCATTGGGTGGGGCGGAAGGAGTGATGTTGGCCTCTTCCTTCACCGAGGGTACGGCATCCTGCGCGTCGCTCGGCCGGGTGGAGGAAACGGCGGAGTTCACCTGTTCCTGCTCTTGTGATTTCCCTGCGTCTTGCGCAGCGGCAGGCTGAGCCGGAGAGTCGATGAGGCGATCTTCTTTCTCCGGCACTCTGGCTTCTTGTGTCCGCTCGGGGTCTTGCGCAGCGCCTGAAGGTTTGAGAACAGGAACGTCAACGCTGTTCCCCACCTCTTCCGGCTGTCTGGCCTCTGCGTTATCAGAGGGTTTTTCCGCATCCCCGGGAGAGGTATTCGAAACCACCGCCGGACGAACCACCGGTTTTTTTCCGGCGGGCGCCGGCTCGGGGCGAGATGCGAGAGTCCGGCCCGATTTCGCGATCAGCGTTTCCAGATACGCCGCCAGGGCGCTGCGCTCCTCGGGCGCGCCCGCCAAATGAGGGTACGGCGGGTGTTTGGTTCGCATCTCTCCAAGAAACCGAAGCGCGTCTCCCTCGAACTTGAACCCCGGGGCCCGGGCCGGGTCCCGCGGCTTCACCCAATCCGCATGGCAGGCCATACACTGCGCACGGAAACTGAATGCGCCGAGTTCTCCCTGTGCCGGCAGGGGCTCGCCGAGATTCACGGAATTCCACAAACCCGTTCGATTCGCGTCCTCCGCCTCCTCGATGATCATTCCGTTGCGATACATATACTGGTGGATCTGGAAATTTCCCTTCGCTTCCACGTAGACCCACCCACTTGTGGCCAGCAGGAAAACGACCAGCAGCGAAGCCGCGCATGCGTGTCTTCGATGCCGCTTTTCGGGGTCGCGGACGCCCCACCTGAATCCGATGCTCCCCAGGACCGCCTGCGCCGCTACAGCGGTCGCTACCAGCCCAATCACCAAATTCCGATTTTCGCTTTCCGGCAGGCTTACTCCCCACCATATCCATCCGAGAACGCCGGTGACGGCTCCCGCCACCATCCACTTGCCCAGTTCATGCACCAAGGCGACGCGCCATGCGCTGTCCTTTCGGGACGCTGCGTAGAGCAGTCCGAAAGCGCCGAAGGTCAAAATCGAAACCGCCGCCCACGTCAAGAATACGGCGGGAAAAGCGGGATTCCAGAAAGCGTTCCAGAGGGTAGGCTTCGCCGCCCATGCGCCCGTGTGCGCCGAAAAAGCGCAGACCGAAACCAAAACGGCCGCCGCACTCCAAAAGCCGACCGCCGATAATATCCCCCACGCCATATGGAGCCGGCTTTCATGGCGACCTCTTTCCCAAGTGGAGATGTATCGACCCGAAATACAAAGACCTAACCCAAAAAGCAATAAACCCAGCAGGGCGGGAACCAGGAATATCAAATGGAGTTGTTCCATCATGCGGGGGCGTTGGGCCATCATGACGACCCAAAGACCAAGACCCAGGGGACATACCGCCCACGCCGCCAGGGCGCGCGTCGTCTTCGCGCACCGCAGGGCGAGGTCGTCCCATCTGGGGTCTATGCTCTCCGATGCGCGAGACTTCGCGAGCAGGGAAATCACAGAGCCGCCGCAGACGCACGCACCCATCAGGACGAAGAGATAAGCAACCCCGCCCGCCAGGAGATGGTCGGAGAATGACAGCGCTTCCTGAAATGGAAATGGCAACGCTATTTTCCAATCGAAAGTGAAAGGTGTCGCAACATAAAGACGGAGAAAACGAGTACCCGCGCTTTATACCTTCACCACTTGTCGTGTCATGTATTTGTCGAGTTTATTCTCATCCAGGGCGATACCCAGCCCGGGGGCGTCGGAAATCGTATGCCGCCCCGTGCTCATATCGACCGGAGAATCCACGACGTCGTCCAGCATCTTCTCGGGGCCGACGGATTCTATCGCCGCCAGGAAAGCGTTCGAAGTCGCCGCCACGTGAATTTCTCCCAGCGTGTAGGGCGACAACCCGAACCCGTGACCGATGACCATCTTCATGCCGGCGGCCTCCGCCGTACCGACCATATCCCTGACGCGCAGGGGACCGCCTTGCTTCATGATCTTGACCTTGACGATATCGGCGGCCTCGGCCCGGATGATCTCGAGCAGGCTCTCCGGCCCGAATACGCACTCATCCGCCATGACGGGGATGTTGATGGAGCGGCGCACTTGGGCGAGCCCCTCGATGTCGGTTCTCGGCACGGGCTGCTCGAAATGATGGATGTCCGCCCCTTCCACCTCGCGCGCGAGGGCGATTGCATCTTCCACGTTTCCGTAGGATTCATTCGCGTCGATCCGTATCTCGAAATCATCCCCCGTCGATTCCCGCACGGCCAGCACCCGCGCCGCGTCGGACGCCACCTCTCCCCCCATCTTCACCTTGCAGGCCCGCCAGCCGCGCTCGTAAAAGCCCCGCGCCTCGCGCCCCGCCTCATCGGGCGCCTTGATGCCAATCCAGGCGTTGAAGCGCACTTCTTTCTTCACCGCACCGCCGAGGAGTTCATACAACGGAACCCCCAGATATTTCGCATGGAGGTCCGCCATGGCGAGCGACAGGGCGCCCTTTCCGCCGTCGAAGCCGTCGCAGGCCTCATCCATCATCCGCGTAATCTCGCGCGACGCCCTGGGGTTCGCGCCGATGAGAGCGGGCGCGAGCTTCTGCTCCACCGCGTCCGCGATATCATCGCGGTTCAAGCCCGAGTATCCCGCCACGGGTTCGACGTCGCCTATTCCCGAGTAGCCGTCGTCGGAGGTTACCCGAACGACGACCGAGGGCTGGACGTTGTGGTTGTGGTTCGCGTTCTTGAAAAAATCCCGCATCGGCATGTCGACGCGGAACACCTCGATGGATTCGACTTTCACGGAAATCTCCTCCTTTTTAGCAGAACAGCCCGAAGCCCAGCTAAGGCCCCTACTGCGCTCCCGCCACGGCCTCTCGTACGCGCTTTCTTAACACATCATCGACTGGGCAGGAAACATCGACGCCCGGACGCAGAAAAGAAAACACCAGTTCACCCACTTCGAGACCCGCCGCCGCCTCGAGCGCCATGACGTAGGCGGCTCCCTGGTTTTCATAATCCTTGGCCTTATCCTCCACCTCGCCTTCGGCGACCTTGTCCGTCTTGAAGTCCACAACCACGAGTTTGCCCTCTTCTTCGAACACCAGATCGATGAAACCCCGAATCACCCTGCCCTCCAACTCGAAGGTGAAGGGAAGCTCCCGCCAGCGCCTGGAAGCCGCCGCTGCGTGCGCCAGAATCCTCCCCGCCCGCATAGAGTCTCGGATTAACTCCATGGCGTGATCCACATCTTCGGGAGTCAAGCCGAGTGTGCGGGCGCAAGCGACCCCCTCTTCCCGCAAACGCTCCAGGCGGGCCGCAGCCGGCGGCTCGAGCCGGGCGAGTATCGAATGAACCAGGCTCCCGAACGCCATGCCGCCTGAGTGAACCTCGAAGTCCTGAGGCGCATCCTCATCGTAAAGGGCAGTCGAGGCTGCAGGCTCCTCCTCGTCGAATCCTTTCACGAGACCGCTGGGAGCCAGGGGCTTCAGCGCCACTACCGGCTTTTTCAGGCGCTTCAGTTTCTCATCCAGAACCGCTCGCCGGTCGACAACGCCCGCCGAACTCCCGTCCACAGGGCGGAACACAGCGTCCCCAAGACGGAGGATGGACTCCGGCTCCCCGGGTTCTGCCGGCGAAACTTCGAGTACCGAAGCGGACGCCGCCCGGATCACCTCGGCAGTTTCTTCTTCCGGGAGCCCCGCACTTTGCATGAACCCGCGAAACCCCGACTCCGGCCAGAGCAGATAGTCCTCGGCCCGCGTCGCGCCCACGTACCAGAGACGCTTGATTTCCGCATCATGAAACCCTTTTTCGCGATCGAGCGCGTCAACGTAGCCATCTGAAACCAGTAACCGGGGCTTTGCGCCCAGGCGCAGATCGACCGCTTCTTTTCCTCTTTCGTGATTTGCAATCCGCGCCTCGGAACGCTGATCGTCACTCCCCTCCAGGTCGGCCAGTGCAACTACGGGGAATTCCAGCCCCTTGGCCTGGTGGATGGTCATGAACCGGACCGCCTCGCTCCCCCGGGTGTCCAGAAACGCCTCGGGTTCCCTGGCGTCGCGTCCCAACTCGTATTGCGCTTCCAGGTGCGCCGCGAACGCATCCACGCCCCGCCTCCCGCTTCCGGCGAATTCATGCGCCATATCGAGGAGCTTAGACAGATTGGCGACGCGCTGCTCTCCACCCGATGAAGCCAGGAACAACTCGAACGCCCCCGTGCGGCGGTATATCTCCTCCAGAACGGCGCGCGCGCTCGTATCTTTCTTCGCCTCGTGCAGCAGATGTATTTCCCGAACCGCCTCTTTCAACTCCTCGGGCGGTTCTTGCGTCTTCAGGAAGTAGCGGCCGATCTCCACGTCCGAAAAGCCATACAAGGGAGAGCGCAGGGCGGCTGCGAGCGCCAGCGGGTCGCCGGGCCGCGCCACTGCTGATAATACCGAGACGACCGCGCCGACCTCGAACTTGTCATAGAACCCGCGCCCGCCATCGGTCATGAACGGAACCCCCGCGCCACGGAAGGCGTCCTCGAACTGGGTATAGGCCGTGCGCGCCCGGAACAGGACAGCGACGTCGCCGTAATGGACGGGGCGGCGCGCATTCCTGTCTCTGTCCGTGATTTCCACCCTCTCCTCTTCCACCAACTCGCGAATCGCGGCGGCGAGGCAGGCGGCCTCCGTCTTGCGCCTCTCCTCCTCGCTCACCTTGACGCTTTCCGCAGGCTCGTCCCCGTCTTCTTTCTTTTTGAACAGAAAAACGGCCGGGTCTGCGGATTCGCGATGCGCCACGAGTTCTACATATGGAGGTTGAATTCCCGCTTCATGATGGATGACGCGCGAAAACGCCTCGTTCACGAAATCGACCACGCCGGGCGTACTGCGGAAGTTTTCCGTGATATGCAGCACTCGGCCATTCGAGAGATCATCGAACATCTCCCGAACCTCGTGGTAAATGGCGATGTCCGCCCGGCGGAAGCGGTAGATGGATTGCTTGGGATCGCCCACCAGGAAAAGTTTGGCGTCTTCCATCCGCGCCTCGCGCCAGTCGGCGGCGTCTCCCTCTCCCGCGAGCAGGAATATCAACTCGACCTGCAGAGGGTCGGTATCCTGAAATTCATCGACCAGAAAGTGCCGGATGCTCTCGCGGATTCTCCCTCGCACGGAAGGGTTCTCCCGTACGAGCTTCGCCGCCAGGAAGAGCATGTCCTGGTAGGACAAAAGCCCCACTTCGCGCATTTCCGCCTCGAATGACTCGGCGAAACCCCGGACGAGGGGGGCCAGACCGGCGAGCACCTCGTGGGCGATAAGCGTGGCGCTCTCTTGCAAAAACCCGTCGTATCCGCTTCTGAAGCGTTTCAGGTTTTCTCCGCCCTCCTCCTTGGAATCTCCCCAGTTCGCCGCCGATCCCACCCGCTTGTTCAGTTTGAAACCGGGACTCCATAGCTCGCGGAGCAGTCCGGTTTGCGAAAGCCCGGAGAGGCCCTCCAGCCAGCTTTTCGCTTTCTCCAGTTGTATAAAGGCTTTGTCTTCTTCATTCACGCAGCGGCTTCCCACTTCCGCCCAGGCGTCGAACGCATCTTCAATCGACGCGCGGATTTCTACGGGAGAAGCGCCATGTGAGCGGGGAAAATGTTCACTTAATTCCGGCAGGTCGAGCATGGCGTCGCGGATTTTCTCCAGATCGGATACCGGAAAGCCGAGTTCCAGGAAGTCGCGCAATCGCCGATCATCGCTATCCAGCGCCTGCGCCAGCCATTCGCGCCAGGCCGCATCGCGCCGCGCATCGTGCTCGATTTCATCCACGTCGCCCAGGTCGGGCCGAAGCCCGGCTTCCACGGAGAATGACCGCAAGATATTCAGCGCGAAACCGTGGATGGTGGAGATGCGCGCGGATTCGAGGTTGTCCAGCGCATCCAGCAGCCGCGCTTTCGTGGCGGCGTCTTCTTTTCCTTTAACGGCATCGAGAAGACATCCACGGATCCGGTCTTTGAGTTGTGCTGTCGCCTTTCGCGTGAAAGTAATGGCGGCTATCTCATCGAGAGGAACACCCTCGTGAAGGATCAGATGCAGAATCCTGTCCACAAGCAGGGTCGTTTTGCCCGTCCCCGCGCCCGCTTCGACCAGAACGGGGCCGCGCGTCCAGGTCGCGGCCTCATCCCTTTGTTTTTGGTCGCGGGGCTGCGCGCTCATGAGGCGTTCTCCCTCAAGACTCGAAGCTCACTCATCCCCGGCGCGCCTTCCTTCCGCGCGGCGCGCTCGGTCCTGTCCGGTCCGCAGAGGAGCTTGTAGTCGCAATACCTGCACCCATCGACCGAGGGCGTCGGGAAAAACCGCCCCTCCCGGACCGAGGCGAGGAAATAATCCAACAGCGCATCCACCTCCGCCATGCGCTCCTCGATATCTTCGCAGGAGCGCGGGCGTTCGACGACGCCCTCCTCCCGGGTGACGTAGACGTATGCGCCGCTCACCCCGGCGCCCTCCGGCAAGGCGTCCGGCCGCGTGCGCAGATGCCGCGCGTAGAGGTGGAGCTGAAGGCTCTCGCCGCCGTCCAGCACTTTCATCCGGGCCGGAACCGAACTCCTTCTGCCTACGGTCTTGAAATCGACTACGCGGTATTCCCCCGCCTCGTTTCTCTCGAGCAGGTCCATCCGCCCGCTAAGAGAAAGCGCCCCTGATTCCAGCGTTATCCGCAAAGGCTCGGAACCCACCCCGCCGAACCTCTCCTCCACGCTCACCGGAAGCGGGCCCGACGCGTCCGCTTGCCTTTGCTCCAGGTAGCCCCGCAAACGACGGTAGAGCGCGTCTTCGAGCACCCCCCAGGGCAGCGCGGGCAGCGGCGTCGATTCGGCCTTTTCCGCCTCATCGCGCATCGCCTCCCGAATCACATCGCGGAGCGCTTCCTGCGTCGTCGTTTCGCCCAGCGCATGAAGCGGCTGGTTCTTCTCCTTGAGCCAATCGTGGAATAGTTCGAGAATCCGGTGCGTCAACTCTCCCCGGCTTCTCCCGTCCATGTCGAAAGGCGGGAGGGGCTCTTCTCGTTTTTCCATGCGGGGGTGCAGGCGCTTGTTGATGAACCGGTAAGGACACCCGAAGAAATTCTCCACCAAGGTGACTCCGAGCGGCCGAGCGGGCGAGTGAATTTTCTCCCCGATGATCTCCCTCAAATCGGGAGCGGTGAGCATCCCGTCGTGACCGGTCAAAACGCCCGGCCGCCACCGCTCATCCAGTGCGGTCCGCCTTCTGAGAAACCCCGGAAAATCGTTCATGTAAGAGAGGCTGCCCGCCTCGGGCCGGCCAATCTGAGTCGACATAAGCGCCAGGTCATACTCGCGCAGGTGAGCGGGATTCGATGAAATCGCCCCTGCGTCCAGCGTCGCGGCGGCGGTGCGGCTGCGCGATTCAGCGAAAAGTCCCCACGCGCCGTCTCTCGCCTCCCCCAGCGCGTCGGCCAGATAATGCAGGAACATGCTCGGAAAAGAAGCCGCATTCTCCCCCATACTATCCTCGGCGCTCGTCGCCGTGAGGATGAGACGCTTCCTGGCCGACTGAAGGATCGTCCACAACTGAAACCGCGCTTCGCTCTCGCGCGATTTCTTGAGCGGTAGCGCCGCCTCCCGCTCCGGGAAGGTCTCCAGCGCGGCGCGGTTCAGCTTATCGCGCACCGAATCGGGCAGTAGCGGGTCTTCGCTCCCTGCGGGCGGAAACAGGCCCTCGCCCAGACCTGCGAAGACGACCGCATCGAAGGTAAGACCGCGCGCGCCCTGGATGGAAGAGAGACTCGCCAGATGGCCCTCATCCGGCTCGCCGCCTCTCAGGGCAGTCTTATCCAGAAACCGCTCGCAAAGATTGTGGAACTCCTCGCGCGTCATCTCGCCTGTAATCTCATCCAAAGCCGCGAGAGATGAGACAACATCTTTCACCTCGTCCCGGTGTGCCAGACTGCTCGTCGTCTCGGAGAATACCGCCAGGGCGCGCTTTCCGAACGATGAGGGCACTCCCTGCTGCGGAATTTTCTCCAGAAGATCGACGAAATCAGACATAGACATGGCGAGGGAATGCGCGGCGGGACGCTCCTCGTCCCCTTCCCTCATATCCTCCAGAGCGTCATCGAGCGCAGAGAGCCAGGCGTCGGGGCCGCTCAGGTAGGGCAGGCTCCTCGAGAAAAACTCCCATTTTGACGCAAGAGCGGAATCGCCGACGCGCTCCTCGAACTCGTATTTACGCGCCAGTTCCTGGAACATCGGCGAACCGGTGAAGCCACCCTCACCCAGAAAGCGCATCAGCTCGGCGCGCGGGTAGCCTTCAACGGCCAAGCGGAGCATGAGAAGGAATATACGGGCGGCGGACGCTTCGGAAAGGGGATGCTGATCTTCTGAGCGGCAGGGAATCTCGAGGGTATGGAACGTCTCTTCGAACAGACCCTGATAACCGTCCCGCGCAGTCATCAGGACACACATTTCATCATCGCCCTCGATGTCTTCTCTCGCCCGAAGCATCTCCCGGCAGGCTTCCCAGACTTCCCGGCCTCTTGTGGGTGCGGCCACGATACGCAGGGCGTCCGCCGCCAATGGCTCCGCCCCCGCCTCATCGCGCGAAAAGAGCGCCTCGGCCAGACCCGAGAGCGGCCTCGGCGTGTGCCGATCAATTTCTTCTCTGCGAAAACCCTGCCGCTCCAGCCATTCGAGTAAAGGTTGCGCGTGCGCGCATGCGGGCGCGCCCGTTTGCGCGGGCACCAGGGCCTGGGAGTTCGCCTCGCGGCAGACCGCCGCCGCCAGCCTGCGCTGAAGCGCGTTCATCTCGGCGAAGCCGTAGAAGATGGTGGGAACGCGCGGCGGATCAGCTTCCGCCTTCTCGCACGCCGTCTCGAATAGCGAGGAGCGGTCGTAGTATTTCCGCTCGCGCATATTCTTATGGAAACGCTCGGCCAGAAACGCCAGATCGCGGAGGCGCGCCGCATCGGAGCCTGATATTTTCCGGCTGAGTTCCCTTAAAATCTCAGGAGAGAGGTTCGCCTCGGCCAGGTCCGTCAGGGTTGCGCAGAGACTTTCTCCGTATCCTCTCGTCTCCGCTTTGAAAAAGGCGAACTCCCCCCGCGCGCTCTCGAACGCTTTTTCCGCCATGACTTCGGCGAGCGCCGGATGGGGACGCGTGAATCCCGCCAGCGCACGCTGCGGCTCGGCAATCTCGCGCGCCAAGTCGATCATGCTCAGAACCTCTACGCCCGCGAAGCCGCCCGCGCGCGCGAGCACGCCCTGGACGTGAGTGCGCAGCCGGTTCGAGATGACGACCACCCGCCTGTGCGCGAGGGGGTCTCCCCCGCCCAGGCTGCGCACGCGCGGCGCGAGGGATGGTTCCAGATGGTGGAAAGGAGCTGCAATTAGAATTTTGGGGGCCGACGCCATGGGGCGTTCCATATCACCGGTGGTGGGCGGTTCCGCCGGACGAAGCAAATCCAAACGCTCGACTAGGTGTTCAGCACGCTCTCGCCGAACAGATCCTTCACCTCGAGCAGGCCGGGCGTGAGACCCTGCGCGTGGGCGTAGGAGAGGAGCTTTTCGAGTGACGCGCGGTTCGCCTCCACCCCGTAGGGCCAGAAATCATCACCGAAAATCTCGCGCGTCTCGTCCATCACCGAGGGCAGAAACGGGATCATGGCCGAGAGCGCGCCGTTGTCGCTCAGTAGCTCCATTGTCTTCTCGCGCGCCTCGCACATGGCCTCATAGATGGACCCGAGCGCCCAGGGGTTTTGCTCGTGAACGTCTTTGCGCAGAACGACGCAGTGCATCATGGGGTGAACGCCCGTTCGCTTGTAATACGCCGTCTCGGCGGCCTTGTAGTCCGGGAACAGGCGCTTGACGCTTGGTGAGCCCTTGGCGAAGCACTCCGGCACCTGGTGGATCAGGGCGCCGTCCACCTCGCCCGATTCGAGCATGCTCGATACCGTCTGGCCGGGCTTCATGTAGCGGATACTTGCGCCGGGCGGCATGGGTATCGGCACACGCGGCTCGATGGCCGCCACCCAGTCCACAGAACTCACGTCGAGGCCGTACTCCTCGGCGAGAATGCCCACGATCCACACGACCGCCGTCATCCCCCATTCTCGGATCGCGACCCGCTTGCCGTTCAGGTCCGCCACCGCATCGACGCCCGCATCGGCGTTGGCGTAGACCATCGAATGCCGGAAGACGCGGCTCGGGAAGGCGGGCATCCCCACGAAGGGGCTTTCTCCCTCACCCAGCAGGAACATGTGCGCGCCCATCGACATTTCGGACAGGTCGAACTCCTGGTGCCTGCACATGCGGAAGAATATCTCGGTCGGTGGCAGGGAGAGCACCCTGAGGTCCACCCCATTCGGGCGAACGGCGCCCATCTTGAGAATGTTGGTGCGATCGTAATCGCCAAACGCCGCCGTGAGCTCCAGATCCGGCATCTCTTCCCCTTTCGCGTCATCAAATCGTGAAAGCGCATTCTTAATGATGATGTGGAACGAGCAAAAGGTTTCTCATAGTTTTATCCGCTCGGCAACGAGGCGAGTGCTCGGGCTCCTGAAAACGCACGGTTGACCACCCGCCGCCCGGCGTGGCATGAAGGGGCGGGAATTCCGGGCAATCCGCATCAACAACCGAAAAGGATGACGCTTGGCTGTACAAATAAAAGTGATCGTCTGCGGGTTCGGGCGCGTGGGACGCGAATTCGCGAGACTCATCCAAGAAAAAGCGGAACTCATGCAGGCGACTTATGACCTGGACGCGGTCATCGTCGGCATCGGCGAGTTGAACGGGAGCCTGCACTGCCCCGGCGGACTCAACCCTGCCGATACTGCTGACGCCTTCGAGCGGGAGGGCGGCTTCGCGTGCCATCCTGGTCTCAAGGCCGCCTGGCAGGGGCTCGACCTGGTTCGCTCCGCACAGGCAGACGCCCTCATCGAGACGACGCCCACCGACATCCGCACGGGCGAACCCGCCTTGAGCCACATCCGCGAGGCGCTCGGAAAGGGCATGAACGTGGTGAGCGCGAACAAGGGGCCGTTCATCCGCGCCTACCGGGAACTCACCGGCCTGGCGCGGAAGAGAAACGCGTCGCTGAAAATCTCCGCCGCCGCCGCGGCCGCCCTCCCGACCATCGACGTGGCCGAGACGTGCCTGGCTGGCGCGGAGATTCTCGGGGTCGAGGGCGTGCTGAACGGGACGACGAATTTTATACTCTCGCGCATGAGGACGAACGGACAGAGTTATGAAGAAGCGCTCGCAGAGGCGCAGGCGCTCGGAATCGCGGAGACCGACCCCACGCTCGACGTGGAGGGATTCGACACGGCGAACAAGCTCGCGCTCATCACCAACGTCTGCATGGGTGCGGACCTGACGCCCGATGACGTGGAGCGGACGGGCATTGCCGGGATGTCTCTCGAAGATGTGCAGCGCGCGAGCGCGGCCGGCAAGATCATGCGCCTCGTGGGCGTCTCGAAGCGGGATGAGGCCGGGCGCGTCTCGGCCCGCGTCGCGCCCGAACTGCTCTCGCCCGATCATCCCCTGGCGGGCGTGGAGGGGGCGGAGAAGGGCATCACCTACACGAGCGATACGATGGATCGCGTCACCGTCGTGGGCGGCAAGAGCGACCCGCGCGGGGCCGCCGCCGCTTTGCTGAAAGACCTCATCAACATTTATCGTCATACATCATCCTGAAACCGGAGAGATTATTCATGAACAACGCGGACCTGATCGTCAAAACCATGAAGGAAGCGGGCGTCACGCACTGCTTCGGCATCCCGAGCGGCAACGTCCTGCCCATGCTCGAAGCCATGCGCAAGGGGGGGATCACCTTCGTCCTCACCGCGCACGAGGGCTCGGCGAGCTTCGCCGCCGACGTGATGGGCCGCCTGACGGGCGCGCCCGGTTTCTGCATCGCCACGCTGGGACCCGGCGCCACCAACCTCTCGACCGGCGTGGGCAACGCCTATCTGGACCGCTCCCCGCTCATCGCCCTCACCTGTAACCTGCACACGCACCAGCTCGGGCGACGCATCCAGATGTACATCGACCACCACACCCTCTACCGGCCCATATCCAAGGCGAGTCTTCCGCTCAGAAAAGGCCGCGTCGCCGCCGTACTGGAAGAGGCGATGGGCCTCGCCTTGAGCGAGCCGCACGGCCCGGTGCATCTGGACCTCCCAGAAGACGTATCGCTCGCACCCGCCACAGAAGAACTGCCGCCGATTCCTCAGGGAAAGCGCCACCGGGCAGCGCCCGAGAACGCGTTCGGGAAACTGGAATCACTGCTACAAAGCGCCAAGAGGCCCGTCGCCGTCTTTGGTTCCACGAGCATGCGGATGGAGAACCCCGCGCTTTTGCGCGACTTCATCGACCGCCACCAGCTTCCCTTCGCCACAACCACGATGGCGAAAGGAATGATAGACGAGGACCACCCGCTATCGGTCGGCTGCATCGAACGCGGAAAGCGGCAGGTGCAGCGCGAGTTCCTGAGAAGCGCCGACCTCATCCTCGGCATCGGCTACGACGTCGTAGAAGTGGAATACGAGCAATGGATACAGGACGTTCCCCTCGTCAGCGTGGACATCGACCCGGTGGACGCGGATTCCTCGGTCGACATCGCGCACGAGGTGGTGGGCGACCTCGACGCCTCTCTCAAGCGCATGAACGACTTCACGCCCGGCAGCTACGAGTGGCCGTCTGACGCCGCCTTGCGGCACAAGGAAAGATTCCAGAAGGCCCTGCGCCCCCAGGTTCCGCACTTCGCGGCTCATGAGGCCATCGACGTGGTGCGCGAGGTAACGCCCAGGGAGGGGATACTCTCCTTCGACGTGGGCGCGCACACGCACCAGATAGCCAGCCAGTGGACAGTGCACGACCCGCGCACTTTCCTGATCACGAACGGGTGGTCCTCGATGGGCTTCGGCCTGCCGGGCGCCATCGCCGCGAAACTCGCGCATCCCGAAAAACCCGTCGTCGCCTTGATCGGGGACGGGTGTTTCCAGATGACGTGCGGCGAGGTGGCGGTCGCCAAGAGAATGGGACTCGCCATCCCCATCGTCGTGCTGGACGATAGGTGGCTCTCGCTCATCCAGGTCAAACAGGACAGGCGGGATTACGGCCGCTACGGCACCGAACTCCAGGCAGAGGAATACCAGGCGCCACCCGCCCATTACTTCGGCGTGCCCGCCGTGGGCGTGAGAACACCGGAGGAACTCAGGCGCGCGCTCACCGAAGCATTCCAGGCCGATGGGCCGACCGTCATCGAGGCGGTAGTGGACGCCGCGCATTACGACGACACGGTGTTCGACTAGAAAGTTCCTCGTACCGGGCGATTCTGGTAATGTTTCCTCAAGAGAAATTGCGACACGCCATGAGGAGAAAACGTCATGCCCAAAACTCGCCATAATTTTCGATATTGGTCCCAAATGGTCTTTGTTGCGGCGATATCGGCCATCACGGCGGCTTCATCCGTCGATGCCGCGCCATACGACATCGTCGTGAAAGGCATGAAGACCAAAATCCGAATCGGCGGCTACGATTATTCGCTGGAAGGGAGATTGTTTCGTCCCGAAGGCGAAGGCAGATTCCCCCTGGTCATTCTCATGCACGGCTCTTGCGGCAAGAGATGCAGGCGCAAGTATCCGGAAAGTCGTTTGGCTTCCCCCGCGATAGTATTCGCGCGCTCCGGCTACGCCGCGTATACGTTCAACAGAATCGGATACGGCAATTCCGACGGCTTCGAGTGGAACGACCACCAACCTTTCGAAAGAACGGGAGGTTGCAGCGAGCAGAATTTCATGCAGGCGGCGAGAGATAGTGGATTACAAATCCGGCTGGTCATAGAAGCCTTGACCCGGCAAAAGCTAAAATACGTGGAGCCCGGGAAAATACTGGCGGTGGGCCAATCCGGAGGAGGTCTGGCCGTATTCGGCTTGACCGAAGGTCCGAAACCGCATGGACACCTGGCCGGCTTAAGGGGGGTGATCAGCACGGCCGGAAACAGGGGAGCCAGCTGTGCGCAGGGCGATTTCTCGGGTCCTACTTATTTCAACGAGAACATGGTCGAAATGTACAAAACATTCGGCCGGGTATCCAAGACGCCGGCTCTCATGGTGTATGCGATAAACGACCCCCGAACCGTCAGGGCCGCTTCCTGGCGGGACGCCTATAACGAGAGCGGAGGCAAGGCCAAACTGGTCGTACTGCCCGAGCTAGGCAGCTCGCCGAAACAAGCGCATTCGTTCTTTTCCAAAGAATGGTCGACAATAGAGTGGAAACCCCATTTCAACGCATTTCTCTCCTCGCTCGGCCTGCCTGAGTTGAATTGACGAAAAAACGTCGATTCTCGGGCTTCGATGTCGACGGAGGTTTCTCTCCGGGCGCATCATTCTGGCGGTAAATCCAGTCATTATCATTGTAAATTAAAAATCAAACTTTTAATTTGCAAGGATAATATGCTTTTTCTCGCATAAAATGCGCCGGATTCGCCTGATTGTGCAAAGGCTCAAAACTTTGTCATGGGTCCCTATGACGGCCTTTATCCTTGTAAATTGAAATATATACTTTAGATTTACCAGAATATTATTGTATTATCCTTGCAAATTATAAGTATATGTTTTAATTTACGAGAATGATACATCGACGCGCATATCAAAACGTATTGAAAGCGCTCGGCAGGCAGGCGTCCGTCGCCCTGCTCGGGGCGCGTCAGGTCGGCAAGACGACGCTGGCGCTCGAGGTCGCCGAGAGCGCGGAGGCCGTCTATCTCGACCTCGAGTCCCGCGTGGACCGGGAGAAGCTCGCAGAGCCTGCGCTCTACCTCCGCGAGTACGAGGACCGCCTCGTCATTCTGGATGAGATTCACCGAACGCCGGAATTGTTCCAGGAGTTGCGCGGACTGATCGACCAGGGCCGCAGGCGGGGCAAACGGACGGGCCGCTTCCTGATGCTGGGCTCGGCTTCGCTGGATCTGCTCCGGCAATCGGGCGAGAGCCTCGCCGGGCGAATCGAATACGTCGAGCTCGACCCGCTCGACATAAGCGAGGCCGCACCCGACGCGCGGGCCATGACGGCGCTGTGGGTGCGCGGCGGCTTCCCGGACAGTTTTCTGGCCGAGGACGACCCCGACAGCATGACCTTCCGGCGGAGTTTCATCCGCTCCTACCTGGAGCGCGACGTAACGCAATTCGGCCGGCGAATCCCGGCGGAGACGCTGGAGCGGTTCTGGACCATGCTGGCCCACGGCCAGGGTACGCTGCTCAACGCGTCGAAGCTGGCGGCAGGCCTTTCCGTCAGCGCCCCGACGGTGAGCGGCTACATCGATCTGCTGGTCGACCTGCTTCTCGTGCGCCGCCTGCGCCCGTTCCACGCGAACGTGAAAAAGCGTCTGGTGAAATCACCCAAGGTCTACGTGCGCGACAGCGGCATCGTCCACGCCCTGCTCGGGATCGAGGACTACGACACGCTCGCCGGGCACCCGGTCGTGGGGCCGAGCTGGGAGGGATTCGTGATCGAGAACCTGCTCGCCGTCGCACCGCCCCGGACGATGGCAAGCTTCTACCGCACCCTCGCGGGCGCAGAGATCGATCTCTTGCTGGAGATCCCGGGCAAGTGCGGTCCGTGGGCAATCGAGATCAAGCGCGGACTCTCAGGCGGTCCCGGCAAGGGCTTCCACCACGCTTGTGCAGACGTGAAACCCGAGCGTGCCTTCGTCGTATACTCGGGCGAGGAGCGCTACCCCATCTCGAAGGACGTGGAGGCGGTCGGCCTGCGGGAGATGATCTCTATTATCGATCGCGGGGGAGAGTAGCCGGTTCGGGTGCAACGAGGGCCTAGAGAAACTGCGCGTCCTCGATGATGGCTTCGTCGAAGTTCACGCCCTCGATATCGGCGCCGACGAGGTCCGCCTCGCGGAAGCTCGCGCCCGCCACGTCCGCGTCGTTCAGGAGCGCGTCGCGGAGGACGGCGCCCTCCAGATCCGCGTTTCGCAGATCCGTCTCTCGCATGTCCGCGCCAGAGAGATCGGCGCCGCCCAGGTTCGCGCGCACCAGGCTCGCCCCCCTCAGATTGGCGTCGGTGAGGTCGCACCCGCTCAGGTCCGCCCAGGAGAGGTCCTCACCCTCCATCGAGAGAGGCTCGCCTTTTTGCGCGGCTTCTTCAATCAGTTGCTCCAGCTTCTCGCGCGTCATGTTCATGATGGGGAAAATCATAAACCGGATCGGCGAACTTGCAAGGCCGGATTGACAAGAATCCGGCGCGAAGCCTACAAAGAGACCCACGTGCGAACGCTTTGGAGATGAGCAACTGCCCCTCTTCGAAGAATATTCATACTGAAAATGCGGTCTGAAACTGCAAAATCCAGGCGGGGAAACGCGCCTCGCTCATGAAAATCGACAGGAGAATTCCATGAAGGTTCAAAAGGCAGGCGTCGTCGGCCTGGGTACGATGGGATCGAACATCGCCATCGTATGCGCCCGCGGCGGCAAGGAGACGGTGGTGTACGAGGCGAACCCCGCGGCCATGGAGACCGGGATGGGCCGGGTGCGCTCGTTCGTGGACGCGGGCGTCGAGAAGGGCAAGACCACTCCCGAGGAGCGGGACGCGATGCTGGGCCGGATCAGCCAAGCCGAGTCGCTCTCGGGACTGGAAGATTGCGACCTGGTGATCGAGGCCATCACCGAAGACCGCGAGGAGAAGAACAAGCTGCTCAGGGGCCTGAACGCCGTGCTGGGTGGTAGCGCCATCATCGCGTCCAACACGAGCACGCTCTCCATCTCCCACATGGGGGCGGCTTCAGGGCGACCGTCCCAGACCATCGGCACCCATTTCTGCCTGCCGGCCGCACTCAACAAGCTCGTGGAGGTCGTCCCCGGCCTCCTCACGAGCGATGAGACCACAAGCGCGACGAGCGCCTTTCTGGAAGAAGTCGGTCAGACGCCCGTCACGGTCAAGGACTGGCCCGGCTTCGTGCTCAACTACTTCCTGGTGGCGTTCCAGAACGACTGCATCCGCCTGATCGAGTCGGGCTACACGAACCCGGCGGACCTGGACGCGGGCGTGCGGCTCGGCCTGGGCTACAGGATGGGGCCCATGCGCCTGCTCGACATCGAGGGACTCGACATCCACCGCACGGTCTCGCTCTCGATGTACGAACAACTGAAAGACCCGCGCTACATCCCCCCGCCGCTGGTGGACCGAATGATCGACGCAGGGCATCTGGGTGCCAAGACGGGCAAGGGGTTTTACACGTATAAGTCCGCAGGCGTGTTCGGCGTCGCGGAACCCGAAGAAGACGCCGCGAATGCGCGCGACCTCTCCCGGGGACAGCCCATCGCGGACGCGGTGAAGAAAGTGGGCGTGGTCGGCCTGGGGGCCATGGGGTCTGGCATCGCGCAGGTCTGCATTACCGCTGGACTGGAAGTCACCGGCGTGGAGGTGAACCCGGACGCCCTGGAAGCGGGCCTTACCCGCATCCGCAGGAACCTGGACGGCGCGGTGAAGCGCGGCAAGATGGACGAGACCCGGAAAGAGGCGACGCTGGCGCGCCTCGGCGGATCGACCGACCTGGAAGCGCTCGCGGACTGCGACCTCATCATCGAGGTGATCGTCGAGAACCTGGACGCCAAGCTCGCGTTGTTCGAAAAGCTGGGAGACATCGCGAAAGAAGGGGCCGTCATCGCCTCGAACACTTCGTGTCTCTCCGTAACCGCCATGGCGGCCAAGACGAAAGCGCCCGAACGCGTGGTGGGCCTCCATTTCTTCAACCCGCCCTATGCGATGCGGCTCGTCGAGGTGGTTGAGGCCATCCAGACGGCGCCCGAGATCACCGAGTTCGGAATCGCGTTCTGCCGCCGCATCGGCAAGACCCCAATTCCCGTGAAGGACAGGCCGGGATTCCTGGTGAACCGCCTGCTCGTGCCCTATCTCAACCACGCCGCCCATGCGTTCGATGAGGGCCTCGCGGACAGGGAGAGCATGGACAAGGCCATCAGCATGGGACTCGGACACCCCATGGGGCCGCTGACGCTCATCGACCTGGTTGGCATCGACGTGCAGACCTTCGTCGCCGATTCGATGGCCGAAGAGCTGGGCGAGGCGAGGTTTTATGCGCCGCCCATCCTGCGCCGGATGACCTCGGCGGGTTGGCTGGGCAGAAAAACGGGCAAGGGCTTTTATGACTACGAATAGGCGCGCCCGCCGTTAGCGGCGACTGATTCATCGATGCCTTCCACCGCCGCGACCATCGTACGGGGAGAGGAGCGTTGAGCCGAGCGTTCGCGAAACCCATCGTCGTGGTGAGCAAGTGCCTGGAGTTCGAGGCCTGCCGCTACAACGGCGAACGCATCGCATCATCCTTCATCGAACGGCTCGAACCCCACGTGCGCTTCCGGCCGGTGTGCCCCGAGGTGGAAATCGGTCTGGGAACGCCGAGAGACCCGATACGCATCTACTCACAAGGCGAGCAGAAGGCCCTCTTCCAGCCCAGCACGCGCAAACACCTGACGCGCAGGATGAATGCCTTCTCCAGGCGGTATCTGGAAGGCCTCGAAGAGGTCGACGGGTTTATCCTGAAAGCGAAATCGCCGTCTTGCGCGATCACCGACGCCAGGATATTTCCCACTCCCGGCTCGGAGGAGCAAATCGCGCAAGGGGCGGGCCTGTTCGCAGGCGCCGCGCTCGAAGCGTTCGGTTCCCGCGCGTTCGTGGATGAGACCGGACTGAGCGAACCTGCCGCGCGCGAGAATTTTCTCACCAGAATCTTCGCACTCGCCGCCTTCCGCGAAGTCAAGGAATCGGGCCGCGCCGACCGCCTCGCCCGATACCACGCGGAGAACAAGCTGCTGTTCATGGCCTACGATCAGGAGACGATGCGCGAGATGGGACGGGTCGCGGCGAATCACGAAAAACAAACATTCGGCGAGGCCGCCTCCGCTTACGAAAGCGCGCTCTTGCGGCTCCTCACCCGTTCGCCGACGCGCGCCACTTGGGTGAATGCCCTCACCCATGCCGTGGGGCATCTATCTGAAAAAGTCAGCGCGCGCGATAAGGCGCGTTTTCTCGATGCAATGGAAGAATATCGAGAGGGCAAAATCCCGCTGGGTGAGCCGCTGGAAATCCTTCGGGAATGGATCAGTCGCCTGGGGTCGGAATATTTGGGGAAGCAGACGATTTTCGAGCCCTATCCGAGCGTGTTGGGGGGTCAATCGCGACCTGCATTAATTTGTGGTGTCCGTTCTGAATAATGGTGGGCTGAAATCCGACCATCCGCAAACAGAGTCTTTTCAGAAACTTACTATCCCGATGAAACGCGCGTTACAGTGAAGTTTCTGAGGCGACCTGATGGGGGGGATTTCCTCTGGTGTGGCGGTGACTGCTAGGTTGAAGCTGTGAGAGGTGATGATCTTGCCGGGCAAGGAAAGGCTCGGTATGTTGGCCCGCGCATGAAGGAATGATAACATGCCCTTATTCAACGAGAATCGAACGATGCGAGGCAGTTTTAGAAACATGATCGAGCACTGTGCTTGTGGTATCGGAAAGGAAGGGTGATATGCGGATCGAGCCGGAGATAAGCGGCGCGAGCATCGTATTGCGCGGTGACTTCAATCCGGCAATTTTCACGCCTGCTTGGTTCGCGCTGCACAAGCTCTTGCCAGAGAGTGTTGCGGATAACGCAGAGTTGCAGGTAGCGCATCAACAGGCAACCGCATTTGACGCTGATTGGCTACAAATACGGGTAGTAACCGATCAGTTCAGTGCCGAAACCTCACAAGCGCCCCATATTCGCCTTTGCGACCTCGTCTTGCGTGTTTTCAAGGAACACCTACACCATACGCCTCTCAAAGCACTAGGTATCAACCGGAGTGTGCATTTCCGGGTAGGAAGTTTTGCTGAACGAGATCGAATCGGTAGAACACTGGCACCGATTAAACCGTGGGGCACTTGGGCCAAACAAATCGGGCTGGACGGCGAGCACGGCGGTATGAGGTCTTTGACAATGACACAAATCAATCCCGAAGGGAGAGCAAAGGGCGATTCCATCAACGTCACGGTGGAGCCGTCCAATCGGGTTGGCGAGGGACGAGTGGGGATTTATGTCAGCGTCAACGATCACTACTCCATAGAGAGTCCCAGCTCAGAAACGGCCCAACAACTAATGGGGCTACTTGAAGAAAACTTCGAAACATCTATAAAGAGAAGCGACGGAGTCATAGATCACATCATGTCCTTGGAAAAGAAGTAGGAGGTTTAGTTTCATGCACGTAGGGAATCCATCGAACGCTACGCAAAGCACACTCAAGTCTGTAGAGCGCGTCAATTCTAATGGGGATGCCGCAGAAGATCCGGTTCGTAATGCGAATGAGGCTGTTGACTTTACGTTAGCGCGTTGGACAAGCGCTAATTTTGCGGCCGATGCACCAGTGAAAAATGGAGGCGTGGCAACCCGGCCAACATTCATAGCACATGAACAGGAGAACGACAGCCTTGCGAAAATCATGAACTTGCCCCTACCCCAGCCGCGTCGGGCACCCGCCGCTACCCTCCACGCTCTTCAAGAATGGGAAGGATACGTTCTCGAAATCGGTGACACTGACTTTACGGCTCGTCTGGTCGACCTGACGGCGGATGCATCGCATGAAGAAGAAGAGGCTATCATTCCTCTGGTAGAAATATCGGATGATGACGCTAAAAAAGTGTGTGTAGGGAGCATTTTCCGCTGGGTGATCGGATACGAACGCTCGGCGACGAGAACGAAAAAGCGCGTATCTCAGTTTGTGTTCCGCGATCTCCCCGCCATCACCAAGAGCGATTTGCGTGATGGGGAGGCGTGGGCAAATGAAATAGTGAGGTCGTTCGATCTGTGACTGGCACGGGAACGCCGCCTGACATAGACGAGTTTGAATTCACGCTTCTCGGTCCCGGTTATGGCGAGAGCATCGTCTTGCATGTCGGCGGCGGTGCTTGGGTCCTCGTCGACTCCTGCCTTGATGAGAAAGGGACGCCGCGCTCCCTTAGATACTTAGAAAACATGGATATTGACCCGGCTGAGTCCGTCGAGTTAATCGTGGCAACTCACTGGCATGACGATCACATACGCGGCATGACCCAAATGGTTGAAGTTTGCGACAAAGCCACTTTTTGCTGCTCAAGTGTATTACGTGACAAGGAATTTCTCGCCGTCATCGGGGCCTTGGAATACCGCCACCTGTCTGTCGCTGGTTCCGGCCTAAGAGAGATTTTCAACGTTTTCTCGCGGCTTTCGCAAGTAGCGTCGAGACTGAAACTAGCGCTCATAGACTGCCTTATTTTTGGGAATTATATACAATAGTGCCTAAGAATCATCCTTCCAAATTTCCTTTAATTCTCTGGTTGCTTCCGCGCCTTCAGAACCACAATGAACTTCTAAAGGTTTAGTCAAAGCCAGAAATGATCTTCCGGTTTTGTTTTCAAAAGAATCTATTCGGGATTCAAGACCATCAAATCTTTTATCCATTTTTTCTTCAAGTTGATCTAGTCGTCTTAGGATTGCGCTCATATCTCTTTTAAGTTTCCTTATTTGATCTTCCAAAGTTCTACATCTATTTATACCCATTTCACATTCCCCCGTTTAATTTCATCTTGACTTTAGCAATCGACCTCATATACTTTCCCGTTAGCCATTACCATAGAGTTTCCCGTCTACCAAGTCGGGTCACTCGCTGAATACAACAGCCTTGCAACCCGGTTTGGGGTAGCTCCCCGGACAAAAGGTGAATAGGCGAGATTACCCCAAGTATCTCTATGGTAATGGCATGACCCGGCCTTATGGGAAGGCCGGGGATCGTGTTGTTGTGGGAGATGTGGGTATGTTCAAGAAAAGTCTATCGGTTTTGTTTGTAATATCTATTGTGGTGTTCTCAAATATCACTGTTTCATTTGCAGAAACCAAAGATGTGTTTGAACAAATCAACAACTATTTAATGTTAGGTCATGCACATCGAAAAACACTTGATGGTGCGACAGCAGTAATAGTTAAAAGGAAAGTCTGTAGAGCAGGAGTTGAATGGAACGATGGGGATTATATGCTCATTAATTGGAATAATGTAATTGTAGACGATGTTAAAATACAGGAAAAATGGATCAATAGAAAAAAAATTCCTTTTCTTATTTTGGAAGGAAATAAGTCAGTAATAGATATAAATTTTCACAATCAGCTTAGGGCATATAGTTTTGCTCAAGCTGGAATTGTGTCAGGTAGTCATAACAAAATTACAATTCCAATGCCAGATTTAGATTCAGATAGAATGGTCAATGCTATTAAACTTTTATTCAAAAAATACTGCAAAGGGAAACGAAGAAAGTCTGCATTTTAATAATGGGAGAATCAAAATGAATGAAAATGAATCTACTTCTTCCGCCGCCACTTCGTACCCGGCCACTTCTGTTCACACCATTCTTGAAGCTCTCGCAACATCTCTAGCCTTGTTTCACGAGAAAACGGAGGATTTTCCTTTACATATGGCCGGGGTTGTTTTTCAAGAATCTCTCGGTGAGGCAAGGGATCGTGCAAATTTGACTCAGGTGGAAGATGAAGCATTTCGTCAACTTCGTGATCATGTTTATGCTGTGTGGAACGATTATGGGAAGTCATAATTAAATCTCCTTTCTAATATTTATACAAGGAGATTCAGGAGTGTTTATTTCGGCTTATCCGTATGACGTATTTGAACTGGACGCAATAGACGTTCCACTGCTTCATCCAAACTCATTTCTTCTATCGTAAATTCTTCTTCTTGCTCGGCTTTGGAAGGCTGATACGTCGATTCCACGATTTCAACTACCGGCAATTTTTGTTGCGTCTTTTTCTTCGGCATTTTAAGCCACCAAGTCTTTATATTTAAGACGTTTCCCGTCCATTCCATTCACCATCATTTCCATCTGGTGGATTGTATCAAGATTACGGATGTTGTGCCTCCCGGAAAATTCATCAACATATCTTTGAAGATGTTTATGACTCATCTTGTGATAGGTTCCATGAAACCCCCGCTTGAACATTGACCAGAAGGATTCGATGCCGTTTGTATGAGCCATTTCATCAACCCACTTGCCCATACTGTGATTCACCCTTTTGTGGTTCTTCAATCCCCTGTAAGAACGATTTTCATCAGTATACTTTTCAACTTCATCTTCTACATTCTCATTCACGAAATCTTGCAGGGTTTCTTTCTTAGTATCTTCCACTACCTTTGCCTTCACCTTATTTGACTTCCGTTCCTTGATACCCACTACGGCGGCTTTGCCTACTGCGCCACGCCCGGCCTTCTGTTTTTTGTTCCCGTGTTTGTTCTTCTCCAAGCCACCAACATAAGTTTCATCAATTTCCACGGGGCCATTGAAAAAATCACCATTTGATTCAAGTGCTTTTCGGATTCTATGAGTCAAGTGCCAAGCGGATTTTTGGGTAATCCCAAGGTCTCGGTGCAACTTCATGCTGGATACGCCCTTGAGATTGGTGAGGCAGAAGTAAAGTGCCATTGCCCATAGTTGATATCCGAGATTGGAAGATTCCATGATGGTTTTGGTGCGGACGCTGAATCGTTTGCCACATTCCTTTTCACGACACCTGAAGGGCATGGTTTTGTGCTTTGCGCCAGTGAGAACATCCAAAGAACCACATTCAGGACAACACACGCCGACAGGCCATCTTTTTTCGATGAACCATTTTTCGGCTGTTGCATCATCAGGGAACATCTTCATCATATCCATGATGCTCATGCCTTCCCTGAATGCCTTGCCGGGTGCTTTCTGTGCCATTGATTCTATCTCCTATTCAATGGCATAATTTTACCAAATAGTGCCGAAGTTGTCAAGTATTATTTTTATAATTTGTTGTATTTTTATTAATGGGCTGATTGATGGTTTATGCTAAAATAGATAATATCGAAAAGATTAAATGAAATTTGTTTTTAAGGAGAATGTGGAATAAGTATAAATACACTTAAGAAAAAAGAGGATTGTCTTATGGGAATTTCCAAAACAACTAAAATTGATGTTTGGTGGAACCTTGGAGATACCTGTCGCTTGTCTCTCTACTATGCGGAACTTGCTCAGAAGATGGAACGCAAGAGCACTATATGGAAGGTAATTTTAGTGCTTACCGGGGCAATTAGTGCAATTGTGAGTTTATTCCCCGATAGCTTTTCAAGTTACCTGCAAGTAGCATCTGGTGCGTCGATTTCACTCTTAGTGGGTTTGATTTTTGCTTTTGGACACGATAGAAAGGCGGCTGTCTTACACACAGTAACAACTGATATTATGTTATTGCGTAGAGATTGGAAAAGTTTGTGGGCGGAAATTCAAGAAAATAAAATTGAAGAAGAAATTGCGAAAACAAAAAATAGGATTTTGGGAGAGAAGCTTGAACATATTACCAGTAGGGCTGATTTTGTAGGTGTGGTGGATGATGCTGAACTTGATTCCAACGTGAGTAAAAAAGTAGAAGGGATATTGATCAATGAGTTCAAGATCGAAAAAACCTCAATCGGGTAAAGCTAGTAAGACGATTCAAGAAAAGAAAACTCGTAAAAGATTAGTAGAACAACGAAATGTAAAAAAGCAAGCTGCAACGTCCCTAAAAAAGAGACCTCCCGGAGAAGAACTCAAGCTTCCTAATCCTCCCTCATCAGAATAAGATTAGTCTGATTTAACTGGTTTTAGGCACTATTGTATATAATTCCCTTATTTTTCGTCGCAACGAGTGTGAAATCTGGACGCTTTCGCCCAACGATGCGAACTTCCTCACCTTCTTGAGAAATGTTGGAAAGTTGCTGCCTAAAGAAGGAGAAAGCAAAAGACGCATTCCGAGTATCTCTCCTAACGATGTCGCTGTCGTGCTCTGGATCAAAGCGGGAGACCTTGTGGTGTTGCTTGGTTCGGATTTGGAAAATCGTGGCTGGGTCGAGATTCTACAGAGCACGACACGACCTGCTGGCATAGCGTCGGCATTCAAGGTCCCACACCATGGATCCGAAAACGCCCATGAGCCGAATGTGTGGAAGCGAATGCTGGAGCCCAACCCTCATGCAGTTCTCACGCCTTGGAGCAAAGGCGGACGTACTCTACCGAAAAAAAGTGATACACAGCGCATTCTCTCATGTACGCAGAATGCTTACGCATCAGCGACTATAGGCTCATCTATGTCTACTACTGTAACCAGGAGAAAGGAAGTTGACCGATCTATAAGAGAATCCGGCGTCAAGCTACAGCGGCTCTCGATGTCACCGGGTGGAATTCGGCTCCGCAAGAAACTCAACTCTCAGACACAATGGAACATCAAGAAATTCGGCTCCGCATGCCATCTCAAGAATTTCCGATAAAGAACTGAGGTCAATGTCTAATACCCGCTTGTCGGATGCCCTCTTGGCTTACTGATGTTTAGGCTCGATTAGACTCCGCTCGACCTACCATCTGACAAATACTCAAGAATGAATCCATATACGCAATTGAGATTTGCTTCCAGTTTATTATCGCTTTACGGCCACTTAATTAAAATAAACGACGCTGATTTCAGACGATAATTCCCTCAATAAACGAAAAAGATTTCTCTCCACCCTATTTATCCCGCATCTCCCCGCATTTGCGGTTATCGCGTCTTTTCCGGGATGCGCCAGAATCTCCCTCTGGAAAGGAGGAAGTCGCATGGACACGAACCATACGAAAAAGGGAAAACGGCGCTTCGCCCCGCATCGAGGTTCGCCGGCCTCCTCTCACCAGCGGGCGACTTCTCTATCACCAGCCGGAATGGTTCATTCGCGCTTGGGGATGAGCCGCCACAGGCCGCACCGTGAATTTCGATAAAAAGCTGAACAATTCGATAAAATTAGATAAATTCACGGGGTTTTTCGATAAAAAAGCGCGCGCGCAATCAGCGTAAAGCATTGTAATTCAACAGTTATCAACATGATTCTGAGCGCAGACGACTCAAATATGTCCACAAAATATTTTCAGGCTTCGCATTTCCCCGCATTTGCGATGAGATGAGCGGGACTCCCCGCATTTCCGCGCAATTGCCCGCAAGAACATCACGGGTCGATTCTCGAAGGCAGGCCCTCCCACGCATCTCCCCGCAATTGCGTTGATCGCCTCTCACCCGGATGCGTCAGAATTTTCTCGGGAAAGAATAAACACGGATGGACACGGGCTATACGAGAAATGGAAACCGGCGGTCTGCCCTTGAGCGAGGGAGGCGGTCTCTCTCTAGCCGGCAATCCCTCCCCAGAGATTCCAGGTGTATTCTCGGCGCGAATAATGGCTTCCCTCAGAACATGCTGCGATGCCGACCCGCAGTCCCTTCTCTCGTTTCAGGGAAAATCTCCCGAGCCACCTCCTCAGCCCGCAGACTCGAAAGTCCGCTCCGTCGGGCCGACCGAACTGAGGCCGCAGCGCAAGGCTTCGAGATTGAACGTCATCCAAGGAGGCACGTTCCCGATGTTCACGTCGGGGCCGAATTCGGTGAGCAGGAATTTCTGAAGCTCGTAGATGACGTTGTTCGTCGTGCCTTCTATCCACCAGCCGGGAAGTTCGAAAATCACCTTGCGGACGTCCATCCGGTCGCGGATGGAATCGATCAGGGCGCGATCGGCCTCGCCGCCTGGCATGAGTTCCGCCGCCTCGAAGAGCACCACCGAGGCGCCCGCATCCATGCAGATGTTCGCCTGTGAGATCAGTTCCGCCACGTCCTGCTTGCCGGTCTTGGAGCCCACCTCGCCGTGCACCTCGAGGCCTGCATCCACCGCCGAGCGCACCATCCGCTCTCTCTCATTGTCGGACAAGGAGACGCAGTTGTCGGAAATCTCAATCGCCTCGACCCCGTACTCCGCCGCCGCCTCGAAATAGGGGTGCACCCCGCCCCAGCCCTGCGTGGCGAAGATGAATTCCAGGAACTGCCCGCCGATGAAGGGCTTGACCTCGTGGCTTTTGAACAGTTCGAGTTTCTCGCGGTAGTAATCCTCGAGATAGAGGCGAGAAGTGCCCACCGCGATTTTGCCCAGGTCGATGAACGGGCCGCTCATCCGGAGGAGTCCCTGGAGGTATTCGATGGTCTCCCCCTTGTCGATCATCATGGTGATCCCGCTGGTTCTGGGTTTCTCCATGCTGCGCTCAGCGGGAAGAGGAACGAAGTCGAAGGCGAATCCGGCCATCTAAGAACTCCTTTCAGGCTCGTTTTGGTTGATCAGGGTTTCCAGTAAATCGTATCAACCGCGCGGTTGCAAGGATGAAAATAGCGGGGGAGTTTCCAGGGGTTGTGAAGATCGCCCTCCCCGGTTCCGGCCAACCAGTCGGTTGTCACCGGCATCCGCCGGCATGACGGACGCAAACGTTCGCTCCTCGCTCGCGTTTGACCCTTCATTCGATGATCGCCTCACCTTATTAGTCTCCGGGCGCGCACGCCCGTATAATGCGCCCATACTGAACAATTGCAATGGTGCGGGGACCGAAGGAAAACCCGCCCGTTCGAGCACACCCCAAAGGCTCCAGAAGGAGGAAACATGCCGGATTTCTCAAGACCCGTATTCATCGTCAGCGCCCCCCGTTCAGGCTCGACCCTGTTCCGGCTCATCCTGGACGCCCACCCGAGGCTGGCAGTGCCCTCCCCCGCCTGGCTGTACGAAATGGTCTATCCCTACCTCTACAGCTATGGCGACCTCGCAAGCCCGGAAAATTTCATGGCGCTGGCCGAGGACATCTTCGAAAACCCCTTCATCAAGAACATGAAGCTCGACATCACGCCGAAGGACCTCGTTTCCGCCTCCGAAGAACCGACCTTCCGCGGGCTTTACGACGCGCTTCACCGCCACTACGCCGAGCGCACGGGCAAGGAGCGGTGGGGCGAGAAATCTCCCCGCAATTCTTTCTGGATGGAGGAGATCAAAGGCGATTTCCCGGATGCGCAATTCGTCCACATCGTGAGGGACGGGCGCGACATGGCGATCGACATCGCCGATTCGCCCGAGATGCTGCCCGAGAACATATATTCGGGCGCGCACGTCTGGAAGGATTTCACCGGCGCCGCGCACGCGTCGGGGAAACGCATGGGGGAATCGGATT
Source organism: Nitrospinae bacterium bin107 (assembly GCA_002238965.1). Taxonomy (GTDB): domain Bacteria; phylum UBA8248; class UBA8248; order UBA8248; family UBA8248; genus Bin107. The sequence continues at coordinate 86,982 of MPNJ01000005.1, read as the reverse complement.
ACTACGTGATCCGCTATGAGGATCTGTGCGCAGAGCCTGAGGATGCGCTGAAAAAGCTGTGCGATTTCCTGAAGGAGGATTTCGACGGACAGATGCTTGCCCACCATGAGACGGAATCCTCGAAAAATTGGAGTTCTCTTCCTAACCACGTGAAGAGCGGGCGGCCCATCTCCACGCAATACTGCGAGATGTACAAAACGCGCCTGCCGGCGGACGACGTATCCGCGCTCGAGGAAGTGATGGGGGATCTGCTCGTCGAGTTCGGCTACCCGGTGGGCGAGAGCGCAAAACCTATACCGGAAAAACTCGCGGCCCAGTTGATGGAAAGCGAGATGATATCCGCACCCCGCGTGATCGCCTACCGCAAATGGCATGCCGACAGGCGGCGGGAGCGGCTCTCGGAAGGCGTCTGGAAGCTCGAAGACAGAAAATCTCTCCTGCGCTCGCTTTGCTGATGGCGGGGAGGCGGCTCACGGCGCATCGGGATTTTCGGGCCGAATAAGGCGCGCTTGTACCGTCTTCGCGGATTCACTATGATGATCGCCATCCATATATTACTTGAGTCATGCGCCGTTTGAGGAAGTCCGGTTTATTCACTTTCTCTGTCGCTGCGAGAAATCACGAATAAAAGGAGCCGAGCAAACGGAATCGAAACGAAATCTGGAGAAACCTGATTATGGAGGAAGCCCGATGTCCAAGATCATGAAATGCATCATTGCCTTTGGTGTTCTGGTATCAGTGGGGTTCGTCGATTCAGCGGCAGCGGCCTATCCTGAACGCGCCATCAACTACATCGTCGCCTACAGGGTCGGGGGTGGCTCCGACAGGACGTCCCGCGCTTTCGTTCCCTTTCTCGAAAAGCACCTGGGCAAAGGCGCCAAGATCGCCATCATCAACAAGCCAGGCGCCGGCGGCAACATCGGGTTCAACGCGATAGCGAACGCCAAGCCCGACGGCTACACCATCGGCATGACGAACTTCCCCCAGGCCATCGTCGGCCCCATCATGGGGAAGGTGAAATACACCATCAAGGACTTCGACTTCCTGGGCAACGTGAACAGGGGGCCGACGACGTTCGCCGTGCTCAAGACGAGCAAGTACAAAACCCTGGCCGATCTCATGGCCGACGTCAAGAAGAACCCCGGCAAAATCTCGATCGGCATGGCGGCGCTCAGCAGCGTCCACAGCATCGGGACCAGCAAGTTCTTGGTCAAGACGGGACTCAAAATGAACAAGGTGCCCTTCGGCGGCGGCGGACCCGCGCGCAACGCTCTTCTTGGCGGCCACGTTCCGGTGCTGGCGATTTCGATGTCCGCTATCGCGAAATTCAAGGACAAGGTCCGCATCCTCGCCCAGGCGGCGCCCGAGCGGGTGTCGATCGGCTCATGGGTCCCGACGTTCAAGGAGCAGGGCGTGGACATCACCAATTTCGTCTTCCGTCCCGTGGCCGCTCCCAAGGGCGTGCCGGCGCCCATACTGGCGAAGCTGCGCGCCGCCTTCAAAAAGGCGATCGCAGATCCCGGATTCCTGAAAGTGGCGAAGAAACAAAGAATTGCGGTGGAATACACCAGCGGCGAGGAGATGGGGAAGGTAGCGAACGCGTCTCACATGGCCCACGAACAACTCTGGAAGACGAACCCCTGGATGAAGAAGAAAAAGAAAAAATAAGAAAGATCCGGGACTTCGGCTCACTGAGGACGCAGTAACGCAAACAACCCGAGGGCGCGCACCGTCGGTACGCCTTAAGGTCAGGTGGAGCGTATGCCGCACATCAACGTATCGGGAGTCGACCTCCACTACGTCGACGAGGGCGCGGGAAAACCCGTATTTTTTCTTCACGGGAACGCGGGTTCGGGCCGCGTGTGGCGCAAAATCACGCCCGAATTCAGGAAGCGCTACCACGTGGTCGCGCACGATCGCCAGGGGTTCGGTGACTCTGAGAAAAAGGAAACCGGCGATTTCTCACCGCGCGGATTCGCCGGGGAACTGGCGCGCCTGATGGATGCCCTGGGCGTCGAGAAAGCACACGTATGCGGACTGTCCATGGGCGGCATGATCGCCCAGTGCTTCGCTCTCGATTACCCCGAGCGGGTGGACGGGCTGGTGCTCGTGGGGACCATGCCCGACCGGACGGGGCGCAACGTTCCCGAGACGCTGGCCGAACTCGAGCGAGACGGATGGCCTGCCGTCGCGGATAGTCTCATCCACCACTGGTTCCGGCCGGGCAGCGATGAGGCGGACGTCGCCGAGGCGTATGAGATCGCCCTCCAGTCGCCGCAAAAATTTCGCGAACTCACCGTTACCGCGCTCGGGACGTTCGACATCAAGGCGGAACTCCCCGACATCAAGGCGCCGACGCTGATTCTGAACGGCGAGGCGGACGTCACCAACGTGATGGGCCACGCGGAAATCATGAACGAGGGGATTCCGGGTTCGCGCCTCGTCAGGATTCCCGACTGCGGACACCTGATCCCGATAGAAAGGCCCGAGGCGTTCTGCCGGCACACGCTCGGGTTCCTGGCGGAGGTCGATGCCGCGCCTTAACAGAAACGGCGTGTCCTGAAATTTCGCTTCGGGCAACTCGTCCCTGTCTATGCTCGCGGGGGAAGCGCACGTGTTCGAAAACCATGACAGAGTCGCCTCCGTAATCTTCTTCGTCGTAACGACTTTCCTCTATTTCCACGCCGGGAGTTTCCCGGAAGAAGCGGCCTTCTACCCGCGGATGGTCATCGGGTTGATGGTCATTCTCTCCGTCCTCATGTTCGTAAAGTCCTGGCTCAAATCAGGCCGTAGCAGGACCTTCGAGCCGTTCTTCATTCACCACAAGCGGTTTTTTCTGAGCGCCCTCCTGGCGCTGGGCTACATTGCAGGCGTGCAGTATCTCGGCTACTACAGCGCCTCGCTGATTTTCATCCCCACAGCTGCCTGGGCGCTGGGCTACCGGAACAGGTTCGTCATGGCGGCGACCACGGTCTGTTATCTCCTGTTCATCTTCGTGGTATTCGACCAGCTTTTCGACCGACCGCTCACGCAGGAATTTTTCCTGCGCCACTAAAAGGGAGTGCGTAACATCGTGACTGGACACCGATTTGTTCCCAATCTCCAAGCCCCGGGAATGAAACCTTGATAGAGCCTTTCTACAATTCCCTTTGGGTCATCCTCGAGTGGCAGAACATTCTCGCCATGGTCGTGGGGGTGATCGGCGGCATCATTTTCGGCGCCATTCCGGGGCTGACGGCTACGATGGGCATCGCCCTCCTCATCCCGCTTACCTTCGGCATGTCGCCGCTCATGGCGCTGGGGATGATGGCCGGCATCCACAACGGCGGATCATACGGCGGCGCCATTCCCGCCGTCCTGCTGCGCATTCCGGGCACGCCGGGCGCCATCGCCACCACTTTCGACGGCTACCCGATGGCCCAGCAGGGTCTCGCCGAACGGGCGCTCAAGATCGCCTGCGTCTCCTCAGCGGTGGGAGGCATGGTCAGCGCCGTTTCGCTGATGACGCTCTCCCCGCCGCTCGCGGATTTCGCCCTGGCCTTCGGCCCGCCTGAAATCTTCTGGATCAGCCTGTTCGGCCTCTCCAGCATCGCCGTGCTGCTGGGTTCGGACCCCATCAAGGGCCTCATGGCCTCTTGCGTCGGACTGCTGCTGGGCATGGTGGGCTTAGACCACGTGACTGGCTATGAGCGCTTCACCTTCGACACCCTGGAGCTTTCGGGGGGCCTGCAGCTCATCGTCATCATGGTCGGAGTGTATGCGCTGCCGCCGGCGTTTCAGATGGCCGAGCGCGCCGTCATGACCGGCGTCAAATCCAAGGACCTCGAATTCGAGGGCAGATCCGACATGGCGAACTGGCCGTGGGCGCAAATTTTTCCCGCCTGGGTCCGTGCGAACGTCATCGGGATCATCATCGGGATTCTTCCGGGGGTCGGAGGCGTCGTCGGCGCATTTGTCGCCTACAACGAAACCAAACGCTCATCGAAAGACCCCGAGAGCTTCGGGAAGGGAAACCCCGTGGGCGTCGCCGTGGCCGAATGCGCCAACAACGCGGACAACGCCGCCGCCATGATCCCCGCACTCACGCTGGGGGTTCCCGGCAGCGGGCTGGCCGCCCTGATACTGGCGGGCCTGCTCATCCACGGACTCGAACCCGGCCCGCGCCTGTTCAAGGAAGCGCCCGACGTGGTCTACGGCTACATGTGGGCGATGCTGTTCACCTCCGCGTCCCTGTTCGTGTTCGGCGGCATCATCGCGACGAAGCTTTTCGCCAACATCCTTCGCCTGGCGCAGGTGCAACTGATGCCGCTCATCATCGCGCTGACGGTGGTGGGCATCTATTCGTTCGAGAACAGCATCTTCAACGTCTACCTGATGCTGGGGTTCGGCCTGTTCGGCTACTCGCTGGAGCGGCTGAAGTTCCCCATCGCGCCGCTTATACTCGGCCTCATCCTGGGGCCAAAAGTCGAGTTCAACCTCAGGGTCGCGCTCCGGTTGTCGCAGGATGACTGGTCGATCCTGTGGACCCGGCCGATCAGCATCGTCCTCATCATATTGACCGCGCTCGTGCTCTTGTATCCGGTGATTTCCGCCCTCCTCCGCCGGAACAAGGACAAGCCGGAAGAGGAGTTCGCCGTGGGGGAGGAATGATCCGGGCTGTTGAAAAAGCCCCCCTGACGAAAGGGTGAAAGAAAAGCCCTCGTCGGTCGGTGTTGCGGTTGTCCTTTTGCAGGATGGTTCGAATCGGGACAGGCACGGAGGCCTGTCCTTACGGGGCGGCGCCTCCTCGGTCGGTTGGATTGCCCTCTTACCTGCATGAAAACCAACCCCCCCTACCCCCCCCTTGTCAGGGGTCAAACGCGAGTGAGGAACGAGCGTTTGCATAAGCCATTGGCGGGAAACGCATCGGCTTGCAATTCCTCCCTCCTCGGTCGGAATTGACCCCTAACAACGGGGGGTAGGGGGGGTTGCCTTTGTCCTCTGGCAACGCGGTCTTTTTCAACAACCCTGAACGGCGCGGGATTGACCCGTAAAATTTTTGTTTGTATAAGATTTACATACTTTTCATTCAGAGCGAGGCGTTTTACCCGGGTTTCAGGAAGGCCGGATTCCCGATGACGAGGATTTCTTGGAGTCCCTGCGTTTCGCGTCGGAAAACCCGGGATCGAAACGATGTCTCCCGAACCGCACCAGCGGCCAACCGTCCATGAGAATCTTATTGAGGAACCGCCAGATACGAAGTAATTGAAAATTTCAGAACCCGGGAAAAAGGAATTTTGGAGATTCCACTTCCGGTAAATACACAGACCACCAGAGGCGAAGCCGATGCAGGATAGAGCCGAGGGAATAGGGTCTCAACACAGGAGCCTCTCCGGGCCTCTGGCGAAGATCATATTCGCCTTCGGGGCGCTGAGCACCGCCTATCACCTCTACGTTCTCATGGTCCAGCCGATCCAGCCCTGGATATTGCGATCTTTTCACCTGACGGCAGCCGGAATCCTCGTTTTCGCGCTCATCCCCTGGAGAGCCGACAAGAAAAACGAAGGCCCCAACCTCCTCGATTATTCCCTCGCCTTTCTCCTCGTCACGACGACCATCTTCCTCATCGTCGACTTCGACGAGATGCTCTACCGGGTCGGCGTCGACCCCAACCTATACGACGTCGTTTTCGCCACCATCACGTTCCTCGTCATCCTGGAGATGGGACGCCGCCTGCAGGGATACGTGCTACCGATCCTCGCCCTCGTATGCCTGGCCTATGCGCTATGGGGCGACTATCTCCCCGGTCTTTGGGGGCACAGGGGCTATCCATTCCCGCGCACCATCACGTATCTCTTCAGTCTGGAAGGAATCTTCGGGCCTCCGCTGGCGGCCTCCTCCACCTTCATCATCCTCTTCATCCTCTTCGGCTCCGCTCTTCAGAGTTCGGGCGCGGGGCGGCTGTTCATCGATACCTCTCTGGCCATCGCAGGCGGCGCGAGAGGCGGGCCGGCCAAGGTGGCGGTCTTCGCCAGCAGCCTTTTCGGCACTATGTCCGGCAGTTCGGTGACGAACGTGGTGACGACCGGCACCTTCACCATCCCCCTGATGAAGAGCATCGGCTATCGACCCGCCTTCGCGGGAGCCGTCGAAACCGTCGCCTCCACCGGCGGACAGCTCATGCCTCCCGTCATGGGAGTCACGGCGTTCGTAATGGCCGAGGTGACCGGCATCCCCTATCTCAAAATCGCCGCGGCGGGCCTCATACCGGCCATTCTGTTCTACGTGGCGGTCTATTTCATGATCGGCGTCGAAGCGAAAAACCTAGGTTTAAGCGGCTTGCCCAGGAGTGAACTCCCCCGATTGTGGGACGTCTTAAAGCAGAACGGACACCTGCTTCTGCCCATATTCGTCCTCATCTACTTCCTGGTATACGTGCGGGTTTCGCCGATGAAATCCGCCTTTTACGCCATCGGAGCGGCGGTAATCGCCAGCTGGTTCCGGCAGGAAACGCGCATGGGAGCCAAAAGGGTGACCGAGGCGCTCTACCGGACGATGGAAGGCGCCATCCACGTCGCGACTCCCAGCGCATTGGCGGGCGTTGTCGTGGGCGTTTTGTCTCTCACGGGGCTGGGTCTCAAAGTCACGGATCTGCTGCTCTCCTACGTGGGCGACAGCAAAATACTGGGACTCTTCGCCGTCATGCTGGTTTCCATCGTCTTGGGGATGGGCGTACCTACGGTCGCCGCCTACCTCGTCGCGGCCGCCGCGGCAGGCCCCGCTCTCGTGAAATTGGGGTTTCCGCTCCTGAGCGCTCACATGTTCATTTTCTACTACGCCGTCCTGGCCACCATGACCCCGCCCGTCGCGGCTTCTGCGTTCGCCGCGGGCGCGCTCGCAGGCGCCCACCCCATGCAGGTCGGCTTCATGGCGGTGCGGCTCGGAATCGCCGCCTACATCGTCCCGTTCCTGTTCGTCTACGGGGACTCTCTCCTGATGCAAGGCTCCTGGGGAGGGATCGGAATGGCGGTTGGAACGGCGCTTTTCGGCGTCTACGCCCTGGCGAGGTGCGTCATCGATCAGGGAATTTCCCTGTGGCGCAGGGCGGTTCTGGGAGTGGCGGCCTTGCTGCTGATCCTCACCGGCGGCCTGACGGACTTAATCGGTCTCGTCGTGCTTGGCCTGGGGCTGGGGGGCGACCTTCTCGCCTGGCTCCGGAGAATTCGTGAGAATAAGCAAAAAGAGGATGTGACCGAAGAAAGCTCATAAACATGGCCTTTTACGTGAACATTGCAAGCTTCAAATCTCACTCAAAGGAGAAAGACCATGAATTTCCCCGGAAAACAGATTAAACCCATGGTTTTTGCGATTATCGCCGCTTTCGCCCTCGGGGTCTGGCTGTCCGCTCCCGCCGAGGGGGCGAGAAAGGACTGGCCCAAACGCATCACCATCGGCGGCGGGCCGCTTCAGGGAACCATCCAGTTCCAGGCGCTGGGCTGGTCCAGCGTGCTGAACAAGGTTCTCAAGCTCAACTCCTCGGTGGAGTCCACCGCGGGCGCGACGGTGAACGCCAGGCTCATCAGCCAGGGCAGGCAGGACTTCGGCTTCGGCACGAGTTCGAGCATCTCCGACGCCGCCTTTTTCGGCAGAGGGTTCGCCAAGGGGAAACGCTACAAGAACCTCCGCATCATGTCGCCGGTGGACAGCTCCGGCGTGCAGTTCTGGACCCCAGCGAAAAGCCCCATTATGAAAGCCGAGGACATCCAAGGCAGACGCCTCAACATCAGCCGTCCGGGCAGCGGCGTGGATCGCTTCGGGCGCAACCTCATGAAGGTGGTCGGCCTCAAGCCCAGCCAGGTCACAAACGTGGGCCACGGCCAGGCGAACCGCATGATGCAGGACGGCATACTGGACGTCGCCGCCACGATTGGCGCGCCGCCACATCCCGCCGTCGCCTCCATCACCTCCCAGCTTCCTTTCCGCGTGTTCGGACTCGGACACGGGAAGTGGGCGGAGATGATGCTGGCGAAATACCCGTTCTACGTGAAGACTGCCATTGTAGGCGGCATGTACAAGGGGAATCCGAAGCCCGTCAAGACCATCGGACAAACGAACTGGTTGGGATCGGGCGCGCACGTGCCGAACGACCTCGTGTATGAGGTGGTGAAGGCGACTTTCGCGAACAAGAAGGATCTGGTGCTCGCCCACAGGTCATGGGAATCCCTGGACATCAACAAGATGACGAAGGCGAACATACCCGTGCACCCGGGCGCGATTCGCTATTACAAGGAGAAGGGCATCAAACTTCCCAAATCGGCCATGATGGCGAAATAAAGAGCCGCTTTGGGGCGGGGTTGTTGAAAAAGCCCTCGAAGGGGGCATCGCTTATACCGGGAAGGCCGCTTCCCCATGCCCCCTTCGTCGGAAGGCAACCTTCATGGGGTTTCCCCTTCAAGGGGGTTGCCTTTACCCTGTCAGGGGGGGGGTCAACAACTCCCGGTACGGAGAGATTTGCAGGGCAATCAAGAGGCGGCATCTCATCTTTCATGAAGGTGCGGGCCGCGTGAGTGAAAACCTGATTCGATGCCGACACCAAATCGGGCATCCACAGTAACGGTCGCAGGACTGCGTCGGAAAGGCATGGAACGTGCGTCTCCCGGATTGGACGATACAGAGCTGGACGGATGAATTGGGCTTCGCCGAGGTGGCGCCCGCCGCCGACGCGGTGGCCGGTGAACTCGGCACATGGCGAATCCGCTACAAGGTGGGTCGCTGGGGGATAGACGAGCGCGGCTCCATCAAGGTCGCCTTCCGGCAGGTCAGCAACTGGGGCACGCCGCAATTCGATGACCCCGAAGGGGAGAACTACACCACGGTCAGGCTCCATTCCGAGTCCGAAGCGGTGCTCTCGCCCAGATTCGAGAGGCGCGGATACATCCGCCACTGGCGCCAGGCTTTGACGGTCGACGTTCTGGACGGGTGTCTCTGGGAGGGCGACAGCATCGATATCACGCTGGGGGATACGAGCGGGGGCGGGCCGGGCCTGCGCGCGCAGACCTTCAGCGAGAGTAATTTCGAGTTCAAGATGTTCATCGATCCCTTCGGCGCGGGAAACTTTCAGCCCCTGCCCGCTTCGCCGATGCTCCGCATCAAGGGAGGAGAAGCGCGCCGCCTGGTCGCGCTCATGACTTCAGAGGCCGCCGTCGGCGAAAAGGGATGGCTGCTCGTGAAGGCGGAAGATCGGCACGGCAACATCGCGGAAGGCTGCTCGGAGGAGATTTCTCTCGAAGCCGAGGGCGCGAACCTGGGCCTTCCCGAGAGTCTGCGTTTCGATGCAAACGGTATCGCGCTTGTGAGGACGGAAGAAATTTCTTTCGAGAGCGAGGGCGTGGCCCGCATGAGAGTGAGGGACGGGGCGGGGCGCGAGGTGCTCAGCAACCCTGTCGTGGTGCGCGAGCGGATAGAGGGCCCTCGTCTCCACTGGGGGGATTTCCACGGGGGCCAGACCGCAGGCACGGTGGGCGTCAACAGTTTTGAGGAATTCTACCGCTTCGCGCGGGACGCGGGCGCGCTCGAGTTCACCACCCATCAGGGAAACTGCTTCGAGGTGACGAACGAGGACATGGTTGAGTTGAAAGAGCTGACCCGCGCCTTCCACGAGCCGGGCCGCTTCGTGCCGTTCCTCGGTTATGAATGGTCAGGCACGACGCCGATGGGCGGGGATCACGCCATATTCTTCTTCGATGAGGACAACGCGATCCACCGCTGCTCCCATTGGCTGCAAACCGACCTCTCAGACGTCGATACCGATCGCGATCACATCACGAAGCTCCATGCGCAACTGCGCGGCGGGGGCGCGATGAGCCTCCCCCACGTGGGCGGGCGTCCGGCCAACCTGGAATTTCACGACCCCGAACTCGAACCCGTTATCGAGATCCACTCCAAGCACGGCATGTTCGAGTGGATGCTGGAAGAATCCATCGAGCGGAACATGAAGGTGGGCTTCGTCGGCGGGAGCGACGATCACTACGGGCAGCCCGGCGCCTGCTACCCGAGTGAGGACGTGAACCATTTCGCCGCACGCAACGGCCTGACGGCGCTTTACGCCGGTGATCTGACGCGGGAATCCATCTGGGCCGACATCAAGGCGCGCCGCTGCTACGCCACGAGCGGCGAGCGGATTTACCTGCGCTTCACCGTGAACGACCGCTGGATGGGAGAGGAGATCGATGCGGCCGGAGCGCCCCGTATCTCGGTCGAAGCCGTGGGCACAGCCCCCATCGAGCGAATCGAGGTATACCGCGGGATGACGCGCATCCATACCAAGAAAATCGCCCAGGATCAGGAGGGCAACCGGCTTCGCGTCCTGTTCTCGGGAGCCAGGGTTCGCGGACGGGGGCGCTCGACCTTGTGGGACGGGCGCCTGGACTTGAGCGAGGCGCGAATCCTCGAAATCGACCCTGTCGCCTTTGTAGATAACCGCGACCGCTTTCTCGAAAGCACGGAATCCGGGGTCTCGTGGAGCCTCTATACCGCGGGAGATTCCAGGGGGTTCAACCTCGAGCTGGACGGCGAGGCGGGCGATATGAAGATCAGCACGGAACACGCGGCGCTTCAGGGGAGAATCCGGGATTTGCTCGAAGAAGCAGCCATGGTGGACGCCGGGAGGCTCGGCCAGCGGATGGAAGTCGGGAGAAGTCCGGCGACGGACGGCCCCTGGGAGGCCCGCTTCGAGTACACGGATGACGATGCTCATTCAGGGCTGAACACGTATTGGGTCCGTGTGATTCAGGTCGATCAGGAAAAAGCCTGGAGCAGCCCCGTCTGGGTGAACCTTGCGTAATCAGATGAGGCTCGCTTAAAGATATCGTCGACCCGAGAGGACCTGATATCGGGCGGTTCATAACTCAGGAATCCGGTGAGGAGAACAACATGTGCACTATAGGCGCCGTTGCGACATCCGACGCAGAAGGAAATCCCGTCGCCTTCGCGCTCAAGAATTCGGACTACATGCAGGTCGGCCACTGGCACGGCTGCATATCCGGGGGAGCGGGCAACGACTTCATGGGCTTCAACACGGCTTCGCGGCCCGGCGTGAACTCCGGCATGAACAAAAAGGGCCTTGCAGTCATCCGCTCTTTTCTGGACTACCGGGGGCCTTTCGATGAAAAAGACGAACCCGTAAAAGAACAAAAGGACTTCCCGCTCGACGTCGACCGCCGCAGCGCCATCGCCGCAGGTCTCCTGGAAATCTACGAGACCGTCGATGAGACGCTCCCCTACCTGCACGACGTCATCCCCAAGCACACGGGCAAGGGCACCGGGCAGCGGGGCGGAAATTTTCTCCTCGCAGATGCGACGGGCAAGGTGGCCGTGCTCGAGCACTGCGAGGACAGAATCGAATCCCGCGTCTACCCGGCCGGCTGCGCGGCGCGCGGGAACAACGGCCGCCTTATTCTCCTGGAGGAACAAGCCCGCTTGCCCGGACACGTTCGCGAGGACAGGGAGACACGCTGTGAATACATGCAGGACACCATGCAGCAGCTTCGCGAATCCATCCCACAGGGGATGAGCAAGGACGAGGCGCTCGATAGCCTTAAAAGAACGCTCGCCTGGAAGGGACCCGAAGGGGACGGGGGCGTGGGCTCGATCTGCGCGCTTAATCTGCGCGCGCCGGGAGCGCGGACGAACAGCGCGCAGCCATGCTCGACCCGCACCGCGGTCATCTTCGACCTGATCGAAAAAAAGATGCACTTCACGCGGGGAAATCCCGACCAATTCTCCTGGGAGACGATGTGCTTTCCCGCATGAAGATGTTGAAATTCACCCGTTCAAACCAAACCCCGGAAAAAGCGGCCAAAGCGCCGGGGCCGTCTTGAGAGGAAGCTTTTCATGACCGAGAACACAGAACGCCCCGTATTCGTCGTCAGTTCACCCCGTTCAGGCTCGACGCTTCTGAGGTTGATCCTGGACGCCCACCCGCGCCTGGCGGTGCCCCCGCCCGCATGGCTGACGCATTTCATCTATCCCTATCTGTTCAGCTATGGCGATTTATCGAACGAGGCCAATCTCGCCGAACTGATCGAAGACTCCCTCGCCACTCCCACTATCCGCGCATGGCCCATCTCGCCTACGCAAGAGGAAGTGCGCGATGAGATGCAAGAACCGACCTTTGCGGAGATGTACGCCGCCCTTCACCGGCTGTATGCGAAATCCGAGGGTAAAGAACGCTGGGGAGAGAAAACGCCGCGCGTCTGCTTCTACATGGAAGACCTGAAATCCATGTACCCGGGCGCGCAGTTCGTTCACATCATCAGGGACGGCCGGGACGTCGCCATCGACATCGCCGATTCCGCGCTGTGGCCGAACAACCTCTACGCGACCGCAGGCGTTTGGCGCGACTTCGTCCGGACCGTGAACGACTCGGCGAAACAACTGGGGCCTGAATCCTTTTGCGCCGTGAGGTATGAGGAACTCTGCGCCGATCCGGAACCCGTTCTGGTGAAGCTTTGTGAATTCCTGGGCGAGGATTTCTCGCCCGCCATGCTGGCCCACCAGGAAACCCCATCGACGAAGCAATGGGCCGAAACCCCGATACACGCCAAGACGGCCCGCCCCATCACGACGGATTTCGTCGAGATGTACAAGCATCGCCTGCCCGAGGCGGACGTGGGGGTTATCGAGAGCCTGATCGGCGAGACATTAGGCGAATTCGGCTACGCACTCACGGGGGCGCCGGACGACCTTTCCACCCGCGAGAAGCGCCAACTGATCGAGAACGACACCATCACCAACATCGCGTCCATCGAGTACAAACGCTGGCATGGCGGAAAAAGAAAAGAAAGGCTCGAGCGGGGCGTTTGGAAGCAGGAAGACCGGGATTCCCTCCTTTGGGGTTTTCATTAAAGGGAGCATCCGGCTTGTCTCCACAAAACGACCAGCAGGCGCATCCCTCACTCTTGGTCCCTGAGGAAGAAAGAGCGGCTTTAGAACGTGAGGCCGCCGATCTGCCCCACCTCTCTCTCAACGCCCGCCAGCTATGCGATCTCGAACTGCTCTTGAACGGCGGGTTCGCTCCCTTAAGTGGATATCTATGCTGGAAAGACTACGACTGCGTTCTGGAATCCATGCGCCTTGAAAACGGGGCGTTGTGGCCCATCCCCATCGCCCTCGACGTTTCCGAGAGTGTGGCAAACGACATCGAAAAGCGCCCCCGGCTCGCCCTGCGGGACGCCGGTGGAACGACCCTCGCCATATTGGACGCCGAAGACGTCTGGCGGGCCGATTTTGATCGAGAAGCGCAAGGCGTATTCGGCACTCTCGACCAGGCGCATCCAGGGGTTCGATATCTTTCCCGGGAAACAGGCCCCTTCTACCTTGGCGGCCGTTTGCGCGGCATCCGGCTGCCCCGGCACGCCGATTTCCCGCAGTATCGCTGCACCCCGGGAGAACTGCGCGCACAATTCCATGCGATGGGCTGGAACAGGATTGTCGCCTTCCAGACGCGCAACCCGCTGCACAGGGCGCACGTGGAGCTGACGACGCGGGCCGCTTCCGAGAACGGGGCAACAATTCTCCTGCATCCGGTAGCGGGAATGACGAAGCCGGGAGACGTCGACCATATCTGCCGGGTGCGCTGCTATGAACACGTTCTCGAGCATTATGCGCCTGATTCCGTCACCCTGGCGCTTCTACCCCTGGCGATGCGGATGGCAGGCCCCAGGGAGGCCCTCTGGCACGCGCTCATCCGGAAAAACTACGGCTGCACCCACTTCATCGTGGGCAGGGATCATGCCGGCCCCGGCGTCGACGGCAGAGGCGAGCCGTTCTATGACCCGTACGCCGCCCAGGATCTGCTGAAAACCCACCAGGCCGAATGCGGTATCGAAATGGTCCCGTTCCAGGAGATGGTCTATTCCCTCGATGAAGAAGGCTACCTGCCGATTGATGAGATTCCGGAGAACGGCCGCATCCTCCAGATATCCGGCACGCGGTTGCGCGAGATGATGGCGAGCGGGGAGGAAATCCCCGAGTGGTTCACCTACCCGGAAGTCGCCGAGGAACTCAGGCGTTATTCTTCTTAAAAAAAAATCTGACCCGCTTCTCTTGTCGATGAGACCCATCCGGTTTACGAAATAGCGAAGATAATTTCCTGTCCATAAAGCGGCTGGAAACTCGAGATATTTTCCAGGCAATTTGCAATAATTTTATCCAGCGAAAGCCGCAAAGATTCAGATGATCGAATGGAATTTTCCGCCGTCGACGTTGATCGTCGCTCCCGTGATGTAGCTCGCGTGAACCGACGACAGAAACACCGCCAGCCCCGCCACTTCTTCGGGAGTGCCGAATCGTCCGAGGGGAATTTGCGATTCACGGGCCCGGCGCATTTCGTCGATCGACATTCCTCGATCTTTGGCGAGTTGCTCCGTCATCCAGACCTGCATGGGCGTATCGATCTGCCCCAGACAGATCGTGTTCACCAAGATACCGTCATTGACCAGGGCCTGGGAGAGGCCCTTGCTCAGCCCCAGGAGTGCTGCGTTCGTCGTGCTTCCTCCCAGAACGCCGGGCAGGGGTTCCTTGCCGGTTCCTCCGATCATGTTGATGATCCGTCCCCCCTTCTGCTTTTTCATGAAATGCGCCGCCTCGCGCGAAATTACGAGATAACCGACGATCTTCGTGTCCACGGTCTTTCGGATCTGCGCCGGCGTCAGCGAGGGAAGCGAACTCGGCGCCGCGCGTCCGGCGTTGTTCACGAGGATGTCCAGCCGCCCGAATGACTCGACCACGCGAGACGCAAGTTCCAGCGCTTCTTCCTCCACGCTGATGTCCGCACGAAGAGAGAGACCCGCGCCGCCTTGTTCCTCGACCGCCTTCAGGGTGGCGCCCAGGCGGGCTTGATCCCGGCCGCAGAAGGCGACCTTCACGCCCTGGTCCGCCAGGGCCAATACCGTCGCCTTTCCAATACCGCTCGTCCCTCCGGTGACGAGAGCAACCTTTCCCTCCAGGCCCATGTCCATTTTCAATCCTCATCGCTCATGAATGAACTGTCGTTTTCTACCGATGGAAGCTGCTGGGCGACTCTCGATGAAAGCGCCCGGGTCGATGGGAGTCGATGCGGCGAAGAGCGCACAAAGCCCTCTATTCCAGAACGATTTTCCCCATGCCGTCCTTCCGTGTGATCCGGGTGGCGAACTCTGCCGAGAGCCTCTCCACGAGGTCGATCACCCCTTCGGCTCTCTCCCCTTCGACCAAGCCGGAATTACCTGCATCGTCAATCGAAGCGGGAACGAAGCCCAATTCAACTACCCCGTCCTTTTCGACCGTGAGTTCAAAGAGGGCCGTCTGCCTCGGCATGCGCTTTTTGATGAGTTCGGGCGTCATCACGCCGCCGTAGGAGAGTTCGGGGCTTCCGACATCGGGCAGTTCGTGGAAGATGAAATTCCCGATTCCGTAGAGGATCGGCTTTCCCTTGTAGATTTCGACCGCCTGAAGCGTGTGGGAGTGATGCCCGAGAACCACATCCGCGCCCGCGTCCACGAGCGCGCGGCCGACGCACGTCTGGTATTCCGCCAGATCGTAGCGGCTCGCCAGCCCCCAATGACCGGCGATGATCACGACCTCCGCCTCTTGTTTCGCCGCCGCCACGACTTTCTGCATGCGCGTGATATCGGCCTGGAGCGGAAAAGTCTTCACAGGAGGGGGCGTGCCGGGTTGTTCCTGGGTTCTCGGGCTCGGCTCCAGGACGAAAGCGGAAAAGACATGGATGGGCGCGAGGCCCGGGCGCTCCTCACCCGCAGCGCAGCCGAGCGGAAGGGTGGAGGCATAACCCAAAAAAGCCACGCGGACCCCGGCCTTCTCGATGATGGCCGGCGCGTACGCTTCCTCCAGATTCCGGCCCGCTCCCACGCGCCGGACCCCCTTCTCGTCGAGAAGGGACAGGGTGTCGAAAAGCGCATCGTAGCCGTAGTCGAGCATGTGGTTGTTCGCGAGGGTGACGACGTCCACCCCCATTTCGTCCAACTCGTCGATCAGGGAAGGGTGGGAGCGCAGAAACGTGTATTTTTCGGCCGGATAGCCCCTTTCGGAATAAGGGCTCTCCAGGTTGATGAACGTCATGTCGGCCCTTGCCATACGTTCGAACAGGGCGCGCACGGGTTCCGCCCCCGGCTCTCCCGGACGAGGAAGCTTCTTGCCGATGAACACGTCCCCGGCCAACGCGATGGAAACCGTCCCTTCGTTGGACATTCCGTATCACTCCTTCTGCATCGATGAGGCCACCATTTCTCCGAGCCCGACCATGCCGCGGCCGCCTTCGAGCTCGATAACCGTTCCGTATTTCGCCGACATGTCGGAAACTTCTCCCAAAATCCGCGCCGCTTCCTTCTCTTCGGCGAGGCGCGGGTGTCCCGACGGATCCAGAACGAGCGGCGCGAGCGCCAGTTCGCGCACTCCATCGACCCCGAGACGGGCTTCCACCAGCAGTTCGTCTTTCGACATGAAATCGTACACGTTCCTAGACATACCTTCGGGAAGCTCGTGAAACAGGAAATTGCTCACACCGCAGACAACCGGCGTGTTCCCGGCCATCTCTACCGGCTGGATGCAATGCGCGTGGTGGCCGACGATGAGGTCCGCGCCCGCCGCGGCGAGTGCGCCTCCGGCGTCGCGCTGGTAATCCATGAGGGCGCTCACGTTCGGCAACCCCCAGTGGGGCAGGACGACAACGACATCGGAGGAACTTTTCGCCTCGCGCACCGCGTTCTGGAGGGCCCGGACGTCCTCGGGGGAGGCGAAAGTCATGGCGGGAGGCGGCGTGCCCGGCTGCTCCTGGGTCCGCGCACTCGGCTCGACCACCCAGGCCGTGAAGACGTGCAGCGGGTTCACGCCCGGCCTGTCTTCTCCCGCCGCGCTTCCCAGGGGAAGCGTGGCCGCACACGCCAGAAAAGCCACGCGGATGCCCCCCGCCTCGAGAACCAGCGGACGCGACGCTTCTTCGATGTTCCTGCCCGCCCCCACGAAAGGGATTCCTTCGCTTTCCAGAACTTCCAAGGTGTCCAGGAGGGCGTCCGGACCGTAGTCGAGCATGTGGTTGTTCGCTATCGTGACGCAATCGACCCCCAGGTGATGCAGATCTTTCGCGCGCTCCGGCGCCGCCCGCATGCGGACGGTCTTCTCGGCCGGCGCGCCCCGCCGCGAAAGCGGCATCTCCAGAACGCACACCGAAAGATCCGCCGCCCGGAGCCTGTCGAGCACGGTTTCGAGGCGGGGTTCGTCCCGGGGGAGCGGGCGGTTGACCCAGAAGTCTCCCGCGACGGCCAACGTGATCGTATCGGCTGCGCTCATCGCTTTTTACCCATCCGCAGGAACCGCCCGTCCGTGCGCCTGAGCCGGGCGATTCGCATGAGCGCCCGGTCTACCTGCTGCGGGCATGTGCCGATGTAGTTTTCCGGATTTGTGACCTCGTCGATTTCCTCGGCGGTGAGGTGTTTTCGCGCGAGCGGATCCGCGAGGAGGCACTCCTTGAGCGAGCGTCCCTCTTCCCTCGCCAGTTGGGCGGCGTCATGGCAGATGGTATGGGCTTCGACCTTTCGCTTCGTCTTCTGATACAGGCGCAGCATCACCGCCTCGGTCATGGTGAGCTCCCGTTGAAGCTCGAGATTGCGCCGCATCGCTTTCTTGTCGACGATGAGGCCGCCGTAGATATGTTTGGCCGCCGCGATAGCGGATGACGCCAAGCCGAAGCTCTCGGCGATACGAGAGAATTCCACGGCGTAGCGGCTCGCGTCGCGCTCGTGCTGCTGCTGGACATCCATCATGGCGAGCGCATTCGTCCGTGAAAGCTTGGCGAGTCCTTCCTGCCATTCACTCGTCTCGGGATTGCGTTTGTGTGGGAAGGTGCTGCTGCTGTGCTGGTGTTCGATGTCCCAGGGCTCCGCCACCTCGGCCACTTCGGTACGCTGGAGGTCACGGATATCCATCCCCGCTTCTCCCAGTGTTGAATTGATCAGCGCGAGAATGTTGAGCAATTCCGCAAAGCGGTCCGTCCGGTGATGCATGCTCATGTAGGGAACATGGAGCGACAGCCGCCTGGCCACCAGCGTTTCCATCCGCCGGGTGGTTTGAAGATCGCTCAGGTAGACGAAAGTGGACTGAGCGCCGGTTCCGGAAGAGACGTTCGCGTAAAAAAGCCGCTTGCTGCACTCCTTCAGCCGCTCGACGTGATCCCGGAGCTCGCTGCTTAGAATCGCCATCTTCTGGCCGTATGTGACGGGAGAGGCCTGCTGCCCCTCCGTTCGACCGGCCATGACGGTGGCGCGATGACGCCGGGCCAGACGGACGAGGATGGATTCGAGCGCTCGAAGCTCTTTGAGCAGGAGGACGTAAGACTCGCGTATCTGCAGCGTCAGCCCGCCATCCAGGATGTCCTGGGTCGTCGTTCCGAGATGGAAATATTCCCCTTCCGGTCCCGACACCTTCGCGAAAGCATGAACCAGCGAAACGATCCAGTGGCGCGCCTTCTCGAACTCGCGGTAGACGAGAAGGGGAGTGACCTTCTTCGCGTCGCAACCGCGCACGATGGCCCTGGACGCCCATTTCGGAATCATCTTCAGTTCCCCTTGCGACCAGGCGATGGCCGCTTCCACGTCGAGCCATTTCTGGACCATGTTCTCTTCCGTCCAGACAGCCCGCATCTCGGGCGTGGCGTAATAATCACGAAGCAACAGGCACTGATCTTTCATTTCTTCTCCGTGTTCATCCGTTGTTTGGAGGAATGAATGGAATCAAAAGCTCAATCCAGCGATGGTTGCGCAAAACGGCCGCTGCCCGGCGGGACCACCACATCTCCGTCCCTGGCGATCAGCTCCCCGCGCAGAAAGGTCATCACCGGCGCGCCCACAAAAGTTCTGTTGGCGAAGGCCGTGTAATTTCCTTTACTTTTCCCCTTCACCGGATCGACGAGCACGGTCCGCTCCATATCGACCACCACGAGATCGGCGTCCGCTCCCGTGCGGATCGTCCCCTTTTTCGGGTAAAGGCGGAAAATCCTCGCCGGCGCCTCGCACAAACGCGCAACGAGCGTCGGGAGCGTCAGGCGACCTTGACTCACTTCGTTCAACATCGAAGGCAGAAAAATTTCGAGGCCGGGTCCGCCGGGCGGAGCGATCCATATATTTTCGTTGTTCTTCAGCTCGTTGATCTGGGGGGCGTGGTCGGTTCCCATCGTGTCGATGGTCCCGTCCAGGAACCCTTCGCGGAGAGCATCGCGATCGGCGGCTGTCTTGACGGGCGGGCTGAATTTTCCCCATGAACCCACCGCGTGAAGGTCCTTGTCGCACAAGAGCAGATTGCACGGCGCCACTTCGGAGGTGATCTTGGCATTTTTTTTCTTCGCGTTGCGGATGAGTTGAACCGCTTCGGCGCCGATGACATGACAAATATGCAAACGGGCGCCCGTAGCCGTGGACAGGGTGAGGGCATCGAAGACCGCGAGGTCTTCGGCGAAATTCGGCCGGCTCAGACGCCAGGCGTCGATGTCCGGCTTCATCGTTTCCTTGCATCGCTCGGTGAAGAGCTCGAGGATCGGATTCGATTCGGCGTGGATTCCAATCTGTCCATCGAAGCCCGCGATTTCCTCGAACAGCAGGAAGAGCTTGTCGATGTCGACTGTAATGTAATTTGCGAAGTCTTCCTTGAAGGCCCCCGTTACGGCGGTGAAAATCTTGTAACCGATAGCGCCCAACTCCTGGAAGTGATGGAGCTCTTTTCGGTTCTGATCGCAAGCCCAGGCGTAGAGGGCGATATCCGCGTATGTGCGGTTTTCGATGAGCGCTTTTCGTTCGAGAAAATCCTCGGGCGTGAGAACGTCGGGTATACCGTTTGGCATCTGCATCACCGTCGTCACACCACCGACGGCGGCGCAGGCGGTTCCTGTGGTGAAGTCTTCCTTTTCGGATTCCCCCATGTCGCGCAGGTGCACGTGGGGGTCGATGATACCCGGCAGAAGGAATTTCCCCCCGAGATCGATCTCCTCCGCACTTCTCCCGGGCAGGGGGCCCTCTTCGACCGAAGCAATCCGCCCGTCGCGCAGGGCCACGTTGGCGCGGCGAATCTCTTCGGGCGTCACAACATTCGCGTTCATCAGATTGTAATCACGATTTACGTCTGGGGGCGTCATCGCTGTTCCTCTCGTGATGGGTAAGAAGACGTAACCTCATCCGCTCCCGCTCCGCGCCGGAGACGCAAGGAAACATCTACGGATCTCCAGCGTTGCCAAGCGACCACTGCCAGCAACAGGATGAGGCCGGTTCCGTTCGCTGAAATCGAGAAAGGGATCAACAAAACCCCGGAGACCACCAGGAGAATGCGCTCCACGATGTGGAGCTCCCGCAGCATTCTTCCCTGAACTCCGTAAGTAAAGGCCAATATCCCCAACAGGGAAGTCCCGACCGAGTATATCACTTCCCAGGGGGTTCCAATAAAAACGAGGCC
The DNA here is from genome assembly GCA_002238965.1 of Nitrospinae bacterium bin107. GTDB lineage: Bacteria > UBA8248 > UBA8248 > UBA8248 > UBA8248 > Bin107. The sequence goes on along the minus strand of MPNJ01000005.1, from coordinate 66,510 downwards.
GGGGCTGTATACGAACATGAACGGGACGATGAACGCCGCCAGCCCGATGCGTATCGCCGTGAATCCCGTCCGCAATGGAGGCGCCTTGGCGATGGCGGCGCCCGCGTACGCGGCCAATGCGACCGGCGGCGTGATCGCCGAAATAATGCCGGAGTACAGGACAAAGAGGTGCGCCGATATCTTGGGCACTCCGGCCTTGATCAGGGAAGGTGCAATCAGCACCGCCAGAATAATGTAGGCCGGCATCGTGGGCATCCCCATCCCGAGAAGAATGCTGGTTATCATGCCGATCACAAGCATCGGGAGCAAAGCTTCATTGGCCAGTTCGAGGAGAGCGAATGAAACCTTAGCCCCCAGACCCGTCAGCGTGAAAATGCTCACCACGATCCCCGCACACGCGCAGGCGAGCGCGACCTGCAGCGTGGCCATTGTTCCCGCACGAAGCGCACTGAGAATCTGCCGGGGCGATAAGCGACTGGCGGCTTTCAGGGAACTGACGGCGACCGTAGCCACAATCGCCCAAAAACCCGATTTTGTCGGGGACCAGTGCATGTACATCAACATGAAAACGAGAATGACCGGTGGGGCGAGAAAGGGCCAGCCTTCCGAGAGAAGCCGCAACGGTTTGGGAAGCTCAGAGCGATCCATCCCCCGAAGCCCCAGTCGCACGGCTTCGAGGTCAACGGCAATGAACACCGCGACGTAATAGAGGATGGCGGGCAGCAGCGCCATGACGATAATCTCTCTGTATGTGACGTGGATCATCTCGATCATGATGAAAACGGCCGCGCCCATGATGGGGGGCATGAACTGGCCCCCTGTCGAGGACACCGCCTCGACCGCGGCGGCAAAGGTGGGCTGGTACCCCAGACGCTTCATCATCGGTATTGTGAACGTCCCCGTGCCCACCACGTTGGCCGTGGCACTGCCCGAAATTGTGCCGAAAAGAGTACTCCCCACAACCGCGACCTTTGCCGGCCCGCCTCGCACCCTGCCGAAAAGCCCGAAGGCGAGATCGATGAAAAATCGGCCCGCGCCGGTCTCTTGAAGAAAAGCCCCGAAGGTGATGAACAGAATGACGAATGTCGCTGAAACTCCGATCGGAAACCCGTAAATACCTTCCGTACTGGTGTAGGAGTGCTGCAAAATCCGCCCCCAGTCGTAACCGCGGTGCCCGAAGATGCCCGGCATGTTCGGACCCCAATAAGCGTAGATCACGAACGCCACGGCAACCAGAGGCAACGTCCAGCCGATGACCCTCCGGGTTGCTTCGAGAACCAGGATGATTGCGACGATTCCGAGAAGCATGTCCGTTAAATTCGGATTCCCGTCCCGGAAAGTGAGAACATGGTATTGATCGATAATGTAGAGGCCTATGGTGATACTTCCGACAACGAAAATGGTGTCGAGAACTCGACCGAAAACATAGAACCGCTTGTTCGTTGCAGTCGGGTAGAGAAGGTATGTGAGAATCAGAAGCGGACTCAAGTGAATCGAACGTTGAATAAGCGCACCGTAAGCACCGGCGAAACCCGTGTACAGGTGGAAAACCGCCACTGCAATGGCCAGCCAGGTGATGACCGGGTTGAGAAAACGCTCGAAGGCGTTGTCCGGACGGGTCCGGCCGTGAACGATCACACCCGCTTCTTCCGAATCCGGCGATTGCTTCGGTTCGCCATTCGCGTTCACTGAACGACTCCCTTGCGGTGATCGGCGCCCCCGCCCTCAGACGGAGGCGCCGAAATACCCGTACGACAGCTTACTTGATGCCCTTTTCCTTGAAGTAACGCGCGGCGCCGGGATGAATGGGGATGGGAATTTTCCCGGCAGAGCCTGGAAGTTTATATTTCGACCCGGCGCGGTGAATGGCGGCAAGCTCATCGGTGTGCTCAAGAACAGTTTTCGTCACCGCGTAGACCGTCGCGTTGTCCATATCCGCGTGGGTGATCACGATGGTCGCCGACGCCATCGCCCCGACGTCTCCCTTCATGCCGCCGTAAGTGCCCTTGGGAATGCTTGATGGGGTCCAATATGGATGAACCTTGCTGATTTTCTTCATGTCTTCCATGGAGACGGGAACCAGTCTCACGTCGTGCGTCGTAGTGATGTCTTTTACCGCACCTCCCGGAATTCCGGCGAGTTGAATGGTCGCGTCAATGGTTCCATCCTTCAGGGCCGCAACAGCTTCCGTCTGGGTCAAATGATCCGTACGAGCGAACTGCTTCGTGCTGATCCCCAGGACCTCCAGCATCGCCACACCCATTACCGCCGTGGAGCTACCCGGCTGGCCGATGGATATCCGTTTTCCTTTATAGTCATACACGCTCTTGATCCCCGACTTCCTGAGCGTCACGAAATGCTCGATACTGGCGTGGCCGCTCATCAGAGCGCGGAGCTTGTATTTCTCTCCCGGCTTGAACCGCCCGCCTCCCTTCACCGCAAAGTAGGCGGCGTCCGGGGTCGTCAGACCAAAATCGGCTCTCTTGGTTCCGATGAGGCGCGTATTGCCGAAACCGCCTCCCGTGACCTCGGCGTTCGCCCGCATCCCCGAAACGTATTTGGACAATATCTTGGCCATGCCGGTTGCGACCACGATGTAGGTTCCGCCCGAAGCGCCGCCGGCGATGGTTACAAACTTCTTGGCGGCCTGGGCGGAGGAAATCGTCATCGCCAAAATGGCGACGACCACCACCGCGAACCTGATGAACGTCTTCATTGCGCGCATCATTTTCCGTCCTCCTTGGTTGGATAGACAAAGAACCTTCCTTGATTACCCGGAAGGATGATGAAGCCACAACAAGAGTCCGTATCAAAATGATTCGCAATAAATTCCCGAAAACAGGTTTCCTATTCTTCAGCTTCCTTCCAGCCCAGGGACGCCGAAACTTCTCGAGCGGCTCCGACGACCCGGGCGGCAAGGGTTTCCCGGTTCGAGTTTTCGATCCGGTGAACCGGGGCCGAGAGCGTCATGGATGCCGTAACATCGCCCCGTTCATCCAGCACCGGTGCGGAAATCGCCCTGGCCCCGACGATGAACTCCTGGTCGCTGTATGCGTAGCCCTTCTCACGAATCTCCCGGAGTTCTTTTCTTAATTTGACGGGATCGGTGATCGTATTTTTCGTCACTCTCGAAAGCTTCTGCTGCACGATCATTTCGATATCCCGATCCGGCAAAAAGGCGAGCAGGGCTTTCGACGCCGCCCCGACGTGCAATGACCGCACCTCTCCCACAAAAAACCGAGAGATGATCCTTTGGCGACTTTCGATGCTCTCGATGCAAATGGTTTCCCAACCCGATTTGATGCACAAAAAAGTCGTTTCCCCCGTTTCCGAGGTAAGCCTTCTCATGACGGGAAGCGCAAGTTCGCAAAGGGTTCCATGATGCCCGTTCCGGGAACTATTATTCGAGAGGAGGGAGAGGGAGGGTCCCAACCGGTATTTTCCGTATTCCGCGGAAGCGTCCACGAAGCCCCTCTCCTGGAGGGTCTTGAGGAATCGGTAAGTCGTACTCTTGGGTAGCTGAATCTCGGAGGAGAGCTCATCCACAGAAGAAGAGCCGGACCCATGGGCTATCGCCCAGAGGAGATCGATGGCCTTGTCTATCGTCTTCAGGGAAGAGGCAGACATTGATATTCTCATTTATTAAGAAATATATTCTTGTTTATCAGTAAATATAGGTCTCGCACCCGTACTTGTCAACCGATGCTCGTTTTGTCCCAATAGCGAATCTTGCAGCGCGAGAGGAAGTCCGAGATATTTTTAGTTTGTAGCTTCGGAACGATAGGGGCAATTGTCCAGAAAGCTAACTGATTAGAGCAAATCATGAGCAAACGGTGCGAGGCGGTGATACTGTTTTCCAGGGGATGAACCATTTTCCGGTAGTTTCTCACGGAGCTGACAGAGCGGAGTTTGAGGGCGGACGATATCGCCCCGGCAGTAGATGGGACCTGGCGGATGACCCCGGGAAAATAATGAACCAGGTTTCCGCCTCGACGCGCTCTATCGCCCCGGACGGCTTACGCAAATCGCCGCAGGCCGTGTCGCGTGATCGAGACGAAAATCACGGCCTTGACCCCGATTCGAGGCTCATCTAACCTGCTCTCTAAATTGAAAATAAATTTGCGCTGACGTCCGGTTTCAGGTCCCGGACGAATCTGATTCCGGCTCTTCGGAGTCGTTTGTTTCCATCTTACAGGGGGGCTTCTCATGTCTGGTCTTGGAAAAAAAATGTTTGTCGCCGCAGTCATGTCTCTGGCGATCGCGTCATACGGCGCGTCCACTTCGTTCGCGGCGAAAACCATAAAAATCGGCGTCCTCTCTCCGCTGACGGGCCTCTACTCCATCGTGGGGAAACGGACGAGCCAGGGCATCAACATGGCTGTCAAGGAGATCAACGACGCGGGCGGCGTCCTGGGCCACAAGTTCGAGGCGCTGATCCGCGACTCCGAGACCAACCCGGCGAGTTCGGTGCGCACGGCGAGGCGCCTGATCCTGCGCGACAAGGTCTTCGCCCTGCTCGGCCCGCTGCACGGGGGAGCGGCCATCGCCGTGCTTCAGGAATCGAAAAAGCTCAAGACGATGAATTTCCCCTGGGCGGCGACCGAGGAGATCAACACGAAATTCTGCAGCCGCTACACCTGGCGCGTGGGCAGCAGCGCGCAGCAGACCTCCCGCGCGGGCGCCGTCATCGCCCACCGGCTGGGCTTGAAGAAGTGGGCGACGATATCTTCTGATTTCTCATACGGCCGCTCCGTCGTCCGGCAGTTCTGGAACTACCTCAAGGAACGCGACCCGGGCGCGAAACGCCCCTATGCGGCCTGGCCGAAGCTGGGCGAGAACGATTACTCCGCCTACATCAACAAGATGCAGAAAGCGAAGCCCGACGCCATCTTCGTCGGCCTGTTCGGGGCCGACCTCATCAAGTTCATGAAGCAGGCCCGCTCTTTCGGCATGTACGAGAAGGTGAAGATTTTCACCGATTTCGGCGGCAACCACGTCGTGCTCAAGGCGCTCGGGGATCAGGCGCCGTTCGGCCACTGGGCGAGTTCGCGCTATCTGCACAACTATCCGGTTTCCGCGGGCAACAAGCGCTTCGTGGACAACTTCCGCAAGGCGTACAACGTCTATCCGGACATGACGGCCGGCGAGGCGTACTCGACCGTCCACGTCATTGCGGAGTCCATCCGCCGCGCGGGCGCCGTGGACAAGGAGAAGGCGATTGACGCCATGGGCGGGGTCGCCTTCAACTCGCCCGAGGGATGGATCATCATGCGCCCCTCCGACCACCAGGGCTGGCAGTCCAGCTTCTGGGGCGTTATCTCGAAAAGCAAGAAGTATCCTTTCCCGATTCTCTCGAACATTCAGGTGATCTCTCCCGTCGAGGGTTCACACCCCGACGAGAGCACGGGCCAGGGCTGCCGGAAATAAATATCGCGCGTGAAGCCACAGGCGCCCCGGGGAGTTTCCGGGGCGTCGTTTCACTCTTTTCGGGAGGCCCGGGCGCATGGAATTGGACGTCAGTTTCTGGTTGACCCAGTTCCTGAACGGGTTGGCCAACGCGATGGTTCTCTTCCTGATCGCCTCGGGCCTGACGATTCTCCTGGGCGTGCTGGGCGTCCTGAATCTGGCCCATGGTTCGTTCTACATGCTGGGCGCTTTTCTGATTTTCTCAAGCTCGATCATCAAGAACCCGAGCTGGTTCTGGGTGGGCCTGCTCCTGGCGCCCCTCGTGGTGGCGGGGTTCGGGACCATCATCGAAGCGTTCTGCCTGCGCCCGCTCTATGGCCGGGAAAGACTCTACACCCTGCTACTGACCTATGGCTTCACGCTCATTCTCGACGACCTGGTTCTGCTGATCTGGGGCCGGGACTACAAATCCGTACCCATCCCCGCGCTGTTCGAGGGACGGCTCACCATCGGGGATTTCAGCTATCCCGTGTATTTTCTCTTCATCATCGCGGTCGGCCCGCTGTTGGGCGTTTTCCTGTGGTTCATTCTGAACAAGACGAATTTCGGGAAACTCATCCGCGCCGCCGCCACGGACAGCGAGATGCTGGACGCCCTGGGGGTGAACGTGAACCGGGTGTTCACCGGCGTATTCGCCCTGGGCGCCTGGCTCGCGAGCCTGGGCGGCATTCTGGCCGCGCCGATGAGAAGCGTCGAGCCTGGAATGGGGGTGGAGATCATCATCGAATCGTTCATCGTCGTCATCATCGGGGGGATGGGGAGTTATCTGGGCGCGTTCGTGGGCGCGGTGCTTATCGGGATGCTCAAGGCGTTCGGCATCGAGATTCTCGAGAATTTCGCCATGATTTTCATCTACGCGCTCGTATTGCCGATTCTGATCCTGAGACCCCGCGGTCTGTTCGGCGAAACGACGATATAGGGGCGCGAGAAGACCTATGGAAAGTACCTCGGGCAAGAAATTACTAAGCCGCCTCATGGAGCGCATTCCCAACCGCTTCGGCGTCACGGTCCTGCTCGCCCTGGCCGTTCTCGCGCCTTTCCTGGTCCAGAACGATTATTACATCCAGCTTTGCACGGAAATCCTCATCGCGAGCCTGCTCGCCATCAGCCTGAATTTTCTCATCGGCTTCACCGGTCTCGTCTCCCTGGGCCACGCGGTGTACCTGGGCGTCGGCGCCTACGCCTTCGCCCTGCTGACGAAGAACGTGTATCCCTCCATGTGGGCCGGCTTGATAGCGGCGGGCGCGTCGTGCGCCCTTCTCGCCTGGTTCATGGGTGTTTTCTGCGTGCGCCTGGCGGGGCTTTATTTCGCCATGCTGACCCTCGCGTTCTCTCAAGTCGTCTACACCGTCGCCTACTACTGGCGCGACGTCACCGGCGGGGACGACGGGATGCTCGGCATCCCGAAGCCCGAGATAGGGATTCCGGGCGCCTTCAGCATTTCCCTGGAATCGTTCACGAACTTTTATTATTTCGTGCTGATCATCGTAACGGCCTTAATCTTTTTGGCGTGGAAAATCGCGAATTCGCCCTTCGGCAGGGTTTTGCAGGCCATCCGGGAGAATCCCGAACGCGTGGAGTTCATCGGCCTGCCCGTGCACAGGTATAAACTGTACGCATTCATCATCGCAGGCACCCTCGGCGGTTTCGCGGGCGGCCTCTACTCGACATTTCAGGGCTATATCTCACCCGACCTGCTCTACTGGACCCAATCGGGCGAGATCGTTCTGATGACGATCCTGGGCGGCATGTATTCTTTCTTAGGACCCGCATTCGGCGCGGGGATGCTCCTGTTCATCCGGGACACGGTGTTGAATTTCATGGAGTACTGGAGAATCGTCGTCGGCGGCATCCTGGTGCTCCTGGTCCTGTTCCTCCCCGGCGGAATCCTGGGATTCTTCGAGGAGTGGGCCTCCCGATTATCGATTGGCGGAAACGATGGCGACGACACCCGTTCTTGAGACCAAGGCTCTCACCAAGTCGTTCGGTTCGCTTCTGGCGGTGAACGAGGTGGACTTTCAGGTTCCGGTGGGAGAGTTGTGCGCCGTCATCGGGCCCAACGGGGCGGGAAAGACCACATTTTTCAACCTGATCTCAGGGAGGCTCGAACCGACCTCAGGCGGCGTTTTCTTCGAGGGGGAGGACATTACCGGGTATCCACCGCACGCCGTGGTGAAAAAAGGGGTGGGCCGTTCTTTTCAGATCACGAACATATTTCCCAGGCTTTCGGTTCTGGACAACGTCCGCATCGCCGTCTTGGCGAGACGGGGAAAGACGCTGGACATGTTCTCCCCCATCGAGAAGCACACCGAAGAGCAGGAGGAGGCGCTTTCGATCCTCGGCGAGGTGGAGCTCGGCCACAAGGCGCATCACCCGACCACGAAACTGGGCCACGGGGAGCGGAGAAACCTGGAACTCGGCATTACGCTCGCTTTGGAGCCCCGGTTGATCCTGCTCGATGAGCCGACGGCCGGCATGTCGATCGAGGAGACGTCGAGCACGATCGAACTCGTAAAAAAGATATCCGCCGACAAAACGGTCGTTTTTACGGAACACGACATGAGCGTGGTTTTCTCGATCGCCGATCGCATATCCGTCCTGCATCAGGGAAGCATCATCGCCGAGGGAACGCCCGATGAGATTCGAAACGACGACCTCGTCCGCCTCGCCTACCTGGGGGAAGAGGTGTGATTCTCAGCGTCGAGAAAATAAACACGTTCTATGGGGACAGCCACATCCTGTTCGACGTGGATATGAGTATCGCCGAAGGTGAGGTGGTGAGCCTCCTCGGCAGGAACGGCGCGGGAAAGACGACGACGCTCCGCTCCATCATGGGGCTGACGCCTCCGCGTGAGGGGAGCGTGTGCTGGCTGGGCGAGGAGGTGCAGCGCCTGAAGCCTCACGAGATTGCGAGAAAAGGGGTGGGTTTCGTGCCCGAGGACAGGAGGATATTCTCCCGTCTGAGCGTGGAAGAAAACCTTGAGATAGGCGCTTTCAAGCTGGAGGGGCCAAGCGGCTGGACACTCGAGCGGATATATGGTCTTTTCCCCAAGCTTGAGCAATTGAAGGCCCACAAGGGGAACGAGCTCAGCGGCGGTGAGCAGCAGATGCTGGCCATCGCCCGCGCGTTGATGGGGGCGCCCAGGCTCGTTCTGCTCGACGAACCCTCGGAAGGCCTCGCGCCGGCTATCGTGAAAGACGTGGGCGAGATGATCGGCACGCTCAGGGACGAGGGAATCGCCGTATTGCTGGTGGAGCAGAACACCCGCTTCGCCTGCCGGCTCTCCGATCGCGTCTACATCATCGACAACGGCAGGGTGCGTTTCGGTGGCACGGTGGCGCAGCTCGAAGCGGATGAGGAACTGAAATCGCGCTATCTGGCCGTTTGATTTTTTCTTTTTCCATCAATGGAAACGAGGAGGATTCTGTATGAACTCCCGTGTTGAATTCGGTTTGATCATGGCCCTGACCATCCGGGGGCTCGCCGTCGGTAACTTCGAGGACATGAAATCGGTGGCCCGGGAGGCGGAGAGGCTGGATTTCGATTCTGTGTGGCTCTGCGACCACTTCCTGACGCTCGACCCGAGTTCGTACGCCAAAGACGCCGGTTTCGAGGATGACGGGGACTCGGAAGGCGTCGGCTCGGGCTCCATCCCCCTGCTCGAGACCTGGACGGCGCTCAGCGCCCTCTCCCAGGTGACGAGCAAACTCCGCCTGGGCACCAGCGTCCTCAGCAACTCCTACCGCATCCCCTCGGTGCTGGCGAAGATGGGCGCTACGCTGGATCACATCAGCGGCGGGCGGCTCGATCTGGGCCTCGGCGCGGGCTGGATGCAGGAGGAGTACGAGGCCTACGGGATTCCCTTCCCGAGGGCTTCGGTCCGCATCGCCCAGATGGAAGAGGCGGTTCAGCTGATCCGCAAGATCTGGACGGAGCCCAACCCCACGTTCGAGGGGGAGCACTACACGATAAAGGGCGCGGTGTGCGATCCCCCGCCGGTTCAGAAGCCCTCGCCACCGATATGGATCGGCGGGGAGGGGAAAAAGGTCCTTCGCGCCGCGGCGAGGCATGCCGATGGCTTCAACGTGCGCTGGTGGCCGCCGGAGCGCTATCTCGAACGAAAAGACGAGATTGACGCGAACTGCGCGGAGGCGGGCCGCGACCCCCAGGCGTTCCGGCGCTCCCTGATGTGCCTGCTATTGCCGAGTTATGACCGCACGCGGGTCGAGGCCGAAAAAAAGCGATTTGCCGCCATTCCCCAAACGGGTATAATCGCGGGCGAACCCAGCGAATGCGTGGAAAAAATGATGGAATACGTCGACGCGGGTGTCAGGCATTTTCTGTATACGATCCCCGACGTCGCCGAAATGGATATGCTTCGCCTCGCGGGAGAGGAGATTCTCCCCGAGGTCAGGAATCTGTCGAACGGGGGCTGAGGCCCTCTTATAAGCAGGGAGATTTTCCAATGAACGAACACCAGGAAATGGCCGATTATCTGAAACCCACCGAATTCATCGATTCGGACAACCCGGACATCGTCTCGAAAGCCGAAGAACTCACCGAAGGCTGCGGGGACGAGAAGGAAAAACTCGGCAACATCTATTACTTCGTCCGGGATTTCCCCTACGACATTCTCGACTCGTTCCGCTACCTCGCGGAGGGAAAACGACAGGCGAGCGACGTGCTGAACAACGGCAAGGCGTTCTGCATGGGCAAGGCCAGCATGTTCGCCGCCCTGTGCCGGGCCTCTGGCATACCCTCGCGCATCGGCTTCCAGCAGCTTCATTGCCCCGACAAGCCATTCATGAACGAGGAGGTCGCCAAGATCTGGGGCGACCGCAAGCTGCCGTGGCACTCGCTGGGAGAGGCGTACCTGGACGGCAAGTGGCTCAAGCTCGACGCCACGATTGACAAGGAATTCGCCGCGCGGAAAGGGCGGGTATATTCCCAGGAGTTCGACGGCGTAAGCGACATTCCCTCCGTGGAAGGTCCTCTCATCAAAGACCTCCCCAGCCACACGGACTACCCCAAAGACGTGGCCGACTGGTACGAGCAGGTCGCCAAGGACGTCGTCGCTTCCGTCGAGGAAGACGTGGTCCACAAGGACGTTCTGAGCGATCAGGAATGGTCCGGCCCCGAGGCGGAGAAATTATAACGCCGGCCGCCTTGGTAGGCGCGTCTGGCCGATACGTTCTTTCAACCAAAGGAGCTTTTGATGTCCGGTAGTCTTGTGAAGGTAACCGAGTTTCCCCTCACCCAGGAGGTGGAGCAGCAATTCATCGACGGCGCCTGGGTGAAAGGCGAACGCGGCGATCCGATAGACGTGCTCAATCCCTCGAACAACGAGACGATTTTCCAGTTGTTCCCCGCTTCTGACGCGCAGGTAGACGAAGCCGTCGCCTCCTGCTGGCGGGCGTTTCACGACCCGTCCTGGAAGAAGATGCCCGCGCTAGAGCGCGGAAAACTGATAACGAAACTCGCAGGCCTGATGCGCGAAAACGCGGAAACCCTCGCGAGACTGGAAGCGATCAACACGGGCATCCCCATCAAGGAGAGCCGCCTGGAATCCGCCTCCTCCGCGCGTCATTTCGAGTATTTCGCCGGTTGGGCCGGCAAGGTGGAAGGCAGCGCGCTGCCCCTCATGAACGATCGGCTCATGTATTCGACGAGAGAACCCCTGGGCGTCGTGGCCATCATCGTTCCCTGGAACACCCCGCTCAAGCTCATGTCCCGGGGGCTGGCCGCCGCTCTGGCCTGCGGCAACACGGTGGTCATCAAGCCCTCCGCCGTCGCCCTGGCCTCGGTGCTCTATTTCGGAAAACTGGTCGAAGAGGCCGGGTTCCCGCCGGGGGTGATCAACATCGTCGCGGGTTCGGGACGCTCGACGGGCGCGAAGCTCGTGGGCCATCCCGACATCAGAAAAATCGTCTTCACCGGCGGCACGGAAGGCGGCCTGGAAGTCCTCGGACTCGCCGCCGCGAACGTGACGCCCGTACTGGCGGAGCTTGGCGGCAAAGGCCCCATCATCGTTTGTGAAGATGCGGATCTCGATGAGGCCGCCGACGGCGTCATGAGCCAGGTGTTCGCCCGCCAGGGCGAGGTATGCTTCGCCGGAACCCGCCTTTTCCTCCCGCCATCCATCCACGATGCGTTCGTCGAGAAGATCAAAGATCGCGTCGAGGGGATAAACGTGGGCGACGCCATGGATGAAGAGACGGATATGGGGCCGCTCATCTCTCCCGATCATCTCGCCGACGTCGTCGGTTACGTCGAATCGGCGCTCGGTGATGGCGCCAGCGTCGCCTGCGGGGGAGACCGCGCAAAGCCCGAAGGGGGGCCGGACGGGAACTTCATGCAGCCCACGGTGCTCACGGGCGTAAACCAGGGAATGAAGGCGGCGTGCGATGAGATTTTCGGCCCTGTTCTCACCGTGCACGAATACGACTCTCTCGACGATGCGGTCAGGGACGCCAACGCCACGGACTTCGGGTTGGCGAGTTACGTCTGGACGAGCGACCTGCGCCGGGCGCATCGGCTCGCTCAGGAGCTTGACAGTGGAAACGTGTTCATCAACACCTACCGCTACGGCTCCGAAATCCCCTTCGGCGGCGTGAAGAAAAGCGGCATCGGCAGGGAGCATGGCGAGGAGGCGCTGCGTGAATACACCGAGGTGAAAAGCGTCTGCATCGGCCTTTCGAGATGGCATTCATGGAATCGGGACTAAGACGGCATCATGAAACTTGAGAATTTCCCCAACGCATTTCTAACGCAATACAAGGAGGTAACATCATGAAGAAGTTCTTGCTGGTTTTCGCACTCGCCTTCTTCGTCGCAGCGGTATCGGTTGCGCCCGCATCGGCCGCCTATCCGACGAAGCCCGTCGAAATGACCATCACCTTCAAGCCCGGCGGCGCTGCCGACATCTCCGGACGCACCGTGGCGAAAGCGGCCGAGAAAGTGTTCGGCCAGCCCATCGTCGCCGTGAACCGCCCGGGAGCGGGCGGCACTATCGGTTTCGCCTACGTCAAGACTGCGCCGCCGACCGGATACAAGATCGGCTGGCTTTCGGCCTCGATCCTCACCGGTACAACCATGGGGAAATTGCCCTATGACTACCGCGCATGGGATTACGTTTCCCGCCTGGTGTTCGAAGGAACCGCCATCGTCGTCCGGGCCGATTCCCCGTATAAGTCGCTGCCTGAGCTCGTAAAGGCGGCCAAGTCGAAGACGCTCAAGATCGGAAGCGCCGGAGCCGGCAGCTTCACGCGGCTCACGGCATCCGCACTCGCCCAAAAGGCGGGATTCAAGTTCCGTCACATCCCCCTGGGCAAGCGCCGCGTGCCCAGCCTGCTGGGCGGTGAGGTCGACGCGATTTCCGTGCATCCGCCCGAGGTGCTGGCCCTTCACAAGGCGGGCAAAGTCCGCATGCTGGCCGTTTCCTTCCCGAAGCGCCACCCGGCCTATCCCAAGGTTCCCCTGTTCAGCGAACACGGGTGGGACGTCGGCTTCTATCAGTTCCGTGGGCTGCACGTTCCCAAGGGAACGCCCAAAGAAGCGGTTCAAGCGCTCCACAAGGCCTTCGAGGTTGCCGCCAAGGACCCGAAAGTCCTGGCCACCGCCGAGAAGCGAGGTTTCCTGGTCTCCTACATGGGTCCGGACAAGTTCCCGGCCTTCGTGGCCAAGCAGAACGCCCTGATCAAGGAGGTCGTCGTTTCGCTGGGTCTGGACAAGAAAAAGAAGATGAAGAAATAGACTTCTGAATCGTAACGAGGACGAAAAGCCACAAGGGACCAGGTGTTCATGACGGAGGAGAGCAAAAAAATCAAACGCAATGTCGGACGCCTCGCCGTTCCGATTCTCCTGGTGGTTTTTTGCATCTGGTATGGTTCGATTATTCTGGAGTTGCCCCAGGGGCCTGGAACAGAAGGTCCCCTGGGGCCTTCTTTTGTCCCCTGGGTGTGGGCTGCGCTGCTGGTCGTCCTCACGCTGGTCGATATCGGAACGGACTACCTCGGTAAAGCGCAGGATAAAGCGCACGTCGCCATCGAGCGAAAGGGCGTTTTCGACGCCTTGACCCTCTGCCTCATGCTGGTGGGCCTGGCGCTCCTGATGCAGTATGTCGGCTTTACAGCCGCGGTCATCGCCTTTCTCGCCGTCTCCATCCGGTGGAGCGGAATCCGCTCCTGGAAAGTCATACTCCCCTACGTCGTCATCTTCGCCCTTGTGGTGAACTACGTCTTTCACCACATCCTCAAGGTGCCCCTGCCCCAGGACTGGCTCTTCTAAAGATGGACCTCCTGGTGGACGGCCTCATCCAGGCCCTGGCGTGGAAGCCTCTTCTGTTCGCGGTTCTGGGAAGTTTTCTCGGCATCGTATTCGCGGCCATACCGGGCCTCACGGTGAGCATGGGCATCATCTTGCTGCTGCCGTTCACCTTCCACATGGCGAGCGTGACTTCCATGAGCCTTCTGGTGGGCGTATTCGTCGGCGGGATGACGGGGGGCAGCATCTCGTCCATTCTCCTCAACATTCCCGGCAACCCCGCCGCCATCGTCACGAGCCTGGACGGGCACCCGCTCGCCCGGCAGGGCCGGGCCGGGGTCGCGCTGGGCGTGGCATTTTTCTCGAGTTTCCTGGGCGGGCTGTTCAGCCTCGTCTGCCTGATCACCATCGCCCCCCAGCTGGCGGAATTCGCCCTGAACTTCGGCGCGCCCGAACTGGCGTCGCTGGTCCTGCTGGGTCTCTGCCTCATCTGCGGATTCGCGCAAACCTCGATGAGTAAGGCGCTCATTTCGGGCCTGCTGGGCTTGAGCTTTTCCACCGTGGGCATGGACCCCATCGATTCCATACCGCGCTTCACGTTTTCCGTCGTGCAAATTCAGCAGGGGGTCTCTTTCCTGCCGGTGATGATTGGACTTTTCGCGGTGCCCGAGATCATCTCCGGCATGCGCGGCTCCGTCGTCTCCCTGCCTGATTTCTCGACGCGCCTGCGCGACCTGCTGCCATCGCCGGGAACCTTGGCAGGCCTTTGGAAGACGCTCGCGCAATCCTCCCTCATCGGGACCACCATCGGACTCTTGCCGGGTACGGGAAGCGCCGTCGCCGCCTTGCTGAGCTACAACACGGCGCAGCGCCGCTCGCCGGAGCCTGAATCGTTCGGGAAAGGAAAGCTCGAGGGCGTATCGGCACCCGAGGCCGCCAACAGCGCGATGACCGGCGGCGCGATGATCCCGATGCTCACGCTGGGAATCCCCGGCGACCCCGTCACCGCCGTCATGCTCGGCGCCCTCACCATCCAGGGGCTCGCGCCGGGGCCGCTGCTCTTCGAGAGCCACGGCGGTTTCGTTTTCTCGATATTCGGGTCCTTCTTTATCGCGCTTTTCTTGACCATCGTCATCGCGCTTCTGGGCATACGCCTGTTCGTCCAGGTGCTGCGCGTGCCGCCCGGGCTTCTCTTCCCGAGCATCGCGGTGTTCTGCGTCATCGGTGCGTTCGCGCTCCAGAACAGCTTCTTCGACGTTTTCCTGATGATCGGCTTCGGGCTGCTCGGCTATTTCATGCAGAAGTTCGACTACCCGATCATGCCCCTGCTGCTGGCGATTATCCTCGGGCCGGTGTTCGAGAAAAACGCGCGAATGTCGCTCATCCTCTCGGACGGCGACCCCGGCATTTTCTTCCGCAAGCCGATCAGCCTGGTGTTTCTGGCCCTGGCGCTCCTCTACCTCGTCAGCGTGTTTCTGAAGAGGACTTCATTTCTCAACAGGCGGGGGCCCGCCTGAGCATCGCTTCACGCGGATAACAGGATTCCGGAAGCGGGCGATGCGGGATGGGAGGATGCCGGGAAACGCGGTTTGCGGCCGCGCAATTGCCCGCATTTTCGGCTACCGCGTTTTTCGGGGATGCGCGAGAATCTCCCCGCGAAAGGAGGCGTTCTCATGAACACGGCCTGTATGAAAAAGGGAATACCGCGGTCCACTCCCGGACGAGGAAAACGGCGCCTTTCCATCCGGCCGGCAACTATTCTTTCACGAACCGGGATGGCTCATTCGCGCCCGGGGAAGAACCGGAAAGAACACGCCGTGAATTTCGATACAATACCGAACAATTCGGTAAATTTAGATAAATTCACGGGGTTTTTCGATAAAATAAGCGCGCCGGACATCATTGTAACACATTGTTATTCAACGGATATCAGTATGAATCTGAGCGCGGACGACTCAAATATGACCGAAAAAATTTATAAAGCGCCGCATTTGCCCGCATTTGGGATGAAATGGGCGGGCCTCCCCGCATATCCCCGCAATAGCCCGCTTTGGGCTCAGTCGGGATTGACAATCCTCGAAGGCAGGCCCCCCATCTCGCGCAGCACCTCGAAGAAGGCGACGGTATCCTCTTCCGCATAGCCCTTCTCGTACGCCGCCTGCATCACCTGGGACCAGAGGTTCGTCATCAGCATGGGCGAGCCGTGGAGCTGGCCCTGCTCCAGCATGAGGCGCGAATCCTTGAGGGATGTCTTCACCTGGCCCTGTTTCGAGTAATCCGCGTGGATCATCTTGGGGCCCTTGTCGATCATGGTCTTGGAGGAACACGCGCCGTCTTTCAGCACCTCCAACAGGGTGTCCATCTCGAGGCCCACCTTCGTGCCCAGCATGAGCCCCTCCGCCAGGGCGAGCCGGTTGCCCGCCAGGATCATGTTGATAACGAGCTTCGTCCGCGCGCCCGAACCCACCGGACCCATATGGTAGGCCGCCCGGCTGAAGCCGGCGAAAACGGCGCGGCAGGCGTCGAAATCCTCCGCCTCACCGCCCGCGATGACCACGAGATCCTTCGCGGCCGCCATCGTGCTCGTCCCGCTCACGGCGGAATCGAGAAAACGGATGCCCCGCCCTGCCAAATCGCCGGAGAGGCGAACCGAGTCCTCAGGACGCGAGGTCGTCGTGTCGAGGAGGTAGAGGCCTTCCTTCGCGCCCTCGGCGATGCCGCCGGGACCCAGAGTCGCCTCGCGCGCGACGTCGCTGGTGGGCAGGGAGGTGATGACGAAATTCACGCCCCTGGCGGCTTCAGCCGGCGTCTCGACGAGCTGTCCGCCTTTTTCACGTAAATCGTCCATGCGCGCGGGGTCCACGTCGAAGCCCTGCATCTCGAAGCCCGTCTCTCGCATGTTCTTGATGAAGGCCTGGCCCATCAGCCCCATGCCCACGATACCCACACGTTGCGACATTCTCGTTTCTCCTTTTGTGGTGATGAATTCCGCTCCCTTTTAGTGCTTTCGCGCCCCGAGAACAAGCGTCGCAGCCCCCGCAGGGCCGCTTGCGCGAGCGAAACCCCTTATGGCGCTTTCAGAAGCATCCCCAGCCGTTGTATTCTCTCGTTGGGAGCGCATCGGTGCTGGTGTGCCGCCTGGACTTCAAATCCAGTGGACGGGGCTAATCACTTCGTCGGTGGGTTCGACTCCCACGCGTTCCCGCCATTTTCACGCCCTGAAACATCACACGATGGTCAAACCGCCATCCAATACTAGAACCTGGCCCGTCATGTAGGACGAGCGGGGCGTCACCAGATACTCCATCGCGTCGAGCACCTCATCGACCCGTCCGAACCTGCCCATGGGGGATTTGCGGTAGCGCTCCGCCAAGTTCTCGGGGTCGCCGTCTCCCTGCCCTTCTCTGAGCTTCGTAAGCACCGGCCCCGCCGCGATGGCGTTCACACGGATGTTCGAATCCGCGAGTTCGACGGCCAGCGCGCGCGTGAGGCCCTCGACGCCACCCTTTACGGCGACATAGACCACGCGCTCCTTGGCCGGCGTGTGCGCGTAGAAGCTCGACATGTTGACGATGGCGCCGCCGCCGCGTTTTCTCATCTCCTCCGCCGCGCGCTTCGCGCACAGGATGTTGCCCTTGAGGCCCACGGCCAGCGCAAGGTCGACCGTGGCTTCTTCGACCTCCGCCAGAGGGCCGTTCCCCCGAATCACGGCGCAGTTTATGAGAATGTCCACGCCGCCGAATCTCGCCACCGCCGCGTCGAAAGCGCTTTCGACACCCTTTTCATTCGAGATGTCCGCACGCACGCCGAGGATAGCGCCATCCGCTTCGGTTTCCAGCCTGCGCAGGCCGTCTTCATCCACGTCCAGGGCCGCCACTTTCGCGCCCATGCCCGAAAAACGCCGCGCGGCGTCCGCGCCGATCCCCCGGGCCGCGCCCGTGATGACGAATATTTTTCCCTTTAGCTCCATGATGAATTTTCCGCGCTGTTCTGCCCGAAAAAGAGCGAAAAAATCATGGTCAAAGCGCCACCATTCCTTCACTCCCGGATATATCGAGCTGCGTACCCAGCTTTTCCGAAAGGGTTTTGAGGGCACCCAGAATTTCCGCCGATTTTGGCTCCTCAGGTCCCGGAATCCGAGGGCTGCCGTCCTCTTCTATCAATACGGGCGCTATCGTTACCCGGCTGAGCGCTCCGCCTTTGAGGTTCAACTTCAGACAAATCGACTCGCGCGCCGTGGGCTTGAACATCGGGTGGTCATGATCGAGGACAAAATTACCTAAGGCGTAAAAAATTGGCCGCCCGCGATACACCTCGACACCTTGCAGGATGTGGGGATGATGACCGACGACGACATCCACACCGGATTCGACCGCCGCATGCGCCACCGCCTGCTGGGAAAGCGTGAGCGTGCGGCTCTGGCTCGCGCCCCAGTGGAACGAGGCCAGAAGAAAATCGACTCTCGGCCGCGTGCGCTCGATGTCGGCGATCATCGCCTCTAATTCCTCTTCGTTGACATATGGAGGACCATAAAGCGCATCCTGACGTATGGGCGCGACGCCCGGCTTTTTAGGGCCTGCCCCCCAGCCCAGGGGGAGTTCCAGCACATAAGATAAAAAACCGTATCGCACGCCTTCTCGTTCGAGAACGGCGGGCGTTCGCGCTTCTTGAATGTTCCGGCCCGCTCCCGAATATGCGATTCCGTTTCGCTCAAGCAGTTCCATCGTCTCGACGAACGGCTCGACCCCGTAGTCCATGCAATGATTGCTGGCAAACGCCAAGACGTCGAAGCCGCCTTCGAGATAGCCCTGAATCATCTCCGGGTCGTGGCGCATCACGATTTTTCCTGTCGCGGGCGCGCCTATATGGGACATCGAGGCTTCGAGGCCGCCGAAGCGCAAGTCGGCCGCATCCAGATAAGAGGCAACTTTGGAGAAAGTTTTTTTTGGCTCGGGGCGGTCGATTTCCATATCGCCCACCACGACGAGCGTGGATTCTTTGACCTGAACATCTCCCGCTTCACCCGGCAAGGCTCACCCCCGTTGCTGATTTACTTCTCTCGCTCCTCATCCATTCAGAAAGAGCGCGTGAGATACCCTATTTCTTGTTTTCCCGCTCCAGATAGGAGAGATACACCGCCGCGCTGTCCAATTCTCCATTGCCTGCGCGCGCGCCTTCCCTGTACAGCGGCGCGCATGCGTTGCCTACCGGCGTCACAGCGCCGTTTCTCCTGGCGAGCCTGAGGCCAAGCCCGATGTCCTTCCGTATGACGTTCAAGGTGCTCCGGGGACGGCTATACCGACCCCGCACCATGATGCCGCCGTGGCCATGGAACCCGCTTGAGTCGCCCGCGCGGCTTCTCTTGAGCGTGTCGAACAGAAAATCTTTCCCGAATCCGCTGCGCATCCCCAGCCGCAGGCCCTCGGCGATGACGCAACGCCCCATGGAGGTCATGTAGTTCACGACCACTTTCATCGCGGCCCCGGAGCCGGAAGGTCCGCAGTAAACCTGATCGGACAGCATCGTCTCCAAAAGCGGCGCCACCTTCTCGTAGGCTTTCCTGTTCCCGCCCACGAGAAACAAGCCTTCCCGATTCGCCACGTAGTCGCTGTTGCCGCTTACGCTGGCGTCCAGGTAAGGAATTCCCTTTCCCCGGCACAGTTCGGCGTGTTTTTTCGAATCCTCCGGGTCCGACGTCGTCGTGTCGAGCACGACTTCTGGCGACAGTTCGGGCGCGCAGGCCAGATAGCCGTTTTTCCCACGTGCGGTCTGAAGGGATATCTTGGAATTGGGAACGGAGATGAACACCACCTCGGCGGCTTCGGCCACGTCTCGGGGCGATTCCAAGGCCTCTCCCCCCAGGCGCTTGAATTTCCGCCTCGCCCCCGCCAGCACATCGGTTCCCACGAGGCGATGGCCGTCTGCTATGAGGTTTTTGGAAAACGCCTGGCCCATGAGGCCCAGGCCGATGAAGCCGATGGTTCTTTTCGTACTCTTCTTTTTTGGCATCTTGCCCCTCCCATCCAGCGATAGTTTGGAAAAGCGCGCAGCACGAGACGCGAGGGGCTACTCGCTTACGAGTTCCACTCTGTATCGGTGCTGATCTCCGCGGTAATAAATCTGGGAAAATTCGACGGGTTCCCCGCTTTTACTGTGGACGAAGGTTTCCACATACAAGACCGGCGCCAGGACGCCGATGGAAAGATGGTCCGCGACATCACTATCCGCGACACGGGCTTCGAGCGTCTGGTGTATCTTGCCCAACCGAATTTGCAGTCGATTTTTCAGGATGTGGAGCATGCTACGAGTGCGGATATCCTCATGCGGAATGTCTTTTGCCAGCTTTTGCGGCAGATAATTCATCACGTAGCAAAGGGGGGTTTCCTCCGCCATCCTCAGGCGCTGGACCCTGGTCAGACTTTCCCCATCATCTGAGCCGAAAAATTCTTGTAACCGAGACGAAGCGTCCATTTCCTCTATCGATATGACCCGTATATCCCCGCCAACGGCGTCTTCCTCCCATACGGCGCCGGTGAGCTGAATCATCTTCGATTTCAAGCCCCCGTGGTTGACGAACGTGCCTTTGCGGCGCTCGCGCGTCACGAGCCCTTCTTTCTCCAATATGGCGAGTGCCTGACGCAGGGTGACCCGGCTGACGCCGAAATGCTTGGAAAGATCCAGCTCCTTGGGGAGCTTCATTCCCTCGATTAGTTCTCCGCTTTCGATTTTGCCGCGCAGGAGATTGGCGATTTGGTAGTAGTAGGGGATGAATTCGTTCGAAAATGGCTTTTCAGCGAACAGTTCCCGCATACATCCCTCGCTTTCCAGGTACTCGTAATCCGATGAGCTTCGAGTTTCAAGCAAGGCGCAAGTTTCACATATTGCAACTTCGTTGAAAATGGCTCTCTTTCTAAAATAACACTTGCGATCATTAATGGTATTAAATATAATACCATTATTCAAGATTTAATTGACTCTATTTACGTCAAGGTTCCAGGGGCGAGAATTGTTTTCTTTGGTCGCAAAAGTTCATAATTTTTCGTTCACGCTTTGGATGAGTGCCGCATGAAACTGAAAGAACGCACCGCGCTCGTCACCGGCGCAACGCGCGGCATCGGCAAAGCCATCGCCCACGCACTGGCGCGCGAAGGCGCCGCTGTCGCCGTGCATTACCACGCAGGCGAGGCGGCGGCGCAAGAAATAGTGAGCGAAATTAAAGAAGGAGGCGGCGTCGCCTTCAGCGTCCAGGCCGACGTGAGCCGGCATGACGAAGTGGAGCGCATGTTCGAAGAATGCGGGCAGGAGATGGGTCGCGTCGATATCCTCGTCAACAACGCACGGCAACTGGTGAAGGGCAGAGACTTCATGGAGATGAGCTGGGAGGAGGATTACGAGCCCCAGATTCAGGTGATGCTCAAAGGCGCTTTCCATTGCTGCCAGGCGGCGCTGCCGGGTATGCGGGAGCGGGGCTGGGGCCGCATCGTGAACGTCTTGTCCACCGTGCTGGGCGAGAAACGCGCGCGAACGAATTCCTACGGGTCCGTCAAATCCGCTCTCTTGTATTTCTCGCAAAACCTGGCCGTGGAAATGGGCCCCAGCGGCATCACGGTCAACATGGTTTCCCCCGGCCTCACCGAAACGGAGCGGCCCATCCTACATTCGGATGATTATCAACGAGAATATATCGACACCATTCCGATGAAGCGCCTGGGGCGCTCCGAAGACGTCTCGGGCGCCGTGGTGTTTTTCTGCAGCGATGAAGCCGCCTATGTGACGGGCGTGAACATGGCCGTATCGGGCGGTAAAGTGATCTTTTAACGGTGCGCAACACGAAGGAGAGGAAAGTTGGGTTTATCGACCAAAGAGCGTGATCGCCGCCACGCGAATCTAAGAGAGGCGATGGAGCGCGAGGGTCTGGATATCCTCGTCGTCTACGGCAACAGCGGCCGCCAGGGACCGCGTTCGGGCAATCTCGCCTACGTCAGCAATTTTATCTCGTTCTCCGGCCAGCAGATACTGGTCTTCCCGCGTGAGGGGGAACCCGTTTTGTTCGTAGGGGTGGAGAACCAGAGAATCGAATCCCTGAGAAACGGATGGATATCCGACACGCGCTGCGAGGCCATGACGCCCGTTCCGAAGCAGGCATGCAACCATCTGAACGAAATCGCAGGATCGAACACGAAGATCGGAATCTCCTCGCTCGCCATCATTCCTGTCGCCTGGTACCAGCAGCTTCAGGATCAGGTAAACGCAAAAGAATGGGTGGAGGCGGGCGAACTCGTCTGGAAGCTGCGCCTGGTGCAAAGCGAAGAGGAAGTCGCCATGTCGCGCCACGCGGCCCAACTTGGTGATAAGGTGTGGAATCATCTCTGCGGTTTCATTCGTGAAGGGGTGACGGAACTCGACATGCGCGCCGAGATGGACCGGGCGATCATCCCCGAGGGCGGGACGGAGAACTTCAACATGATGGGCCTGGCGAGCATGTCCGGCGGCGGCGAAGCGCCCTGGGGCTACGTCATCCCCCAGACGGATCGGCCCATCAAGCAGGGCGACGCCGTCTTGCTGGAAATTTCCCCGCGCGTTAAGGGATACTGGAATCAAATCGTACGGGTTCTGGCGCTGGGCGAGGCGGAAAAATGGCTTGTCGACGCCCATCAGGTCGTGCGAGAGGCGCGCGACGCCTCGCTGGAGCATCTTGGGCCGGGTAAGCCGATGGTCGGCATGGTCACGGCGATGAACGACGTGTTCGAAAAACACGGCTACGAGGTGTGGCCCTACGGGCTGGTACATCTCACGGGCCTCGACCTCACGGATTACATGATCACACCGGTATCCGAGGGAGCCCTTGAACCCGGAATGGTGGTGACAACGCATCCCATGTTCAACCTGGGACCCGACCGCCAGATTTTCTGGGGTGAAACCTATCTGGTGACGGATGATGGCTATGAACCACTGAACACGAGTACGGATGAATTGGTTTGTCTCTGACGGCTTGGTTGATTCTTATTTAAAAGGAGGAACACGAAATGAAGAGGCTATGGCTTTGGATGGTTGTTCTGTCGTTGCTGCTGCTCCCCGTGGGAGCGAAGGCGGCGCCCAAGGGGAAGGTAGTGCTGGGGATGGCCGGCGCTTTGACGACGTTCGATCCGCACACTTTCAGTTCCCTTCCGATTTCGATGCACCACCCGAACGTCTTCGAGACGCTGCTTGCGCGCGCTCCCGACGGCTCCATGACGAACCAGCTCGCCGAGAGCTACAAGATGGTGAGCCCCAAGGTGTGGGAGTTCAAAATCAGGAAGGGCGTGAAGTTCAGCAACGGGGACCCCGTGAACGCAGAGGCGGTAAAGTTCAGCTTCGAGAGGATTCTCGACCCCAAGATGAAGTCGAGGCAGTACCGCTACTTCAAGAGCATGGCGAAACTGGAAGTGATGGATGAGCACACGGTCCGGATCCACACAAAAAAACCAGACCCCATGCTCCCGCCGTTTCTGGCGATCTACGGCTTCATCGTGCCGCCGAAGTATTATATGAAACACGACAAGAAACATCTCTCCCGCAATCCCGTGGGCAGCGGGCCCTTCGTGATGAAAAAATGGCGCAAGGGACAGGAAGTCGTCTACGAGGCTAACCCCAACGCCTGGAGAAAGCCCAGGGTGAAGACGGCGGTGGTCAAGTTCATCCCCGAGTCCACCACGCGCGTATCCGCGCTCATCTCCGGCGACGTGGACGTCATCGACAACCTGCCCCCGGCCTTGAGCGACCGCGTCCGGGCGGGCGGCAAAACGGACGTCATCGCCAAACAGTCGCCGCGCACGAACTACATCCTGATGGTGATCAAAGAAGGCGCGCCATGGATGGACGTCCGGGTCCGCAGGGCGATGAACCTCGCCATCAACCGCGAGGCCATCACCAAGAACGTGATGATGGGCTTCGCCAAGTCGGTGGCGATCATTCAGGGTCCCGCGAGCTTCGGCTTCAACCCCGAACTCAAACCGTATCCCTACGACCCCGCCCAGGCGAAGAAGCTGCTCGCCGAGGCCGGATTCGCGAAAGGGTTTTCCTTCGACGTGTACATCCCCCGCGGACGCTTCATGATGGGTAAAGAGGCGCTCGAGGGCATCGCCGGCCAGTGGGGGAAAGTCGGCCTCAAGGCGAACGTCCGCGTGATGGAATGGGGCGCGATGAAGAAGATCATCTTCAGCAAGTACAAGAAAAACGTTAAGCCGTTCCTGTACTATCTCGCGCGCATGAACACGGCCTTCAGCGCGGAGCACATGTTCGCCGGCGCCATCAGCAGCCGTTCGGCCTACGGCGGATTCCGCGACAAGGCCGTGGACGGGATGATCAACGAAGCGCGCTCCACGCTGGACAACAAGGCGCGGGAGAAGAAATACCAGGAAATCGCCCGCGTTCTGCGCCACGAGAAAGTGCCGATCGTTCCGCTGTATCAGACTTTCCGCATCTTCGGCGCGAACAAGAAGATAGACTGGAAGCCGCGCGCCGACGGAAAACTGATAGCCGCAGAGGTCGGCCTGAAGTAGAAACGACCTTTAATTCGAAGCGAAGCTCCGGCCGGGTGCGGGCATGAACCCCGCCCTGGCCGGAGGCGTTCGCGAAACTCCTGCCGCGGGGTGGTGTCGGTCTCAATCCTCCGGCAGAGCGGCGCAAGTCGTCCTCGAAATGAAATAATTCCGTTCCTTGTCGCTGGGTGGTTCTATGGCTGGATATGTCTTCAAGCGCTTGATTCAGGCGGTAGTCCTCCTCAAGTGCGTCATGATCATCGTGTTTCTCCTGCTTCACATGACGGGCGACCCCGTCCTGGTGATGCTCGATACCGATGCGACTCACGAAGACATCGAGTACTTGAGAAAACTCATGGGGCTCGACCAGCCGCTCCACGTGCAGTACTGGCGTTTCCTGAAAAACGCGCTGCAGGGGAATTTCGGGGAATCCACCGAACACGGCGAATCGGCCATGGGCCTCGTTCTGGAGCATTTCCCGGCGACGATAGAGATGGCGGTCGGGGCATTCGTTTTCGCCGTCGTCATCGGAATTCCATTCGGCTGTCTGGCGGCTTTCAAAGAAGGCTCATCCTACGACAAGGGCTGCGTAGGCATCACGGTGCTGATGCAGGCGGTTCCCGATTTCTGGCTGGCGATCATGTTCATCATGTTCTTCTCGGTGACGCTGGGGCTTCTGCCCTCTTTCGGCCGCGGGGGGTGGGAGCACTTCATCATGCCGGCATTCGCCGCCTCCACGTATCACCTCGCCCGGCTCGCGAGGCTCATGCGCTCCCAGATGCTCGAGGTGCTGCGCCAGGACTACATTACGACGGCGCGGGCGAAGGGACTGAGCGAAAAAATCGTGCTCATGGTTCACGCCCTGAAGAATTCCTCGATTCCCATCGTGACCGTCATGGGACTGGACTTGGGCATTCTGCTCGGCGGAACCGTGATCATCGAGGTCGTTTTCGCCTGGCCGGGGGTCGGGCGCCTCGTGGTCGATTCGATCGCGAATCGCGATTTCCCGATCGTCCAGGCCGCCGTGTTTCTTCTGGCGTCGGGGTTCGTGATCATCAACCTGACAGTGGACCTCGTCTACGCCTATCTCGACCCAAGGATTTCATACGAATGAGAGAACAAGCGCTCACATTTCAGGATTCCATGGAGATCGAGGAACTCCCCGATCGCCCGAGGATATGGGCGTCCCTGTGGAAGGATAAATCAGCGCTCCTGGGCTGCGTCATTCTCGTAACAGTAGTGGTGATGGCCGTCTTCGCGCCGCTGCTCGCGCCCATGGACCCCCAGGCCCAACTCCTGGACAGAAACCTCAAACCGCCCATGTGGTCGGACGGCCAGCAGATCTATCTGCTAGGTACGGACCACCTGGGGCGGGATTTTCTGAGCAGGCTCATCTACGGCGCGCGCATTTCGCTGCTGGTGGGGTTTTTCGCCGTTTTGCTCACGGGATGTTTTGGACTTTGCGTAGGTCTGGTGGCGGGTTATTTCGGCGGAAAGGTGGATTTTCTGCTCATGCGGCTCGTGGACCTGGTGCTCTCCTTTCCGTTCATACTGCTGGCCCTGGCGACCATCGCCATCGTGGGGCCGAGCCTGGTCGTGTTGATACTCGTGATGTCGATGCGCATCTGGGTCATCTACGCCCGCGTCGTGCGCGGCGAGGTGCTCACGCTGCGCGAGCAGGAATTCGTCCAGGCGGCGCGGAGCATCGGCGGGAGCCATCTCCGCATCATCGTCCGCCACATTCTCCCGAACGTGCTGGCGCCCGTCATCATCATCGCGTCCCTGTATCTGGGGCGGATGATCATCATCGAGGCGGGCCTGAGCTTCCTGGGGCTCGGCGTGCCGCCGCCCACACCCACATGGGGCGGTCTGCTCAGCGACGGGAAGGTGCACCTCTACACATCCTGGTGGGTCGTCACCCTGCCCGGTCTGGCGATTACGGTGACGGTGCTGGGTGCGAACCTTGTGGGGGATTGGCTGAGAAACGTGCTGGACCCACGCTTGAAATCGTTATGAGTCGTTACGGAATGAGGAGAAATACCAGATGAGCGATCCATTGAGGGTGGCCGTGGTCGGGCTGGGCCGCTGGGGCAACACACTGGCGTCCTACATCGAAAGAACGCCCGGGATGAAAATCACCACGTGCTTCACTAGGACGCCCGAAAAACGAAAGGCGTTCAGCGAAAAATTCTCATGCAGTGAAGAGGAAAGCTACGAGGCGGTGGTGCGGCACCCCGATGTGGACGCCGTGGTCATCGCGGCGCCCAACAACAAGCACGCCGAACTTGCGATGGCGGCGGCCGAGCAGGGGAAACACATACTCGTCGACAAGCCGATCGCCGCCTCCATTGCGGATGCCAAAAAGATGATCCGCGCCTGTGAGGATGCCGGCGTCACCCTGGCGGTCGGCGCGAGCTCTAGATGGCTCAGAGGCCACCGCCTCTTCAAGCAAATGCTCGATGAGGGAACCATCGGCACCCTCGCGATGGCCGAGACCAACTACTCGAACGACCGGGGGCTCCACTACACGCCGGACAACTGGCAATGGTATGCGGAAGGCTCCCCGGGCGGCCCGCTGCTCCAGGTGGCCATCCACCAGGTGGACAACCTCCTGTATCTTTACGGGCCGATAAAGCGCGCGTCGGCGGCGTTCAGTAAGATAAAGACAAAATCGGAAATTCCCGACGTGAGCGTCGTGTGGTTCGAGTTCGAATCCGGCCTGCTCGGCACGCTGGGGACGAGCTTCATCAGCCCGCGCACGCCGAACGGGCGATACACCTATTTCATGAACGCCTACGGGGATGAGGCGAACCTCTACCACGACAGGTGGGAGGGCATCAAAATCCTTAAAAAAGACGGGGAGAAGCGAGAAGAGATCCCCTACGAGGAATACCCCCGGCAGGATTACCTGATAGAGGAATTCAAGGATTTCGCAGGCGCCGTCCGGGAAAAGCGTCCACCCGAGGTGGGCGGAGCGGAAGGACTCCACGTTCTTGGCGCCGTGTGGGCGGCCATGCGCTCATGGGAGCGCGGCGAACCCGTGGAAGTGGCGGAGATACTCGAAGAAGACGACTAGACACAAATGGCTCCGGCGGGGTAGACCCGCCCATCACTGGAAGGAAGGAGACCCATGTTCGACTACCGAATGACCGATGAACAACAAGAATATCAAAGAATTGCGCATGAATTCGCGCGGGATGAAATCCGGCCCATCAGCCTGGAACTGGACCATCAGCAGGACCCGCTCAATTGCGCCTATATGCCCCATCTTCTCGAGAAACTCGACAAGACGGGCCTCAGAACGATGAGCATCCCCAAGGAATACGGCGGCGGCGGCGTGGAAGATCTTCTCACCCACTGCATCGTGGGCGAGGAGATTTCCTGGGGTGACAGGGGCGCCACGGGGTTCATGCTGTCTTCCACGAAGATATCCCACATCCTTGCGAGCGAGCTTCTGGGAGACGCGGAACTGGCGGACTACTGGATGCGCGAGTACGTAAGCGACCCCACCTTCCTCATCGGCACGGCGACGACCGAGCCCGCCTCGGGATCCGAGAACCAGATCCCCTACAACGGGGCGGACGGCGGATACCAGACCACCGCCGTGCTCGACGGCGACAACTACATCGTGAACGGGAAGAAGCACTTCATCTCGAACGTGGGCTGGGCGCGGCTCATGTTCACGTTCGTGCGCACGAACCCCGACGTGGGCGTCGAGCAGGGGGCTTCCCTCCTGATGGTGCCGATGGACGCGCCCGGCGTGAAGATGGGCAAGGTGCACAACAAGATGGGCTACCGCCTGAACCAGAACGCCGAGATCATCTTCGATAACGCGATAGTCCCCGCGAAATACCGCCTGGGACCCGAGAACTGCGGCGTCTCCTACATCAGGCGGCACCTGCGCGGCGACGCCCTCATCAACGCGGCGGGCCAGATTGGCGTGGCGCGCGCGGCGTATGAGAAATCGCTCGAATTCGCGCAAAACCGGCACCAGAGCGGACGCCCCATCGCGCACCACCAATCCGTCGGCATCAAGCTCGTCGACATGTACACGAAGATCCAGGCGGCGCGCGCCTACGTGCACTACGCGGCATGGCGTCAGGACATGCGCCACGAGATTCCCATCGACCCGCCCATGACGCTCACCGCCAGCGCCTTCGCGCACGAGATCTCCTGCGACGTCACGAAGATGGCGATGGAGATACACGCGGGCGTGGGCGTGCAGCGCGAGAATTTCCTGGAGAAATGGTTCCGCGACACGCACAACATGCTCTTCTCGAGCGACGGCGGAAACAACATGAAGAAGGTGCGGGCGATGTACGCCATCACCGGCCAGTGGGGTGCGCGAAACGACGATGAGAATCCCGTGCCCGGCGGCGCATACGTCGCCGTCGGAGACGGCCTCTAGGCTCTGAACCCATCACCAACAAGGGAGGAAACAGGGTGGCCTCACGAACCCATCACGTGCACCACGTCGCCAAGGATCCCCAGGCGGCGGCGGATTTCTACATCAACCACTTCGGCGGCGAACTTTACACGCCAGAGATCGAATACCGCGGTTCTCCCTACATCAGCGTGATGCTCGGGGAGGTGGAAATCCGCATACGCGGCCTGAGAGCCGATGAGGACGATTCCATGGCGAAGGTGGGCCGCGGCCTCCACCACTTCGGAATCCAGGTGGACGGCATCGACGAAGTGGCCGAACGCCTGGAGAAAGCGGGCGTCGTCTTCACGAAAAAACCGGGAGACGGCGTTCTGGGTTCGAGGACGGCCTTCATCATCGCGCCCGATAACGTCGTGATCGAACTGGTGGAAGAACCTGAATAACGGTTCATTTTTCATGAAATACATACGGGGCGTCAGTCGCGGTTTGCCATTCCAGCCGCGAGAGCATCCCTACAACAGGAGATGAAATTCATGCCGGGATTCGCGCGGGGCCAATTCAACGTCGACTACGAGGAGCGCGTCGACGTGGGCGCGCTTCGCCAAAAGCGCGTGGACAAGGCGCAAAAGGCGATGGCCGAGGCGGATATCGACGCCCTTTTCCTCTGGAAGGTGGAGAACGTGCGCTACCTCACGAGCATGAGGTCTTCTTTTCTGGCGCACCGCGAGGGAACGAGAAACGCCGTCATCCTCCCGCGAGAGGGCAGAGCGCACGTCATGACCAACGGCGGGGAGATACCCCGCGTCTCGCGCGACATGCCCTGGATAGAGAAATTCCATCACCTGGCGAAGATGGAGGAACAGCCACTCGTGGACAAGATGATCCGCGAGACGCTGCGCCCCCTCTTCGAGGAGCTGGGCCTCATCGGCAAGCGGGTGGGCCTCGACCTGATGACGTTCATCCAGTTCAGCGCCTACCAGAAGCATCTGGACGACGTGGAGTTCGTGAACGGCGATTCATTCATGCACAAGGTGCGCCGGCACAAGTTGCCCGAGGAGGTCTATATGATCCGCGAGGCCTGCGCGATCGCCGACGCCGTAAACGAGGAGGCGATGGACAGCGTGCGGGCGGGGAAGCGCGAGTGCGACGTGGCGGCGGACGCCATGAAGGTGCTCCACCACTACGGGGGCGAGATGGCGCACCTGGTCTCCCCCTTCGTGGCCTCGGGCGAGCACATGTCGCCGCCCTACCGCTTCGCGAGCGACAAGATTATCCGCAGCGGCGACATGGTGTTCATCGACATCGGCGCGCAGTGGAACGGGTATTTCGGCGACGTGGCCCGGACGATGATCTGCGGGAAACCCTCGAAGCGGCAAAAGGAAATCTACACCGCCGTACACGAATCCCTGCAGTTGGGACTCGAACGCACCCGCCCCGGCTTCACGAACAAACAGGTGGCCGATCGAATCTGGGAGACGGGCGAGAAATACGGCTTGCGGAAGAACTGGTTCTCGCTCAGCATCGGCCACGCGCTGGGCACCTCGCCCAACGAGCCTCCATACATCGGAGAACCGGACCCTGATTCCGAGGAAGTCGACCTCGAACCCGGCATGGTGTTCGCCATCGAGCCGCTCATCTGGGTGCCGGACGTACCCGGAGGCGGCGGCGTGCGCATCGAGGAGACGGTGCTCATCACCGAAGAGGGGAACGAGGTGCTGACGCGCTCGCGCATGGACGACCGCCTGCTTCTTTGAGACGCGCATCTCTCGAATCCGCCAAGACGCCTGAAAATACAAGAATAATCAAAACGAAGCCGAGTCTTTCGCGACTCGTGATCCCGATTGAAGACGGGGGATTCGCGGCGTAGAATGCCGCGCGTTGTTCTCATCCGGAATCTTTCAGGAGGCTCGCCTTGGCGCTTTTCGACAGGAACGAACTCGGCGTCGCCGTTGTGGGCGCCGGACGCATCGGCACGCACCGCTCGCGCCTCGCGGCGCAACACCCGGCCGTTCGCTTTCTCGCCATCTCGGATGCAGAACCCGAGCGCGCAAAGGCGCTCGGTGAGCGCGTAGGCGCGCAGGTGGCGTCTGGAAGCAACGAGGAGGTCATCTCCCACCCCGACGTCGGCGCCGTCATCGTTTCGACTTCGGAGTTCGCCCACGTGGAGCCGGTGCTTCAGGCGCTCGAACTCGGTAAGCCCGTGCTGGTGGAAAAGCCGA
The DNA here is from genome assembly GCA_002238965.1 of Nitrospinae bacterium bin107. GTDB lineage: Bacteria > UBA8248 > UBA8248 > UBA8248 > UBA8248 > Bin107. The sequence goes on along the minus strand of MPNJ01000005.1, from coordinate 35,658 downwards.
TCGCCATGACGCTTGAAGACGCCGACCGCCTACTCACCACTGCGGAGAAATACGAGACAGACCTCCGCGTGGGCTACATCATGCGATACAAACGGCGCTATTTCCTGGGGAAAGAACAGATACAGCAGGGCCGTCTGGGAAGGCTCATCGGCGCAACGGGCCGCGTATTCAACACCAGGGCGCAAGCGTTCGAGATATTGAAACGCTCGGCGGACGCCACGCCCGTTCTCGACGTACTCACCTACTGGGTCGACATGATGTGCTAGTTCATGGAAGGAAACCCGCCGGTGGAGGTGATATGCCGGGGAGGAGGCTTCGTCTTCAAGGAGGCGGGGTATCCGAAGGTGGACGACGTGAGCTGGTCGATCATCACCTTCGCCGACGGCGCGACCGTGAACCTGGGCATCTGCTATGCGCTGCCCGCGAAATACCCCACCGCGGGGCAGAGCATCCGCCTGGAAGTCATCGGCACGGACGGCGTGATGCTCTTCGATGAGGACCATAAGGAGAACATCCTCTACACCGAAAAGGGCTACCCGCACGCCTACGTTCCAGACCACAATCTGCCGATGGTCTTTCTCGGCAGCACGTCCTCAGGCGACTGGGCGCTCGACACCATGTACGGCCCCATCGGCGATGAGACGAGGAACTGGCTGGACCACCTCTCCACGGGGCGGCCCTGCCATCTCGCCACGGCGGAAGACGCGCGCCAGACCCTGGAGGTGACCATCGCCATGGAGGAATCCTCGCGCACCGGCGACGCCGTGAGACTCCCTTTGGGAGAGGGGCACTAGGGCATAATGCTTTTTTGCTTGAATAAATGGCGCGCGCCGTGCCATACCAGTATGCAGGCGGTGAATCCGGCGCCGCGCGCGACACAAGATGAAGCGAAGGTGGGAAATACTTCCCCGGTGAATGGTCTTTAGAATGAACCAAGCAAATCCGTTTCACGCCAGAAAGAGCGGCATCCTGATGCATCCCACCTCATTGCCGAGCGAGACGGGCTTCGGCGATCTGGGCCCCAGGGCATTCGAGTTCGTCGACCAACTCGCAGCCTCCGGCCAGAGCTGGTGGCAGATGCTGCCCGTATGTCCGACCGACGAGACGGGTTCTCCTTACGTTTCCTCATCCACGTTCGCAGGAAATCCGCTCCTGATATCGCTCGATACGCTCGCCGAAGAAGGGCTGCTCTCCCCGAAAGCTCTGGGAAACCACCGCCCGCCAGCTGGGAGGGAAATCGAACCGGTCCAAGCGCTCCAAGCCCAGGAATCGCTTCTCGCAGATGCGTTCGAGGCATTCTCGAACGGCGGCGGTGCAAACGAAGCGGCATATACGGAGTTCCGCGAGTCGCAAGCAGGATGGCTGGCCGATTACGCGAGGTTCCGTGCGCTCAAGCGTGCGTTCGGCGGCTCCGCCTGGTGGGAGTGGCCCGAGGATTCAGGGCACAAGGACCCCGACGATCCCGCCTTCGATAAAAACATCCGCTACACGCAATTCGAGCAGTTCATCTTCCACCGCCAATGGCGCGCACTCAAGGAATACGCCGCAGGGAAAGGGGTCGGCCTGATCGGCGACATCCCCATCTACGTCGCCCATGATTCGGCCGACGTATGGGCGAAGACGCACCTGTTCGAACTCGATGAATCGCGCAGGCCGACCGCCTACGCCGGTGCGCCGCCCGATTACTTCAACCAGGACGGCCAGCACTGGGGGAACCCCCTCTACGACTGGGCCGCGCACTTTGATGAGAATTTCGCCTGGTGGAAGATGCGCATGGCCGTGAACGTCACCCGGTTCAACGCGTTGCGCCTCGATCATTTCATCGGCTTCGCGCGCTTCTGGGCGATTCCGGCGGATGCGGAATCACCCAAAGACGGCGCCTGGCGCGAAGGGCCGGGAGAGGCCATTTTCAGCGCACTGGAGGAAGAATTGGGCGCGTTGCCGCTCATCGCCGAAGATCTGGGTTCGGTGGGAGACGACGTGCACGCCCTGCGCGATCGTTTCGGTCTGCCGAGTATGCGCGTGTTGCAGTTCGCCTTCGACGGCAGCCCGGACAACCCGCATCTGCCCCACAACATTCCCGAGAACGCGGTGGTTTACACCGGCACGCACGACAACGACACCGCCCAGGGCTGGTTCCACGGCGGGGACCCGATTCTGCGCAACGAAACGCCCGCAGGCTTCGCCATATCGCGCGCCTCGGCGCTCAGGACCTTCGGGGGCGAACCCGAAGACATCCACTGGTCGATGATCCGAGCGGCGATGAAATCACAGGCCGCGCTCGCCATCATCCCCGCCCAGGACGTCCTGGGTCTCGGCAACGAAGGCCGCATGAACCGCCCCGGCGTCCCGGAGGGCAACTGGACCTGGCGGATGCGCGAAGGCGCATGGAACGGGGAAATTGAGGCGCGACTCTTAAGCATGACGCAGAAAAGCGGCCGGGCGCCTGAATGAGGACGGCTTGTAATTAGATTCTAATCACGGGGACAAGGATTTTCGTTTGTCATAAAGGCGAGCGTACATATTTCAAGAACCCTACAGTGTACTCTTTAACTGCGCAACGAACGCAACGGCTTCCCGAGCTTCACCCGGACTGATATGAGGTTTTCGCTCGACGATTTCAGCCGCCATCGCATCAGGGGTTATTTCCTTTTTCTCTTTCGAAACATAATACGCCGTGGCATATCTCTCCAAGGCCCTTGCCTTCATCGGCGCGAACTTATCCACGATTTTTTGAACCTTATTGGCATATTCCTCAATGGATTTCGAATATATCTTCTTCAAAAGTTCCGCCCTCTCGCCGGGTACCAGCTTCGGCCCATATGGCCTCTGCTGCGGACGCGGTTTCAAGAAATCGTTCGCCCACATCCATGATATTTCGTCGCTCAGGTCAAAGGAATAGGGGCCGTGCTTGTACAGAATGAAATCGAATTCCAGCGGCACTTCCAGCAAATCCTGCAGAAAATAAGTTACCTTCTGAACGTGCGTTTCCCCGCACCAACTTTCGGCGTCTCTCAGTCTCTCGGCCAAAGACAACAAGACGGCGGCCCTCTCGAATCGCTCCATGGCCATTATTCCCCTCCGGCAGATGAAAGGATTTCTTCTCGCTTTCCACTCAACCAAACATCGGCTTGCTCTTTCATTTCAGGTGAAATGAAAACATTCTCACAAGACGCCAGCGGAATGTTTGAGAATGTTTCTTTCTCGCTCGCCGCTTCTGAGATTCTCGCGCCTTGTATGAGAACCGGGAAAAAACTTTTTCTCCTGTCCTGAGTCCTCTGAATATGCTTCACATTTTCCTCACCGAATTTCTCGGATGCCGCTTCATATATTTTCCGACCCGGTTCCAAGAATTTCTGATCCTCGGCTGCAGGTCTATAGATTCTCTTGAAATGCCGACGACGAACGATGCGCTCGGCTTGCGCCTGGGCGGGATGAGATTTATCTCTGGCAATGGATAACATCCCAGATATTACTTCATTATCCGTATATTTCAAGTGTTCTTTATAATCCGTCGGAAACATACCCTCGCCCAACCAGGATTTCAAAAAATCCGCCAAGTGCTGATCATAAATGAGGCGGACGGGATGAAAATATATTTGCGAGAACATGAAATATCGCGCAAGCAGCAACGCCTCGGCGGATTCCAAGCCGCCTTCCTCGACACCTAGAACCGGCTCCTGAGAACCATCCGCCCCTTCTTTCGGCAGTATCCTCATCGTATCGATTAAGCGGTAATGATCGAATTTCCCGTAGGCAACCCCCGTGTGATACGAATCCCGCAGCAAATAATCTATCCTGTCGGCACCGAAAACATCCCCGGTGATGATTTCCGATAAAATGCTCTCCCATTCATTCAACTCGACACTCATATAATCTTTCGATTTCTTCGCTCCAATCGCCAGTTTCGCAACTCGCTCTGGCTGCAAATCTATTTCTTTCCAGATATCCTTCAATTCTTCGCCCAAAATTATTTCCATCGTCATGCGTTCATGATCCCAACCCTTCGGCAATAATGCTTCCGACGCATGAGAAAATGGGAGATGCCCGAGATCATGGCACAACGCCGCAATTCTTAACGTCCTTTTCCATTTCAGATGCTCTAATCCCCTATGCTTTGGAATAATCTCTCTAACAGCTCTAGATTCCTGATATATATTTTCCGGTTCCGTGACGACATCATAAATCCTGCTTGCCAGCTCCATTACGCCGAGTGAATGCTCGAACCTCTTGTGGGTCCCACCCGGATAAACGAGGTATGTCAGGGCCAATTGGTGAATATGACGCAATCGCTGAAAGGGAGGCGAATCAAGAACTTTCCTTTCATCAGAATCCAGTCTGATGAAAACATGGATGGGATCTCGTATTTCATGCGTTCTTTTGCTGACCATCGTAGTACTATATCATACATTCGCTATATCTTCGCTATTTAAGTGATAATTTTTTAAAATTAATCTAGTCGGTAAAAAACCAAGACGTAAGCCAATAAAGGGTGGACAGAACCATCGAAATATACTGTCATAGAAAAAAAAATCGCTCCCTCACGTCACGGGCGGAATCTCGAAGGCGTTGAGCGTCAAAGAGATGGCCGTATAAAAGCCCACGAGGGCGGTTAAGTCGACGACACCCTTCTCGCCCAGGAGAGTAAACGCCTCCTGATAGGCGGCGTCCGACGCCTTTTTGGTTTCGAGCAACTCGGTGCAATACCTGTATATGCAAAGCTCCAAGTCGGTGCCCTCGGTGGGCGTTTCCTGCGCCATCACCGCGGCGACGAGGGCGGGCGTCAGACCGCTGGCGAGCGCTTGCGCCTCGTGCGCGGAATAAGCGTAGGTCGCCCCCATGTGGCGCGTCGTGATGATGATGGCGAGTTCGCGGATGTCTTCGGTGATGACGCTTTCCTCATAATAAAACTTCATGAGATTGCGCAGGGCGATGACGAGGCCGGGGCTTCTCAACCAGACCCCGAAAGGCCCGCGCACGCCGCCGCGCTGGTTGGCGATGAGATCCTCATAGGCTTCTCTCTGACGGGGCGGCATGGATTCGGGTTCAAGCGGTGCGAGACGGCTCATCGGCAGCTCTCCTTATGGCGTCGTTCGTTCATGAATTTTGCTACAATGGCGAAAATATCCGTTTCTCTTATTCTAAGCGAGGTATCTCATGAACTTCGAAGATGCAAGACCGTTTATGGAGAAAAACCACAAGGGGGTGGTCACGAGCTTGAGGCCGGACGGCACGGCGCAATCGAGCGTCATCGTTTGCGGAGCGTATGAGGACTGCGCGGCGTTCGTCATCGTGCGCGGCTGGTCGGTGAAGCTGGGGAACCTGCGCAAGAACCCCCAGTGCACCGTGCTCTACGTCACCCCCGACTGGCGCACCTGGGTGAGCGTGGAGGGCAAGGCCAGACTCTTCGACTACGAGAACACCGAAAAAGAGGAAATGCGCGTGATGTTCCGCGAGGTGTTTCGCGCCTGCGGGGATTCGGACCATCCCGACTGGGAGGAATACGACCAGGCGATGGTGAACCAGGGCGCAGTGGCCGTGCTGGTCACGCCAGAGCGCGTCTACGGACGTCTGCCGGCTTAATACTCGAGCGATTCCAGGAAGGCGGCGATGCCCTCATCGAGTGAGAAGCTGTGCCGCCAGCCGGTTTTCTGCGCAAACGCGCTTGCGTCGAGACCGATTCTGAACACCTCGCCCGCGCGCAAGGGCGCGCGCTCGACGCTCACGGGGGTTTCGCCCATGCGGCGGCAGAGGACTTCCAGCAGCGCCTCCACCTCGGTGACGACGCCCGTACCGATGTTGTAGGCCCCGCCGTCCGCACCGCCCTTGGCCGCAGTGGTGAACGCCTTGACCACGTCTTTCACATAGACGTAATCGCGCCCCGCGCGGCCGTGTCCATAGAGCGTGAGGGGCTCGGCATTCGTCAGTTTTTCCGCAAAAATCGATATCACGCCCGCATCGAGAGAGGGGCGCTGCCTCGGCCCGTAGACGTTGGCGAGACGCAGCGATACGACGGGCAGCCCGAAATGCGCCCCGTAGAAGGTGAGATGCCGCTCGCCCGCCACCTTGCTCATCCCGTAATGGGAGGCGGGTGCAAACGGGCAGTTCTCATCCACAATCTCCTCTTCGGGATCGCCGTAGCAGGCCCCGCCCGTCGCGGCGTAGATGACTCGGGGCATGGAACCCATGCTCCTGGCCGCTTCCAGGACGCTGAGCGTGCCCAGGACGTTCACGCGCGCATCCAGGAGGGGATCGGCCAGGCTGTGCGCCACGCTCGACTGGGCCGCCAGATGGTGGATGACGGCGGGAGAAGCCTCTTCCACCACGCGGCGCATGAACCCCGCATCGGCTATGTCGCCCTCGCAAAAAACCGCTCCGGTGGAAATGTCCTCCACCAGGCCAGAGGCGAGATTATCCACCACCCAGACGGAATCACCCGCTTCCAGGCAGGCTTCCACCACATGAGAGCCGATGAAACCGGCGCCTCCGGTCACCAACACGTTCGCCATCTCGAATTCTCAATCTTGATAAGTACCGGGTTCGCCGGACACGAAGTCCATACACGGCCCGAGAAACATTAAGCGGCTACTCCCCCAACCGCATGGAGAATATGCTCACCCATATGAAACCAACCATTACGGATTGCGGCGCGGATTTCAACCACGGGCCGTGTTTTAGCGGAGTGAGGGATAATTGCGATTCGGGGATTGCGATGCGATGCGCCTTTGCGAACCACTGCCTTTAAGGGGGTTGTTGAAAAACCTCTTTCCGCCTCATCCTGAGTAGCGGTGAAACCACGTATCGAAGGTCAATTCCGACTAATGAAGGAGGAATTGCATTCTCCCCTAGCGCGAGGCGTTCGACTCCCCTCGCCCTTCGATACGCCGCCTTCGGCGGCTACTCAGGGTGAGGGAGGAGCCGCGTCGCGAGTCAAACGCGATTGATGAAGAGTTGTTGAAAAAGCCCTTGAGTAGGGAAAGGCAACCCCCTTGAAAGAGAAACCCCATAAGGGCAACCCCCCCTACCCCCCCTTGTCAGGGGGGCAAGAAACAGCAAAACCCTCTCTGCCCGGCGGGGGCGCATCGCCTTTTTTACCCCCCTGACAAGGGGGGGTAGGGGGGGTTGGTTTTACCAGTCGAGAGGGGCGTCCCCTCTACTCTCTAAAAGGGGTCTTTTTCAACAACCCCTTGAGGGTCTGGCTTCCCGAGGGGAAAGCCAGACGATGAAGCCGAGCGGGTTTGTGCGAAGGCTGAATCGATGGGGTGACATGCCACAGGAAAAAACTCCCCCCACCGGTTTGGTTTCGGGAGAAAAACCCCCTCACCTCACCGACTCCCCCTCAAGGGGGGAGTTGATTCTTCACACCTCTTTTCCGGCAATTATCATCATGGAAGGAAGTGAATTTAACCAACCCTGAGAGAGGAACAATTCAGAACAATTGAATGCTCGGCGGATGACGAGCCTAAAACCCCGAAGTCGACCAGGTCATTTTACCTCGACCGCCCGCTCCTGATAGCCTTGGCGTCGCCGTCAACAAGTTCGTCGCAAGGAGAAATGCGTTTTGGCTAAGTATCTCGTCACGGGCGCTGCCGGCTTCATCGCCTCCAGGGTTTGTGAATTCCTGATGGATGAGGGCCACGCCGTCGTGGGGGTCGACGACATGAACGACGCCTACGACACGCGGCTGAAGGACTACCGGCTCGCGCGCCTCAAGACGCGGCCCGGCTTCGTTTTTTATGAAGCCGACATCACCCGTCCCGACCCCTTGCGCGCGTTGTTCGCGCAAAACGCCAAAGGAGACGCGCCGCCATTTGACGCCGTTCTGAACCTGGCCGCGCGCGCCGGCGTAAGGCAATCCATCGAGAATCCCTGGGTGTATTTCGAGACCAACGTCACCGGCGCGCTGAACCTGCTGGAGCTCTGCAAGGAATTCGGCGTGATGAAGTTCGTGCTCGCCTCCACCTCGAGCGCTTACGGGGCGGATACGCCCGCACCTTTCCGGGAGGACGCCCCGAGCGACAGGCCGCTATCGCCCTATGCGGCCTCCAAGAAAGCGGCCGAGACGCTCTGCCACACTTATCACCATCTTTATGGAATCGACGTGACGGTGCTGCGCTACTTCACCGTCTACGGCCCGGCGGGGCGGCCCGATATGAGCCTTTTCCGCTTCACGCAGTGGATAGCCGAGGGAAGACCCGTCCTCGTCTATGGAGACGGAACGCAGTCGCGCGATTTCACTTACGTGGACGACATCGCCTGGGGCACTATCGCGGCCATCAAGCCGGTCGCGTATGAAATCATCAACCTGGGGTCGGACGAGCCCGTCGTCCTGAACGACGCTATCGCCCGCATCGAAGCCCTGGTGGAGAAAAAAGCCCTGATTCGCCACGAGGAGCGCAACCCCGCCGACGTCAAGGCCACGTGGGCGAACATTGAGAAGGCGGAGAGGCTCCTGGGCTGGCGGCCCCGGGTGAAGCTCGCAGAGGGCCTCGCGCATCTGGTGGAGTGGTACGCCGCCAACCGCGAATGGACGAAGGATATTCGCACCGGCTAGCGAAGCCCCGGTGGCTACATTCCCCCGCGCGTTACCGCTCCGGGGCGTGATACTCTACACTGATGCTAACTTTCACCCCACTACCGGCAGGAGATGACATGAAAGCGATGGTATTGGCGGAGGCGGGCGCGCCCTTCGTCCTGGAGGAACGGCCCATCCCCGTAGCGGGACCGGGCGAAGCCGTGGCGCGCGTTCTGGCCTGCGGCTCGGGGCTTACGATAGAGCACACCCGGGCGGGCCGCATGGGCGGGAATTTCCCGCTCGTGATAGGCCACGAAATCACCGCAGAGATCACGCAGGTGGGCGCGGGCGTGGAGGGACTCAGCGAAGGGACGCCCGTGACGGCGTATTATTATTTCACCTGCGGGCGCTGCCGCTGGTGCCGCGTGAACCGCGAGACCCTGTGCGATAATCTCGCCGGTAATGTCGGACGCCAGATGGACGGCGGCTACGCCGAGTACATCAAGCTGCCCGCCCGGAGCTTCATCCCCCTGCCCGAGGGGCTGGACTACAAGGGACACCCCGCCGAGGTGGGCGTCATCTCGGACGCCATCGCCACGCCGTACAAGGTGGTCGGCCACGCGGGAATCCGCCCGATGGAGAACGTGGCCGTGGTGGGCGGCGGCGGCGGCGTGGGAATCCACATGGTGATGATGGCGCGCTGGGCGGGTGCGCGCGTCATCGCCGTCGACATCGCAGCGGATAAGCTGGGCAAATGCCGCGACATGGGCGCGCACGATACGGTGGATGCCTCCCAGGAGAACCTGGGCGATGCGCTGCGTGATTTGACCGGGGGCGCGGGCGTGGACGTCGTCGTCGATTTCGTCTGCACCGCCGAGGGGGTCGAGGGCGGCCTGCGCGGGCTGGGCAAGGGGGGCCGCTTCCTCGCCATGGGCTCGAACCGGATAGAACGGTTTCCCTTTTCCCCGCGTGAGTTGCTTCGCGAGGAGCAGCAGATCCTGGGCAGCCGCTACGCCACCCGGCAGGATGTGATCGACTCGCTCGAAATCGTGGCGCGAGGCGAGGCCTGGCCGCTGGTAAGCGAGACCTACCCGCTCGAGGAAGCCAACCTCGTACACGAACGACTGAAAGCGGGCCAAGTCACCGGACGCGCCGCTCTGGTGATGTCTCAATAATAGAAGACGCTTTCAGGTCCTTCAGCGCGGGGTTGCTCAATCCGGGGTCAGCGCCTCCCTGCCAAATCGCTCAATCGTCTCGAGCGTCTCGCGCACGTCGTCCCATGTCGTGGTGTGGTTGATGATGCAGAACCTGAGCGCGAACTTCCCCTTGAGAAGGGTGGATGAGACGAACGCCTTGTCATCCCAGAAGATGCGGGCGAGCATCGTCTTGTTGATCTCCTCAAGCGCCTTATCGTCTAGTCCTGAGTCCGCCGGATTGACCCGGAAGCACACAACACCCAGCGAGACGGGCGTCAACATCTCCAGAACCGGGCTCTCGCGGACGTACGCCTCCGCACGTTCGGCCAGTTCCATGCCCTTCGAGACGGCCTGCCGGAACGCGGCCATGCCGAAGGTCTGCACCGACATCCATACCTTCAAGGCCCGGAACGAGCGGCTGAGCTGCAGGCCGCGATCGGAGAAGTTCGGGTGATTCGCGCCCCATATCGTGTCCTGTAAAATATCGTGCCGCACCGCAAACGCATTTTCGAGCGTAGTGACATCCTTCACGAGCAGGGCGCCTGCCTCGTAGGGCTGAAAGAACCATTTGTGCGCGTCCATTCCGATTGAATCTGCGCGTTCCATGCCCTTCAGGAGATTCTTGCCCTGCTCGGTGACGGCCGCGAAACCGCCGTAGGCGGCGTCGACGTGCAGCCAGATGCCCTGCGCCTCGCAGAAGTCCGCCATCTCCCCGAGCGGGTCGATAGCCCCCGTACTCACCGCTCCGGCGTTGGCGCACACCGCGATGGGGTGGAGCCCCGCCGCGCGATCCTCATTCACGGCGCGGGCGAGCGACTCCATATCCAGGCGGAAGTCTCCATCGCTCGGAAGAAGCCGTATCCGCTCGGGCTTGACGCCGATAATCCGCGCCGCGCGGATATGGGCGCTGTGGCTCTGGTCGCTCATGTACACGCTCGCGCGATCGGGATGACCCGACGCTTCGCGCGCCGCGACGAAGGCGTCCAGGCTCGCCGCCGAACCCCCGCTCGTGAAAAGTCCGCCCGCGCTTTCGGGATAGCCGACCCAGCGCCGGAACCAGTCGATGACGACGAGTTCGAGCTGGCTCGGGCCGCTCGCGACCAGCCAGGTGCATTGGTTGATGGTGTAACCTGCGGCCATGAAGTCGGCCAGCACGCCGGGCCAGGTGGGTGAGGTCGAAACGAACGCGAGGGAACGGGGATGGTCCAGGCGCAACGAAAACGGGAGAATATCGCGCGCGGCGCGCTCCAAAACCTCCGACGCCGGACGGGCGGCCTCGGGCGGAGCCTCCATGAGCTGTTTTTCGAGTTCCTGCTGGAAATCCCCGTCCCACGCGCCTTGCTCGGCCAGATTCCCGCTTCGCTCCACGAGAATTTCCGCCGCCCTGCGCGCCAGATCGAGCATCTCTTCGGGCGCCATCTTCAGGCCATCGCTCTCCGCAGCCTGCGCTTCTCTTCTTCCCTCCGAATTATCCATTACGCATCTCCCATCGTATTGTGACATCGGAATAGAACATGGGGTGGTGCCAAAGAGACTGTTGCGGAGCCCTGCTCCCAGCGTCCCGTCCCACCCGAGCAGCCGGTCTTGCGTAACGGATATTCCCGTCACTTCATGTGTCGCGTGCCGTCAATCTTCATTGATACGAATGAGGTTGTCAAAGAGAAAGGGCAAGCAGACCCCAGCCGACGGATGCCGGGAGGGCGTATCAGGAAAACGCAGCCAGGCAATGGATACACATTACACAGATAGCGAACGATATTCGTTTCCTTTCAGCCCCATTTCTGGTGACTTGACCGGCAAATATCCAGCCGCTACAGGAATCGGGAAACGCAGGGAAGCGACCTCCTAACCATTTTCCTGCGCCAAAGCCTCTCCCCCGAAGCGTTCGATCGCCTCGAGCGTCTCGCGCACGTCGTCCCATGTCGTGTTGTGGTTGATGATGCAGAACCTGAGCGCGAACTTCCCCTTGAGAAGCGTGGATGAGACGAACGCCTTGTCGTCCCAGAAGATGCGGGCGAGAACCGTTTTGTTTATCTCCTCAAGCGCCTTATCGTCGAGGTCCGCTTCCGCCGGATTGACCCGGAAGCAAACGATTCCCAGCGATACGGGCGTCAGCATCTCCAGAACCGGGCTCTCGCGAACGTACTCCTGAGCCTGCTCGGCCAGCTCCATACCCTTGGAGACGGCCCGCCGGAACGCGGCCATGCCGAAGGTCTGCACCGACATCCAGACCTTGAGCGCCCGGAACGAGCGGCTCAGCTGCAGACCGCGATCCGAGAAATTCGGGTGGTTCGCGCCCCATATCGTGTCCTGTAAAATGTCGTGCCGCACCGCGAAGGCGCGCTCGAGTGTTGCCACGTCCTTCACGAGCAGGGCGCCCGCCTCGTAGGGCTGGAAGAACCATTTGTGCGCGTCCATCCCGATCGAATCGGCGCGCTCCATTCCTGCGAGGAGTTCCCTGCCCCGCTCCGTGACGGCCGCGAAGCCGCCATAAGCAGCGTCGACGTGCAGCCAGATTCCGTGCGCCTCGCAGAAATCCGCCATCTCCCCGAGCGGGTCGATCGCCCCCGTGCTGGAGGCTCCGGCGTTGGCGCACACCGCGATGGGATGGAGGCCCGCGGCGCGATCTTCCGCCACGGCGCGCGTGAGCGCCTCCATGTCCAGGCGGAAGCGTTCATCGCTCGGGAGCAGCCGGATGCGTTCGGGCCGTATACCGATGATCCTTGCCGCGCGGACGTGCGCGCTGTGGCTCTGATCGGCCATGTAAACGCTCGCGCGATCGGGATGACCCGCCGCTTCGCGCGCCGCGACGAAGGCGTCCACGCTGGCAGCCGCACCACCGCTCGTGAAAAGCCCGCCCGCGCCCTCGGGGTAACCGATCCAGCGACGGAACCAGTCGATGACGACCAGTTCGAGCTGGCTCGGGCCGCTCGCGACAAGCCAGGTGCATTGATTGACGTGGAAGCCCGAAGCCATGAAGTCGGCCAGCACCCCGGGCCAGGTGGGCGAGGAGGGGATGAAGCCGAAGAAGCGGGGATGATCGTTACGCCCCGTGAGGGGGAGTATCTCGCGCGCGGCGCGCTCTAAAACCTCCAGCGCCGGGCGGCCTTCCTCGGGCGGAGTCGCCATCAGTTGCTTTTCGAGTTCCTGCTGAAAATCTCCGTCCCAGGCGCCCTCTTCGGGGAGCCTCTCGATGCGCTCCACCAATAGTTCCGACGCCCTGCGCGCAAGCTCAAGCATCGTCTCGGGCGTCATATGGAGGTTATCGCTCCCCAGGTCCGAAGCGGCTCTTCTCTCAGAATCTGCCATTACACCTCACCTGCCATCCAGTAAACAACTATTCACCAAAGCGTCTACCAAGGCTCTATCGCAGATTACCCCCACAACTGCGCTCCCTCTCGCACGCAGTCGGGCGCGGAGCAAGCGAACCTCCTGGATATTTTCAGTGTCGCACTCCAAAACTATGATGGACTCACTTCGCTCAGTCAAGATAATTTGCGGGATTTCCGCACTTGCGGAGTCGTCAGAAGCACCCGACGCAGGGTGCCCCAAACAATGTTGACCAAGAATGATGCCGCTAGTTGCCAAACACGAAGAAATTTTATAAGGTATTGAGCGCATTTCTCAGAGAAGTAGTCCTGAATGACTACGCCCTCTGTTCGAAAATTTGAGGGTGGGGTTGTGTTGATGCGAGATGAGGTATTACGCTAGGCATATTATACTTGTTGCCAAGGCATACACCCTCGGGGTATCAGATCAATACAAATCTCACGCTGTTGGGAGGCAGAGCCAAGCATGGAAATCAAGACTGAGCAGGAAAACGGGACCTTGGTCGTGCAGGTAGATGGCCGCATCGACGGAGCCACTGCCCCGGAATTCGAGAGCACCATAAAGAACATTATCAGCGAAGACGACCACGCCGTCATTGTAAATTTCGAGGGGGTCTCGTATATCAGCAGCGCCGGCCTCCGCGCCGTTCTTCTCGTCGCCAAGCAGCTAAGCCAAAGCAACACGAAGTTCGCCCTGTACGCGCTCGGAGAACTGACGCGCGAAGTTTTCGAGATATCCGGTTTCGACCGCATTATTCAAATACACGCATCGAAAGCGGACGCGCTTGCAGCGACCGCGAACTGACAACCGAAAGACAAGAAACAGGGAACGAAAAACGCTTTCTCGGGCGTCTCGCCTGATGGATTCGCGCGCCGCGCTTCTTGTCGCGGCCTTCGCAATCCTACATATCCCTTGAAATCTTTCAGGTTCGGAAGTTGGAACGGATTACCGGGGTAAGTCGATTATCATTTCCGTGTATTCGTCCGGTTCGGTTTCGACCCGTATGTGTCCCCCATGCTGACGAATAATGTCGCTGGAGAGCGATAGGCCAAGCCCGGTGCCCTTGTCCGTCGGCTTGGTCGTGAAGAAGGGGTTGAATATCTTCTCGGCGACTTCGGGCGGCATACCACTCCCGTTGTCGCGAATGCGTACCTCGATGCCGTCCGGCCTGCACTTGGTGGCGACCCTGAGGGTGGGATCGTAGCGCGGCGCATCTTCGGCCGAGGAGGCGGAGAGTTTTTGTCGCTTCTCGTCGGTGGCGTAGCAGGCGTTGCTCACCATGTTCAAGAAGACGCGGCCCAAATCCTGCGGAATGGCATCGAACTCCACCATATCCGGGTCCAAATCCCAATCGAGCGTGATGTTGAAATTCGGATCGGCCGCCCGTGCGCTGTGGTAGGCGAGACGCGCGTGTTCCTCGATCAGGGTATTGATGTTGGTCGGCTGCGCATCGCCCGAACCCCTGCCCATCTGGAGCATGCTCTCCACGATATTGTTGGCCCGCTCCCCATGCTCGCGGATGCGCTGGAGGTTGCCGGTGAGGTCTTCGCCGATTTCGGTGATGACCTCGATCGGATCTTCCTCGTCCTGTTTTTTCTCTTCCTTCTCCGGTTCTTGTCCGTTCTCCTGTCCGTTGCCGCCGTGAGTCTCCACCTTTCCCAGCTCTTCCATCAATTCTTCCATCAACTCCTCGGAGACTTCCGAGAAGTTCTTGATGAAGTTCAGCGGATTTCTGATCTCGTGGGCGACGCCCGCCGTCAGTTCACCGAGCGCCGCGAGTTTCTCGCGCATGACGATCTGATCCTGCGCTTTCTCCAGATCGCCGAGCGCGCTTTCGAGTTCTTCGTTCTTGCCCTTGATTTCCTCGGCCAGTTTTTCCACCAGGTTCAGACGCTGCACCTCCAGGGCGTGGCGACGGAAGATCTCGAGCGCTGCGGCCATTTCCGCGACTTCGTCCTGTCCGCCGATATCGACTTTCTCCTCCAGATCGCCATCGGCCATCCGGCGCATGCGGTCCGAAAGCTGCCCGAGCCGACGCGAAAGTACGCGGCCGATGAACAGCCAGCCGATCAGCACGGCGCCGATGAAACTGATGGCGCTCAGCGCGAGCAGGATGTTGCTGCCGGTGCTGATGGCCTGGGCGGAGTCCTGGGTGGCTTGTTTTGCGCTCTTGCGGGCCGTGCTCACCAGCGTTTCGGTGGCGGCCAGGATTTTCGCTTCCAGGGATTCGTGAAAAGAGAGCAACTCACCCTGTTTCCTCTCGAGCGCCAGTTCGCCCGCTCGCAGGTTGAACCCTCCCTCCTCGCCGTTACTCAGCTCGATCATCTGCTCGAAAAGAGGCTCGAGAGCGGCGCGCACCGGAACGTTCCCGAGCGCTTCGAGGCGCCGCCTGATGCCGCGCACCGTGGCCTCGAAACGCTCGCGCAGCGGCTCGAGCAGGGCGGCGTCCGATACGCTGAAGGCAGTGGCGAGAAGCTGCGCCGCGATGGTGGCGTCCGACCTCAGACCGGCGATGTAGCGGTAGAGGTTGATTCCCTCTTCCGAGAAGTGTTGCTCGCGCGGGACGGACGGCTTGTTGATTTTGCTGAAGCCCGTCATGGCGAAGAACAGTTGATCGTCGATGGCGGGAACCATGACGTTGCTCAATTCCTTGCGCACCCACGTGAGCTGGAGCTGCAGCGTATCGTGCGAATCGGTGAGATCGAAGCGCTGCAGCACCAACCGTTTGATAGCGGTGAGATTTTCGATGAGCACGTCGCCGAGTTTCTTGATGCGCAGGGAGATCTCCTGATTGCCTCCCTGGCGTATCAGCGCCGCCAGCGCTTTCTCGAACGCCTCCTGGTCCTTGGCGACCTCGGTGGCTATCTGCTCCAGATTATCGGGATTCACCACAGCGGCCAGGCGAGGCGCCGCGGCCACCAGGGCGCTGCTGTGCTGAGCGGTTCCAAAGGCGCTCGCCAGGAATGGAACGGTGCCCTCGTTCACGCGATTCTGCACCCCCCCCACGAATGCGAACGAGACCCATGCGACCACGCTCGCGATGACGGTGAGAGAGGCGGCGGCGCCGATGCTGAGGTAGAGCTGCGTGGATATCTTGTAACGCTTGTCCAGAAGGATTTTCAGCGCGCTTTTCATCGCTTCTCCGGCCGCAGGATTTTTTCGGTCGAAACGTAGCGGCCGCCCTCTCCGATGACGGTGAGGAAAACGGCGTCCGAACCCTGGTTGTCGTCTTTGCCGTAGCGGAGCTTGAATCCGCCGAGGTCGATGGTGGCCGCGCGGTTCAGACCCTCGAGAAGACAGGCGCGATCGGGCTCGCGTCCACACAGTTCGAGGGCGCGGATGGTCAGTCTACCGGCCATGTAGCCCTCCAGGGAGACGAAGCTGGGAACCGCTCCGGGCTTGTGAACCTCCAGATCCCGCCGGTAGTCCGCCGCGATCTTGAGATTCTTCGTCGTCGGGAACGGAACAACCTGAGTGACGTAGATGCCGACGCCGGCGGGGCCGAGTTCATGTACGAGCGCATTGCTGCCCACGAAGGAGAGCGTCACGAAAATCGGATTGAACCCCGTGTGGCGCGCCCAGGCGATAAAGGAAGCAACGGGTTTATAGGCTCCCACGAGGACCACGGCCCCCGGGTTTGCGCGTTTGATGTCGAGCAGGGCCGTTTTGACCGCCGTCGTATTCCGTGGATAGACTCCGGTGACCGCAGGCTTCAGATTGCGCCGCTCGAGTGCGCGGCGAACGCCCCGGTAGCCCGCCAAGCCGAAAGAATCGTCCTGGTAGAGCACGGCGATCTTCTTGACGCCCAAGTCCTTGATCAGCCGATTCACCATCTCCTCGGTCTCCTGGAAGTAGGAGGCGCGCAGGTTGATGATGTTTTTCCATTTGGGATTGCGCAAGAAGGCGGCGCCGGTGAAGGGCGCGATATAGGGGACGCCCGCTTTTGCGGCGACCGGAGTGGCCGAGCGCGAGGTGGGCGTGCCGACGGCCCCGATGAGCGCGAAGACCTTGCTCTGTTCTATCAACCGGCGGGTATTCAGGATGGCGGCTTCGGGTTCATACGCATCGTCGAGGGAAGTGAGTTCGAGCCGGCGTCCGAAAACGCCGCCGCGCACGTTCGACGCGCGAAAGGCGGCTTCGATGCCGAGGCGCATCTCCTCGCCCAGAGCCCTCGCGGGTCCGGTGAAGGCGGCGGACTGGCCGAAGAGAATCCGGTGGGGGGAAACCCCGGGCACGGCCGCCTGCGCTCCCGACACCGAACAGATTATCGCTGCAGCAAGGAGGATAAGCGTCCGGCGGATTCTAAGCGGGAGGCTCATTCACTCCTCCGCTTGACAAGGCGCATGTGGTTCTTGTTCTCCTCCCGTCGATAAGTCACTTCGTCCATCATCGTTCGCACCAGATGGATGCCGAGCCCGCCCACGGCCCGGTCCTCTATAGTCGATTCCGTGTCCGGGTCGGGGGCGTCGGTCAGGGGGTCGAACGGACGGCCGCTGTCGATAATATCGATGACCACCGACTCCGTGTCCGAGAAGAGTTCGATCTTGATTTCACCTTCTTCTCCGTCGCTGCTGCCGTGGTGAACGACGTTGAGCACCAGTTCTTCGAGCACGAGGTCGACCTGGAATTCGATGTCGGGCGGCCAATCCTGCTCCCGGCTGAATTCCCCGATGGCGGATTGAATGCGCGGGAGATCGGCGGCTTCGAACCCCATGGTCAAAGAAAGTTTCGCGCTCATTCGCTCCCCCCGCGGCGGTAAAGGGTCAGGCAGGTGATGTCATCGAACTGGGGCGCCCTGCCTGCGAATTCCTTCACCGCGTCGAAAATCTTGTCGTTGATCTCCTTGGCGGAGGACGGCGACGCGCCTCCGAGAATCCCCAGAAGGCGATCAAGGCCGAATTGTTCGGTCTTCACGTTCTCGGCCTCCGTCACGCCGTCGGTATAGAGAATGAGGGCTTCGCCGGGCGCGAGAGTCGCATTGTACATGTCGTAGCTGAATTCCGGCGCGATCCCCAGAGCTACTCCCGGTTGCTGGGCAAGCAGGCTCGATGAGCCGTCGGCGTGAATGATGACCGGGGGGTTGTGGCCGCCGTTGGCATACACCATATCTCCGGTCTTGGATTCGAAAAAGGCGAAGAAGACGGTGACGAACATCGCGGCCTCGTTGTTTTCCTGAAGCAGCCGGTTCACTTCGCTGAGCACGTCGCCGGGCCGGAGAAGACGATTCACCTCGCCGAGCACCTCGCCCGGATTCGCGCGCGCGACGGCGACGCTGTTGAGCAGCGTGCGGCTCGACATCATGAAGAGCGCGGCGGGCACGCCCTTGCCCGAAACGTCGGCGACCGTGATGCCGATGCGGTCGTCGCCGAGGTTGATCACGTCGAAGAAATCGCCCCCCACATCCCGGGCCGGCACCATGCCAGCGTAGATTTCGTAGTCGGGGCTCTCGGGAAACTTGGTCGGCAGGATCGACTGCTGCATCTTGCTGGCCAAGTCGAGGTCACTTCTGAGAGCGACCAGCTTGTCGCGCGCCTCAAGGGCTTCGCGCAGCATGGCGAGGTGTTCGAGGGTCCGATCGATGGTGATACGCAAATCCTCGAAATCGATCGGCTTGGTGACGAAATCAAACGCGCCCCTGTTCATCGCCGTGCGGATATTCTTCATGTCCCCATACGCCGAAACGACCACGGAACGCACGTTGGGGTCGACCGAGGGGATTTGCTTGAGCAGCGTCAGGCCGTCCATCTCCGGCATGTTGATATCGGTGAGCACCATGTCGATAGGATCGCCGCCGTTCTCGTTCAAGCGTTCGAGCGCCTCGACTCCGTTGCGCGCGAATACGAACGAATAGCGGCCCCGCCGAATCTCGCGCCGCATGCGCTGCAGCACGAGTTGTTCGAGATCGGGCTCATCGTCCACCACGAGTATCCTGTGGGGCTCTTCCATCACGACCTCCCTTCCGTCAACATCTTGTCGCGCGCCTCGAACGCCTCTCGTATCTCCCCAAGATGCTTCATCGACTTGTCGATGGTATTCCGCAGGTCCTCAAAATCGATCGGCTTGTTGAGGAAATCGAATGCGCCCCTGTTCATCGCCGTGCGGATGTTTTTCATGTCTCCATATGCGGAGACGATGACGCAGCGCAGCTTGGGGTCATATGCCGGAATTTGCTCGAGCAAAGTGAGGCCGTCCATCTCCGGCATGTTGATGTCGGTGATGACGATGTCGATTCCATTGTCTCCGCTCAGGCATTCGAGCGCTTCGACCCCGTTGCGCGCGTATACGAACGAATAGCGGCCGCTGCGAATCTCGCGCCGCATTCGCTGATTCACGAGGTCTTCGAGGTCCGGTTCATCATCCACCACGAGTATCCGGCAGGTTTCCATTTTGCTGACTATCTCCTCATTGCTCCTGCTGCGCTCGCCCAGTGGATCCTACAAATACGAATCCCAGCTAAATGTATAAAAGACTTACCCTTCGCGCAACTCATTTTTTAACTTCACCCATGCAATCCGAGGAGCGGAGCAGCGGTTTGCAACCCCATGAAGCCCGGGCTCCTACTGCGCACGACCACGGCTCGACACCACCGCTCCATCGGATTTCATCCATCATGATTCCTCTCCCGCGAGCAACTCGGCCTCGCGAGCCCGTTAGCAGACCCTGGGCCGAACGGGGATAAGACCTCGAATATTTCATCTGCCGCCTGCTTGTCCCGACCCTGGTGTTTGCGTATCTTGAGGCGCGACCCATCGAGTGGTACTGAAGCCGCCGACCACCGCAACATCGAGAAAGGTTCCTCCTTGTCCAGAAAAGCCAAGAGAAAAAAGCAACGTCCCCGACCCGCCGAGCACGGCTCTTCGCGCCAGGCGAGAGCCAGAGGCTCCAGGAACAAGCGTACGGCCCTGCTCGTGTGGGCGATCGTCATCGTCGCGATCGTCATCGGCGTCTACTACTTTACAGGCGCATCCGCGAACAAAGCGCGCAACGTGCCCTCCCTCGGCAACCGCCACATCCGCGTCGGCACGAGCGGCGCCATCTCCTATAACACGGAGCCTCCTACCTCGGGTCCCCATTACCCGACCATCGTCCGCTGGGGCGTTCACCGGAGCCCGATCGACAAGGGCTTCCAGGTGCACAACCTGGAAGACGGCGGCGTTCTCGTACAGTATAACTGTTCCGATTGTCCCGAACTCGTGAAAAAACTCGGAAATCTGGTGCGAGACTACCCGAAGTTCGTCATTCTCGCCCCGTATCCCTCCATGAAGCACAGAATCGCGCTCACCGCCTGGGGCAAGATAGACACGCTGGAGGCTTTTGACGAAAAGCGCATCACCGCCTTCATCGACGCCTATCGCGGCCTTGACCACCACCCGAGGGGGAGGAGGTAGGGTTTCTCGGGAAGGGGTTGTTGAAAAGTCCTGATTTCGGACCAGGCGAAAAAAACCAACCGGGGGGCGTAGGGACAGGCCTCCGTGCCTGTCTCTACAAAACCATCGCACCCCCACCGCTTCGGGGACTTTTTCAACAACCCCTTGTCAGGGAGGCTTCTCTTCCACCCCTCGTCTGGGGATATCGCCTTTCCCCCGCGCACGATGCGCCGGGACAATACCGAAGCGCGCCCGCACGGGCTTCTCAACTCCCTGTGCCCCTTCCCGTCCCGGGGACCTCCACTCGAACGGTCACGATGTCCGTGTCGTGATATTGCTGGTGGCGGACCGACGATGCGAGGTGGCGCAGCAGCCTGAGCGAAACTTCGCGCTCGATGGGCGCGCCTGCCGTCTGCTCGCCGAGCAGCGCGATTTTGTCCTGCAGGTTCTCCTCCCCGCCCGCGGCGACGAACTCCACCACTGCGCCGCCGTCTTCCTTATGCGCCACCACGAGCAGCCGCCTTCGCTCGCGGTCCTCATCTGCTTCATCCTGACGCAGAATCGTCAGCAGCGTCTCCTCGCCCACGGCGTCGAGTCGTTGCGCCATCGCCTCATCCCAGCCGCCGGCGGAGGCGAAATCACCGAGAAAATCCCGTATCTTCGGAAGCGCCGAGATGTCGAACGCCACCTCGATACGGCTGCGCCGCGGCTCGGTGAGTTCGACGAACAAGGTCATGATCATGGCGACGAGGCCGCCGGCCGTCATTCCGTTGTTCAGCAGGCCGCCCGCGAACGTGGAGAAGTATTCGGGATATATGACGCCGTTCTGGAAGCCGACGCCCGCCCAGAACGCGACGCCCGCCACCAGCCCCTTGCGGTAGTCGATCCCATCCTGAACGACCATCCGCATGCCGACAATGAAGAGCATCGCCAGCAACACGGTGATGTAGGCAGCGGCGACCGGGGCCGGTATCGCCAGCACCAGGGCGACCAGCTTGGGCAAAAACGCCAGGGAGAGAAACACCAGCCCGGCGGCGATTCCCACGCTGCGCGCGCCGACGCCGGTGAGTTCGGTGACGGACACGCTCGTCGAATAGGTCGTGTTCGGCACCGTCGCCAACAGACCGGAGAGCAGGTTGCCCACACCGTCGGCCGCCACCGCGCCCTGCACCGCCTTGAAATCCACCGCCCGGGGCCGCCGCCAGGACACGCGCTGGATAGCGGCGCCGTCGCCCACGGTTTCGATGGCGCCGATTAAGGTCACGAACACGAACCCGGGAAGAAGCGTCCAGAAAACCGGCCCGAAGTTCAGGTCCAGGCCCGGCCACGCGCCTTGGGGAAGACCGACCCACGAAGCCCCGGCGACGCGGGCCGTATCGTAGATGCCGAAATAACCGCCGATTATCGAGCCCGTAACCACACCGATCACCGGCGCCCACAGGCGCAGCGCCCCCGCCGCCTTGAGCGCGATGCCGACGATGACGGCCACCGCCGCCAGCGCGCTCAGCGGAGCGGCGAGCGGCGAGCTGCCCTTCGGCACGTCATCGAGCATATCGAAGACGATGGGCATCACCGTCACCGCAATCAGCATGATGACGGTTCCCGCGACGGTCGGCGTCAGCACACGCCGGAACAGCGAGAGCCTTTCTGAGAGCACGAACTGAAACAGCGAGGAGGCGAGAACCAGCGTGGCGAGCATCCCCGGTCCTCCCTTGGCGAGCGCCGCGATGCAGACCGCGATGAAAGCGCCCGAGGTGCCCATGATGAGCACGTAGCCCGCGCCGAAGCGGCCGACCCGGTACGCCTGGAGCATCGTGGTCGCGCCGCAGACCGCCAGGCCGGCGAACACGGCCCACGAGAGATAATCCTCCGTTCCGCCGGCGGCCCGCACCACGATCAACGGCGTGAACACGATGCCGCCCACGCAGAGGATGGCGAGCTGCATCCCCAGACCGAACGAGAGCAGGGGCGGCGGTTTTTCGTCGGCTTCGTAGCGGACGTCGGTGTTCATGTGCTGATCGGAACCCTTGGCGCTCAATGTCGTATCCTTCCCGGCCGGCAAGCGGGTCTGCAGTGGAGCGGAAACCCATGCTCGATATGCTTCGTAGCGGATAGCCAAGTTTCTCACACCACTTCCGGCCCCTCAAGAAAAAAACCCTGCGAAGGATACCGACGGGTAAAATAGCTCATCCGGTGCGATGTCAGGGGTGAATTCGGGGTTGGGGGGGAGCTTGAGGGAAAAAATAGCATAATTTATGTTTTTTTCCGGCGAAAGGTTATATTTTTATTGACGAGGCGATCACGGCGCATATACTTTCCTTAAGTTGTTATTTTTTTCCGGAGCGAAGAGGCGGAATACTACCGCTCTCAGGCGCTTGCTGCCGCATGGCTCCCCGGCCATGGGAGGAATCTCACACCACCCGCAATCGGGCGGCATTTTGTGGAGAACGCGAAGCAGTGAAAACCATCGAGGAAGTAAGAGAGGGTATCATCCGAAAAGCCAGCGAGAACGAGGCGTTCCGCTCTGAATTGCTTACCGACCCCAAGGCCGCCATCGAGAAGGAACTGGGGGTCACCATTCCCGAGGGATTCAAGATCGGCGTGCACCAGGACAACCTCATGAGCATCAACCTGGTGTTGCCGCCTGCCGAATTGAGCGAGGCGGACCTCAACGCCGTCGTGGCCGGCTCGGGGTCCATGCTGGACCTTGCCAGCGCCTGGAACAGCTTGAACCAGAACTCCTGATGCGATATACCGAAACAGTTCCATAATTTGCTCGACAGGTTTGCCGGAAAACCCCGGGAGGGGCAGGTGCGGGAAACCTCCTTGCGGGTTTATGCGGCTCTGCGACCCGCTTCACTGAAGGGAGACCAAGGGGCCGAGTTTGCTCATCGTCGCCTTGACAACAATGGATGCATCCTGCTCAGAAACAGGATTAGACGATGGCTGAGAATTTCGGGGACGTCTTTCCTAGGCTGCGCCGCTTTATTCCATCCTCCCTGCTCGACGGCCCGTGGCGGGGTCGCCTGGAGGAGCGCGTCGGTGAACTTCCGGGTTGGCTGACGCTCAATTACGCGGCGTTCGAGTTCCGGCTGGGAGACCCTGCGCCCGCCGCCGATTATTTCGTATCGGTCGCGCCCGGACGGCCGTCTTTGGAGTATTTCGTTCGTCAGGGCGAGGACGCAAAGCCCGATTCCCCGGAGGCGGCCCTCGGCCGGGTCTTCGCCCGCATGAACGGGGTGGCTCCCCCTTCCGAACCCTCTCTCGCCGGCTGGTTCAGGGCGTCGATGCTCGAATACGACATCGCGGAGGTCCCTTCGGACCTGAACCCGGCCCCGGGCGTATTCCTGGCGCTGCAGCCCGAGTCAGAACTGGATAAAGATGTCGCGGGTTCGAGAACCCCCGACCGCCTGGCCGCCGCCATAGCGAATGCGGTCGGGTGGGAGGAGGACGAGGAGGAGCGCAGATCCGTGGAGCGGGTCTTCGCCGCCTTGCCCCGTGACGGCGTGGTGGACCAGATCGGCGCCGTGGCGCAGCGAGAGCCGCGCTCCATACGCCTCATCATGGACGGGTTGAAGCAGCGAAACATGCCGGCGTTGCTCAAGCGGCTGAAGTGGGAAGGCTCCGCCCGGAAGGTGATGGACATCCTGGAAGAGATGCGCGACGTGACGCCCGTCTTCCGGCTGGCCGTGGACGTCGCCGCGGACGGGGTGGGGCCGCGCCTGGGCCTCGAGATGTACAGGCCGAGGAAACCCTCGAACCTCGACTACTGGCTCACGTCCGGGCGCAACGCCTGGCGTCCCGTCGTGGACTACCTCGAAGAGATGAAATGGTGCCTGCCGGAGAAGGGAGCCGGGCTGCGCGCCTTCCCGGGAATCGAGCGGCTCTTCGAGGAAAAGGGCATGTCCATCCTCTACAAGGGGATTAACCACTTCAAGCTCTCGATCGAGGGCGACGCCATCGAGGCCAAGGCCTACGCCGCCCTCGCCTACTTCCGGCTCTACGCCGACTCGGAGGGTGAGTCCGGGCAGGCGTGACGGTGGGGATGAAACAGAAAGCCGTTCAAGTACGACAATACCCCCTGCCCCACTCCCGCCACGAATACGACATCCTCGCGCCGGACGTGTTCGCAGAACGCCAAGGGGCGGATTTCCACGCGAAACGGGGGATTGCTCTTTTACAGGGCTTCCTTGCTATCGCGGGCGCGGCGGTTTCGGGCGGAACCTCAGAACACGGGCATGTCGAGGCCCGATTCGCGATGCGTCATCCTCCGCGCGGGGGAACGCCGGGATTTCAAGATACGGCGAATCTTCATGTTTTCGATAATTTCCTGATATCTTATCTATTTGAATTGCATATGGTTACATGATATCCGCGCCCCGGATTGACACCCCGGAAGCCCCTTTTTATTATGGGGCATTCTTGGGAAGAGCCGTCCAGGCCGCCGATGAGGAGTGGATATGCGAATCGGGAAATGGGTGTGCGCGCTGGTGTGCGTGGTCTTGATGGCGGTGGTTTTTCTTCCCTCATTCACCGCAGGCCAGGACGAGCAGACGATGCGCGGCGTGCAAAGGGTGCGCGTGCGCACGATGAAGAGCATCAGCCGCGCGATGCGCCGGGTCAAGGTCTACACCAAGAAGGCGAACTACAAGCGCGTCGCGGCGGCGGCGGAGGAAATCACGCTGCTCTCGGCGGCGATTCCTTATCTCAGCCCCAAGGGCAGCGCTTTCGGCAAGACGCGGATCAAGGCGGAAGTCTGGAGCCGGTTCGACGACTACACGAAAATCGCCAGAGATTCGGCGCAAATCGCGAGAAACGTCGCCAAAGCGGCTCAGGCGAAAGATAAGAATGCCGTGCTGAAAGCGTTCAGCGCCTTGTCGGACAGCTGCACGCAGTGCCACAAGCCGTTCCGCAAGAAAAAGAAAAGAAAATAAGCCACAGCCGCTCCACACAGGTTCGAGGGCGCGCATTGATCACCCGGCCCACGGTTCCCGGGCCCGACCCGGATACGAAACCGCCGAAATTCAAGGCTCCCCCGGGAGCGGCGGATTGTCACTTTCATATTTTCGGGCCCGAGGCGGAGTATCCCTACGCCGAGCCCAGGCGGTACACGCCCGTTCAGGTACTGGAGAACGACTACCGGAAGATGGCCGGCGTTCTGGGCCTGGAACGGGGCGTCGTGGTGCAGGCGAGCCCTTATGGCGCGGACAACGCAAGAGTGCTCGAGGCGATTCGCGTCTTAGGACCGGGCTATGTCGGCGTGGGCGTGGTGGATGCGGACGCCTCCGAGGAGCGGCTCGATGAGTTGAACCGGCTCGGCATCCGGGGCGCCCGAATCAACATGGCTTCGGGAGGGAGAAGCGGAATCGAGCGGATGAGTGAGTTGGCCGCCAAAATCAAGAATTTCGGCTGGCACATGCAGTTTCATTTACACGCCGGGCAGTTGCCCGTTTATGAAGAGCAGTTCTGGAAACTGCCGGTTGACGTGGTGTTCGACCACATGGGTCTTTTCCCCGTGGACTTGCCAATCACGCACCCTGATTTCCAGATGCTGCTTCGTTTGCTCGAAAGCGGGAACGTATGGGTGAAGCTGAGCGGCGCCGAGCGCATCTCCAGGAGCGGCTCTCCTTACCACGACGCCATCCCCGTGGCGCGCGCCTTGATCGACGCCGCACCCGAGCGAGTGGTGTGGGGGACCGATTGGCCGCACACGAACGTGAAGCCCATCATTCCCAATGACGGGGATTTGATGGACCTTCTCGCGGAATTCGCGCCCGAGGACAGCGTGCGCCGGAGAATACTGGTGGAGAACCCTTGCGCCCTCTACGGGTTCGAGGAACGGAAATCCCTCTGAGGAGGGACGGCCTTCTCGGGGTCAGCTCCCCAGTTTTTCCCGGAGTATCTCCTGTAAGGCTTTGGGGTTGGCCTTGCCTCCTGTGGCCTTCATCGCCTGGCCGACGAAAAAGCCCATGAGCTTCGTTTTTCCGCCCCGGTAGGCTTCGACTTCTTCGGGGTTTGACGCAATCACATCCTCCACGACGCTCTCGATGGCGCTCGTGTCCGTGATCTGCCTTAATCCTTTCTCTTCCACGATGGTCTCGGGGTCTTTCCCGCTCTCCGCCACCTGGTCGAACACAGTCTTTGCGATTTTCCCGCTGATGGTGCCGTCGTTGATGAGCGAGATCATCCTGGCCAGCCGCTCGGGCGGTATGGGACATTCCTCGATGGTGATCTTTCGTTCGTTCAACAGGCGCAACACGTCGCCCATCACCCAGTTGCTCGCCGCCTTGGCCTGCTCTTTTCCGGCGGCCTCGACGACCTTATCGAAATAGGCGGCCAGTTCCTTCTCCGCCGTGAGAACTTCCGCATCGTACCGGGGGAGGCCGAATTCGTCCTGAAAGCGTTTGCTTTTCGCGTCGGGAAGCTCCGGCAGTTGCGCACGGACTTCATCGAGCCATTTCGCGTCCACGGTCAGAGGCACCAGATCGGGGTCCGGGAAATAGCGGTAATCATGCGCGTATTCCTTCGATCGCATTCCCCGCGTTACGCCGGCGGACTCGTCCCAGAGCCTGGTTTCCTGGTGAATGACGCCGCCGGAATCCAGGATTTCGCGCTGGCGCTTTTCTTCATGCTCGAGCGCTCGCCTGAGATTCCGAAAAGAATTCATATTCTTGATTTCCACCTTCTCGCCGAATTTCTCCGACCCTTGCGGCCTGAGAGAAATATTGGCGTCGCACCGCAGGCTGCCTTCCTGCATGTTGCCGTCGGAAATATCCAGGTAACGCACCAGAGTCCTGAGTTTCCGCATGTAGGATTCGGCGTCTTCGGGGTTTCTCAGTTCGGGTTCTGAGACGATTTCCAGAAGCGGCACACCGGCGCGGTTGAGATCGGAATAGGAATGGTTCGGGTCTCCCAGTTCGTCGCCATGAATCAGCTTGCCGGCGTCTTCTTCCATATGGATTCTCGTGAGATTGATGCTCACGTCCCGCCCGTCTTTAGTTGCGAAATGAACACGTCCCCCCGTGCAAATAGGCTCTTCGTATTGGCTGATTTGATATCCCTTGGGGAGGTCCGGATAGAAGTAATGTTTCCGGGCGAACCGACAGACAGGCGCAACCTCCGCCCCGACGGCCAGGCCAAGCCTCAGGGTGGACTCCACGACTTCACGATTCAGAACCGGCAGTACGCCGGGCAGCCCAAGGTCTACCGTACAGGTATATTCGTTCGCTCCGCCTCCGAATGCGGCGCTTGAACCGCAGAATATCTTGCTTTCCGTATTCAGCTGGGCGTGCACTTCGAGGCCGATTACCGTTTCGTAAGCCATCATCCCCCTCAATCAAAATGCGGATCAGAGCGGCGGGAGCGCTTCGTTGTGCGTCGTCGCGCTTTCGAATGCCGCCGCTGCCTGAAGAATCGTATTTTCGGCAAATGGTTTTCCTACCAATTGAAGCCCGATCGGCAGCCCTCTGGAAGTAAATCCGCAAGGTTGGCTGATGCCGGGAAGGCCGGCCAGATTACAGGGTATGGTCAGAATATCAGAGAGATACATGCTGATGGGATCATCAAGGCGCTCACCAATCTCGAAAGCGGGGGTAGGCGCCGTGGCCGACAGCACAACGTCGACCTCCTCGAACGCGGCCTTGAAATCCTGGCAAATCAGCGTGCGGACTTTTTGCGCCTTCGTATAATAGGCGTCGTAATATCCGGAAGACAGCGCATAGGTGCCCAGCATGATTCGGCGTTTTACCTCGTCACCAAAGCCGTTTTCCCGGCTGGCTGCGTACATGCCGAACAGGGAACCAAATGTGGAATCCCCTTGTTTGCGCAGGCCGAAGCGGACCCCGTCGTAACGCGCCAGGTTGCTGCTCGCCTCCGCGGGGGCGAGGATGTAATAGACGGGCAAGGCGTATTCGGTATTGGGGAGAGAAATTTCGAGAATTTCCGCTCCCTGTTCCTCGAAGACGGCAATCGCCTTTTGAATCGCTGCCTCGACCTCGGGATCCATCCCCTCGATAAAGTATTCTTCGGGAATACCGATCTTCAGTCCCCGGACTCCGGCTCCAAGATTTTTCGTGTAATCAGGGACGGGTTCATCGGCCGAAGTGGAATCACGGGAGTCGTGTCCACTGACGGCGCCCAGCAAGATGGCTGCGTCCCGGACGTTTTTCGCAAAAGGGCCGATTTGGTCGAGAGAGCTGGCGAAGGCGATGAGTCCGTAGCGTGAAATGCGTCCGTAAGTGGGCTTCATACCCACGACGCCGCAGCATGCCGCCGGCTGACGTATGGAGCCCCCGGTATCCGAACCCAGGGAGACGACGCAGGACCGCGACGCGACGGCGGCGGCGGACCCGCCGCTGCTGCCTCCCGGGATGGTTTTCAGGTTCCATGGATTGTGAGTCGGCCCGAACGCGCTTTGCTCGCACGATGAACCCATGGCGAATTCGTCCATGTTCAGTTTGCCGAGTATGACCGCGCCTGCGTCCTTGAGCCGGGCCACGACGGTGGCGTCATACGGGGCTTCGAAATTTTCCAGAAACCGGGAAGCGCACGTGGTCTTCGTGCCTTTCATGCAAAGGAGGTCTTTTACGGCCACGGGGACTCCGAGAAGGGGAGAACCGTGATCTCCGGCGCCGATTTTCGCATCGGCGGCGCGGGCGGCGCTGAGGGCTTCATCTTCGAGAACGCTCAAATAGGCGTGCACCTTCGCTTCAGTATCGTCGATGCGTTCAAGATAGGCCCTGGTCAGCTCCTCCGCGCTGAATTCCCTTGCTCTCAGGCTCTCCAGGATTTCCGTGATGCCGAGTTGAAGCAGATCGTTCATTCGCACTCCTCGTCCGTGTGTCCGTTAAAGCGTCTTGAATCGAGAGAAAACACCACAGGCGGCCCGCTCGTCAAACCCGCGCCGCCGGAATTTTCCGCGGGCACAGGATAAGGGCCGGTTCCGCTCAGGAGTAACCGGCCATCGACCCGGCTCTTGCGGGCGCGGGCGTTCAGTTTCCCTCATGGCTGCTCAGCAAAAAAGTGGCGTAGCCGAGAAACTGCTTTCCGCCGCCGTCGTGGTAGACCTCAAGGTCTTGCTGCCAGCTGTCCAACACGTCCTGGGCTTCGCGTGAATCCGCATACTCAAGCCGGTTCTCGATGATGGAGCGCGCCTGGGGAGCCAGAAAGGATTCCCAGGCGGCTTCCGATTCGTGCTCCACGAATGCAACGTCATATCCCTGTTCTGTAAAGTGGCCCCGGAATTCCTCCACGTCAATCGGTTCGCAGGGAAGGTAGGCGTCGAGCCATCTCGCCAGTCGTTCGGAGTCGACGTCTTCATCTTCGGGTTTCCAGACCAGACCGGAATAGGCAATCCATCCCCCGGGCTTCACTACCCGGGTCAGACTCCTCAGCTTGCTCGTGCCGCTCGAGGGGTAAGCGGGACCGCACAAAAGCGCCAGATCGAAGTAATCGTCGTCGAAGGGAAAATCATCGCTCGAATGCGTCAGCAAATCGATGAGATGGGACAGATCTTCGAATAAAATTCGCCGTCTTCCGTCTTCCACGAACTCGGGGCGATCATCAAGGCCGATCCCCGAACACCCGAACATCCGTGCGAGCGAAATGACGCTTCCTCCCTTGCCGCACGATGCGTCGAACACCAGAAGATCCGCCGACAAGCCGACGTGCTCGCCAATCTTTTTGAGCGTGTCTTCCGATATGGGAGCGAGGAAGTGATTGTGTTTGAAACGCTCGAATATGTCAGGTTGCATGAAACGGGCTGTGAACCGGTATTAAAAAATCGAGAGGCCGATTAAGTCGAGCATCAAGATAATCGTGCTCAAGCCCAGGATTCCACCGATGATGAGGGCCAACAATCCGAAAAGTTTTCCGTACACCATGACTGCTTTCTCCTAGAACAACGGCTATTTCTTTTTGCTTTTTCCCTTTGTTGGTGTTTTGGCAGGCTGCGACTTGCTGATCTGCATGAATACCTTGCCGTCTTTCAATACAGTAACACTTCCTGTCGATTCACTGATAGCGAACGATATGGCTGTGCTTACTTCCGTTATACCCGCTCCGGCCATATGACGCGAACCCAGCCCCGGGGGCAAATCATTCTCAGGCGCCGCGTTCAGGTGCCTGCCGGCGGCTTCGATGATTCCGTCTCCCCGAATGACGAACGCGCCGTCGATGGCGCTGAATTCCTTGACGGTCTCGCGCAGGGCCGGGTCCATGATGTTTCTTTGCTCTTCCGGGTATCCATGGAAGGGATTGATGACGAGTTGGCGTGAATACTGCAGCACGAGATCATGGTCTCCCAGAACAAAAAGCGCGCCGCGAGGTTTTCCTTCCCGCCCTTCGGCGCCGAGTTCGAGAGCGAGCGACAAGACCGTTTCGAACACCTTCGGGTCTACGCCCTCAACGGCGCTTTGCGTTTCCGATGTCTGGAGCATTTCTTTCTCGCGATCCAAATGAAAGACCATGAGCGTGTCAATTTCTTCGTTCTCAGGCAAGCCTGAAAGGCAAACCACGGTGTCGTTTTGCGTGATGGAGCCTTCACTCAAAGCGATCACGACACCCATCTTGATGATGTCGATTCGATTCAGGGACAAGGCGGGCAATTGCATTACCTTGCAACCCCGTTTTTCCAGTTCTTCGTAAAGGTCGGGGGTGGAAGTGGTGGTGAAATGCTCTACGCCGTCGGGCAGATCCATCAAGGCGTCCAGATCCTTCATCGCGTCCGCATGAATAAAAATGGCCTTGGCTTCCAGTTCTTTGCAGATTTGTGAAGCCGCGGCGATGATGCTTTCGCTGAGGCCGGCTTGTTTTTCGGCCGTTTCTCTCACCTTTATCCCTTTCCTTCCAGCGCCACGTAGAATGTCGTGCCTTTCCGTTCGATCACCAGCAGATTTCCTTTTTTCTCTCCTTTTTTCAGCGCTTCTTGCAACTGTTTCGTATCGGCAATCGCTTTCCGATTGGCTTCTACAATGACGTCACCCCGGCGTAACCCGGCCAAGGCTGCGGGACTATCGGGCAACACGTTGGAGATGACGACGCCCTTCTTTGCTTTCGCCCCGATTTGCTTTCTGAGTTCAGGGGTCAGGTTTTGCCCCTCGATACCCAGTTTTTTCTGGAGCGCCGGTTTTGATGCTTTCGCTATTTCCTCCGAAGCTCCGGGCAACTTGCCGACTTGAATGGTGAAGTCGCGCTTCTTGCCGTCCCGAATGATGCCGACTTCGGCGTTGGAGCCCGGCTTCAAGTCGGCCGCGGCAAGAGAGAGTTGACGGGGATTTTTGATTTTTTTCTCATTGATGCTTACGATCACGTCGCCTCTTTTGATGCCGGCTTTTTTCGCAGGCGCATTTTCAATCACGTTAGAGACCAGAGCGCCCTGGGTTTCTTTCAGGCCCAATTCTTTCGCCAGACTTTCATTGACGGGTTGAATGGATACGCCCAGAAATCCACGGGTAACGACTCCCTTGCGAAGCTGAGGGAGCAGTTTCTTCGCTATATCAATCGGTATCGCGAAACCAATACCGATATTTCCGCCGCCTCTGCTGAAAATGGCGGTGTTGATGCCCACGACGTTTCCATTCAAATCGAAGAGGGGTCCACCGCTGTTTCCCGGATTGATGGAGGCGTCGGTTTGAATAAAGTTATCGAACCGGCTCGAACCGATAACGCGCCCTTTGGCGCTGACGATTCCGGCCGTCACCGTATGGGATAAGCCGAATGGGTTTCCTATGGCCATTACCCAGTCGCCTACGCGAAGTTTTTCGCTGTCTCCGAGCTTCACCGCGGTGAAAGTATCACCAGGTTTCGTTTCTACCTGGAGAAGCGCGATATCGGTTTGGGGGTCACGGCCCACGACCTTCGCTTTTCTCTTTCTTTTATCTTTGAAGCGGACGGTTATTTTAGATGCATTTTCGACAACATGATTATTCGTAACGACCAGACCGTTATCGGTCACGATGAAGCCCGAACCCAGGTTCTGCTGTCTGGGTTGTGGGCGTAACCCACCACGTGGTCCACGGCGGAAAGGTCTTTCATGAAAACGTCTGAAAAATTCGTTCCACAAATCGCCAGGAAATCCTGGAAAATCGCCTCTTGAACTCGTTTCAACCTTTGTTTCCGTGCTGATGTTCACCACGGCGGGGCTTAATTTTTCCGCCAACCCGGCCAGGGACGGCAGCTTTCCCGCGCCGACTGCGGATTGGGCGTTCATAGGCGCGATAAGCAAACCCAGTCCGAACAATATCGCGATGATGGGGAAGGTTGAACCCAACGATTTGAATTTGGGCAGATAATGAGAATTCCGCATTTTTTTCCCTTCTCTATGCATCAAATGTGCCGGCGGCAACAAACACCTCATCACTGGTTTTAGATATACCAAAGTTCCATCCATGTGAAAATGGGCAAATAGCTGAAAAAAGATTGATTATCGCTTTCATGCGGGTTCATGTGGTTGTAAGGGCACGATTCTCGGCCATCCGCATCGACGCGAGGCGAACGGAGGGATATTCTCTCCACCATCCGGAAAGAACCGGCCGCGATGTCATCCGGGAGAGTTTCTTGAAAAGATGAGCGCATGAGTCTCGAATCCCAAACCATTCTACTGGCCATTTCGGCGGCCTTCGTGAGCGCGGCGACGAATATCACCTTCGCGCCCGCCTTGCGGCAGATGGGTTCGTTCGCCCTGGCGCAGTTCAACAACCTGGGCAACACCTTGATGCTGGGGGTCATCGGATTCTGGCTGTACGAGCCGGGGAGTTTTCGCTGGGAGGCGTTCGCCTGGTTCGGCGTTCTGGGCGTGATGAACTACAGCATCAACCGCTGGGTGTTCTACACCGGCATGAACATCGTCGGCCCCGCGCGCCACATCACCATCACGAGCATGGTTCCGCTTCCCAGCCTGTTTCTGGCGGTCATTTTCCTGGGAGAAGAACCCGGCCTCTGGGTATTGTTCGGAACGCTTCTCGTCGTCTTAGGGATTGCCGCCGTGAGCTATGAGCCTTCGGGCGGAAGGTGGTTCCGCGTAGGCATCGGCTGGTCGCTCATGAGCATGCTCATGCTGGTGGGCAGCGCGTTCATGCGAAAACAGGGAATGTCGTACATGGCGGCGCCCGCCCTGCTCACCGCATGGTCGGCCATGGTCGCCATCCCCACCTCAGAGGGTTTGCGGCATTTCCTGCCTAAGCGTTATTTCCAATGGGGCTCGAAGCGCTATCTTCCCCTGCTGGTGTTTGGAACGATCATCAACGGTCTGATGCAAATCCTCATCAACCTCTCCTTGAAGGGAAAACTCTCGCTGGCCGTTCCCATCCTGAGCAGCACGCCGATATTCGCCTTGTGCCTTTCCGCTTTGTTTCTGCGCGACATCGAACGCCTGAACGCGCGCGTGGTGGTGGGCATATGCATCGCCGTGCTGGGCATCGTGGCCGTAAGCATCGGCCGGCACGGCTAACCCCGCCATGGACAACACGATGGGAATCATCTGGGCGCTGGCCGCGGCCGTCATGGCGGCGTTCACGGGGGTGCTCGCCGCGCGGCCCTTGCGCCACATGGGTCTGATGTCCGCCACCCTGCTCACGAACATCTTCAACATGCTCGTTCTGGCCCTTTTCGGCTGGTGGGAATACGACCCCGAGGACGTCTCGCTCGAGGGAATGCTCTGGTTCGCCCTTTTGGGCGTCACCGCCTACAGCTACGGGCGTCTGGTGTACTACAAGGCCATCGACTCCATCGGCCCGCCCCGGCTGATGACGCTCATGAGCACATCCCCTTTGCTCAGCCTGACCCTGGCCGTCCTTTACCTGGGCGAGGAGCCCGGCCCGGCCGTTCTGGGGGGCACGGGCCTCGTGGTGGCGGGCGTCATTCTGGTGAGCTATGAACCCGCCAAGGGACGCTGGTTTCAGCCGGGAATTCTCTGGGGTTTCGCCAGCGCCGTCTCTTTGGGCGTGAGCGTGTTCATCCGCAAGAAAGGCCTGGACGCCATGCCGAGCATCGCTCTCACGGTCGCGTGGTCGAACATGGTGAGCATCCCCATCATCTATAGCCTGAGATACATCTCCCCGCCTGCGCTGTTCGACTGGGGGCCGCGCTGGGCGGTCGTGACCATCATCGTGGTCGGCGTGCTGAACTCGGGCAACCAGCTCCTCTACAACCTCGCCATCATCAATTCAGACGTCAGCGTCGTCGGCCCCATCATCGCCTCGATGCCGATCTTCTCGGTCATTTTCACCGTCCTCATGCTGCGCGACATGACCCGCGTGCGCCCCCGTCTCGTCTGGGGCGTATGCGTCACGGTGACCGGAATGGCCGCAGTCGCGCTCGGCCGCTGAGGCGCGGTAGCCCCCCGAAACCGACTCCGAAACGCGCCGCATGTATGCGACCCCTATACCCTTTCGCGTCCTTCGCGGAGCAGTCTCGAAAGAAGATAGGGGCGACCACGGACAGGCACGGGGGCCTGTCCCTGCGGAACCCCTCCCCGGTCGGCGAAGCAGTTCCTTCCTTCCCGGTCGGAACTGATCTTCATCGGTCGCGTCAATTCCTCTCGCATTCGGGCTGTTGAAAAACCACCCCGGCGCCTTTCCGCCTTGTTCGGTCCATTCCTCCTGCCTGGTTCGGAACGGACCCTCCCCCACCGGGACGAAGGCGCATCTGCCCGCATTTGCCTTCGGGGGTTTTCGCGCCGGTGGGGTATGCTGGAGAGGCCGCCCGTTTGCCTTTGGTTTTTCAGGAGGTGCTGCCCGCAGGAATCGGGCCGTCGCCCGGACGAGGCGCGGGAGGCGCAAAATGCAAATAATAATTCCCGAAAATTTCGATTAATTATTATTATGAACCCGGTGACCACGCAATGGTACGATTGACTCCGTTTGTCTACGGTAACTGATTGTTTATAATACCATATTTCTGTTATTTTCCTTCCCGACCCCCCTTGCGCTTTCGTCACACGTATGCTCTGATACCCTCCCGTATCATGCCGCACGTATGCGTTTTGATTACATATTTTTGGAAGCGGGATGCCGAAGCGAAGCGAACTGAAGCTCACCAAGCGCACCGTCGACGCGCTCGAGGCCGACGGGAAGGACGTCCTCTTCTGGGACCGGGAGCTGGCGGGCCTGGGTGTGCGCGTCCACACCACGGGCCGGAAGACCTGGGTGGTGCAGTCCCGGGGACCCGGGGGTCCGAAGCGCGTGACGCTCGGCCGCCACGGGGAACTGACCGTCGATGAGGCCAGGAAACAGGCCGCCCTCCTCATCGACCG
>MPNJ01000013.1 GCA_002238965.1 Nitrospinae bacterium bin107 | reverse complement strand
TCACCTTCCAGGTCGAGGACGGGCGCACGATCGGCATGACCCGCGGCGACCCGCAGCTTCGCCACGTCGACCGCGCCTGGGCCTCGACCGTCCACGCCTTCCAGGGCCGGACGGTCGATACCGTGATAACCGCGATGGAGACCAACCACCCCGACCTCACCAACCAGAAGACGCTCTACGTCGAGATCAGCCGCGCCCGGGACCGGGCGGAACTCGTGACCGACGACGCGAAGGCCCTGCGCAAGCGGCTCGAAGCCGCGACGGGGGAGCGCATCGCGGCGCTCGAGGCGATAGGTGCGGGCAAGGCGGAGAGCATCGGGGCGGAGAAGTCGAGGGAAGCGACGCAGGCATTGGAGCGGCGGACGCCGGCGATGGAGAAGACCCGATCGGATCGAGGGATGGAGTTATAGGAAAACCGCATCCATCATCGAACGGGTTTGCTGGCAGTTGCGCCCGGCGCCCTGCAGCATGTCTTCGGCGATGCTCGCCGCGACTCGCTCGGCCGCCTCCTGCGCCGAATCGCGCGCGAGATGCGCGTAGCGCGCCGTCGTTTCCAGCTTGCCGTGGCCCGGGAGCCTGCAAATCATGGGGCTGTTGAAAAAGCGCCGATGGGGTGCGATTTTTGTGAAATCGGATTTTTCGTGTGATATGTTTTGACTCGTGGTGATGATTGGAACCGCCAAACCGCTATGTGGCATGCGAATGAATTCCATGTTTCACCGAGCGGACGAAGAGAGGATCCGTGGGGAAAATGCCAAAGTACGAGATGGACGAGGTTTTAACGAAAATCATGAGGCAGTTCTGGCGTCACGGCTATTCGGCGACGTCGATCCTGGATCTCGAGAAGGCGACGGGTCTCTTTCGAGGCAGTTTATACCACGCATTCGGCGACAAGCGTGAGATGTTCTACCGGGCGCTCCGCCATTATGACCGCCTCCATCGCGCAGAGCCGATTGCAGAACTCGAAAAGGAAGACTCGCCGCGCGGGGCGGTGCTGGCCGTTTTCGGCGCTGCCGCCTCCGTCGCGCTGGAAGGAGGTTCGCGAGAGGGTTGTTTCGAAGTCAACGTCGCCCTGGAGCTTGGGGCGCACGATGAGGAGGTGGCTTCTTTGGTTGCCGACGCCTTCGCCGGCATGGCGAAGTTCTTCTGCGCTTCCATCGAGCGGGGCCAGGCTTGTGGAGAGATTTCCCCGGAAGTCGATCCGGAGCAGACGGCGAAGTCTCTGCTCGGTCTGTTTCTCGGCCTCAGTGTGCTGTCGTGCGTCTCCCCCGATGAGAGTTTTCTGGAATCCGTCGTGGGGCAGGCCGAGGCTCTTTTGCCCTCGCCTGCCCGGGTTTCGGTATAAGCGTTCTTGAACGCACCCGCCGCCAGGGCGTCAAATCCTCCTTCTGCGTGCGCTCATGTCCTGTCTCCCCAGTCTGCCCCTATCGGGGTTGTTGAAAAACCCCTCGTCGGGGGGACATCGCTTTTACCCCCCCCCTTGTCAGGGGGGCTTTTTCAACAAACCCGTTAGCGCCGTATCAAAGGATGGAGCGCGAGTTCCGCCCTTCGACGGGCTCAGGCCCTCCTTCCTCAGTCGGGGCCGACCTTCGATACGCGGCTTCGCCGCTGCTCAGGCTGAGGCGGCGCGGGGCCTTGCGACGGATGCGGACGTTGCCGGCCTGGTCCTTCTCGACCTCCGAACCGGCGAATCAATAGAATTTCATCCCTTCGCCGTTCACCGCTCCCTTGAAGTTTCGTCCCGCCTTGAAACTCACGACCCTGCGGGCGCTGATGGGCGCTTCCCGGCCCGTCTTCGGGTTGCGCCCCATGCGGGCGTTCTTTTGCCTCACATGGAAGGAGCCGAAGCGCCTCAGTATGACGGTCTCGCCTCTCACGAGGGATTCCCTGACGGCGTCGATGATCGCATCGAAGGCTTCTTCGGTCCTGGCTTTGCTGAGACCCGTATCGTCGGACACATGGTTGATGATGTCGATCTTCGTCAAGGGACTCCTCCCGCGCTCCGTCAGGGTGAAAACATGAGATGAATAATTGATATGACACGTTGAATGGAACGAAACTTATCACCGGCCCCCGGACACGGACAACCACCGGGCCGGCGCGGCTTCGCCTTCGGTGGACTTTGCCGGTTTTCATGGAGTCGTGGTATACGGGAAGAGCCCGTTCGCCGCCGGCGACAGGAAATCATCGGCCGGACAAGCCGCTTTTATTGTTGCGTCCTTTTCTTCTCGTGTGGACGTTTTATGGGGAAAGCGGCGAGTCGCTCCTCCCGGCTCCTTTCGACCTCCTTTCTCGGAAAGGGTCGCGAATAGAAATGAATATAGGCGGTTCACTCCGCCGACCCGCCGGGAGGGGCGGCGTCCTGGAGGCAGCCATGTCGAACTACCCGGCTTCTTCTTCCGGGAATTGCCCGTATCCGCGGGCTTCTCGTCGTACCCCGGGACTCCCTTCGTGTTGCGCCGGGAGCGAATGGGCCCCCGGCCCCTCCCCCAATCCCCAAACAGGGCCACAAGCGCGTAGGGGGAGAGACGCCGAAAGAAAAACCCGTACAAAGGGAAACATGCCGCCCCGGTGATTTTCATTTTTTACGGTATTCGCCCTGAATCAAAGGAGTGAAGTGGTTCGGGGCAAGTCGGTCGAGCTGTGGCCCCGGCGACGCTCCTGAAGCGCAAGATCAGTTTAGTATGTCCTCCTCAATGCTCCCGGCGACCCGCTCGGCCGCTTCCTGCGCCGAATCGCGCGCTAGGTGCGCATAGCGCGCCGTCGTTTCCATCTTGCTGTGGCCCAGGAGCTTCCCTATCACGGGGAGTCCCTCGCCGAGCGCGAGCGCCCGCGAGGCCCACGAGTGGCGCAGGTCGTGCAGCCGCACGTCTCCGAGGCCCGCGCGCTCGCGGACGGTTCGCCAGGCCTCGTCGATGTTCACAAGATGCGTCCCAGGCTTCCTGCCCGGTATGACCCAGGGGCCGTCGTGGGCGCCAAGGAGGCCCGCGAGAAGCTCGACCGCCTCAGGCGGCAAGGGGACGGCTCGCGCGCCCGTCTTGGAATCGGGCAGCCTGAGCTCCCCCGCATCGAGCGCTACATCCTCCCGGCGCAGCTTGAGGACCTCACTCCTGCGGCACCCGGTAAGGGCCAGGAGCCTGATCGCCGCCACCGCGGACGCGGAGGCGTCGCCCGCAGCCTCCGCATCCTCGAGTGCGCGTCCCAGCCGGGTGAACTCCGAATCCGTCAGGAACCGCTCGCGCCTGCGCTCGGGGTATTTCACAAGGGCCTTGCAGGGGTTCGAGGTTCCCTCGGGAACCATTCCCCAGCCCGCGGCCAGGCGGTACATCGAGGAGAGGGTGCGGAGCGCCATGTTCGCCACCGCGGGCGTCTCGAACAGGCTCTCGTGGAACTCCGCCACCTGCGCGCGCGAGAGCGCAGCGATCGGCGCCCTGCCCAGGGCTGGCAGGACGTGGCGGTTGATCACCGAGCGGTAGAGCGCGGCGGTGGCCGGCTTGCACCGCACCGAGACGTATTCGGCGAGGTAGCGCGCGCACACCTCATTCACCGTGGGGCCTCCCGCAGGCTTCATCGGTTCGGGAACCGCCTCCTCGCCCGCCTTGATCCTCGCGATGATGTGGGCGGCGCGCTTCCTCGCCTCATCGGCGTTGATCACCCCGTGGCGGCCCACCGCCACGCGTTTGGGTCCTTCAGGACCCCGCGCCTGCGCGATATACACCTTGCTCCCCGTGGGATATACCCGCACCCCAAAGCCGGTGAGTTCCCGGTCCCAGAAGACCGTGTCTTTCTCCACTTTCAGTTTCGCGACCGCGCGGTTGGAAAGCGTCCCGTATTTCGTCTTCGCCATCTTCACCCGGCCCTCCCGTTGGTGATGTGAATCCCGATACTCCCGCCCACCCGTACCGCCGCCTCCCTCTCGGCCTCTCGCATCAGGTGTGCGTAGCGCGCGCTCGTCGCCACGCTCGTGTGGCCGAGCAGTTTTCCGATCGTGTAGAGGCTTTCGCCCAGCGCCAGCGCCCTCGACGCAAATGAATGTCTGAGGTCGTGAAGCCTTACGTCTGAGAGCCCCGCCCGCTCCCTTATGGGCCGCCAGTAGTGGTGCAGGCCCGTCAGGCGCTTCCCGGGCCTCTGGCCCGCGATCACCCAGGGATTGTCCCCGGAGCGGGGGATGGCGTCCAATACCCTGAGGGCGGGCCTCGTCAGGGGGACCATCCGGGGACCCGCCTTGGCGTCCCTTAATCTCAGGTCCCCCGCCGTGCGGTCCACGTCGTCCCACCCGAGGCTCAGTATCTCGCCCCTGCGGCACCCGGTCAGGACGAGCAGCCGGATGGCCGCGACCGCGGGCGGCCATATCTCGTCCTCCGCTTGCCTGAGCGCACGGCCCAGGCGCCGGTATTCCTCAGGCGTCAGGAACCGCTCCCTCTTGCGCGTCCTGTAGCGGCGCACCGAGAGGCAGGGGTTCCGCCCGGGCGGGACCAGCTCCCACGCCTCGGCAAGGGTGTACATCCGCGAGAGCAGATGGACGGCCGCGTTGGCCCGGGCGGGCGTGTCCCTGAGCCTGTGATGGAGCGCCGTGGCTTCCGCCCCGCCGACTTCTTCCAGCGCCATCCCGCCCAGGGCGGGCAGGATGTATTTGTCGAGCACCGTGCGGTATGCCGAGGCGGTGGCCGGCTTGAGATGCCGCTCCACGTGGGTGCGCATGAAGCGCTCGGCGAGTCCCGCCACGGTGGGTTCCGCCTCGGGCGCCGCAGCGCTGAAATCCTCGCCCCGCTTGATGCGATCGATGAGGCGGGCGGCCTGTTTCCTGGCCTCGTCGACGGTCAGTTCCCCGTGGCGGCCGAGCGTCACGCGCTTGGGACCCCCGGGTCCCCTCGATTGCACCACCCAGGTCTTCCGGCCCGTGGTGTGGACGCGCACACCCAAGCCCGCCAGTTCCCGGTCCCAGAAGAGGACGTCCTTCCCGTCGGCCTCGAGCGCGTCGACGGTGCGCTTGGTGAGCTTGAGTTCGCTTCGCTTTGGCATCCCGCCTCCTGAAATATGTAATCAAATCGCATACGTACGGCATCAAACAGGAGGGTATCAGAGCATATGTTTGACGAAAGCGCAAGGGGGATCGGGGTGGGGAATAACAGAAATATGGTATTATTAACAATCAGTTATCGTAGACAAACGGAGTCAATCGTATCATTGCGTGGTCAACGGTTTCATGACAATTATTAATCGATATTTTCGGAAATTCGCTTCGCCCGGATGATCCGTCCCGCAATACCCCACCTTCTTCCCCACCGAACGCGGCGTCTCGAACCGCCCGCGAGGCGCCCCCCTCCGAGACCATCGCAACTTCAAGACCGCGCGGGTCATCCGGGTTTTTATTGCGCCGCATCGGCAGTGCGCCACATCTGTTCCCGGGAGGGGCGTCGTCATGAACGAGGCCGTCTCCTTCATCGGAACCCATGAGCGCACGCCGGCCGATCTGGTGGACGAGGGCTTCGGCGTCCCCGAAGAGGCGGCGCTTCTCGTCTACCGCGACCTCGCACGCGAGAGAAGCGTAAGCCTCATCTTCCCGAACGTCGAATCCGCCCGCGCCCGCGCCGACGCCCTCATCAGGGCCAGGAGAACCCGCCGCCGCGACGTATCTCTCACGCCGCTCACAGAGGCGCTCGTCTGATGCCGCCCGGAAAGCCCCGCGACAAGACGACTGCGGGCAAGCGGCGCAAGAGGCGAACGAAACACGCCCCGCTCGATCCGAGAACCCCGCGCCGCATTCTCGAGGAAGAGGCGTTTCTCACCAAGCCCATGCTCGCCAGGGTGCTCGGTTATAAGAGCTACCGCACGCTCGACGCCATTATCGCCGAGGACTGCGCGAGCGACGCGCCCTGCCTCCGGCCCGTCTACCTGCGCCGCCCGCCACCGCGTGCGGGCGTCCGGCAGCCCGGGAACCACCCCTCCTTCAAGAGCGCGCGCTTCCGCCGCGAGGATGTCCTCGCCTATGTCGAGAAGATGACGGAGGATTTCCCGCTCGATCTGGAATGGAAGTTCGGCGGCATGCGGGAGTAGTCAATCCCGACTGATCAGGGAGGGATTGCGACTGATCAAGGAGGGATTGCGGCTGATGAGGGAGGGGTTGCAACTGCTCAAGGTGGAGTTGTGGCTGATGGATAGGGAGCAACAATCCATTCCATCGCTATTGGGCAGGAGCAATCAGGTGAGGTTGAGATTTCGGACGAAAAAGGTATAGTTGACGCACGATTAACCACTCAAACGAGTTGCCAGAGGACCCGAATTTGTTGGCGGATGGTTGTGTCCGTGTGAGGGTTCGCAAATGGCGAGAGAATTTTCCAAGGCATTCGATTTCAATCTTAAATTCGAGCGCAGGTTCACGGTTCATATTGGCGTGGTTGCCTTTATCTTCGTCGGTGTGATTGTAGGTGTCTATTTCTTCTTGCCTGCTCATAAGGAGTTGGCGACGTTTATCGCCATTGCTGTTGGCGCCGCAGCCGCAATTGTCAGCGCCTTTTATATCGCCCAAAGCGTTTATGCGAATGTGGAATCCGAGCAAATGACCCGCACGATGTCTCTTACCTCTGAATGGAACACCGCAAGTTTTTTCGACTCGAAAAAAGCCGTCATCGGGCTGATAAAACCCATAGCCGCCAAGCCGAGGGAGGAGAGGCTGAGGATTATACAAGATAAAATCAAGGATGATGAAATTCTCGAATTGAACATAACGAATGTTTTGAATTATCTCG
Organism: Nitrospinae bacterium bin107; assembly: GCA_002238965.1. Classification (GTDB taxonomy): domain Bacteria; phylum UBA8248; class UBA8248; order UBA8248; family UBA8248; genus Bin107. Next base: position 91,848 of record MPNJ01000013.1, on the reverse strand, counting down.
AAGACTTGGCGGTGTTGGTCGAAAAAGGCTTTGTCAATGAAGTCATCATCCGCGAATTGTTCCAGACAAATGTCTTACGCTATTATGACGTATTCGAGCCATGGATTGCAGACCTGAGAAACCGAAGGGGAAACCGACTATACAAGGGTCTTGAAAATCTATCTCGGAAATGGGATACTTCAATCACTTAGGTGGTTTTGTAATTACCTGGCCGCTGAAAGGAGACCAAGCGATGCTCCACACACATGACGAGGACCCCGGCTTCTAGCAGAGAGGCCCGATATGAAATAAAGCCCCTCGGGAAATCCGGGGGGCTTTTCTTTTGGTGAATTCGCAATTCCACTCTCGATACTCACAATCCCACCCTCCCCGGTAGGGATTGACCTACCTCAACCCGCCCAGCCACGTCTCCTTCCACTGCCAGGCGGGTTTTCCCGTTTCCTTTAGTATCGTGGCCTCCGCGTCCTTGGCGGCGTAGACGCGCATGAACTTTTTCACCCCCCACTCGCGCAGGAGATAGGCCACATAAGAGCCCGAGAGAATGTAGAACATGCGCCGCACGGCCCTGTTCTCGAACCGGGGAATCCCGTTCTCGCCCACAAGGTCGAGCGCGTTCGTAGCGGGCGGGAACTCGCGCCTGAGCACCCGGCCCGCGAACTCATCCACCGATTCCCCGAAATTGGGAAAAGCGGCGTAGCCGCCCAGTCGGTCGTTCAGGTGAACGGCCAGGCCTTCCTTGAGCCAGAGCGTGTTCCAGTCCCAGGCGATGATATGGACCGTCTCGTGGAGATAGGGCGTTCTCTTTCCTTTGGCGTAGAAGAGAAACACCACTGGGTGCATGTATTTTCGCGGGCTGTAGGCCGTGATGGTGTGGGAGGGCGCGCGCCGGCTGTGGACGAAGAACTCGATTTTCTCCTGCCCGTAGGCCTCGCGTGAGAACTTGAATCCCAGAAACTTCTCGACGGCCTCGACCCCGGCGTCAATCTTTTGGTGCAGATCGCTCGCCTCGTCAGCCGAGAGATAACCCGCCTCCACCCAGAGGATGGAGCGCGCGGAGGCGCGTTTTTCCGCGTCGCGCTTGACCGAGCGCATGAGCCCGATGTCACGGCAGCGCCCCGTGTAGGGGCCATAGGTGCATTCTCTGGCGTCCGCGCGAGGGATACTTACTGAACTGAGCATCAAGGCGGCGATGAAGATTGACTTGATGAAAAGATTATTTGAGTTGTTTCTGGGCATGACGTGACCCCTGTAGTACGGCGGCGAATATATTTCAAAGGTGTAAGGCAAAGCAGAAAGGGGGGCGCGAACCGCGCTTGCGTCTATTTCGCTTTTTCTCCCGTTTTGGGCTTTCTCTGATGCGTGAGGATGGGAAGCGGCTCGTTGCAGCCCTTGACGAAAGCGACCCGGCGTAATGCGGCGTTTCGGCGTTCGAGCGCTTCGGTCTCTGCCGCCTCCTTGCCCTTCAAGTCCATGAAGAACCACGGAACGACCAGGAATACGCCTGCAGCGCCCAGGGTGAGGTTTTTGTATGTCTTGTCGGTTCGCTCGCTCGTCTTTTTCGCGATGTCCTTCTTGATGGCCTTGATTTCCGACTTGAGCGAGGCGCAGTTTCGCTTCTCATCGGCAGGCGTGAAGCGCGCCACCGGGTTGGGCCCCGAACCCGCGCAACCGGATACGAAGAACATGAACGCAACGCTCGCGTAGATCCGCTTCTTCATGAGACGCACCTCACCGGCGAAACCGAATGATATTCCTTGAGCGGCGCGGGCCTAGTTGACGATTTTCCAGCTTCCGTCGGGCTGCCGGCAGGCGCGGCCATAGGCGCGCTCGGTCTTGCCGCCCACGGTGATGGTCTGCTGGAACTCGCGGCAATAGCGGGTGGTCGAGCCCCTCTGCACCCGGTAGGTGCGCTTGGGCGTAATGGTTCCCCGGTTGCCCGTGTCGGGGTTCACCCATGCGCCGGCCACGTTCGTCTTGCCGCGATCGAGGGTTTTTTGCGTGTTGCGCCCCATCAGCAGGCGGTCGCGCTCGTCGAGTTGCGCTCCGATGGAGCTGCCCACGAGGGCGCCGAGAACCGCGCCTGCGAAGGTCGCCGCCTTGCGGCCCCGGCCCTTGCCGACCTTCGAGCCGATCAGACCGCCCGCGATTCCGCCGAGAATCGCTCCGCCGGTCTGTTTGTCCATGCTTCCATCGGTGCGGCACCCGGCGAGTCCCAGGCTGAATACGGCGATGAGGAGGGTGGCGGTCAGTTTTTTCATGGTTCATCTCCTGTGCTTGGCGGCATGCGCTGCTTGGCGCATCGTCTTCTTAACGGGTTCAAACGCCCCTCGCGCGTCTCGAATGAAGGTGTCGAGAGGCGCATCCGGCGCGGGGGAATGCGTTCTTTTCCTGTCGCGTGCGGGCGAACGTGCATCACCCCGCAGTTGCCCGCATTTTCCGTCATCGGCCCGGCGGGATCAAGGCCTAGAATCTCTCACGTCGAGGCGCATCGCCCACGGGCGGCGCGCGGGATATCGCTACCGGAAAGAGAGGAGAGTCATGTCAGAGAAAAATGAAATCGAAAAAAGAACGGACGCCTTCCTGTGGCGCTGGGCGAAGGAGAAACATACCGTCCTGCGCCTCATCGCCGTGGGCGTATTTCTCGTGAGCCTGGGCTTTTTCCTGGGGGGTTATGTATGGCGGCCGTAAAGAACGCGAAGCATCGCCCCGTCGAGATTTTCCGGGACAGATCCGGTCGGCATCGCTTCCGCGTTCGTGCGAGGAACGGACGGGTCTTGGCCTCGGGTCAGGCTTATGCGCAACGCTCGGGCGCGCGCAAGGGCGCGGCGGCGCTCCTGCGCGTCCTGCAACAGGTGGCCAAAGCCGGGGATTCGCTTGTGAATGAGGAGAAATCATGCTCACCGACGAACTCGTAGAGGAGATCAAGCGCGAGGAGGGTTTCGTGCCGGTGGTCTATCTCGACGCCAGGAGCAAGAAGACCATCGGCTACGGAACGCTGCTCGAAGACGGGATATCGGAAGCCGAAGCCGAACTGCTCCTCCGGCATCGGCTGTCTCTGATGGGGCGCGAACTCGAAAACTCGCGTGTGGGGGAGGTGTACGAGAATCTGAGGCCCGGAGCACGGCGCGCCGTCCTGAACATGGCCTACAACATGGGCGTGCCGAACCTTCTGGGGTTCAGGAAGATGTGGGCCGCGCTCGCCGAGGGCGATTATGCGCGCGCGGCATCGGAGGCGCTCGATTCGGTTTACGCGAGGGACCTCCCCGCGCGGGCGGGCAGGGTCGCCGATAGCATGAGGAGCGCGTGATGGCCTTTTTGGAAAAACTCATCGGCGGCGGCGTCGTCACGGCGGCGGAGGGCGTCGCCAACGTCATCGACAGGTTCGTCGAAACGCCCGATGAGCGGCGCGCAGCCGAGGCGATCAAGCAGAAGCTGATGATGCGGCCCTTAGAGGCCCAGAACGAGATCAACAAGATAGAGGCCGCCCACCGCAGCGCGTTCGTCGCAGGAGGCAGGCCGTTCATCCTGTGGACCTGCGGGGTATCGCTCGCCTTTTATTTCATCCCCCAATACGCGCTCGGCGCGTGGCTCTGGACGCGGCAGGTGCTATTGAGCGGCGAGCTCGCGCCCTATCCCGTCTCGGCGGAGGGACTTCTCGAACTCACTCTGGGGATGCTGGGTCTGGGCGCGTTTCGCACCGTCGAGAAACTCACGGGAAAGGCGAAGTGAGAAACGCTTGCGCAGGGAAGGATTGGGGGGTTGTTGAATAACCCCCGCAATGCTGGCATGACGGCGATGGGATACCGCCTTGCCGGAGGGAGTGTAGGGGTCGCATATTATGCGACCCGCATTGTGAAGGCGAAAAGGCAGGGTCGCGTATACGCGACCCCTACAAACAGGAACGACGGCATTTCAAGGATTGCCAAGTGATTAACAAATTCCCTGGATTCCGGCTTTCGCCGGAATGACGACAATGTTCAATTCCCGGCGAGGGCCTTTTTCATCGGGCATTCCACTGGGGATGCCCGACCCTCACGGGCCGCTTCTTTTTTTCGTGGTTTTCGTCTCGACGTGCTCCAGGGGGTGGTCGTGCACGATCTTGATCTGCTCGGGCAGGATGAAGGCGGCCGTGAACAGCACGCCGGCACCAAGGCAGGTGACGAGCAGCCCCGGCAATATCACCCGGAAGCCCGTGAATTCGGCCCGGTCGCTCTCCCTCGCCTCGGCGCGCGACTGCTGGGTGATGAAGGCGCCCATCGCCAGGATGATGCCGCCCACGATGGCGGTCGAGATCCGGAGCAGGTTGCGCTCTTCCGCCAGATAGGCGAACAGGAGGATTTCCTCCTCCCCGTGGCCGAAGGCCGGCGCGACTGAAAGTCCCAGGGACCATAGCGCGAGTATGGCGAGTGCGGCGGTTGTCGGCGCGCTGGAGCGCATCGTACGTCCTCCTCGGGCGGCATTGTGCAACCCGCAAGTCTTTTTCTCAATGCAAAGGCCCCGCATTTGCCCGCATTTTCTGCGCCGTCCGAACCCGCGCCGCCTTCTATACTGCCGGGTATCCCCGCGCGCGGGGGGATGTTTGGCATTTCAGGGTGAAAGTCATCGAGGAGATGTTTCAGTGGGTGGAAGAGGCCTGGCTTACGGCGGATGGCGTCCGGCGCGCCGGAATGAAAGTTATCGAGGAGGTGTCTTATCGTGAACGAACTGGCGGCCCGCGTCCTGCGCGGCGACATTTTGAAGACGCTTTATTACCAGAATGCATTTCAGGAGAAATCGAGCGTGGGGAGCCTTCTCCTTTGGAGCGCGCTGCGCGAGGCGGGCCATCATGAGGACGGCGCGCCCCTGAGCCGCGAGACGCTCGAGGCCTTCGTGGACGATCTGGCCGTGCGGGGCTTGGTGGAAAAGCGCACCCCGGGCGGCTTCGGCCGCCTGCTGACGGATTACGAGGCGCACCTGACCCGCAAGGGGCGCGGCCTGCTCGAAGGCGCCGTATCCGCCTCGCCGGACATCCTCGTGGGGGATCTGTAATGGAGAGGAGGCGGGGGCGCAGATCGAAAGTAGTGGAATATGGCGCGGAGAAAATCGTCGATACCATGCTCGCTGAGGGGAAGACCTACCAGGAAGTGGCCGAGGCTTTCGAGAAGGAGACCGGGGAGAAGATAACGCTCGGCTCCATCGGGACGCGCAACAATCGCCTGCTAGAGGGCATCCGCAAGACAAAGCGGGTGGAAGCCATGGTGGATGAGCTGATCGAGGAAGTCATGGCGTACGATGGCGAGGGCAGGGACCCGGGCGAGAAGGTGGCCGCGGCCGCGCGGCGGATGCTGATGACCCAGGCGGTCGAGGCCGTCTCGCAGATGGGGAAGGAATCCTTCGAGGGCCTGACGCCGGAGAAACTCGCCCGGATGGTGAACGGGCTCGAGCGCAGCCGTATATCGGCCGAGAAGCTGAGGCTCCAGTACGAGGACGGCTTCGCCGCCGCCAAGCTGGCGATCGTGAAAGAGGTGCGCGAGTCGTTCCGCGAGCACCCCGAGATTATGGAAAATGTGTGCGAAATCGTCGAGGAAGCGACACGCAAGCTCGAGGAGCGGATCGAGTGAAGGGGGTGCTCAGGCAGGTTGAGATTTTAGCGATCTATGGCAAGATATGAAGAATCATTGCACCCTATGAGATAGGGTGTGGCTGTGTGAGATATATCTTGCACAAGTTCAGCTAACCGCAAAGGAGGGTGACATGAGCACGTTTCCGTTCTTTTTTACCTTTGTAGACAAGGTGGAAGGAAACGGCTTCGTAGCGGATATAAGAATGATGGGAACGCTCCTCGGGATGAAAGAGGACGATTCCACATGGATGTACGGTGTGCAGCCGGGCGGCATCGCCGCGACCGGACAAAACGAGGATGAGGCATTCTCCATCTTCCGGCGGACCTACACGTCCGTCCTGTTCGACATGGCGGAGGATGCCGACGATTTCACGACCTTCAAACAGCGAGTTGAGGTTTTCTTCAACGAAATCTGTGAAGAGACGAAACAAGAATGGGATGAAGCCGTTGAAGCGGTGCGCCGGGGAGATATTGGAGCCGAAGGCCTGGAAAAGAAAAATGCAGATGATCATCAACCCTATGTGCAAGTAAGATCCGTCAAAAAACCCAAGGCGGGGCGCAACATGCTGGATGAACCAAGAGCCATCGCCGCCTGAATGGCTTCAAGCGGTCGCGTACAACTAAGAAAAATATGGAATATGCTCAAAAGATGCGCGCCAGGATGCGTTGTCACGGAAAAGACGCATCACTATTGGATTCAATTTGAAGGTCGTACCTATCCTTCATTCCCAAAGGGAGCGCATGGGAAGGGAATTCGGGCGGAAATTGAAGTTGGCCATATCAGGAAGATGATTCGACACCTGCATATCGACAAAGACTGTGCGAGGAATGAATTGCCGGAGGCCTATTGACCCTAAGGTTTCGACCGTTCCCAGTCCTTAAGAAGTGAGCATTTTCTAAAAAAATCTCTTTAACTCAAACACCTCTACACGCCCGAGAAACTCGCGCAGATGGTGAACGGACTCGAGCGCAGCCGTATATCGGCCGAGAAGCTGAGGCTCCAGTACGAGGACGGTTTCGCCGCCGCCAAGATGGCGATCGTGAAAGAGGTGCGCGAATCGTTCCGCGAGTATCCGGAGATTATGGACAAGGTGTGCGAGATCGTCGAGGAGTCGACCCGCAAAATCGAGGAGCGGATCGAGTGATGGGGGGGAGGAGGCAAGATTCGGGCTGGTTGAAATTTCAGTGATGTATGGCAAGATACGGCGAAACATTGCACATTATGAGATAGGGTATGGGTGTGAGAGATACTTGTAACGCCGATACAGATAGCCAAGTCACATTCAAGGCAACGGATAAGGAAATCCCCACTTCAAAGTGGTTTAGAGCAGGCCGTGGTGGGAGTTGAACCCACATTTGTTGAGTGAGGGAGAAAAGCATGAGTTCAAATCTGACCTTTTATGTAAAAGCCACATGGGATGAAGAGGCGGAAGTTTTTATATCTGAAAGTGATATCAAGGGATTGCACATTGAAGCAAAAACGATAGATGAATTTGAAGAGGTGATGAGAGATCTGGTTGGCGATCTTATAATCGCAAACCATATTCAAGGCCCTGATTTCACCACGAGAAAAATTAAGGACTTGTTTTCAACTGTAGTATGGGAACGTCCATTCGACGAGGAACACAAGACCCGTGAAGCTTATGCGCAATGACGGATATTTATCGGAAGTTGACTCAGAAACTCAAGGACTCAAATTTTGTATTTTGGAGGGAAGGCAAAGGCTCGCATGAAATATGGGTGAATATTGATACGAATGTTAAGGTGAGCGTCCCTAAGAACACAAAATCCAAGCATACCGCTAATGGTGTCCTTAAATCTGCTGGCATTGATGACAAAATTTAATTCCTCTTAATCCTTCGGGAGTAATTCCATCTGCATAACCGTTTCCATAAGCCGATGTTTGCGATGCCTCAGACAACTTTGAAAAACACCACGGGGAATTTTCAAACCATCTAGTGAAATGTTCTTTATGATCCGTATTTCTGTTCCCGAATCGCAACGAACGAAACCGCCCGCTTAAGATTAAGAGGACACCATGGACGTTATCCAGGAAGATCTCGCATGGTTTTATTCAGATGAATGGCAGACGATGGAAGACGAGGCGGATGAAGAATATAGAGCCGGAAGGATGAAAAGTTACGATTCCGTGGACGACCTCTTGGCTTCTTTGCAACGCACATCATGACAAATGGAATACTCAACATCATCAAGTTTGAATAGAACATAAGCCTCTCTCTCCAGACTTAAGAATCCCCCCCCAACCCTGGACGCCTCACCTTCGCTCGGTTATATTCTTCTCATCCCCAAATAAGTCACCGACGGTGATCCACCTTTTTCACGGAAAGGCGAAACATGAGCGAGTACAGGAGCGAGGCAAGAGACGGAATGCGCATCGACTGGGACGTGCCTATCGAGATGGACGACGGCGTGGTGCTGCGCTGCGACGTCTACCGGCCGGACGACGACGGGGCATATCCCGTCATCATGAGCTACGGCCCCTACTGCAAGTGGCTTCACCTGCAGGACGGCTACCCCCACCAGTGGAGCCTGATGGTGAACGACTATCCCGAGACCGTCATGGGAACCTCCAACAAATACCAGAACTGGGAGCTCGTGGATCCCGAGAAATGGGTGCCCGACGGCTACGCCTGCGTGCGCGTGGATTCCAGGGGCGCGGGCCGTTCGCCGGGTTATCTCGAGGTGTGGTCGCCTCGCGAGACGCGCGATTTTTACGACTGCATCGAGTGGGCGGGCGTGCAGTCCTGGAGCAACGGGAAGGTCGGTCTGAACGGCATCTCATATTACGGGATGAACCAGTGGCAGGTGGCCTCCCTCCAGCCGCCGCACCTGGCCGCCATGTGCGTCTGGGAGGGAGCGGCCGATTTCTACCGCGACCTCGCCCATCACGGGGGCATCGCCTGCCGCTTTTCGGACACCTGGTACCGCCAGGCCGTCGTTCCCCGCCAGCACGGAAAGGGAAATCGCGGCATCAAGAGCCGCATCAACGGGGACTGGATTTCCGGCCCCGCCAACCTGAGCGAAGAGGAACTCGCTTCCAACAGGAGCGATTTCGGGCAGGACATTCTCGATCATCCCCTCGTGGATGATTACTGGAAGGCGCGCATGCCCGATTACTCGAAAATCAACGTGCCGCTCCTATCCTCGGGCAACTGGGGCGGCGTGGGTCTGCACCCCAGGGGCAACACGGAGGGCTTCGTGCAATCGGCCACCGACCAGAAATGGCTGGAGATGCACGGCCTCGAGCATTTCACCGAGTTTTATACCGATTACGGCGTCGCGCTCCAGAAGAAGTTTTTCGGTCATTTCTTAAAGGGCGAGGACACCGGTTGGGCGGAGCAGCCGAAAGTCCAGCTCCTGGTGCGGCATCCGGGCGAGAAGTTCGTGCCGCGCGCCGAGAGCGAGTGGCCCATCGCGCGCACGGAGTGGACGAAGTATTACCTCCATTCAGGCACCGGCACCTTCCGGGCGGAACCCCAGACCAACGAGCGCACGAAGACCTACGACGCCCTGGGCGACGGCTTGATTTACATCTCGCCGCCCTTCACCGAGGAAACCGAGATAACGGGCCCCGTGGCGGCCAAGCTGTTCGTCTCATCGGATACGGCGGACGCCGATTTGTTCCTCACCCTGCGCGTCTTCACGCCGGACATGACCGAGATCGTCTACCGGGGCGCGAACGACCCGCACACGCCCGTGGCCATCGGCTGGCTGAGGGCCTCGCACCGAAAGCTCGACGAGTCGCTCACGCTGCCCTACAGGCCCTACCACACGCACGATGAGATTCAGCCTTTGACGCCTGGCGAGATATACGAGTTGGATGTGGAAATCTGGCCGACCTCCATCGTGATTCCGAAGGAATATCGCCTGGCGATCAGCGTCCGGGGGCGCGATTACGTCTGGCCCGGTTACGAGCCGTCCGCGCCCAAGATATCGGGCCGCGTCTATTACGGCGTCGGACCCTTCAAGCACGATCTGAAAGAAGACAGGCCGACGGAACTCTTCGGCGGGAAGGTGACGCTTCACACCGGCCCGTCGTGTCCGTCCCACGTGTTGCTGCCTGTGATTCCACAGAAAGGATGATTCCCGACAAAACACGAGAGGTATGCGATGAGAGGGCGCAAATCGGAAATAGCAGACGGCATGCGGATCGACTGGGAGGTACCGGTCGAGATGGACGATGGCCTCGTGCTTCGCTGCGACGTCTACCGGCCCATAGATGAGGGCCGCTATCCCGTGATCATCACCTACGGGATTTACGGGAAGTGGCTCCATTTCGAGGACGGCTATCCCGAACAGTGGCGGCGCATGGTGGAGCAACACCCCGACGTCGCCGCGGGTTCCTCGAACAAATACCAGAACTGGGAGGTGGTGGACCCCGAGAAATGGGTGCCGGACGGCTACGTCTGCCTGCGGGTGGATTCGAGGGGCGCCGGCCGCTCGCCGGGGTATATGGACCCGTTTTCGGATCGCGAAACGCGCGATTTCTACGAGTGCATCGAGTGGGCGGGCGTGCAGCCCTGGAGCAACGGGAAGGTGGGGATCAACGGCATCTCCTACTACGCCATCAACCAGTGGCAGGTCGCCTGCCTGAAGCCCCCGCACTTGGTCGCCATGTGCGCCTGGGAGGGAGCGGCGGATTTCTACCGCGACATGAACTACCACGGCGGCATCTACTGCACCTTCACGGAGAACTGGTATCAGAACAGGGGGCGTTCCAAGCAGCACGGCCTGGGCGAGCGCGGCTACAAGAGCCGGGTGACGGGCGACTGGGTATCGGGGCCGGACACGCTGAGCGAAGAGGAACTCGGGGCGAACCGCTGCCCTCTGGGTGCGGAGATGCGCGCGCACCCGCTCGATGATGAATACTGGCAGGCGAAAACGCCGGACTGGTCCCTAGTCGAGGTGCCCTTTCTCTCCTCCAACAACTGGGGCGGGCAGGGGCTTCACCCGAGAGGGAATTGCGAGGCCTTCATGAACGCTGCCTCGGAAGAGAAATGGCTGGAGAGCCACGGCATCGAGCACTGGACGGAGTTTTACACCGATTACGGCGTGGCGCTCCAGAAGAAATTCTTTGGCCATTACTTGAAAGGCGAGGACACGGGCTGGAATGATCAGCCGAGGGTCCTGCTCCAGGTGCGCCACCCCGGCGAGAAATTCGTGGAGCGCGCGGAGAACGAGTGGCCCATCGCGCGCACGAACTGGACGAAGCTGTATCTCCATACCGAAGGCCACCTGCTCGGCGAGGCCGCGCCCGCCGAGACTGGTTCGGCCACCTACGCCGGCTTGAGCGACGGCGTCACGTTCGTCTCGCCCCCCTTGAAGCGCGAAACCGAACTCACGGGACCCCTGGCGTCCAAGCTGTGGGTGTCATCTGAAACCCAAGACGCCGACCTGTTCCTCGTCCTTCGTGTTTTCACGCCCGATTTCAGGGAAGTCACCTTCCAGGGCGCGCTCGACCCCAAAACCCCGGTGGCCCAGGGCTGGCTCAGGGCCTCGCACCGGAAGCTCGATGAATCACTCACGCTGCCCTACCGGCCTTACCACACGCACGACGAGGTGCAGCCGCTGACGCCGGGCGAGATATATGAACTCGACGTCGAGATCTGGCCGACCTCCATCGTGGTTCCAAAGGGCCATCGCATCGCCTTGAGCGTCCGGGGTTGCGACTACGTCTACCCGGGCGGCATCACCCAGGGGCTTCCGAATATGCCCGCCGTGTTCTCGGGCGTGGGGCCGTTCCGGCATAACGACCCGGCCGACAGGCCGCCTGAGGTCTTCGGCGGCGAGGTGACAATCCATACCGGCCCCGAGCATCCCTCCCACGTGCTCCTGCCGATCATTCCGCCCAAGTAGGGAATTTATTCTGAAAGCATGAACGGGGCTGTTGAAAAAGTCCTTGTCGGGAGAAATCGCCTCTATCGGGAAGGCCGCTTCCGCACGAACCCTCGACTCTCCTCTTCAGAAGCAACCCCCCTACCCCCCCTTGTCAGGGGTCAAACGCGAGTGAGGAACGAGCGTTTGCATAAGCCATTGACGAGAAACACATCGGCTCGCAAAACCTCCCTCTTCGGTCGGTTTTGACCCTGACAAAGGGAGGGTAGGGGGGGGTGCTTTATGGGGTTTCCCCTTCAACGGGGTTGCCATTACCTTGCCAGGGAGGCTTTTCAACTGCCCCAAGTGGACGACCAGCCGCCGGTCTCCTTTCTTGACGCGCCGAAGCCTTGTGTGTGATGATTTTCCCATCACCACATTTCAAAGAATGCGATTGCACACTGGGCCATAGATCTAACCGGGGAGGAAAGTCTATGAAGCGCATGATCGGCATCGTTATCGTGGCACTGGCGTTCGCCGGGTTCACGTCGCCCGCGTTCGCGAAGGACATCAAGATAGGCATCGTGGTGGAAACGCTGGGGAACCCCTACTTCGCGTGTCTCAAGCGTTCCGCCGAGGCGGAAGCCAAGAACCATCCCAACGTCAAGCTCACGGTGTTGAGCGGCGCCCTGGGCACCGACCTGATCGGCGTGACCAAGATGATCGACGACATGATCCAGAAGCGCGTGCACGTCCTCGCTTTCAGCGCCATCGACCCGAACGCGATGGTGCAGACGGTCAAGAAGGTGCAGAAAAGCGGCATCCGCGTGCTCATCCATTCCGACGACCTGGCCAAGCAGGTGGCGCGGCATTTCGTCGGGCCGGATCAGTACTACGGGCAGTCGGCAGTCGCCAAGGCCGTCGCCGAGGAACTGGGCGGCAAGGGCAAGGTCGCGCTCATGGAGGGCGTGCCGGGCAACATGTCCAGCATCCTGCGGAAAAGGGGCGCCAGGGACACGCTGGCCAAGTACAAGGGCATCAAGGTGGTCGGCGTCTGGGCGGCCAACTGGGACCGCGCGCAGGGACTCAAGAAGGCCGAGGACATCCTGACGGCGCATCCCGACATCTCGGCCATCGTCGCCGTGAACGACGACATGGCCCTCGGCGCGCTCCAGGCCGTCAAGGCGCGCGGCAAGCTCGGCAAGATCATCGTCACGGGCTTCAACGGCGTCGAAGAGGCGATGCAGGAAGTCTATCGCGGCAACATGCTGGCGACCGTGCTGACTTTTTGCGACTCCGTCGGCAAGCAGCTCGTTCGCACGGGCGTCGACGTGGCGATGGATAAGGACGACAAGTCCAAGTACACGATCGACACCGGCACGATTCCGCTCGACACGAGGCTGCTCCAGGCGGTCGGAAAAAATCTGAAAGCCGGCATCAAGTAAGAGTACAAACGCGAGGCCGCGCGGCGGAGGCAGGGATTTAAGGCCCCGTCTCTGCGCGTGTCCGCTCGCCCAGGGGGACGGACATGCCCATTCCACGCGACGTGCTCCAGGCTGAAATCGACAGGCGGCTGGCGAACACACGGCGGTTGATGGCGGAGCGCGAATACGACGCCCTGATCGTTTACGGCAACAACAAGCTCTCCGGCAGCCTGCGCTATCTCACCGATTATTTTCCCGACCGCGCGGGGTGGATCAGCTTGACGACCACGGAGACCGCCATCGTCGACGGGGGCGCGGCCTTCATCACGCAAACCGACGACCCCGCGCTCATGGTCGATCCGGGCCTCATGCCGACGCGCGAGGTGTGCGTCCCGCGCATCGTGGCGGGGGAGGGGTTCTCGGCGAAAAAAGGAGACGGCCTCTCCGTCGAGAACCTGGAGATGCTCATCCGCGACACCGGCGACGTGAAGCGCGTCGGCGTCGAGACGTTCGACAAGTTCCCCGCGCCCCTCTACGCCGGGATGCGGGAGACGTTCCCGGACCTCGAAATCGTGCGCTCGACCATCGTCGAGGAACTCCGGATGGTGAAGAGCGATTTCGATCTCGAGATGATGCGCAAGGCGGGCCGGGTCGCGGACTTGGGCCATGAGACCGTCGCCGACATCCTGAGCACGGAGGGCGTCGGCACGACGGAGCTCGAACTCATCCGCGCCGCCGAGCACGCGATGCGTTCCGCAGATCCGATTTACGAGGATTCGTGCAGTTCTTCGCCGAGCCTCATCTGCAGCGGCTATCCGGTGGCGGGCGCGCTTTTGCACATGCCGAATCCGGGCAAGGCCATCGAGCGCGGCAACGTCGTGCACTGGGACATCTGCATGCGGTTCGAGGGCTACCCGGTCGACTCCTCGCGCACGCGCGCCATGGGGCCGGTGACGGAGACCCACCGCCGCGCTTATGAGACGATTCTGGAAATTCAGCGGACGGTCATCGAGGAGGCGAAGCCGGGCGTCTTAGCGAGCGGGCTCGTCGACACGGCCGAGGCGATGGCCCGCGACGCCGGGTTCGATTTGTGGGACAGGTTCCTGGGCCACGGCCTGGGATGGGACATCCACGAGCGCCCCGACATGGGAATCGAGACACTCCCTCTCGAGGAGAACATGGTGCTCGCCGTCGAGCCGCGCATCGCCGTCGACAACACCTATCTGTTCGGCAACGAGGACATGGTGCACGTCACGAAAGCAGGCGGCGTCTCCTTTACGTCTTTCCCGAGAGAGCCGCTGGAGATATAGCGGCGCGCGCGCGGAGGATGTTCACGCCCAAGGCCGCGGCGAACGCAGCACCGCTTGAGGGGGGTTGTTGAAAAAGTTCGGAACTCTGGATTTGTCGTATGTAACCGACCGACGAGAGAGAAAAATCACTCCCCCCTTGAGGGGGAGTCGCAGAAGCCGAGCGTTTTTTGCGAAGGCTGATGCGGTGGGGGGTAAAATGCATTTTATCGCCATTCCGGATTATACCCCCCACCAACTCGCCTGCGGGCTTCGCCCTTGTCTCGTTGACTCCCCCTCAAGGGGGGAGTGATTTTGGTGTTCTCATTTGTGTAAAGCGACTTCGTAGAGGTCGTGTGCAAGGTTTTTCAACAGACCCCCGAGCCTCTGACTGCTCCTACTGGAAGACTCGCCTATGACGCCGTCCCCCTCCAGGCAACCCGAATCCCGGCCCGATGGCGCGGCGGAGCGCCTCATTCTCGACATGCGCGGCATCGGCAAGCGTTTTCCGGGCGTCGTGGCGCTCGACGGTGTGGATTTTGGCGTCCGTCCGGGCGAGGTCCACGTGCTGCTGGGCGAGAACGGGGCCGGCAAGTCGACCATGATCAAGATCATCGCGGGCGTCGTCGAAAAGGACACTGGCGAAATGGTGTTCGAAGGCGGCGTTATCGAGAGGTGCTCGCCTGCGCTCACGCGGGAGCTCGGCATCAGCGTCATCCACCAGGAACTGAGCCTCGTGCGGCTGATGGACGTGAAGAGCAATCTCTTCCTGGGCCGCGATTTGAGGAGCGCAAACCGTCTGCTCGGGCGGCTGGGCGTGCGCGATGAGGCGGCGATGGAGCGGCGCTGCCGGGAGATTTTCACCGAACTGGGGATCGAGGTCGACCCGAACGCCGAGGTGTTGAATTTGAGCCTCTCGGACATGCAGTTTCTCGAAATCGCCAAGGCGGTCGCCTTCGATGCGAAAGTCATCCTGATGGACGAGCCTACCTCTTCCCTGGGACCCGGGGAAAAAGAAGCGCTCTTTGGTGTCATCGAGCGCTTGACGGAGCGCGGCATCGGGGTCGTCTACGTCTCCCACACGCTGGAGGATTGCCTCGCTATCGGCGATCGCATCTCCGTTCTGCGCGACGGCCGCCACGTCGGGACCATCGGCGCCGAGAACACCGATATCGACACCCTGATCCGCATGATGACGGGGCGAACCTTCAGCGAGCGCTACCCCAGGATTTCGGGCAAGATGGGCGAGGAGGTTCTCGAAGTCAGGAATTTCACGCAAACGGGTGTGTTCAGCGACGTGAGTTTCCGGGTGAAGGGGGGCGAGATTCTGGGCTTCGCGGGCTTGGTCGGCGCAGGGCGTACGGATTTGTTCCGCGCGCTCTTCGGCCTGGAGCGGCCCGATGGCGGCGAGGTGTTCATCGACGGCGAGCCGGTGAGAATCAGGAAACCCCGCGACGCCATCCACCACGGGCTTTCCTTTCTGACTGAGGATCGCAAGAACCAGGGCGTGTTCCCGCTCTTATCGGTGTTGGAGAACCTGCTGATCACCCTGTTCAACTTCGGCCGGGAGAGCCGCTCACGCAAACTCACGCGCCTTCTGGGCTGGGTCAACGGATCGGGCGCAACGCACCTCTCGCGCGACTACGTGGAGCGGCTGAGCATCAAGGTCGCCTCCTTGACGGACCAGATCGCCCAGCTCAGCGGCGGGAACCAGCAGAAGGTGCTTCTCGCGCGGGGCATATCCACGGGCGCGCGCATCGTTATTCTCGATGAACCCACAAAGGGCGTCGACGCGGGAGCCAAGGTGGAAATTTACCGGATTCTTGAAGAACTGGCGCAGCTCGGGGTGGCGATCATCGTGATATCCTCGGAGTTGCCCGAAATTACGGCGATCTGCAACCGGATCATCGTGATGAACGAAGGCCGCATCACCGGCGAGGTGCTTCGTGAGGACGCCGATGCGGAAACCATCATGCGCTACGCGACGGGCACCGCGGCGTAAGGTGGTTCGGTAAGGGAGGGGAGCAATGAGCGGTGAAGGAAAGGCGGATAGCGGGCGGGGTTCTGCCGCGCAGAGCGGGGGATACAGCATCTCCTCCCTCATCGCGTCCGGTTTTTCCAGGTACGGCCTCATTCTCGCGCTCATCCTGCTGATCGTCTTTCTCTCCATCACGGCGGAGAACTTCTTCACCGTCTCGAACATGATGAACATCCTGCTCCAGTCATCGAACATCGGCATCATGGCGGCGGGCCTCACGCTGGTCATCATCTGTGCCGAGATCGACCTCTCGGTGGCCTCCATCCAGTCGATGGGCGCGGTCGTCGTGGCGCTTCTGCTCAAGGAATACGGCGTGCCCATCGTCCCGGCGGTGATCGCCACGCTGATTCTCGGGGTGATCCTGGGCGGGGTGAGCGGGGTGTTCGTGGGCTGGTTCGCGATTCCCGCCTTCATCCTCACCCTGGCGATGGACAGCCTCGCACGCGGCGGCGCGCTCATCCTCACGGGCGAGCAGTCCATCTTCGGCCTGCCCGAGGCGTTCAGCGTGGTGGGGCAGGGCTACCTGGGTCCGTTTCCCATGGCCGCCGTCATCATGGGCGTCGTCTTCCTGGCCGCGCACCTCATCCTCTCGCGCACCGTCCTGGGCACGAACATCTACGCCGTCGGCGGCAACAAGGAGGCCGCCCGCGTCGCCGGCGTGAACGTCTTCGCCGTCAAGCTTTTCGTGCTCGTCTTCAGCGGCTTCTGCGGCGCGCTCGCGGGCGTGGTGATGGCCTCGCGCCTCATGGCCGCCCAGGCCATTATGGGCATGTTCGACTTGATGGACGTCATCGCCGCGGTCGTCATCGGCGGCGCCTCGCTGCTGGGCGGCGAGGGGCGCATCATCGGCACCGTCATCGGCACGCTCATCATCGCGTGTATCCGAAACGGCCTGAACCTCTTAGGGATAGCCGCCGACTGGCAACTCCTGGCCGTGGGGGCGATCATCATCCTCGCCGTCCTGCTCGACTACGTGGGAAAAAAGCGCACGGCTTGAGGCGGTTGTTGAAAAAGTCCCGGCAAGCGAATTTGGGTTGCGTGAACGCCTTTGAAGTTCACTCCCCCCTTGAGGGTCGGTCTTTCCTCCTCGGGAAGACCGACAGTGAACTGAGGGCGTAAGCCCGAAAGTGAACTGGTGGGGGGTATGATTCGGAATGGCAATAAAACGCATTTTACCCCCCACCGAATCGGCCTTCGCAAAAAACGCTCGGCCTCTTCGACTCCCCCTCAAGGGGGGAGTAGTTGGTTGGCGCTCTGCAAGGAAGGAGTAAAGTTTCATCCCTCCCTGGTCGGCTTCATGCTTGGAATCACGAAATCGCGATTTTTCAACAGCCCCCTTAAGGGGGAGTGGTTCTTCCTCTTTCATCAATTGCCAATGATTCTCTAGGGGGAGTGAACTTAAAAAGTGTGCGCGCAAATAAAATCGCTCCCCGAGGCTTCTTCTACAGCCCCGTGTACGGAGGGCTTCTTAGGTGTCCTTGCGCGCCGGGGAGCGCTGGCCGCCGCCCGCATTTAGGGGTGGAAATCCCCCTCGTTTTTGGCTTTTCCTCACGAGCCGCTGGTGTATACTGGCCTCTGGAGCCGCCGCCGGAGGCGCGACATGTCCCAATCCAGCAATCCCGAGCCGGGCGCCGAAGCAAGGCAGGGTTTTTACTGCTCTATCGCCTTCAAGAGCCTCGTCCTCGTCCTGATCATTCTCATCGTCGCCATCGTTCCGATGTCCTATCGGTATTATCAGTCGAGCTACAATTACGAGCTCAACGTGCTATCGGCCAGACTCGAGTTCATCGCCGAGCGCGGTTCCGCCTTGATTGATGCGGAAGCAGTCCACAGCCTGAGGGTTCCCGGCGACAAGAACACCGCCGAGTACAGGGAGGTGCTCGCCGCCCTTCGGCGCATCAAGCAGAACTCGGGCGTGGACAACGCCATCATCATGCGCCGGCGCGCCGATGGAAGCTACGGATACGTCGCCGCCGCGCACGACGGGTTCCAAATCGGCCAGGACGCCCACATCCACAAGCTCTTCCCCGCCACCTACAAGGCCACGAACGACACCTGGAACAAGGGCGAGATGATGCGCTCCCGGCTCTTCGGCGGAAAGGTGGGGGATCGCGAGTTCGACCAGTTCCTGCAGCTCAACACGCCGCTCAAGCTAGGCGGCAAGGTAGTGGCCATCCTCGTGCTCAACAAGATTGCGAACCCCGTGGCCGAGCAGGTGGCGACGAACACCTTCAAGCTGCTGCGCTTTACGATCATCCTGGTCGCCCTGGGCCTCATCCTTTTCTGGGTCATCTCCTCCCGGATGCTGCGCCTGATCAGGAACCTGACGAGCGCGGCGGAAGAGGTGAGCCGGGGCAACCTCGACGTCACTGTTCCCGAGAAGAGGAGCCGCGACGAGGTGGGCCGCCTGGCCACCTCTTTCGAGGGCATGATCGATGGCCTGAAACAGCGCGATTTTATCCGCGACACCTTCGGGCGCTACATCAGCAAGGAGATCGTGGACGAACTCCTGAACTCGCCCGATGGCCTCAAGCTCGGCGGCGAGGTGCGCGAGGTGACTTTTCTGGTATCGGATCTCAGGGGGTTCACTGCCCTCTCCTCGCGCCTTGAACCGGGCGAAGTCATCGATGTGGTGAACCGTTTCCTGGAGCCGATGGTGGATATCATCACCAGACACCGGGGCACGGTGGACGAGTTCCAGGGCGACGGCATTCTCGCGTTCTTCGGAGCGCCGCTCGCCGAGCCCGACGACTCCGCCCGGGCCGTGGCCTGCGCCGTGGAGATGCAGCGCGCCCTCGTCGAGATCAACGAGGAGCAGCGCGCGCGGGGCATGCCCGATCTTCACATGGGGGTCGCCATCAACACGGGCGAGGTGATCGTCGGCAACATCGGTTCGGAGAAACGCACCAAGTACGGCGCGATGGGCACGGCCATCAACATGGCCTACCGCATCGAGTCCTACACCGTGAGCGGGCAGGTGCTCATCAGCATGGATACGTATGAGAAAATGGCAGAATTCGTTCAGGTGGGCGATACGCAGGACCTTCGCTTCAAGGGGCTGGATGAGCCGGTTCGCGTCTACGAGGTGCGGGGCATGTCGGGGCCTTATGCGTGCGAGATGCCCGAAGCCGCGCCCGAGACGTTCGTGGACCTCGCCTCGCCGATCGAGGTGCTGGTGTTCGCGGTAGAGGGCAAGACGGTGTCGGAAGAAGCGGTAGATGCTGCGATAGAGCGGGCTTCCGAGAACTGCCTGGACGTGGAGGCGGAAACCCCCTTCGAGAGGAACGCGAACCTCATGCTGCGGGTGGGTGAGGAAACCGACGTTTCAGACGTCTACGCGAAGGTCGTGGAGGCGGACGGGAGCCGGCTGATGCTTCGCTTCACATCCCTGCCCGATGACGCCAAGGCGTATTTCGAAAAGGTCAGGGAATCCGCCGCGCAATCGAGCGCGTAGGGTATTCCCCCTTCTCACCGGACAGGGGTTGTTGAGAAAGCCGATCTCGATCAGGTTTGATCATCGCCGGAATGACGGTGGTGGTCAATTGCGGTCGGGGAGAGTTCTTCAACAACCCCGAACAGGAGAGACTGCGCTTTCGCGTGAACGAAAAACCCCGGGGACTCAGCCCCGGGGTCTTTTTCGCTTTGGCCTTACGGCCTAGCGTTCGTAGGCCGATTCGTTGTGCATCATGAGGTCGAGACCGCCTGACTCCTCGTTGGCGTCGGCTCTCAAGCCCACCATGGCGTCCACGATTTTGAACAGGATGAAGGAGACAACGCCCGAATAGACGAGCGTGGCGACGACGCTCACGATCTGTACCCAGACCTGCTTGCCCATGCCGACGCCCTCGGCGAGGCCCATGCCGCCGAATCCCTTGGCGACGAACACGCCGGTCAGTATCGCGCCGATGATGCCGCCCACGCCGTGCACGGTGAACACATCGAGCGAATCGTCTATCTTCAGCACCTGTTTCATATAGTTGGTGGCGGCGTAGCAGCCGAGGCCCGCTATCGCGCCGAGCAGCAGCGCGCCCACCGGCCCCACGAAGCCCGAGGCCGGCGTGATGCCGACGAGGCCGGCCACCATGCCCGTCACGATGCCGAGCACGCTCGCCTTGCCGTGTTTCGCCCACTCCGCGAACATCCACGCGAGGGCGCCTGCCGCCGAGGAGATGTGGGTCACGAGCATGGCCATGCCCGCCGCGCCGTCGGCCGCCAATGCGCTGCCCGCGTTGAAGCCGAACCAGCCCACCCACAGGATGCCCGCGCCCGTCACCGCCATGGGCAGGTTATGGGGCGGCATGGCCGTGTTGGGAAAGCCGTGTCTCGGGCCGATCATCTTGGCGGCCACCAGGGCCGCTATTCCTGAGTTGATGTGCACCACGGTGCCGCCCGCGAAATCGAGCGCGCCCATCGCGCCGAGCCATCCGCCGCCCCACACCCAGTGGGCCACCGGCGCGTAGACGAGGATTACCCATGCGACCGAGAAGATGAACAGTGCCGAAAAGCGCATCCGTTCGGCGAAGCTGCCCACGATCAGCGCGGGCGTGATGATGGCGAATGTGAGCTGGAACATGGCGAAGACCGTCTCGGGTATGTTGCCCGAGAGAGAATCCACGCCCACGCCCGCGAAAAACGCCTTGCCCAGGCCGCCGATGAAGGCGTTGCCGGACTCGAACACCAGGCTGTAGCCCACGATGAGCCAGACGATGGAAACGGCGCAGGCGATGGTGAAGCACTGCATCAGCACCGAGAGCACGTTTTTCGCGCGCACGAGGCCGCCATAGAACAGCGAGAGGCCCGGAAGCGTCATGAACAGGACGAGGGCGGTAGACGTCAGGATCCAGGCCGTGTTCCCGGTGTCGAGCTTATCGGCCGCGAATGCGACCCCCGGGGCCAGGGTGAGCGCCGTGGCCCAAAGGACCAACATGAAGCGTTTCATCTTTTTGAACCTCCTTTAGAAATTGAAGCAATAATGCGAAAAATGTTTTGCTCAGATCTGAAGCGGCGGCTTCGACCGCTCGCCGATCCGGGCGCCGTCTCCCGACGCGCGGATGGAAATCTCATCAGTCCCGTCGTGCCAGAGCGGTGCTCATCCGACGTCTTCGGACTTGATTCTCGTCGCATTTCGACGCATACACGAATCTCCTTGAGATGGTCTCGCGCCCCGGTGGGCGTCGGAACCGGTCATTGAGTCAAGGGAAATAGGGATTCCTTTCGGGGGAAACCCCCAATCGTCTCCAGAACAATCCTGGGCGTTGGATGAGCTACCCCCACTATACCATCAGGAGCGCCGGATGTGTAGCGTGCGCTCGATTTCAAGAGGAGCTATGCGAACGCCATGCCTTCATTCGACATTGTTTCAAGGACGGATTTACAGGAAGTCGACAACGCGATCAACGGGGTGCGCCGGGAAATCGCCCAGCGGTTTGATTTCAAGGGGTCGAAATGCGCGCTTGAGCGAAATGATACGGAGGTCACCCTGCTGGCTGACGACGATTTCAAGCTCAGGCAGATACACGATCTGGTGCATACCCATTTCACGAGACGGAAGGTGGATCTGCGAGCGCTCGACTTCAAGGAACCCGAATCCGCCGCAGGCGGCGCGCTCAGGCAGACCCTATTGGTGAAACAAGGCGTGGATCAGGACGCGGCGCGTGAGATCGTCAAGAAGGTGAAGGCGACGAAAATGAAGGTGCAAGTCGCGATTCAGGGTGACCAGTTGAGAGTGACCGGCAAGAAGCGCGACGACTTGCAGCAGGTGATCACCCTCTGCCGGGAGCTCGACCTCAAACTCGCGCTTCAGTTCGAGAACATGCGCGACTAGAGCCTGAGCGCGCATTTCCCCGCAATTGCGCGTCATGGTTTGCCGGCACCAACCCCTATATTCCTCCCCGAGAGGATGCGCACGGCATCCTGGATAGGGAGGATTTCCGGCTTTGCGCAAATCCCGGAAAATCATCGGGGCGCCCGCCATGGCTCTCGCGTCGGGCGGCTCATCGCGCTATTCGGGCGAGATACGCGGGTTGGCTCGGTTTCTGATGAGCGAGATGTCGACCGACAAGGGTGCGTTCACCTTCGAGGGAAGAGAGGCGATGCTGGAGGTCGTCTCCGCGCTCGACGAGGTTCTGAATAACCGCACGCCCGATCAGACCATCAGCGTCCTGAAGGGCGCGCAGGTGGGCATGACCACCCTCGCCATCGGTTTTGCGCTCTACTGCGTCACCATCCACCGCCTGAACGTGGGCTATTTTCTGCCGGATCAGGATTTCGCCGACCGCTTCGACCAGACGCGCGTGCGCTCCACGCTCAGGCGCAGGGGACTCGCCTCGCTCATGCGTGATGGGAAATACAAGGGCGCGTCGCCCAAGGGTTTGAAGGAATTCCCCGGGCGCGGGGGATCAAGATTTCTCTACATCCTTGGCCTCCGGGACATCGGCAACGCCATTTCCATCCCGCTCGACGTGCTGATCCGTGACGAGGTGGACGACCTGCCGGCGGACAACCTCAAGTGGTCGAACGACCGCATCGACGCCTCGCCACTCGCCCTGACGCTCAACCTGGCCGTCGGCAGAACCCCGGGTGCTGGCATTCACGCCATGTTTGAGGCGGGTGACCGGAGACGCTGGCATGTGAGGTGTCAGGCGTGCCATGCCGATAGCGTCCTGGAGGAGCACTGGCCGAAAGTCTTCAGCGGCGATGCGCTCGCCTGTCCGGCCTGCGGCGGCGCGCTCGACAGGGGAGCGGGGCGGTGGGAGGCCGCGCGCGCGAGACCCCGGCACAGGAGCTATCGCCTCTCCCAACTCGCTATCGGCGCGGTGCGTCTCGACCGGGTCGCGGCGAAATGGGCCGCCGCCCGTCTCCCGAGCGAAAAGGCGCGCTTTCGTTGCTCGGCCCTCGCCGCCCCCGATGCGGGCGATACCCAGCCGATCTCGCGTGAACTTCTCCGCAAGCTGCGCGACGCTGCGCCCTACCATCTGGCGGAGGCGCCCGCATGAGCGCGCGCCATCGCTTCTGCGGAATCGACACGGGCGACGTCTGCGCGCTTGCTGTGCGCGAGCGGG
The DNA here is from genome assembly GCA_002238965.1 of Nitrospinae bacterium bin107. Taxonomy (GTDB): domain Bacteria; phylum UBA8248; class UBA8248; order UBA8248; family UBA8248; genus Bin107. The sequence goes on along the minus strand of MPNJ01000013.1, from coordinate 68,602 downwards.
AGGAAGGCCCGCCCGCCCGGTGGATGTATTTCGAAGCGCCTCCCGTCGAGCGCCTCATCGAGCGCTGCCGCGCCGTTTTCTCGGGCCTGGGCGTGGAGGCGTTCGTCATAGACGGCGGTCCCCACACCCGGGAGGCGCGCGCGGTGTACGACCTGAATCCAGACGGCGGCTTCATCTGGCGGCACACGGAGGGCGAGATGCAGACCAGGGAAGTCTCGTTCCTGGGGGTGGAGCGCCGTCACGTGCGAATGAACCGCGAGGACCTGCTGGATCACCTGGTGGAGGAGTTTCACGAGGGAGCCGGACGGGTCCTGCTGCCGCAGCCCGGAGATACAGGGGAGGAGGCGCTCCTCGCCGAAGTGGAGCGTCACCTCATGAATTTGAGAAAAAAGCCGCGCATCCGCTCCTCCGGGGAGACGGTGCTGTCGTATGAGCGGAACGAGAACCATTTCGGCTTCGCCTGCGCCTACGCGCGGCTGGCCGAATCCCTGGCGCAGAGCGAGGGAGTGCTGGCCCCCCTCGCCGGGGGCACGGTGGTCCCGCAGGCTTTTCACAAGCGGATTCTAAAGAGGAGATAAGCATGGAGAGTGTGAAAAAGGTGAAGGCAGCCGGGCGGAAATCGGGAGCAGGGAGAAAAGGAGAGGGCTCGCAGCGTACAGGGCGAATGAGTGCGGAGATTGATCCGGACGAGAGAATCTGGCGTCCCCTGGGAGAGGGGCGCGGCGGAGTTTCGCCCTACACGCACGCGCGTATGCAGGCGTTGGCGTATGAGTTGTGGCTCACGAACCTCATGGGCCAGCGTTTGATCGAAATCGTGACGGATCACGTCGTGGGCGAGGGAATCAGCTGGCACGGGGAGGATGAGCGCGCCCTGAGCGCGGTGAAGGCGTTCTGGGGCGATCCCGTGAACCAGATGGACATCCGTTTCGAGCGGCTGGTCTCTGAACTCGGCATCTTCGGGGAACTCCTCCTGCCCGTCGCCGTCTCGCGCTTCGAGGGACGGGTTCGGCTGGGCTACGTCAGCCCCCGCCTGATAGAAGAGGTGGTGACGGACCCGGACAACTGCGCTCTGCCCATCGGAGTCATCCTGCGCGCCGGGGGGCCGAGTGGAACTGCACGAAAAGGCAAGCGAATCCGGACGGTGCTGGGCGGCGATCCGCGCGGCTATCTGAGCGCATCCGCCCGGAGGGAGCGTGCGCGCTTCACGGACGGGGAGGCGTTCCTGTTCCAGATCAACAAGGCGAGCGACGCCGCGCGCGGGGCTTCGGACCTGCTCGCCGCCATCGACTGGATAGACACCTATGAGCGCTTCATCTTCGACGCCGTAGAGCGCGCGCGTCTTCAGAACAGCTTCATCTACGACGTCACCCTGAAAGGCGCCGGCCCCGAGAAGATAGCCGAGTGGCTCGCCGAGAACGGCGTCGCGCCAAAGCCCTCGAGCGTCCGCGTCCACAACGAGAAAGAGGAGTGGCAGGCCGTCTCGCCCGATCTCAAGGGAGGCGAATCCGGCGCGCAGGGCATCGCCAAGATGATGCGGGGGCTTCTATTAGGCGGCGTGGGGATCCCGTCCCACTGGTTCGCCCAGGGGGAGGACGTGAACCGCGCCTCGGCCGAGTCGATGGATCAGCCGACCTTGAAGAAGATGACGCGCCGCCAGCGCACCGTGCGCCATATCCTGCAAGCCATGGCCGACAAGCAGTTGGAAGAAGCCCACCGCGCGGGCGTGCTGCCAGAAGAAGCGCTGCGCTCCGGCGTCTCGCCCGTTCTGCCGGATATCTCCGTCCGCGACACCGAGAAGATGTCCGAGGCCCTTTTGCGCGTCAGCACCGCGCTCGATACGGCCACCTCACGCGGCTGGATAAGCGACGATGCCGCCGGCAAGCTCATCACCCACCTCGCGGGCCAGTTCGGCATGAATATGGAGGGGTAGGGGGGGGAAGAACGCGGCCCAAGGGCGTTATCTAGGCCTGAATTCTATCTCTGTCTTCACATACGAAAATTCAAACGAGGGGTCACCCGCCTCGCCCTCCTGACGTTATCGTTGCCGGTTCGTCAGTTGACAGGCGACGCCTGACGCATTATTCTTCATCGATGATCGCGTCTTTCAAACATCGGGGCCTGAAAGCACTCTACGATGGTCGAACGGCGCGGCGAGTCGCGCCGGAGCATGTTCAGAAACTAAGGGATATTCTGGCCGTTCTGGACAGGAGTCGGCAGCCGCAAGATGTTGCTCTCCCTGGTTTTCGGCTCCACCGACTGAAGGGGGAACTGAAGGGTCATTATGCAGTGACGGTTTCAGGGAATTGGCGGGTAACCTTTCGATTCGAAGAGGGTGACGTAGTCGATCTAGATTACCTCGACTACCATTGACGAGGGTACTGTGATGGCGATGCAAAATCCTCCACATCCGGGTGGGATCGTGAAACGGCAATGTCTTGAGCCGCTCGGATTGTCCGTGACGAAAGCGGCCGAGGGGATTGGCGTCACGCGTCAGACCTTGTCGGAACTGGTCAACGAACACACCGGCATCTCCGTGGAAATGGCGATTCGCCTGTCCAAAGCGTTCGGCTCGACACCGGAGACCTGGCTCGGCCTGCAGATGGCTTACGATCTTTGGAAGGCGCGCGCCCGGGCCGACGAAATCAAGGTGGATAAGTTCAGGGTAGCCTAATCTGCGAGGAGAACCCGCCCGGACCCCCGTATCGTTCCGCGAGACAGAGCGGAAATGCAATCCCCCTCACGACACAAACTCCCTTACCGACTCAATCGGCGTTCCGTCTTTTCTGGTGATGGCCTTTGTGACGCTCAGGTTGTAGCTCGCCGTGAGGACGGCCTGCATGTGGCGGCCGTGGCCGCCGGCTACGACGATGAGGATGTCTTCGGGCCTCGGGACGATGGGGGCCATGTCCTCGTCTTCTTCGAGATTCACGAAAGGAGCGAGCGGCGTCATGTCAAAGCCGCCGCGGTCTCGCATCAGGCGGATCGGCTGGCGCGCGTTCTCGAAGATGAACTGGGATACGTCGGCCTTCGTCCACCCCTGATTCGATAGCCATGTGGCAGCCTCGGCTGTCAGGACGAGCATCTGCTCACTCGGCAGCCCGCTCCGGTAGACGCCGTTCGCGCCCAGGTGGCTCATCGCCGAAGCCGCCGTGCCCAGGTATTTGTGCGGCGTCTTGCTCACCAGGTCATTCACGTTGTGGGGCGACTCGGCGCAGAGCATGGTGACAGCGGAAGTATCGGGAGCGAAGCCTCTATCCACATGAAATGCCGGCCAGGGGCTTCCCTCCTCATCCTCGCCGATGGTGTAGGAGTATTTTCCCGGATGCCCGTGAGTGGCCATATCCGTTACGCCGGGGATGCCGCCGCCGGCGTTCATCATCAGGAGCCTGACCGCGCGGCCGAGCGTCGCGTTGGCTCGCCAGCCCTGGCCGAAGACGTTCTGGCGGCAGTTGACTTCGATTTCATTCCTTACTGGCCCGTGGACAATCATCAGGTGCGCGCCCGGATGGGTGGTCGTCTGGCGGCCGTATAGGTTGTAGGTGGGTTCCGTCATGGCTTGGACGGCTGCGATGAGCACGGGCAGGTATTCAGGCTTGCAGCCCGCCATCACGGCGTTGATGGCGATGACTTCCGCCGTGGCCGGCGCGTTCCGTGGCGGAACATGGGCGATAATGTCGCCCGGCGCGGAGTCCGTGTAGCGCAGGGTTTCCGCGACGCGCTCCTCGGTCGGCGGGATGATGGGCAGCCCGTCCGTCCAGCCCTCCTCGTAGAAGTGCTCGTATATCGCGCCCGTGTCTTCATCGAGCGCTATCTGGCGAGCGGGACTTGGTTCGCTCATGCCGATATCAAGCGCTCGCCTGCGTGAGGGCCGCCGCCAGATGCGCGCTCGCTTCCGCGGACATCTCGTCCACCTCCTCGCGCTTTCTGCCCGCAATGGGGTGGGGCAGCGTAACGAGGGGAAGCTCGTTCATCTTGTGCAGCTTGGTGAGTTGCTTCGCGTAGGACTCAAACGCATCGGTGACGATAGTGACCGTGGCCAGCCCTCTTTTCTCGAGAGCGACGCTGTCGTGGATACTCCACGACGTGCAGGAGCCTCAGTCGCCGAGTGCGGAAACGACGGCGTCGCACTCTCCTTCCACCTGCTCCATCAAGGCGGGCGATGCGCCGCTCACGGATTCTTTCCTGTAGCGAACCACGCGCACGCCCGGGAATTGCTCTTCGAGCGCGGCGCCCATGACGTCGAAAATCTCGTCCGTGAAATCCTTGGTGTTGTTGATGAGGCCCACGCTCTTGCCGTTTAAGCTCTCGGGCCGCGCGGCCATGACGGCGCTCGCGCCCGGAGCCTCCGCCACGGGCTCGTAGACGAGAATTTTTTCCTTTTCCTTCGTCATTTCGCTCATGTCCACCCTCCTGTGAGAGATTGTACGGGGAGGTCGAATTTCGCCTGTCTCGATCATTTCCGCCATTCTAACCGAAGCGGCGTCCCGAGGGAAATTATCGGTTTGCGTCTACTCGGCGGGAATTTGGCGTTTTACTCGCGCGGAGTTTAAGCAATCCCCCGAACATCCTTCGCCCAGGCGTTCATGAACACCGTCCTGTCGGGCAGGTTGTTGTTGATGCGAAGCCCCCTGACGCCCAGGTTTTCGAGGTCTTCCAGCCTTTTCCGGCATTCGGCGGGCGTGCCGACGATGGCGAATCTATCGGCCAGATACTCCCTCAGTCCGTACTCATCGACCAAGCCTGCGTTGTTGGATTTATCCATGAAGCCGTGCTCCGAAGTCTGGTAACCGTCCCTCAGCGCGCGGATGCCGGATTCGAGTTCCTTGGGAATTCGCTTGTTCTCCAACGTGAAGGCGAAGGAGTGGTGCGCGCTCGCGGCCAGGGCGGTGCGGATGTCCGCGCGGGCGCGCTCCCCGTCCGCGTCCACGTGGGCGTCCACAAGCCACCAGAGGTCGAGGTCTTCCACCCTTCGGCCGGACTTCCTGGCGCCCTCGTCGATGAAGGAGAGCGTGTCCGCGATGACCTCGGGAATGAGGCCCGTTCCGATGATGACGCCGTCGGCCACCTCGCCCGCGAGGCTTAAGGTCTTGGGGCCTTCTGCAGCGATGTGGATGGGCACGTGGGATTTATGCCAGCTCAGCCGGGCGTTGTTCCCTTTGTACTGGGCGCTTCCTTCTTCGAGCATGCCCCGCACGGCGAGGATGTACTCGCGCATCTCGGCGAGCTTCGCGGGCCTGAGACCCAGATTCAGGACTGCGCTGTCGCCCGTGGCGATTCCCCAGAAGGCGCGTCCACCCGATAGCTCGCTGATGGTGCCGATTGCGCTCGCGGCAACCGCCGGGTGCCGCGTGACGGGGTTCGTGACGCAAGGGCCGAAAATGATCTTACTCGTCTCCATCGCACATATCGCGCTCGATACGTAGACCTCCCGGTAGAGGGATTGTGTATCGGGGATGAATACCGCGTCGAAACCGAGTTCTTCCGCGCACCTGCACCAGCGGGCGAATGAATCCGTGTCGGGCGGTCTGAAGGAAATGCCGTGTCTCATGATGATGGCCTCTTTGGTTACTTGCTCCGGCTGATTATCTCGCGGCCCCATGCCCGTATGAAGGCGGGCTTGTCGTGCACGTGGGCGGCGATCCTCAAGTTCTCCACGCCGAACGAATTCATGTCCTCTATCTTCTGTCTGCATTCGGCAGGCGAGCCCGCGATGGCGAAGCGATCGAGCAGGTACTCGCGGAGGCCGAGCCTGTCAACGAGTTCGGCGTTCGTCTGCTTGTCCACCATCTCGTGTTCGTGGAACGCATACCCTTTTTTGAGGGTTTCGACGGCGGAGAGGAGTTCCTTGGGGATACGCTTGCCCTCGAGCGTGAAGCGAAAAGCATGGTGCGCGCTCGCGGCCAGCGCCATGCGGATTTCTTCGCGTGCCTGTTCGCCGTCTTCGCGCACGTTCACCTTGGCGAGCCACCAGATGTCCAGGTCGCTCAGTTTGCGGCCCGATTTCCTGGCGCCCTCTTCCAACCAGGTGAGGGAATCGGCCACCACTTCCGGCGTGAGGCCGGTGCCGATGGTGACGCCGTCGGCTATCTCGCCCGCAAGGCGGATGGTGCGCGGCCCCTCGGCGGCGATGTAGAGCGGGATGCGCTTTTTGTGCCAGTTCAACGCGCAGGGCTTTCCCCGGTAGTGCGCCGCACCCTCCTCTAACATCCCGCGCATGGCGAGCACGTAATCGCGCATGTCGTCCACGCGGCCGGGGCGCAGGCCCAGGTTCAGGACGGCGCTGTCGCCCGTGGCGATCCCGAACAGCGCGCGACCACCCGAATACTCATCCACGGTGGCGATAGCGCTCGCCGCCGTCGCGGGATGCCGCGTGAGCGGGTTGGTGACATTGGGGCCTAGCAGGACGCGCGAGGTGTTCGCCGCGCAGATGGCGCACGAGACGTAAAGCTCCCGGTAAAGTGATTGTGAGTCCGGCACCCAGACGACGTCGAAGCCCGCTTCTTCCGAGAGCCGGCACCAGTGCGCGTAGGTCTCGGGCGCGGGAGGCAGCATGGCGATTCCGTGTTTCATGCGTAAAATCTACTTTTCTGGAATTCTTACCTGCACGCCGCCCGCGCGTTCTTCCTGGAGCGTCATGGCGCGCCTCGCGTCATCATCCCCCCAGCCGCGGTTCAAGCCCGAGATGAGTTCCCCGTAGGCGATGTTGCCTATCGTCATGGGTACGTCGTGCTCTCTGGCGAGTTGGAGCGCGAGCCCTACGTCCTTCACGGCGCCCTTGATGGGAAAGTGAGGCTCATCGAATTTTCCCTTGAAGAATGTCTCGTAGAAGATGAAGTTGAAGTGCACGGCCCGGCCCACCGCGCCGTTTCGGATCACTTCGGCCAATACCTCGGGGTCCGCCCCCGCCTTGACGCCCAGGGTAAAGCATTCCGCCGCGATGGCTTGAATGCCGTAGCTCAGGCAATTGTGGGCGAGCTTGCACACGGCGCCGGTGCCGATGGGACCCGTGTAGGAGGGGCTGTCTCCAATGGCGTCGAGAAGGGGCTTGCAGCGCTCATATACCTCCTTCTCACCTCCCGCCATGATGGCGAGTCGCCCCGTGTTCGCGCCGATTGTGGAGCCGCTCACCGGTGCTTCGAGCATGTGCGCGCCGGCTTCCGTGAACTGTTCGTGGATGCGGCGGACGATGGAAGGATATACCGTGCTCAAGTCGACGTAGACTTTCCCCGCGCTGATGCCTGCGAGAATCCCGTTCGGCCCCGTGGCGACGCTCTCGACTTCCTTGGGACCCGGCAGCGAGGTGAAGACGATCTCACTCGCGCGGGCCACCTCTTCGGGGGAGTCCGCCCAGAGTGCGCCTCGTTCGATGTGATCCGTCGCGGCATCGCGGACGATGTCGTGAACGACGAGTTCATAGCCCGCTTTCTGGAGGTTGGTCGCCATGCCTGCCCCCATGTTTCCCAGTCCGATGAATCCGATTTTCATAATCAAATCCTTTTTGGATTGCGAATTTTGCGCAGCAGGGTTTCTCTCGTTTCAGGCTCCGAACTTTGGAGACTGTAAATGGAGTACCTGCAAAATAAATGTAAACCATGCCAAAAACAAGTTATGATGAAGCGAACGCCGCCAATCACTGATAGCGCGGCCAGAACAAAACTGCGGCGGCAAAGTGGAACTCAACGGGAGATGCGGAAATGGAGACTCGGGAAGCTTTTATGAGAAAGGCGATATCGCTCGCTTCTCAAAACGTGAGGGAGGGGCTTGGCGGACCTTTCGGGTCCGTCGTCGTGAAGGACGGCGAAATCATCAGCGAGGGTACGAACCGGGTGACGTCTTCTTGCGACCCCACAGCCCATGCCGAGATGCTCGCCATACGGGCGGCCTGCGCGAAACTGAATAATTTCGATTTATCGGGCTGTGAGATATACACGAGCTGCGAGCCTTGCCCGATGTGTTTGAGCGCCATTTACTGGGCGAGGATAGAGCGGATGTTCTACGGGAACACCATCGTGGAAGCCGACGCCATCGGGTTTTCCGATGAATTTCTCTACAAGGAAATCACCTTGCCGGTCGCTGAAAGAAAGCTGGATGCAACGCGGCTCCTGAAAGATGAAGCGCTCGAATCCTTCAATCTGTGGGCGCAGATGGACGACAAGATTTCCTACTAAGACTCATTTTCAAGTGTGTCTTCCTTTCCTGCCGAAGTTCAAGGCTCCCATTATTGGGGTTGTTGAAAAAGTCCCTCAAAGGGGTTGTTGCCCTCCATCGAGAGTGTTCACCGTCATTCCGGCGAAAGCCGGAATCCATTTTTACGCCTTTTGCCTTTCGTCAGGGTTCCCGCGCATTGGTGGGGAATGAAACGCCGCCGTTCATTCACCCGCATCCGCAAATGGATTCCGGCTTTCGCCGGAATGACGGCAGTGGTCGATTCCGACCGATGAGGGAGGAATCGACTGACCGATGAGAACTTTTTCAAGAACCCCAAATTTAGCGAGCGGCTCTTTCCCCGCCCTTACGAAATCTCTTTGGGCGCGGTTTCATCCTTCTCCAGAACGACGATCCGCTCCTCGAGCCTGGGCGGCGTCATCAGCGTGTTGTGGATGGGGCAGTTCTCAAGTTCATCGAGAAGTTCCGCCTTTTGCTCTTCGGTTACGTCGCCGTGGATGTAATAACTCGTACGGATGACGCCGATGGCGAGTTTTCTCCGCTCCGGGTCCGCGTGGTAATCCGAATGAAATTTAGGTGTTATGTTGCGCTTGAACTCCGCGTGGACCTCCACGTCGTCGATATGGATGCCCTTGGCCTTCGCCGCTCCCAGCAGCGTGTAGAGGCCTCAGCCCGCGTGCCCTGCGATGAAGAACTCGAACGGCGTGGCGGCCAGATCCGTGCCGCCTCTGGTTTCGGGTTCGTCGAGCACGTAGGAGTGTTTGCCCGTGGTGGTGAGCATCTGAAGCTGGGTGCCCTGAATGTGGCGGAGGATGACTTGCGGCGTGTTCGGTCTTTCCGGCATGAAGATGACTCCTCGTTTGCGATGTGGTTTATTTGTCGGTGCGGTGGATTCTAGCAAAGATAGGAGCGGGATTCTTCCCGCAAAAGATTTATGGCTTCGTAATGTGCGTTCTCATTCAAAAAGGGGGAAGGCGTTTTGAGCTTTCATCATGCCAGAGAGGTTTTCGCCGAGATGCTCGATTCGGTGAACGCGGAGGAAGAGCCGGAAAAGCACCAGCTCTACCATGGTCTCACGCTGCTCGCCGAGGGGTTCGAGTACGACTTCAACATGATCAAGAACAGGCTCCAGCAACTCGAAATCGAGATGCGGAAACTCGAGGCCAAGAGCTAGGAAAAAAGAAGAGCGGGGCGTTGCACCCCGCTCTCTTTTTTTGCTCTTTTTCAGGGTGAGAACTCGTCTCACCTTACAAAGGCGTTTTGTCGCCTTTATTTGTGCATCAGCCTTTGTCTTCCTCCCCGCCCGGCTGACGCGATGGGGCCGGGGAGGGTGGCGTTTCCGCACGGCTGAAGCGATTTATCGTTGATATCATCGCATCCTCCTTCTGTTGAAGGGTTCCTTGAGCCCGGGCCGGAGCCGTTTTCTGTGTCGGCTCCTTGCCGCCTCACTTGGGCCAGCCAAGTACCATCGAAAATGGTTCGCCCTTAGTGCTCGTCAAAGCTCCTGGACGTCTCAGCGACTGTAGCCCGGTTCATTCAATATCGGTATTTTAAGCGAAAAAAGCAAATTTTTCTGAAGGTAGAAATTCAAGTATCTGAAAAGAAGGGCCTTAAAAGTTTGAGGACTCCGGCGTCTCGGTGGAGGCGCTCGATTTCGTCATTTTCTCAGGCGCCGGCGCCTTGGCGAGATTCAAATCCAGGGCCTTGGGCTCCGCGCTCAGGAATTCGAGACCGTTTGGCAGGTCGATGTCGCGTCCCGACAGCGTGCGCGAATGCGCGCCGGGCGTCATTTTGGCGAGGTTCACGTTCACGCGCAGGCGGGTGGCGTCGATGTAATTGAGCAGATCGCGCCTGCCCCTGATGCGTATTTTGACTTCTTTCGCCGCATCGGCCGGCAGGGTGACGCCGCTCGGAACATTGTAATAATGGACGCGGACGCGGAATTCCTCCTCCACCTTGCTTTCGAGTTGCGGGAAGAAATTCTGCGGATTCTGGTTTTCCTGCCCGCCGAGCGACCAGAGGAATATGACGGCGGCCAGGGCGGCGAGCTTGGGCCGCCAGTTCGTGAAAACGTGGCGGAGCGATATGCGTCCCATCGTCTGTCCCGTCTCGCGGGCCGCGCGCAGCCGCGCCGTGAGCCAGGAGGCGAGTTCTTCCTCATTATCTATCGTCTTTGTTTGGCTGCCTTCCACGCAGGTAATCTCTCCGCGTTCCTCGGATATCACGATCGCCAGAGCGTCGGACCGCTCCGTGATGCCGACCGCCGCCCTGTGGCGCGTGCCGAACTCCGGCGGGAGGGCGCGGTTATCTGAAAGGGGCAATACGCATCCCACGCGCGAGATCTTGTTCTCGCGAACGACGGCGGCGCCGTCGTGGTAGGGCGCTCCCTTGAAGAAAATGGTTTCCAGCAGCGCCGGCTGGATGTCCGCCTCGATCTCCTCTCCCGGACTTCTCAGCAGGGAGTCGGTCAAATCCCGGCGCTCCACAACGATGATGGCGCCCATCTGTTTCTCCGAGAGCGAAAAAGCGGATTGGGCGATGGTGGCGACGCTTACGTCCGGCAGGCGGATTCGCATCGCCCGGCGCAGCAGGATTGAGATTCTGCGCACCGGGTTGAGTTGAAAGAATATCTTCTGGATCTCGCCGTGGAAATTGATGAGAAACAGGATGAGCACGGCGATCCAGATGGCCCAAAGGAGAAACGAGGTCAGGTGCAGACCTGCGGCCTGGGAGGCGAGATAGATGAGCCACACTCCGAACACGCGCACGAGGAGGCGCATCGCCTGGGTGCCTTTGAAGCGTATGTAGACCTGGTAAAGCAGGAACCACATGATCCCGATGTCGAGCATATGGTTCCAGGAGAGTTTCTGGATGAAATTCAAGGCCGGTTGAGCGACGCCCCACATGAGATCAAACCTCATACGTCCTGTTCAAGGGGCGGTCTTTTTGCTCGGCGAATCCAGGCAATTCCTGAGTGGCGGGCGAAGTATCCAGAATTGGTTGACGCCGGGACCACCCGCATCATCCGCAACTCCAGAATTTTCCGTATGTTACCGCATTTTCTTAAAATTTTCAATTAGCAATTTCAAAATTCCGCATAAAAAGACGCCGGATGCGCATTTCCCCGCATTTGCCCGGCCCGCGTTCGAGACTCCTTGCCCTAAATTATCGCCGTTGCACCCGCTCCTTGTTTAACCAGGCTGCGGTCTCCGGCGCATCGCCGGAAGTTGAATTTCTGAAAGACCAGCGAGAAAGGAGTTCCCCTTGAAAAAATGGTTGAACCGTATGTGGGCGCGCGCCGAGGCGCAGAAGGATTCTCATACCTTAAGGCTGCATGGCCACCTCATCCGCGCGGTTGCGGAAGAAGCGCAGCCGCCGGATGAAGCCTGGGATTTCGAGGTGTTGATCGCGCGCGCCGGCTACTCGAGGGACGGGGAGTGGTTCCTGCCCCGCGAGGTTCTGCGCGAGGCCGCTCCCCTGTTCGAGGGCGCGCAGGCGTTCGCGAATCACACTGGGTCGAGCGGTCCCGACATCAGGAACCTGGTCGGCTGGCACCGCGAGGTCCGCATGGGCGAGGAGGGGCTTCTGAGCACGTTTGCGGTTTCGCGTTCAGCGGCCTGGTTTCAGGCGCTGGCGCACGATGCGCTGGCCCGGGGCCTCGAGGAGCCTTTCGGCTTTTCCTTCGACGTGCTCGCGCAGGCGGAGTTCCGCGAGGAGGCCGATGGGCTCGTTTTGCATTTCGAAAAGATTCTGGCGGTCCATTCCGTCGACGTCGTGCACAAAGGCAAGCTCGGGGGCGGGATTCTGGGTCTCGCTGCCAATCATTCCACTACATCGGAGGTGAAAATGTTCGAAAAGCTCGGAAAAAAACTGAAAAGCGTGGCGCCCGAATCGGGCAAGAGGCTCGGCGATGCATGGACGCCGCAGCAGTTCCTCGCGGCCTGTGAAGACGCTGGTCTCGAGCTGGACTTGAAGGAAAAAGGAGGAGACACCATGAAGGATGGAACCGAAACCGGGGCTGCGGCTCGCAGGTTGCTCGCTCAGAAACTGACGGCCTCCTCGCTGCCGGAAGCCGTTCAGGAGAAGATGCTCGCCCAGTTCGGTGACGGGAGTTTCACAGAAGATGAGATCGAAGAGGCGATCCGGGTTGAGGCGGCCACGCTGGAAAAACTCACGGCGAGCGGCGCGCTCCGTGGTTTCGGCGCGCGTGCGGAGGTGATGCGGGACGAGGCGGACCGCAAGCGGGCGGCTCTCGACGGGCTCTGGGGTTCGCGCGACGAGGTGGTAGACGGCGAACGCCCCTATCGCTTCATGAGCGAGGCGTTTCAGGATTTCACGGGACATCGCCTGACGCCGCGCCAGTTCTTCGCAGAGACGTTCCACTATCACCGCGCCGCCGAGGACTGGAACGGGGTGCGGCGCCTCTCCGCCTCCTTGCAGACGAGCACGTGGGGCGAGGCTTTTGGAGATTCCATCCGCCGCGCCATGCTGCGCGATTTCAGGGACGAGCGCTTTCACCAGTGGAAGAAGATCGTCTCTTCCGTGACGCCCGTTAAGGATTTCCGTACGAACCGCCGGGTGCGTGTGGGCGGCTACGGCGATCTGCAAAAAGTCGCCGAGCAGGCCACTTATCCGGCGCTTACCTCCCCGACGGATGAGGAAGTGACGTACGCCGTAGCCAAGCGCGGCGGCGTGGAAGACCTCACCTGGGAGATGATCCAGAACGACGACATGGGCGCGATTCGCATGATTCCCCAGCGTCTCGCCCGCGCGGCCCAGCGCACCCTGAACGGCTTCGTATTCGATTTTCTCATGTCCAATGCCAACATATACGACGGCCACGCGCTGTTCCACGCCGACCACAACAACACCTCCACGAACGAGCTCACGTACGAGGGCGCCGTCGCCGCCATCAAGGCGATGGGTCAGCAGACGTTTTATGGAGAGGAAGGCGTTGAAATAGCGGCCCAGGCTCGGCCCAAATACCTCGTCCACCCCACGGAGTTGCTCGAAGAGGCATTCGACGTCACCCAGTCGCCCGTCAAGGTTGTCCCGGACGGGAACTCCAATCAGCCGAGCTTCATCAACCGCCTGGGCATCGAACCCTTGTGGGTGCCCGAACTCACCGAGACGAACGATTGGTACTTGATCGCCGACCCGGGCCTCATGGACACAATCGAAATCGGCTTCATGGACGACATGCGCGAGCCCGAGCTGTTCGTTGAGGACAACCCCTCCGCCGGCAGCGGATTCAGCGCGGACAAGATTCGCTACAAGATCAGACACGTCTACGGCGGCGCCGTCCTGGACTTTCGCGGTTTTTACCGAGGCGCGCCCGCCTAGTGGCATGGCGATTACCCTTATCAAGGAGAAGCCATGTCCGACAGGCGAACCCACACGATAGTCCTCGCTCCTCCCGCGGCCCGCGTCGCCGCGGGAGGCAGCACGGCGTTCGAAGTGAGCCGCTTCACCGAGGCGCTCTTGTTCATCGACGTGAAGGTGGTCTCAGGCGCTTCGCCCACGCTTGATTTCGAGGTGCAAACCGGCCCGGCGGATGATGAAGTAGCTTTCGTCCATACCAGGCCTGAGCAAATCACATCGGCCGGAAAAACCCTCGTAATGCTCGTGAACATCGGCTCCTGGCTCAGGCTCGCGTGGTCCGTCGGCGGGGAAGGGTCTTCGTTCACGTTCGAGGCCAGGCTCGCGCTGAAGACTTGAGACCGACTGCATCCGGGAAGCGAGAGGAGAGGAGAAAACTGAAATGGCGAGCAGGCAGACGATCATTAAAGAGGTCAAGGTCTTGTTGAAGGCGGGCGCGCTGCCACGGGAGTTCGGGGTCGAGGAGGCGGACTACGCCGATCTGGTGAACGCGGCGCTCACGCGCTACAGCAAAGACGTGCCGCTCGTCTCGTTCGCCGATTACTCAGGCGATAGCGAGACGTTCGATTTTCCCCTCCCCGAGGACTGGGACGATTCCCTCTCCTTCATCCGGGAGGTGGAATATCCCCAGGGGGAGAGAAAGCCCTCCTTTTTGCGAAGGAGTTCCTGGATCATCTATGCCAAGGGGACGCCGGCGGCGAGGTTCAGGCTCATGTACTTCGCTCCTCAAATGGGCCACACGCTTCGCCTGTTCTACACGATCAAGCACACGGCCGACGATGTGCGGACAAGCGTTCCCGAAAACGATCGGACCGCCATGGCGTGGCTGGCCGCCGCGGAGGGCTGTCACCTCCTGGCCCGCCGTTTCGCCCAGTCCTCGAGCCCGACCCTCGCGGCGGATTCGGTGGACTACCAGAGCAAGTCCTCGGAATACACGCGCCTGGGGCGGGAGCTCGAGCGCAAATACCAGAACCATCTCGGCCGCAAAGAAGGCGAAGTGGCGGGTCCGGCGGGCGCGTCTCTCGATTGGGACGTGCTTCTTTCACTGGCGCGCGGTGAGTACTTCACGCACGGCGCGTCCGAAGATCGCTAGGCGGATAGGAGAGGCGGAGTGTTTCGTCGATATGTAACGCTTGAAGAATTGCCGGAGATGCCGGCTATCGCGTGGGAGGGGGTTCTTCTCCTCGCGCACGAGTCGATGGCCGAGATTACCGGAATGCTCAGGCGCGAGGTCATGACACGAACGCCCATCGGCGCGAGCGGAAACCTCAGGGGCAGTATTTACACCGAAATCAAAGGAGAGAACCCACGCGTGTTGCGCGGCGTGGTCGCCTCTCGCACCCCATACGCCAGGTACGTGGAATTCGGGCGTCGGGCGGGCGGCAGAATGCCGCCCTGGAGGGAGGGCACGTCCCTGTATCGCTGGGTGGCCCACAAACTGGGGCCGCCCGATGGGTCTATCGAGAGGGTGTCCTTCCTCGTTGCCCGATCAATCGCCCGGCACGGGATACCGGGGCGTCGCATGTTCGCGCGCGCCTTCGAGGAGAACCAGAGCCGAATCGATAGGCGCATTCGTGAACTTGTGGATGAGATTGCGAGGAGAGTGAGTGGCTAATTCACGATACAGAGAAATCGGCGACGCCATTTTGGCGGAAATATCGAATGTGGCGGGGGCAGGGCGGGTTCACAGCTATCAGCGCTGGTCGGCCGACCTGGGGAAATACCTGGACCATTTCCGGTGGCAGACGGGCGACGGCCTCGCCCAGATCAGGGGCTGGGTGCTGACGCGCGAGAGAGCAGGGGAGGAGGCTGCATCGGTCGGCTCGAACGCGGCTGGTGGCTTCACGCCCGCCGGCATCAGCAGGCGAACCCACACGTTCTTGCTGTTCGGCATCATGAGCGCCGAGGACGCGGTGGGCAGCGAGGTGGTCTTTCAGGAACTGCTTGAGGAGATTTGCGACCGCTTCCGGGACGACAGGACGCTCCGCCTCCTCGATGAATCAGGCTCCCCGCGCGTCCGCTCGCTGGAGCGCCTTCAGCCTCCGCAGGTGGACCTGATTGAACTGAGGACGTTTGGAAACGTGCTTTGCCATTACGCCGAAATCAGGCTCCGGGCGATAGAGCGGATTCGGCGGGATTGATACGAGAACGGGGAATGAATACCGGCGAGGGATGCGCCTTCGCCTCAAAAAACTGAAAGGAGGAAAACAAGGGATGGGCGATACGATTATGATGGATCGGCAAACGATTGGCGCGACGGAAGAGAAAGAACTCGTGGCGGATTCCGCAGATGCCTCCACCCTCGTGGACGCCGCGCTTTCCGAGGATGATGATTTTTGGAATGGCTCGGTGCTGCGCACGATCCGGGGAGTGGGCGTCGGGCAAAGAAGAAAGGTGAGCATTTTTGACGCGGCCTCGGACACGCTCACGGTGGACGACGCCTGGGACACCCCCCCCGCTGCGGGCACGGCCTGCCTCCTGGATCGACCGGCGGCTGCCTCGGAATTGTTTCGGGCGGGCAACTTCTCTCATGAGGTCAGCGTAGAGCAGCTGGAACGCGCGGTGGAGGATGCGAGCCTCTCGCCTTTTCCCTCGATTCCCGGGAAGCGCTCCGCGCAGATTTCTTTCTCCACCGAGTTGCGCGGTTCGGGCGCAGCGGGCGTCGCGCCGGATTATGGATTGCTGTTCAAGGCGTGCGCGATGAAGGAAACCATCGTCGAGGATACCTCCGTCGCTTACGCGCCCGCCTCCGATAAATCGGGCTATACGAGAATTTGCCTGACGGCGTTCATCGATGGATTGCGGGTCATGTATCTGGGCTGCATGGGGAGTTTTTCCATCAACTGCCCTCTGGATGGCGTTCCCACAGTGGATTGGGAATTCGAGGCGGCCGATTTCGAGGTGAGCGACGCGCCGCTCCTGGAGGGCGCGTCCTACGACGACCAGACGCCCGAACCCGTCCTCATGAGCGGTTTTTCGTTCGGCGGGTTTCATTTCGACGTGACGAACATCCGCTTCGCCATGAACAACGAAGTGGTGCTGCGCCAAAGCGCCAACGCATCTGGCGGGCACGTCAACGCCGTCGTGACGGGGCGGGCACCGTCGGGCTCTTTCGATCCCGAGGCCGTACTCTTAGCCACCAATGATGCGTTCAATAATTGGGAAAATGGCGCGAGGCTCCCTCTGAAAGTGCAAGTCGGCCACAGGGCCGGGAACATCTGCACCATCACCGCGCCCAAATGCCAGTATGCGGATATGGGCTTTACGGACCGCGACGGCCTGCTGACCTACGAAGCCCCTTTTCGCCTTGCCCGTGATTCAGGCGATGACGAGATAGCAATCGTCTTCACCTAGTCGTTATTCGACAAGCGGCTTATTTTTCATTTGGTTAAGCTATTGATTCAGAAAAAATGAACGGGAGGAATCGTGGAAATATCAGAATACAGGAACCATGGACGCAAGCCCATCACCCTGCCGTCGGGGCTCAAGGGTTTCGTGCGCGCACCGAATCTCCTGGACATGGCGGCGTATCCCAAGCTGTTCGCAGGGGCGGCTAACGGCGCTGCGGGCGAGGAGGAGCGATACGCGCTGACTGGGGAGTGGGTGCACTGCATCCTGAGGCGCTGCTTCGTTCCCGAGCGCGGCTCGATGACGGAAAAAGAGCCGGGGCGTTGCCTGCCCGATGAACTGAGCATCCATGAACTCGCCCCGGCGGATGCCGGCGCTATCTTCACGGCGGTCACGGCGCTTCAAAACGAAGCGGCGATTCCTGCCTCCGGGGAGGACGCGCCGGGAGGCGATGCGTTTCCGGCGGCGTAGAAAAGAGCTGCTGGCGGTCATTCATTTTCAGGCGAAGACCTATGGCCTCCCCCCGCACCTTCTGGCCAGATGCTCCTGGGAGGAGTTCCGCTTCAACCAGGAGGTGCTCGAAGCCGGCCTGGCATTGGAACGGATGAGTCGGCGGGAGACGGGGAAAAGCACGAATCTCAGACGATTCAAGAACTAGAGAACCGGCTCTCCCGATTCGGGGAGGGCCGGTTCTTCTTGTTTTGCGCCTGATGTTTTCCCGGTAAGAGAGCGATTGCATTCCGGGTATTATTTGTCCCACTGAAAATCAGGATTCGGCGGCGAGAACATGTCGATGTACTCCGCATCTTCGAGAACTTCCCCTCCGTGCGGGGTTCCCGCCGGAAAGATCATGACGTCTCCCGCCTGAACGACCTGGTAATCCCCGTCTCCCGAGTGGAACTTCAGTTTTCCCCGGATCATGTGTGTTATCTGGTCGAACTCGTGGGTATGGGTTTTGATGGGGTTTCCGGTCTTCGCCGTGATCCGGCACGCCATCACGTTGTCGGTTTTGACGATCCTGCCCCGGATGATGTCGTTCAGTTGTCTTTCCTCGACGTCGTTCCAATGAAGTATAGCCATGAGCGCATCCTCATATTGAGAGTTGTGGCTTTATGGGCGAAACAAGTCTTCCTCTTTCGTGCGGTAGAGCGTTTGCGCGGGACGGTCTCCCGCATGGTACTCGAGGCCGCGAATCAAGACGGCGGGAACACCCTGCTTGTCCTGCCCCATCACCAGGCTCGCCGCCGCCGCGATTTCATCCGCGTGCGCGAGAATGGTGATCTCGAGCATTCGGCCCGTTCTGTCTTTCTCACCCCTTAAGTCCACCAGGGGCTCCAGGCCTGCGCAGCCTATCGCCACGCCGACGACGCCGCGCCGGAATGCGCGCCCCTGGGTGTCGGCGATGAGGACGGGAACGAAGGCGTTCGTCGCGCTCTTGATCTCTTCATGGAGTTTCCGGGCGGAGAGGTCGGCGTCGCGGGGCAACAGCAGCACCTGGTCTTCATCCCCCCCGACGTTCGAGCGATCGATGCCTGCATGGGCGCATACTGCGCCCGTGCGGTGCTCCACGATGAGCGCGCGTTCCGAGGCGACGACGATCTCTTTCGACTCTCCGAGCACCGCCTCCACCAGCCTCGGGTCGCGCCCGTCGCGGTTCGCGATATCGAGCGCTTCCTTGGATGGCTCAATGCTTTTCAGGTCCAAAAGCCTGTCCTCGGCCTTGCTGACGATCTTCTGCGCGAGGACGAGGACGTCCCGGTCCCGGATTTTCAGGCCGTCCGCCTCAATCGCCTCCAGGATCAGGGGTGCGAGCGCGTCGCCCGCCTTGATTTCAGGCAAACCGGTTACGGGGATGATTTCGACGTTTTTCATCTCATGGGAGCAGAAGCGAGCCACTCCGGCGTTTCATTTTCGTGGGAGAGCAGGAATTCGAGGTCTTCTGGCGAGTCGATGTCGTGCGCGAAGCCGAAAGATTCATAAGATTGCGCCGAACAGCCTTTTTCCCGCGCGGTGTTGATGTGTTTCTCGAAACTCTGCTCCCCGAACAAGAAGGGAATTGCGTCGATCGGCCGGGTGAAAAGAGCGGTCGTTCCGCCGTCCTTCGAGCGGGCGATGCGTATGTCGCGCCCGGGATTTTTTAATGGTTCAAGTCCTTGGAGAAGTTCATTCACCTCTTCAGTCGTCAAAAACGGCAAATCTCCGTGGACGATCAACAAAGAACAAGCGTTTCTCTCTCTTGCCCATGAGCGTCCGATTTCCAGATCGTTGTTGAGGCCGCCTGATTCCTGGAGCAGACCGACTGCGCCGTATTCACCGGCGAGCGTCAGGACTTCCGCGGAATCGCTCAGCACCGCGATTTCGTCGATGCGCTCAGCATTGCCGACGGCCTTCAGGACGCGTTCCAGCATCCAGCGGCCCAGGAGGTTTCTCGTGTTCTCGTCCAGGGTCTGCGCGAGCCTCGAGTTTCCGGTTCTGAAATCGCGAACGGGTATCAGGGCGACGCAATGGCTAGAAAGACTCATCATCCATCCCGGGGTCATAAAGAGAAAACGTGTTTTTGAGTATACCTGAAACCTCTTATGCCATCTTTTGCACCGATGAGGCGAACGCCAAAACACCCTGCGCCAGTTTTTTCTTCGATTCAACGTCGGACATGATGCTGGGCAGCGCGATGCTACTAAGCCCGATATCTTCGATGGCGGGAACGAGGGCTTCATCTTCGGTGTCCACGACGAACCCGTCGAGCACGTCTTTGAGGATCCGGGCGACACCCAGAGCCGACACCTCATGCCCCAGGCTTTTCAGCATCTCGGCGGCGGGGCCTCTCAGGGCCGCGCCCCCGATGATGGGGCTCACCCCCACGCGCGGCGTAGACGCACTGCGCAGCCACTCATGAATGTCGGAGAGAGCGAGGATGGGCCCGATGCTCACAATCGGGTTCGACGGACAAAAAACGATCGCGCGCGCTTCATCGAACGCGTGCATGACCTCGGGCGTGGCGCGCGCCTCATCCGCCCCCTGGAAGCGCACACCGCATACGCTCGGCCGCGTTCCTCTGGCGACGAAGTAATCCTGAAACTCGAGCTCTCCCTCGGGCGTCTTCACGCGTGTGGCGATGGAAGAATCCGTCATCGGCAGTATGTTCGCCTTGATGCCCAGGGATGCGGCGAGTTCGCGCGTCACTTCTGTTAAGCGAGCGCCCTCGGCCAGGCGCTGGGTTCTGCGAATGTGGGTTGCCAGGTCCTTGTCGCCGAGCCGGAACCAGGTCGGCCCCCCGTAGCGACCCAGGAGGTCGAGCGCGCTCGTCCCGTCGCCGTCGATGCCCCAGCCCGTCTCGGGGTTCGACATGCCCGCGAGGTTGTACATCACGGTGTCGATGTCGGGGCTGATGTGCAGGCCGTGAAGCACCAGGTCGTCCGCGGTGTTCACGACGACGGTGAGCGCCCCCTCGGGCAGTGCATGGGCCAGGCCGACGGCGAGCTTGGCGCCTCCCACCCCTCCTGCGAGCGCAACGACCGGGCCGGAAAAGCTCATCGGACTATCAACACCGGCTCGGGCGTTTCTTTGGGTGCGGGCTGCTGTGAGGGGTAGCCCGCGACGATGAGGGCCCTGGGCACCCAGTCTGCGGGCAGCTCCAGGGCCTTTCTGGCCGTTTCGGGACAGAACAGGGGAGCGCAGCGCCACACGGAGCCCACCCCATGGACTGCGAGGGCGAGCATCAAATTTTGAAGAGCGCCGCCCAGGCTGTGTTCGGCCATCATCCACTCATTGGCCTGTTTTCCGGGTTCTTCGTAAACGTCCAGGTCCGCGAAGGAGAGGGACGCCATAATCAGCGCGGGTGCGCCGGTCAGCAGGCGGATGCTCCCCCGGTGCCTGCGCGTCCGCTCTTCTTCGGGCACGCCCTCCGCTTTCATGTCGCGCAGAAAATCCTCGCCCATCTCGGCGGCTAAGGTCTCTTTCGCCTCTTTGGAATCGAGGATGCAAAACCGCCAGGGGCCCGTTCCGTGCGGGCTGGGGGCGAGGCACGCGGCTGAGATGGCTGTTTTCAGTATCTCCATCGGGACGGGCTCGGCCGTGAAATGCCGGATGGATCGCCTTTTGCGCAAGGCTTCATCCAGCGAAATGGAGAGCGCCGTTTTTTTGTCTTTGGTGGAGGGAGTGTCCAACTTATGACTCTTGTGGCTCCCAGCCCGGCGGCGCGCCGCCCTGGGCCGGGCTCGGGGGCGGAGGAAGTTTGCGCTTCTCCCCGGGGGGCGGGTCTGCCGGGGTGTCCGGAATCGGCTGGCCCGCGAGGAAACCGCGCACGCCTTCGGGGCGCACCTCATCCCCGTAGGCCGTGTCGAGGCATTCTTCCAGTTCCTCGGGCGTCTTGGGGCTGTCGACCATGCTTTGAGCGGCGAAACCGGCGCCATCGAACGGGTCGTATTGTGGAAGGCCTTCCGGCGTGCCGCTCCTGGGTCCCAAGGTCGGTACGCGGTTGCGCTGTCTTCGCGCCAGAATGTGCAGGATGTTCCAGGCCCGCCGGTTCTCCTGCATCGGCTGAATCTCCACGAGGCCCTCTTTTTCGAATTCGCTCCAGATCTTCTTGCCCTTCTCGGTTCTCAGTACCACGATGGTCCATCCCCGCGTGCCCACGCCGCCGCAGGCGATGTCCGCGAGTTCGGCGGAGAAATCCGCGCAGTGCTGGCACTCGGGGCGCTGGTAGTTCTCCATCGCCTCCTGGAGCGAGAAGGTGACGAGTTCCCCGTCTTTCTTGTGCACGAGCACCTCGCCCTTCACGTTGAACTTCGCCACATCCGTGAGGGGGATGCCGAGGTCCTTTTCGATTTTCTCCGTCATCAGGTCGAAGGTGAAGACCTCGGTGCAGAAAAGCCCGATTTGGAACGCCACGCGCTCCGAGAATCCTCTCAGAAAGCCGCGCTGCTTCTCGATGTGCTGGGGTCTTTTCTTGTGCGAGACCAGAAAGGCGGGGTCGATGAGCTCCATCTTGCGAATTGGCGTGACCTGACAGGGTACGCCCACGAAGCCGACCTTTTTCAGGTCTCTTTCTTTCACTTCCTCAAGTGCGAGGTTGTTCGGACAATAGGTGTACCAGCTGCCCGCGCTCGCTCGAATCTCCTCGTACGTCGTGGCGACCTTGGGGCTCGGGTCGCACGGAGGGTCGTCCTCCCCGACGGCGGAGACCACCGCCCCGTCGATCACGCCCGCCTCGAGCGCCCATGCCAAAAGCGCGGTGACGATGCCGCCGTCCTGGGCGCGCGCCATCACGTCGTCCCGCTTGGTTCTCGCCATGAAGATGTGCTGATAGGCGCCGAAGATGCCCTCGTACGTCTCGCTCCTCGTTTCCTGGAAGGTGGCGTCTTTCAGGTGGTTCTCCCTCGGCCAGAGCCTCGGGCATACCGACGCGCACACGTCGCAGCCCACACCTTCGCTGATGCCGCAGTAATCGAAATCGGCTTTCGCCTTGGCCGTCTGCTTGGGCTTGGAATCGATGTATTCGATGACGTTGTGCGGGCAGACGAGGACGCAGCTTCCGCACTCGCAGCAACTGCCCGCGTCCACCACGTCGTTCATCATGTCTTTGAAGGAATGATGGTGAAGTTCGTTCAAGGATTCTTTCTCCGGCCTGTTAGCGGGGGAGTTCGGGATTCGAGACGCCCAGGTGGGTATCCGGGATGAAGTCGCCCGTCTTTTGCCCGCCAGAGAAGCCGGCGCCGAGCAGCGCTTCGTCATCCGCACGTGGAGGTCGGTATCTCGGGTCGTCTTCTCTAATGATGTCGTACGTGGTTGTGCGCTGGACGGGAATGCGTCCCGCTCCGAGGATGGCGTCGTTGAATTGTTTGGGGCTCAGGCTTTGTCCGTATTCGGAACCCGATTCTCTGGAGATGTTCTCCTCGATCAGCGTTCCGCCCAGGTCGTTCACCCCGAGGGAGAGCGCCTTCTTCGCGGCGTCGATTCCGATCTTGGGCCACGCCACCTGAATGTTGGCGATCATCCCCCTGAAGAAGAGCCGGGCCACGGCGTGAAGTCTGAAGATGGTTTCCAGGTCCGCCATTTTCTCGATGCCGAACTCCTCGCCCATCTTGTTGTCGTAGGGGATGAAGGGCAGGGGAACGAACTCCGTGAACCGGCCCTCACTGTCCGTCTTGAGCGAGTCTTTTTGCATCTTCCGGAGAATATCCATGTGCTCGGCCAGATCGGCGCTGCTCTCGATGTGGCCGTACATGACGGTGGACGTCGTCGGGATGCCCACGGCGTGGGCGGTCCGGATGATCTCGCACCATCTCTCGACGGGGATTCTTCCCGGGCTGATGAGCTTCTTCACCCTCTCCACGAGTATCTCTGCCGCCGTCCCGGGGACGGAACCGAGACCCGCTTCCTTGAGCCGGGTGAGCACCACTTCGAGCGGAAGCCTGGTTTTTCGCTGGATGTGGTCGACTTCCGCGGGTGAATAGGCGTGCATGTGGACGCCGGGGATGACTTCCCGCGCGAGCCTGAGCACTTCCTCGTAGCGGTCGATCGATATCTGGGGGTTCAGCCCCCCCTGCATGCAGATTTCACGCACGCCGAAATCCCTGGCACGCTCGAATTTCTCGCGCAGCACGTCGTCGTCGTGCGTATAGGCGTCCGGTGCGTTCGGGCGCCGCCAGAAGCCGCAGTATTTGCAATCCGTGTAGCACACGTTCGTGAAATTCACGTTCGCGTTGATGACGTAGCTCACCTCATCGCCGACGGTCTTCTTCCTCTCCGCGTCCGCTGTATGGTAGAGGCGCTCGGTGAGTTCCTCATCACTCTCGGCGAGCAATGCGGTAGCGCCCTCGCGCGAGATTTCCTCTCCTGCCTCGAATGCGTCGAGTATTTTATGGGCGAAAAGGGCGTTCATGCGA
This sequence comes from Nitrospinae bacterium bin107, assembly GCA_002238965.1. GTDB lineage: Bacteria > UBA8248 > UBA8248 > UBA8248 > UBA8248 > Bin107. Next base: position 44,822 of record MPNJ01000013.1, on the reverse strand, counting down.
TCTCCAGGGGCAGGGCTTCCTGCGCTTCGCGCCTCTCCAGCATCCGGCGGAGCGCGGGCATGGTTTCGGGCGGACACCAGCCCGCCTCGATGAATTCGTCATACACCGGCATCCGCAGGCGCAGGGCGATGTCTTCCTGATGCAGGGACTGGTCGAGATTCCCCAGTTTGGGCCAGCCGCGGTTCGGGTTGATGTGATCCGGCTCCGGCGCGATGCCGCCGATGTCGTCCGCCCCCGCCATAATGAGGCCGAGCAGATCGTCCACCAGATTCGGCGGGACCTGTATGTGCACGCCCGGCATGAGCCTTTGCACTTCTGGAATCAGCGCCGCGATGTCCTTATCCGGCGGCCGGGTCCACCTGGCCATGGGCGTCAGGGGCTGGGGATTCAATGGCTGCAGAATAATCTCCTGAATGTGCCCGTAGCGACTGTGCACCTCGGCGATGGCTTCGAGCGTCTCCACGCGCTCTTCGGGTGATTCCCCGATGCCGATGAGGATTCCCGTCGTGAACGCGACCCCGAGCTTGCCCGCCGCCTCCAGGGAGGCGAGCCGGACCTCAGGCGTTTTCGTCGGCGCCGTCCGGTGGGCGACCCGCGTGGCCTCGGGGCTCACGGTCTCCATCATCATGCCCATCGAGACGTTGTAGGGCTTTAGAATCTCGTATTCCCACTCTTCCAGCGTGCCGATATTGGCGTGGGGCAGCAGGCCGACGTCGAGGCACATTTTGCACACCGCAGCCGTGTAGGCGGCGTAGGAGTCATACCCCCATTCTTTGAGCTGATTCTTGAGGCCCTTGTGCCTGTCGATACCTTCGCCCGTCATGACGAGCGCCTCGACCACGCCCTGCGCGTAGGCCTGTCTCGCGAGCCGTTCGCACTCCTCCATCGAGAGCAGGAGGGGAACGCTGCTGCGGAAGCTGCAATAGCCGCAGTGGTTCACGCACCAGTTCGTGATGGGCAAGGTGAAGTTGAATGAATACGTGACCGTTCTCAGGACGTTTCTCCGTTTCTGTCGAGTAAAGTCCGCGATTTCTCCCGCATCCTATCGGCGAGGGCCGCGTCTGACAAGGCTTGGCTCCCCATGCGCGCTAGGCAACGCCCTTTTCTTTCAGCGCGGTGATTTCCTCACCCGACTTGCCGAGCAGGCTGGTGAGAATTTCATCCGTGTGCTCTCCCAGCAGGGGAGGTGGCATGCGGATTTCACCAGGGGTATCCGAGAGCTTCATGGGGTTCCCCATCACCTTCAGGACGCCGGTCCTCGCGTGTTCCATCTCGACGACCATCTCGCGGTGATGTATCTGCGGGTCCGCGCACAACTCCTCAATCGTCCGCACCGGCCCGCAGGGCACCCCGGCGTCCGATACGATTTCGGCCCACTCCGCGCGGGTCCTGACCCGCATGGTCTCCTCGATCTCCGCTTCCAGTTCATCGCGCCCCGATACGCGCGCCGCGTTCGTATCCCATTTTGGATCGTCCGCCAGATCCGCCCTGCCGATGGCGCGGGCGAACCGCTGCCACAAGGAGTCGTTGGCCGCCGCGACGATGAGTTCCCCGTCCGAGCAGGGAAAATCACGGTACGGCGCGATGCTCGGGTGGCGGTTCCCCAACCGTCCGGGAGGCGTTTCCGTTGCGAAGAAGTTCCCCGCGGCGTGGCTCATGAGCGCGGCTTGTCCGTCCTGGATCGCCGTGTCGACGTACTGGCCCTTCCCCGTCCTCTCGCGGGCGATGATGGCCAGCAGGATCCCCTGGGTCGCGAACATGGCGGTGGTGAGGTCGGCGATGGCGATGCCCGTCTTGAAGCCCCCGCCACCTTCTGCGCCCGTGATGCTCATGAGGCCCCCTTCGCCTTGCAGGAGGATGTCGTAGGCGGGTCTCTCCTTGGAGGGGCCGCTCTGGCCGTAGCCCGAGACGCTGGCGTAGATGAGCCGGGGGTTGAGCGCGTGGCAGGTATCCCAGTCGAAGCCGAGCCGCTCAATGGCGCCGGGCCGGAAATTCTGGATGAGGATGTCCGATTCCTCGACGAGTCCCCTTAAAATCGATTTTCCTTCCTCGGCTTTCAGGTTCAGCGTGAGGCTTTTCTTGTTGCGGTTCACGGACTGGAAATAACTGCTCTCGCCGCCCTCATAAAAAGGCGGCCAGCCGCGTGTGTCGTCTCCGCCGACGGGGTTTTCGACCTTGATGACTTCGGCCCCCATGTCGCCGAGCATCATGGTGCAGAATGGCCCCGCCAGAATTCTGGAAAGATCGAGGACGCGAATCCCCTCAAGAGGCATACTCATGGAATTTCTCAGGCTCCTTGTCTCAGGTGGATACTATCGATTCTGAAGCGCTTCGAGCATCTTTTCACGCACGTGCTCTATGGGCATCTGCGTACCTGTCCAAAGCTCCCAGCCCAGGGCGCCCTGGTGTAAAAGCCAGCCGATACCGGAGACGGCGCGCGCGCCTTTTCTTCGGGCGGCCTTCAGAAACGGGGTGTCGAGCGGGCTATAGACCGCATCAGCGCAGATGCTATCCGGCGGTATGAACTTCTCGGGAAGACAGCATGCCGCCTCCCGCGCCTCATCCCCGCTCATCCCCAGGCTCGTCGTGTTGACGATAATATCCCGTTCCCGGGCGGCGGATTCAAGCGCATCCAGGCCACCTCCGTGAATTTCAGTATTCGGAAAATGGGATTTCACTTCTTCCGCCAGCGATACCGCCTTTTCAGCCGTGCGGTTTCGAATCTCGATATGCGCCGCGCCGGTTTGCGCGAGCTTGATGGCGATGGCCCGCGCGGCCCCGCCCGCGCCCAGAAGAAGGCATCTTTTTCCTTGTGGGGATACTCCCGTTTCCTCTTCCAGGGAGCGGAGCCAGCCCGCGCCGTCGGTGTTGTGGCCCTTGAGCCTGCCGCCCTCCTCGAAGGTCACCATGTTCACCGCGCCCATGAGCCTCGCATCTTCACTCACGTCGTCCACGAGTTCGAACGTGGCGACCTTATGCGGGATGGTGACGCAAAATCCCGCGAAACCCATCGCGCCCGCGCCGCGTACCGCTTCTTCGTACTGATCCGGGTGCACCTCATACGCCGTGAAGCGGTAGGGCAGTCCCAGCGCCTGCGCCGCCGCGTTGTGCATGACGGGCGAGAGCGTATGCCCCAGTGGGTAGCCGAAGATAGCGAGCGTCTTCTCGAGCGGCATGGTGGTTCCTCAGGAGATTCGGGGTTCGCTTCCACTGCGTTCATTGTGGCGGGAATTAGAGATACGCTAAAGTAGCGCTCATAACAACTTCCAGAGACGCTCCGCGCCGATTTCCGGCGCTCAAAACCATCGCTTCGAGGAGACGGATTCGATGTCCACCGTTCAGGCCGCCACGATCCTACAGCCGGGCGAGATCGCCCTGCGTGAATACCCCATGCCCGAGATTGAGGACGACGCCCTTTTGATGAAGGTGTCCGCTGTCGGCGTCTGCGGTTCGGACAAGCACATGTACGGGGGCAACCTGAACCTGGCGTGGCCGGTAATTCCGGGTCATGAGTTCAGCGGGTTCGTCGAGAAGATGGGTCCCCTGGCGAATGCGAACATGAAGATCGTGGGCGGCCCCATCGAAGAAGGAGACGCCATCACCGTGGCGCCGGGCAGCCAGGCCTGCGGGAAATGCTGGTTCTGTATTCACACGCCGCACCGGCCCCAGTTGTGCCCGAACCGCACGGTTTTCGGTTTCCGCACCTCGGCAGAGGCGCCGCACCTTTTCGGGGCGTTTTCCGAGTACATGTACATTCCCGGAAATTCTTTCGTCCTGAAGCTGCCCGAGGGTCTCTCGCTCGAGCGCGCCACGCTATGCGAACCCCTGGCGGTGGCCCAGAGAGCGGCGGGACGTTCGCTCTCGCCGGGCATCCCCTACGCGGGGGAGGGGTTCGGCGTGGGCGCTCGGTGCGCCGTCATGGGCGTGGGCCCCATCGGTCTGCTCGTTGTGGCCTCTCTCAAGACAATGGGGGCGGGCGAGATAATCGCGGTGGATATGAGCGAAGAACGACTCGCGTTCTCCAGAAAATTCGGCGCCACGAAGACGGTGAGCCTGTCGGCGCTCACGCAGGAAGAAAGAAAAGAGCAGATCCTCTCCTGGACGGACGGCGTGGGGCCCGACGTGGTTATCGAGGCGGCGGGTGTTCCCGCTGCCTTCGCCGAGGGGCTGGACATCGTCCGCCGCGGCGGGAAGCTCGTCGAGGTCGGGCATTACGGCGACCCGGGCGGGGTGGAGATCAGGCCCCACCAGGTGTGCAACAAGGACGTGGACATCTGCGGCTCATGGGCCTATCCCCAGGTGCAGTTCGAACCGGCGATGGACATGCTGCTCAGAACGGACCTGCCGATTGACGACATCTTCACGCACCGCCTGCCGCTCTCCCAGGTGCAGGCGGGCATCGAGGTCACGGGCACGGGGGAGTGCCTGAAGGTTCTCCTGAAGCCGGATTAGGCGTTTCTTACGGGCTTGGGATGGAGTCGAAATCCATATCGAGCAGGTTGAGTGTCTCCGCGCGTTCGCAATCATCGAGGGCGAGGTCATCGAGTTTTTCCAGTCCCGCGAGCATGTTCGTAACGCCCTGGGCGAGTCCATCCGGCGATATTTTATCCTTATCAATCCGGTAGCCCATGGTTTTCGCCATGGCGAGAATGTGGGCGGCGGCTTCTGTCTCCGTCATTTCTTGCGGCGGCGATGCAGCGGCTTCTGGAAAATCTTCGGGAGGCGGCTGCTCGTCGACCTCGGGCGGCCTCAACTGCCACAGCGGATTGTCGTCTTCCAGCGCCTTGCCGATTCGGAACAGGCGCGCCTCATCCCCCCATCTCCCCGCAATCTGGAGGCCGACGGGCAGGCGCGCTTTCGTGAACCCGCAAGGCACCTGGAGCACGGGGTTGCCTATGGTGCTGAAGGCGGCGGTATTATCGCTCACTATCGGCCACATCTTCATGCCGTCGAGACAATCCGCGATTGTGGGGGGCGCAATGGCGACTGTGGGCGTGAGTACGGCGTCCACTTTCCTGAACACCTCCGCCGCCTGACGGATGAAGAATGTGCGGGCCTTTTGCGCCTGCACGTACCGCCAGCCCGGAATGAAGAGGCTGTACTCGAAAAAATCCGCTCCGGGGGATACGTACCCGTCCCGGTGGTTTTCGAGGAATTTACGGTGGTATTCCGCACCCTCAGGCCCCACGGTCGCGGCGTAGGCGACCTGGCCGAGCCTCGCCCAGGGGATTTCCACTTCCACGACACGCGCGCCCAACGCCTCGAACCGGGCGATACCCTCGCGCACAATAGCCTCCGCCTCGGGGTCCTCCCCCGGCCAGAAATGGTTGGTCGCGACGCCGAGCGTCATGCCGCGCACGCCCTCGTTCACGGTTTCCAGGAAATCGGGAGCAGGCCCGGTTCCCGTCGTCGGGTCCTTGGGGTCTGAGCCTGCGATGGCCTGCAGGATGAGAGCGGCGTCTTCCACCGTGCGCGTGAGGGGACCCACGTTGTCGAAGCTCAAGCCCAAGGGCACGGCCCCGGCCCTGCTCACCCGGCCATAAGTGGAGCGGATGCCCACCAGGTTGCAGAACGAAGCGGGCAGGCGCACCGAGCCGCCCGTGTCGGAGCCGAGCGCTGCCGCCGCCATCCCCGCCGCCACGCAGGCGGCCGAGCCGCTGCTACTTCCCCCCGGTGTGTGGTCGAGGCTCCAGGGGTTTCGCGCCGGGCCGAAAGCGCTGTTCGCCCCGGTGCCGCCGCGCGCGAATTCCTGCAAGTTCGTCTTTCCGATGATGACCGCTCCCGCCTCGATGAGCCTGCGCACGCATTCCGCCGTCTCGACCGCCGCGCTTTTCCCCAGAATCCGGCTGCCCGCCGTGGTCGGGTGGCCTTCGAGGTCGAACAGGTCCTTGAGCGCGACGGGAATCCCGTGGAGCGGCCCCCGGTAGTTTCCAGCGACGAGTTCTGAATCCAGCCGCTCCGCCTGTTCCCTGGCGAGGTCGAAAGTGGTCCTCGTGAAGGCGTTGATTGTGGCGTCCAGCCCCTGGGTTCTGGCGATGTGGGTCTCAATCACCTCGCTCGGCTTTGTTTCGTCGGCCTGGATGAGGGCAGACAACTCCGTGATGGGGCGGTGCAGCAGTTCGTCGGGATTCATGAAAACTCTCCAAAGGGGTTTCGTTGATTTCCGGGCGATTATATTCCATCCGCCGACGAGCCGAAACGAAAGCAGGTGTTTGTCCCGAAGTGCAAGGCCGCTACGGCTTGGCAAGCGCCGTCATCAAGGGTAAAAACACATCACTTTAGATAATGAGAGAAAAGGAGAACCATCCATGAAACTCTACCGGACGATTCTCTTCGCCCCCGGAAACAGGGAGAGAATGCTCGCCAAGGTGGGCAAGGCCGGGGCCGACGCCGTCGTTCTGGACCTGGAAGACGCCGTACCCGCCGATGAGAAGACATCCACGCGCGATGCGCTCGGTGCAGCGGTCAAGACGATAGCCGCAGAAGACGGTGCGGACGTTTTCGTGCGTGTGAATCCCTTGGATGACGTGACGGGTTTTTCTATCGCTTGCGGCCCTGAGGACATCGCGGCCGTCGTGGGGCCCGCGCTGCGGGGAATCGTGCTGCCCAAGGCGGAGAACGCCGGACAGATATTGGCGGCCGACCGGTTGATCCGCGATGCGGAAAGAAAAGCGGGCTGTGAGGCGGGAGGCATTCACCTGCTCGCCATCATCGAGAACGCCCGGGGCGTGGAGGATGCTTTCTCGATAGCCTCCGCCGATACGGGAGAGCGGCGTTTCCAGCTCGCATTCGGGGCGGGGGATTACACCAACGATCTGGACATCGAGTGGCCGCGCGATGAGTTCACTTTCGACTACCCGCGCTCGCGCATCGCGGTCGCTTCAAGAAGTGCTGGACGGGAGAAACCGCTCGACACGGTGTGGATAGCCCTGGACGATCAGGAGGGTCTCGCGGCGAGCGCCGTGCGGTGCCGCGCCCTCGGCATGTTCGGCAAGTTCTGCATCCACCCCAGGCAGGTGGAAATCGTGAACCACGCGTTTACGCCGACGAAAGATGAAGTCGAAAAGGCGCGCGAGGTGGTCGTCGCCTTCGAGGAGGCGACGGCGCGGGGGGAGGCGAGCGTTTCCGTCGGCGGGCGCATGATCGACTATCCGGTGGTCGAGGCGGCGGAAAAAGTCATCGCCCTGGCCGATGATTTCGGAACGAAGGACTAACAAGACAAAACGAGAGGGTGATATGAAATTCGGCATGTTCGTCATGAACCAGCACTCCCTGGGGGATGACCCCGCGGAACGCTGGGAGGAGCATCTCGAACAGGTGCGCCTGATTCGGGATTTGGGCTTTCACAGCGTTTGGTGCGGACAGCACTATCTCACCGAGGGTGTTTGGATGATGCAGACCTGGCCGAGCGTCGCCCAGGTGGCGGCTCACGCGGGCGATATGACCGTCGGCACCGGCATCCTGCTGCTCGCTCTTCACAACCCGGTGGACGTGGCCGAGCAGGTCGCCACGCTCGACGCCATGACGAAGGGCCGCTTCGTGCTCGGCGTGGGGCTGGGCTACCGCGAGCCCGAATACCGCGCGTTCGGCCTCACGAAACCCTATCGCATCAAGGCTTTCGAGGAGAAACTCGAAGCCCTCACCCGCCTGCTCGAAGAGGGGACGCTCGATTATGAGGGCGAGGTCGTAAAGCTCGAAGACGTAAATCTCACCATGCGGCCCATCCAGAAGCCGAGACCTCCCATCTGGATAGCGGCGAACGGAGACGGCGCGGTGAAGCGCGCGGCGCGGATGGGAGAGGCGTGGTTCCTGAATCCCCATGCGCGCTTCGACACCTTGAAGCGCCAGATGGAGATGTTCCACGCTGAACGCGAAGCCGCAGGCAAGGGCGCGCCCGATGCGACGCCGGTCATCAAGGAGATGTTCATCGGCGAGGACAGGGAGAGCGCCTTTCGCGAATGCGCGGATTATCTGGGGGTGAAATACAACGTCTATGTAAAGTGGGGCCAGAGCGAGGCGTTGCCCGAAAGCGATACGCTCCGGATGCCGCTAGACGAGTTGCGCTCCGACAGGTTCCTGATCGGCTCGGCGGAAGACGTGGCCGAGGACATCAGGCGCCACCGCGACGAGCTGGGCGTGGACCACATGGCGTTCCGGGTTCAGTGGCCAGGAATGCCGCAGGAACTCGTCCTGAGGACGCTCGAGCGCTTCGCCAAAGAGGTGATGCCCGAGTTCGTCTAGGCTGCAGTGCGATTTTCTCCAGGCGGTTGTCCGCAAGAGGAGAACGCCATGTCGAAAGAGGAATCCGCATCCTCCGAGGCCCGGGATATACACGAATTTTTCGCCGCGGACCCGGTGGCGGCGGATAGCGCCTTTTTCGGACGAGAAACTAATTTCGACAGGCGTGGCTTTCTGCGGGGCGCCGGGCTTGCCGCCATGACGGCGATGGTGGGCGCGGCGATTCCGTTTCACCGCAGCATGCCGGCGGGGCTCATCCCGGCGGCTTTCGCCGACGAGAAGGTGCTTGTCGGAAAGGACGGCCTCACGCTGCTGAACAAGCGGCCGCTCAACGCCGAAACGCCGCCCCATCTGCTCGATGACCCGGTCACCCCGACATCCCGGCATTTCATTCGCAACAACGGCGTCCCGCCCACCGAAGCGTCGGCGGACGCCTGGACCCTCACCGTCGATGGTCTCGTAGAACGCCCCATGACCTTGTCAATCGACGAGCTTCGCTCGAGGTTCGAAGTCGTCACGATGGCTCTCGTCATCGAATGCGGGGGCAACGGGCGGGCCTTTTTCAAGCCGCCGGTAAAGGGCAGCCAGTGGACCCACGGGGCGATCGCCTGTTCGAAGTGGACAGGGGTGCGGCTCAAGGACGTGCTGGCGGCGGCCGGCGTACGGCCCGGTGTGGTCTACACCGCCCATGTCGGCGCGGACGGGGACCTCTCCGGTCAGCCCGGCAAGCTGCTCATCTCGCGCGGCGTGCCAATCGCCAAGGCGATGACGGAGGGCGTGCTCATCGCCTTTGGCCAGAATGGCGGCCCGATTCATCCGATGAACGGGGCGCCGCTGCGGCTCGTCGTTCCCGGCTGGCCGGGGTCTTGCTCGCAGAAATGGCTCCGGCGCATCTACCTCCGCGACGTCGTGCACGACGGCCCCAAGATGACGGGGACTTCCTACCGGGTGCCGCGATACAGGATCGAGCCGGGCGAGAAGGTGGAGGAGAAAGATTTCGTCATCATCGAGCGGATGCCCGTTAAATCGCTGATCACCCACCCCGCGAACGGGGCGGTTTCGGCGCGCGCTGTGGAGGTGCGCGGTCATGCCTGGTCGGGAGACCGGACGGTCGCCGCTGTCGACATCTCCTATGACTTCGGCGCGACATGGAAGCCGGCTGCGCTGGACGCCCCCGTGAACGACGGGGCCTGGCAGAATTTTCGCGCCGATTTCAGATTCCCGGAAGCCGGTTACTACGAGATTTGGGCGCGGGCGACCGACAGCGCAGGTGTGATGCAGCCCCACGCCATCGACTGGAACCCGAAGGGATACCTCAACAACACGATGCACCGGGTTGCGCTACGGGTGTCGTGAGGCGGCGCGGAGTAGAAGCTGAGTGCTTCGCCGAAGAGGTGAATCCTGAGTCGTCTAGATTGCGGACAACTCCCTTAACACGTCCTTGAGCGCAGCCTTGTCCTCGATGCCGAGGCCTGGCAGGTCGGGGAAGCCGACGTAGCCGTCTTCCACCGCCACGCCGTCGGCGAAGCCGTTGAAGGGCTTGAACACGTCTGGGTAGGATTCGCTGCCGCCCAGGCCCAGTCCCCCCGCGATGTTGAGGGAGAGCTGGTGTCCGCCGTGGGGGATGAACGAGCGGGCCGACCAGCCGTGCTCCTCCGCCATTTCGAGCGTTCTCAGATATTCCACCAGGCCGTAGCTGAGCGCGCAGTCGAACTGCAGGATGTCCACGCCCGGGCGCATCCCCCCGTAGCGGATCAGGTTTCGCGCATCCTGGGTGGAGAAGAGGTTCTCCCCCGTCGCCATGGGATTGTCGTAATGCGCGGCGAGTTCGGCCTGGAGCGCGTAATCGAGCGGGTCGCCCGCCTCCTCATACCAGTGGAGATTGTAGGGCGAGAGCGCCTCCGCGTAGGCGATGGCGGTTTTAAGGTCGAATTTTCCGTTGGCGTCCACCGCGAGGTTCCGCCCCTCGCCCACGATTTCGAGCACCGCCTCGATTCTCTTCAAGTCGTCATCGAGCGATTCGCCACCTATCTTCATCTTGACGGTGGTGTAGCCGCGGTCGAGATAGCTCCTCATCTCGTTCTGAAGCGCTTTCAGGTCTTTTCCGGGATAGTAATAGCCCCCGGCGGCGTAGACGGATACCTTTTCATCGCACTCCCCGCCACGATAGGTATCTGCCAGGTGGCGGTAGAGCGGTTTTTCCTCGATTTTCGCCACCATGTCCCATACGGCCATGTCGATGATGCCCACGGCGACGGAGCGGTCGCCGTGCCCGCCGGGCTTTTCGTTTTTCATCATGCAGTCCCAGATTTTGGAAGGGTCGAAGTTCGTCCCCGCCTCGTTGAGCAGCGACTCGGGTTCCGCTTCCTTGAGCCTGGGGATGATGCGCTCGCGCAATAGCCCCTGCTGGGCGTAGCGTCCGTTCGAGTTGAAGCCGAAACCGACGACGCGCCCCCCGTCGCGCACGACGTCCGTGACCAGCGCGGCGACGCTCACCGTCATCAGGGAGAAATCGATGAACGCGTTTCTCAAGTCCGATTGAATGGGAACCACCGTCTCGCGGATGTCGATGATCTTCAAAGCGCTCTCCATTTGGGGGTGAATTCGATGTTTCGGCCTTGCGATGGACGCGGCGATTCTACAGTCTTTTCCGGAAAAAGGTGAAATGAGACCTTTTGCCGAATCGGCAAGTCCACTTACATGGCAAATCTTTGTAACAAAATCACAACAAAAATCGGGTATGATGGTTTAATTCATGGCGGATGTTTTGAGCGGGTGTATTGTGGTGCCCGCAATTTCGGTTGCCGGGGCGATGTGATTTTACAGGCGGGAGGAAGATGAATCAGCCGGATGGGCGCCTGGGCGCCGAATGGATAGATGGGGGCGTGCGTTTCTCTCTTTTCTCCGAGAATGCGGAGGGGGTCGAGCTTTGCCTGTTCGAGGCGGATGACCACGGCAGGGAGACGGCGCGGGTTCCTCTCGAAAGGCATGACGACATCTGGCGCGCGGAGGTGGAAGGCCTGGGCGCGGGGCAACTCTATGGATTCCGCGTCCACGGCCCTTACGCGCCCGCACAGGGGCATCGCTTCAACGGTTACAAGGTGCTGCTTGACCCGTATGCGCGGGCGATTGCGGGCGAGGTTCACTGGTGCGATGAGATGTACGGCTACCGGGATGGCGACATCCACCATTTCGATGCAAGGGACAACGCACACGCGGCGCCCAAGAGCGTGCTCGTGGATTCTTCCTTCGACTGGGAGGATGTCTCCCCGCCCGGCACGCCCTGGTCCGAGACCGTTATCTACGAACTGCACGTAAAAGGCTTCACCATGCGGCATCCCGAAGTCCCCGAAGAACTTCGGGGCACGTATTCGGGCCTTGCCCATCCGGCCGTGATCGAATACCTGAAAGATCTGGGCGTAACGGCCATCGAACTCTTGCCCATTCATCACCGAGTCTCGGAGCAGCGTCTCCAAATGCTGGGGCTTTCCAATTATTGGGGGTACGCGACGCTCGGATTTTTCGCGCCCGATGCGCGCTTTTCCAGCCGCGGCGAGGGGGGCGGGCAGGTCGATGAGTTCAAGGCGATGGTCAAGACATATCATCTTGCGGGAATCGAGGTGATTCTCGACGTGGCCTACAACCACACTGGGGAGGGGGATTTCAGGGGGCCGCATCTCTCATTTCGCGGGCTCGACAACCGGGTCTATTACCGCGTGGACCCCAAGGATGAAAGCCGCTACGCCGACACAACGGGCTGCGGCCACTCCCTGAACGTATCGCATCCGGCTGTCCTGCGCCTCATCGTGGACAGCCTGCGCTACTGGGCGGAAGAGTTTCACGTCGACGGTTTCCGGTTCGACCTCGCTCCCACTCTGGCGCGAACGGAGAGGGGTTTCGACCCCGAATCCGCGTTTTTCAGGGCGGTCGCGGACGACCCGGTCCTCTCGGAGCGCAAGCTCGTCGCCGAACCCTGGGATTTGGGCGAAGAGGGTTATCAACTGGGGAATTTCCCGGAGGGCTGGACGGAGTGGAACGGTGAATTCCGGGACGCGGCGCGCCGTTTCTGGCGTGCGGATTTCAACCAGGCGGCGGAGTTCGCCACGCGCCTGACGGGGAGCAGCGACGTTTTCGAGGCCGGCGGGCGTTCGCCCCAGGCGAGTCTGAACTACGTCGCCTGCCACGACGGGCTCACGCTCGCGGATCTGGTAAGCTTTCAGCACAAGCACAACGAAGCGAATGGGGAGGACAACAAAGACGGCGCGGATGAGAACCATAGCTGGAACGGCGGGGTGGAAGGTCCGACGGACGACGTTTTCGTATCGACCATGCGCGCGCGCCGCAAGCGTAATCTGCTCGCGAGCCTGTTTCTCTCCCAGGGCGTGCCGATGCTTCAGGCGGGAGACGAGTTCGGCCGCACGCAGACGGGGAACAACAACGCCTATTGCCAGGACAACGAGACCTCCTGGGTGGATTGGAGTCTGGCGGAGAAAAACGGAAATCTGCTTTCTTTCGTCAAAAACCTCATCCGCTGGACCGGGTCTCAGACGGCGTTTCGGCGGATGGAGATTTTCCCGAAAAGAAGCCTGCACCGGATGGACAGACCCGGGATCGCCTGGCTTCATCACCTGGGCCATGAAATGAGCGCCGAAGAGTGGGATGTGCACTTCATGAAGTGTTTCGGCTTCAGGCTGAGAGAGGTGCCGGGCGACGAACATTTTTCTCGGCTTGGGCCCAGGAATCGTGATATTTTCATGGTTCTCATGAACGCGCACCATGAGGCGATACCCTTCGTTTTCCTCGAAGAAGACAGAAAGAAGAGATGGACCGTGGTGATGGATACGGCTGAATTCGATGAAAAAGGATGGAACTGGCGGATCCACTCGGGCGAATCCTACCATCTCGCCGGAGAGTCGCTGGTCCTGCTGAGGGGCCGCAACGAACCGCCCGTGGCGCGGGGGGAAACGATCCTATGAGCGTCGTCCACTACCCCGCGCTTTCCTACATCACGGATTACGATATTTATCTGTTCAACCAGGGCTCCCATTTTACATTGTACGAAAAAATGGGCGCACACCTGATTACGGTGGATGGGGAGGAGGGTGTTCACTTCGCCGTATGGGCGCCGAACGCGGATGCTGTGAGCGTAATCGGGGATTTCAACGGATGGGACGAGAACGCCCACCCGCTGGCTCCGATTGAAATCTCAGGAGTCTGGGCGGGGTTCGTCCCGGGCGTGGGGAAGGGTGAGGTATATAAATACCGGATTCACTCGCAGTTCGGAGACTACCGGGCGGAAAAGGCGGATCCTTTCGGGTTTTACAGCGAGGTTCCCCCAAAGAGCGGTTCGGTCGTCTGGAGTCTCGATTACGAATGGGGAGATGGTGACTGGATGGAGTGCCGGGGCGCATGCAACGGACGCGAGGCGCCCATCTCCATTTACGAGCTTCACATCGGCTCCTGGCGGCGGACGGGGGATGGAGAGAATCGCCCTCTCACCTACAGGGAACTCGCTCCCCAACTCGCCGAGCACGTGCTCCACATGGGGTTTACCCACGTCGAGTTCCTGCCGGTGATGGAGCACCCCTTCAACGGTTCCTGGGGGTATCAGGTAACGGGCTACTTCTCGCCCACGAGCCGCTTCGGGACACCGCAGGATTTGATGTACCTCATCGACTATCTTCACCAGCGCGGCATTGGCGTGATACTCGACTGGGTGCCCTCGCACTTTCCCACGGACGGTCACGGGCTGGGCTTTTTCGACGGAACCCATCTCTTCGAGCACGCCGACCCCAGGCGGGGGTTTCACCCAGACTGGCGAAGCCACATCTTCAACTACGGACGGAACGAGGTCGTCTCCTTCCTGATAAGCAACGCTCTGTACTGGCTCGAAAATTTCCACGCCGACGGGCTTCGCGTCGACGGCGTGGCCTCGATGCTCTATCTCGATTACTCGAGAAAAGAGGGCGAGTGGCTTCCCAATGAAGAAGGGGGCCGCGAGAATCTGGAGGCCATCTCTTTCCTCAGGCGGCTGAATACCGAGGTGTATCGCAGGTTCCCCGACGTGCAGACCATTGCGGAAGAGTCCACCGCCTGGCCGATGGTTTCGAGGCCCGTGGATACGGGCGGGCTGGGTTTCGGCATGAAGTGGGACATGGGCTGGATGCACGACTCGCTTGCGTATATGAAAAAAGACCCCGTTCACCGCAGGTATCACCACAATCTGCTCACGTTCCGCTTGCTTTATGCCTATAACGAGAATTTCGTGCTTCCCCTCTCCCACGACGAGGTGGTGCACGGCAAAAGCTCACTTCTCGGGAAGATGCCGGGAGACAACGGACAGAGATTCTCGAATTTGCGCGCACTCTACGGGCTGATGTTCGCCCAGACCGGCAAGAAGCTCCTCTTCATGGGCGGGGAGTTCGGCCAGTGGCGCGAGTGGAACCACGACGGCGCGCTCGACTGGGACCTGGTGCAGGAGCCGTTAAGAGCCGGGCTGATGAAGTGGGTGAGCGACCTGAACGCCTTGTACCATCAGGAGCGCGCCTTGTTCCGGAGTGATTACGACCCGCGCGGCTTCAAGTGGGTGGCGGCGGATGCGGCCGATGACAGCGTCCTGGGCTTCGTGCGGGTCGCCACGGAGGATGAACCCATGCTGCTCGTGGCGGCGAACCTGACGCCCGTGCCCAGGGTGGACTACAGGATGGGCGTTCCCGCCGACGGCGATTGGATTGAGGTGCTGAACAGCGATGCGGAAAATTACGGAGGCAGCGGCGTGGGGAATCCCGATGGCTGCCACGCGGTTGCGGCGCCCCTGAACGGTCAGCCCTATTCGATAGAGGTCACGCTGCCGCCCCTCGCGGTGGTTTATCTAAGAGAGACGCATTAGGCGGGGCGAACCCATGAGTCCACCCCATCGCCCGCCTTTGTGGTAATCGTCATTCCGGCGCATGCCGGAATCCAGGAATTTGCCTTTTCGTTTTTTGTTTTTCGCGGTTATGCCGAGCCCATCAGAAGAAGGGAATGAATAGAAGTCCGCAATATCTCCTCTTTCCTCCGTCTGGATTCCGGCATGCGCCGGAATGACGAACCAACTTCTCCTTCTGTGGGTTAATACAGGTCCGTCTTGTATCTCTCCTGAATGCCCTTGTTGAGTTCCTCTCCGTCTCCGTAGCCGTCTTCGGCTATCTGATCGGAGAGCATCTGCCCCATCGAGGGGAACGACTTTCTTTCGATATTTTTCTCCGCGTTCCAGAGGTCCGCGCGGATGAGGGCCTTGCCGCAGTGGAGATACACGTCGTCCACGTCGATGATCATCGCCGACCGGGGGAGCCTGCCCTTGACCGAGTGTGGTTCGAGGACTTCGGGGTCCGTGGTGATGCGCGCCCGCCCGTTCACGCGCAGCGTCTCGCACATGCCGGGCACCAGGAAGAGGAGGCCGACGTGGTTGTTCTCCACGATGTTGCTCATGGTGTCGACGCGGTTGTTGCCCGGCCTGTCGGGAATGATCAGGGTGTTGTCGTCGATAACCTTGACGAATCCGGGCGGGTCCCCCTTGGGGGATGCGTCGGCGCCTTCTGCCGTGGCGGAGGAAATAACCATGAACGGAGAGAGCGCGATAAAGCTCTTCGCGTGCTCGTCGAGTTTCGCCATCTGCTTCTTGACGCTGCGCTCGTTGGCCGGGCCGTAGTGCTCGCGAAGTTCTTCTTTGGTTTCAATCTGCGGCGCTGTCGTCGTTTGCTCCATCGATTCGCCTCCCTCCGAGGGGTATTGGAGGCGCCACCCGGATTCGAACCGGGGAATAAAGGATTTGCAGTCCTCTGCCTTACCACTTGGCTATGGCGCCGGGGTGTCGGGGCGTGACGCCCGAAATCAAGAATCTTTATTATCCTACCTGAACCGGCGTTGTCCAGCGAGCAGCGGTTTTTTCATTGATGCTCATACCGCTCTCCCGATAGGCGAGCGCGCCGTTTTTGGATTAGACTGACCTCGAAGCCCCGTCCGGCAGGACGGGTTCTCACACGTTTTGAAGGAGGAGTTGATGTCGGCGCATCCAGCAGTGGAAAACGCGCCCGCGTATGCGGACTCCGCCTTCGTGCGCGCCTGCCGGGGGCTGCCCAACGCAAGGACGCCCGTCTGGCTCATGCGTCAGGCGGGCAGGTACATGCGCGAGTACCGCGCCGTCCGCGAGAAAGTCTCCTTCATCGAGCTTTGCCGCACGCCCGATCTGGCCGCCGAGGTCGCCGTCACGGCGCTCGACGCCATAGGTGCTGACGCCGCCATCCTGTTCTCGGACATTCTGCTCATCCTCCAGCCGATGGGCATGGACCTGGCATACCTGGAAGGAGGCCCCGTTCTCCATAACCCGGTTCGGGAAGCTGCGGACGTGGAGCGGCTCAAGGAGGCGGAGCCGCGCGAGAGCTTAGCCTTCGTGTACGAGGCGGTTCGGAAGACCAGGGAGCAGATGAACCCCACCCTTCCGCTCATCGGCTTTTGCGGTGCGCCCTTCACGCTGGCGTCCTACATGATCGAAGGCGGCGGCTCGCGGAATTTCGAGAACACGAAAAAGTTCATGTACGCCGATCCGGGCGCGTGGCACGCGCTGATGGGAAAGCTGGTGAGAGGGCTAATCGTATACCTGAACGAACAGATTCGCGCGGGCGCGCAGGCGGTGCAGATTTTCGACAGCTGGGTGGGTTGCCTCTCACCCGGGGATTTCAGGGAATTCGTCCTGCCGCACAGCCGCGCGCTGATTGGGGGTATCGAAGAGGGCGCGCCCGTCATCCACTTCGGCACGGGAACAGCGCCCTATCTCGAAGCGTTCGCCGGAGCGGGCGGGGACGTGGTGGGGGTGGATTTCCGCGTGCAGCTGGCCGACGCCCGGGAGCGTCTGGGCGATAAGGCGGTTCAGGGAAACCTCGACCCGTGCGTCCTGTTCGCGGCGCCTGAATATATCTTCGCGCGAGTTGAGGACATCCTGCGTCAGGGGTCCGGGCGTCCGGGCCACATCTTCAACCTGGGGCACGGGATTCTGCCGGGTACGCCGGTCGACAACGTGAAAAGACTCATCGAGTTCGTTCACGAATGGGAAGCGGGGGTCGAATGAAGGACGGGTTCGATTCCATCATCATGATCGGCTTCGGCGGCCCTACACGGGGTTGCTGCCGCCGCTACGAGGAATGCCCGGGCGAGGCGTATTGCTACGTGGAGGGCATCGTCGGCCAGAGATCGGGCGGCCCCGAGCGCATTAGAGAGGTGGCCGCGCACTATGAACACTTCGGCGGCGTCTCCCCTTTCACGTATTTCTCCCAGAAACAGGCGGGCGCGCTGGAGATGGCGCTCGAAAGAGCGGGCGAGGGCGTTCCCGTCTATACGGGCTACCGGTTCTGGACGCCTTACGTGGAGGAGACGCTGGCCGAGATGGGCAGGCGCGGGCTCAGGCGCGCCCTGGGCGTCATACTGGCCCCTCATCGCACGAAAATTAGCTGGGAGGCCTACCGGGGCGCCGTAGCGTCGGCGCGAGATGAGCTGGGCGGCGTTGCGCCCGAGGTCGAATTTCTGGAAACGCCCTGGCATACGCATCCGGGCTTCATCGACGCCATCGTCGACAGGATGAACCAGGCTGTCCCGGTGGCGGGGGGCGGCATGCGCAACGCCAAAGTCGTCTTTACGGCCCATTCCATCCCCGTTTCCATGGCCAGGGCATCTTCATATGAGGAGGAATTCCGCCAAACGGCGGCTCTCGTGGCGCAAAAGCTGGGTTTGAGCGGCTACGAAGTCGGCTTCCAGAGCAGCCCGGACGTTCCTCCCGGCACCTGGCTCGGCCCGGACGTGACGGAGGTAATCGGAAGCGTCGCCTCAGGCGGCGCAAAGGCCGTTCTCGTGGTGCCGGTCGGCTTCATCTGCGATCACGTGGAGGTGCTCTTCGACCTGGACATCGAGGCGCGGGAAGCGTCCGAGGGGGCGGGACTCCGCTTCTACCGCGCGCCCACGGTGGGTACGCACCCCGCCTTCATCGAGATGCTCTCGGACCTGGTGCGCGCGAAGATGAAGGGGAGTGGAAATTGACTCGGGACGCCGGGCGGGTGGTCGTGCTTGGCGGTGGGGTGACGGGTCTAACCGCCTGCTACCGGCTCCTCCGGGCTTCCGAGGAGCAGAATCTCTCACTGCAAGTCCATCTCATTGAGGCGTCTCCCAGGCTCGGCGGCGTTATCGAGACCGAGTTCGCCGGTGGCGTCCTGATGGAGAAAGGCCCCGATTGTTTTCTCACCTCGAAGCCCGAGGGCGTCGAGCTCTGCGAAGAACTGGGTCTCGGGGAGCAACTCATCGGAACGAACGAGCGCTACCGGCGAAGCTTCGTCCTGCGGGGCGACGACCTGCTCCCCGTGCCCCAAGGCTATTATCTTTTAGCGCCGTACCAGGTCGGCCCATTTCTCACCTCGCCCATATTCAGCGCGCTCGGCAAGCTCAGGATGGCGATGGACGTTCTTCTTCCGCGCAAGAAGGATGATGCGGATGAATCCCTGGCCGATTTCGTACGCAGGCGATTCGGGCGCGAGGCGTTAGAGCGGATGGCCCAGCCCATGGTGGCGGGCATCTATTCGGCAGACCCGGAAAAACTGAGCTTGAGAGCCACCATGCCGCAGTTCCACGAGATAGAGCGCGAGCACAGGAGCCTCATCCTGGGTCTCAGGAAGCGGATGCAAAGGCGGGGTCCGGGCGAGGGCGTATCGGCGAGCGGGCCGAGGTACGGCCTGTTCGTGAGTTTCGCGCGAGGGATGGGAGCGTTGGTTGACGCCCTGGCGGAGAAGATTTCCGGCGCATCGGTTCGGACGGCATACCGGGCGGAATCACTCGAAAGATTTGAGCGGGGCTGGCGCGTTCATCTTCAGGACGGGGAGGTGATGGACGCAGACGCTGTTTGCGTCACCCTGCCGCCTCACGCGTCGGGAAAGCTGTTGGAGAAAGCCATACCCGGTATTTCGGCAGAGTTGATGAGCACCCCGAGCGGTTCTTTGGCGACGCTCAACCTGGTGTACCGGGCCGAGCAGGTAGCGAATCCGCTCCACGCCATGGGTTTCGTCGTCCCTGCGATAGAGAACAAGACGCTGCTTGCGTGTTCGTTTTCGAGCACCAAGTTCCAGGGCAGAGCGCCCGAGGGAAAAGTGCTCATCCGCGCCTTCGCGGGAGGCGAGGCCGCCTCCCGTGCGGGGCTCACGGATGAGGATCTCACCCGCAAGCTCACCGATGAGCTTCGGCCGATTCTGAGGATTTCGGGAGAACCCGAAGGAAAGGTCTTTTACCGCTATGAGGAATCCCTGCCGCATTACCTGGTGGGCCACCTGGACAAGGTGCGAAGAATCGAAGACGGACTATTGGCTACGCCGGGTCTCGCCCTCGCGGGCAACGCCTACCGAGGCGTTGGGATTCCCGATTGCGTGAAATCGGCGAACGAGGCGGCGGATAAAATTCTCGGCGATTTGCGGGCTATCAATTCCTGAGGAAAAAGAAGAGAATAGAGAAGAGGCGCGTCCGTGTTCGCGCTTTGTTTGACCTGGCGCAATAGCATTTGGTATCAACGTCTGCCTGTTTTTTTTGGATTTTCAGCCTTGGCGGAGACGTTTCGATGTTCGACGACGACATGCAGCGCGATTTCCACAGGCAGGTGAGCGAGGAGATCCGCATCATCCAGAGGCCCTACGTGGGCATCGTGTCGGGCTATCATGAACTCGGCTACCGGGTGCTGGGGCCGGAGATGGAAGAGCAGGCGGGCTCGGTCCAGATATCCGGCAAGCTCCTGGTGTCTCCCAAGCTGGTGTGGACGCCGGCCGAGGCGCAGAAGACGTTCGGCGAGATATTCAAGGATTCCGAGATGATGGATTCCGACCTCATCGGCCGCGTGTTCGCGTTTCCCGCCGTGGCGGCGGGCAATTTCAACATCGAGAACGAACACCTGAAAATCACCCACCACGAGTGGAGCCCGGAGGTTCTGGCGGAAAAGGTGCTGAACGAACTCGCGCGCCTGGAGACAACGGACACCGCCGTCGTCCGCACGCCGGACATCCGGTTCTACCCCCTGGCCGTTCAGCGGTTCATCCACGAGATTCTGAAAGAGGAATTTTCCTGATCCGCGCGGTTTGAGCCGCCATGTCCCATCCATGATGGGATGGGGTTGTTGAAAAAGCCTGTTTGCGTGATTCGACGTTTAGAGCCAAGCGGGGAGAGTTCGTTGCCTTTACCCACTCAAGGGTTTTTTCATCGGGCATTCCCCTCGGGATGCCCGACCCCTCAAGGGAGGAATGGTTGTTTGGTTCTCTTCAACGGGGAAGTGAAGCCTCCTCCCTCCCCGGTCGGTTTCATACACTGAATCACTCTATCAGGGGTTTTTCAACAACCCCGATCCGCATCCCCATATCGGGGCGGGATGTCGGCGTTCTCGTTTTTCCCGTTCTAGGAAGGTTTGATGGGAAACACACGCACGGCGCCCGGGTATTCGGGGCAGTGCTGCTCGCAGACGCCGCAGCCCACGCAGGTCTCGCCGATGACGGGGCCTTTTCCGTCCTCTTTCTCCTCGATACGTATCGCGCTCTCGCCGATGGGGCAGCGCGTCACGCAGAAGTTGCACTCCTCATCCGTCCCGTTCCAGGCGTAACAGGTCTCGAGGTTCACTTCCGCAAGACCGACGCGAATCTCCTCGCGGGGCACGAGAGTGAGCGCCCCGGTGGGGCAGACCTTCATGCAGGAGAGGTCGTCGCAGACCACGCAGGCGCCGTCGACGGGGATGATGCGGGGCGCTTCGAGTCCCGAGCCGTCTTCGCGGGGGAGCATGAGGATGGCGTCTGCCGGACATGCGAGCGCGCATTGCGCGCTGCCCGTGCAGAGGTCCAGGAAATCGGCTTCCGCCGCTGCGCCCGGCGGGCGCAAGACGGGCCCTTCGAGGTTCGAGCGCTGTACCTGCGTTTCTCCCTGGTGCATTCCCTGCATAAAGGAGCGCATGAAGGAGAGGGGGCCTTCGGTGAAGAACGCCTTGCGGTCGATCTGCTTGTCTTCAGCCATTTAACTTGCATCCTCAAATCTTGTTTCTCGTTTGATAGTGTGCGACAAGTCGAGTATACAAGACTATCGTTTTTTCGCACCCCCATATTGAAGGAGAACCTCTTGTCCGGGGATACCGCCACACAGAAAATCCTGGCCCGCGCCAGCGGGCGTGAGCGCGTGGACGTGGGCGACATCGTCTGGGCCAAGGTCGACGCCCACGTCATGCACGACAACCAGGGGCCGTTCCGCATGGGGAAGGATTTCGCCGATCTGGGCCTTCCCATCTGGAACAAGGATCGCTTCATGCTCACGGCCGACCACCACAACCCGCCCACCGGCGATTCACAGTCCAGGGTGCTGAACGTCACCAGAGCCTGGGCGGCCGAGCAGGAACTCTCCCATTTCTATGACGCGGAGGGCATCTGCCACATCCTGATGGCGGAAAAAGGCTTCGTGCGCCCGGGCGTTCTCGTCACCGGCACGGACAGCCACACCACCAACACCGGCGCGCTGGGGGCGCTGGGCGTGGCCATCGGACCGACGGAGAGCATCGGCGTGCTCGCCAAGGGAGAGGTCTGGCTCCGCGTGCCCGAGACGATACGCGTACACTTCAAGGGCCGGGTTCCCGCCGGGATTTACGGGAAGGACATGGCGCTGCTCGCGCTCAAGGACCTCAAGGTCGACGGGGCGGAGTATAAAGTACTCCAGTTCGAGGGGGAGGCGCTCATGGCGCTGCCCGTCGAGGACCGCATGACGCTCTCGAACATGGCGGCGGAGTTCAGCGCGAAGAGCTCCATTATCGACGTGGATGAGGCGACGGCGGAATACCTGAAAAACGCAGGCGTGGAGGACGGCTGGGAGGCCGTGCGCTCAGACTCCGATGCGACCTACGCCGAATCCTATGAATACGACGTGACCGATTTGTCGCCCCAGGTGGCGTGTCCCCACAGGATGGACAACGTATACCCGGTGGAGGAGGTGGACTCGCCTCCGCTCAATCGTGCGCACATCGGCTCGTGCACGGGGGCGAAGCTCCTCGACCTGCAGGCGGCGGCGGCGGTGCTCAAGGGCAGGCGGGTCGCCCACGGGGTTCAGCTTCTCATCGCGCCTGCGAGCAAGGACATCATGAGCAAGGCCATGGCGGACGGGACGCTCGGCGCGCTCATCGACGCGGGCGGCGTGCTCCTGCCCACCACGTGCGGCGTCTGCGCGGGCAGGGGACCGGGACAACTCGGAGACGGGGAGGTGTGCATCTCCTCGGCCAACCGCAACTACAAGGGACGCATGGGAAGCCTCGAGGCGTCGATATACCTGGCCTCCGCCGCCACGGTGGCGGCGAGCGCAATCAAGGGCAGCGTGGCCGACCCGAGGGAGTTCATCCGATGAGCAACGAGACGCAAACGATAGAGGGCGGCGCCTGGGTGTTCGGCGACAACGTGGATACGGGCTACATCATGCCGTCGAAATACGCGAGCCTGCCGGATGAGGAACTGGCCGCTCACGCCATGGAGGGGATCGACCCCGATTTCCCGAAAAACGTGCAGGCGGGCGACGTGATAATCGGCGGTGGGAATTTCGGCTGCGGCTCGAGCCGCGAAACGGCCCCCCGAGGCATCAAACAGGCGGGTGTGGGCGCCGTGATCGCGCGGACGTTCGCGCGGAATTTTTTCAGAAACTCGCTGTGCATCGGACTGCCCGTGCTCATCTGCGCCGATGCGGAATCGATAGAACAGGGCGACCGCGTCCGCGTCGACCCGATTGCGGGAAGGGTCGAGAACCTCACCAAGGGCGAGACGCTGCAAGCCGAACCCCTGCCCGACCACATCATGGACATGGTGAAGGCGGGCGGCCTCGTACCCTACCTCAAGCAGACGCTGACGTAAGGCCCTATCCGCCGGGGCCTGTTGAAAAAAGCCCCCCAGAAAAGGGGACTTATTCAATAACCCCCTTACGGCGCGACGACGGTGCTCCTGAGCACGCCGATGTTCTCGACCTCGCACTCCACCACGTCGCCCACGTTCAGAAGTCCCGGCGGGTCCATGGCGAAGCCCACGCCCTCGGGCGTGCCGGTGGCGATCATGTCGCCGGGCACGAGCGTCATGCTCTCAGACAGCACCGAGACGACGGTGGCGATATCGAAGATCATGTCGTTCGTGTTCGAGTTCTGCCTTATCCCGCCGTTCACGCGCGAGATTACGGCCAGGTTGTTTCCGTCGCCCGCCTCGTCCTTGGTGACGATCCAGGGGCCCAGCGGGCCGAAGCTGTCGAGCGCCTTCCCCTTGAACCACTGGTTATGGGCGCGCTGCACGTCGCGGGCCGAGACCTCGTTCATGATGGTGTAGCCGTATACGTGATCCATCGCCTCATTGAGCGGGATGTTGATCCCCTCCTTGCCGATCACGATGACGAGTTCGCACTCATAATCGAGTTCGTTCACGTTATCGTGGAGGATGATTTCCCCGTCCGGCCCGTTGTGCGAACCAGACCACTTGCAGAAGAACACCGGAATCTCGGGGTAGACGCCCACCGGGCGTCCATATTTGCGCGCGCCTTCATCGGCGTGTTTCTTGTAGTTGAGGCCCACGGCGAGGACGGGCCGCGCGAGTTTCGCTATCGGCGGAAGCATCGTAATGGATTCGAGCGCCACCGGCTGCCCGTTGGTCTCGGGCGTTCCGCCCCGGGCGATGACTTCCGCCGCGTCGCCCGTATGGGGGACGACGTCTTCCACGCCGTTTTCCGTCAATATGGCCACGCGGGGGCCAGTGTCTGATTCATAGGTCAGAAGTTTCATTTTCTCTCCTAAGTTTCACGTAAGCATAGATGGAAAATTGAATCCGATTTTTAGAGAAAAACCTCAGCCTGCGAGTTCGCGAATCATGCCCGCCTGGGTCTTGGCGCCTGCGATCATGAAGTTGAGGTCGCTGCCCGAGAGGATGAAGCGCATCCCCTCCTTGATCCTGCGCTCTATCATCTGGGGATCGTAGGACCCACCCATGCCGGCTATCTTGCCGTGCTTTTTACATGCCGCGTTCACCTGGTCATATACCTTGTTGACGCGGGGGTGGTCGTGCTGGCCGACGATGCCCATCCCCGTGCTCAAATCGTTCGTGCCGATGAGCAGCACGTCGATGCCATCCACTGCGGCGATGGCGTCCGCCTCATCGCCTGCTTCGGGCGTCTCGATCATGGCGACCAGCAACGTCTCGTCATTGATGCCGCTCAGCATCTCGGCTGCGCCGATAGCCTCGAAGCGGCCGTGGGCCAGCCCCCCGCCCGCGCTGCGTCCGCCCTCGGGCGGGAATTTGCAGATTTTCACGAATTCCTCGGCTTCCTGCGCGTTGTTCACATGCGGCAGGACGATGCCTTGCGCCCCGCTGTCGAGAATGCGCGTGCTCAGGTGTCCGTCGAGCGAGGCCACGCGCACGAGCGGCGTGACCCCTTGAGTCAGGGCGGCGATGGATATCTGCTGCGCGGTTTCGAGGTCGAAGGGTCCGTGCTCGAGGTCGATGAACAGCCAGTCGAAGCCGGCCGCCTTCATGGCGAGGCCGACCTCCACCGTTCGCGCCATGCGCACGCCCGCGCCCAGGGTGACCTCTCCGGCGTAGGATTTTCTTTTCGTCTCGTTCGTGATGATGCCCAAGGCGATGACCTCCATTCGAGGAAAAACAGACGATTTTTCAGGAATCGGCCGATATGGTTTCTTGTGCCCTCATGGAATACTCCACTTGGCGGATATCGGCAAGAGCGGCGGGGGATCGGACGTGGAGATGGCCGCCAAAAGCCATGACTCTCAGGGGCAAACGGCGTATTCTCGTTCGGGCGACGCGGTCTTGCAGGGAGTTTGACGCCGGTTAATATGTTCTGTTTTCTTTTTCTTGCGCTGCGGTCTTATGCGCCTGTTTTCGCGAAGCGGGGCATGACTTCACGAGCCAGGGTTTCGATAATTTCGTAGCGTTCTTCCAGCCGGAAAGGCATGGCCACGATGACCTTCTCCACACCTATCTCCTGTAGCGTTTCGAAGCGGGCGACGACGTCATCCGGCGTGCCGACGACAGCGAAACGGTCCACCATGTAATCGGTAATCAGGCTTGCGTTTTTTGTCTTGTGGCCTACATCGCTCTCGTCATACTTCTCACGAAAGGCCTGTACGTCCGGCAGGTGCTCTTCCGGTACCGCATGAATGCCCATGCGAAAATTATGATTGGCACGGTTGCACAGGCGCGCCCGAATCGACCGGCGAACCGCGTCGCGGTCTTCGCCGACGCTGACGATGAAATCGAATCAGATCGGCAGGTGACCGGGTTCGCGGCCGGCGCGCGCCTCACCCTCCGCAATGCAGCCCCGCGCCCACTCGATTACCTCAGGCGTCGCGCCCGCGCCGAGAATGACCGCATCGGCCAATTCGCCGGCGATGGACAGCATCTTCGGACCGTCGGCGGCGAGGCAGATCGGCACATGCGGCTTCCGCCAGTTGGACCGCATTCGCGCACCCTCGTAGGTTACGGTCTCGCCGCCCAGCAACCCCCGAATTACGGAGAGGTATTCCCGCATTTCCGCCAGACGAGCGGCGCGCTTGCCGAGGAGGTATACCGCCGTATCGCCGGAGCCGATCCCGAGAAAAGTACGCCGCGGGGCTATCGCGTCATCGATCGACCCGAACGCATTTGCGACGACCGCCGGATGCCGGATGAAGGGGACGGTCACACCGGTTCCAATCCCGGCGCGCTCGGTAGCCCCGGCGGCAAGCGCCATGACGACGAAGGGATCACGCAGGTGGAAGTGCGACAGGGAAACCGTGTCGGAGAACAGCAGCGGATCGAAGCCGAGCGCTTCTGCGCGCTGCACGAATTTCAGATATTCCGGGATCGGCGTGAATTCGTTCTGGGGTCCGATACGGAGGCCGATCTGCATAAGTAGTATCTCCTCACGGCTTGAGTCCGGTAAAAGGGTGAGGTTGGCGCGTTGATGTTCCCGAGCCTTATCCTGCCTCGTCATGCTCCGTCAAGTCGATGGCGGGTGTTGAAGCGCTCCGGTGACGAACCTGCCCTGCACGACGCGCCCAAAGCCATGACTTTCAGGGGCAAACGGCGTATTCTCGAACCGAATTCTGCGCCGCTATCGTTTATCGGGTCATTCTCTCGGGAGGCTTTTGATGATTCGCTCCATCCGCCTGCAGCATATGGGCATCAAGGTGCGCGACCTGGAGCGCGCCATCAAGTTCTATTCCGAAGTCCTGGGCTTCAAGCTGCGCTCGCGCCACGAGGCGGGCAGCCACCCGGCGGCCCCGTTCGGCTCCGCGTTCATGTATCTGGACGACTACCACCACCAACTGGCGATATTCAGCGTGCCCGAGGACTGGGTGGACGAGGAGGGCGCGGACACCGTGCCGCGCCGCGACACAGGATTGCACCACCTGGCGTTCGAGGTGGCGGATCAGCAAGCGTTCGACGACGCGGTGGCCTACATCCGCTCGCGCCCCGACATCGAGGTCGTCTGGGGTCCTTTGCGCTTGGATGAGAGCAACGGCCTCTGGGGCGGGCATGAGGGCATATATTTCCTGGACCCCGACGGCAACCGCATCGAGGTGTTTCACGATTCGGACATGTTCCCCGGCAGCCGCCCCGCCTGGCGGGATGCTGGGAAAAGTGAATGCTGATCGACGGCGTGAGCCTGCTCGCTCTGGCGGTGGTTCTCGGCGTGGTCGTCTACTGCGTTTTCTTTCGCGACGTCTGGCTGACCCGCCGCATGAAGCCGCTGGTCGAGATTCTGGATGAGGGGAGCCATTTTGAAGGCGGACGACTGAGCGGCGGATATTCGGGTAAGCGCGCCTGGTTCGAGTATCGAGCGCAAAGCCGCGGGAACCCCGCCATGATGCGGATCAGCGTCGCCTGCGCGGCTTCCCATTCGTTCAGAATCCACAAGAAAGCGGAAAACCTCCAGCCGCCTGAGCGCGCTTATCTGGAAAATGAAATCGCCAGTCCGAATCATCAGTCCTTCTACTCGGGCGATCCGCTCTGGGATTCGGAACTCACTCTGGCGGCGGACTCAGAAGCCTCGTTCAAGAGCTGGATCAACCGGCCTGACGTGCACGAAACTGTTGGCTCGATTGTTTTGCGGCCTCTCACCACCATCATGATTTGCGAGCGGGGCGCTTTGTGCGCTGTCTATCTGGGACCGGGTGCCGAGGCCGTATTCCAGAGCCGATTCGCCAAAGAGGCGCTCGATGAACTCGTGTCGCTCAGCGAAACGCTGGGGTGAGGGTTTTGCGTCGGATATTCGGGCAAGAACGCGCGAGCCCGGCGCACCCATCGACCGAGTTTCAAAATTATTTCTTGAGCGGCGGGAGCCTCAGCAGGATGAGTTCGAATTTCTTGTCCATTTTCTCATCCAGGCGGCTTATTTTCTGATCCAACTGGTCGAATTTCTTCTCTATCTTCCGATCCAGCATCGTTATCTTGCTATCGAACTTTTCGTTCAACTGGTCGAATTTCTTCTCGATTTTTTGGTCCAGCAGTTCTATTTTCTTCTCGAATTTCCGATCCAGAAGAACGATTCTATCCCTGTTCTGACCGATGCCTTCCTGCAATAGGTTGAAACGCTTGATCATGTACTTCTCGAAGCGGGCGATGGAGCCGTTCGTGTTCCCGTCCGCCGCGTCGAGCCTCTTGACTTCCGCGTCGACGCGCTCCTTGACGGGCGTGACCTGTGCGCTGACCATGAATACCGTGAATTGATAGATACCGCCCGCCACCGCGGCCATGAACAGCCCGAACGTCCATACGCCGGCGTTGGTTTTGAAATGGTCGAAGATTTTTTGCATGGTTCCCCCCGCCTCCGGTGAGTGAGAAAGAGTGCGGGTCCTCTGCGAGGAAAATAGCGTTTTTGGACTGAAAAGTCAAAAAAGCACAAGTAATCTTCTATCGCCTGCTCCCCGTTGCCAGGGATTTCCCGTAATAGAGGGCGGTTCGCAAACCGCCCCTGCGAGGCTTAAAGCCTCGGCATCCGTGTGAAGGCGCCAAAGCATCAGGGAACCCTGGGCCGCGCTGCGCACCCCCGCCTTTCGCGCCGCCGGGCACCTGTAATAGAATCGCCGGAACATCAACCCGAACTTTAGGGGAGCTTTCCGTATGACGCCAAATCACGAACGCCCGGAGCCGCGCTTCGACTGGTTCATCCCGATTGACGGCGACGGCGCGCACATCGGCACGACGCGGGCCGAGCGTCCGCCCACGTATGAATACCTGAGCCAAGTGGTGAAGGCGGCGGAGGAGAACGATTTCTATTCCATGCTCATTCCCACGCGCTTCGCCAACGGGCTTTTCGACCAGGGAGCGCCGCTGGCGGAGACCTGGACGATGGTGACGGCCCTGGCGGCGCGAAGCGAAAAAATCCGCTTCCTGATCGCCGTGCGTCCGGGGTTCGTGAACCCGGGCCTCTTCGCCCAGATGGCGGCCACGCTCAGCCAGATTACGGGCGGGCGCGTGGATCTGAACGTCGTGCCCGGCGGCATCAAGGGCGAGTTCGAAAAAATGGGGGAGAGGATAGACCACGATACGCGCTACGAGCGCGCAGAAGAATTTATCGCCGCTATCCGAAAACTCTGGGAGCGGCCTGAGCCTGTCAGCTTCGACGGGGATTTCGTGAAGCTAAACGGCGTGCACTGCTCGCCCGGCCCGGCGGGAGAGACGCCAAAGTTCTATCTCGGCGGCGCATCGCCCGCCGCGCTCAAGCTTGCGGGAACGCAGTCGGACGTATATCTGGGCTGGATAGGGCCGGTGGAGGAGACTCGAAAGCACCTGGAGCGCGCCCGGGCTTCTTTCGCCGAGGCGGGGCGAACGCCCGTTTTCGGTGTGCGTTCCCATCTCGTGATGCGAGACACCGAGGACGAAGCATGGGAGGAGACGCATGAACTCCTCAGCCGGGCGGATGATTCCGTAAAAGCCCAGCGCGGCGCGCTGGTGGCCGGCACGAGCATGGTGGGCGCCGCCGCCCAGGCGCGCGCGTTCGATGATTTCCGGGTCGGGCCTCACCTGTGGAACGGCATCTCCCAGGTTCGGGTGAACTGCGGCTCGGCGCTCGTGGGAACGCCCGCGCAGATCGCGGAAGAGCTTCTCGGCTACTGGCGGCTGGGCATCGACGAATTCATTCTCTCTGGCTACCCCCACGTGGAGGAATGCCACCGCGCCGCGCGCGACCTGATCCCCCGCATCAAGGAGATGATAGAGCGCGAACGGGCCGCGGCGTAAGGACTTTCCTGGCGGCGGATTCGTTTCGTGTGAAATGAAAATACGTTCACTGCAAGAGGAATATTTGAATGGTTTTGTAGGGGACGCAGACCTGCGTCCCTTCTTGCTGGTTGGCTGTTGAATCCGGGACGCATATATGCGTCCCCTACGGGTTATGAAGTTTGTGATTCCTAACGATAGAGCCACTTTAAGGAGAGATCATGAAAGCCGTCTGGTATGAAGCGTATGGCCCGGCCAGGGAAGTGCTGAAATTCGGTGAACTAGATACGCCGGAACCGGGCTCAGGCGAAGTGCGGGTGAGGCTCTACGCCTCTGGCGCGAATCCCTCCGATTACAAGGCGCGCCTGGGTTCCCGCGGCGAGATGAGCTGGCCGAGAGTTATTCCCCAATCAGACGGCGCGGGCGTGGTCGAGAGCGTGGGCGATGGGGTGGACGCCTCCCGCGTGGGCGAGCGCGTCTGGATATTCAACGGCCAGTGGCAAAGAGCCTACGGCACGGCGGCCGAGTTTATCGTCGTGCCCGAGCGTCAGGCTGTGCCCCTTGCGGATTCGGTGGATTTCGCCCAGGGGGCGTGCCTGGCGATTCCAGCGATGACGGCCCACAGGGCGCTGTTCCTCGACGGGCCGATCACGGGGCAGACCGCGCTCGTCACCGGCGGGGCGGGCGCCGTGGGGCGCTACGGCGTGCAGCTCGGCAAGTGGGGGGGCGCCGAGGTCATCGCCACGGTCAGCAACGATGAAAAAGCGGAGATCGCGCGCGATGCGGGCGCGGACCACGTGGTGAACTACCGCGATGAAGACGCGGCGGAGCGCATCATGGAAATTACCGGCGGGGCGGGCGTGGACAGGATTTGCGAGGTGGATTTCGGCGATAACCTGGACGTCACCCGCAAGGTGCTCAAGGGAAACGGAACCGTCGCGGCCTACGGCTCCACGCGCGCGCCCGAGCCGGCGCTGCCCTGGTACCAGATGATGCCCGAGAACACGGCCATCCGCATGGTGTTCGTCTACACGATGCCGGATTCGGCCATCGCCCAGGCATGCGCGGACATCAACGCCGCGTGCGGGGCGGGCGCGCTCACCCACCACATCGGCGCGAGGTTCTCGCTGGAAGACACCGCCGCCGCGCATGAGATCATGGAAAGTTTCACGAACGTCGGGAACGTGGTGGTGGAAATCGATTGAAGCGGGCGGGGCCGCCCGGGCGCTTAATTTTCCCTTGAAAGATGGCCCGCGAGGGCCTATATTTGAAGTAGATCATAGGGGGTTGATGGCGTGATGAAGTCTAGTCCCCTGAAGCAGCGCGCCGGCCTCTCGGGGGATGACAAAAGATAGCCGGCGCAGATCCTCCAGAGGTTCCGCTTTTTGTTGGTTGTGCATGCAACATCGTGCATTTTTCATATCGGAGGGAAACGCCATGCGAATATACGATCCCAAGAAAGTACTGGCAGCCGTCGATTTCTCGGACCTCAGCAGGGGTGTCCTCAAGGTCGCGGCGGAGATCGGGGAGAACCGCAACGCGGAAGTCATGGCCATCCACGTGGCCAGAAACCCCGACTACGCGGCCAAATACGGCGGCTATGGCGCGGAACTCGTGGGCACCATCTCTCCGAGCCGCCTGCTCGAGGATACGCGCGTCGAATTGCTGAGCAATCTCGATGTGATGACGAAACAGATTGAATCGGCCGTGCCCATCGAGACCCTCGTCGTCTTCGGCGAGCCTGTGAAGGAGATCGTGCAGTTCGCCGACACGGGGGATTTCGACCTCCTCGTCATGGGCACGCACGGCCACAACATGGTGAGCCGCTTCCTGATCGGCAGCGTCTCCGAGCAGGTCCTGAGGCGCGCGCCATGCCCGGTGTTCCTGCTGAGGGACAAGGTGGCGCTGCAGAAGCTGGCGGAAATGGAAGCGGAATCAGTCGAAGGCTAGAATCAAGCTGCATCGCATCGCCCTCTCCGGCTCCGGAACCGTGCCGGGGAGGGCGATTTTTTTGTCTTCTTCCCGCCGCCGCCGCATTTTGAACCCCCTGCCATTTACGGTTCTTGCATATCTATTGATTGCCTTCTCTCCCCTGTTGACAAATATCGACGCTTTAATAGAATGCGTTGCTACTAAGGCATTATGAGTTGCATATACGGACCGAGGGGCGGGTTTACTCTTTCCGCTGGCCGGCGCTTCATCATGTTGATGAGCGTACGACGTGGATTTTATTTTGCGCTCTCGGTCAACACCCATGAAATAAGGAGGAGCACCAGATGAGCGAGAAGCAAATCAAAAGAAGAAGCCTCCTGAAGGCCGGTCTGGCAACCGCCGTTGCGGGTCCCGCCGTTCTCGGCGGCGCAGGCAAAGCCTATGCCGGGCCCGAGGAGGACGCCGTCATCAAGGCAGGCAAGAAGCTGGGCGGCGCCAAGCTGAACGGAATGATGTGGGGCCTCTACTGGCGCAACTACCCCGACCTCAACCGTGAGTTCAACAAGGCCACAGGCATCTCCATGGACAAGGTCAGTGACGTTCCCAACCTGCAGATTCCCCAGCGGGCCATGGCCGAGGCCATCACGCGCTCGGGCAAGTTCGACATCTTTCACGTGGAATCCATGATGATTCCCTCCCTCGCTGCGGCGGGTATGCTCGAGCCTCTCGACAGCTACATGAAGTCCGCCGGCTTCGACCTCAAGATGGTGGGCAACTTCGAGACCTTCATGCAGTATCAGGGCAAGACCTACGCCATGCCCACGGACGGAAACGTCTGCCCGCAGTTCATCCGCAAGGATCTCTTTGACAATCCAGACGAGCGCAAGGCCTTCGCCGACAAGCACGGCAAGCCCTTAAAGTGGCCGGTCACATGGGAAGACGAACTCGAGGTGATGAAGTTCTTCCACAGGCCCGACAAGGAACTCTACGGCTTCGGCGGGCTGCGCGACAAGGCGAACAGCAGCTTCTGGTACTGGATGTATCTCTACAGCGCGGGCGGTTTCCCGTTCGACGATGACGCCAACCCCACGCTGAACACGCCTGCGGCCGAGTACGCCTTTGACACCTGGCTCGCTCGCAAGCAGGTTTCCCACCCCGAGGCGAGCGCCTGGGGTTCGCCGCAGATGATCCCCCGGATCCGCAACGGCAAGATTTTCTCCTGCCAGTACTGGGACGGGATTATCGCGCTCATCGAAAGCCCGACGGCGAAGACCAAGACCAGGGGCATGTGGCATTACGGCCTCGTGCCGGGCTCGAAGTTCTCCGGCAAGCTCATCCACCGCGCCTTCTCCGCTCCGGTGATGGCCATGGTCGTGAACAAGCACAGCCCGCGCAAGAAACAGGCCGTCGCATGGGCGATGTACATGAGCACCTACAAGAACAGCGCAGAGGTCGTGGGCCATCCGAAGTTCACCTTCCACGACCCCTGGCATCCCAAGCACATGACCGACCCGCAGGTGACCAAGGTCTACACCAAGCCGGGAATCAAATCCGTTGAGGACAACCTCCTCGTCACCTGCCCGCCGCCTTATGTGACCGGCTACCAGGAGTTCAAGGAAGTCGTCGACCGGAACCTCTCCGAGGCCTATGCGGGCCGCAAGAAGGGCGCCAAGAAGGTGATGGGCGACATCCAGAACGAGTGGGCCAAGATTATCCGAAAGGTCGGCAAGCGCAAGCTCAAGAGGGAGATTCCCTTCTACAAGGCCATGATGCCGAAAGTGGACGTTCCTTCGTAGAATGTAAACTCCTCTCCTCGGGGCGCGGCTCCGGGGAGGGGTTTCATGTTTCGACCGCCGGGGCCGGCGGGGAATCGCCGGCCCCGGTCGCCGACGCGATGACCGCTTCCGAATGGTTCCCGGCGTACGCTCCGATTCATTCGATACCGCAGGAGTATTTTTGAATGGCAACAGCCACAATTGCGCAGCCCAAGGGTAGACGCTCCACCCGCGCCCGGGGCGTGCGCATATTCAAATGGAGCGCGCTCTCACCGCTGATTCTCCTGTTCCTGTTCCTGATGCCCGTTTTTCTCCTGCAGATATACTTTTCGCTCCATTCCTGGACGGTCTATCTCTCCACCTGGTTCGACGCGGAGTTCGTGGGGCTGGAGTTGTTCCAGGAGGTGTTGACCGAAGGGCGTTTCTGGAGGGCCATGGGGCGCTCGCTCCTGTTCGCGGGCCTCTCGACGCTGGGTTGCTTCATAAGCGGCTTCATTCTGGCGCTGTTGATGTACAAGCCCTTCCGGGGGCAGGCGTTCTTCTACATTCTCTTCATCCTCCCGATGCTGACGGTGCCCGTGGTGATCGCCTATACCGCCGACATGCTCCTGTACGAGAAAGGGCCCATCAACGGGTTCCTGAGCTATTTCCTGCCGGGAGACCTCTCGAAGTTCACCTGGCTGGCGAACCCCGATATCGCCATCTTTACGATTATACTGCTGGAAGTATGGAACTGGACGCCATTCGTCTTCATCATCATGCTGGCGGGGCTCTCATCGCTGCCGAGCGAACCGGTGGAAGCCGCCCGCATCCTGGGGGCGAATCGATTACAAATATTCCGCGAGATACAGCTCCCTCTCCTGCGCCCCGTGATATTCCTGGCGCTCATCCTGCGTTTCCTCGAAGCCATGGCGGAGTTTCCAAAAACGTGGGGTCTCATCCAGGGAGGGCCGGGCACCGCCACCGAAACCATACCCATCTATCTTTATTTCACGACCTGGGTGTCGTTCGACATATCGAAGGGCGCGGCGATGTCCTACGTCGTCATGGTCATCATGATATTCATCGTTCTCACGGCTATCTACGTGCTGCGCCGCGAGAAGCGGGCGATCGACGCCCTGCATGAAACGTCGCGCACGGAGGCATAGGCATGAACCGAGTCATGAAGGCGCGCTTGTTCAAGATATTCCGCTACGCCATGCTCTTGATATGGTCGGTGATCGTGGCGTTCCCGATATTCTGGATCGTATCCACCTCGTTCAAGCCCGACTGGGAGTGGCACGCCTGGCCGCCGGTCTACTGGTCGCAGGAGGCCTCCTGGGCCAATTACCGGGCGGTGTGGGGACGTGAGGAGAGCCCCCGAACCTCAACGGAGGCGGAAACAAAGACCGCCCGCTACGAGTCGCACTCGGCCAACAAGCCCTGGCAGGCGCTCTGGAACAGCCTCTACATCGCCATTACCGCCACCGCGCTTTCGGTCGCTTTCGGCGCAATCCTGGCCTACGGGGTCTCGCGATACCGGATATTATCCGAGATACGGATGTTCCAGCTCCTTGTGCTCAGGATGATTCCGCCCATCGTGGTGGCGGCGCCGCTGACGCTCTACTACTCGGCCATTCACTTGATGGACACGGCGCTGGGGCTGATTATCGTCTACTTCATCACGACGCTGCCCTATTCCGTCTGGATGACGAAGAGCTTCGTGGACGAGGTGCCCGTCGAGATCGAACAGGCCGCCGAGATTCTGGGCGCGACCAAGTGGCAGGCGATCCGCGAGGTCATATTCCCGCTCATACGATCAGGCATCGTGGCGACGTTCCTGTTCATCCTCATCCTGACGTGGAGCGAATATCTGCTATCTCTCATGCTGTCGAAGGTGGACGTGGTGACGCTGCCCGTTCAACTGGCGAAATACGAAGGCTCCGACGAGGGCCGCGTCTACGGCCATCAGGCCGCTCTGGCGGTGGGCATCACGCTGCCGCTCATGGTCATCGGCATTTTCATTCGAAAACACCTGGTGCGAGGTTTCACATTCGGAATGGTGAAGAGGTAATAGGACAATGGCGAGAATCGAACTCAAGGGTTTACGCAAGGTATTCGGCAGGAACATCGAGGCCGTGAAGAACCTCGACTTCACCATCGAGGAAGGCGAGTTCGTCGTCATCGTCGGACCCTCGGGATGCGGGAAGACGACCACGCTGCGCATGGTCGCGGGTTTCGAGGAGCCCACGGCGGGCGAGATTTCCATCGACGGACGCCTCGTGAACGACGTCGACCCCGGGGACCGCGGCGTCGGCATGGTCTTCCAGACGCACGCCCTGTTCCCGCACAAGACGATAGCCGAGAACATCGAGTTCGGCCCGCGCATGAAGAAGGTGCCGCCCGAGACGCGCAAGCAGAAAGTGCGCGAGGTGGCCGACATGGTGCGCATCACGCACCTCCTACACAAGCTGCCAGTCGAATGCTCGGGCGGCGAGGCGCAGCGCGCCGCACTGGCCCGCACCCTCATCACCGACCCGGCCGCCTTCCTGCTGGACGAGCCGCTCTCGAGCCTGGACGCCAAGCTCCGCCGCGAGATGCGCGCCGAGATCGACAGGCTCCACGAGGAGCTCAAGAAAACCTTCGTCTACGTCACCCACGATCAGGAAGAGGCCATGACGCTGGCCGACCGCATCGTGGTGATGCGCCTGGGCGTCATCGAGCAGGTGGGAACGCCGCTTGAAATCTACAACGACCCGGTCAGCTACTTCGTGGCCGATTTCTTCGGCAGCCCGTCCATGAACCTCATCTCGGGGAAGGTGGATAACTCGAACGGCGCTCCCGCCTTCAGCGGCTTCGGCATCGAATACACGCTCCCCGACGCCTACGCGGGCGTAGCTTCCGGGGACTACACCCTGGGCGTGCGGCCCGAGCACATCGTGGTGGGAAGCCAGGATGCCGCCTTCACGTGCGACATCCAGCTTGTCGAACCGCTCGGCAAGGACACGCTGCTCTACTTCGAGCACGGCGCCGAGCGCCCGACCATCGCGGTCGTCGAGGCGAGCGATCGCTTCAAGGAAGGCGAGCAGCTCAACATCACGTTTGACCCGGCGCGCGTCTATCTCTTCGAACCAGACGGTAAACGCGTCCGGTAGCGACGCTTTCTCTGCAGGCATCCGGACAGGAAGTCCGGCGTCTCTCGCGCCGGTGTGGATGCGCGCCAATGTAGCCGCCCCTGCGTTCGATTCTTTACCCGTAAATCTGTTCGCGAGGCGTTATTTTCAGCAACGGTGTGCTAATTATTCCTTGACTCGCCCGAGACATTGCATATATCTTGCAGAGCGCAAATCTAAATAAGAACAAGTGAACAACCTGGAAAGAAAAACTGACCGAAAGAGGGGGAGACCTTCGGCATGCATCCAGATTACTCAAGCCACTTCGCCTGTCGCACCAGCGTCGGGCGGCCAACGAACCGCCTTTCCCATAGGGGCGTTTTCATATCCATCTCCGGCTTGTTTCGCCTTTCGGCATGCGCGCTCGTCCTGCTCTTCGCCCTGTGCGCCACGCCCGCGGGTGCGGAGGATTTCAGGCAGGGTGAACTCGAGGGAAGCCTCGACATCACGGTATCGCACGGCTTCACCTTCCGAGGCGGGAGCCGCAACGAAAGCCTGATTGGCAGCTCGAACGGCGGTAGGGCGAACTCCGTCAACGCGGACGACGGGAACCTCAACTACGACAGCGGCATCGTGAGCAACGCTTCGAAGTTCATCGGCGAACTTGACCTCAATTTCCGAAACTTCGGCGCCTTCGCCCGTGTAAACGGCTTTTTCGACTTCGAGAACCAAAACGGCGACAGAGCGCGCAACGAGCTCTCGCCGGAAGCAAAGGACCTGGTCGGAAAAGATTTCGAAGTCCTCGACCTCTACCTCACCGGTTCGTTCGACCTGGGTGGCGCGGCGGTGGATCTCAGGCTCGGCAATCACGTCATCAGCTGGGGCGAGAGCACGTTCATCCAGAACAGCATCAACGTCATCAACCCCTTCGACGTGACCAAGCTCAGAACGCCGGGCGCGGAACTGCGCGACGGGCTCGTGCCGGTTCCGATGGTCTCCGTCTCGGCCTCGCTGAACGAGAACGTCTCCGTAGAGGGTTTCTACCAGGTGAAGTGGGACAAGACGGAGATCGACCCGCCGGGCAGCTTCTTCTCGACGAGCGACTTCGTCGGCGCGGGCGGGAACAGGGTCGTGCTCGGCTGGGGGGCCATCCCCGACACGGGATTCAGCTACGAGGCGCTGGGCCCCGGCCTGACACAGGCGGTCAACGCCGACCTCCAGAGTTTCCGGATTCCCAGTCCTGCGGCGCCGGGCACCCTGGTATCCCTGCCCCAGAGAGCGCAGCCGGTCTTCGACCCCCACTTTCTGAATGTATACCGCGGAGGAGACGGCGAACCCGAAGACTCGGGCCAGTGGGGCCTCGCGCTGCGCTACCTCGCCGATGGCTTGAACAACTCCGAGTTCGGCTTCTATTTCGTGAACTTCCATAGCCGCCTGCCCGTCCTGAGCGGGCGCACCGGCACGGTGCAGGGGGTGACGGACGGCCTCTTCGCGGCGGCGGCGGTCGGCTCGCCCACTTCCGTGACCACACGGGCGGTGACGCAGGCTGTCACCCCGCTGGTTACGCAGGCGGTCACTCAGCAGGTTACAGCTGCGGTCACGGCGCAAGTCCCGCCCGGTACACCGCCCGCGGCCATTCAGGCGGCCATCCAACAGCAGGTTGCCAGCATCGTCCCCGGCGAGGTCGCAAGGCAGGTGACCAGCAATGTGAGCAGGATGGCCGGCCTCCTGGCCATCGATCGCTACACGAAGACGGCGGGCTACTTCGCCGAATACCCCGAAGACATCAATCTCCTGGGCGTGAGCTTCAACACCACACTCGGCACCTCGGGCTGGGCGCTTCAGGGCGAATATTCCCGCCGCCTGGACGCGCCCCTGCAGATAGACGACGCCGAACTTTTCTTCGCCGCCCTGACGCCGCTCACTCTCGACCCCGCGACCCAAAGGTTTTGCGCGAATTCCTTCAGCTACTGCGAGAACCAGGTCGGCGTTTTCCTCCCGGAATCCTACATCCAGGGCTACATCGAACGCGACGTGAGCCAGATTCAGGCCACGGCCACCAAGGTCTTCGGCCCGACGCTCGGGGCGGACAGCCTGGCGTTCATCGCGGAAGCGGCGCTCATGTACGTGCACGACATGCCGGACAGAAGCGTACTCCGCCTCGAGGGGCCGGGCACGCAGACCAGCGGTAATCCCTTCCATTCCACGGCGGCGGGCGCGCACCCCGGCCTCCCGACGGACCCGCAGGATCGATTCGCGAGCGCCACCTCCTACGGCTACCGCATGGCGGCGCGTCTGTCGTACCTGAACGCCATCGGCGCGGTGAATGTCTCGCCGCGCGTGTCGTTCCAGCACGACGTGAAGGGAACCAGCCCGGGACCGGGCGGGCCGTTCATCGAGGATAGGTACGCGGTGACCCTCGGGCTGGGCGCGAGCTATCTCAACCGCTGGCATTTCGACATGAGCTTCACCATGTTCGGCGGCGCCGGCAGGCACAACCAGGTGAATGACCGCGACTTCGTCTCCGCCACAATCAAATACCTGTTCTAACCAACAGCGATGAAAATGGGGTAACCGCCATGAAAACCATTATATTGAGAGCCATCGTCGCGATAAGCTGCGTCCTCTTGGCAACCAGCGCCTCCGCCGCGGTTTCGGCTGATGAAATCGCCCGATTGGGCAAGGACCTGACCCCGCTCGGCGCGGAGCGGGCGGGCAACGCCGCAGGCTCCATTCCGGAGTGGAAGGGGGGCATCACGACGCCGCCGGCAGGCTACAAGGTCGGTGACCACCACCCCGACCCCTATCCGGGCGACAAGCCGCTTTTCACCATCACCCGCGCGAACCTCGACAAACACCGGGGAAAACTCTCGGCCGGGCTGCAGAAGATGCTGGAGCTTTACCCGACGCTGCGCCTTCCGGTCTATCCGACCCGGCGCAGCGCCGCTTTCCCGAAGCGCATCTACGACGCCACCCGGCGCGTCGCCGCCACCGCGAAACTCGTCGCCGGGGGCAACGGCGTGACAGGCGCGGTGATCGGGGTTCCGTTCCCGGTTCCCAAACACGGGGCAGAGGTGATCTGGAACCACCTGCTGCGCTTCCGGGGCGAAGCCGCCTCGCGCGTCATTGGCCAGGCCGCCGTCACCCGGAGCGGCGACTACACGCTCGTCCGGCTCGAGGACGCCTACCTCGCACGCTATTCCCTGCCGGGCATGACGGAGGCGAAACTCAATAACCGGATGATTCTCTTCCGCCAGAAGGTGGCTGCGCCCGCGCGGCTGGCGGGCCGTATTCTGCTGGCCTACGAGACGCTCAACCAGGTCGCCGAGCCGCGCCACGCCTGGGTGTACAATCCGGGCCAGCGACGGGTGCGGCGCGCGCCGAACATCGCCTACGACAACCCCGGCACCGCCGCGGACGGGCTCAGGACGAGCGATCAGTTCGACATGTTCAACGGGGCGCTCGACCGCTACGACTGGAAGCTCGTGGGCAAACAAGAGATGTACGTGCCCTACAACAGCTACAAGCTGCACAGCGACAAGATTACCTTCGCCGACGTCTTGAAGCCCCTGCACGTCAACCCGAAGTACCTTCGCTATGAACTGCACCGGGTCTGGGTGGTCGAGGCGACGCTCAAGGAAGGGGCGCGCCACATCTACAAGAAACGGCGCTTCTACGTGGATGAGGATTCGTGGATGATCCTGCTGGCGGACATTTACGACAACCGGGATCAGCTCTGGCGCGTGTCGGAAGGGCACACCGTCAACTATTACGAAAAACCCCTGTTGGGCTTTACCCTCGAGGTGCACACCGATATTCAGGCGGGACGCTACCTCGCGCTGGGGCTCAACAACGAGTATCCCATGAACGTCTTCGGCTCGAACTACTCCTCCAGGGGTTTCACGCCCTCGGCGTTGCGCCGAATGGGCAGGAGATGATTGCGCCGACCTTCGAATTTCCTGGAAGATTGAGCCTGCGTATCCTGCCCGGCCTCATCTTCTGTCTGCTGGCCTTTGGCGCGGCGAATGCCCAACCGGCGGTTCAAGCGCGGCTCGCAGAGAAATCCCTGCTGATCGATGGCGCATTCGCGGGCTCGCGCCTGGTGGTCGTGGGCGAACGCGGCCACGTGCTGGTATCGGACGATGGCGGCGAAAGCTGGAAACAGGCCAGCGTGCCCGTCCGCGCCCTCCTGACGGCGGTGCACATGCACGATGAGCGCATCGGCTGGGCGGTCGGGCACGACGCCGTCATCCTCCGCACCGAAGACGGCGGCGCGACATGGCGGGTGGTCCATTTCGCGCCGAAAGAAGAACGCCCCCTGCTCGACGTCTGGTTCCGCGACGAACGGAATGGCTTCGCGGTGGGGGCGTATGGCTATTTTCTCAGCACCACCGACGGCGGCCGTACCTGGAAGCCGCGAACCATCGACAAGGATGATTTCCACCTGAACGCAATCGTTCCCGCAGGGACCGGGCGGCTGTTCATCGCCGGTGAGGCGGGCGCGATCTACCGCAGCGACGACGGCGGCGGCGCCTGGCGCAAGCTCGCCTCGCCCTACGCCGGTTCGTGGTTCTCCGCACTCGCGCTCGACGCGAACGAGTTGCTGCTGCTGGGCCTCCGGGGCAGCATGTACCGCTCCGAGAACGGGGGCGAGAGCTGGACGCAGGTTCGCACGCGGACGAAGGCGACCCTGACGGGAGCGGTCCGGGTGAAGCCCGGTCTACTGCTCGTCACCGGCCTCGAAGGCGCCCTGCTCGTGAGCCGCGACGGCGGACGCAGCGTATCGACCGACGCCGCCTTCAAGCCCCTGACCTCGCGCCTGGGAGTCTCCAAAGCGCTCGCACTCCCTGACGGGCGGGTGCTGCTGCTCGGAGAGTTCGGGGCCAGACGCCTGCCCCGGGCCGAATAGACTTTTCACCATGCAGGACGCCTCCTCTTCTCACAAAACATCCCCGGTTACGGCCCTGCTCGAGCGCGCGCTGTTCTCGCGCCGCATTTGGGTGATCGCCGCGTTCGCCTTCATCACGCTGGCGATGGCCTGGATGGCGACGGGTCTGCGCGTAGATGCGGGCTTCACCAAGCTGGTCCCGCTCGAACACGCCTACATGCGCACCTTCGTCAAGCACCGCGCCGCGTTCGGGGGCGCCGACCGCGTGGCGGTGGCGCTCGTGGCGCGTGAGGGAGACATCTTCAGCCCGGAGTTCTTCGCGCT
This sequence comes from Nitrospinae bacterium bin107, assembly GCA_002238965.1. GTDB lineage: Bacteria > UBA8248 > UBA8248 > UBA8248 > UBA8248 > Bin107. The sequence goes on along the minus strand of MPNJ01000013.1, from coordinate 3,310 downwards.
GCTACAGAAGGTGAACGACGCCGTGTTCTTCGTGCCGGGGGTCGACCGCACCCAGGTCTATTCCGTGGTGACGCCGAACGTGCGCTACAACGAGGTGGTGGAAGACGGCATCGTCGCCGGCAACGTGCTGCCGCCTGATTTCAAGCCGACACGGGCCGGTTTCGCGCGGGTGCGCGAGAACATCATCAAGGCGGGCATCGTGGGCCGGCTGGTGGCGAACGATTTCTCGGGCGCGCTCGTGAGCGCGAGACTCCAGGAGTTTCACCCCGACACGGGCGAGCGGCTCGATTACCTGGAAGTCGCGCGGGCGCTCGAAGTCATCCGAAAAGATGCCGAAGCGGGCGGCGTGGCGAAAGTCCACATCATCGGGTTCGCGAAAGTCGTGGGCGAGATTGCGGACGGCGCAGCCCAGGTGCTGCTCTTCTTCGGCCTGGCCGTCTTGATCACCGCCCTTTTCGTCTACGCCTACACCCGCTCGGTTCGCCTCACGGCGATGCCGCTCGCGTGCTCCCTCGTCGCGGTCGTCTGGCAGCTCGGTGCGCTCACGGGCCTGGGCTTCGGCGTCGACCCGATGTCGATCCTGGTGCCGTTTCTGGTCTTCGCCATCGGGGTGAGCCACGGGGTGCAGATGGTGAACGCCGTGCAGGCCGAAGGGGGCGGCGGCGTTCCCGCCGCGCGGGCGAGCTTCCGCCGCCTGCTGCTGCCGGGCGCGGTGGCGCTCGCGTCTGACGCCATCGGTTTCGTGGCCATCGCGCTCATACCCGTGCGCGTTATCCAGGAGATAGCCGTCACGGCCAGCCTGGGGGTGGCGGCGATCATCTTGACGAACCTGGGATTGCTGCCGGTGGCGCTCTCCTATCTCAAGCCGGAAGGGGAAAAAGAGCGCAAGGCTTCGCCCGGATTCCTGGAAGGTCTCTGGAAGCGCGCCGCGCGGGCGGCCCGGCCGCGTCCCGCGATGGTGACGATAGCCGTCGCCGCTGCGCTGCTGGCTCTCGGAGCGCGCTATGCGCCGGAGGTCCGCGTGGGCGACCAGCACCAGGGCGTGCCGGAGTTGCGCGCAAGCTCCACCTACAACCGCGATACCGCCGCCATCGTGAAGCGCTTCAACATCGGCGTGGACGTGCTGACGGTGATCGTGGAGACCATACCGCAAGGATGCGTCGATTACCGCGTGATGCGCCTGATCGACGAGTTCGAGTGGCGCATGCGCAACGTGGAAGGCGTGCGCTCGGTGGTCGCGCTCCCCGGAATCGTCCGCAAGCTGAACGCGGGCTGGAACGAGGGGAACCTCAAGTGGCGCGCGCTGCCGCGCAACCGACACGCGCTGGCCGAATCGGTCTCTCTCGTGCCGACGAGCACGGGCCTGCTGAACGGAGACTGTTCGGCGATGCCGGTGCTCATCTACACCGCCGACCACAAGGCGCAGACCATCCGCCGGGTCGTCGCAGCCGTGAAGGCGTTCAACGAAACAGAGCGAGACGATCGAGTCGCCTTCCGCCTGGCCGCGGGAAACGTCGGGGTGATGGCGGCGACGAACGAGGAGATAGAGGCGTCGCAGTTCCCGATCCTGGGCTACGTGTACGCCGCGGTCATCCTGCTCTGCCTGATCTCTTTCCGCTCGGTGGCGGCGACCGCCTGCATCGTCGCGCCCCTGGCGCTGGTTTCGCTGCTCGCCTACGCGCTGATGGCGTTCCTGGAGATCGGCTTAAAGGTCTCCACACTGCCGGTGGTGGCCTTAGGGGTCGGCATCGGCGTGGATTACGGGATATACATCTGCGGGCGGCTGCTCGCCTATATGAGAGAGGGGCTCGATTTCGCCGCCGCCTATGAGCGGACGCTCGCCACCACCGGGGCGGGCGTGGTGCTCACCGGCCTCACGCTGGCCGTGGGGGTGGCGACCTGGATTCTCGCCGCGCTCAAGCTCCAGGCCGACATGGGCACGGTGCTCTCGTTCATGTTCCTGGTGAACATGGTGGGCGCCATCGCGCTGCTGCCCGCCCTGGGCGCGTTTTTGATGAAGGGGAAGCGGGTGAGGGGAGAGGGAGTGGGGGAGTAGGGGCAAACACGATTGATGGATGAGTGTTTGACGCGACTTATGAAGGAGTAAGAAGCACTCCCCCCTTGGAGTTGTTGAAAAAGCCCCGACTCTGCAGTTCGGTTCGACATATGTGAATGTGTAGGTCAGACATATCTGTCTGACATATATGCGCCCCGCACCTATTTCCCACCAAAAGGGCCGCATATCTGTAGCGCTCCCAATAAGGGATCGCTACCTACAATAACCGCGAACTCCCTTCTCGGGGTTTTTCAACAACCCTGATAAGGGGAGGTAGGGGGGGGTCGTTTATGGAGTTTCCCCTCGTGCAGCCGACCCCTGTGGTTGTCCCTTGCAGAACAGGACTTTGTACAGGCACGGGGGCCTTGGGCCGTTCACAAAATCGGCCCACTACAACTCTCTAGGCTTTGTTCGTCATTCCGGTGTCGGAGCCGACCGATGCGGGAGGGTTCGCCGGAATCCATCTTACGCCATTTGCCTTTCGTGAGGATTTCCCTTCCGGCAGCGAGGGGGGCGAAACCGATCAGCGTACTAACTGCGATCTCCGGGCGCCCCCGGAAGGAATACCGTGACTGGCGTGGAGAAGGCTGTAACCACCCGTGGCACCCTCGAAGGCACGTGCGGGCAGGCTCGTTTCCAGCGTCGGTAAATTATCCCACGGGCAGGCGCGGTGTTTGATTCAGGAATCAGCTAAAAGATACTGATTTTATAGAATTCAGATGCCTCGATTACTTCAGAGGTTTTTTCTTTCATAATGTTTCTCATTTGCTGATGAATTTTATTGTATTCCTTACAGTTGAGCAGGTCCCTCTTGCAGGATTCCGTGGCCAGCAAGACCAGCCGCTTCTCTTCCAAGGGTCGGAGGGTCATAGCCTCTTCTTTCAAAACCTGACAGACTTTTCGGTTGTACTCGTAACGCTTCGTATTGTGATACCACCTTTTGGGGAGAGCGAGGTATCGGTCGGCCGATTGAATCGTTTTGAGCAGGCTGTCCTGGGTGTAGGGGCTGTATTTATAATAGGAGGGTAAATCTCTCTTTCCCTTGTAGCCGGGAGAGGTAAGCAGATGCTGATTATGCAGGCCAGAAAAACCATAATAAAACCTACTTCTATACAACAATGGAATACGATAATAAGCCCTCAACTCCATTTGATGATATTTTTCATAGACCCTGTAATCTATAGGCCGAGCGCGGGGGAATCTGGGGTGGCTGTTGATGATAGCCAAAACCTTCCCGTAAGCCAGGATGGCTTC
>MPNJ01000035.1 GCA_002238965.1 Nitrospinae bacterium bin107 | reverse complement strand
GGTCTGCGCCGCCCGGAGACGCCGTCTGCGCGCCCATCACGCCCTCACGCGCCGATTGGGCTTCCTCTCCGCTGCCGCTTAAGCCGCCAAAACGCCCGTTCCCAACACCGGGTTTTTCAACAGCCCCGACAAGGGGGGGTAGGGGGGGTTGCTTTTCCGGCGGAGGGCTGTTTCCGGGCGTCCCTCGATACGGCCCTTGCGGGCCTACTCGGGATGAGGGTGTTTTTTGTTTTCCTCACCCTGAGTAGCCACCATATCACCCTCACCCTGAGTAGCGGCGAAGCCGCGTATCGAAGGGCTTGTCCGCTACACAAACGTAAATCCTTCCGCATTGGCGTTTTTCATCGGGCCTTCCCCTCGCGAAACCCGGCGCGGGGACGATGCCGGCATGAACAGCGAATGGCGGGCTGGTATGACGTGCGGCGAATGAAACCTTCCATCAGCCTCCAGCCGGGTCCAGGCCCGGAAAACGGCTTTGCGCCCTGGAGAGCGCGTCTATCGCCTCTTCTGCGATCCGCGCAACCAGTTCGCCCGCGCCCGGGCGGTCGGTTATCAGGTCCAGCCCCTCGCCGGCGAAGGTGGCCGCCATATCCGTATCCCCCCCGCGCAGCGCCTCGAAGAAGCGCTTGCGCATCGAGGGGTTCTGCTCCCGCAGTTCGTCGTCGCGGCCATGCCAGGATTCGGCGAATGCGTTGCGGATGGCGCGTCCGGTGTAGGGCTCCGGCCAGGTGACGCCGCGGGCCGTGTCGAAGGCCTTGGTGCGCAGCGTGTGGTCGCCGCCCGTTCGCTCGATCAACGCTTTCTGGTTCGGATGGCCCAGCGCTTCGCGGGTGGCGAAGAAGCGGGTGCCGATCAGGACGGCCTCGGCGCCCAGCATGAGGGCAGCGGCCAGGCCGCGCCCATCACCGATGCCGCCCGCTGCCGCGACCGGAATCGGCGCCACCGCATCGGCGACCGCCGGAACGAGCGGCAGCGTGGAGCGCTCGGCCCCGTGGCCCCCGGCCTCCGTGCCCTGGGCGACGATGATTTGGGCGCCCTTCGCCGCCGCTTCGCGTGCGTCTTTCAGCGTCTGGACCTGGCAGATCAGCGTCGCGCCGGCTTCCCGTATCTTCCGGACGTAGGGTTCGATGTCGCCGAATGAGAGCATGACGGCCTTGGGCCTGCATTCCAGCGCGGCGTCGAGCGCGCCGGGCCGTTTGCTCAGCGCCCAGGTGATGAAGCCGACCCCGACCTCATGATCGCCCGCCTTGTCGAACTCCCCCCGAATCCACTCGTCCGAGCCGTAGCCGAACGCGGGGTCTGCGTAGCCGGCGCTTATCAGGCCCAACCCGCCTGCGGCGGAGACCTCGCGGGCAAGCGCGCCGCCCGCGACGCCGCCCATCGGAGCGAGCAGGATCGGGTGGTCGATGTCCAGCATGCGGGTAATCGCGGTCGATAGTTTCATGTGCGGCAACATATCGGCTTTGCCGATGCTTATCAAACGGGATGCCTGGCCTTGAGAGATGCTCCGTTCGAGTCATTTGCGCTTGCAGGGGCGGACCCCCCGTGTGTCCGCCCGCATTTCAGGCGTGACCGCCAATCCTGGACGTGCGGAAAGATACGTCCACCGTTACGATGCAATCCACCGCCGGAATGACGACTGAAAATCAGATTCGGTGGAACAGTACCCGTGTCCGTAACAGGAACGATCACTACTTGGCTTTCGTCCACCGGTCGCCTTCGTTCCACGCCCGGCTCGGCTCGGAAAAAGCATCGACGGGCGGATTGTTGATCTGGACGAACTGCTCGATGAGAGCCGTCACCGTCTCCGGCGCGTCTTCCTGCACGAAATGACCGACGCCCGGCAGGGTGACGACCGGGCCATTGGGCCAGATGCTCTTGAACCGAAAGACCGTATACCTGGCAGGCATCGCCCGGTCCTCTTCCCCGTGAATGCACATGGCGGGAATGGTCTTCAAGACTTCCACGTCGTGCTCCTCCGCGAGCTCCTGGAAGAATTCGAAGGTTTTTGGATCCGTGATGTTCCGGGGGAATTGCAGCGCGCCACGACAGGACTCCGGTGTGGGAAACGGGCCGGCGTAAGCGCGGACCCAGGTCTCGTCCACATGTGCGGTGCGTTCGAAGCCGATTCTCTTCATCACCGACAGCACCGTCGCGCCGAGATTCAGAAGGGTGGGTTCGTATTGATCCGTCTGCACCCAGTTGAACCATTTATGCTCGGGAGTCGGGAACTTTCCGTCAGTCGGTATTCTCGCCCAGGGCGCATAGGTGTTGCATATACATAGACACTTGATGCGCTCCGGATGGCGCACGGCGAAGCTGGCCCCGATGGAGCCGCCCCAGTCCTGCATGACGAAGGTGATGTTCCGCGCGTCGAGGTCCAGGAGCAGGGCTTCGAGGTTATCGCTATGCTCGCGAATGGAATAGTCCTTGTCCTGGGGGGTTTCGCTTTTGCCGAAGCCCATGTGGTCCGGCACGATGACGCGCCCCAGCTTGCGCAGCCTGGGAATGAAGTTCCGGTAGAGATAACCCCACGTCGGTTCGCCGTGGAGACAGACAATGACGTCCTCTGCGCCCTCCTCACCCCCGCGCTCGTCAATATAGTGCTGGCGAAAGCCGTTCCCTTCGAAAAAATGCGGCTCATACGGCCATGTGCCGTCGAATGTCTCATCCGCCGGTATCATCGGTAACCTCCCTCGATTGGGTCGCTATATGGAGGAGTCTGGACTTCCGCGTTCTCGATAACCTCCTGAAATCGTCGCTCGATACGAAAAAAAGGGTCAATACTTCACCGCCAGGATCAATCCCGGCGCCATCGCCCCAGGGCCTGTCTTGATTGGAGATGGCGACCCCTGGCGCACCCATGCGAAATAGCGGCAAGAAGGCTGCGAAAGATTTCTGTCTCCACCGGGTTCGCCCATACGAAAGAGGCTACGTGAAGTTTGGGCGATCACCAACCCTGACCGTATGAAATGTGGCGGAGAGGGGGCTGGTTTTGGAGGGACAACCACGGAGGGCAGGACAACCCCGGGAGAGGGATTCGAACCCCCGGCGCAGTTGCCTCCACTACAGGTTTCGAGGCGCATAAAGTGGCGAAAGGTGAGACACTGGCTCCGGCTCAGACCGCGAGGCGCCGGAGCGTAACCGTGTTCAAGCTGTTGCCGTTCGGACCATGATCGAATCGACACAGATTCAAACGGTATGGACAGCCTGGGAGGAAAAATGAGCAAAGCGACCATCAAACCCGCCCTTCGCCCCGGCGAATTCGTTCCCCTCGTCGCTCTTCTGATGGCGCTCGTCGCGCTCGCTATCGACGCGATACTGCCGGCGCTGCCCGCGATAGGCCACGACCTCGGGGCGCCGCGCAGAAACGACGTTCAGTTCGTCGTCACGGCCGTGCTCCTGGGCCTCGGTCTCGGGCAGATCGTTTTTGGTCCTCTCTCTGACGGAATCGGACGCAAGCCCTCTATCCATGCCGGCCTCGTCTTGTTCATGTCGGGATGCGTCATGAGCATCTTCGCACACACTTTCGAGGTGATGATTGCGGGCCGCATACTGCAGGGCATCGGAATCGCGGGACCGCGCATCGTGACCGTCGCCCTGGTGCGCGATCAATACGAAGGACGGCAGATGGCGCGTCTCATGTCGTTTGCGATGGCCGTGTTCATTCTCGTTCCCACCGTCGCTCCTTCCCTCGGGCTGGGGATACTGTGGCTGGGCGGCTGGCGCGCGATATTCGCCACCTTCTTCATCATCGCCGCGGTCACACTCGCATGGTTTTCACTTCGCCAGCCGGAAACCCTGCCCCCCGCCCGCCGGCGGCCCCTCTCCCCGCGCGCGGTCGGCGGCGCCGCCCTGGAGGCGCTGCGGATTCGGGCCGCGCTCGGATACACCGTAGCCACCGGATGCGTGTTCGCGCCCTTCGTGGCCTACCTCAGTTCCTCCCAGCAAATCTTCCAGGAGGCCTACGGGACAGGCGTGCTGTTCCCGGTCTATTTCGGCATGCTGGCGCTCGCCTTCGGAGGCGCCTCGCTCGTGAACGGGTGGCTCGTGATGAAGTACGGGATGCGCCGGCTCTCAAGGATGGCGACGGTGTCCTTGACGCTGGTCTCGGCCGTTTCGTGGACGCTGGCCTTCGCCTTCGGGGGACTCCCTCCGTTTTGGCTGTTCATGACCTGCCTGCTCGTCATTTTTCTCTGCATCGGACTCCTCTTCGGGAATCTCAATGCGCTCGCCATGGAACCCCTCGGCCACATCGCCGGGGTGGGAGCGGGAGTGGTGGCTTCGCTCTCCACCTTTATCTCGGTGCCTTTCGGAGCGCTCGTGGGCCACAGTTTCGATGGAACCATCTACGCCCTGATGGCCGCTTTCGGGGTCTTTGGAGCGGGGACCTACGCCGCCATGAGATGGGCCGAGGGCGGCGGCGAAAAGCGCAGCCGGGATGCCGCCGCTCGCCCGTGATCGTCCGCTGGATGTCTCCGGATATCCCGAGAGCCGCATTACCCGCCGCAGCCTGCTTCGGGGTAGGAATCGAGAGATTGAATTATCGAATTTTCATGAATTCAGCAGCGAAGATGCGTCTGCGCGCAGGGCGGAGAAACGATCGCCCGGGTGAACTTCGACGTGACGGATATCGAAGTGGTGGATTCTCTGGCGGACGAAGTGCGAACATAGAAAAAGGCTGCGAGAAACTCGAAATTCCCGCCTGTGCCTGCCCGTATGAATCTGGCGGAGAGGGAGGGATTCGAACCCCCGGTGCAGTTACCTGCACAACAGATTTCGAGTCTGCCGCCTTAAACCGGACTCGGCCACCTCTCCGGATGGATCGTATCTTCAGCGCGCGGCCTGTCTCGCCTCGCGGGCGATGCGGCGTCGCTCCTCGAAAAAGGCGCGCAGCATCGCGCCGCTCTCCTCGGCCAGTATGCCCGAGGTTATCGGCACGCGGTGGTTCACGCGCGGGTCCGAGGGAATGTCGAACAAAGAACCGCAGGCCCCGCCCTTGGGGTCCGTGGCCCCGAAGACGAGCCGCGCGATCCGCGAGTTGACGACCGCGCCTGCGCACATCGGGCACGGCTCCAGGGTGACGTACAAGGTCGCGCCGTCGAGCCGCCAGATGCCGTCGGTCTCGGCGGCTTCCCTGAGCGCCAGGACTTCCGCGTGCGCGGTGGGGTCGCAGGCGGCCTCCCGCCTGTTGAAGCCACGCCCCAGCACCCGGCCCTCGCGCACCACCAGCGCGCCTACGGGCACGTCGCCCGCCTCCTCGGCCATCCGGGCCAGCGCCAGCGCCTCTTCCATCCAGTGCTCGTCTTCTCTCATCTGATCGGTCGAATACACTTGCATTTCTCCATCCATTTTTCTCGCGGCCCCTAAAAGACCACGAATCGGAACCGCTGGCAAGCGGGGGAAGTGTTTCCCGCGCTTGAGGCTCGGCTCTTGCCCGATGCGGAAAAACCTGAGAGGCTTGAGGCCTTACCCATCACTCACACAATTTTGAAGGATGCCCCTATGCTTTGGGAAGAACTCAGTTGGCCGCAGCACAAGGAAATGGCCCAAAACGGGGCCGTGGTCGTCATCCCCTTCGCCTCGATGGAACAGCACGGGCCGCACAGCCCCGTCGTGGTGGATACGCTCCTTTGTGAGAACGTCTGCAAAAAGGCGGTGGACGGCCTCGAAAACGTGCTGCTGACCCGCACGGTGTGGACGGGCACGTCGCACCATCACTTCGAGTATCCGGGAACCATTTCCTTGCGGCTGGAAACCTACGTCGCCCTCATCAAGGATATCATCCGCTCCGTCGCCCATCACGGATATAAAAAGATATTCGTCGTGAACGGTCACGGCGGCAACGTGCAGCCCCTCCAGGCAACGCTGAACGACATCGGCTACGACATCGAGCTCACCATCTGGATGATCACCTACTTCCATCTGGGAAACGAAATCTCGGCGGAGATCAGAAAATCGCCCGTCGGCGGTATGGCGCACAGCGGGGAGTTCGAAACCGCCATGATGCTCCATCTGCGCCCCGACCTGGTGAACATGGACGAGGCGGTGGATCAAATCAACGCGAACCCCCATCCCCTGGGGACGAAGGACATGCACCACCGCGGAATGCTCTTCCGCCCGGTGGATTTCAACAGAAACCGCGCGCCCTCGGGGGTAGCGGGCATGCCCACGGCGGCCACGGCGGAAAACGGGGCGCAATACTTCGAGGCCGTATCCGCGCGCCTGCGCGGGCTGATTGAAGAACTGGTAGCGCTCCAGGTATGATCCGAATCGCAGGCGAGTCCTCCCGCACGGCGAGATACCTGAACATCAGCCCTCCCGGGGCGGATGAGGCAATCGTCCTGTGCTATGAGGCATCAGGAGACGGCACACCGGTCCTCTGCATTCCGGGCCTGGGCGATGCGACATGGGTGTGGCGCAAGATCGTCCCCACGCTCTCGAGCATGCACCGCGTGGTCGCCATGGAGCCGAGGGGCCACGGGCGCTCCTCGAGTCCGAAGGGCAAATACACGCTCGAAGAGATGGCTGGTGACATCGGACACGTCACCATCCGCCTGGGCTTGAACCGGCCCGTCCTGGTCGGGCACGGCCTGGGCGCGCGGGCCGCGCTCCTGCTCGCGGTCGAACAACCCCTCCTGCCGGGCGCGCTCATCCTCATCGCGACGGGAGCGGCGCCCGCCGCCAAGCGCGTGCGCAGAGGCGTCGCCGAGCGCATCCACCTGGCCGAGGCGGGCGAGATGCAGGAGGCCTACCGGAACAGGAAAAGCGAAGGCAGGGAACCCAGGGGCATGATCCCGAGGGAGCGCGCCGAGCATCACCGCCTGTTCCTGCGGGGCGACCCTTCGGGATACGCCTCGGCGGGATACGCGGAGCTTTTAGCACCCGACCTCACGGAGCGCCTCGGCGAAGTCGCCTGCCCCGTCCTCGCGCTCACGGGCGAGGAAGACCCCGAATACCACGAGGACGTTCAAACCCTATCCGCCGGCATTCCCCGTTGCGAATCCTTTATCATCGAAGGTGCGGGCCGCTACGCGCAACTGGACAGGCCCGAGGCGGTGCTCGCCCTCATCCATGATTTTTTCAGAAAGCACCATCTTTCAGTCGCCAAATCGACGGAGGAAGCCCATGAGCCGATTGATTGACCTCACCGCCCCCCTGGGGCATCCCGACCTTTGCGAGGTGCCGACCTTTCCCCCGGTGGAATACTGGCAGTTTCACGAACATCCCTCGCACGGCCGGCAGAACAGCGCGGTCCGGATGGCGATCCACCAGGGAACGCACCTGGACGCGCCGAATCATTTCTACCCCGACGGCGTCACCATCGACGAGATGCCGCTCGAGACCTTCTGCGGCCGCGCCGTGAAGATAGATTTGAGAGGAACCGCGCGCGAGGCGAGCCCCATCACGCAGGCGATGATCGAATCAAGTCCCGGATTTCAGGCAGAACGCCTGGACGGCGCCATCGCCGTCTCGTGGACGGGCTGGTCGAAGGAGAAGATTTTCACGCCCGATTACTTCGGCCCCAACCCCTACCTCGACAAGGAGGCGTGCCGCTTTCTTTGCGATTGCGGCATGAAGGCCCTTTGCATGGACCACGCCATCGACCCGGGCATGCAGCCCGACTCCGTGGTGCACCACGAGGACTCCCCCGGCCACCGCGCCGTGCTGGGCCGGGGCGTTCCGCTCATCGAGCACGTCATCAACCTCGATACTTTCGAGGAGACTGAATTCGAGATGTTCGCATTTCCCATGAAACTCTACAGGATCGAGGGCGCGCCCGCTCGCGTGGTCGCGCGGCTCGATTGAAAGGGAGGAACCTGGACTTGCCATTTTACAGAATATCCGAGATGGAAACGAAGCACATCGACATGGGCAAGGCCCAAACGCAAAGCGTCGCCGGTGAGCTCATGAAGGCCGGGATGATCACCTATCCCGCGGACGGCGGCCCGCCGCCTCACTACCACCCGAACGAGGAGCAGTTCCTGCTGGTGATGTCGGGAGAGGCGAACGTGATCCTGGGGGATGAGACCCGCGTCGTCGGCCCGGGCGACCTGGTGCACATCCGACGCAATGAGCGCCACGGCCTCCGCATCACCGAGGGGCCGTTCGCCTTCTTCACGGTAAAGAGCCCCGCCGGAGACGGCGACCTGTATCAGGACTACAACAAGGCCGAAGACGCCGACGAGGCGCGGGAAAAACTGGAATCCACCTTATAGGGTTACATCCAAGACCAAGGAGATTTTGAATGCCGTTTTACAGAATGGAAGACTTGCCCCAAGGCTCCTCGAAAGTAGGCCCCGCCACCAGCCACGCGACGGCGGGCGAGTTGATGAAGGTGGGCTGGGTGATATATCCCCAGGGAGACGGCCCGCCGCCGCACTTTCATCCCAATGAGGAGCAGTACATCCTGATGCTCGAGGGAAAGATGAACATGATCTGCGGTGAGGAGGTACGCGAGATCGGCGCAGGCGATCTGGTGCATATTCCCAGAAACACGCGCCACGGCATCCACATCACCGAGGGGCCGGCGAAATTCTTCGCGGTCAAGAGCCCGGCCGGCGACGGCACGCTGGACCAGGACTACAACAAGGCGTCCGATGCGGACGAGGTGTACGAGCGTCTCAAGAACTAGCAAGCTGAACGAGAAGGGGCTGTTGAAAAAAACCGATGGGTAGGGAATGGCAGTGTAGGGACAGGTCGCGACCTGTCCCTACGGCGGTGTCCCTCGATTATATAATTCCCTTTTTTATTGCTGCGCCTGGGCGTCCTGCATCCGCTTCTTTCGGAACTGCACGGCCTGGATGACGTCCTGCCAGACGAGACGCCCCAGGGGGCCCGAGCTGTAGAGCGAGATGTTCACCTTACCGTCCGGTGAGAGCAGAAAGTTGGTGGCGTGAAGAAACGGCCTCGGCTTATCGCCCGCCTCGGGTGCGTAGAAAGCGCCCGTCGCTTCCGAGATCTGCGCGGGGTCAACGCTGTGGCCCACCGGAAAATTCACCTTGCCGGCTTCGATGGACTGAAGCGCCTCCTCTTCGGGGTCGGTGGATGCCGAGACGACCTTGATGCCCTCTGCTTCGAGTCTTTCTCCCGCCCGGGAGAATGCCGCCATCTGGGCGACGCAGTAGGGTCACCAATCACTGCGGTAGAACAGCACGACGCCCCACGCGCCCAGCAGGTCATCGGGCAGGGAGATTTTGCCGCCGCCCACCCTGGGAATCTCGAGATTCGGGAAATCATCCCCGGTGTCGAGGAAGTACTGGTTCACTTTCGGCATGATGCGCTCCAATCCGGTTCAAGTTGATGAATGCGGCCGTTTCATGTGCCCGGGATGTTACATCCCATGAAAGGCCCTGAAAACCGGCCCGCCGGACGTGCGCAAAAAAAAACACCCCCTCGAAACCCGAGGGGGTGTTCAAAAGATGCGCGCTAGCCCTGGGAGGCCATCATCTTCTTTTGGAACTGAACCAGACCCACCACGTCCTGCCACACGAGGCGGCCGATGGGTCCCGTGCTGTAGACGGCGACGGCCACCGTTCCATCGGGCTTCAGGACATAGCCCGTACTGTGAATGATCTGGCGTTTTTCCTCATAGAAACAACCGGTGAGTTCGGAAATATGCTTGTTGTCCAAACCATAGCCAACGGGGAAGTTGATTCCGCACTCTTCAATCGTTCCCTTCGCGTTCTCCTCCGTGTCCACGGAGGCTGCAACAACCTTGACGCCTTCTTCTTTGAGCTTCGCCGCTCTGTCGAAGGCCGTAAGCTGCTGCTTGCAGTACGGTCACCAGTGTCCGCGGTAGAGCAGAACCACTCCCCAATCGCCGGCGAGATCGCCGGGAAGGGAGATTTTGCCTCCCCCCGCCTGGTCCACCTCGAGGCTCGGGAATGGATCGCCCGAGTCGAGCATCTTGTCCGTCATACGTGGCATGAATGCGCCCTCCTGGAATGAAACGAAAAACCTGAGATGATGAGTCCCGAAACCAGACCTTTTATACCCTTGCGGGGAGGACAATTCAAACCGAATCGGGCCTCCTCGAGCCTTTGCGCCGATGATCTTTGCGTTTTTCGCCCCGGCGGTCTTGACACCGCGAGGCCCCCTTTCTAGCATAGGCTCACTTTTCCAGAAGGCTCTCGATGAGCACAGGAGACCCTCGATGAGCAACGCGATTACTTGTGAATGCAAGACCATCAAGCTGCAAGGCGAATACGAAAAGGCGGCCTGCGCCTGCAACCGCGATATCCATCTGTCCGATGAAGACGCGGAGCGCTATCTCCCGCGCGATGAGACTCAGGAAAACCTGATCATCTCGAAAGAATGCCGGATCCCTCCACTCACCAGCGTCATCCGGTATGGCGAGGGCTATTACGTGCTCAAGAAAGGCCGTGTGATGCGGGAGGGTTTCAGCAGGACGCTCCCCGAATACAAGCAATAACGCACCGGCGGGTTTCGCCGCCTTCCATAAGCGAATCACACCCGACCCCAAGGAGATGAACCATGCGCGCCCAAAGATACAGTTGGGATGAGATGCCCGAGGAAATCGTGACCGACCATCTTTCGCGAAAGATGGTGGTGGGCGAAAAGGAGATGATTTGCTGGCTCAAGCTCAAACCCGGCTGCGTGGTGCCCATGCACAGCCATGAGCACGAGCAGATATCCCACGTCCTCCAGGGAAGGCTCCGCTTCTTCATCGACGATGAGACCGTGGAAATCGGGCCGGGGGAAATGCTCCTCATCCCCCCGCACGTCCCCCATTCTGTGGAAGTCGTGGGCGATGAACCTGCCATAGACTACGACATCTTCAGCCCCATCCGCGAAGACTGGGTCGACGGGAGCGATGATTACCTGAGAAACGGATAGCGGGGGGTTCCCCCGGGTAGACGTTTCGGCGAGGTATCCGCAACCTCGTCGTTTCACGCGCTATCGGATGTGTTCGGACGCCGGATTCTCGCCCTGAACGAGCGAAGACAATCCAGGAATCAACCAGAAAAACGCGCTTTTCTCATCTCAAGATATTGTATCCACAATTCATCGCGACACCATATATAGAATCTCCGTAACTGATTGCTTTTTATGCGCTAATTTGATTGTCCCCATCTGGATAACCTGTGGGTAAGATCGCCTGTTTAGCCCAATATCTTGTGTAGCAGGAAAAAAATATACTATATTTTGTGCTAAATTTATTGACAATCGGTAATAATCGACCTACACTGATAATTAAGGGTAGCAGAAAAAGTCACTCCGCAACGAGTTCAGGTAGGCGCATCCGCCCCTCATCTTCGCTGGAAAAGTAATTTTCGCAGGCAAGTCGTTGACGTTGTTCGTGATGACGGGCGGCAGAGTCATCCTTCCGGGCATCGCCTGCCCTTTCCTTCCAGAGGATGCCCCTATCCCACCAAGGGGCCCCCTGCGGGGCCCCAAGATTCTGAAAGGCCCGAAAAAGCATCAGGCGCTTTTCAGAAACCACGCACCACGAAAAAAGCCCCCTCACAGGGAGGGGGCTTTCCTATTCCGAAACCGGATTTATTCGGATTTTTTCTCGGGCTTCGCCTCGGATTTATTCGCGTTTCTGTTCTTCGATCCTTGCAGAAACCGGAGGAAGTCACTGCTCGCGGGCAGCACGAGGGTCGTCTTGTCCTTCAGGGAGCCCTCATACACCTCCAGGCTCTTCAAGAACGCGTAGAATTCCTCATCCTGACCGAACGCCTGCGCGTTGATGTCGATGCTCTTGGCGTCGCCCTCGCCCTTGGTGATTTGCTCTTTCTCATAGGCTTCCGCCAGGAGCACGTCGCGCTCACGGTTGGTTTCCGCCCGAATCTTCTGGGCCTGCTCTTTTCCTTCCGAGCGGTATTGGCGGGCGATTCTTTGGCGCTCGGCCTGCATGCGCCCGTAAATCGCTTTCAAGTTTTCCGTCGGCAAGTCTGCGCGCTTCAAGCGAACGTCCACTATCTCGATGCCGTATTCGCGCGCTTTCTTGTCGCTTGCTTTCGTGACCTTGGCCATCAGCTGCGCGCGATCCTTGGCCACGATGTCGATCAAATCCTTGCGGCCGAGTTCCTGGCGCAATTCACTGTAGATAATGTCGTCGAGCCGGGCTTGCGCCCCCGTTTCGTTGCGGACCGTGCGCAAAAACTGGAGCGGGTCGACGATGCGCCATCGCGAGAAATTATCCACCACGAGGGATTTCTTGTCTTGCGTGATGATTTCCGTCGGGTTGGAATCGTACTCCAGCAGGCGACGGTCGAAAAACGTGAGCTGCTCCACGAACGGCAGCCGGTAGTTGAGGCCGGCTTCGCGCAAAACACGCACGGGCTTACCGAACCGGGTGACGACCACCTGCCTGTCTTCGCGAACCGTGAATAACAGCGAGTTGACCCCAAAGACGATGATCAGGATCAGCACAAACAACGCGATTGTCTTTTTCGGCAATTTCACGCCCCCTCCCTCTGCGCTCATCGTTTCGTCACCCCTTCTATTCCACCACCCCGCAGCGGGAGTATCGGCAGCACGCCGGATTTGCCCTGATCCAGGATCACCTTGTCCACCGTCGGCATCACCTCCTGCATCATTTCGAGATACAGGCGCTCGCGCGTAATGGCCGGCGCTTTTTTGTATTCCTTAAGCGTGGCGAGGAAGCGGTTCGCATCGCCTCGCGCATGGCGAATCTTGGTCTCGCGGTAGGCTTCCGCCTGCCTGAGGACGGCGGCCACCTTACCGCGCGTCTCCGGTATCACCTGGTTTTGATAGCCCTGGGCCTCGTTCACGAGGCGGTTCCTGTCCTCACGGGCGCTGGCCACGTCCTTGAAGGCGTGGATGACTTCCTTGGGAGGCGTCACGTCCTGGAGCTGCACCGCCGCCACGCGCAAGCCGGTTTCGTAGAGATCCAGAATCTTCTGAATCTCCACCATTGTCTCTTGCTGGATCACACCCTTTCCGGTGGTGAGCGCCTCGTCGATGGGCTTACTGCCCACCACCTGCCGGATGGCGGCCTCGGCGGCGTGCACCACCGTCTCTCTGGGTCTGCGCACTTTGAAGAGATACTTGTCGGCCTCCACGATGCGGTACTGGACGATCATGTCGACGTCCACCATGTTTTCATCCCCGGTCAGCATTCTCGATTCATGGGGCTTGTCCGAATATCTGGCGGGAGGTCCGGGATCGATCGTGCGGAAACCAATTTCCACGCGCTTCACTTCCGTCACCTTCGGCGTGTAGGCGGTCTCCATCGGGAAGGGCATATGATAGTTCAATCCCGAGGACACCACCCGGTCGATGCGGCCGAACCGAAGAACGATGCCCTGCTCGTCCGGCCCCACGCTGAAAATACCCGAGGCCAGCCATATGAGCGCCACCACCACGAATATGGCAGCGGAGGGCAACTTGAAATTCGGCAAACGAAACTGGGGCATCTTGATCTGCGGCATGCCGCCGCCTCCATCGCCACCTCCACTACCACCACCTTGCCTTCTCGATTTGAACTCATCCCAGTCCATTGGCATGAGTGTTTCTCCTATCAGCGACGCTTCTTGACTTTAAGAGGCGACATGGGAAATTACGGACACTTAAGACCTATACGCCCACACCCTATGCGGGTTAGGGATTGAAGTCAACCAACGCGAATCTGTTTTGACGCACTTGGCGTTGATTTTTCACAATTTGCCTGCGCGAAGGCAGACCCCCTTGCGCGCCGCGTTTTCTCACCGAACTCGATCCTGCGCTTACGGCGAAGCGCACCGCTTCTCTAAACGCCGCACTCTCGGCCAGTTTCACCGCCAGCGCTCCGCAAAACGCATCGCCCGCGCCCGTGGTATCCACCGCCTCGACTCCGGGAGGAGGCCTCATCCAGGAGGCTTGTTTCTCTTTCATGAAAAAAGCCCCTTTTGCGCCAGCGGTTATTACGACCTGCGAAGGCCCCAGCGATCGCAAGGCGCGAGCGGCGCGCAGGAACTCCTCATCGGTTTCGGGCGTTTTCCCGAGTCCGGCGATATGCGCCGCTTCGGTTTCGTTCGGCGCCAGCACGTCGGTCAGGCGGAGCAACTCATCGGGTAATTCCCCCGCCGCAGGAGCCGGGTTCAGGACGGTGCAGGCGCCGCGCTTTCTTCCTCTTTTGAAAGCAGTCATGATCGATGAAATCGGAACCTCTAACTGCGCCAGAACGACGCCGCCAAAATCCAGAAGTCCCGGCTTTCTTCTCATTCGCCCGGGCGTGAGGAGCGCGTTCGCGCCCGGAGCCACGGCGATTTGGTTCTCGCCTTTATCGTCCACCACGATCAGCGCCGTCCCCGAGCTTGCATTGCAGCGCAATATCCCGTCGGGCGATATCCCGCTCTCCACAAGATGACGGGCATAGGCATCGCCGCCCGCATCTTTTCCCAGCATAGTGACGAAGCGGACCCCCGCACCGGCGCGGGCTGCCGCCAGGGCCTGATTCGCCCCTTTTCCGCCCCGATACTCACGACGCTCCCCTCCCAGGACGGTTTCACCCGCACGAGGGAGCTTATCCACGCGAACGACGATGTCGATATTCGAACTTCCCAACACCAAGACGGCGGGTTTTTTATTTTTCATCTTCGTCCCATCCGCGATATTTGCGCAGATGCGAGATGAAAAACGCCAGAAAACCCTTCACGTCCAGGTCCAGCGCCACGTCGACGGGATTCTTTACCCGCGAGCCCCTGTTTTCCCTGAGCTCCACCACCGTCATTCCGCGCGCGATGCCCCGGCTCGCATCCACGTCCACGCGGCAGGGCGTGGTCTCCACCAAATCAGGCCTCATCGCGACGGCGAGAGCCAGTGGATCGTGCAAGGTGATGTCCTCGGCCCCCCTCCGTTTTTTAGCGAACCGCGCATAGACTTTGATGAGGTCCCGTATCGCCGCGCGGAACGGTCCCCCGCCCTCGAATTCATCGACGCGCAGGAGCGCCCGCCTCGTCACGTCCAGACCCACCATGGTGACGGGCAGGCCTGATGAAAACACCTCCTTCGCCGCCAAGGGGTCGCAATAGATGTTGAACTCGGCCGCAGGCGTTACGTTCCCGGGCATCCGGGCGGCTCCTCCCATGACCACAATCCGCTTCACGCGGGTGAAGACCCCGGGCGCGCGCCGAAGCGCGAGAGCCAGATTCGTGAGCGGGCCCAGCGTGATAATGGTCAACGCCGAACCCCGTCTGGCGGCCTCCTCGACCATTACCTCCCAGGCCGGTTTGGAACTTCCCCTGCCCGGGCGGGGCAAACGCCTTTTCTTATCGAACATCGCTCCCATGCCTTCGGGACCGTGAATCGCGCGGGATTCGCTCCGGTTCATGCGGCTTCCGTCCAGGGCCAGTGAGGCCCCCGGATAAACGGGAACATCCAAAACGGGGGATTCGAGATGATCACGCAAGAATGCGGTGAGCCTTCTCGCATTTCGGTAAGCCAGACGCGCGGAAACATTGCCGTGTACGGTCGTCACGGCATCGTACCGGAAAAAAGGTGATGCGAAACCCATCGCCAGGGCCAGCGTGTCATCCACGCCAGGGTCACAATCCACCAGGGCGTATCGGACGGGTGATCCACTTTCATTTCCCGCCATCACTTCAGACCTCACTCTCCTTACCAAATTCACGTATCTGATCCTATGACACGTATCTGATCGTATGAAAGACAGGCTTTTATAAGCAAATAATGATTGTTTGCCCAGTGATGCAATGTATTTCACCTCTCAAAATTAGGCCAAACGAGACGAAACGAGAGTTTATCATTCAATAACCATAAAGATATCAATAGGTTAATATGATTCCATCAAAATGTTTCATAATTTTCATTTTTACCCGTTGTCCGGCAAATCTATGTAACCTTTTTAATTTCAACATCTTAAGCAGCATTGCTCCTCCCAGGAATTGACAAAGCGCCTGATTTCATATACTTATGTCTGGCTTATAGAATTTGAGGTGTACCGAATTAACCTTAATTTTACAATGCCGCAAATCTATTGATCCTCACACAAGAGGCTTTCCCACAACTTAGAAATGGCCAAATCCGCTTCATCTTACACATCCAGAAGACGAATCGTTGCTGCGATTGATATCGGCGGCACGTTCACCGACATTGCGATTTACAATCCATCGAACGGAAAAACCGCGGTGGGCAAGTATCTCACAACGCCGAACGACCCATCCATAGGCGCGCTCGCGGGTTTGCGCACGTTGCTCGATGAAGAAAGCCTGCGGTTCCGCGATCTCGGCCAGGCGATTCATGCAACCACCCTCGCCACCAACGCGATCATCGAGAAGAAAGGCGCGGCCACGGGTCTTCTCGCCACGAAGGGATTCGCCGACATCCTCTTGATGGGCCGTGAATCCAGATATGACATCTACGACATCGTGCCTGAATTTCCTGAACCTCTGGTATCCGGAACTTTTCGCCGCGAATTGACCGAGCGGATTTCCGCGGCCGGGGAGATACTCCAGCCTCTGAGCACCCAGGAGGTGAGGGTAACGATTCAGGAACTCGTGGAAAAAGGTGCGGAATCCATAGCGGTTTGCCTCTTGCACTCATACGCCAATCCAGCCCATGAGACCGAAGTCGGCGAAGCGATAGCGCAATCGTTCCCTGATGTAAGCTTCAGCCTCTCCTCTCAGGTTTGCCCGGAAATCAGAGAATACGAGAGGACTTCCACCACTGTGGCCAACGCCTACATCCAACCGATTGTTTCGAAATATCTCGAAGACCTGGAGGTCAACCTCGAAAACGTCTCGCTCTATATCATGCTGTCGAACGGCGGCATCGCCACGGCGCAATCCGCCGGACGCAGTCCCATACGCATGTTCGAGTCAGGACCCGCTGCAGGAGCGCTTTCTTCGGCCTATTTCGGGAAACTCGGCGGATTCGAAAACCTCATCGCTTTCGACATGGGCGGGACCACCGCCAAATCCTGCATCATCGAAAACGGCGAACCCCATCTGTCCGTTCAATTCGAGATCGCGCGCGTCAAACGCTTTACCAGGGGCAGTGGAATGCCCATCCAGGTGCCGTGCATCGATCTGATCGAAGTCGGCGCGGGTGGAGGCAGCATCGCGCGAATCGACGACCTGGGCCTGCTCAAGGTCGGCCCCGAGAGCCAGGGGGCGTCCCCCGGGCCCGCCTGCTACGGACTGGGTGGAGAAGAGCCCACGGTGACCGACGCCAACCTGCTTCTCGGCTACATCAATCCCGATTATTTCCTGGGTGGCGAAATGCCCGTTTTCTCCGAGGCGGCATCCGAAGCCATACGCTCCAAAATCGCCGAGCCGATGAAGATCGAAGAGATCCAGGCGGCCTGGGGAATCCATGAACTGGTAAATGAAACCATGGCCGCCGCCGCGCGCATCAAGCTCTCCGAACGCGGAAAAGACCCCCGCAACTTTACCCTCATGGCCACCGGCGGCGCGGGTCCCGTTCATGCGTTCCGGCTTGCGCGCAAGGTGGGGCTCAAGCGTATCGTCTGCCCACCGGGCGCTGGTTTGGCTTCCAGCCTGGGGCTCCATACCGTTCCATTCAAGGTGGACACCGTGGACAGCCAGGTGATGCCGCTCGAAGACGTGAACCTCACCAAGCTCAACGACACGCTCAACCGGCGCGAAAAACGGCTTCGCGAAGTCCTCACCGCCGCCGGGGTGAGGGAACGTGAAATCCGGATTCAGCGCATGGCGGACATCAGCTTCGAGGGCCAGGGCTTCCCGCTCACCATCCCCATCCCGAGCGGAAAACTGACGCGGAACCATTTCGGAGAAATCAGCGAAACCTATCGCGAGCATTACGCCTCTGCCCACGGACGCGCCATAGACGAAGTGCCGCTTCAGGTGTTCAGTTGGCGAATCTTCGGAATCGGGCCGGAACCCAACGTGAGATTTGATTTCTCGAACCTACCCGAAAAAGACGTAAAAACCGCCTTGAAGGGCAACCGTCGCATCTACATGCCGGAGAACAAGGGTTTCCGAAAAGTGAATATCTTCGATCGCTATCTTTTGAAGCCGGGACAGAAGTTCAAGGGGCCGGCGTTGGTGGAAGAGAAAATGACGACGACTGTCATCGGGCCTCGCTCGAACTTCCAGGTCGATAAATTCCAGAATCTGATCATCGAACTCTAGGAGAGATGCAGACATGGCCCGCAAGGGTATCGATTCAATTACCTTGGAAGTCCTCTGGAACCGCTTCATCGCCATCGCCGAGGAAACGGCCACCGAGATCGTCCGCACCGCTTTTTCGACCACGATACGCGAGGCGAGAAATTTCGCCGTCATCATTCTGAATCCCAACGGTCAATCCATCGCCCAGGCCAGGTCCACCATGCCCAGCTTCGTGGGCGCGTTGCCGATTACGGCCAAAAAACTTCTCAAGATTTACCCGCAGGAAACGCTTGAACCCGGCGATCTCATACTCACGAACGACCCGTGGATGGGAACGGGCCATCTTCAGGATCTCACTTCCCTCACACCGGTGTTCCACAAATCGAAGCTGGTCGCTCTTATCGGCATCACCACCCAGGTGACGGACATGGGGGGAAAACTGCGATCCCCCGAGGTGCGCGAGATCTACGAAGAAGGTCTCCAGCTTCCACCCTGCAAGTACATGTCGGCGGGCAAAATCAACGAGGATATCCTGAGAATCATCAGAACAAACGTGCGTGTGCCGAACCAGGTGGAGGGAGATATGATCTCCCATATGTCCGCCGGCAGGCTCGCCGCCCAGCGCATCGGCGAGATGCTCGAAGAATACAAACTCGCCGACCTCGATGCGCCGGCCACCACGATCTTCCAGCGCTCCGAAAACGCGATGCGCGAGGCCATCAAGAAAGTGGAAGATGGGGAATACAGATTTCAGGTATCCACAGACGGGTACGATGAGCCGCTCGTCATCCGCGTTGAGGTCAAGGTTCGCGGCAGCAGCATTCTGGTGGACTATACGGGCTCATCCCCGCAGGTCGACCGCGGCCTGAACGCCGTCTTGAGTTATGTCTATTCCTATTCCGCCTATTCGCTCAAATGCCTGTTCTGTCCTCAAATCCCCAACAACGAGGGCAATTTCCGGCCCGTGACGGTATCGGCGCCCGAGGGCAGCATCCTGAATCCGCGTTATCCGGCCCCCGTGAACGGCCGCTCCATGGTGGGACACTTCATTCCTTCGGCCATTTTCGGTGCGCTCTGCAAAGCAGTGCCCAATCTCGTCCAGGCGGCCAGCGGCAGCCCCACGTGGGCCATCAACGCGGCAGGCATCACAAAGGAAAACAGGCACTTCGCCGGCAACTTCTTCCTCCATGGCGGACAGGGCGCGACGGACAGGCACGATGGACGCGTATGTCTCGATTTCCCCTCGAACACCTCGAACACGCCCATCGAAATCCTCGAACATCTCGTGCCCTTGCTGGTGGAGAGAAAAGCTTCTATCAGAGACAGCGGCGGCGCAGGAAAATACGCCGGTGGAAACGGCCAGCAGGTCATCGTGAAATCACTCTCCGACGGGCCGATTCTCCTCACCTTCATGAGCGAGAGAACCCGGCACCCCGCCTATGGGTTGTTCGGCGGGAAGAACGGGCGCGTCGGCAAGGTGACCCTGAACGGGCGCCCCATCAACCCCAAACGTCAATGGGTGATGAACCAGAGTGACAGGCTTGTGCTCGAAGTGCCGAGCGGGGGCGGGTATGGCGACCCGAAGGATCGCTCCTTCTATTCCATCGAACGCGACCTGCAAGAGGGGCTGCTTTCCGTTCAAAAAGCCAGAGCCGAATACAACTACGACGGTGATTTCACCGCTGTCGACATGTAGTTCTTCCCATGCCATCAAAAAAACGGTGGGCCGCCATTACCTCCACATCCGATTTTCCGGTCGCCATGGCGCCCGTGAAACAGGCCATGACCGGCGTCGCACCCGTCCGCGCCGTGGCGCTGCCCTTCAGACCCCTGGACAATGCGGAAGAAGCCGCTTTCGCCAAGGAGCTGCGAGGTGCGGAAGGGATTCTGCTGCGTCCGGGCTACATAACCGCCTCTTTGCTCGCGCTGCTGCCGGAACTGCGCGTGGTGGCCGTGCATGGAGCAGGAGTGGACCAGGTCGACGTGGCTGCCTGCACGGAACACGGCGTACTCGTTACAAATACACCGGGAGCCAACGCGAACGCTGTAGCCGAACTGACGCTGGGACTGATCCTCTCCCTGGCCAGGCGTATTCCCCAGGCGGCCTCCCGGGTGGGAGCGGAGCGGGTATGGGGCGAGGCGCGCCACACGGGAATGGAGCTCAAGGACAAGACGCTGGGGCTCATCGGGGTCGGGCAGGTGGGGAGCCGGCTCACGAAAATGGCGCTTGCGATGGGCATGAAGGTTCTCGCCCATGACCCGGGCCTCAAGAGCGAGGATATCAGAGCGCGCGGCGCCAGGCCCGCCCGATTCGAGACTCTCCTGGGCCGGGCCGATTTCATCTCGCTTCACGCGCCGCACACGCCCAAGACCCATCACCTGATCGACAGGCGAGCGATCTCGAGAATGAAAAAAACCGCTTTTCTCGTAAATGCCGCGAGAGGTCCGCTGGTGGATGAGGCGGCTCTGGCGGGCGCGCTCAAAAACGGCAAAATCGCAGGTGCGGCCCTCGACGTGCTGGAAGGCGAACCGCCGGATCCCGAAAGCGCCATCTTCGATGCGCCCAACCTCATTCTCACGCCGCACATGGCGGGTTCCACGCAGGAATGTCTCGAAGCCATCGCCACGTGGGCGGGGAAGGACATCGCCCGCGTCCTGAGCGGCAAGAAGCCCAAATATCCGGTGAACGACCCCAAGAAAACCGCCTGAGCTCCATATCGTGGAAAAAGCCGTGCCCGGCGAACATCATTTCTATCAACTTATTGTAAAAATTAGAGTTGTGTAGATTTACCCTCTCTCTTTTCTATTTTCGTTTATTTACCGAAAAACACCGCGAATTTATCGTATTTTATCGATATTTTCGGAAATTCCGCTTAAGCAAATCGAATTGAGGAAGGAGGTCGATTCCGACTGAGGAAGGAGGTCGATTCCGACTGAGGAAGGAGGTCGATTCCGACTGAGGAAGGAGGTCGATTCCGACTGAGGAAGGAGGTCGATTCCGACTGAGGAAGGAGG
>MPNJ01000004.1 GCA_002238965.1 Nitrospinae bacterium bin107 | reverse complement strand
TTTGTGCGAAGGCTGAATCGGTGGGGGGTGAATCGCGTTTTATCGCCACTCCGAGTTATACCCCCCACCGAATCGCTTTCGGGCTTACGCCCTCAGCTCTTCGACTCCCCCTCAAGGGGGGAGTGAAATTCAGTGCGCTCCCTCTGTGGAGCTTTTTCAGCAACCCCGTTAATCACGGGTTTGGCGGCTCTCGTTCATTGACGCCGCCGCCCGTGTTATCTACCATTCCTCCCCGGCTTCCATGCGGACTTGATGGAACGCATCTTATTTGAGTGAGCACATGAGAATTCTGCTGTTGAACGGTCCGAATCTCAATCTGCTGGGAACGCGCGAACCCGAGGTGTACGGCCAGACGACGCTGGCCGAACTAGAGGCGGCTCTCGCCCGGATGGCGGCGGATGGGGGAGCGGAACTCGAGTGTCTTCAATCCAACGTCGAGGGAGAACTCGTCGATGCGCTCCAGCGGGCGGGGGGCGCGAAACCGCCCCTGAATGACGTGGCCCCCTCGGGCGAATGCGCCGCCTGCGTCTTCAATCCGGGAGGGTACACCCACACCAGCGTCGCGCTCAGAGACGCGATAGGCGGCCTGGAGTTGCCCGTCTACGAGGTGCACATCTCAAACGTCATGAAGCGCGAGGATTTCAGGCATCGCTCGATGATAGGGCCCGTAGCGGCGGGAAGCGTCATCGGGTTCGGCCTGGCGGGCTACGCCCTGGCCTTGCGCGCGGCGATCAATCTCCACGTCAAGGGGCTGACTTTCCCACTGGAAGAAGAATGAAACAGCGTTTGAGCGCCTTGAGAAAGGCGATGCGGCGCGCGGGCGTCTCCGCTTTCGCCGTCACGAACAGGAAGAATGTCCACTATCTCACCGGCTTCACCGGCTCGGCCGGGGCCTGCCTGATCTCCGCGAGAAGCGCCGTCTTCATCACGGACTTCCGCTACCGTTCGCAGGCGGCGAAGCAGGTGCCGCCCGATTTTCGACGCGCCGAACACGCCTCCCCGGTGCAGGGGATAGCAAAAGAGTTGAAAAAAACGAGGGCGAAAGCGCTCGCCTTCGAGGAGTCGCACGTCGTCCACGGGGTTTTCAGGCAACTACGCAAGCTCATCAAGGGAGCGCGCCTGAAGCCCGTCTCGGGCCTCGTGGAGGGTTTGCGGCTTTGCAAGGACGCAGGCGAGGTTCGAAAACTGAAACAGGGCGCGCGAGTGAACGGGGAGGCGCTGAGCGAGATTTCAGCGTCAATTCGTCCCGGCCGCGCCGAATCGGACGTCGCGCTCAACCTCGAGACCGCGATGAGGCGAAGGGGCGCTTCCGGCGCCTCGTTCGATACCATTGTCGCCTCGGGTCCGCGCTCCGCTCTTCCTCACGGCATCGCCTCCTCCAGAAAACTGAAGCCAGGCGACCTCATCACCATCGATTTCGGCGCCGTGGTGTCGGGCTACCATGCGGATACGACGCGCGTGTTCTCCCTCGGCAAGCCGTCGCCCAAGGCCGATAAGATTTACAAGGTTGTCCTGGAAGCCCAGATGACGGCGCTCGAAGCCGTGAAGCCCGGTGTCTCCTGCGGGGACGTGGACAAGGCAGCCCGCGACGTCATCGAGGCCCACGGCTACGGCGAGGCCTTCGGGCACGGAACGGGCCACGGGGTGGGACTCGACATCCACGAAGCCCCCAGGCTCGGCCCCGGCGTGAAGGAAGAGCTCAGGCCCGGCATGGTCGTTACGGTGGAGCCCGGCATCTATCTGCCCCGCTGGGGCGGCGTGAGAATCGAGGATATGGTGCTCGTCACCGAACGGGGCAAGGAGGTTCTCACCCGTTCGATTACAAAGGAACTCGTTGTTTTGTAGACATTTTCATCATCAGGAGGTTTTTTGAACCGATGCCCTCGACAAGTGATTTTCGTAATGGCCTGAAGATTGAGCTCGATAACGAGCCGTTCATCATCGTGGAGTTCCAGCACGTGAAGCCCGGCAAGGGCGGGGCTTTCGTGCGCACGAAGCTCAAGAATCTGAAAACGGGCCGCGTTCTGGAAAAGACCTTCCGTTCAGGCGAGTCCGTCGGCGACCCCGGGGTCGAGCAGAAACAGATGCAGTATCTCTACCGCGACGGCGACATCTTTTATTTCATGGACACGCAAACCTACGATCAGACAGGCCTTGGGGAGGAAAAACTCGGGCACAGCGTCAAGCTCCTGCGCGAGGAGACGATAGTGGACATCCTCTTCCACAAGGGCGACGCGATCTCGGTCGAAATGCCCACTTTTGTGGAATTGGCCATCAAGAAGACCGAACCCGGCGTGCGGGGCGATACGGCGACGGGCGCGACCAAACAGGCGGAGCTGGAGACAGGCGCTACGGTCACCGTTCCCTTGTTCCTGAACGAAGGAGACGTGCTCAAAATCGACACGCGCACGGGGGAATACATCGAGCGCGTGAGGACGGCCTAGCGTCCATCCCAACTGAGAAAAAATATTGAAAGTTGCTTGTTCATGGCGTATTGTATCCATGAGCGAGGTATACGGTTTCCGAAAAAATCACGAGTGCTGCGAGGGGCGTCACGTGTTGCGTGAAGTCCCCTTGATATCTGCGTGAAACCCTTGAATCTATATTATCCAGCTACCTGAAGGAGACACGTCATGCGCGACAAGCTGTTTACCGTCCTGACCATTCTCGCAGCCGCCGCCTTCCTGGGTACGGCTGCGCACGCCGCGACGCTCAAGCTCGGCGTAGCCGGTCCGCTCACCGGCGATCAGGCGGCGTTCGGCGAGATGCTGAAAAACGGCGCTACGCTCGCGGTCGAGGAATGGAACGCCAAGGGCGGCGTGAAAGTCGGTAAAAAGAAGATGAAGGTGGATATCCTCTGGGGCGACGATCGCCACGACCCGCGGGAAGGGGTGTCGATCGCGCACAAGTTCGTGAACTCGGGCGCCGCCGGCATCGTCGGCCATTTCAACAGTTCGGTCTCCATCCCGGCCTCCACCGTGTATGCGGAGGCGGGCGTCGTCCAGATCACGCCGGCGTCGACGAACCCCAAGCTCACCGAGCAGGGCTTCTCGACGGTGTTCCGCGTCTGCGGGCGCGACGATCAGCAAGGAGAGGTGGCGGCGAACTACATCGTGGACAAGCTGAAGTTGAAGCGCATCGCCATCCTCCACGACAAGACCACCTACGGCCAGGGACTGGCCGATGAGACGAAGCGTTTCCTGGAGAAAAGAGGCGTCAAGCCCGTCTTCTACAGCGGCGTCGTGCAGGGGGATAAGGACTACACGCCCGTGCTCACGGCCGCCAAGCAGAAAAACCCCGAACTCGTCTATTTCGGCGGCATCCACCCGGAGGCCATTTTGCTGGTCAAGCAGATGCGCGAGCGCCTCGGCATGAAGGCGCACTTCATGAGCGGCGACGGCATCGTCACGGACGAGTACTACAAGATCGCCGGCAAATCCGCCGAGGGCACCTATATCACGTTCACGCCGGATCAGACGAAACTCGCGGCGGCCCAGAACGTCATCAAGAATCACCGCAAGCGTTTCGGAAAGGAAGTGGGCGCCTACACCATCTACAGCTACGTGGCCACGAACATGATCCTGAGCGCCATCCAGGCCACGGGCAGCACCAATGGGTCCAAGCTGTCCGCCCATCTGCGCAGCAAGCCCTGGAACACCTCTTTGGGCAAACTCCAGTTCAACAAGAAAGGAGACGTCCTGGAGAGCCCCTACGTGCTCTGGCAGGTGAAGGGGTCGAAATTCGTAGAGATCAAATAGGGCGCACGTCGCCATGTTGAATCGCGGGAGGGGAGGCGAAAGCCTCCCCTTCTTTTTTGTCTGATTATCATGTAAAGATTTCTCTATGTTTGCGCAACAGCTGGTGAACGGCCTCGTCGTCGGCGCGGTTTACGCACTCATCGCCCTGGGCTACACCCTCGTCTACGGCATTCTGCAGCTCATCAATTTCGCCCACGGCGAAATCTACATGATAGGCGCGTACGTGGGCATCGCCGTCCTTGCTGTGCTGGGGACCATGGGCCTCACGCAGACGAGCCTGGCGCTGAGTATCGTTCTCGTCTTCCTCATCCCGATGATCTACTGCGCCGCATACGGAATCACGCTTGAGCGCGTCGCCTACCGCCCGCTGCGCAATGCGCCGAGGCTATCCCCGCTCATCAGCGCGATAGGCATGAGCCTGTTTCTTCAGAACTACGTTCAAGTCGTCCAGGGAGCGCGCGACAAGGCGTTTCCCAACCTGCTCGAACTGGGGAGTTTCCAGCTTTTCGGCGCTTACGTGAACGGGCTTCAGATCTTCATCCTGGTTCTGGCCCTGGGTCTCATGGCGGCGCTCCAGCTTTTCATCAAGAAGACGAAGCTCGGCAAGGCCATGCGCGCCACCGCCCAGGACAGGACGATGGCCTCGCTCGTCGGCGTGAACGTGAACCGGGTGATCGCGGTCACTTTCGCCATCGGCTCCGTGCTGGCCGCCGTGGCCGGCGTGATGGTGGGCATGTACTACGGAATCGTGAACCACCACATCGGCTTCGTTGCGGGTATGAAAGCGTTCACCGCCGCCGTGCTGGGCGGTATCGGCAACGTGACGGGAGCGTTCCTGGGAGGCTTCCTGCTGGCGCTTCTCGAGAGTTTCTGGGCGGGGTACGTCTCCGCGGTTTATAAGGATGTCTTCGCGTTCATGGTGCTGGTTGTCGTCCTCATCTTCCGGCCCGAGGGAATCCTGGGCGGCTCGGGCGGCGAGGCGGACAGGACATGAGCACATACGCGAGAGTCCCGCTCATCGGTCTTTGGTTCGCCTTTCTGGCGCTGCCTCTCGCGGGATGGAAGAACAGTCTCTGGATAGGGCTGGGCTGCGCCGCCGTCGTATTCGTGGTGAGCGCGGCGCGGGCGAGCGCGCAATCAGGCGCTCTGGCGGGGCCGGCGCAGCGCATCAAGACCGGGTTCGCATCCGCATGGGGTTTCATCGAGGAGAAATCCTACGACAAGCGTTACCTTAGCCTGTTCCTGCTCCTCATTATCGCGCTCCCCTGGACCCTCGATCGCTATTCCACCGACGTGCTCGTCATCACCGGCATCTACGTCATGCTCGCCCTGGGGCTCAACGTGGTGGTCGGCTTCGCCGGCCTCCTGGACCTGGGTTATGTGGCCTTCTACGCCGTGGGGGCGTATTCCTACGCTCTTCTGAACAGCTGGTACGGGCTTTCCTTCTGGCCGGCTTTGGGTGTTGGCGTGGCCAGTTCCGCCCTGTTCGGGATCATTCTGGGAATCCCCGTCCTGAGGCTCCGGGGCGATTATCTCGCCATCGTCACGCTCGGCTTCGGCGAGATCATCCGTCTTGTTCTCAACAACTGGGACAACGTGACGCAGGGCCCGAACGGCATCCTGGGCATCGGGCGCCCCTATCTGGGCGAGATGCGCCTCTACAAGCCCATGCACTTCTACTACCTCGTCGTGGTGTTATGCATCGTCACCATCTTCATCGTGAACCGTCTCGACAAGAGCCGCCTGGGCCGCGCCTGGGCCGCCATGCGCGAGGACGAGACGGTGGCCGAGTGCATGGGCGTCAACATCGTCTACACGAAGCTCTCCGCCTTCGCCTTCGGAGCCGCCTGGGCGGGGTTCGGGGGCGTCGTTTTCTCCGCGAAGCAGACGTTCATCTCGCCGGAGAGTTTCACGTTTTTCGAATCCGTCATCATCTTGTGCATGGTGGTGCTGGGTGGCATGGCGAGCATCCCGGGCGTGATGCTCGGTGCGTTCATCCTCACCGTGCTGCCCGAGGTTCTCAGAGAACTCACGCTTTTCCGGCCCATGCTCCTGGGCGGCGCCATGGTGCTCATGATGGTGCTGCGGCCTCAGGGGCTGCTCCAGGCAAAGGGCCAGCGCCACCATCTCGAACGCGATAAACCTGAAAGCAAAACAGGGGCGGGGCGATGAAACCAATCGTGCGTCTTTTGATGCTGAAAAAACTCACGCGGCGCTTCGGCGGCGTGGTGGCGCTCGACTCTCTGGACCTGAACGTGCACGAGGGCGAGGTGTTAGGCCTCATCGGCCCGAACGGCGCGGGCAAGACGACGGCCTTCAATGTGGTGACGGGCCTTTACGCGCCCACCGAGGGCGACGTCATCTTCAAGGGGAAAAACCTCGTGGGGCTCAAGCCCAGCGCCGTTACGAGCCGGGGCATCGCACGCACGTTTCAGAACATCCGCCTGTTCCGGGGGATGACGGTGCTGGAAAACGTCCTCGTGGGACGCCACTGCAAGATGCGCACCGGCCCGGTCGGCGCGATTTTCAGGCTCCCCGGCATGGTGGCGGAGGAGCGCCGGGCGGTAGACGAGGCCATGGAACTGCTCGAGTTCACGGGCATCGCCGCCTATGCCTCGGGTATGGCGGAGGCGCTCTCCTACGGGGATCAGAGAAGGCTCGAGATTGCCCGCGCCCTGGCGAGCGAGCCCGGCCTCCTGCTGCTCGACGAGCCCGCCGCGGGTATGAACCCTCGCGAGAAGAGCGTGCTCAACGAACTGATACTGGCGATCCGCGAGCGCGGCGTCACCATTTTGCTGATCGAACACGACATGAAGGTGGTCATGGGCATCTCGGATCGCGTGGTCGTCCTCGACCACGGGGAGAAGATAGCGGACGGGACCCCCGCCGAGGTGCGGCGCGACCCCAAGGTGCTGGAAGCCTATCTGGGGACTTCCCATGCTTGAACTGAGGGATGTCCATTTCTACTACGGACAAATCCATGCGCTGCAGGGCGTGTCGCTGGAGGTGCGCTCGGGGCAGGTCGTCTGCCTCATCGGCAGCAACGGGGCGGGCAAGTCCTCCACCTTGATGGCGATCAGCGGCGTCAACGCCGTCTCCCGGGGCGAGATACTGCTCGAGGGCGAAGCCATCCACGCGCAGGAGCCGGACGACATCGTGAGGCGCGGCATCTGCCAGGTGCCCGAGGGCAGGCGCATCTTCCCGCATCTGACCGTGCTCGAAAACCTGGAGATGGGCGCTTTTCTGAGAAACGACGCCGGAGGCGTCAAGGACGACCTCGATTACGTCTGCTCCCTGTTTCCCGTGCTGCACGAGCGGCGCGGCCAGCGGGGCGGGACGCTCTCGGGCGGGGAGCAGCAGATGCTGGCCATCGCCCGCGCGCTGATGTCAAAGCCCAGGCTTCTCCTGCTCGATGAACCCTCGCTCGGCCTCGCGCCCCGGATCATCGAGACCATCTTCGGGGTCCTGGCGAGAATCCGCGATGAGGGGACGGGCATTTTCCTCGTCGAGCAGAACGCGCACCTGGCGCTTAATTTCTCGGACTGGGCCTACGTGATGGAGACGGGGCGGATCATCATGGGTGATGAGCCCGCCGTCCTGCGCGATTCACCCGCCGTCCGCGAAGCCTATCTGGGCGAATAGGGAGGCTTTTTTCGCCGCTCGCGCTTTCGGGTTTTATGAAATAATCCTGATTTCGTGATTGGGCGAATGGAACCAACCGGGGAAGGAGACTGCACTCCCAGTTGTAGAGCACTCCACAACAATTCCCCCCTTGAAAGTCGGGCATCCCGAGGGAAATGCCCGATGAAAAAGCCCATATAGAGAGCCTGCAAGTAGATGGGTTGTAGGGACAGGCCCCCGTGCCTGTCCGAGGTTAGTTCGATGCCCCCGCGCTTTTCCATGCGAAGCGCAACCACGGGGATGGATATATCCGATACGGGCGGTCACGGAGGGCAGGGCGGCCACAGGGGGCCGCCCCTACGGGTGAATGCGGTTTTTGATCGTCATTCCGGTGTCGGAGCCGATTGATGAATGAGGGTTCGACGAAATCCAGGGACTTTGCTTTTGTAATTGACTTTCCGCTTTATCGTTTTTCTTGGGCGTCCTGAGATTCGGTAACTCCGTCTGCTCTGGATTCCGGCATTCGCCGGAATGACGGTGAAAACTCTCAAATGGGAGCAAGAACACCTTAGGGGGACTTTTCCAACAGCCCCTTCCGCAAAGCCTGCCAGCGCGAAAAAAGCCCTCTCGTCCTTGCCCGCCCGCCCGCTTCGGCCTAAACTTCGGGGCGTATCCCTTTTCCACAACCATTCGGGAGGAAAGTTTGCATGATCTACGAAATGCGCACTTATCGGTTGACCGTCGGCGGTGTGGCCGAGTTCGAGGAGAATTTCGCTAAAGTCATCGACAAGAGGAACGAGGTTTCTCCGATTATGGGATTCTTCCATACCGAGGTCGGGGACCTGAACCGCATCAGGCACATCTGGCAGTACGAGAGCATGGACCACCGCGCCGAGGTGCGGGCGAAGACGATGAGCCAGGACTGGTGGCCGCCGCCCAACGGGCATCTCATTCTCGAGCAGGAGAGCAAGGTGATGACGGCTCCCCCGTTCCGGCCCGAACCGCGCCTGGGGGCGTATGGCAGCGTATATGAATTCAGAACCTACACCGTGCAGCCCGGCAAGACGGGAGAAGTCCTGAGCCGCTGGACCGAGCACATCGCGGCGCGGGAAGAGCTCTCCCCGCTGGCGGCGCTCTTCATGACCGACGTGGGGCCGCTCAACCAGTGGATCCACGTCTGGGCGTATGAGGACATGAACCATCGCGCCGAGATTCGCCAGAAAGCGCATGAGCTGCCGAACTGGCCTCCGGGCTCGCGTCCGTTCCTGGACACGCAGAATTCAGAAATCTGGATGCCCTCTTCCTTCTCGCCCATGCACTAGGCGAGCATCGCTACCCCGTGGTGAACAGGTAGAGCAGGGCCAGTGCGCCCGCGCCCCAGCAGTAGTAGCGAAATCGCGCGAGGTTGCCGCCCTTAACGAGCCGGATGAGCCAGCCCAGGGCGGCTGTCCCCACGATAGCCGCGGCCAGCGCGCCGACGGCGAAGGGGAGCAGCTTCGCGCCGAGCGGGCCTTCCAGGTCTTTTATCTTGAGCGCGAAGGCGCCCAGGATCGCGGGTACCGAGAGTAAAAAGCTGAAGCGCGCGGCCTGCTCACGCGCCACCCCGCGCATGAGCGCGGCGGCGATGGTCGCCCCCGAACGCGAGATTCCCGGAATGATGGCGAACGCCTGGAATACGCCGATGATGAGGGCGTCCTTGGCCGTCATTTCGGCTTCTCCGCGGCCTGCGCCCTCCCGGGGTTCGCTCAGGCACAGAATGCCGCCCGTCACGAGCAGCGCGCAGGCGGCGAGCCTGGGCGAGGCGAACATCTCTTCGACCAGACCACCCAGAAAAACACCCACAATCCCCGCCGGGACCGATCCCAGAATCAGGAGCCAGCCGGTTCTTGCCGCGCCGTCGCCTGAATCTTTGCCCGCCAGGGACGAGACCCAACCCCGGGCGATGCGCCATAGGTCTTTTCCGTAGAAGATGAGGACGGCGGCGAGCGTGCCGACGTGGAGCAGGACGTCGAAGAGCAATTCGGGTTCTTTCATCCCCAGAATGCTCTGGCCCAGAACGAGGTGTCCCGAACTGCTCACCGGCAGAAACTCGGTCAGGCCTTGCACGACGCCGAGAATGAGGGCGTGTTCCCAGGGCATGTTCAATCTTCCGGTGGACGGTTCATAGGAATCTGACGCCGTCAGGCCCAAGGTTTTTGACCATCTCGCCGATTTTTTCCGCATCCTCAATTGAGCAGATGAGAAGCGCGTCGTCCGTCTCGACGATGATGACGTCCTCGACCCCGACTGCGGCGACGAATTTCTTGTTCGAGCGGACAATCAGGTTCTTCGCGCCGATGGCTTCGGTTTTGCCTCCCCTGGGCAGTATCCACACGTTTCCGTCCTCATCGCGCGGCAGGACGCCTCGTATAGCGGGCCATGTGCCCAGATCGCTCCAGCCGACGTCGGCCGGCAAGACGATGAGTTTCCGCGATTTCTCCATCACCGCATGATCGATGCTGATGGACTCGCACTTCTCCCAGGATTTCGCGAATGCGGCTGCGTCGCGCTTCAGTAGTGCAGATGCCGCCCGGCTTAGCGTTGCGCTCAGGCGGGGCTGGTGGACTTCCAGTTCATCGACCAGGTGTGCGGCCTGGGAGACGAAGATGCCGCTGTTCCAGTAATGTTTGCCGGAAGAAGCATACCTCTTGGCACGGGCGAGTGGGGGCTTTTCCCGGAACCTTTTCACGCGGAACGCCTCTGTTTCGTCTTTGGTAGTGACGCGCCCGCCCCGCTCGATGTAGCCGAAACCGGTCTCGGGCGAATGGGGCGCCACCCCGAGCGAGACGATTGCCTCATGCTCACCCGCCAGACGCGCCCCCGCCTTTATGAGTTGTCGGAATTCTCTCGTTTTTTCGACGAACTGGTCTGCGGGCACGGCGCACATGAGCGCGCCCGGCTCTCTCGATTCGATGAGGCGGGCCGCCAGGCCGAGGCAGGGCGCGGTGTTTCTCCCCGCAGGCTCATGGACGACGTTGCGCTTGGGGATATCGAGGTTCCTCAATAATTTCCGGTGCGCGGCCGAGGCCATGATGAGTGTTCGCTCGGGCGGGGCGAGGCCGCGTATGCGTTTAAGCGTCGCATCAAGCAGCGTGGGGCCTGCGTTTTGGGGAGGAATCCCCCCGCCCGGGGGCAGGAATTGCTTGGGCTTCGACTTTCTGCTCACGGGCCAGAAGCGCGTTCCCGCGCCTCCCGCCATGATGACCGCCCACAGGGGCGTATCGCGCCTGGTCACTGGAAGAGCCCTTTGAACAGGAGAAAACCGCCCAAAAGCAATACGATAAAGATGATGGTCAATAAATTAAAGCGGCGATCGATGAAACTTCGAATCGGGGGGCCGAAGCGGTGGATAAGCGCGGCCTCGATGAAAAAGCGCGCCGAGCGACTCAAAATTGACGCGATGAGGAAAACGAGGAAATTGATTTCGAACGCGCCCGCCGAGATGGTGAAAACCTTGTAGGGGATCGGCGTGAATCCGGCGATCGCCACCGCCCATGCGTCATAGGCGCGGTAGTATTCCTGAACGATCTGGAATTTATCCGCTACGCCGTAGAACGCGATAATGGGCTCGCCGACGCTTTTCAGGAGATAAAAGCCGATCATGTAGCCCAGCGCGCCGCCCAGGACGGAGAACGCCGAGCAGACGGCGGCGTAGAGATACGCCCTTTGCGGCCTGGCGAGCGCGAGGGCCATCAGGAGCGGGTCCGGCGGGATGGGGAAGAAGACGGATTCCGTCGTCGATACGACGATGAGGGCGGGCAGGGCGTAGCGCGAATCCGCCCAGCTCAGCACCCACTCGTAGAGCGCGCGGAGGCTACGCATCCGGAAGCGTGACGGCGGGGTATTTTTTTATCTCTTCGTATACTTCGCTCTGGTATGCCTGCAGGGAGGGTTCATCGAGCGCCTCGAAACGCATGACGAGCACGGGTTGCGTGTTCGAGGCCCGTATGAGGCCCCAGCCTTTCTCGAAATTGATGCGCGCCCCATCTACTTCAATGGTATCGTAGAGGTTCTTGAAGTGATTCTTTAGGTTTTCGACGATCTGGAATTTCTCCTCGTCCGGGCACGCGACCCTTATCTCGGGCGTCGAGACCGACGTGGGGATTTTAGACACCCGCTCGGCGAGCGTTTCGCCGGAGTCGCAGAGAAGATGCAGGAGCCTGGCTGCCGTGTAGATGGCGTCGTCATAGCCCAGATACCCGTCCACGAAGAAGATGTGGCCGGAGAGTTCGCCGCCCAGGGGGGCCTTCTCCTCCACAATCTTGGCGCGTACGAGCGAGTGCCCCGTCGCGCTCATCACCGGACGCCCGCCCATCTGCTTCACGGCGTCGGCGAGGCGAGATGAGCACTTCACGTCGAAGACGATGGCCTCGCCGGGGCTGCGCGCCAGAATGGGCGCTGCGAGCAGCATGAGCAGTTCGTCGCCCCAGATGATTCTGCCCGTGGCGTCCACCGCGCCGATGCGGTCCCCGTCGCCGTCCAGTCCGATGCCCGCCTCGGCGCCCGTCTCGCGCACCTTCGCTATGAGGGATACAAGATTTTCAGGCACCGTGGGGTCAGGGTGGTGATTCGGATAGGAGGCGTCGGGCTCGGTGAAGAGCTCCACCACCTCGGCGCCGATTCTTCTCAGCACCTGGGGCGCCAACGTGCCGCCTACCCCGTTTCCCGCATCGACGACCACCTTGACGGGCCGCGAGAGCGCCAGGTCCTTGGACGCCCGCTCGATGTATTGGGGCCGGATGTCGATTTCCTCGAACGCGCCCCGCACCTCGGCCCGGTGGATCCGGTCCTCCTCGATGATTTTTCTGATTTCCTGAATTTCAACGCCGTGAATCGCTTCGCGCCCCCGGGTGATCTTGAAGCCGTTGAATTCAGGCGGGTTGTGCGATCCCGTGATCTGCACGGCTCCCGCCACGTCGAGGTGGTGCGTCGCGAAGGAAACCACCGGAGTGGGAACCATGCCGATCCCGATGACCCGGCAGCCCGAGGCGGTGAGGCCCTTTTGGAGCGCTTCGTAGAAACCGGGGGAGGAGAAGCGGTTGTCGCATCCGACGGCTATGGCGGCCCCCTGTGAGCCGCCCAGGTGCGTGCCGAGAGCGCCGCCGATGGTCTCGACTGTCCCGGTGGTGAGGTCTTTCTCCACAACGCCGCGAATGTCGTATTCCCTGAATATGAGCGGGTTGATGCCGGGCACGAAAAACTCCTGTTCCGGGCGAGGACGCATTTTCGGAAAGCGGGCGAATTATTGCACCCCCTTCTTCGCCGGGCAACCTCATTTTCAATCCCTCCCTTTGTTCTTCCCCGTCGTGAGGGGGTATAATGCGCCTACGACCGCCTGTGCGCAGAAACTCTCTACGCCTTCTGGATGGTTCGGTTATTGAAAATCTTGAAATTCAGTAATTATTCTTCTCTACATGACGGGAGATTTTCGAGTTGACCGCAGATACGGGTCCATTGAGCGAGCGAGTAATGATAAAGCTGGGGCGCGGCTTCGTGGGTCTTCTGGTGCGCGTATTCACCAGGATGAAAATCAGCGGAATGGAAAACATCCCGCCGGGAGGGAACATCCTTTTTTTGAGCAATCATATCTCCGCGCTCGACGTCCTGGTGATCCCCTGGGCCATCTACCTGAAATATCCTGAAGAACTGCTTCGCCAGGCGGGAAAAGAAGAGCTTTTCGATCTCCCCGTCGTTGGCTGGATACTGCACAAATGGCGGGGGTTCCCCATCAAACGGGGCGGGGCGGACAGAAAGTCCATCCGAATGATTGAGGAATACATCAAAGAGGGAAAAGTGATCCTCTACCCCGAGGGCACGCGGAGCCGTGACGGGAGGCTCCTGCGGGGAAACCGGATGGTGGGCCGAATCGTGAGAAACACCACCCCCACGGTCATTCCCGTCTCAATCACGGGGGCGGACCGGGTGATTCCGGTGGGCAAGACCCTGCCCCGCCCGGGTACGAGGGTCGAGTTGCGATTCGGCGCCCCGATGGATTTAAGCGGTGAGTATGCAATCG
This sequence comes from Nitrospinae bacterium bin107, assembly GCA_002238965.1. GTDB lineage: Bacteria > UBA8248 > UBA8248 > UBA8248 > UBA8248 > Bin107. Next base: position 267,287 of record MPNJ01000004.1, on the reverse strand, counting down.
CCAACACGAAAGAGGCGAGCCAGAAGATTATCGATCGCGTCATGATGGCGATTGAGGAACTGCAAAACGGGGAAATCGCCGAAATTCCAGAGAAAAAGGGCGCTGCAAGTGAGTAGGGGACCCTTCTCGAAGCCCAGAAAGTTTTCATCCATCCTGAGAGAGGTGCGCCAGAAAGAGCCGTGGGGCAAGAGGCTGGCGAGGAATTTCGTGTTTCGAATCTGGCCGAGGGCCGTGGGTGAGGGCATCTCACGGGCGGCGCGGCCGGTATCTATCAGGAAAGGTTGCCTCTATGTGGAAGTTGCGGACTCGAGTTGGCTGTATGAACTCGAACTGAGAAAACAGGATTTGATGGCGAGAATCAATGAGCACATGGAGGATTCTCGCATCGACGAGATTCGCTTCAGACTCTCGAACGCAGGCCTCACCTTTGATGATGACGACGAGGAGGATGAACAGGCTGCGTCTTCTCGGAGAGCGACGCCGATTTCCTCCGGCGATGACGCAGCCATAGAGGACGCCATCGCCGACGTGGGGGATGAGCAATTACGCCGAGCAGCGGAAAAACTCATTTGCCACATTCGTACGCATGGAAATTCCTAATTATGATAATATCCGGCGCGAGAAATAGTTGGAGAGGTTGCATTTTATGTTGAAATTCTACGGTAAGCTGATATTGCCCCTCGCCCTGATCCTGGCTGGGTGCGCGCCCCTCGAACCCGAGGTGATACCCGCCGCGCCTGCGCCAGCGGTCAAGCTGCGTCCGCTTTCAGACAAAATAAAGGGTACGTCGAAGTCCTATTTTCATTTTATCGCCGGGTATCGGGAAGAATTGGCCGGGAACCTCAAAGAAGCGGAAACGTCTTATGTCCAGGCGGACATGTACAATCCGAGCTCCTCTTTTCTGTCGACTCGCCTGGCGTCGCTTCTCGTCCGTCAGGGGGAACTGACCGAGGCCGAAAAATACGCTCTCAAGGCGACGGCGCAGGATGCGAAGAACCTGGAGGCCCACTTCGTTCTGGGGGGCATATACGCTTCGAGGATGAAACTGGACGAAGCCGTCGCGATTTATAAGAAAGTGCTGAAAATGAGTCCCGATCACCAGCAAACGCGCCTGCTCCTGGGCAGCGTCTATCTGGATTTGGGCAAATACTCCGAAGCCGCCGAGACGCTGGAGGTCCTCGTCGAGTCGGGGAAAAGGCCCATTCTCGGCAGGTATAGTCTCGCGCAGGCCTATGCGGGCTTGAAAAAATACGCCGAGGCGGAGAGAGAAATTTTTACACTCCTGGAGAGACAGCCCAGATTCATGCGCGGCAGGCTCCTGCTCGCCAGGCTCTATGAGGCGCAGGAAAAATTCGAAGAAGCGGAAGCAACCTACAAAAAAGCGCAAAAAATCGAACCCGGCAACCGAATCATTCGCTCTCGCCTGGGGCAGCTCTACATCCGAAAGAAGAATATGAAGCAGGCTCTGGAAGAGTTCAAAGTGCTCCGCTCGGAGGAACCCGACAACGTGAGTGTGCACCGCACGCTCGGTTTTTTGAACTTCGATCAAAGAGAATTTCAAGATGCGCTTCGGGAATTTCGATTCGTCCTGGCGAGGAATCCGAAAGACGAAATGGTGCGCAAGTATGTCGCGAGAATTTATGAAGAACTGAAGCAATATAAGCGCGCCGAGGAGGAACTTCTCGAGTTATTGTCTTTATTGCCCAAGTCGCTGGACGGGCACATCCAACTCGCCTGGTTGTACATCGACCAGAAAGAGTGGAAAAAGGCGAGCGACATTCTGGATAAGGCCGTAAAGCACCATCCCGAGGAAGGACGGTTGCATTATACGCGCGGTTTGGCGCTCTCCAGACAGAAGCAGTTCACCGAAGCCCTGCCCCATCTTCAAAGAGCGGTGACACTGGAGCCCGACAGAGAGGGTTATTTGTATTCTCTCGCCTCGGCGTTTTACGAGCTAAAGCGTTGGGACGACGTGGAGGCGACGACGAGAAAAATCATTCGAATAAACCCGAAGCATGCGAATGCTCTGAACTTGCTGGGCTATATGTTCTCCGAACTTGATAAAAATATCGCTGAAGCGGAAAAACTGCTGGACCGCGCCTTGGCGATCGAGCCGGAGAACGCCGCTTTTCTCGACAGCATCGGGTGGATCTACTACCGTCAGGGCCGCTTAAACGAAGCACTCGTAAAGGTGCGTCACGCGGCGACGAAGATGCCCAAGGACGCTGTCGTCCTTGATCACTTGGGCGACATATATTTTGCCTTGGAAGACCTCGGAAATGCGCTTCTCCACTGGAAGCGTGCCTCCGAGGCGGACCCGAAAAACGAAAAACTGAAAAAAAAGATTCAAAAGTACCTACAGAAAAAGGATAAGCCCCTCATGTAGGGGCACCCGATTCCTTGAACATTTGGCTACGCCCTCTGTTTCCCGCCCGGATTTTCTCGACTTCTCTCACATGGGACATTTGGTATTTGATTAGCTTGCGTATTTGTCTGGTATTTTTTTGCTTCGCGATAGCCGGTTGCGCGCTCCTGAAAACCGGACAAGTGGAGGAAGTCGCACCGCTCGATATGTCACGGGCGGAAATCATGGCCAAGCTGAGGCAGAGGCGATATCTCCGTGCGTACCGGGGCATGACATTCATGCAGTTGCGCTATCACGGCGATCGCTCGCAGGCGAGACACGAGAACCCCTTGGTTCCACAGGGTACGTTTGCCGGTAACGTGGCCCTTGTCCTGAGAAAGCCCGACTCGCTGCGGATGGAGCCGCTCTCTCCGTTCGGCACGCCTTTGGTGGTGGTCGTCGCGCATGGCGCCTCGTTTCGCGCTTATTCGCCTTCGCGCAACGCCATTTACATGGGCAGGACGGACAGGCGGGGAATCGAGGAGATTCTTGGAATCCCGCTGAACAGCGGGATTTTCATCAAGCTTTTGCTGGGGGACTGGGCGGCTGTAATGGGAGGCGAGGAAAATCTCGAATTGAAAAAGCCGGGTTCCGTCTATGTGCTCGAGACGAAGAGGGGAGCCGGAGGAGCGCTTTCGGGTTTTGTCGAATTGGAGCCTCGCGGTCTTCATCCCGTGAAAATGGAACTTCGCACGCAGCGGGGGGCAGTCGTTGTTCACTATGGCGAGTTTGTCAAAACCGCGAACGTGTGGCGTCCCTCACAGGTGGAGATCCTCGGGCCCGATGGAAAGAACCGGCTCCACATCTCCTACCCGACGGATGAGGACGTGATGGACACGACGCTTCCGGACGAGTTATTCCGACTGGAGCCTCCCCGGGGCGCCAGGACGCTGTGGCTGGGAGGATAGCCCGTTTCATGAGCGGCAAAGATGTTTCCGAAACCGTGGCCTTGAGAACGCCTGCGAAAATCAACCTGCGCCTGAGGATCCTGGGTCTGCGCGCCGACGGCTATCACGAACTCATCACGTGGATGCAGCAGGTATCGCTGTATGACGAGGTTCGAATCGAGCCGGGCGGCAAGAGGATTCTTGTTTATACGGATAGGACTGATGTTCCCGGCGGCAGAGAGAACATCGTGCATCGCGCGGCTCGGGCTTTGCGGGAAGCATCGGGACGCGATGCGCTCGGTGCGCGCATCTATCTGAAGAAGAACATCCCCGCGGGTGCAGGCCTGGGCGGGGGGAGCGGCAACGCGGCGGGAGCGCTCTGGGCGCTGAACCGGGCCTGGCGCCTCGGTATGCGCAAGGCGGAATTGAGCGAAGTAGCCGCGCGCGTCGGCTCGGATGTCCCGTTTTTTCTCGGTGGACCGGCGGCGGTTTGCCGGGGCAGGGGCGAGCGTGTCGAGACGAAAGAAGCTCTGAGGAGCGGCTGGTTTCTATTGGTCAAGCCCCCCGTGGTTTTGTCCACGCACGAAGTCTATGGCTGGTCTCGTGCAAAACTGGGCGGGGAGGGACGAGATTTCGACGAAACAAGCGGTCTGGTGCGCCTCGGGAAGTATGAATACGGCAATGATTTGCAGAAAATCGTCTTTCCGAAATTTCCCCGGCTCGAGAGCCTGTGTGAGGAGCTCTTACGCCAAGGCGCCGTTAGGGCCATGATGAGCGGCAGCGGCTCGACGATTTTCGGCTTTTTTCGACGGAAAGGGGAGGCCGAGCGGGCGGCAATCCGTATCAGGAAGAGTGAAAAGGGGGAGAATTGCGAATGTTTTCTCACGACTCCGCTTCAGGAGACGTGGTATTCGAAAAAAAACTGAAAAGTTAGGGGAAATTTCTGAAAAAACGGGAAATAGAGAGAATTTCGCCTCTCACCACTTGCCTCCGCCTGGAAAATCAAGTATCAAAAATCGCTCTTTGTGATTGAATGAACAATACAATGTGAGCAGGAACGGTGAATGGACATCAGTTAAAGGTCTTCGGCGGGCGATCGAATCCGGCACTGAATCAGAGTATTTTTGATTCTTTGTACATCCGGCCCGGCTCGATAGAAATCATCGATTTCAGTGACGGGGAAACGTTTGTCCGAATAAACGAGAACATCCGGGGCGCGGACGTGTTCGCCGTACAGAGTCTGTGTTCTCCCGGGAATGCGAACCTGATGGAAATGCTCATCATGCTCGATGCGTTCAGGCGCTCATCGGCCGAGCGCATCACGGCGGTGATCCCCTATTTCGCGTACGCGCGCCAGGACCGGAAGGTGCAGCCGAGAGTGCCCATTACCGCGAAACTCGTCGCCAACCTTCTGGCCGCCTCGGGTGCGGACAGGGTCATCGCCATGGATTTGCATGCGGGCCAGATACAGGGGTTTTTCGATATTCCCGTGGACCATCTCTATTCCGCGCCCATCATGATAGAGTATTTCAAGAAGAAGGAATTGAAGGATTTGGTGGTCGTCTCGCCCGACGCCGGAGGCGTGGAGAGGGCCCGTGACTACGCGAGGAGGATGAACGCGAGTCTCGGCATCATCGATAAGCGGAGGGAGCGGGCGAACCACTCGGAAGTCATGAACATCATCGGCGACGTGAAAGGATGCGACGTTCTGGTCGTGGATGATCTTTGTGATACGGCGGGCACGATCAGCCAGGGCGCCGATGCGCTCATGGCGGCCGGCGCGCGGCAGGTATACGCTTGCTGCACGCACGCAGTCTTGTCGGGCCCGGCGGTGGAGAGAATCGAAAAATCGGGCATCGTCGAATTCGTCGTGAGCGATTCGATACCTCTTTCGGATAAAGCGAAAGGCTGCTCTCGCATTAAAGTCCTGGAGGTGGGGAGGCTTTTGGCCGAGGCGATCCGCCGGATCCACGAGAATGCCTCCGTGAGCAGTTTGTTCGAATAACTATTCTGCTGGACGGAATATCTGGAGCGAAAAATGGAAAATTTGTCACTCTCGGTGAATAAAAGAGCCCTAAAAGGAAAGAGCGGCGCCCGTGCGGTAAGAAAAGCAGGCAACATACCGGGCGTCGTGTACGGGATTAAAGATTCCACACCCTTGACCATCAGCCCCAAGGAACTGGAAGCCTTGCTCGGTACGAGGGCCGGCGCCAACGTCATCTTCCAACTCAACGTCGAGGGCGAAGCCGCCTCGGACCGCCCCGTTATCGTAAAAGAGCTTCAACGCGACCCGATGAAGGACACAATTGTCCATGCGGATTTTCTGGAAATCCGGATGGACGAGAAGATCGAAATCGCCGTGCCTCTATCCTTGTCGGGTGAGTCGCCCGGTGAAAAAATGGGTGGAACAGTCTCTCAGTTGCTGCGCGAACTGGAGGTATCCTGTTTGCCGAACGCCATCCCGGAGCAGATCGAAGTCGATGTTTCGGAGGTGGAAATTGGCGATGTGATTCACGTGCGTGATCTGCTGATTCCCGAAGGCGTTGAGCTGGTGGCCGACCCCGATGATCCCGTCATGACGGTTATGGTTCCGGTCGAAGAAGAGGAAGAAGAGGTCGAGGATGAATTTGATGTCGAAGGCGAAGGAGAAGATGCGCCGGATGCCGAGGCATCAGATGACGAGGGGGACAAAGCGGCTGAATCTTCCGACTGATGGTTCGTGCGGGAAGCCGGCAATAATGAGACTGGGGTGTAAATGGCTGCCGCTGTCTTGATCGTCGGTCTTGGCAACCCCGGTTTAGAGTATGCGCTGACGAGGCACAATCTGGGGTTCTGGGCGGTGGATAGAATGGCCCGCGCCCATCGCGTTTCGGTGAATGATTCGAAATACCATTCCGTCCTGGGCAGTGGGTCGCTCAGGGGGTGGAAATTCATACTCGCGAAACCTCAGACGTTTATGAATTTAAGTGGCAAGGCCGTGAGGGCGCTCCTTCTCGGAGAAGGGCTGGCGCCTGAAGATTTACTTGTGATGCACGACGACATGGATATCGAGCTCGGACGTGTGAAGTTCAAGAAATCGGGTGGAGACGCTGGCCATCATGGCATCGGCAGCATCATCCACTCATTGGGTACGGACGAGTTTTCCCGTCTGCGCATCGGGGTGGGCAGACCGCCGAGTGGCGTGAACGGTGCGGATTGGTTGTTGGATCCTTTTCTCGATCATGAATTGGAAGCAGTGGATCCTGCTGTTGATGAGGCGATGCACCGGGCGATTGAGTTCGTTGTTGGCAAATGACCTTGAATCCGTCTTGCTCATTGCAAAGTTGAAAGTCCATCTTAATACCTCTCGCTAAACAGCCCGTGAGGAGGAGGAAAGGGAGATAATGGTTGCTTTCTCAAACATGGCCGCAATCTTCGGGATTGCGGGGTTGGTTCTGGCGGCTGCGATTTACAATTGGGTTTCCAAACAATCAGACGGCAACGATCTGATGCGGAAACTCGCCGGCCAGATACATGAAGGCGCAATGGTGTTTCTGAAGAGGGAATACAAGATTCTCGCGATTTTCGTCGTGGTCGTCTTCGTTCTTCTGAGCGTCGCCATATCCGTGAAAACGGGTATCGCCTTCATCGTCGGCGCCATCTGCTCGGTTCTCGCCGGCTTTTTCGGCATGAACTCGGCTACGAAGGCGAACGTGAGAACGGCGGCGGCGGCGAATTCGGGTGCGGGCCAGGCGGGCGCGCTCTCCATGGCGTTCTTCGGCGGAACCGTGATGGGTCTTTCCGTCGCGAGCCTGGGACTTTTGGGCGTGGGGGCGTTGTTCTGGTATTTCGACCTGCTCAATAATGCGTCGAACGTGACCATCATCAGCGGTTTCTCGATGGGCGCGAGCTCCATCGCGCTGTTCGCGCGCGTGGGCGGCGGTATTTTCACCAAGACCGCGGACGTGGGCGCGGACCTCGTCGGCAAGGTGGAGGCGAACATTCCCGAAGACGATCCGAGGAATCCAGCCGTCATCGCCGACAACGTGGGCGACTGCGTGGGGGACGTCGCCGGCATGGGCGCCGACTTGTTCGAATCCTACGTTGGCGCCATCATTTCGACGATATTCATCGGCTCGACCATCGGCACGGCCCTGGGCGCGAACAGCTCGGCGGCGATGGCGCTGCCCCTGCTGCTCGCTATGATGGGCTTGATCGCCTCCTCGATAGGCATCGCCTCGATGAAGGTGCTGGCATCGAAAAACCCGGCCCTCGCCCTCAGGAGCGCCACCGGAATCGCGACGGTCATATTCATCATCCTGGCTTTTTTCGTTACCGGCTCGCTGGGCCTGAATAACGGCGTGTTCGGCTCGGTTCTCTTCGGCGCGGCCGGCGGCGTCCTCATCGGCTGGCTCACCGAGTATTACACCGGAACGGGCGGAAAGCCCGTCGGCGAAATCGTCGCTGCCTCCGAGACCGGAGTGGCGACGAACATCATCAGCGGCTTCGCCGTGGGTCTCGAGAGCGTGTGCGCTCCCCTGCTCGTATTGGCGGTGATTACCCTCGTCTCGAACGGCTGGGCGGGGCTCTACGGCATCTCCATCGCCGCCGTGGGAATGCTGGCGACGATCGGCATCACCATGTCGGTCGATGCGTATGGCCCGATTGCCGATAACGCGGGCGGAATCACGGAAATGAGCGAGTTGGGGCCCGAAACGCGGAAGATCACCGACGGCCTCGACGCGCTGGGCAACACCACGGCGGCCATCGGCAAGGGATTCGCCATCGGCTCCGCCGCGCTGACGGCGCTCGCCTTTTACGCTGCGTACACGAAAGCGGCCGATCTTCAGCAGATCAACCTCACCGAAGCGAAGGTGGTGGCCGGCATGTTCATCGGCGGGGCGGTTCCGTTCCTCATTGGTGCGCTGACCATGAAATCTGTCGGTAAGGCCGCATTCATCATGATTCAGGAGATCAGACGTCAGTTCCGTGAGATTCCCGGCATCATGGAGGGAACGGCGGACCCCGACAGTGCGCGCTGTATCGACATCAGCACCCAGGCCGCTCTCAAGGAGATGGTGCTCCCCGGCGTAGTAGCCGTCGTCGCGCCCATTATAGTGGGGTATCTGATGGGCAAAGAGGCTCTCGGCGGTATGCTCGCCGGCGCCCTGCTCTCGGGTGTTCTCGTCGCCTTGCTGATGGCGAACGCGGGCGGCGCCTGGGATAATGCGAAAAAAGAGATAGAAGACGGCAAACTCGGCGGCAAAGGCTCCGAGGCCCACAAGGCAGCCGTTGTGGGCGATACGGTAGGAGACCCGATGAAGGACACCTCGGGCCCTTCGATGAACATTCTGATCAAGTTGATGTCCATCGTATCTCTCGTGTTGGCGCCGCTTTTCTAGTGAAAGCGGGCGTCTGAAGCAAAGCAAGTTTTTTGCGGCTCCTTATTGGAGCCGCTATGGCCCGCCGAGGGCATGTGTGCTAACCTTCGGCCATTATTGGCTCCTCGCTCCGGTCGGCGAAGGCCGGGGCCGTTCAGTCCGGGAGGAGGACTAGATGAGACAGTACGAAACGATGGTTTTGTTGTCCCCTGAACTCACCGATGAAACCGTGGACGAGAAGGTTTCCGGTTTCGAGAAAAAGGTGACCGAAGGGGGCGGAGAAATTCTGAACGTAGAACGATGGGGCAAGAAGCGCCTCGCCTATCCCATCCAGCGTCAGCGTCACGGCATCTATTTCATCGTCACATACCATTCTGAACCGGAAGTGGTGGCGGACATCGAGCGCGATATGCGCATCGATGAAGAGACGTGGCGCTATATGACGGTGCGGATGGATGAAGTTCTCCTGAGAAAACTCGAGAAAAACGCAAAAAGCGCGGCCGCCAGAGAAAGAGAGGGCGCTTCGGAGGGCGGTGACGGTGATGCTCCACGCCGGCCGGCGCCCGCCGCTTCGGACGATTCTAAATCGTAGGGGTATTGTTATGGCCCAGATGAATTCCGTCTATCTGCGCGGCAACATGACGCGCGATCCCGAAAAGCGGTTTCTGCCTTCTGGGAATTCCGTGGTTTCTTTCGGGTTCGCGGTCAATCGGAGGTATCGCAGTGGAGAAGAGTGGAAAGAAGATACCTGCTTCGTGGATGTAGTCGTCTATGGACGCCAGGGCGACTGGGTGATGGAGCAGACAAGCAAGGGCAGCCCGCTCGTGGTGGAAGGGCGGTTGAGCTTCCGCTCATGGGAAGCGCAGGATGGCTCGAGGCGCAGCAAGCATGAAGTGGTGGCGAACAGCATTCATTTCCTGTCCACCCGGGCCGAAATGTCTGGAGGAGGCGGTGGGTCGAGGAGCACGGAATCCTACACGCCGCCGCCGCAAGACTCGCCCATGACGGATGATGACATTCCATTTTGATTTCGAAATTGATTGCTCAGTTCTAGGAGATAGATATGGCGCTTGTTCCCCGTGGATTCGGAGATAAGAAAAAGAAGAGAAAAAAGCGTTTTCAGCGAAAGAAAATATGCCGCTTCACGGCGGATGGCGTGGCGTATATCGACTACAAGGACGTGAAAACGCTTCGTAACATGGTGAGTGAGCGGGGAAAAATCATTCCCCGCCGCGTGACTGGCACCTCCGCCCGCTTTCAGCGGCAATTGACGACGGCGATTAAGCGCGCCCGCTACATGGCGTTGATGCCCTATACCGTAGACCATTCATAAGTCGGAGATATTGAACGATGCGCTTGATATTGCGTAAGGACATAGAGAGTCTCGGAGAGGTGGGAGACGTCGTTGAAGTAGCCGACGGCTACGGGCTCAACTACCTTATCCCGAAAGGTCTGGCGCTTCATGCCACTGCGAGCACGGTGCGCGCGACGCAGCATGAGCAGCGGCTGCGGGAAGCGCAAATCCAGGCGGCGAAACGAAGCGCGCAGGATTACGCGGGCGAATTCTCGGGCGTCGAACTCGAATTCTCGATGCGTGTGGGTGCAGATGGCAGGCTGTTCGGCTCTGTGACCAACCGGATGATAGAGGACGCTCTGCAGGAGAAGGGCCTCGATGTGAACCGCAGGAAAATCGTTCTGGATGAGCCGATTAAAATGGTCGGTACTTATGACGTCGACATTCGCCTGCACCAGGAAGTAAGGGCGTCGGTTCAAGTGAAAGTCATGCCCGATGAAGCGTCCGTGGCGGCTGCGGCCGAGGCGGAAGAAGCCTCTGCAGCCGAGGTGGAAGAAGCTGCTGAGGCAGCGGATGAGGTTCAGGACGAAGCAGAAGCGTCGGCTGAGGCGACAGAGGCCGTTGTTGCGGATGAGCCGGAGGAAAGCCAGGACGCAGAAGGTGAGGAAAAGAAAGCCGAATAGCGTTTCGCATACCCGGTTTTTTCAGTTGTGTAGTGGCAGGACCAAAGATATCATAGAGTTGGCAGGGGCTGCCGATTACCGACGCCCCTGTTTTTCATCGTATCCCGAATTTACTTTTACAGATAGTTTGATCTTGGCTGCATCTGATGTAATCTAACGTCCACGCCCGTTCTTTCCACTGAATCGTCATTGGAGTTTCGAAGTGGAAATGTCCGCTCGTGATGAGCGGTCCGCGCAGACGGGCCATCTCCCCCCACAGAACATAGAAGCCGAGCAGCGCGTTCTGGGCGCTTTGCTGCTGGATGGCTCGATGGTGCCGCCCGTTATGGAGGTGTTGCGGCCGGAGCATTTCTACCGCATGAGCCACCGCGTGATTTACGAGGGCATGCTCAGCCTTTTCGAGAAATCAGAACCCATCGACCTGCTTACCCTGGCTGATGCCCTGAAAAAGGCGGGAACGCTCGATACCGCGGGCGGGCCCGAATATATCGCGCGTCTGGCGGATGATGTTTCCAGCGCCAGGCGTGCTGAAATCTATGCGAAACTTGTAAGAAGCGCGGCATTGCTCAGAGAGCTAATCCACACCTCGAACGCCATCGCACAGAGAGCCTTCACAGGCGAGGAGGATATCGATACGCTCGTGGACGACGCCGAGCGCGCGATGTTGGAGGTTTCATCCGGCAGGTATCAACAAAGCGTAGAGGGAATGCGCGACATCATCAAACATACGTTTCCCTACCTGGAAGACCTCTATGATCGCAAGGAACTGGTCACCGGCGTGCCCACGGGTTTCTCCGACTTGGACAAGCTGACGAGTGGTTTGCAGCCCGGGGAATTGGTCATCATCGCCGGTCGTCCCAGCATGGGTAAAACGGCGTTCGCCCTGTGCATCGCCGAATACGCCGCTTTGACCTCAAAAACCGCCACGGCGATTTTCAGCCTTGAAATGAGTGCGCGGGCTTTGGCCATCCGCATGATGTGCGGACGCGCCATGGTGAATTCCAGGCAGCTTCAGAGCGGCTACATGCCGTCTCAGAAATGGCCGGATTTGATTCGGAGTGCAGGTGAATTATCAGAGGCTTCCATATACGTGGACGATGCGACGGATTTGTCCGTATTCGACATCCGGGCGAAATGCCGCCGCATCCAGGCGGATCAGGGCCTTGGCCTCGTTGTGGTCGACTATCTCCAGCTAGTGCACCACAGGGGTCGTTCCATGGAGAATCGCCAGCGCGAAATCAGCGAAATATCCAGGGGGCTAAAAAGCCTGGCGAAAGAACTCGATGTGCCTGTCGTGGCCCTCAGTCAGCTTTCAAGGGCGGTGGAATCCAGAGAGGGCAAGCGTCCCAACCTGGCCGATTTACGCGAGTCAGGCTCTATCGAGCAGGATGCGGACGTCGTGGCCTTGCTTTATCGCGAGGAGTATTATGAGCCGAAAGCGGAGAACAAAGGACTCGCCACCGTCATTCTCGCCAAACAGCGTAACGGGCCGACCGGTGAACTCGAACTCAAGTTTTTCCCGGATTATGCGCGATTCGTAAATCTGGATTCATTCCATGAGAGCGCGGTTGTGGGCTCGCAAAATGCGGAACCGGGCTATCCCGATGAAGCGGATGCGCCGTTCTAGCGACTCAACAGCAATAATGTCTCCCCTAAGGGGGCTTTCTTTTTGAGCGAACATTTACTGCCGTCCGGATATCGCAACGCTCTTCTCATCGATCTGGACATCCTGATTCAAAATTATACAAATCTGACGAGTCTGCTTGCCTCTCGAGAACCGTTTGCCGTCGTGAAGGCGGAGGGCTACGGACACGGAGGCGTAGAGGTAGCTCGCGCTGTATATGAAGCGGGCGCCAGATGGTTCGGTGTGGCGGCTCTCGAAGAGGCGGAGGCGCTTCGAACTCATGAGATGGGAGATGGATTCGGCGATGCGCGTATATTGGTGATGAGCGATACGTTGGCGTATAACGCGAAAAGGCTGGTCGATGCGGATTGCGACGCCGCCGTCTGGCGCATGGATCAGGTGGAAGGCCTGGCGAGCGCGGCGAGAGAAGCAGGTAGAAAGGCGAGAGTCCACGTCAAGGTGGATACGGGGATGGGGCGTCTGGGGTTGCGCCCGGCGGAAGCCGTCGATTTCTTCGAGAAGATCTCCCGAGAGGAGGGGGTCGAAATTGCCGGGTTGATGAGCCACCTCGCCCGGGCGGACGAAGAAGATGGAGAGGCAGCAACGGGCGCGCAAATTCGCGAGATGGAGGCGCTGGTCCATGCGCTTCGGGAGAAAAACCTGCTTCCCCCCTATGTCCACGTGTCGAACAGCGCAGGTTTGTTAAATTATCCCCAGGCGCCCGGCAATCTTGTGCGTCTGGGCATTGCGCTTTATGGGGCCTCGCCTCAGTTTTCCGGGAGCGTAACTCTCAAGACCGCCATGACGTGGGTGGCGAGAGTGTTGCAGGTGAAAGAGATCGATGCGGGCCGGCCGGTCGGTTACGGTGGAACTTATGAGAGAAACACTCCCGGTCGAATCGCAATCGTAGCGACGGGATATGGAGATGGCTATCCGCGCATTCTTTCCAACCGGGCGGATGCGCTGGTCGGCGGCGTCAGGGTTCCGGTGGCGGGGCGCGTATCCATGGATATGCTGGCGCTGGATGTGTCTAAAGTAGAAGGCATCGCGCCAGGGGACGAAGTCGTCCTGCAGGGTGAGCAGGGCGATGGCGCCGTCAATTGCGAGGAATTGGCCGACAGGGCCGAAACGATACCCTATGAGATTATGTGCGGGGTGGGCGTCCGCGTGCCGAGAGTATATTTAAGAGAGGGCCGGGTGACCCATGTGCGCAAGCTGTAGTGAATAGTTGCCTGAACTGAGCGAGAGCGGTCGTGACGAAAATCGAATACAAGGCGGTAGAAAAGAGTTTTGGCGGGAATCACGTGCTGCGGGGCGTGGATTTTCAGGTTCCAAGCGGGCGCATCACCGCCGTCATCGGGCGAAGCGGGGAGGGCAAAAGCGTGTTGCTCAAGCACTCGCTGGGTCTCTTACGACCTGATAGCGGTGAGATTCTCGTGGATGGAGACGATATTTCAAGATTGAGTGGAAAAAAGCTCAACGAGGCGCGCTCCAAGTTCGGGATGCTCTTTCAGGGAGCGGCCTTGTTCGACTCGATGACGGTGGAAGAGAACGTGGCGTTCCCCTTGGTGGAGCATTCTGCTCTGACAGGCGCGCAAATCGCCGAGCGCGTGAGGGAGACGCTACACCTCGTCGGGCTGGATGGAGTGGAATCCCGCATGCCCTCCCAGCTGTCGGGAGGGATGAAAAAGCGCGTGGGGCTGGCGAGGGCGATAATCCGTGAGCCAGAAATCATCTTGTACGATGAACCGACGACGGGGCTCGACCCGATTCTCACCGATTCCATCCATCGCCTCATCATCCAGATGCAGGAAGTCTTACAGGTGACCTCTTTGATGATCAGCCATGACGTGGAAAAAGTGCTCGAATTCGCGCACTGCATCGGTATGCTTCACCAGGGCAGGATGGTGTTCGCCGGCAGCCCGGATGAAGTCCGGGCGTCGGAAGACCCCCTCGTGCGCCAGTTCATCGCCGGCAGTTCCGAGGGGCCTATCGAAGTCCTGTGAATACGCCCCTGCAATTTCTCATCACCGCTCAAGACGCGAAGAGCAAAGCCCGTACGGGTCGTCTCACGCTTTCACACGGCGAAGTGGACACGCCGGCCTTCATGGCCGTCGGAACCCAAGCGACCGTGAAGACCCTGGCGCCCGAGGATTTATCCACGGCAGGCTGCCAAATCATTCTCGCCAATGCGTATCATTTGTCGCTGAGGCCGGGCGACGAGGTAATCGCCAAGCTAGGCGGGCTTCACCGGTTCATGGGCTGGGACGGCCCGATTCTCACCGATAGCGGCGGATACCAGCTTTTCAGCCTGGCGCCTCTCGCCAGGATATCGGATGAGGGAATCGATTTTCAGAGCCACCTGGACGGTGCGCGAATGATGCTCACGCCCGAGCGCGCCGTACGTATTCAGGAAAACCTGGGGCCCGATATCGCCATGGTGCTCGATGAGCCCTTGGGTTTTCCCCATACGCGCGACGAGGCCGGGCAGGCTCTGGCGCGAACGACTCTTTGGGCGCAAAGGGCCAATGAGGCGCACACTCGTGAGGGACAAGCGCTGTTCGGCATCGTTCAGGGCGGAGGTTTCGAGGAGTTAAGGGCGCAAAGCGCTAGGGAGTTGCTGGAGATAGATTTTCCGGGCTACGCGGTCGGCGGCCTTTGCCTGGGAGAGACAAAGGTGGAGACGGAGTCTCTTCTCGATGCCGCGACGGACGTATTGCCGCTCGATAAGCCGCGCTACGTCATGGGAATGGGCACCCCTGCGGATTTGATTCGCGGCGTTCGCAAAGGGGCGGATATGTTCGATTGCGTCATGCCGACCCGCCACGCGAGGCGCGGGAACCTATTCTCATGGAACGGCAGGCTCTCCATCAAGAATGCAATGCACGCTGAAGCCCCTGGGCCGATCGACCCCGATTGCGGGTGTTACACCTGCCGCAAGGGTTACAGCCGGGCGTATCTCAGGCATTTGTTCCAGGCGGGGGAAACCCTGGGACAACGCCTCATGACGATTCATAATCTTTATTTTTATCAGGATTTGCTTGCGCGGGCGCGAGAAGAAATCAACCGGGGTTGTTTCTCATCCTGGGCGGAGGAGCAGCTTGCAGGCCCCTTGGGCCGTGATCCGGAAGGACCACCGGGAGGTGGCGGAGGATGGCGGCGGGATCGCTCGGGGCGAATTGTTTCGGGTGTGTCCGCCCGAGAATAAGCGACTGATTCTTAATGCCTTTGTTGACAATGAGCGGGGGCTTTGCTACGAAGCCTTGGCTATGATGACAAGCAGGGCGTTTTTTCCATGGAGACATAGGGAATGTTGGATTCATTAGCGGCATGGTTGGCTGATTCTTCTGTGGCGTATGCCATGGCTCCTCCTTCTGGCGGCGGCGGTGGCTCACCCAGTTTCCTGATTCAACTGGCGCCGTTCCTGATGATTTTCGCCATCATTTATTTCATCATGATCAGACCCCAGCAGAAGAAACAGCAGGAAATCCGCAGGATGCAGGAGGCTCTCAAGCCTGGAGATCAGGTAGTCGTGAGCGGGATCCTGGGTGAAGTTCTGAGAATCAAAGACGATATCGTAACACTGAAGTTGGACGAAAACATGCGTATTCGCGTTCAAAGGTCATTTGTAACGGTTATTCCTTCGAGCGCGAATGCGGAGCAGGCCAAGGCTCCCCAGAAAGAACAACCAGAAAAACAAAAGTGAAGTCATTTCACCTTCACTCGGTGAAATGGTTTTCGGTACGGGTGGCATGGAACCATCCGGCGTAAGGAGAGTTTCATGAGGGGTGTAAGCTGGCGGGCGGCTGCGATAGCCATCGTTATCGTCGTTTCCGCGTTTTATCTGATTCCACCGGAAGAGCGCATCAATCTCGGGCTTGATTTGCAGGGCGGGATTCATCTGGTCCTCGAGGTGCAGTCCGAAAAAGCGGTGGAATCGAAAATGAGCCGCTACTTCACCGAGCTTCGAAACCGCCTTTCGTTAGACGACATACGGACCCGTACCTTCAAGCGCGACGAGTTGAGACTGACCGTGACCCTGCATCGTCCCGGTGACAGGGGCCGTTTCCTCTCCATGATGCAGAACTACCCGGATCTCACCCTGGAGCGGGAAGAGGGCACGCCGCCGACGTTCGCCTATTTCCTCTCCTCACAACAGGTGGAGCGCACGAAAGAGCAGGCCATCATTCAGGCGCTCGAGACGATACGGAACCGCATCGATCAGTTCGGCGTGCGTGAACCCACGCTCCAGCGGCAGGGAGAACGTCGCATCATCATCCAGCTTCCGGGGGTGGAAGACCCCTCCCGGGCGAAGTCTCTGATCGGCAAAACGGCGCTTCTCGAATTCAAGATGGTGGACAACCAGGCCAACGTCGCGAGTGCGCTGGAAAGGGGTCGCTCGCCCGAGGGGCTGCAGCTTTTGTATGAAGTATCGAGAGACAGGCAGACGGGCGAGGTGATCGAGCGCACCCCACTGCTGGTGAAAAGAGAAGCCGCCCTGACCGGCGATAATTTAACCGATGCCCGCGTGGAAATCGGAGACCGCTTCAACCAGTCCTATGTGGCCATTGCGTTCGATTCTGTGGGAGCGGATGCGTTCGATCGTCTTACGGCGGCCAACGTGGGCAGGCGCCTCGCCATCGTGCTCGATGGCGTCATTTACAGCGCACCCGTCATTCAGGAGCGAATCAGCCAGGGCAGGGCGCAGATAACGGGGAGTTTCACACTCGAAGAAGCGACGGATCTGGCGATTGCTCTGAGAGCGGGCGCGCTCCCCGCTCCTGTGGAGGTGCTGGAAGAAAGAAACGTCGGCCCATCACTTGGGGCTGATTCCGTGCGTCAGGGACTCATCAGCATCATCGTAGGTTTCGTTCTCGTTCTGATGTTCATGGGGATTTACTACAAGTTGAGCGGCGCAGTGGCCATCATGGCGCTCCTGTTCAACCTGTTGATCCTCATGGGTGCGCTCGGATTCTTCGGCGCCACGCTTACCCTGCCCGGCATCGCAGGCATCGTGCTCACGGTCGGTATGGCGGTCGACGCCAATGTCCTGATTTTCGAGCGCATCAGGGAAGAATTGCGCCTGGGGAAAACAATCCGCTCCGCCATCGAATCGGGATACGGCAAGGCCTTCCTCACGATTCTGGACGCGAATATAACGACGCTCATCGCAGCACTCGTGCTCCTGCAATTCGGGACGGGACCCATTAAAGGATTCGCCGTTACCCTGAGCATCGGCATCGTGGCCAGCATGTTCACCGCGATTTTCGTCACCCGATTCGTATATGACTTCTTCTTGTACCGAACCGACGTGAGGAGTTTGAGCATCTAATGGAAATTATCCGGCCAGACGCATCATACGACATCATCGGCAAAACCAAGCTCTTCGTCGGCATCTCCACTGTGGTCGTCTTGTTGTCCGTTCTTCTGCTTATGACCAAGGGGATAAACTACGGTATCGATTTCACCGGCGGCACGCTGGTTCAGGTGCAATTCAAGGAGGCCAAGCCGATCGGCGACGTGCGAAGCGCCGTCGGGGGGCTTTCTTTGGGCGATACTGTCATCCAGAATTTCGGCTCCGAGGGGGAGTTCCTGATTCGCGTGGAGAAAAGCTCGGGCGACATCGAGGGTGTCGAATCTGTCGTGAAAACAGCGCTCATCAAAGAATTCGGCAAAGAAGCATTCGAGATGCGCAGAACCGAAATGGTGGGCCCAAAAGTGGGCGCGGATCTACGCCAGAAGGCGCTGAGCAGCATGCTCTTCGCCCTCATCGGCATTCTCATCTACATCAGCTTCCGGTTCCAGTTCCGACAGGCGATAGCGTCGGTCGTGGCGCTTTTGCACGACGTCATCATCACGCTCGGCGTTTTTTCCTTGTCAGGCAAGGAGTTCACGCTCCCCATCGTGGCGGCCGTCTTGACGATCATCGGTTATTCATTGAACGACACCATCGTCGTGTTCGACCGCATTCGCGAAAATACACGGGCTTCGAGACGCGCCGAGTTATCCGGGCTCGTCAACAAATCCATCAACCAGACTCTCTCCCGTACGCTGCTCACCTCCGGGACGACTTTGGTCGCCGTGCTGGCGTTCCTCATCCTTGGTGGCGATATAATCTCCGACGTGGCGTTCGCGCTGGCAGTGGGCATCGTGGCCGGTACGTATTCTTCCATCTACGTGGCGAGCCCCATCCTTCTCGCATGGCCGGAACAGGCGCGCCGAGGCTCCAGAAGCAAGAAAAGTTCCACCGCTAAAGCCTGAGTAAATCCCGGGAAAGGGCAGAGGGTGGTTTCTGCCCGGAAGAGCGTTTACACATCCCCGCCAAGGTCATGAAATCCTCTCTCAGAGTTATTACTCCTTAGAAGATTCCGTGCTGTCTTAGGTTCTGGGTTCTGAAATTTTATTGAGAATCGCGTTGCGCGCGCACCTGCAGCCGAAGGGCGTTTAAGCGGATGAATCCTTCCGCGTCTTTTTGGGTATACACCGCGTCTTCCTCGAAAGTGGCGAGGTCGGGACGGTAGAGGGTCATGTTTTCGGGCGCTTTTCTGCCCACCACGATGCAAGAGCCCTTGTAGAGTTTTACACGGGCCATGCCGCAAACCGATTCCGCTGCCCCATCGATAGCGGTTTGCAGGAATTCCCGCTCGGGCGCGAACCAGAAGCCGTTGTAGACGAGTTGCGCGTATTTGGGGATCAGGGAGTCGCGCAGTTGCATGACTTCCCTGTCCATCGTGAGAGATTCCACGGCCCGGCGCGCCGCATGCAGGACTGTGCCAGCCGGCGTCTCGTACACGCCTCGGCTCTTCATGCCCACGAAGCGGTTTTCCACCAGATCCACCCGGCCCACGCCGTGCGCGCCCGCCAGTGTGTTGAGCTGTTCCATCATCTCGACCGGTGAGAGAGGCTCTCCGTTCAGGGCGACGGGATCGCCCTTATCGAACTCGATTTCGACGTATTCGGGCGTGTCGGGCGATTTTTCAGGCGATACGCTTAAGACGAACATGTCCGCAGGCGGCTCAGCCCAGGGGTCTTCCAGGACCCCACCCTCGAAACTGATGTGCAGAAGGTTTCTGTCCATCGAATAGGGTTTTTCCGCCGTTACGGGTATCGGTATGCCGTGTCTTTCGGCATAGGCGATGAGATGGGATCGCCCCCCGAAATCCCAGTCGCGCCAGGGTGCGATGATGGTGACGTCCGGGTCGATGGAGGCGTAGGTCAACTCGAAGCGCACCTGGTCGTTCCCTTTTCCCGTGGCGCCGTGCGCGACCGCGTCGCCCCCCGTTTTTTTGAGCACGTCCATGTGGCCTTTCGCGATGAGGGGCCGGGCGATGGACGTTCCCAGCAGATATGAGCCTTCGTAAACGGCGCCCGCGCGGAGCATGGGGAAGATGAAATCGCGCGCGAATTCCTCTCTCAGATCCAGGATGTGGCAGGACTCCGCACCCGTGGCCAGCGCCTTTTCCTCCAGGCCATCGAGTTCGCCGGTTCCCTGGCCGACGTCCGCCGCATAGGCCACAACGGGGCAGTCGTATGTTTCCTTGATCCACTTGAGCATGACGGATGTGTCCAGCCCCCCTGAATAGGCGAGGACCACCCTGCTCGGCTTAGGCGCCATCATTTCCTCCGGCTAGAATTTGAAGGAGAATCTTCTGGGCGTGGAGCCGGTTCCCGGCCTGCGTAAAGACGACGCTCCTGGGACCGTCGATCACGCCCGCCGTCACCTCCTCTCCCCTGTGCGCGGGGAGGCAGTGCATGAAAACGGCTTCCTTATTCGCATGCCGGAAAACTCTCTCGTTTACCTGATATGGGGCCAGGGCTTTCTGGCGGCGTTCGTTCTCATCTTCCTGTCCCATGGAGGCCCACACGTCCGTATAAACGGCGTGGGCGCCCGCGCATGCTTCTTCCACGTCCTCGGTGATATGGATTTGCGCGTTCGATTCTTGCGCAGAACCCAGGGCCTGCTCCAGGATGTTGGAGTCTGGCCAATACCCATTCGGACATGCCGCGCTGACGTGGACGCCGATTAAAGCGCCTACGATGAGCAGCGAGTGCAGCACGTTGTTGCCGTCTCCCAGATAGGCGAGCTTAAGGCCCTCGAGCGCGCCGTAGTGCTCTCTCATCGTGAGGAAATCGGCGAGCGCCTGGCAGGGGTGGTGAAGGTCCGTCAGCCCGTTGATGACGGGAACGCTCGCGTTCGCTGCGATTTCCTCCACCCGCGCGTGCGCATACGTTCTGACGACGATGCCGTCCACGTATTCGCTCAAAACCTTTGCGCTGTCCGCAGGAGTTTCCCCCCTGGCGATCTGCGTGTCGTTCGGCGCCAGGAAAATGGTGCTGGCCCCCAGTTGGGTGAGACCCGCCTCGAAGGAAACCCGGGTCCTTGTGGAGTGCTTTTCAAAGATGAGCGCAAAGTTCTTTCCCGACAGCGCAGGGCGGAGTTTTCCTTGCGCCGTTTCTTGTTTCTGGACGAGAGCCTCTTCGATGAGTCCGATAGTCTGCGCGGCGCTCAGTTCCTCGCCGGTCAGGTAGTCGAGCTTTTTCATTTCACAAGATCCGAGAGGGCCTCATCGAGGAAATTCATCAGCTTGTCGATCATCTCTTTTTCCACGACGAGGGGAGGTATGAGCCGGATGACCTTCTGGACGGCCACGTTGAGCAAAAAGCCCGCTTCCAGGCCCTTCGTGACGATGGAGGTCGCGTCCACGTCCACCTCGCAGCCGATGATCAGGCCCTTGCCCCTGATATCCTTGATGATGGCGTGCCGCGTCGCCAATTCCTCGAGTCCGGCGGTGGCGTACGCTCCCATCTCCTGTACGTGTTCGAGGAATCCGGGCGCGGTGATGGCGTCCATCGCGGCGCACCCAGCGGCGGTGGCCAGGGGGTTGCCGCCGAACGTCGCCGCATGATCGCCCGGTTCGAACGCCATGGCCTTGTCCGATGCGACCAGCGCGCCGATGGCGGTTCCGCCCGCCAGGGCCTTCGCGAGACTCATGGCGTCGGGCGCCACGCCCTCGTGCTCGTACGCCCAGAGTTTTCCCGTCCTGCCCAGTCCGACCTGGACCTCATCGAAGAGAAGCAGCAAATCGTTCGCGTCGCAAATCTCACGCAAGCCTTTAAGGTAGCCATCGGGCGGCACGTTCACGCCGCCCTCGCCCTGGATGGGCTCCACCATGATTGCGCAGGTTTGCTCCGATACCGCTGCGGCCACCGACTCCACATCGCCAAAGGGCAGGTAGCGGAACCCGGGCAGCAGCGGCTTGAAAGCCCCGTGAAACTTCGTCTGGCCCGTGGCGGTGAGCGAGGCCATGGTGCGGCCATGGAAGCTCATGTCGAAGCTCAGTATCTCGTGGCGGCCTTCCCCGTATTTTTTGAACGAATACTTTCTGGCGAGCTTGAGCGCCGCTTCGACGGCTTCGGTGCCGCTGTTGCAGAAAAAGGCCTTATCTCCGAAAGAGAGCCGGTTCAGCCTTTTCGCCAGCTCTATCTGGGGTTCGATGTGGTAGAGGTTCGAGACGTGGATCAGCTTTCCGGCCTGTTCCCTGATGGCGGCCACCACGCCGGGGTGGCAATGCCCGAGATTGCACACCGCCAGGCCGGATACGAAATCCAGATACTCTTTCCCGTCCGCATCCCAAACACGGCAGCCCTCGCCACGGACCAACGCGATGGGGTAGCGCCCGTAGGTAGGGGCGACGTTGAGTTCGGCGTCCGAGATCAGTGTGGCGTTGTCCATGCTTTTCCCCAATAAAGAAGCTATCTGACGATTTGCGTGCCCACGCCTTCTTTCGTGAACACTTCGAGCAAAACAGCGTGTGAAACCCTTCCGTCGACGATGTGGGTTTTCGTGACGTCCGATGAGAGGGCGTCCAGACACGCGTCGACTTTCGGGATCATCCCGCCGGTGATGATTTTCTCGTCTTTGAGCCTGTTGATATCATCGCGCTTCACGGTGCTGATCAGGTTTTCGCTTTCATCCAGAATGCCGGGCACGTCCGTCAGGAGGATGAATTTTTCCGCATGAAGCGCCCCGGCGATGGCGCCCGCCGCCGAATCCGCATTGATGTTGTAGACGTTGCCGTCCTGCCCCACGCCGAGGGGAGCGATAACGGGGATGAAACCGCCATCGGTAAGATGGTGGATGATGTCGGGCCGTATGGCCAGGACCTCGCCGACGCGCCCCAGGTCATATTCCACGTCCTCTCCGCCGGGCCCTTTTCTGTTCATGATCAATTTCTTCGCCGTCGTAAGCCCTGCGTCCGATCCGGAAAGGCCCACGGCGTTCCCCCCGTGCCGGTTGATGAGCCTCACGATGCTCTTGTTCGTGGCGCCGGAAAGCACCATCTCCACCACGCCGACCGTTTCCTCGTCCGTCACCCGGAGGCCTTCGATGAACTCGCTGGTCTTGCCGATTTTCTTGAGGGTCTCGCCGATTTGAGGCCCGCCCCCGTGGACGACGACCACGTTGATACCCACGTACTTGAGAAGCACGATGTCCTGGGCGAAGGGGGCGTGAAGCTCCGGCTGCACCTGGGCGGCGCCGCCGTATTTGACGACGATGGTCTTGCCCGCAAACTGTTGGATATAGGGCAGCGCTTCAACGAGCGTCGCCGCCCTGTCTCTTGGTTCCATGTCTAAACCTTCAAAAAGAAACGATGAAATACAGGTCTCTCGTCATAAGCCGAGAAATATACACTTCCCCGAGGCGCAAGGCCAAGGGGGAAGGGCAGAAGGTTTAGAGAATATAACGGCTCAAGTCAAGGTCTTCGACGATGTCGCTCAAGCGCTCGCGCACGTAGGCGGCGTCAATTTCCACGTTTTCGCCGGACATCTCGGGGGCCCGGAAAGAAATTTCCTCGAGAAGCCGCTCCATGATGGTGTGGAGTCTTCTGGCGCCGATGTTCTCGGTCTGCTCGTTGATGCGGAAGGCGAAGTGGGCCACTTCCTTCACGGCGTCTTCCCCGAACGTGATGTTGACGCCCTCCGTCGCCAGAAGAGCCGGGTATTGGCGCACAAGCGCGTTCTCGGGTTCCTGGAGTATGCGGATAAAATCATCGCGGTCCAGGGAGTCGAGTTCCACGCGGATGGGGAAGCGGCCCTGCAGTTCAGGCAGGAGGTCCGAGGGCTTGGCCATGTGGAACGCTCCCGCCGCGATGAAGAGGATGTGGTCCGTCTTCGCCGGGCCGTACTTGGTCTGTACGGTGGAACCCTCCACGATGGGGAGCAGGTCTCTTTGCACGCCTTCGCGCGAGACGTCGGGGCCGCCTCTCCCGTTGTTCTGGGCGGCGACCTTGTCTACTTCATCGAGAAACACGATGCCGGACTGCTCGGTGCGCTCGATGGCCTCGGCGTTCAGGTTGTCCGGGTCGATGAGCTTGTCCGCCTCATCCTGGGCGAGATACTCGAAAGCTTCGGGCACCTTCATGCGCCTGCTCTTGGGGGCTTGAGGCATGAAGTTTCCCATGATTTCCTTCATGTTGATCCCGATTTGATCCATGTCGTTCCCGCCCATGAAGTGAATTTCGGGGCCTTTATCCGCCACTTCTATCTCCACTTCACGGTCGTCGAGTTTGCCTTCGAGCAAGAGGGCGCGAAACTTCTTCCGCGTTCGCTGGTAGCTTTCCTCGCCGAGCGGGTCCTTGGATTGGCCCCGCTCGTCCATCGCGCCGAATCCGGGAGGATGCGGCAAGAGCATGTCGAGGAGCCGCTCTTCGGCCAGTTCCTGGGCTTTGGCTTTGTTGATATCGCGTTGTTCTTCCTGGACGATGTTCCGCGCCAGTTCGACGAGATCGCGAATCATGCTCTCGACGTCCCGGCCTACGTAGCCCACCTCGGTGAATTTGCTGGCTTCGACCTTGATAAAGGGGCTTTTGGTTAGCTTGGCCAGGCGTCTTGCGATCTCGGTTTTCCCGACGCCGGTGGGGCCTATCATGATGATGTTCTTGGGAGCCACGTCCTCCGCCATCTCGGGCGGCAGTTGTTGTCTTCGCCAGCGGTTTCTGAGCGCAACCGCCACTGCTCGTTTGGCGTCCTTCTGGCCGACGACGTAGCGGTCAAGTTCCTCGACGATTCGAGTAGGCGTGAGATTTTCCATCAAAGGGTTTCCACTGAAATGTTGCTGTTGGTGTAGATGCAGATATCAGATGTGATTTCCAGAGATTTTCTTACGATTTCATCTGCGTTCAATTCAGGCTCCAGACTTAGGATTCCGCGCGCGGCGGCGATGGCCATGGGGCCTCCGCTGCCGATACCAAGCACGCCGTCATCCGGCTCGATGATGTCTCCCGTACCCGAGAGGATGAGCGAGGTATTCTCGTTCGCCACTGCCAGGAGGGCTTCCAGGCGGCGCAAGACCCTGTCCGTCCGCCAGTCCTTGCCCATCTCCACGGCGGCGCGGGAGAGGTTTCCCCGGAATTCTTCGAGCTTGCCCTCGAAGCGCTCGAACAGGGCGATGGCGTCGGAAGCCGAACCAGCGAAACCGGCGAGGACTTTCCCGTCGCCGAGCTTGCGGATTTTCACGGCGCCGTGCTTTACCGCTGCATTTCCCATGGTGACCTGCCCATCCCCGCCGAGAGCAGTTTGTCCTTTATAGCGTAGAGCGAGAATGGTTGTGGAGCGAATAACTTCACCTGGCGTCGTCATCTATCGCCCTCGTTCTTGTTTCTTCTTTGCCCTAGGGTGCGCATCGTCATATACGGCGCGCAAATGAGAGAAATCCACCTGTGTGTATCTTTGTGTCGTGGATAGGCTTGCGTGTCCCAATAGTTCCTGAATCGATCTCAGGTCGGCCTCCTGGCTTTCCAGCAAATGCGTCGCCGCTGTATGGCGGAGAGCATGAGGGGTGAAATGATAACCGAAACCGCCTTTTTTTTCATACGCAAGGAAGATGGAACGCACGAAGGCCGGTGAGATCCGCTTGTTTCGTTTGTTGATGAATAGGGGCGTATCCTCGTGAGGAGCTATTCCTGCTTGCGCGAGATGGTTGTCTACAGCCTTTTCCGCTTCTTTGGTGATGGGTACGATTCTCTCTTTTCTTCCTTTTCCGCGAACGCGGATGAGTCTTTCAGCCATGTTCAAGTCGGAGCGGTTCAGCCCTGTCAATTCGCTGACGCGCAGGCCCGAACCGTAGAGAAGCTCGAAGATCGCCTTGTCCCTCATGCCATCGGGGGTCGAAGTATCGGGCATCTCCATGAGGCGGACAGCGTCATCCACTGGCAGGAAGGTAGGCAGGGGCCTGTTTTCTTTGGGAGAGGGCACCTCTCCCGCCGGGTCGGATAGGGGGAGGCCCTCTCGCCTCAAGAAACGAAACAGGCTCCGTATGCTCGATAGATGCCGATTCACCGTCGCAGGGGAGACTCCCTTGCGGTACAAAAATCCGAGGTATCCTCTGACGGCCAGAGAGTCGATCTCATCCAACGGAACCGGCTTCTGCGCCCAATCGGTGAGGAACTCATCGAAATCTTTCAAGTCCGCCGCGTATGCGCGAAGCGTGTGTTCTGAACTGTCTCGCTCATCGCGCAAGTGCGCTTCAAACAACTCCCGAGCTTCGCTCAGACAGTTTGTGAGTCGAGTTTGCTTCGCCATTGCTCCAAATCCTCGATAGCGCGATTGGTGACGTGCTTTTTCCTCAACTTTTTGGGAACGCGCTTTTCCAGGGGCGGAAAGAGGCCGTAGTTGATGTTCATGGGCTGGAATTTTTTTGGATTCGCTTCGATGATGTAGCGATTCAATGCGCCGAGCGCAGTTGTTGCGGGCGGGGGAGTGATGGGTTCCCCCTGTATGGTGGCTGCCGCATTGATTCCCGCGATAAGGCCGATGGCGGCCGATTCAAGGTATCCTTCCACGCCGGTGAGTTGGCCCGCCATGAAAATATGCGGGTGACGCTTGAGTTGCAAGGTAATCCGCATCAGGCGCGGCGCATTGATGTAGGTATTCCGGTGCAGGCTTCCGTAGCGCAGAAAACGGGCTTTCTCAAGTGCGGGAAGTGTCGAGAAGATGCGTTTTTGCTCGGGGTAGCGCAGCCTGGTCTGAAATCCCACCATGGAAAAGTAATCGCCCGTCAGGTCCTCGCGCCTGAGTTGGGCGACCGCACAGTATGTTTCTCCCGTATCGGGGTGTTCGAGACCCACGGGCTTCATCGGCCCGAACGCCAGAGTGTCTTTTCCGCGAGCGGCCATTTCTTCGAGAGGAAGACAGCCCTCGAAATAGATCGCACGCTCGAATTCCCGGAGGGGGATTTTCTCGCCGACGAGAAGATCCTCGACGAATTGGTAATACTGCGTTTCGCTGAGGCCCAGGTTGATATAGTCGCCCTCACCGCCTTCTTCGTTGCCCTTTCCGTAGCGCGAGCCCTTGAACGCCGTCGACATGTCGATACTGTCCGCATGAAGAATAGGCGAAATGGCGTCGTAGAAATATAGGTACTTGCCTTGCGTCAGGCGGGCGATTTCGGCGGAGAGGGAATCGCTCGTGAGCGGGCCGGTTGCGACGATGGTGAGGGTTTTCTCCTCCAAATCGTTGATTTCTTCTCGGTGGATGGTGATTCGCGGATCGTTTTCGATCGTTTCGGTAATCGTCTTGCTGAAAGACGCCCGGTCGACGGCCAACGCCAAGCCTGCGGGAACCCGGCAGGAATCCGCGCCCTGCAAGATGAGCGAATCGAGTTTGCGCATCTCTTCTTTGAGTAGGCCCGAGGCGTTTTCCACCGAATTCGAGCGGAACGAATTCGAGCAGACGAGCTCGGCCAACCCGCTGGTTTCATGGGCGGGCGTTTTCTTGTGGGGACGCATTTCGTAGAGGTCGACCTCTACGCCCCGCCTGGCCGCTTGCCAGGCGGCTTCACAGCCCGCCAGGCCACCGCCGATGATACGCAGTCTTTCGCTCAAGCCGAGGCCTCCTGGGCGGGGGTGACTTTCGAGGCTTCCTTCCGCTCGACGAGTTCAGGAGGACATTCTACCGCATATCCGCATTCTTTTTTGGGGCAGGCGAGCTGGTTCCCGTTCTTCTTGGTCGTCTTTATCGTCAGGATGGGATTCCCGCAAGAGGGGCAGGGCTGCGCCACGGGCCAATCCCAGGCGACGGTCTTGCAGCCAGGGAAGCGATTGCACCCGTAGAACGGTTTTCCGGTACGGCGGGAGCGCCGCTCCACCAGTTCCCCGTCGCAACCCTCACGGGGGCAGGACACGCCGGTCGTCCTGGGTGCAGGGGCGGCCTGTCCATTGCCGAGCGCTTTTCTTTTCTTGTGTGTATCCGGGGATGCCGTGCAGGAGAGATATATTCCAAAAGGTCCTCGTTTCGCCTGCATGGGTGCGCCGCACTCCTCGCAAGGCTGGGCGAGTTCCTCGATACGGGCCATCTCTTCCGCCGCTTCGGGTTCAGGCTCGTTCTCGGTGGGAATGCTTTCCGAATAACGGCAGCCCGGGTAACCCGAACACGATATGAACCAGCCGTTTTTGCTGAATTTCTTCACCAGCTCACGCTCGCATTCAGGACAATTTCTGCCGATGGGTTCTCCTTTGGTCTTGAGATTCGGCAGTTCTTTTTTGGCTATCTGAATTTTCCTGTCGAAACTGTCGTAAAAATCCCTCATCACGGGCAGCCACGGCGTCGTTCCGTTCTCGATGTCATCGAGATATTTTTCCATCTTCGCGGTGAAACCCACGTCGATCTGGTCGGGAAAACCCTGTATGAGAAGGCGGTTCACTTCCCGGCCAAGGGAGGAGGGCGTGAATTGCCTGCGCTTTCTTTCGATGGTGACGTATTTGCGCTTCTCCAACGTGTCCAGGATGCTCGCGTAGGTGCTCGGGCGACCCACGCCGTCTTCTTCGAGTTCCTTCACCAAAGAGGCTTCCGTATAGCGCGGCGGAGGCTGGGTGAAGTGCTGCTCGGGCGCGACGCCGGTGGGAGCGGATTCGGATTTCACGAGCGATAGAGGGTCGGCGTCCTCGAGAGGCGGAAGCAGCCTGTCTTTACCGGAACCGGCTGACTTGGAATTCGGGCCGTCCGCGTTGTTCCCGGGTTCGGAATCGCTTTGATATACCCTCAAAAAACCCTTGAATTTCAGGACGGAACCGCTTGCGCGCAGGAGAAGTTCCTCATCCTCTTGACGGTCGTGAGTGATGTCTACGCTCGTCTGGTCGTAAACGGCCGACGTCATCTGGCATGCGAGGAAGCGCCTCCAGATGAGGCTGTAGAGAGAGAATTGTTCGGGTTTCAGGAAAGCGCGCACCTTCTCGGGCGTGAGCCCGACATCAGTGGGCCGTATCGCCTCATGCGCGTCCTGGGCCGTCTCCCTCGTCTTGTAGACGTTCGGCCTGTGGGGAAGGTGGTCTTTCCCGTATTTCGTCTCGACATACGAGCGGGCCGCGGCGATGGACTCAGGCGCCAGGCGTACGGAATCCGTTCTCATATAAGTGATGAGGCCGACGTTTCCCGCTTCGCGTCCCAGGTTCACCCCTTCATATAAAGACTGGGCGATGCTCATGGTCTTTTTTGCGCCGTAGCGCAGCTTGCTGGAACTTTCCTGTTGAAGAGTGCTGGTGATGAAAGGAGCGGGTGGTCTGCGCCGACGCTCTTTTTTTTCAACCCTGGAGACTCTCAAAGCGCTGGCGGCAATTTTTTCCGCCAGTTCCATCGCTCTGGCTTCATTCGGAATTTCAGCCTCTTTTCCGGCGATTCGGTGCAGTTTGGCTTCAAACGGAGGGTCAAAGCCTGCTTTTTCCAGGTGCGCTGTGATGCTCCAGTATTCTTTTGGCTCGAAGGCATCAATCGCGTCTTCGCGTTCGCAAATCAGTTTCAGCGCGACCGACTGCACCCGGCCCGCGCTGAGGCCGAATGCGACCTTGTTCCAGAGTATTTCGCCGGAGAGCTTGAAGCCCACGATTCTGTCCAACTTTCTGCGGGTTTCCTGCGCGTCCACTTTTTTCTGATCGATTCGACCGGGTTTCGCGAGCGCCTCCTGCACCGCGCGTTTCGTGATCTCGTTGAAAGTCACCCGGTAGAACTCGCTCTCGGCCCCGGAAGCCCCGAGGAGTTCCTGAATGTGCCAGGCAATGGCCTCACCCTCGCGGTCCGGGTCCGGGGCCAGATAAATCTCCTTCGCCGCCTTCGCCGCCTTACGCAACTGGTCGATGGTCTTTACTTTTCCGTGAATGACGCCGTAATCGGCCTTGAAATCGTTGTGAACGTCTATTCCCATTTTGCGCTCACCCGTTTTTTGCAAGTCCCGGACGTGGCCCCGCGACGCGAGGATATCGTAATCCGAACCCAGGAATTTCTGGATGGTGCGCACCTTCGTCGGTGATTCCACGATGAGGAGCTTGGGCGCGGGTTTTCGTGCATTGCTCCTGGATGGGGAGCGTTTCGATGCGGCTTTTTTAGATGTTTTTTTATCGGTCATTTATTTCTCATGCCCACGGGTTGTTATTCAGGATTCCGGTTATTGATGGATCTTCCTAGTGGGCGGCTTTATATTCTCGATTAGCGAACGCTTGCGCAATCGCGGGTTCATTTTCAATTTCGAAATTTCCTGTCGACGCTTGAGGCGATCGCTTGTTCATAAGACTCTTTCGTACACTCCCGAGGTTGTTTGTCTCACGAGGCCCTCCAATTCCAGGCGCAACAAGGCGGATGAAACTTCCTGTGCCGGCATGCCACGCTGCTGTGTCAGGCCCTCTATAGTGTTGTCTCCATTTCCCAGCAAGAGGAGAAGCGCATTTTCGTCCTCCGTGAGATTCGGGTTCGGCGTCTCCTTTGGAACTTCGCTTTTTTCAGGGCCCAATCCCTTGACTCGAATCTGCGCTGGATTATCTAGCATACTTCGGACGTACTCTGGAAGAGCGTCGACGATGTCGTCCGCATTTTCCACCAGGTGCGCCCCTTGTTTGAGAAGGTGATGGCAGCCGGTGCTTTTCTGGGTATGGACGGGTCCGGGCACGGCCATAACCTCGCGGCCCTGCTCGAGCGCCAGCCGGGCGGTCAGGAGAGCGCCGCTTCGCTGCGCGGCCTCAATGACGACCGTCGCAAGGGACAAGCCGCTGATAAGGCGGTTTCTCCGGGGGAAATTCTCTTTTCTCGGATGAGCGCGAAGGTGAAATTCCGATATCACGGCGCCTTGGGCGGCGATCTCCCGCCTGAGTTCCTTATGTTCGGCGGGGTAGTTTTGGGTCAGACCACAGCCGAGGACGGCGATGGTTCTGCCTCCCGCATCGAGTGTGGCCTTGTGAGCTTCCGCATCGATGCCGTAGGCCATTCCGCTTACGATCGTAATTCCTTTTCTGGCGAGATCGGCCGCAAGCTGTCTCGCCACACGCCTTCCGTAGTCCGTAGGGCGTCGCATACCGACAATAGCGACGGCGAGACGATCCGTGGCGAGGATTTCGCCCTCGATGAAGAATGCGCCCGGCGGGGCGTAAATCTCGCGCAGGGATTCAGGATACTGGGCGGAATCGCGCGTGATAATTCCTGCGCCTAGTTTCGAAGCCTCCTGACGGATTTTGGCGGCCAAATCGACCGGTGAGTCTTTATCAAGAACTTCACGCGCTTTTCGGCCGCAAAGGCGCGCAAACACGTCGGAGGGCGCATTTAGAGCTTCCGTGGGACGCTCAAATGATTCGGTAAGTCGATTCAGTCGCTCGGGTGTCATTCCCGGCAGGGTTTGTAAGACAAGCCAAGCGTCGGATGCGCTCGATGAATCTCGATTCTCGATACGCGTCGTGGGGTTCGAGGTGCTCATTCACGATCTCCGGTGTTCCTCACACCTGAACCCATAACATGGAGTCCGTATCTCGTGTCAAGACAGAGGATATGTTCGGAGTGATGTGGGAATGGTTTATCTATTTTCATCAGGCTTTTTCCGGGTGTAGTGCTTGAGGTTTTGAAGTTGAACCTTCGCCTTTTTGGACAGGGGGTGTGCGGGGAATTTTTCGACCAGGTTTTCGAATTCAAGGGATGCATTCAAGGGGAATTTCCGACGGATATAGATAAGCCCTCGTTTGTAATAGGCATCCGGAACTTTCTTGCTTTTTGGGTATCTTGTGATGAGTTTGAGTAATTCATTCAGCGCCTCGTGGTATTGCCTGAGTCCGTAGTAGGACTCCCCAAGCCAATATTGGGAATGAGGAGCCAACTGATTCTTGGGAAACAGGCGCAGAAAACGAAGAAATCCTCGAATGGCTGCCTCATTTTTCCCGTCCCTGACGGCGCGGTAGGATTTGTTGTAGAGCGCCTGCGGGGTGATGGAGGCGACTTTTGGCTTTTCCATCCTTTTTTGAGGCGATTGGCGTATCGAGAAGTTCTTGGCGATGATGTTTTCCCGCCTCAGCCTTTCTATTGTGGCCTCCAGAGTGCTCATTTCCTTTCTCAAGTCACGAATTCCTTGAGTGAGCGTTTCGATTTTCCTGGCGGATTCGGCTGCTTGCGCCTCGAGGCGCACATTACGCGCCTTGGCGGTGGACAATTCTTTTTCGAGCGCATTGACGTCGGAAACGCTTCGGGGTTTCTCTTTAGGATTGGAGCCTGGATTGAGTTGGGGAAAATTGGCGCACCCTGCAAGGAACACAGCGAATGCCAATGAGCACACACTTCGCCGCATATCATATATCCTCAGGGCGGCAAAATCACAAAAAAGCAGGGCGCCTCGTTACAGGCGAACGACTTCGAAGCCTTCGCGATGCAGTTCGGCATCGCCTTTTATGACGAGTTGTATGTTGAGAAGGCTTTCGAGTTCTTCCACGTGCCTTCTTTCTTCATCGAGGAGGATATCCACGACCTCGGGGTGGATGTTGATGAGGAATTTTGAGGCGTCCTTGTGCGCTCTCCTCATCCGGCGCACTTCACGCATGGCTTCATAGCTCACCGAAATCGCGGACTTCACCTGTCCGCGTCCTTCGCAGTAAGGGCATGCGGTGCAGAGCGTTCTCTGGATGCTGTCCCGAACGCGCTTTCGGGTCATCTCGACGAGCCCTAGTTCGCTGATCTTCAAAATGTTGGTTCGCGAACGGTCTTTCCTGAGTTCCTCCTTGAAGGTGTTGAATACTTTATCCCGATTCTCTTCTTTTTCCATGTCGATGTAATCGACGATGATGATCCCGCCCAGGTTGCGCAGGCGCAATTGGGCTACGATTTCGCGCACCGCCTCCAGATTCGTTTCAAGTATCGTCTCCTCGGGGCTTTTCTTGCCCACGAATCTTCCGGTGTTGACGTCGATCGTCGTGAGCGCTTCGGTCTGATCGATCACGATATAGCCGCCGTTGCGCAGCCACACGCGCTGGCCGAGAGCGCGCTCGAGTTCTAATTCGACGCCGAAATAATCGAATACCGGCTCATCGCCGTCATAGTGCTGGAGCTTGGGAACCAGATGCGGATAATAGCTTTGTATAAATTCCCTGGTTTTCAGATATTGTTCCTTGTCGTCGATGATCATCCTGTCGACGGAGGAATTGAACAAATCCCTTACGGTCCGCTCAATGATGGTCAGGTTCGAATGAATCCGGGACGGGGAGGAAGCCGATTCGTTTTTGATCAGAATATCTTCCCAGAGCGCGTGCAGGAAATTCACGTTGGCTTCGATGTCCTGGGCGGGCATGGTTTCACTCGCCGTGCGCACGATGTATCCGGCTCCTGGTTGGCGGTTTTTGCGTACAAGTTTCTTGAGTCTTTTCCTTTCATCTTCGTTCTCGATTCGCCTGCTGATGCCGATTTGCTTGATCGTGGGCATGTAGACCACATACCGGCCCGGCAGGGTGATGTAGCTCGTCAGCCTGGAGCCTTTGGTGCCAAGGGGCTCTTTACTGACCTGGACGATGACGTCCTGGCCGTCTTTGAGCAGGTCCTCGATGTGGCGCTCTTCTTCCCAACGGCGAGGTCGTCTTCCGATGAGATTACGATGAGATCCGTTTTGCTGCTCGTCCTTGCCGCCATCGTGTTCGTCCCCGTTGCTGAAGTCGTTGCCTTCAAAATCGAGGTCATCGTCGTCTTCTGATTGTTCCGTCGCGAGTTTCCTGTAATTCTCGATGGATTCGATTGTGTCGACGTCGCTCACGTAGAGAAAGCCCGCCTTTTCCAGTCCAATGTCTACAAACGCCGCCTGCATTCCCGGCAGCACTTTTGTGACTTTTCCCTTGTATATGTTGCCGACGATGTTTTTGCCGCTTTCTCGTTCGATGTAAAGCTCGGCCGCTACCCCGTTTTCGAGCAGCGCGATGCGTGTCTCAAAAGGCTCGGCGTTGACGACGATTTCAGACGGCATTTTGTAATGTGCGGGGCGTTCCCGCTCTCCAGTGGACGGAGATTTTCTGAACCCGAGCCCTCAGGCATGCCTCGGGAGATAGCCCGAAACATCGGGCGAGAAGTTCCGTAACCTTCGGTTTAATGCCATCTCCATAAAGGAGTGTGAGGTGCAGGCGAATGACGGCGTCGGTCGATGATTCGAGCGAAAACCGCACGATGGATGGCCGCGCGTCGAAATGTTTAATCTTTCCTTTGTGCTCGCGCGTGATTTCAATGCTATTTTCATCCATGAACTCTTCGATGATGGTACTGACCTGCAAATCCGGAGCTTCGGGCGAGTCAAGGTCTTTTCGAGACAAGGAAATTTCATAGGTTGCAGCCCTGAGCGCGTTGGCGGATGAAGGTGCTTTCCCCTCGATGCGCCATCCCGAACGGGGCTTGAGGCCTCGAGGGAGTTCACGTTTCAGGTTTTGGAACAAATCGCGTAATTCGATGCGCCCGTCGACCTCCAATAGTGAGAAATCCACCACCTCCGCGCGGCTCTCCACGCCTACGGGCAGCGCATGGGAGAAAACGATTTTGGGGTGCGGGTTGAAGCCTTTGGAATGTTCGAGGCGGTAGCCTGCGCGCTGTATGGTGCGGATGAAAGTTCTCAGAATCTCCAGGTGACTCAAGAATCGGAGGTCTCCGGATTTTTCATAGATGAATCTGAATTTGCGGATGGGCGCGTCGGGTTGTTCTTCGGCGAGGCCGGGGTTGTCGTCGTGTGCGCCCTCGAAACCCACCGGAACGGGCCCTGATTCCCGGGCGACGCTCTTGCGCCTCCTTTGTCTGGGACGCGGCGGCTCGGGCCGGGCTTTGGCGATTGCGAGCTCTACCGGTTCTGCGGGAGCGACGTCCTGTCCGGGCGGCAAATCCGCCGCGTGAACCATACTGTCAGCCCGAGCGGGCGCGTTGATGACCGGGAGAGAAGAATTTTCAAGCGGCATGGGTTTTTCGTAGTGGTATTTGATGCCCTTATATTTATCCAGAATGCCGCATTGACCGCACGCCTCATAGCGGCAATCGCCGATAGTGACCTCGCGGAGTGAGCGTTTCCAGTCGGCAAGTTGATACTCCTTCGTCACACCGCAGTCGAGATGATCCCAGGGGAGCGGGGCATCTTCCGGTATTTCGCGGTAGGCGTACCATTCCGGGTCGAGGTCATGTTCCCTGAAGGCGGCCATCCATTTATCGTAGTCGAAAAACTCCATCCAACCGTCGAATTTACATCCCATGTCGACCGCCGTCTCGATGGCGTCCGCCTGGCGGCGGTCGCCTTTCGAGATAACCGCTTCCAAAAAACTGTGCTCGGGGTTCGACCAGTGCAGCTTGATTCGCCTGTCAGGCACGGCCCGCTTGATGAAATCGAGTTTCGCCTTGATTTCCTCTTTCGTGTTCTGGGGAAACCACTGGAAGGGCGTATGGGGCTTCGGCACGAAGGTGGAAAGGCTGACGTTGATGAAGCGGAACGGCTCGCCCGTTTTTCGCGAGCGCATCCTCATGCAGGACATGAGCATGTCCGCCATCTCCTGCAAATCGTCGAAATTCTCGGTGGGGAGACCGAGCATGAAATAGAACTTTACGCCCGGCCAGCCGGTGTCGAGGATGTCCTGGAGGTTTCGCTTGAGGTCCGCTTCGGTCAACACCTTGTTGATGACGTTTCGCAGGCGCTCGCTGCCCGCCTCGGGCACCAGGGTGAAGCCCGTGCGGCGCACGCGGGCAATCTGGGCCAGGAGATCCGGGCTCATCGCGCCGACGCGCAGCGATGGGAGCGAGATGGAGGTCTGCATGGGAGCGAGGCGCTCCATCATGCGGGGTACCAGACCCTTCAGGGGTTGATAATCGGCGATGCAAAGTGATGAGAGGCTGATTTCCTCATAACCCGTATTCTTGAGGGATTCCTCAGCGAGTTCGAGGACTTTGTGGGGGTCCCGATCCCGAACGGGGCGATAGACCATGCCTGCGTGACAAAAGCGGCATCCCCTCGTGCATCCGCGCTGCACCTCGAGCGTCACCCGGTCGTGCACCACCTGGGTGAAGGGGATGACAGGCTGCGTGGGGTGGGGCGAATCGTTCAAATCCTCCAGTACGCGCGCCAGAACGGGATCCTGGTGGCCGCTGACGTGATGAAAACGCTTCACCTCGCCGTCGGGCTCGTGTTCGACCAAGTAACGACTCGGGACGTAGACCCCGTCAATCTCCTCCAGCATCTCGAGCAACGCTTCTCTGGGTGCGTTCGTTTCCCGCCACCTCTCGTGGGCTTTGATGACATCGGGGAAAAGTTCTTCTCCATCGCCGAGAGCGACGGCGTCGAAGAACGGCGCCATCGGCTCCACGTTGAACGTCACGGGACCGCCCGCGATGACGAGCGGGTCTTCTCTCCGCCTTTGGGTGGTTCGCCTGGGTATGCCGGCCAAATCGAGCAGCAAGACGATGTTGCTGGCGGCCAGTTCGTACAGAAGCGATATCCCCAGAATATGGAATTCCCGGACGGGCGTTCTGCTCTCCAGCGTGGTCAGAGGCGCGTTCTTGCTTCTCAGGATGGTTTCGAAATCATCCCAGGGGAGAAAAACCCGCTCGGCGGCGACGTCTTCATTTTCGTTCAGGAGGTGATAGAGAATGCGGATGCCATTGTGCGACATGCCGACTTCATAAGTATCCGGGAACGCAAGTGCGATACGATTTCTTACCTTGGCGAGATCCTTGTGGATCGAGTTGACCTCGTTCCCTAGATAACGCGAAGGTTTCTGGACGAAGGGGAAAACGTCCCGTGCGTAGTCTAAATTCATTATAATCAACCTGATAAAGTCTCTCTCGCCAAATGCGAGGAGACATATTTTCTTCTTAAGGTTCCCGACCTGCGCCTTTTGGGGGTCTGGGCGTACCGATCCCTTATATTGACGGATATGGGAAGAATTGGCAACCGGGATATATTTCGAATGTGAAGGATCTGGCTTCCTTGCGCATGTTCACGCATATTGAAGCCAAGATCGAACGAGGGGCTTTGCCGTAATTCGGTAGTGAGGGTATTTTCAATTCGTTGTTTCTGGAGATATGATTTTACGGATTCTTGACCACTTCTGACCGATTCAGGGAGTTTCGCAGATGGAGCCGATGAATTTCTTGCTCTTGATGGATGATGAGCATACACAAAAAATGATGGGCTGCTATGGCCACCCGATCGTCAAAACGCCGAACATCGACGCGCTCGCTGCGTCGGGCACCCGGTTTGAGAGCGCATATACGAACTGCCCCATCTGCGCGCCGGCCCGCGCGAGTTTCGCCACGGGCAAGTATGTGCATGAAATCAGCGCCTGGGACAATGCGCATCCCTACGAGGGAGAGCCGCCGAGCTGGGGCCACCGCCTCCAGGAAGCCGGGGTGAGAACCGCTTCGGTCGGCAAGCTCCATTACCGAAACGCCGAGCTTCCCGTCGGCTTCGACGAGCAAATTATCCCCCTGCATGTGCCCAAAGGTGGAATAGGTGATATCCATAGTGCGGTTCGCGATGAGAAGGGCCTGCCGCCCCGGAACAATCCGGAATGGATGGCCGAGCAAATCGGGCCGGGTGACTCCAAATATATTTCCTATGACGGGCAAGTCACGGATTTGGCCTGCGAGTGGATTGCCGGGCGAGCAAAGGAACTTGACGAGCGCCCCTGGGCGCTGTTCGTCTCGCTCACGTGCCCGCATTTCCCCTTTATCGGGCCGCCCGAGTTTTACGATCACTACCCGCTCGAAGACATCCCGCTGCCCGAGCCCCACCCTTCGGGCGGCTACGATTGGCACCCCTGGATTGCCGCGCTTCACGAATGCGCTCCGTACGACGATTATTTCGATGACCACAAGCGACGCGTCGCTCTCGCGTCATATTTCGCCATGATCAGCTTTGTGGATTCGAACGTCGGGAGAATCCTGAAAACTCTGGAAGATTCAGGTTTCAGGGACAACACGCGGGTGCTCTTCGCCAGCGACCACGGGGATAATCTGGGCGAGCGCGGTCTATGGGGGAAATCCACGATGTATGAGGAATCCGTCGCTGTACCTCTCATCGTCTCGGGGCCGGACGTTCCGAGGGGGAAGGTGTCGCGAACGCCGGTCTCGCTCGTCGATCTTTATCCCACAGCGCTCGATTGTGCAGGTTTGCTTGAGAGCGACGAGGAAGCGCAGCTGCATGGCGATTCCATGTTCCGGATCGCGAATGAACCCGATGTCCCCGAGCGCGAGATTTTCAGCGAATTCCATGCGCTCGGCGCCAAGACGGGGTTGTTCATGATTCGTCGAGGTCGCTACAAATACATCCATTACGTGGGGCACGAGCCCGAACTCTTTGATCTGGAAGACGATCCCGAGGAGCGCCGCGACATCTCCAAGAGCCCCGCACACCAATCCATACTCTCGGAGCTCGAAGCAGGTCTTTTGCGCGTCCTCGACCCCGAAGAGGTGGATGGGCGCGCAAAGGCGGAACAGGCGGCGTTGGTCGAGCGCCACGGAGGGCGTGACGCGGTGATCGCCATCGGTAACAGTTTCGCGTCCCCGCCCCCGGGTGAGAACGAATACGGGGAGTAGGGGAGGCTAACTGAACGCGTGAGTGAGACTCTTTCTTCTCATGCCGACGTTCAGGACCAGGGCGATGGCGATGAATGACGAGATGGAAGCGCTCCCCCCGTAGCTTACCAGTGGAAGCGGGATTCCGACGATCGGCATCAAGCCGAGCGTCATCCCGATGTTGAAGATGATGTAGAGGAAAAACGCCGTAGTGATGCCTACGGCAAGCAGGGCGCCTTCCTTATCGGCGGCGTTTAGAGCTGCGCTCAGACACCGGAGGATAAATATGAAGAACAAAGCCAATACAGAAACACTGCCGATAAAACCGAGTTCTTCACTCAGTACAGAGAAAATAAAATCGGTGTGCTTCTCCGGCAGGAAATGAAGCCTGCTCTGCGTTCCCTGGAGAAGTCCCTTTCCCCAGAATTCCCCGCTGCCGACGGCGATGATGCTTTGCATACTCTGATAGCCTGCGCCGAGGGGGTCTGCGTCCGGGTTGATCAGGGTCAGGATGCGCTGTCTCTGATATGGCTTGAGGAATAACCAGCCCAGCGGTGCGCTCGCGATCGCCATGCATCCGATGGTGAGGATGACTCTTTTCCTGACGCCGACGACGAGGACCATCGCTCCTGCTATCAGGAAGACGGTGAGTCCAGTGCCCAAATCGGGTTGTCGTACAATCAGCAACACGGGCGCTATCGCCAGAACAAACGCCGGGAAAAGCTCCTTGAATCCGATGGGGTTTTCTTCACCGCGAGAGCCGAAGTATCTGGCCAGCACGAGGATGACCGCCAGACGCGCAAGCTCGGAGGGTTGCAATCGCAAGGGGCCGAAAACGAGCCAGCGCTTCGCACCGTAAACTACCTGTCCCGAGAAGAGGACGGCGATGAGCAAAACGATGACGAGGGCGTAGAAAAAATAGGCCCATCGCGTAAAAATGTGGTAGTCGAAAAAGAGGATACAAAGCAATAGGCATAAGCCGATGGAAGACCACAACGCTTGTTTCAGGTGCAGGGAGTTTTTCAGGAAAACGGGGTTGGAATGAGTAGCGCTGTAAATCATATAAATACCTGTCAAGCTTAGTAAAAGCGTGGCTAGAGCGAGCAGCCAGTCCATCTGCGAGACGGCTCGCCGAAAAGGGGATGATTTAGAAGGAGCGATACCTGTCATCTACGCGCTCCCGGAGCCTGTTTGAGCGGGGCGGGCGGTTTTTCTTCAGTCGCTTCGTTCGAAGCCAGAATCTGTTGTTCGTTTTTCGTGAGATAAAAGGAAATGAGTTCTTTTGCATATGGGGCGAAAAAAGACCCCGGTCTACCGGCATTTTCCCCTAAAATGGCGATAGCGATCGTGGGTTTTTCGTAAGGGGCGAATGCGACGAACCAGGAGTGGTCCCGAAATTTCCGCGGCAATTCTTCGGGTTTTCTTTTGCGGCCCGTGTATTTGAGGTCGACGGTCTGGGCGGTGCCCGTCTTGCCGGCCACGAAAATGTCGGGCACCTGGGCTTTTTTCGCCGTGCCCTTTTTGCCATGGACGACTTCTCTGAGCGCTTCTCGAACTTTCCGGAAGATTTGTTGTGAAATCGGGATTTTGCGGATGAGTCGGGGCCTGGATTCGAAGAGCGGCTTGCCACCGGGGCTCAGCACTTTTTTCACAATATAAGGTTTCCAAAGATTACCGCCGTTCGCCACGGTGGCGATGAGGTTGGCGGCTTGCATGGGGGTGATGAGATTGAAGCCCTGGCCGATGGAAACGCTGATCGTCTCGCCTTCGTACCATCTTTCCTTGAATCGGCGACGCTTCCAGGCATCCGATGGCACGAGCCCTCCTTTTTCGGCCGCTCCGAAACCGGTAGGCGAACCCAGGCCGAACATGCGCGCGTAACGCGCGATTCTCTCGATGCCCAGCTTGTGGCCGTTCGTGTAGTAGTAGACGTCACAGCTTTGGGCCAGGGATTGGATGAAGTCTATGGGTCCGTGTCCACCCTTCTTCCAGTCACGAAATATTTTCTTTCCGAATGGAAACGTGCCGTGGCAGCGTATTTTTTCATCGGAACGCGCGATTTTCTCGTTCAGAATTGCGAAACCCATCACGATTTTGAAAATCGAGCCGGGAGGGTATTGCCCCCGGATGGCCCGGTTCTCGAGCGGTTTCAAGGGGTCTTTCATGAGGCCTTTCCAGTCTTTGGAGTCTATGCCACCGGCGAAGATGTTCGGGTTGAATGACGGTTTGCTCACCATGGCCAAAATTGCGCCGTCCGAGGGGTCGAGAATGACGATGCTGCCCTCATGCGCTTCGAACAACTCTTCCGCCTTTTTCTGGAGTTCCATGTCAATCGTCAGATAGACGTTGTTTCCCGCTTTTTCCACAAACGGGCGGACGATGCGCAACTCTCTTCCGTAGGCGTCCACCTCCACTTGCTTGAAGCCACTCTGACCGCGCAGGAATATTTCCTGAGTCCGCTCGACCCCGTACTGGCCGAGCAGGTCTCCCTGCCGGTAGTTTCGTTGCTTCAGGCGTTGCAGCTGACGGTTGGTGACCTCGCCCAAGTAACCGAGAAGGTGACTCGCCTGCTCTTTGGACGGGTATCGCCTGAGGGGCGTCGCCTGAACGAATACGCCGGGATAGTCGGGCTTATGCTCTTCCAGAAAGGCCATGGTTTTGCGGCTGATGTCCGCCTTGATCAGAAATGGCCGGAAGGGGTTCGCATTCCGGGTTCTTTGGTAGAGTACCTCAAAAGGTTGTTTCGTGATTTCGGCCAGCAGCCGGATGGTTTGCTTTGGGTTTTTTACATTTTCCCGAATTAGATAAATGTTGAACGATGCGCGGTTGTCCGCAAGCAGTTCTCCCTGTGAGTCGAGCACCATGCCCCTGGGGCTTTGCACGAGTCGATAGGCAATCCGGTTGTCTTCGGATAGGGTTCGGAATTTTTCGCCCTGGATGACCTGAAGGTTCCAGAGCCTGATGAACAAGCCGAGGAGGATGATCCCAAAACATATCCCGAAGATGACGACACGGCGTTTGAGCGCGTCACTGGTCGCGGGATTTGAATTGAATTGCCATTCTTTCATCTCAGGATCGCTCCGGATAGGGCGTGCCCGCGTCGGATGGTAGCATCTTTCCCTCTATTATTCCCAGAAGGCTGAAGATGAACGGCGCCAAAACGACGTTCAGGCCCACCGTCTTGATTGAATCCATCCAATAAGTGAAAGCCATAAACTGAGTGGGTATAAATAATTGCGCGAGAATGAAAGCAAATAAGGCGTAGAATATCGAAGCGGAAAACACCACCGTGCACAGAAACACGACGAAACGAGCCGTCATATTGGGTTTCAGTCCGCCCGTGTAATGACCGATCAGCCCTTTGAGGAGCGCGTTGAAACCCAGTAGGCCTCCTGAGAGGATATCCTCGAAAATCCCGAGAAAGAATCCTCCAATAAGTCCCGTTTCCCTGTCACGATGCAGACCCAGGAAAACCGTCGCAAGAAGCATGGCGTCCGGCTTGGCGCCAGTCCAGATCAAGAAATAACCCGCCACCGACGTGTGCAGGACAATCGCCAGGACGGCGAGTATAATGTAAAATAATACAATCATTTCCAAGGGTTTTCTTTAGGTGCTATCATCAGGATCATCACCTCTTCCAAATTGGAAAAATCGACAATCGCCCTGGCTTTTATTTTTGGGAACAACCCCCTGACGTCCGTGACTTTCGTTATATGGGCTACGGGAAGTCCTTTAGGAAAAATCCCCCCCAGCCCGGAGGAAATAAGGAGGTCCCCGCGTTTCATATTCACGTGGTGCGGCATGTAGCGCACCTCGCTCTCTCCTTCCGGGGAGATGGTGAAAACCCCTTGTGAGCGTGAGCGTTGGGCGATGACGTTTACGGCGCTCCTCGAGTCGAGCAAGGTCAGAACCTGGCTCACGTTGTTTCCCACACGGGAGATTCTTCCCACAAGGCCCGCCTGGTGCATTACCGGCATGTTCCTGTTCACGCCATCTCGGGAGCCGAGGTCCAACAGCAGGGATTCTCCATAGATGTTTTTGTTGCGAGCCAATATTCGGGCCAAGCGAACGGGCGCCTCCAGATTCTGTGATGCACCGAGCAGTTTATTGAGGCGTGCGACTTCTGATTTCAATTCCTGTATCTTCGCATGATGTGTGTTCAGCGTTTGCAGCTTTCGCTTCAACTCGGTGTTCTCTTCATGCGCATTTTTGAGGAGTTGGTATTTCTGCCAGAGTTCGACCGACCATTTTCTGGGAATGTCGGCGACCCGAATGGTCGAACCCAGTATGGAGAGTATCGATCTCTCCAACAGAGTGGATTGACCACGAAAGCGCACGCTCAGCGTCATGAGAGTGAAAGAGACGAGAAACAACCCTATGAGCAGGGCTAAACTTCTGCGTTCGACTAGAAACTGAAGCATAATATTCTAAGGCGAATTTTCAGAGACTGAAGATAACGCCATCGCGGGCAGTGACCGAAGCTTTGATGAACTATATCGGCTATACGGCCAGTTTTCCAAGCAAGTCGAGTTCATCGAGCACTTTGCCGGTTCCCATCACAACGGCTGAGAGCGGGTCTTCCGCAACGGTAACGGGAAGGCCGGTTTCTTCTTTGAGCAACAAGTCGATTCCCCGCAAGAGGCCGCCTCCGCCGGCGAGAACGATTCCCCTGTCCACGATATCGGCAGCTAACTCCGGAGGCGTTCTTTCGAGTGCGCCCCGGACGGTTTCGACAATGGCGCTTACGGGTTCGGCCAAGGACTCGCGAACCTCCTCATCCGTGATGACGATGGTTTTAGGGATGGCGGCGATCAGATCGCGGCCCTTTATCTCAAGGGTTTTTCTTTCTCCTACTTCATAGGCGGAGCCCACCTGTATCTTTATCTCCTCGGCCGTTCGCTCCCCGATCAGCAGATTGTAGTTGCGCTTGATGTAGCTGATGATGGCTTCGTCCATCTCGTCTCCGCCGACTCGCACAGATTGGGCATATACAATGCCTGCAAGCGAGATAACGGCCACCTCCGTGGTGCCGCCGCCGATGTCCACCACCATGCTGCCGCCGGGCTCTTCGACGGGTAATCCCACGCCGATGGCGGCCGCCATCGGCTCCTCGATCAGGTACACCTCCCGGGCGCCGGCGTTCTCTGCGCTATCGCGAACCGCACGCCTCTCCACCTGTGTAATGCCCGAAGGCACGCAAATCACCATTCGGGGCCGCACGAAAGTTTTTCTGTTGTGAACTTTCTGAATGAAGTAACGGAGCATGGCCTCAGTAATTTCAAAATTCGCGATCACGCCGTCCTTCATGGGGCGGATGGCCATGATGTTCTCCGGCGTCCTCCCTACCATCGCCTTGGCTTCCGAGCCCACAGCGAGCACGTGTTTTGAGTCTTTTTGCACCGTTACCACGGAGGGTTCACGCAGGGCGATCCCCTTGCCCTTCACGTAGACGAGCGTGTTCGCCGTCCCAAGGTCAATGGCCAGATCGTTTGAGAACAGGCCCAGAATAGATGTCAACACCATGATGGGGGGAATTCCTTTTGGCGTAGGGTGCCGTGTCATTCCGTGGGCGAAGTTCTCACTATGATTACACTCCAAGGGAGAATACTCAAGGAAACCACCAATTTCAAGGAGAAAGGCGCGCCGATGCGAGAAAAATTCCATTGAGTTGCGGGTCAGGCCGATGAAAATTCGCCTTCCCCGGTTTGCGATGACGCGAGAGGTGGGCTATTTTTCTCTTTTGCTGGCCACTGAAATCTTGTGCGATCGCATGGACGGTCGATTTGGAAGGAGTACAAAACATTGATGCTTCGTTTTTTGAGAGAAAAGGGCAAAAGCTGGGTCCTAAAGGCTTTGCTGGGCTTCGTAGCGCTCACGTTCGTCTCTTTCGGCGGGTTCGCACTCACGGACAGGCAGGCTGATACCGGAGGCGGCCGGGTCGCGGCGTGGGTGGGCGATACGCCCATATCGGTGCGCGAATTCGAGCAGCGCTATTATCAGCGGGCCGAAACGCTCAGGCGACAACTGGGCGCCGCCTATAATGAGGAACTCGCGCGCCAGCTTGGTCTGAGGCGCCAGACGCTTGATTCTCTCATACTGGAGAAACTTCAGCTGCGTGAAGCCCGGCGGCTCGGGATTGAGGTCTCCAACGCGCAAGTCGCCCTCCAGATACAATCGCTCGCCCCATTTCAGAGAGACGGAAAATTCGACGCCCAGCGATATCGCAGCATCCTGGAGTCGAATGGCATCACCCCCCGACAGTTCGAGGCTGACCAAAGGCGGGTCGTTTTGCTCAACCAGCTTCGGGACTATGTGAACCTGGGCGTATTGGTCAGTGACCAGGAGGTGCGGGACGCCTTTGAGTGGAGAAACGCGGAAATCAAGTTGGCCGCCGTTCGTCTGAAACCCGAATCATTCACAGCGGATGTGCTGAAGCTGGAAGCCGACCTGAAGGCCCATTACGAAAAAAACAAGGATCAGTTTAAAACGGGTCCGCAAAGGAAGGTGTCGTGGTGGTATCTGCCGTTTTCCGCGGTGGTGAAAGGGATCGTACTAAGCGATACGGACTTGAGGTCGCACTATACGCAAACCCGTACGAAATACGGGCGCAAGGAGAGCGTGGCGGTAAATCAGATACTGCTGAAAATGCCTCCCAATCCGAAAAAAGAACTGATCGAGGCGAGCCGGAAACAGCTTGAAGAGTTGCGTGAGCGCATCATGAAGGGCGAGAAATTCACCGAACTGGCCAAGGCG
This sequence comes from Nitrospinae bacterium bin107, assembly GCA_002238965.1. Taxonomy (GTDB): domain Bacteria; phylum UBA8248; class UBA8248; order UBA8248; family UBA8248; genus Bin107. The sequence continues at coordinate 222,467 of MPNJ01000004.1, read as the reverse complement.
CACTCCCAGGGTCCGGCAGCGAAGCGCGGGGGAGATCTTGGCGTTTTCGGCAGGGGACAGATGCTGCCTGAACTTGAGAAGGTGGCCTACGCCCTGAAAAAAGGAGAGGTGAGCAAACCGGTGAAGACTTCATTCGGATTGCACCTGCTGTGGGTGCGGGACAAGGTCTTGCCCGGCGAGAAACCCTTCGAGGAAGTGCGAAAGCAGGTGGAACAAGATTTGCGGGCCTTGCGCTCCCGAGAGCAGGCGAAGAATGAATTAAGAAAGGTCCGCTATGCCGTGGAAGACAATAAGGCGGAGCCTGCTCTCGCCGGGCTGAAAAAGGGAGAAACCGGCTTTTTTGAAAGAGGCCGTGTTTCACAGACGGTGCCTGCGTCTAATGTAGTGAGCGAGCTTGCTTTCGGTCTGAGCGGCGAGGAGAAGATATCCAGAGAGCGCGAGGGAGGCGGTGGCGTCGGCTTCGTGCGTCTTGAGGCGAAAAGGGAGCCTTTCGTCCCTGAATTCCAGGATGTGCGCAAACAGGTGGAGAGTTCATTCCTGCGCATCAAGGGGGCTGAGATTGCGAAACGAAAAGCGGCACTATGGCTCCAGGAGTTGAAGGATAAAAAGAGTAGCCTCTCTTCCATCGCCGAGGATCTGAATCTCAAAGTGCTCACTCCCAAGGCCTTCAAGCGAGCGGGCGTTCCTAATGAACTTGGACCTTCTCAAGAGATAGCGAGCCTCGCGTTCACCCTCAAAAAGGGCGGGTTCGGAACGGCTCAATCCGGCAGGGACGTGATTTTGTTTGAAGTGTTGGAGAAGCCGCAGGCCGACATGAAGCAGTTCGAGTCAGAAAAAGCGGATTTCCGCCAGGGTATGCTGCGTCTGAAGGGTGTGATGGTCTTCAATCAGTATCTGGAAAGACTCAGGCAGGCGTCCAACATCCGCTTTGAGGAAGGATTCAACTTGTAGAGGATATCGAATCAGTTTCTCTTCCCTCTATTTCCGGCATTACCGCCAGAAATCTTCCCGATCTTCGGGCCTGATTTCGTGTTTTTCCTGCATTCCCTTTGCAAACAGGTCGGCCGCTTCTTTCTTTCTGGCCTCTTGTTGACTCATCAATTCCTGAATGTCGGGCGTTTTCTTCCTGGCCGCTTCTGCGAACGGGTCTTTTACCTGATGTCGCAGAATCCGCACGGAATCCTCTCCGATCTCGAAGCGGATTTGGTTCCCCGGCCCGGCGTCCAGGGATTTCATGATGTCCTTGGGTAGGTGAATTCTTCCCCCTTGGCCGATTTCGACGATGTATGGTTTTCTCTCACTCATGAAGTATTTTCCTCCGAACCTGCCGCCCACCCCCTTCGTTATGATCAGTTTATCAGGAGCGGGGAAAAACATGAAACACGCATTTCGAAGCGCCGGGCCTAGCCCCAGGTCAAAAGGTGCAGGCTAAGCGGATGAATGAGGTGCGGGTGATGTGGCACTGCGCGAACCGATACACCGTGCATGCCCGGTTTGCGGCATTGTATTTCGCCATGAAAACGATATGCGCCGCCGCCGAGGTCTTCCGAGAAGACCATCGGGGAGACGGCCTCGCCGGACAACAGGCTTTCTTCTTTCAAGGGGCCTTCGTAAATTTCGAGGCGGACTTCTTCGGGGGAGAGATTTCCGAGCGAAACCTCCGCCTCGACCCTCATTTTCGCCCCCAGTGGAACGATTCCGTTTTGCGCCATCGATATCCGGGTGATCTCCACCCCGGGCCAGGAGCGGCGCACGTGCTCTTTCCAGTCGGAGAGCGACTTGGCGGGGTTCCTCTCATCCGCCATGAGGCGCGCATGGTGCGCTCCCAGGGGCAGGTAGAATTTTTCGGCGTACTCGCGAACCATCCGGCTCGTGTTGAAGTAGGGACAGAGAGATTGCAGTGAATTCTTGATCATCTCCACCCAACCGGATGGAATGCCCTCTTCGCCTCGTTCATAGAAAAGTGGAATCACGACTTGCTCGAGGGTGTTGAACAGGCTTTCACACTCCATCTCATCCTGGTAGCCGGGGTCGTTATAGGTCTCGAGACCTCCAATGGCCCACCCTAAATGACTCGCATACCCCTCCGCCCACCAGCCGTCCAAAATGCTCAGGTTCAAGGCGCCGTTGGCGGCCGCCTTCATGCCGCTGGTTCCGCTTGCTTCCTGCGGGCGGCGAGGATTGTTGAGCCACAGATCCACCCCGTGCACGAGTTGCCGCCCGACGTGGATGTCGTAATCCTCCACGAAAACGATCTTGTCGCGCACGTTTTCCCTTCGGGCGAAATGGAGGAGTTCACGGATGAAACTCTTGCCCTCCATATCCCTCGGGTGGGCTTTGCCGGAGAATACGAATTGAACGGGTTTTTCCCTGTTCGTGAGCAGCGAGACGAAGCGCTCGGGCCTCTTGAGCAAAAGGGTGGCGCGCTTGTAGGTGGCGAAGCGTCTCGCAAAGCCGATCGTCAGCGCTTTGGTATTGGGGAGAATGGTGACATTTGGGCGCGTGACGCTGCCCAGTGGCCGCTTGAGGGCGTGCGCGCGGCAGAACTCGACAAGCCGCTCGCGGCTTTTCTCCCGGACGCCCCAGAGTTCGCTCTCCGGGATGGAGGCGACTCTCTCCCAGATCTCCGGCTTGTCCGTCTCGTCCACCCAGGCGCCGCCCAGATGCCTGTCGAACAACTCCTTCATCCCGGGTGATACCCAGGTGGGAAAATGGACGCCGTTCGTGATGGAGTCAATGGGAATATCCTGCTCGGGGACTTCCGGCCACATGGATTGCCACATTTTTCTCGAAACCTCTCCATGCAGCTTGCTCACGCCGTTCGCCGCCGAGGAGAGACGCAGCGCCAGGACGGCCATGTTGAAAGGCTCGTCCCCCTGTTCGGGATTCACCCGGCCCAGGCCCAGGAAGTCGTCCCATTCCATGGAGAGGGATTCCGCATACTTGCGAAAGTATTTTTCCATCATGTCGGGCGGAAATATGTCGATACCCGCCGGGACGGGCGTGTGCGTCGTGAAAATGTTTCCCGCCGAGGTCAACTCCAGGGCCGCGCCGGCGTCGATGCCGAATTTCCCCATCGAATAACGGATTCTCTCGAGCGCCAGGAAGGCGGAATGCCCCTCGTTCATGTGGCAGACGACGGGGGGGAGGCCCAGCTTGTGGAGCAGTCTCACGCCGCCGATGCCGAGGAGTATCTCCTGGCGAATCCGCGTCTCCATGTCCCCGCCGTAGAGGGCGAGGGTGATTTCGCGCAGCGAGGGCGCGTTTCCGGGAATGTTGGCGTCCAGTAGGAAGATGGGGTTTCGGCCCACCTGCACGTGCCAGACTTGCGCGGTGAGAAGGCCGTCCGGGTAATCGACCTCCACCGTGATGGGTTCTCCGTTCTCATCCAGCTCGAGGTGGAACGGCGTGTGATGGAAATCGTTGTCCGGGTAGCGTTCCTGCTGCCAGCCGTCGGGGCCTAAATGCTGGCGGAAATATCCCTGGCCGTAGGCGAGTCCCACGCCGATGAGGGGTAGTCCCAAATCGCTCGCGGATTTCATGTGATCGCCGGCGAGGACGCCAAGGCCGCCCGAATAGTTGGGTACGGATTCCGTGAGCCCGAACTCCATGCTGAAATAAGCGATGCGCAGCTCCTCGCTCTTTTCACTCGCAGGCAGGTTCTGGTACCAGGAAGGTTTATGGAGATATGCGTGAAGTTCTTTGAGAACGCTCTCCATATCGCGGAGGAAATGCGCATCGCGCGCCGCCGCATCGAGCCGCTCCTGAGAGACGGAGCGCAGCATCTGCGCTGGGTTGTAGTGGCAATCCTCCCACAGGGCATCGTCCAGCCTGCTGAAAAGCGCGCGCGCTCGATGGTCCCAGTCGAAGGCGATGTTGTCGGCGATTTCCTCGAGCCCTTTCAATTCCGAAGGAATGCTGGGCACGACCTGAAACGCAAGCACAGTGGTCATTTTTTTTTGTTCCCGATAAGGATATTGAGTCAGTCCATTATACCGAATTCATGAAGACGATTTAATGCTTCGGGCCCGAATCATTCGGCGAGTCCATAGCCGCCTTTTTCCCTAAGCGCCACGTTGGGGCCCGGAGGCGAATATAAAACCATATATTTGAACAGCGCGTCACCCGTGCTAGTGATTTGGTGCATGTTGCCCGGAGGCACGAAGACGGCGTCGCCCGCCTCGACGGGAATCTTCTCTCCCTCGATGTCGATCACCCCCGTTCCGCTGATGATGTAGAAGGCGTGTTCTTCTTTGTCGTGCTTGTGGGCGGTGGAGGTGAGGCCCGGGTCGAATTCGTTGATGAGCAAGGCGAACTGCTTTGCGCCCACCGTCTCTTCATCCAGCAGAATGCGGAACATGCTCCTGCCTCCGGGCACGGGCAATTCCCCGCTCAGGGCTTCGCTCTCCCGCACGCGCAATGGTTTGCTATCGCTCATAACGGCTCCTTCGAATTGTAGAAACGTGGCCTGTTTAATAAAAAATCCGTTGGCTAGAGAATACGCGGCTCATGACGATTGTTCCACGCGCCTGCGGTACATGTGGTTGAGCGGGCCCCTGCCGTTTCCAATGTCGAGCGCGTTCTCGATGGCGCCCTGAATGAAATCCTTCGCCCTCTTCACCGCCTCGATGGTGGACTCTCCCTGCGCCAGGCCCGCCGCGATGGCCGAGGAGAGCGTGCATCCCGTCCCGTGGGTGTGCGGGGTGTCGACCCGCCTGCCTTCCAGGGCGACCTCGATTTCTCCGTCGAAAAAAATGTCCACCGCCCCGTCGGTGATGTGGCCCCCTTTGAGCAGAACGCATTTCGCCCCCCGCTCGTGGAGGGCCCGGACGGCGTATTTCATCTGTGCGAGGTTTTCGATTTCTCCGGATTCAAGAATATCGCGCGCTTCTTCCGTATTGGGGGTGACGACCTCGGCCAGCGGGAAGAGTTTTTCGACGAGCGCCTCTCTCGCGTCGGGCGCCAGGAGGCGGTCTCCGCTTTTGGCGACCATCACCGGGTCGAGCACGACGCGCGCGAGCGCGTGTTCCTGGAGCTTTTCGGCCACGACTTCGATGACGTCGACCGTGGCTAGCATGCCTATTTTGGCGCTCGCTACGCTTAAATCCGAGCACACCGAGTCGAATTGCGCAGCGATGAAATCGGGCGGCGCGCCGTGCACCCCCTGCACGCCTACGGTGTTCTGCGCCGTCAGAGCGGTGATGACCGAGGCGCCATAGACGCCGAATGCACTGAAAGTCTTGATGTCGGCCTGAATCCCGGCGCCGCCGCCAGAATCCGAACCCGCAATCGTCAGGACGATGGGAGGAACGCCCGTGGATGTCCCCATGTCTCTCTCCTCTCGCGTCACATCATAAGACGATGCGACATGGAAATGTAGCACACCGAGGATATATTGAGAGTATGTCAGAAATATGTCGAAGAGAAGAAAAAATGGAAAAACGCTTTAATGGGGAATTCTTGACAAATTTGTTTGGGAATTATAGTCTCACGCTCGGCTGGTCTTTGTAAAAAGATTTGGAAGGGCACTCTCATGGCATTGGGCACCCGGGGCCGTCCGCCCCAGATTCTGAGGGCGCTTCCCTCGCTCATCGATCGCATCGGAAGCACGAGCCTCGTACAACTGCAGCGACTGCCAGATGCGTCGGGCGCGCGCGTATTCGCGAAACTCGAGCAGTACAACCCCGGCGGAAGCGTGAAGGATCGCATCGCGCTCAGCATGGTACTCGACGCCGAGCGGCGCGGCCTCCTGAAGCCCGGCGGGACGATTATCGAACCCACGAGCGGCAACACGGGGATAGGCCTCGCGCTCATCGGCGCCATTCGCGGCTACAGGACGATCATCGTGCTCAGCAAGAGCATGAGCCACGAGCGCAACTCCCTGCTCACGGGCTACGGGGCCGAGGTGGTATTCAGCTCCAGCGAGGGCGGCATGTACGGCTCGCTCGTGATGGCGGAAGCCATCCTGGAGGAGAACCCGGACTACTACATGCCCCAGCAGTTCAACAACCCGGCCAACCCGGAAATCCACCGCAGAACCACGGCGCGGGAGATTCTGCGCGATATGGGCGCGGAATCGGTGGACGCCTTCGTGGCGGGCGTGGGGACGGGAGGCACCATCACGGGCGTGGGGGAGGTCCTGAAGGAGAAGAGGCCGGAAGCACTCGTCGTAGGGGTGGAGCCCGCCGCATCCGCCGTTCTCTCGGGCGGGGAGCCGGGCCCGCACCAGATTCAGGGTATCGGCGCGGGATTTATTCCCGCCGTGTTGAACCGCGCGATCATCGACGAGGTGATGACGGTGAGCGATTCGGACGCCTACGACATGAGCAAGGCCCTGAGCCGCGAGGAGGGCATGGCCGCGGGCATTTCGGCGGGCGCCGCGGTAAGCGCCGCCCTGCAGGTGGCGCGGCGGATGAGTCCCGAGGAAAACGTGGTGGTCGTCATTCCCGACGGCTGGGAGAGATATTATAGTCTGGAGCAGCATTTTCGCTAGAAATCTTCATTCGGCATCCCCGGAAGGCGGGGCATTCAGATCAGGAGAGAGAAATGGCGGTAACGGTTCGTATTCCGACACCCTTACAGGAGTTCACCCAGCAGCAGGACGCCGTGGATATCGCGGGCGCGGACGTGAAGGAAGTGCTCGCCAACCTCGACAGCCAGTTCGCGGGCATCGGCCAGCGCCTCTATGACGAAGAGGGCAAGCTGCGCCGCTTCGTGAATATCTATGTGAACCAGGAAGACATCCGCTTCCTGCAGGGCGAGGGAACGGCGGTGAGCGACGGGGATGAGGTCTCCATCGTGCCGGCCATCGCGGGCGGCCGGTAATCGTCCGAAAACTCCCGAGAGGAGAGTCGTCCCTTGGGCCTGAGCGAAGAGCAGATTCAGCGCTACAGCCGACACATTCTGCTCCCCGGTGTGGGAGGGGTCGGTCAGGAGCGCTTGCTCGCATCTTCCGTCCTCATTTTCTTTTCTGAGGATGAGGAAAGCGCGGCGCTCATGGCCCTGGCCTATCTGGCCGCTGCGGGCGTGGGCCGGATCGGCTGGTGTCCTCTGCATGAGAGCGATGGATTGAAGCAGGAATCGCCGCTCTGCGCCTTCTATGGCGGCAGCCTGGGCAATGGGCTCAAGAGGCTCAATCCCGATTCGAGGCTGGTTTCCATTCGCCCGGGTGAGGGAGCGGAAGAGGTTTTCGACGCCCTCGTCTGGCTGGGCGATGCGTCCGCCGAAGATTTCGAGTCATCTAAGTCAATGGGAAAATTCGTCATACGAGGCGGGAGCCTTGGCGAGGCGGGAGAGATTTCAGAAGGCCCCGGAATCCTGGAGAAGCCGGGTATGGCGCCTCAAGGAGGGACAGCCTCGACGGTGGCGGCCCAGGGAGCTCTGGGCGCATGGCTGGCCGCCAGAACTTTAAGGCATCTGGTGAATGAGACGGATACAGTGGGGTCGACTACGCAGGCCCGTTTCGATTTTTCGCATGGCTTGATTGAGGCGCATGCGAACCTTTCCTGAGATTTTCAGGAACAAAGTGCGAGGGCCATATCAATGGTCGAATCGACAGTGGAGAATCCGGCGAGTGCGTTCAGAAATCTAGAGGATTCCCCAATCATCAAGTGTATCGGCAACACCCCCTTGCTCGAAATCAAGTTGTTCGAGAGCGAATTCCCGGAAGTGGAGGTATACGCCAAGGCGGAGTGGTTCAACCCGGGCGGCTCGGTGAAGGACAGGCCTGCGCTCTTCATGGTGAAGGACGGCCTGGAAACGGGAGAATTGCGCCCCGGCAAGATTCTGCTCGATTCCACGAGCGGGAACACCGGCATCGCCTACGCCATGATCGGCGCGGCTTTGGGGATTCCCGTTCGCCTCGTCCTGCCCGCGAACGCGAGCGATGAGCGCAAGGCGACGCTCAAGGGCTACGGGGCCGATATCGTTCTCTCGGACCCCCTGGAGGGTTCCGACGGGGCGCAGCGCCTCGCGGCGAAGATGCACCGCGAGGAGCCGGAGAAATACTTTCTGCCCTGTCAGTACGACAACCCCGCCAACCCGCTCGCCCACGTGGAGACCACGGCGCCTGAGATTCTGGAGCAGACCGGCGGGCGCGTGGAGCACTTCGTCGCGGGTCTCGGCACCACGGGCACCCTGGTGGGAACGGGGCGCGGCTTGAAGGCCAAAAAGCCCGACGTCGTGGTTCATGCGGTCATGCCGTCTGAATCGTTTCACGGCCTGGAAGGCATGAAGCACATCCCCACGGCCATCCGCCCGGGGATTTACGACGAGGGCGTGCACGACAACCTGATTCCGGCGGGGACCGAGGAGAGCTACGACCTGGCCGACCGAATCTCGAAAGAAGAGGGTCTCTTCATCGGCCATTCGGCGGGGGCCGCGCTCGTGGGCGTGCGCGAAGTGGCGAAGCAAATAGGGAAGGGCGTTATCGTCACCCTGTTTCCCGACGGGGGGGACAGGTACTTGAGCGAAGCGCGTTAGGGAGGCTTGATTTGCGTCTGACACTAGAACAGGTGGAGGCGATGCACCGCCACGCGCGCGAGGGGTATCCCGATGAGTGTTGCGGTTTGATCATCGGCCCTCCGCGGGCGCGAGGGGAGCAAGAAGATACGCTCGCTCTTTTGCCGTGTAAAAACGTACAGAACGAGATGCACGAAAAGGACCCGGAAATTTATCCCCGGACGGCGCGGCGCGCCTTTTTGATCGATCCCTTCGAGTTCGAACGCATCGCCAGGCGGGCCGAGGAGGCCGGCGAGGTGGTTCGCGGCATCTTTCACAGCCACCCGGACGAGGACGCCTATTTTTCCCAGGAAGACGTGGATGCGGCGGTTCCTTTCGGGGATATCCCGGCGTTTCCCGATGCCGAGCACGTCGTCATGAGCGTGCGAGAAGGCGTAGTTCTCGGCCAGAAGGTGTATTCCTGGGACGCGGGGCGTAAAGAATTCGTCGAAAGCGAACTGGAAATTCTTGAGGAGGCGGGCGCGTGAGCGGTAAAAGCGCACTGGCGCGTACATCCGCCCTCATCGTGGGGGTCGGCGGCCTGGGCTGCCCCGCCGCGCTGGCGCTGGCCGCGTCCGGCGTGGGCCGCGTCGGGCTTGCGGATCACGACGTCGTGACGCTCGACAACCTTGCCCGACAGATTCTCCACCGGACCGAAGACGTCGGCCGCCTGAAGGTGGACTCGGGCGCGGATTCGATATTCAGGCTCTCCGCCGAGGTGGCGGTGGACAAGATTCCCCAGAAACTCACGCGCGAGAACGTCGCCAGAATCATCGCGCCTTATGACGTCATCGTCGATGGCAGCGACAATCTGGCCACAAAACTCGCGCTGAACGAGGCCTGCGCTGAAGCGGGCAGGCCGTGGGTGATGGGGGGCGTCTTGCGCTTTTTCGGCCAGATGATGACGATTCTGCCGGGCCATAGTGCGTGTCTGCGCTGTCTGGTTGGCGAGGAGGGCGCGGGCGCCCGCGGGCTCGACTGCGGAGATGCGGGCGTCTTCGGCGCGGTGGCGGGTTTCGTGGGCATGGCGCAGGCCGCCGACGCGCTGCGGGTTCTGGAGGGGTTCGAGCCCGTCTGGTCAAACAGGCTGATGACGGCTGATTTCCGGGCAAACGCCGTCGGGAGCGTGGATGTGGCCCAGGACCCGGATTGTCCCGTCTGCGCGCTCGCAGCGCGCGGGCAAGCGAAATTCCCCATGAAGCGCGGAGCGCTCGCTTAGCGAATGGGACCGGGAGAAATGATGAAAGGATGCCGCCGATGAAGATATCGACCAAGGGACGATACGCCGTGCTCGCCATGATAGAACTGGCCAGGCATTCGCAGACGCATCCCGTTCCCTTGCCGCAGATAGCGGGCAAGCTCGGCATCAGCCAGCATTATCTCGAACAATTATTCGTGAAAATGCGCAGGGCTTCTCTGGTGAGCAGCACGCGGGGGCCGGGAGGCGGCTATATCCTGGCGCTCCCGCCTTCCGGGATCAACATGCGCGATGTTTTGTGCGCGGTAGGAGAGACGATTCAGCCCGTCGATTGCGGCGATGAGCCTTCCTCGGCGCCGTGTCCGAACATTCCGGTGTGCGGGAGCCGCGCGCTTTGGAAAAAACTCGAAGACGCGATTGACAAGACGCTGCGCGAGACCACGCTCGAGGAGTTGAGCGCGGCGTCTGCAGATGCGGGAGGTGGCGTTCGGCTACCGAATTTCCAGGTGAGTATCTAGCGCAGGCAGAGATTGAGTGCGTTTATAGGGTTTCATTCGCCTCATAGGGGTTGTTGAAAGTCCCGATTTCGAGACCGGGCGTATATTACTTACCGGGGAGAAAGAAAATCACTCCCCCCTTGAGGGTCGGTCTCCCTCGGGGAAGACCGACGAGGAAGCCGAACCGACAGGTGAAGGCTGACTCGGTGGGGGGTAAATCGCGTTTTATCGCCACTCCGAGTTATACCCCCCACCGAATCGCTTTCGGGCTTACGCCCTCAGCTCTTCGTCGGTCTACCCGAGGAGGATAGACCGACCCTCAAGGGGGGAGTTGATTGAACCTGCTATCTTGGTGATGGCCCTCAAGGGGAGTGATTTTCTCTCTTGTCGGTCTGCAAGAACCCTCAAGGGGGAATGGTTCGGCCTAACCCGCAAGAGGGATTCCACAACCCCTTGAATACCGGATTCAGCCGACACCCGGACCCCCATCTGTAAGGAGAAACAACATGTCGTTCGAACCCGTGCGCGTCGCCTCGATGGGGCTGGGCCGCTGGGCAAACGTACTTGCAGACGCCGCGCTGCGCGGAGGCAAAATCCAAATCGTTTCTTGCTTCAGCCGCACGGCGGAGAAACGCCACGCCTTCATGGAGCGCTACGGCGCGCGCGAGGCGGGGAGCTTCGAGGCGCTCCTGAGTGACGACGAGGTCGAGGCCGTCATTCTCACGACGCCCAACCACAACCACAAGGAGCACATCGAGGCGCTGGCCGCGGCGGGCAAGCACGTCTATTGCGAAAAGCCCATCGCGCACAGCCTGGAGCATTCCCGGGCCATCGTGGACGCGGCCGAGGGCGCGGGCGTCAAGCTCGCGGTGGGCCACAGCGCTCGCCGCCTGGCGGTGTCGCGCCGCATGAAGGAGCTGATCGAGGCGGGCGAAATCGGAAAAATCTCGATGAGCGAGAGCAACTTCTGCACCGAGCGGGGGCTGGAACTCACGCCCGACAAGTGGCGCTCGATCCGCGAACTCAACCCCACCGGCGTGGTGATTCAGCTATCGATCCACCACATCGACACCTTCCGCTACCTGCACGGGCCGATAAACAGCGTCACGGCGAAGCTAAAACGCGCCTACGCGACCGAGGACGTGGACGACACCTCGATGATGATCCTGGAGCATGAGAGCGGCGCGCTCTCCTACGTCGGCGGGGGCTGGGCGTGCCCCTGGGCGTTTCACATGAACGTGCATGGCACGAAGGGCGTCGCGCACTTCCGCATCACGGGCCAGCAGTGGCGCGACCCCTCGAAGGCGCCCGAACCCATCCGCCTCCGCGTGGACAGGGACCCGCTGGGCGAAGACGCCGTATACGACATGCCCGAGGGAGACATGTTCCGCGATGCGCTGGAGGATTTCGCCGACTGCGTGCGCGAGGACAGAACGCCGGAGGTCGACGGCCGCGTAGCACACGAGAACCTCGCCGTCGTCTACGCCGCGGACGCGAGCTCGCGTTTGGGCAGGACGGTGGAGGTGGGGGATTATTTGTGAGGGGCCTGATGGGACAGGGAGGGTTTTAGCGCGCAATTCCCCGCATTTGCCGGACTCTTTTCCCGACGCTTCCGCGATAAGCTCCAACCGCCCATTCATACGGGCGAACCCGGTGGCGTCGTCGGGCCTGTGCAGCAGATTCGAGATGGAAGAGGGGGTTCAAGCGATGAAATTCCCTGGAATCAGGACGGGAACCGTGAAATTCGAATTGATGAACAATCCGGTAAATATCGATAAATATCCGGAAATGTTTATGGGTCAAACTAACGAAGAATTATCCCATGATGTAGCAAGTTGCCGGAATATATTAAAGTAATACATTAGGTAATTATCGAAATTTATCGAATTAAAAAGTATTTTGGGAGCCGCGCATCTCCCCGCATTACCCCGCAGCACAAAACAGGCCTTCCCGCCTTCCTCGTCTACTCGTCCGGGTTGGGTTCGGGGAACTCCTCGGGCCAGTTGTCGATCAAAGACTGCAGGTAGGCCTTCATCTTGTCCGGGTTGCCGCGCACGGATTTCTTGATCTTGTTCACCTCGCCCTCATTTTCGATGGGGATGGCGAACGAATCCATGAAGCGGTTCATCATGCCCTGCTTGCCGCTCATGAGGGACATCTCGACGATTTCGCCGTCGGTGAAGCGCCGCTTCACTTCCTCGAGCACGCCCGGGTTCTCACGCGCGGTGTTTCTCGTGAAATGCTCCGCCCACAGGCAGGCGGCGCGCTCGCGCGGACTTAAGAGCGGAGACGTCATGTAATCGTCCGAGGCGATGGCCTCGATCTGCTCATCGGTGATTCCCGTCGCTTGACCAAGCGCCGTGTTGTGCGCGATTCAGTAGGCGCAAGCGTTCACGAAGCTCGTCTTCAAGACCACGATCTCCTTGATCTTGCACGTCAAAAGCCCGCCCATGCCCTCGCGCTGGAGCGTGGCGTTGAAGGGGAGGTAGAAGCGCGCGATGTAGGGCGTGTTCGCCAGCGCGAGCGCGGAATTGGGGATGCGGCCCAGAAACTCGCGCGTCGCCTCTAAAAAACGCGCCGTATCGCCCGCCGCCTCATCTGGGTTCAGCAACCGGATTTTGCTGGTTTCACTTGCCTGGTTCGTCATGGCGTCCCTCTTTATGGGTTTCAGAATTTCGGGGGATTATAGGGAAACCCTCCGCCCTTGGGAACCAGAGCGCGAGGCGCGTTACGCGGAGCCGTCCGTTTTGATAACATGAACCATCACACCTGAAATTATTGAAACACGCATCTGAAAGGAGGGCCGCATGGCCGGTTTTGACCTTGAAATGACCGATAAACTCCTCTCCACAACGCGCTCGGTGCGCAAGCGCCTCGATTTCGATCGTGAAGTGCCGAGAGAGGTCGTGATGGATTGCCTGGAACTCGGCCTGCAGGCCCCCACGGGTTCGAACCGGCAGGGCTGGCGCTGGCTCGTGGTGACGGACGAGGGCATACGCCGTGAACTCGGGCGGCTCTACCGCAAGGGAGGGGACGAATATCTCGCGCAGGGCCTGGCGCAGGCGCGCGAGAGCGGGGCCGCGCAGGATGAGCGGGTGTTCGATTCCGCGGTCCATCTGGCCGAGAACATCGAGCGCGCCCCCGTTCACGTGATCCCCTGCATCCAGAATTTCCTGCCCGAAAACCCGCCGAGGTTCATGTGGGCGGGCCTCATGGGTTCGATCGTACCTGCGGTGTGGAGTTTTCAATTAGCACTCAGATCGCGCGGGCTGGGTTCGGTGTTCACCACCCTGCACCTGCGCTGTGAGGCGGAAGCGGCGGAACTCCTCGGCGTGCCGGATGATTTCATGCAGGTGGCGCTCATCCCGGTGGCCTACACGCTGGGGACGAACTTCAAGCCCGCCGAGCGCCGCCCGCTCGATGAGATTCTGCACATGAACAAATGGGGGTGAGGGAGTGTTCGACCAAAATGCTCAATGATTTACAGTTGGTGACCCCTAGGGGACTCGAACCCCTGTTACCGGCGTGAGAGGCCGGTGTCCTGACCGCTAGACGAAGGGGCCATGAAGCGGTGTCCGCCCGCATCACGCATAGGCGCGATGACGAGAGACGGGAAGGGTAGTCTCATCGCTTTTTCGCGTCAAGCGCTCATGCGCAATCCATCTTGCTGTTTGGCCGTCTTATCAACGGAAAGAGCAGGGCGGCAAGTTGCTCATCGAGGGATGCACGCGCCTTTTGCCCCTGTGCTGCAGACCGAGGCTCATCTGCGTGGCGAGCACGGGTTCGGGCCCCAGGCGTTTGCCGCGCAGCATGAGCCAGCCCGCCGCTGATTTGCGGATGCGGCCCATGCGCGTCAGATCCCTGAAATCGCGGATGTGCGCTTTTCTGCGCACCTCGACCAGGCGCTTCGCCCAGGTGGGGCCGATTCCCGGCACGCGCATGAGCGTCCGGGGGTCCGCGGTCATGATCTCCACCGGAAACTGCGAGAGATTCCGCCTCGCCCACGTCGTTTTCGGGTCCTCATCAAGGAGCAGGTTGCCGTCCGTGGCGGGAATCTCATCCAGCCCGAACTCATACTCACGCAGGAGGTGTTCCGCCTGATATAGCCTGTGCTCGCGCGTCTTGGAAACGGAAGGCACCCCGTCCATCGGGGTGTCCTCCACCGGTTTGAAGGCGCTGAAGTGGGTGTGGCGCAAAAGGCCCTTTTTCTGGAGCGAGTGGGAGGATGTGAGCACGTCCATATCGCTCTCCCCGCTGGCGCCCACGATGAACTGCGTCGTCACGCCGCCCTTGATGAGGCCCGTTCTCTCAAAAAACGATTTGCGCGCCAGCTCCCCCACATAGCGGAGGGCGGGTTTGAGGTCTGATTCCAGCTTTTTCTCGGGCGCCATGGCGTGGAGGCCCCGCTGGGTGGCGGCTTCGAGGTTCACAGAGAGCCGCGTGGCAATCTGGGCGGCGCGCGTGAGTTGGGAATCCTCCACTCCCGGCAGCATTTTCAAGTGGATATAGCCGTTAAAATGATGCTTGAAGCGCAGGATTTCCGCCGTGGCGATCATCCTGTCCACGCCCGTGACGCCGTTGCCCGGAATCCCGCTGGTGAGGAAAAGCCCCTCGGCGCGGTTTCTCTTCCTGAGCGCCATAAAGGTGCCGGCCAGCTCCTCGGGGCTGAAGGAGTGGCGCGGCATGTTGCGAGAAGCGCGCATGGGGCAATAGTGGCAGTCGTAGCTGCAGGCGTTCGTCATCATGGTGGAGAGAAGCGGCATGATGCGCCCGCCCTTGAAGGGGACGGGAAATATCGCCGGCGTGTCCGAAGCCAGGAACTTGCGGCGATATTTGGGGTGTTTCCGCACCCCGGGCGGGCCCTCCCTGTCATCAAAGGATTGTCCGCCGAGTATGGCCAGTTTGTGGAGGGTTTTTTCCGTCACCATGATTGTTCTCCCCGTTCGATTTGGTATGAGGGAGAAAATGTATACGAATATATAACGAAAATCAAGAAATATTTTAGATTACATTATAATAGGTTTATTTATATATATTTATGCCAGGTATTGTGAAGTAGAAGATGATGAATAAAGTGAAGCAAATAGATTAATTTCGCTTTTTTGCGTGAAAAGAATACTGGTTGGAAATTGCGGGATAATTCAGGAACATCCCTCGGGAAATGCCAGGAAATACGAACGCTCAGGCGGGAAATTCAGCCCCCTCAGGCGCCGTTTTTTCGCCAGGATGCGCGCGCCCGCTTGAAGGCCTCGATATCAGGCGGAATGCGTCCCGGCCTGCCGAGGGCCTCGCTCGCCACTTCCGTCGCGTTCTTGCCCGTGCCCGTGCCGATGCAGACGATTACTTCATCGGCTTCCGGTCGCTCGGGCCGCTCGGCGTCCTCCATCAGACTCGCCACGGAAGCCGCCGAGGCCGGTTGAAGGAAAAGACCCTCGCGTCCGGCGATCTGGAACTCGGCTTCCAGGTTCATCGCATCGTTCACGAGCACGCCGTGGCCTTCGGAGCGCCGCACAACTGCGGCCACGCGCTCGCCCGCGCCGGGGGAGGGACTCGTGAGACCGGCTGATTTCGTGCGCACCTCGCCCCAGGGCTCCACCTTCCCGCCCGTATGCAGCGCCTTGACGATGGGCGCGCAACCGTCGACCTGCACGATGTCGATAGCCGGCATCCTGTCTATCCAGCCCAGGGCCAGCAGTTCGCGGAATCCCTGGTCCATAGCGAGCGCCATCGTGCCGCCCGCCGTGGGGCAGACGACGCGGTCGGGCGCGCGCCAGCCGAGTTTTTCGGCGATCTCATAGGCAGCCGTTTTCTTGCCCTCGATTCTGTACAAATTCCGGGGGAGTGTGGCGTGCAAACAGCCGAGTTCCTTGGATACTTCTTCTGCGAAACGCCCGCCCGTGCCCTGATCGCCCTCGATGATGAGCGTGAACGCCCCGTAAGCGCCGACTTGGAGGCAATGGACGGCGGAGCTGTCGTCGCGCACGAAGCCGATGAACTCAATGCCTCCCCGCGCGCAGTAGGCGCTGAAACAGGCGGCGGCGTTGCCAGAAGAGGGCAGCACGATGCTGTCGACCCCCACCTCCCTGCACTTGCTGATGGTGACGGAACCGCCCCTGTCCTTGAACGAGCCGGTGGGGTTTCTTGATTCATCCAGGATGTAGAGGTTTTTGTAACCGAGAGACGTTCCCAGCCTTTCCGCATGGATGAGGGGGGTGTCGCCCTCGACGAGCGAGACGACGTTCTTCTCGTCCCGCACGGGCAGAAGCTCGCGCCAGCGCCAGATGCCCCGGGGTCTGCGGGCGATCTCGTCCCTGTCCACGTTCGTCTTTATCCACTCGTAGTCGTAGCTGCCCTGGAGGTTCCCGCCCGTGTCTGGACAGGTGAAGGGGTGTTCCATGTCGTCCACGATGCGTCCGGATTCGAGGCTCAAAAGGCCTTTCAGCGCGCTATGCAAGTGCGGTTCTCCTTCACGGTATTTGATGTGTTGATTGGAAAAATCTAGGCGACCCCTTCTTCCTTCATGGTCTGCACGCCCGCCCGGAAGGCGGCAAGCGTTTCTTCAATCACGTCGTCCGTGTGGCAGGTACCCACGAGGGCGCGCGCGCCGTTGAAATCCACCCCGTGAAGTATCAGGGCTTGGCGTAAGGCGCGGCTTTTCTGCGCGTTCTTGGAATCGAGACGCCGCCAGTCGATTCCGCTCACGTCCTGATCTTCCCCATCACTCGGCGGAGCGTCGGCGTCAAACAAGATTTTCCAGTCGCTGTATTCGCCATAAACCAGCCAGGCTATCGCCTCCTGGGCGAGAATCTCGTTCATCCCGCATCGGATCTTTTGCGCCTGCGCGTTCACCATTTCAGTTGCCCGGCCGTCAGCCAGGGAGGAGAGCATGGCGACGCCTGCAGCGGAGGAAATGGGATTCGCGTTGAAGGTGCCGTGGTGGGCGATTTTCATGTAGCGGTTCATTTCGGGGTCCGGCTTGGTGGCGAGGTATTCGAGAACGTCCGCCCGGCCGACGACGGCTCCGCCCGGCAGGCCGCCTGCGAGTATTTTGGCGAGGCTCGTGAGGTCGGGCGTCACGCCATAATGCGCTTGCGCCCCGCCCGGCGATACGCGAAAGCCGGTAACCACCTCATCGAAGACAAGCAAGGCGCCCGCCTTTTGCGTCTCTTCCCTGAGGGCGGCCACGAAATCCTTTTTCATCGGGATGGTGCCGAAATGCCCGCCCGTCGGCTCCAGAATGAGGGCGGCGATATCACCCGATCCCAGCGCCCCCCGGACGGCTTCGATGTCGCCTGGAGGACAGACGGTGACAAGGTCGGTCACCACTTCCAGTTGACCCGCTTCGGGCTCGTTCGTGTAGGGGGCGCGCACGCCGATTTCGAGCCCCTCGTGCCAGCCGTGGAAGTGGCCCGCGAATTTTATTACGCGCTTCCTCCCCGTAAATGCGCGCGCGAGCCTGAGCGCCATGTGCGTGGCCTCGGTACCCGAAGCCGTGAAGCGCACCCGTTCGGCGCACGGCACGAGACGCTGCACCCATTCGCCCCATTCCACCTCCGGCCTGTGACTGGCTCCGTAGTGCGAGCCATTCATCACGGCCTCGCTCACGGCCTCGCGGATGTGGGGCGGGTTGTGCCCGTAGAGGAGCGCGCCGTGGCCCATCCAGTAGTCGATGTAGCGGTTGCCGTCCACGTCCCACTTGTAAGCGCCCTCTGCGCGCTCGACGTAGATCGGAAACGGCTGCATCCTGCGGTTGTCGTGCGTCACCCCGTCGGGGAAGACCTCCTTCGCCCGATCGTAAAGAGCGCGCGAGGCAGGCAGGGATTCGGCGTAGGCGTCCGCGAGTTTCGGGGTGTCCGTGGGCTGCTGCATAAAGTTCTCCGGAAGGGTGGGATTCTGAAATTCGTCCGGGTCAACGCTACGCCCTAGCGTGCCCGAGCGTCAAGGCGGGGACGCCCCTTGTCAACTACTCACCAAATTGTTCATGATGCCGTGATTTCCGCATTGACAGTTGTTCTTTACTTCCACATTGGAGGTTTCTGTGCCCAGCTACGATCATGCAAAAGTTTGGCTCAACGGAGAGGTGGTTTCGCCCGAGGAGGCCAAGATCAGCGTTTTCAGCCAGGCGGTCCTCAGGGGTTCGAGCATCTATGAGGGGATCCGCGCCTACTGGAGCGAGGAGAGAAACAACCTGTTTCTCTGGAAGATCGACCCGCACATCAGGCGGCTGTTCGATTCGATGCGGGTGATGCGGATGACGCCGCCCTATACGGCGGAGGAATTCAAGGACGCCGTGGTCGAGTGGATACGGGCGAACGAGTTCAAGGAAGACCTCCACTTCCGCTTGAACGTGTATTTCGACGACTCAGGACCCCTGGACATGAAGGGCTATGCGGCGGACGAGGTGGACACCTGCGTCTTCATCAGCGGGGGGCCGAACAGCAACCGCAAGCGCCAGGAGCAGGGCGTGAACCTGTGCGTGAGCAGTTGGCGGCGCATCTCGGACGATTCCGTGCCGCCGCGCGTCAAGGCGTCCGCCAACTACCAGAACGGCAGGCTCGCGGGCGTTGAGGCGCGAATCAACGGATACGACGATGCCCTTCTGCTCAACCAGGACGGCAAGGTGGCCGAGGGAACGGGCACGTGCATCATGATCGTCCGCGAGGGCAAGCTCATCACCCCGCCGGTGACGGCCTCGATTCTCGAGAGCATCACGCGCGACAGCGTGATCGAGATGTTCGGCAGGCACATCGGCCCCGAACCGGTGGAAAGGCCCATGGATCGCACGGAGATTTACGTGGCCGATGAGGCGATGATTTGCGGGTCGGCCGCGGAGGTCGCGCCCGTGCTGTCGCTTGATCGCATCGAAGTAGCAGACGGGAAACCCGGTGATATCACGCGAAGGCTCCAGGAGATATTCTACGCCGCCGCCCGGGGCGTGGATGAGACGTACGAGAAGGACATTATGCCCGTCTATTGATGAAGCTGGAAGGAGCCGCCCGGGGAATGGGTGGCTCATGATTAGCGAATCAGGCGTTTCAGCCTAAGTGGCGGAACACCTCGCCCACGATATTCATGCCCTTTTCGATGACTTCCTCATCCACCGAGTAGGTGAAGCGCAGGTGGTTTTCGCCCGAGGCGCCGAACTCGGAACCGCTGCGGATCGCCGCCCCGGCCTCCCAGACGCGCTTTCGGACTTCGCTCGAGGGAATGGGGTATTCATACCGGCAGTACTGGTAGAAACCGCCTTGGGGCTCGACCGGAATGAGTCCCGGGATGGCCCGTGTCATCTCGTTCATGAGGCGGCCCCGCTTGTGGTACTCAACCGCCATCTCTGCCACGCATTCCTGCGAGCTTCTGAGCGCAACCGCGCCCGCGCGCTGGACGAAGGTGTTGATAGGCCCGTTGATGGAGCGGTGCACGCTGAACATGGGCTGGGGCAGGTCCTCGGGCACGACCATGAAGCCGAGCCGCCAGCCGGTCATCGAGTAGGTCTTGGAAAAAGTGTCGAGCAGGATGAGGTGGTCCCTGTGTTCGGTGAACGAGAGCAGGGGAACGTGCTCGAAGCCTGGTTGCAGGATTTTCGCATAAGCCTCGTCCGATACGAGCATGAGATCGTGCTCCGTTGCGAGTTCGGCAAGAGCCGACAGGTCTTCGCGGCGATAGACCACGCCGGTGGGGTTGTTCGGGTTGTTGACGAGGATGAGGCGCGTGCGCTGTGTGATGGCGCGGCGCACGGCCTCTACGTCGATCTGGTAGTCCGCGTCGTGCGGTACTGAAACGGGGACGGCTCCGAGTTGCAGTGCGACGTGGGCGTAGAGGGAAAACGTGGGGTCCATGAGAATGGCCTCATCGCCCGGGTCGAGGAACGTCGTCATGACGGCGTAGATGCCGGAACTCGCCCCGTTCGTCGCGATGATGGAATGAGGCGTGTAATGCGCATTGGCCTCGCGCTTGACGTGTTCGCACACGGCTTCGAGGAATTCAGGGTCTCCCTGTCCGGGGGCGTAGCCCGTCAAGCCCTGGTCGAGCGCTTCCTTTGCGGCATTCGTGATGTGCGCGGGCGTGGGGAAGTTGGGCGTTCCCGAGTCGAGCGGCACCAGGCCCGCCGGTTTTTTGGCCGTCATGTGATTGGCGCGCTCTCCGCCTGCGGTCGCGGCGACGGTTTTGGCGAGGTGTCTATTCATAATTTTGTACTATCTCCAAAAGTGAATTGTCCGCGTGTTGACTGGAGGCTCAAGCGACTCGTCCCTAGTCTCTGGTGATCACGACTTTACCGAATTGCCGGCCCCCCGCCACGCGCTTGATGGCCTCCCTGAAGCGGGAGAGGGGATAGGTGGAGTCGATGTGAGCCTTTATCTTCCCCTCGGCGGCGAGGGCCATCGCCTGCTTGAATTCTTCCGGCGTTGCCATGGTGGAGGTGTGGATGTCGACCTGCTTGAAGTACAGATCGCGCAGGTTCACCTCCGGTATCACGTGGTGCGCGGCCCCGCCCACAATGGTGATGCGCCCGTTCAGCGCAACGCATTTCGCGCTCACCGCGAAGGTGGGCGCGCCCACGTTGTCGACCACCACGTCGGCGCCTCGGCCATCGGTGGCTTCCATCACGGCTCCCGCGACGTCCCCCGTCTTGTAGTTGATGCAGACGTCCGCGCCCAAGGATTTGGCGGTTTCGAGCTTCTCATCACTTGATGAGGTGACGATGGAGAAAGCCCCCGCCTGCGCCGCGAGTTGCAGGCAGTAGAGCATGACGCCGCCGCCCACCCCGTGGATGAGGACGTTCTCGCCTTTTGTAAGCCGTGCGCGGCTGATGAGCTGGCGATAAGCCGTGGTGAGAGCGAGAGGAAGCGCCGCCGCCTCCTCAAACGAGAGGTTATCAGGCTTAGGGAAAAAATTTTTCTCCGGCAAGACGATGAACTCCGCGTGCGTGCCCGCACATTGCGCACCCACCAGGCCGTAGCCCGGCTGGGTGGGGTCGCCCAGATTGGGGTCGAGGATGACTTCATCGCCCGGCTTTAAGGTCGCACCCGATCCCGCCTTATCCACGATGCCCGCGCCGTCCGCGCCCATGGTGTGGGGCTTTTCATGCTGCACCATGGCTGGGGTGCACTGGTAGACGTCGATGTGGTTGATGCCCGAGGCCAGGAGTTTCACGCGCACTTCGCCCTCTCCCGGCACGGGCGTTGGGACCTCGCCGTATACCAGCCCTTCGATTCCGGCGTCTCCCTGGACTGTAATCGCTTTCATCTATTCATCCTTCATGAGAGTGCATCCAAGTAGTTTCAGGAGTGAGTGCTCATTTGGGCGGAAGCGAGCCTGCGAATTTCGCCGCCCGGCGCACCCAGGATTTCAGAGCGTCTTCGGTAGTAATTCCCGCCGGTTCGACGAGCGCCCAGCCCTTCATCACGCGGCCCGCCATATCGGCGGGTTTCGTATGAGGTTCTGCAAGTGTTTTTTCGTGATTTTCCTTGCCGAGCCGCACGATAAGCGAACCCTTCCACGTTCCGGCGCACATATTTCCGTTGATCATGAAGCAAACGCCGCCGAACATGCGTTTTTCCGAATACCCTTTGCGCCGCCTGAGAATCGGACGGATGCGCTCGATCAAGGCCTCGTCTTCCGTCATCCCGGTTCTCCTTCATCCTCCCGGCAGGAAGAGTGAAGATGCCACAGGGAATGAGTGAACGCCACCGCGAGGAGGGCTGTTGAAAAAGTCCTCGTCGGGTGGAATTTTCCACTGTCGTCATTCCGGCGAAAGCCGGAATGACGAACAAAACCGCACCGCCTTTTGTAGCGGACAGGCCTCCTGTACCTGTCCGGGGTCTCCGTGCCTGTCCTGATTGTAACCACCCTGCAAAAGGACAACCACGGAGGGTAGGACAACCCCGAGGAGGGGTTGTCCCTACACTCCGAATCACGAAATCAACAGTCCCCGAGGGGAATGTGTTTTTCTCTCAGGTTGTATCCCTACTCAGGCGCCCAGGAGGGAGGACGCTTCTCGTGCGCAGCGGCCATGCCCTCTTGTGGTTCGCCGGTCCGGAAGGAGGCCTCGAAGGCGTCGATGGAAGGAGGAACCGCGGCTTCGAGATAGGCCTGCATCCATCGCCTCAGAAGCGCTTTCTGGGCGCGCAGCGCGCCGGGAGCGGCCTGGAGAAGATCCATTATGGCCTCATGTGTCGTTGCTTCCAGTTCCGCCAACGGGCATATCCTCTGAACGATACCCAGACGGTGCGCCTCCTGGGCGTCGAACGTCCTGCCCGTGAATAGCAGGTCCTGCGCAGCCCCCAAGCCTGAGATGGGCACGAACAGCGCCGCCTCGATGACGGAGGGCACGCCGACCCGCACCTCGGGCATACCGAACTTCGTATCATCCGCCGCGACGCGGAGGTCGCAGCCGAGCATCAACTCGAGCGCGCCGCCCAGAACGTAGCCCTGGCACTTGCAGACCACGGGATGCGGAAATTCGCGAACGCCGTGGATCAAGGAATGGAGGTTCGAGATGAAATCGCGCGCGTTGTCTTCCGTAAGAGCGCCCATCTCGACCACGTCGGCCCCGGCGGAGAATACGCTGCCCGCACCCTTGATGATCAGGACGCGCAAGTCATCCGCCTTCGCAAGCTCGGCAATCGCAGATTTCGCCTCGCGGGTCATCTGCGTATTCATGGCGTTTCGCTTCTCGGGGCGGTTGAGCGAGAGGGTGGCGAGCGGGCCGTCGCGCTCGATCAGCACCAGTGGTTTCGTTGTCGACATCGAACATCCTCCCTGAAAACAAAGCCGACAGCCTATGCGAGCTAGCAGCGGAGCGCAAAGGTGAAGCCCGAATCTCACGTGTTATGATGGTTTTTTCGTCGATGGAAGTTTTAGCGCTGATTCCGGGAGAAGACGCGGATGCCGATAGAGTTCAAGGACGTTTGGGATTTTCACACCGATCTGCGCTTTCTTGTCGATTCGGCCGTTGAAGACCCTTTCCTTACCGAACAGATAGATATCCCAACGGCGGCGAAGCTGAACGGGGTGTTCACGGCCCTGGGCAGGCTGGCGGACGCGCCGCAGGAGGCGCATTTCGAGGCGCTCGAGCGTGATTTGGGGCTGATTCGGGAATCGGAGGGTCTCAGCGTCGTCCTCACACGAAAGGACCTGGGAGGTGTGGGGAGGCAGTTGATACACGCGGAAGGCGTCTATTTCATCGAGAGCGAAAGTGATCTGAAACACCTCGAATGGCTCTGGGAAGAGGGCGTGCGGAGCGTCGCGCCGCTTTACAACGAGGACAACGCGCTGGGCGGCGGCGCCAAGGGCGATCCAGCCCGCGGCCTCACCCCCCTGGGCCGCGCTTTCTTGATGCAGGCCTGGCGGACGGGTTTCATGGCCGATTGCGCGCATGCGAACCACCAGACGAAATCGGACATGATCGATCTCGCCCTCGTCACCGGGCAGGAGATGCACTACTCGCACGGGTATCTGGACGAGCCGGTTGCATCCGTCTACGGCGAGCGGGGGATTCCGCGTGATATGGCGAGGAGACTCATCGAGACGGGCGCGCTCATCGGTCTCACGCCGTTCCCAGGATTCGTGGGTGAGTTCGAGCGTCACCTGGAGGAAATCGAGTTTCTGGCCGAAGTCGCCGCCCATCAGGTGGTGCTGGGCAGCGACTTTGCGGGTATCAACAGCCTGTTCGAAGAATTCAAGGGTATCTGGGGGATAAGGGGCTTCGGCGAGCGCCTCTCCGCCGCTCACGGAGAGGATTTCGCCCGCTCCTACTGTGGCGGCGCGCTGAAGGCGCTTCTGGAACGCTCATTGCCGGCTTAATTAAACTGCAGGACGAGGCGCGATTTTGGCGTTTCAGGTTTCCCGAGGTTACGAGGACGCTGCAGGTCTAGGCGAGGCAGCACCCTCATCCTTCGCGCTCATGAACTGGATGGCGATCATGACGGCCATGATGATCGTGCCCGTTATCTTCATCCACGGAACGTAGAAGAACAGCAGACCACCCGCCACGGCGAAGACGACACGCTCCCAGATTTCGAGTTTTCTGCGCATGTAGCCCTCGAGCGACGCCGAGGTACAGAAAAAGCCCATGAAGCCGCTCCCCCATACGATGAGGATGTCGATCCACTCCGAGCCCGGCGTCATGTTGATCGGGGTGTAGGCCATCAGGAAGGGGACGATGTAGAGCGCCTTGCCGAGTTTGAGGGAAGCGAAGCCGGTGCGCATCGGGTCGGCGCCCGCCACGCCCGCCGCGATGAACGCACCCAGGGCGAAGGGCGGCGTGAGCGAGGCGTCCTGGCTCAGCCAGAGGATCATCAGGTGCGCGCTCAGGAGCGGCACACCGAGTTCCACAAGCGCGGGCACGGCGAGGATCGAGAGCAGCACGTAGCTTGCCGTGATCGTCATGCCCATCCCCATGATGTAGCTGGCGACGGTGCATAGCAGAATCGCCACCGGAAGCGCGGTCCCCGTGATGCCCAGGGCGTTGTCGAGGAAGGACGCGTAGCCCAGGATGATGGAGGAGAACTTGATGCCGAGGCCGGGCATGGAGACGCCGGCTAGCACGATGCCCATCACGCCAGCCGTCACGCCGATGATGAGCGAGTTGACGGCGCCTCGCTCGAGGCCGTCCAGAACGCGAGGGGATGAGAGCACCACCGCCGCGAGCACGGACCAGAAGATCGTCTCAGGCAGGGTATGTCCCGCCACCGGAAGCACGATAAGCAGCCCCAGCCCGGCGAGCAGGGGCCAGTTCTCCATGAGCGTGTTACCGGCGGGCTCGGTCTTCGCTGTTTCCAGATAGGCTTCCGCCTCGGCGTTGGCATCTTCCAGGCTCTTGCCCGATTCCATGAGTTTCTTGTGGTGTTTCGCGGCCTCGTATTCGAGCCTGTCGTTGCGGGTGCTCCACCCGGGACGACCAACGAGGCGCGCGAGAACCGGCGGCAGGGCCAGCAGGCGTGTGTCCTCGCGGAAGAATCCCAGAACCATCGCCAGGATGATAGACCAGAGCGCCGCGTCGAAGGGTGAGCGTCCGATGACGAGCCGGCAGATGAGCAGCGCCACCGGCAGCAGCAGGTAACCGTCTTTTTTGAGCAATGGCAGCAGTTCGGGCAACTCTTCTTTCGAGAGGCCGTGGATGCCGTCCATCCCTGATCGGAAGTGGACCGACATGTAGACCGAGAAGTAGTACATCAGCGCGGGTACGAGCGATATGAGCGCTATCCATCCATAGTCCGTTTCGGTGAACGCGGCTACGAGAAAGGCCGCCGAACCCATGATGGGGGGCAGCAGGTGGCCGCCGATGGATGAGACCGCCTCGACCGCTCCCGCGTAATGAGGCTTGTAGCCCGCACGCTTCATGAGCGGGATCGTGAAGGTTCCGGTGATGACGATGTTCGCCGCCCCGCTTCCCACCACCGATCCCACCAGGCCGCTCGATACGACCGAGGCCTTGGCCGCTCCTCCGCGTAGACGGCCCACCAGGGCGTAGGAGAGATCGATGAACACGTCGCCGACCTTCGTCTTTTCCAGAAAGACGCCGAAAAGGATAAACAGGAACACATAGCTCGCGTAGACGTTCGCAATGACGCCGAATATACCCGACGTCCCGTAAATGAAGCTCACAACCTCGTTATAGGAAAACCCCTTGTGCAGGAGCCGTCCAGGAAAATAGTTGCCGTACATGGCGTAGTAAAAGAAAAAGAGACCCAGCAGCGGAAGCACCCAGCCCAGCACCCGGCGGCACATCTCTATCGAGACGATGATGGCGATTGTTCCCATGGCGACGTCCGGCCAGAGGACGAGGCCCGCCCGGTCTCCCCTGTCGGCGAAGTTCATGATGTATTCCACCGTGAATACGACGACGCCCGCGCACAGGAGGAGGTCTACGGTGGAGGGCCGCCTCGTCGGAGCGCCCGCGCGAGCGGGATAGAAGATGAACGTCAGGATGGCGGTGAAGATCACGTACAGGGGCAGGTAGAAATGATACGCATAGATGGAGAGCCCCGGAAAGTGGAGCGTCTCCCATATCGCCGAGAGGGATTTCTCCATCTCCGCAGTGAGGAGCGGGGAGAGGATATAGACGATGACCTCGCCGAAACCCAGGCCGAAATCCACCGGCGCCCTGTTCGCCGCGCCGTATAGAAAATAGGCGGCGAACACGAACGAGGAGAGCAGGATCGTCACCCTCGGCAGAATGCACAGGCCCGAGACGTAGAGCCAGATGAGGGCGTAGAGCCAGAACTCGAGAGCGGGGAAATCGACCTCCTGCCATTCCCATGAGATTTCATAGGGAAGGTAGAGGTTGTATTTTCTCCCGGCGAAGATAACGATGTAGACGAGGAGAATGGCGGAGAGAAATATGAAGACGGGCAGGTTTTTCTTCTGGAGGCCGGGCTCGATATCGCGGCGGATGGCCGACTCCGGGGCGAATATGAATCGCAACCACCCCCCGAGCAAATTGAAAAACTTCCCCATCGCTACCCTTTCTTACCCGAATTCTAATGGCAGCCGCCCGAGCCAGACCCCCCGGAAGGCGTCTCGCCCTCCGGGGGAACAAAAGAATCCGGGAAACGTCTAGTTGACCATATAGCCTTTCGACTTCCAGTAGCGCGCGGCGCCGGGGTGGACCTTCAATTTGAAGCTGCCCATCTGCTTGATGAACTCATCCGACTTCGCGGCGAAATCCAGCCCGATCTTCCATCCCTTGAAGACGTTGATCAAAAATTCGCGGTTCGCCTTGTCGTACACCCGCCGCGTCACCTCGTAGATGACGTCGTTCGGCACTTTTTCGTTCGCCACGGCGAAGATGGTGTAGGCGACCGTTTTGAACTTCTTGCCCTTCATCCCCTGATAGGGGCTGGCGTCCTTGTCATCCTTGTAATAGCCCGAGCTCAGGGCCACGAACTTGTCGCGCACCTTGTCGGGGATGCTCAGGATGCGGAGCGGACCGCTGCGCGAGGCGCGCAGAATCGAGGGCGAGGGCACCGGGTTCGGGATGCTGAAAGCGTCGATCTTGCTGTCGATCATGTTGTTGGCGGCGGCTGCCCATCCCAGGTAGTCTTTGCGGATTTTGTCGGTAATCCCGATGCTGTCGGTGATGAACTTCGTCATGAAGAGCGTGGAGCTTCCCCTCGGGCCCACGTTCACCCGCTTGCCGGCGAGATCGTGGTAGGTCTTGATGCCGGTCCTGTGAAACGTCGCCATCTGGAACCAGGAAGTCGACACCGGGCCGATCCCCCGGATGGTCATCATCGCCTTGCCCTTGTGGAAGGGTTTTTGCTTGCGCTGGATGAAGTCGACAAAAATACCGTTCGTCATCCCGATCTCGGAGCGTCCGCTGGCGACGAGGCGCGTGTTGGCGACGAAGCCCTTGGACTCGCGGTTGGTGACGTTGACGGTCTTGCTCGTCTTGTTCACCGCCTCGGCAAGACCCGCAGCCATGCGGAACGCGCCCGCGCCCTTGCCCGCGCCGACGATGGTGATGTTGGTGGTGGCGGCGCTCGCCAATGTGGCGGCGAAGCCGGCTACAGCGAAAACGGCAATTGCTGCGATCAATCTATTGTGGGTACGCATAGACTCACCTCCATAGGAAATCGAAGAAAAATGGGTTTTACTCGTTGGGGTGATTCTATCTTATCAACATACTTTCGCAAGCGGTGTCTGGTCAGTCAGGCGATATTTTCGAAAGGAGAAAAATACCAGACATCCTGAATCCCGTCTCTTCCGCCGGCGGCAATCGACCGGGTCACGGCGGCGCCTGTTCGATGAATGATAAGGCGTCCGGGGGTAAGGATAAACGTCTTCGCCGTTCGCTTGGTGGCGTGAGCGGGCTCATGGTAAATTCGCGGAACGATCGGAGATGGATGGCGGATCACCGCAACGTGTGAATCAAGCGGATCTTTTGCCCGATCAGGTATTTGCATACGTATTCCGAAGGGGAGGGAAGGGGTGATGGCGATTTCGGGCCGGGGCGTTCGCAAGGACGCCATAGCTGTTCTCGTCCTGGGTATGTTGGCCATGTGTTTCTACGGGTCAGAGTCGTCGGCCCAGACGATTCAAAAGCCGGAATGGGGCAAGCGAGCGGCGCTCATCGAGCCTAATTCGGAAATGGCGGTCGCTTATCTTGACGGGAAAATCTACGTTGTCGGGGGTTACCCCTCGACGCGGGTCAGTGTAGACACCGTCCAGGTCTACGACACAAAGTCCGACACGTGGAGCCTGACGACCCACTATCCGACCACGATCAACCATTCCTCGGCAGTCGGTCTCGACGGGATTCTCTACGTGATCGGCGGGCAGACGAATGCCGGCGGCCGGAGGACGAAATCCCTCTACACGTCGGCCGTCAACGCCTTCGATCCCAGGACGAAGAAGTGGACATCGCGCGCACCGATGCCGACGGCGCGCAGTGCGATGGCGCACGGTGTTATCGGCGGCAAGATTTACGTCGCCGGCGGTCGTCCGCCGCGCGGGCGCGATTTCGCCGTCTACGACCCGAAGGCCGATAAATGGACGGTGCTGCCCGATTTGCCGACGCCCCGAAATCACATGGCGGCGGCGGCGATCGACGGCAAACTCTATGTTGCCGGAGGGCGCTTCGGCGGCGGCTTTCGGAGCAAGATAACGGCGGTGCTCGAGGTGTACGATCCCGTAAGCAACAGGTGGAGCGCCAGGAGGCCGATGTCCTATGAGCGAAGCGGAAACAACGGTATTGAAGTGAACGGCTGTTTCCATACTTTCGGCGGCGAACATCCGACGGCGAGTCCGACCGGCGTTTTCCCTCACCACGAGGTCTATAATCCAAAAACCGACCGCTGGACGCGTTTGCCCGATATGCCCTTTCCCGTGCACGGCGTCACAGGGCTGGTTTACCTGAATGGCTGGATCCACCTGCCCGGCGGCGGCACCCGGATGGGCGGCAGCAGCGGCAGCACGCTTCACCAGGTGGTTCGCCCCGCGATGAAATGCGGCTGAGGCGCTGGAAGCGGGGCGCGCGCTCGATATCCAGCGGGAGGTGATGGCTGCGCTTTCCCTGCAAATCTTGACGTCAAAAGCCCTGAATGCTAGCTAGTGCGCATCTTGCAGGTTTTCTCGCGAAAACGCGCCGAACGCATTCTGAATGGAGACCCTCTTGTCCCGCCTTCTGGAAAACGACTCTTTAGCGCTTCTGGGCGAAGGCGGTCTCCCCGTGCCTAGTTTCGAAGTCTGCACGGAAGCAGAAGAAGCCGCACGCGCCTTTGAGCGCATGGGCGGGCGCGCCGTCATCAAGGCGCTCGTGCCGGTCGGCAAGCGCGGGAAGGCGGGCGCGGTCAAATTCGCCGGCTCGGCGGATGAGGCCCGCGCGCATGCTTCGGCCATCCTGGGCATGGAGGTGCGGCGCTTTCCCGTCAATAAACTCATCGTGATGGAAGCGCTCGACATCGCGCGCGAGATTTTCTGCTCCATCTCCTTCGATGCGCCGGGAAAATGCCCGCTCATCCTCTTCAGCGCCGAAGGCGGCGTGGACGTGGAGGAGTTGGCCGAACATCACCCCGACAAGCTGCTCGAGTGGTCCGTGAACATTCTGGAGGGCTTGAAGGGCGAAGACGCTCTCGAACTGGTGGCGCGCGCGGGTCTCTCGGGCGAACTCGCCGGGCAGGTCGCAAGTGCTGTGTGCGCCATGTATGGAGTCTTCTGCGCCCATGACTGCGAGATGATAGAGGTGAACCCGCTGGCGGAACTGGCCGATGGCCGCGTGTTGGCGGCGGCGGGCGTGGTGCAGCTAGACGCGCAGGCGCTCTTCCGACATCCGGAGCTTGAGGCCAAGCTGGGCGTTGAGGGCGGAAACGGCTGGCGGCCTTTCACGGAGCTCGAGATGCGCATGCGTGATATCGACGCCATCGACCCCCATGTGGGCGCAATCCGCTTCAGCGAAATGGACGGCGACATCGGCTTCATGGTCACCGGCGGGGGGTATGGCCTCTCCAGCCTGGAAGCCCTGTTGGATTCAGGAGGCAAACCGGCCACCACGTTCGACATCACGCCCGGGCGATATGAAGAGAAAATGCGCCAGGCGGTGAAGGCCGTGCTCTCGAAGCCCGGCATCAAGGGGCTTCTCCTGGCGGGGAACGTGAGCAATTTCACGCGGGTGGATATTAAAGTCGCGGGCGTGGTTCGCGCGCTCAAGGAGGCGAAACTCGATTTCGAAAAATTCCCCGTCATCATCCGCTACGCCGGTCCGGGAGTGGAGGAAGCCAGAAAACTCATCGCCGAGGTGCCGGGCGTGGAATGGCATGAGGATGAGGCGTCGATAGAAGACCTGGCGCGGCGGATCGTTGCGCGCAGCTACGGGAGCAATGAAAGTTGAGCATTCTGCTGGATTCAGATACCCGCGTGCTCGTGCAGGGAGCCACGGGGGCCGAGGCGAGGCGGCTTCTGCCCACCATGACGGACTACGGCACCCGCGTGGTGGCGGGCGTGTCTCCGGGAAAAGGGGGCGAGTCGGTGGGCGGCGTGCCGGTCTACGGCGCCGTGGCGGACGCACTGAAGGACCACGAGGTGGACCTTTCCGTGCTCTTCGTGCCGGCGCGTTTCGTGCGCGAGGCGGCTTTAGAAGCCATCGAGGCGGGCGTGCCCACCGTGCACATTCTCGCCGAGGGCGTGCCGCACCACGACGCCTGCACGCTGCTTACGCGCGCGAAGCAGTTGGGAACCTTCGTCATCGGCCCCAACAGCCAGGGCATGGTGAGCCCCGGCAAGGCGAAGCTCGGCGGCACGGGGGGCGAGGTGCCCGACCTCATGTTCCACCCCGGCCCCGTGGGCGTGGTGAGCAGGAGCGGGGGCATGGGGGCGGAGATATGTCTGTTCCTGACGAGAGAGGGAATCGGCCAGAGCACCTACGTGGCCCTGGGCGGTGATCTTTTAATCGGCTCCGCCTTCGTCGAGATGCTCGCCCTGTTTGAGGATGATCCCGAGACGCGCGTCGTCGTCATGTTCGGCGAACCCGGCACGGACAGGGAAGAAGAGGCGGCGCGCTTCATCGATTCGGGCGGATTCACGAAACCCGTCGTGGCGATGATCCCCGGCGAGTTCTGGGAAACCTCGCCCACGCCCGCGAGCGTGAGCCACACCGGCGCGCTCATCGAGCGGGGCCGCGGCGCACCCTCGGGCAAGAAAAGGCTCCTGAAAGAGGCGGGCGTCCTCGTCGCCGAGCGATTCTCCCAAGTCGTGCCCCTCGTGCAACAAGCCCTCCAGAGAGCTTAAGAAAACGACCGAAAGCCCCACGCAAATCCACGAAAGCATTAATCCTTGTGTAGGGGTCGTATACATGCGACCCAGCCTTATCGCCTTCCAGCGATGGGCCACATGTATACGGCCCCTACAGGTGAGATAATCGCCAAGTTCTCTTTGGACGCGGGCGATTTCTGTCTTGAGGGTATCGGTACCATGGCAACAAGGGAGTGATTGAACTACACGTTCTAGCGACTTATCCTTGTTATTCAGAGGGAAGCATGTGTAAGAAACGACGATACTGATCGGACAGAGGACTCAACATGGAAAAAGAGAAAACAGCGGCTAAAATGAAAACGCTTCATTGGTGGTTGCTTTGGATAGGTTCTCCGGTGGCGAAATTCGCCATCTTGGGAGGCGGGTTGCTCTATATCGCCCAGGCCGAAGTAAAGCCCGTGGTTGCGAAAATGGACGCGGAAGTCAAAAGACTCGACGGAGTGGACGGGCAGCTCCAGAAGCAAATCACCGAAGTCAAAATGAGTCTGGACGAGCGACTGAAGCAACTCCACGCGGACCTGAACGCCTTCAAGGCCCAAATGCATGCAGATTTCCAAACGGTGGCGACCAAAGATGATCTGAAAATGCTGAAAGAAAAACTTCTCACGCCGCAACAGATACGAACCATCATGAGGGAAGTGCTGGAGGAGCAGCGCACCCGATAAGTCCGGACGAGTTTTCAGGAACCGCATCCACCGAATCGCCCCTGCTAAAAACTGGCGGTGATTTTTTTTGGAAGAGGGGATACCTGCCTGCTTGAACCAAAACCCGTTTAGGCGGCGAGAGAGCAGGCCCTATCACACCATCGTTGCCCCGCCGTTCACGTCGAGCGTGACGCCGGTGATGTAGGCCGCCTCCCTGCTGCAAAGGAAAACGACGGCTTCGGCTATCTCGCGGGATTCCGAGAGTCTGCCCACAGGCGATGATTTTTCGATGTGGGCGATGCGCTCGGGGGTTCTGATTTTGAGCCCTCGCGGCGTCTGCACGTTGGCGGGGGCCACGGCGTTTACGGTGACGCCGTGCGGGCCGAGTTCCCGCGCCGCCTGGCGGGTCAGGCCGAGTACCCCCGCTTTGGCGGCGGTGTAATGCGGCGGATTGGGGTTCACGCCGCTGCGCGCGGCCATGCTCGAGAGCGTGACGAAGCGCCCGTAGTTCGCCGCCACCATCAGGGGAGCCGCGGCTTTCAGGAGATAGAACATCGATTTCAGGTTCGAGTTCACCACGCCGTCCCAGGCCTCTACGGGACATTCGAGGAGGCCCACGTATTGCGGAAAACCACCAGCGCTGTGCACGAGAACGTCAATACGGCCTGCCCGGCGGTGTGCCTCGTTGACTGCGGTTTCGGTCGCCTCCCAGTCGGTGAGGTCGACGACGGCGGAGTGAGCCGCGCCTCCGCTTTCGTTGATGGAATTCGTGACGGCTTCGGCGCCCTCCGCGTCGAA
Organism: Nitrospinae bacterium bin107; assembly: GCA_002238965.1. Classification (GTDB taxonomy): domain Bacteria; phylum UBA8248; class UBA8248; order UBA8248; family UBA8248; genus Bin107. The sequence continues at coordinate 189,582 of MPNJ01000004.1, read as the reverse complement.
ATCCATGACGGTGACCGCAGCCCCTCTCTGGGCGAGGATTCTCGCCGTGGATTCACCGATGCCCGTCGCCGCGCCCGTGACGATGGCGCTTTGTCCCTCGAAACTTCTCATTGTGCTTATCCTTTAGTTGAGAAAAAAAGCGCGCGGCGACCCGGAAGCCGCCGCGCGCCGCAGGGATTCCGCTATTTTTGCATGTCGAGGATCTTGTTGATGAGGGTCATGCCGCCGAGCTTCTCGCCGAATTTCTTGTAAACCGGCTTCACGGCATCTACGAAGGGCTTGAGGTCGGGATAATCAATTTTGAGGCCCTTGGCTTCGAACTTGCCGACCAGCTCTTTATCGAGAGTCTCGGAATAGCTGGTCAGCCATGCCGTGCTGTCGGTCGCAGCCTTCTGGACGCCTTTCTGGATATTCTTGGGGAGTCCGCTGAAGTACTTGTCGTTGATGGTGATCACGCACACCGTCAATTGATGGTTGGTGACCGACATGTACTTCTGCACTTCGTAGAACTTCATCGACCACTGCCAGGTTGTCCCGCCGTCCTGGCCGTCGACGACCTTCTGGGCCAGAGCGCTGAAGACCTCGGTCGGCGCCATGCCGATGGTGCTCCCACCGAATGACTTGTAGGTCTCGACCATAACCGGGTTCTTGGCGATGCGCATGCGCAGGTCGCCCAGGTCGGACGGCTTCAGGATGGGGTGCTTGCTGTTCGCCATTTTTCGGAATGAGCACGGCCAGGAACTCAGGATGCGGATGCCGGATTTCTTCCTGTAGTTCTCGGCGATTGTCTTGCCGATGTCGCTGTTCAACACCTTGGCGGCGCTCCTGAAGTTCTTGAAAAGGAAGGGAAGCGTGTAGACGTCTATCCGGCGGTCGAAACGGGAGATATTGTTCGTCACGACCGTCTGCATCTGCACCGACCCGAGTTGGACCTTCTTCGCGGCGATGCTGTCCTTCCCGAGCTGGGAGGAGGGGAATATCTGGGTGTCGGCTTCCCCAGCGGTGTAGATGCGCAGGTAGTTCTGAAAGGTCGTGGCGGCTGCCGTGTAGAGCATGTCGGGTTTCGGGGGGCTGTTGTGGGCGAACTTCATCACATACTTTGCGGCCTCGGCCCGAGGAACCGTGATGCCGACCAGACCCGCGATGAGAATGACGCCCATGATCATCGTAAAACCTTTTTTCAGATGTCGCATGTCTTGCCTCCTTTGGGTTCGTTCCTCATCTGCCGAAGAGCAGATTCGGCAGGATGAGGGAGATGCTGGGGAAATACGAGAAAATGAGAACGGCTAAGAACATCGTCGCGATGAAGGGCAGAACGGCTTTGGCGATGGCGCCCAGCGTCGTGTCCGCGATGCCCAGGGCGACGAACAGACTCGTTCCCAGCGGTGGCGTGAGATAGCCGATCTCGCAGTTCACCACGAAAACGATGCCGAAGTGGATGGGGTCTATGCCTACGGACTTGACGACCGGGAGGAACAGGGGCGTCAGGATGATGATCTGCGCCATCGTGTTGAGCCACATCCCCACGAAAGTGAGGAACAGGCTGATCAAGATGAGGATGAGGAAGGGCGACGTCGTCATGGTTTTGATGAACGCGGTGACCATCTGGGGGATCTGGTGGATGGTGATCAACTCCCCATACGCCAGCGACGCCCCCCAGATGATGGCGATGGTTCCGGTGATGAGCGAAGCGATCTCCAGGCAATCCTGCGTCGTCTTCCAGTCCAGTTCCTTGTACACGAAAGCACCGATCGCATAGCCGTAGAGCACGGCGATGACGGCGCTCTCCGTCGGCGTGACGAAGCCGCCGTAGATGCCGCCGAGAATTACGACCGGCGCCATCAACGCCCAGCGGGAGTCCCATACCGTGCGCAGCGTGCGAGCGAGGTTGAACGGCTCGCCCGGTTCGTTCGGCGTCTTGTGGCGCGCCATGAAGGACGCGCAGATCATCAGCATGCAGCCCAGGATGAGGCCGGGCAAAAAACCCGCAACGAACAAACGGGTGACTGACTCGTCCGCGCTCACGCCGTATACGATGAGGGCTCCGCTCGGAGGGATCAGGATTCCCAGCGTGCCGCCGCATGCCGATACGGCCCCCGAGTAATTTCTGTCGTAATGGCGGCGGAGCATGGTGGGGATCATGATGCCCCCCACGGCGGCCGTCGTGGCGGGGCCGGAGCCCGAAATGGCGGAAAAAAGCATGCACGCGAGTATGGTGACGTGGGCGAGGCCGCCCCGGACGTTTCCCACCAGGCAGTCGGCCACCGAGATCAGCCTTTTGCTGATGCCCCCTTTTTCCATGAGCGCGCCCGCAAGCAGGAACATGGGAACGGCGATGAAGGGGAACTTGTCCAGCCCGTCGTAGTAGGAGAGGGCGAGGCTCTCCAGCGGCAAGTCCGTCAGCCAGTAAACCAGGACCGACGCGGTGCCGAGGGCGACGCCGATGGGTACGCGCAATGCCAGGAAGATGGCCAGCGAACCGAGCAGAACGAGGGGCATGTTCATACTTCTTCGTCCAGTTTTTCCGTTTGGTAGAGAACCTCGGGGCCGCCCAGAATGTAGACCCGGTACATGTGGAAGGCGAGGCGGATCGACATGAGAGCGAAGCCCACGGGTATGATGCCGTGAACGATCGCTTCCGGAATTTCGAGAACGTCTGTTTCCGAATAATTCTCGATTTCACTCCAGACGAAAAGAAATCCGTAGTAGGTCATGACGATATTGAAGCAGAGCCAAAGGGAGTCGGCGAAGATGGAGAACGACGACTTCCATAAATCCGGCAGGATCATGTCGAGCGCGGTGACGCGAATGTGCCGGCCCTGAATGATGATCCAGCTGATCGAAAGATAGATAAACCAGACGAAAACGATGCGCGAAAACTCTTCGATCCAGTTGATGGAGGTGTAGAAAACGTAGCGCGCGATGATCTGGGCCGTAAGCATGAGGGTGAGTGCGAGCAGAAGTAACCATGAGACATTTCGTTCGATGTTTCGCACGTTTGGCTTCCCATCTTGCGAGGAATGGAGCCGCATGCCTGTCGTTAATTTGTGTATGGAAGCAGTTTAGTTTGTTTTGACTTAAGCGGTCAATGCCAGCAGAGGGTTGCGTGGTGGGGTAGGATGGACTCAGGCGTCCTGCGCTTCACGGAAGACTCCTTTTTCTTTCAGCCTGTCGTAAAAGCGCACGACCGCCCCTCGCAGGGGCTCGTCGAGATATCCGAGAATTTCTCCGTACAGATTTTTTGGAACACCGAAGCGGGCCTCGGCAATGCTTCCCGCAATGGCCGCGAGCGTATCTGCATCCCCGCCGAGAGAAACAGCGAGACGAAGCGCGTCCTCGAAGCTCTCAGCCTCGAGTGCGGCGGTGAAGGCTTGTGGGCAGGTCCCCTGGCATGTCTCATCGAAGCAGTATTCCGGGCGGATTTCATCACACGTGCGCGAGAGGTCATACCCGTAGCGGCGTGCGAGTTCTTCTCGCAGCGTTTCCGGCGCCACCCCCATGCGCGCGCTCCAGATTGTCCATGCGGTCGCTTCCGCGCCCTTGATTCCCTCCGGGTGGTTGTGGGTCGGCATGGCGCTCGCCCTTGCGAGAGCGACGCAATCCGCCTCGCTCTCCGCGAGCCAGGCGGTGGACGAGACGCGCATGGCCGCGCCGTTTCCATAGCTTCCGTAAGGTTTTGAATCCTCTCCGTGAAGCCACATTGCGAATCTGTGTCCATATCCTCCCGCTGGATGGGGATACATGCGGCCCCATTCCTTCATCTTCTTTCCGATCTCCTCGCCCGTGAGCAGGGCGTCGGCGACGGCCGCGGTCATGATCGTGTCGTCGGTGAAGGTATTTCGGGGGCCGATCAGTCGGAAGTCCTTCATCTTGGTGCCGTTGAACTCATGAACGCTACCGACGACGTCGCCCGCAATCGCTCCCATCATGCGCGGCTTCTCCTTTCCGTGTCCGCCTCGCAGGGGTTTGGGAATTTCTCTTCCGGAAAACACCGGGCGGCGGAGCAAAGCTCCAGGACACACGAATAGCGGTAGAGGAGGTAAATGCCACTAACTGAATGTACGCAAGATTTCAGGCACATGGATCGAATGGCTGGTTAAACACACGGATCAACGGGATGAAGGGTGTGCAGTTGCAATCGAGGCATTTTCCCCAGCACGAATTGTCGACAATTCCATTACTATGGTTTATGAGCGCACGCTCCCAATCCGCCTTGGACTTGAACAATTTCCCGTTTTTCGCCATATCCTTGGTATTGAGGAATCCCAGATAGACGAGAACGACGGGGATTCCCAGCGAAGCCAGTTTCCAGGACCAGGCGATCCGGTTCGACAACTGGTAATGCGTGTCTCTGGATAAATTCCAAGGGTTTCCGGTCAGTTTCGTTAGCCCGTCGTACGCCTTCGAGATCGCCTGAGCGATTTTTTCATGGTTTTTGTGGCTGTTTGGTTTAGCACCTAGCTTAGGTGGTGTTTTGCCTGAAACAGACAATTCGTTTTCATGAGCTTTGGCTTCGAGTAGAAGAAGTCCCTGCTCTCCCATAATTTCGCAGGTGCTGGCTATGTCCCAAGTTGGCGTACGTGATCCTCTTGGAGCGGCTATCCACCAGTTCTGAAGTTTGAATCGGATCGCGGGCGAAACGAAATTGTCCGATTTATCTAGTTGGGGTTCTTTGACGGAAGTCTTGCCGCAAGGCCTCCATTCATTATCAGGAGATACTGCCACGCTTGGAGAATCCACCAATTGAGTCAGGCATTTGGCGACTTCGTTTCGGTTGCCGTCTGTGAGTAATACACAACGCGGACGGCTTCCCTGGTTGTCTTTGCCTAGTCCTTCCCACCATTTCATGACTTCTTCCGTCTATGCCGTTCGGTGCAACTGCACGTCAGCCCCAAACGTCTTCTCTGGATTCCCGGAGAGCGTGCGCGTCGCCTAATATGTTCATGCGGGCTTTTTGTTTTCGAGCGCGACGCTACCCCCCCATCTGCGCGACGCGACGCGCCATCCATTCGACGTAGGCCGTCCGCGTCATCCCGCGCCTGGCGGCTTCGCCGTCGATAAAGGCGGCGACGCCCTCGTCAAGCGACAGATTGGCTCGGACGCTGCGTCCCGAGAGGCGAATCATCGGAATGGAGACGAGCACGCACCCGGGCGGGGTGTCTACGTTATCGATGGCGGTCGGAGGGAGAACCTCTTCGTCGTGCTTTTCCGCCTCAATCACGTAGTCGCGCAAGGCTTCCTCGGCGTTGATGAGCGCCTCATCCAGGGTCTTGCCCATGGCGGCAATGCCGGGAAGATCAGGGAAGATGACGCCGTATGCGCCCTGCTCACCATCGATCAATGCGGGGTATCGGGTCATAGTCGTGCCCTCCTAGTCTGTCCATCCGGCTCGTGCGGCAATCGTACGGACGACCCCTGGCGTGAGCGTCCGGTGGCGCGGCAGCGTAATCGTGCCGCTTTTGCGCGGGTGCCGATAGATGTCGTGGTTCGAGCCGTGGCGCGAGAGATACCAGCCGTCACTTTCCAACCTGCGCTTGATTTTGTTTCTGTTGGTTTCTATTGGTATTATATCACCCATTAAGCGTGCATATATTCGCACGCCTTCGGTCGTGTGTCAAGTTATTCGTGTCAATATATGCACTTTTGTGGGACGTGCCCATAAAGGATTTGCGCCGTGGCGCGCTTCTCCCGCCGTCGCTCAAAAAACCCCCTCCCGCGTTTCGGCGAGCACCAGGTCGACCACCTTGCGCAGGGCTTCCTCGTCTGAATCGCCTTCCAGGCGGCGGAGGCGGTAGAGATCGGCCTGGCGGTCAGCGCCGCTGCCCTCGCGGATGATGGTGAGGGTGTGGCGGAGTTCGGCCTCGCACCCGAGCGCGCGGGCGTCGGGGGTGAGCTTCTCGACGAGTTCACCCACGAAGTCGTCGATGTCCACCCTTGCGTTCTCGTGGGTCGTGTCGCCGAAGAAGGAAAGCGTGCCGTAGCGATGGGCCACCCAGCGGTTCTCCGCGATGATCTCGGTGAGCGGCTCAGGCGGCAGCGCGCCCGCCTCGTCCTGGCGTGTGAGCCACCGCAGCAGAGAGACGTAGAGCGCCGTGACGGCGATGGCGTCCTCCATTCTGGGGCAGATGTCGCAGATGCGAAGCTCCAGCGTCGGGAAGGCGTGGGCGGGGCGGACGTCCCACCAGATTTCGCTGCCGGTTTCGATGAACTTCATTCGCTGGTATTCGGAGATAATCTTCTCGAACTCCGCCCGGGTGCGCAGGGGAGGGGGCAGGTTGGTGCGCGGCAGGTTGCCGAAGAGGTTCAGGCGATAGGACTTGTAGCCCGTGTCGCTGCCTCCGATGAAGGGCGAAGAGGTGGAGAGCGCGTGGATGGCGGGCAGGTAGCGGCGGATGGCCGTCATGACGCGGATGCGGGATTCCGGGTTCCCGAAGCCCGCATGGATGTGCATCCCGCCGATGACCAAACGGCGAATGGTCTCCTGGAACGTCATCAGAAAGCGCGCGTAGCGCTCCTTGGCCGTGACCTTTAGCTCCCGCCACTGCGCGAAGGGATGGGTGGAGGAGCCCAGCACCGCCGCGCCGTGGGCTTCGGCCGCCTCGATGACGACCCGCCGGGTCTCGCGCAGCGCCTCTCTCGCCTCGGCCACCGAAGCGCACACCCGGGTGTTGGTCTCGACCTGGGAGCGAATCACCTCGCGTGTAACCTTGTGCGGCTCGATGCCGGCCTCGCAGGCTTCGAAGATCGCCGGGTCGGGATCGGCGATGAGGTCGCGCGAATCGGGGTCGACGAGAAAGAATTCCTCCTCCACCCCGATTGTTATCTTCAGGTTTTCTCGATTATCGGCTTCACTCACGACGCGCTCTCCCGCAAGCGGCGCAGGCCGCACCTTCTTCGTACACTTCACGTTCGCAAAGAGTGGTTTTAAGTCGAACCCCTCTAAATCAGGCGCGTCGACTCTATCATTTCATAGCGGGCGAATCCAAGTATTTCAGGAGATATGTCGTCGATCTAGGGCTGGTGAACCGCTCGCTCCCGCGTGCCGCCCAGGCTTGTGAGGGCGAAGGGCAGCGTGAGCAGCCCGGCGACGACGCCCACGCCCACCAGTCCGAACGCGTCCACGCAAAGACCGATGAGGGGAGCGAGCACCATGGCGAGTATCGATTTCGCCTGCGTCTCGACGGAGAGTATCGTCGCGCCCGCTTCGGGCGTGCTGTGGGCGTCGATGCGGCTGATGAGCACGGGACGCCAGAAGTTCTGCAGAACGGCCAGGGCGACGAAGCCCGCGATGACCACCGATTCCCAACCCGTCCAGAGCCCCCATGCGAGAAACGCATAGATGAGGGCGGTGGCGCCCCACAGCGATTTCGCGGCCGCTTCCTCGGAACCCGTTGAGGCGACGAGGCGGTGCCCCCCGCGCGAGGCGAAGCTGGATAACAAGTGCAGGACGAAGTAAACCGCCCCGACCAGGATGGCGACGCGCTGTTGCTGCTGCCAGGTGGCGAGCAGGGCAAGGCCCAAGGCGGCTTGCTTGATGACGGGCTGTATGTAGTCCTTCGCGACCTTGTAGGTGCCCTCGTAGCTCATGGATTCCAACAGGATGCCGCGCAGCGGCCTGTCGGTGAACGCCATGCGCATGGAATCTTTCAGATGTCCCCAGACGCCGGGGATTTTCGAATCCGCCGCGCGCGCGCCTTCGAGTTCTTTGGGATAACCCATGAAGTTCACGATGTTGAGCGCATAGGGGATGACGGCGAGCAGGAAGATGTCGCTGTAGCGCGCGCCGGTGAAGATGAACGCGCTGGCGATCACGACCGAGACGGCCGAGCCCACCTTCGACCATGAGCGCGTGAACCCGTAGACGCGGGTGCGCTCTTTCTCGCGGTTCTGGATTCTGAGCCACTCGAATATCATCGCCTTGTGCGTGCCGGTGCGGAACGAGTCGCCGAGCGCGAAGGCGAACATGGCGAGGAACAGGGCGGCGAATGAAGCCGAAAGGCCGAAGACGAGGAACGAGGCGATATAGGCGAGGAACGAAAATATCATCGAACGCCTTCTGCCGTAGAGGTCGGCCACCGCGCCGCTCGGTATCTCGAAGAGGTTGATGCACACCTCACGGAAGCCGATGAGAATCCCTATCTGGAAGAAGGAGAGGTCTTTTTCCAAGAAGGCGAGGATGAGGAAGGGCTCGAAATAGGTCTGGTTCTTGAGGAAGCCGTATAGTGAAAATCGAAACAACATCATCGGCTGACCCTCCTTCCCTCAATTTCGCGCCTGCGCCTCTTTCGCGCAAGGGCAGGGGAACAGAGGCGACCTGCGCGCGCCAGCGCTTCATCCCCCACGGCGCGCATCAGACATTGTAGCGGAAATTTCATCGTTTGCGGGATGTTTTTTCGCGGGCTGCGCGGGGGGAAATAAAGGCCGGTACGTGGATTCTTCCCCGCAAACCCATCCGCTTTCCGTAGGGACAGGTCGCGACCTGTCCCTACGGGTTCGTTTCGATACATGGGATTTGCGTAGCCGGACAGACGCCTGCGCCTGTCCTTACGAGCCCGATACCGCAGATTGCCGTAAACAAAAACGAACATCGGTCGGACGCGGAGGCCGCCCGTGTTTTGAAGCCCGTAGTCGAAAAATCCTGTTTAATTGTCCGGTCCCTGTGGTTACTACCGGTCAGGACAGGCACGGCGGCCAGTCCCTACGCTTCTCCGCCGTCTTGATTCTCACCGTATCCGCCAGCCGATGAGGGCCGCGCCGACCACCATGCACGCCGTGCCGACGAGTATGGCGGGCGTGATGCGCTCCACGCGCCTGAGAAGGAAAAAGCTCATGGCGAGACTGAAGATGGGGGCCGTCGAGGTGAGGGGAGCCACAATCGAGAGGTCGCCGATGCTGATGGCGGTGAAGTGCAGGAAAAATCCGAGCGCGTTCAGCAATCCGCACAGCCCGAAGATGTACCAGGCCTTGGGGCGGTCGAACTGGTTCGGCTTCTGGTCCTTTGGAAACAGCGGGATGAAGGTGAGCAGGAAGAGGAACCCCGACAGCGTCGTGAGGGTGGCGCCCATGACGGGCGCCTCGACATGGGCGAAGGCGAGTTTTCGGAAAAGAAACGAGAACGCGGCGGTGACGGCGCTGAAGAACGCGAGGATGAGGTGTTTTCTCTGCCATGAGGTGTCGTCGGATTTTTTGTAGGTGAGCGCGACGCTGCCCAGGACGATGGAAAGCGTGCCCGCCAGGATGAGCGCGCCCGGCCGCTCGCCGAGGAAGGCGATGGCGAGCGAGGTGGAGAAAAGTGGGGTCAACGAGACGAACGGCATCGCGCGCGCGACGCCCAGGTAGGAGATACTGAGATATAGAAACACGCGCGACATGGCCGGCCCGGTGAGTCCCGCCAGCGAGAAGAAGAAAAACGCATGGAGGTTCCACCACTCAGGCTGCCAGTAATACCAGGTGACGGCGAGCATCACGGGGAGCGATGTGAACAGGCCGATGAAGACGCCCGTGAGCGCGTTTGCGTGCTCGCCGCCCTTCCTGATGCACACGCTGAAGGTAGCGAAAACCACGGCGGTGGACATGGCGTAGGATGCGGCGACTAGCTGGGGGTTCATCCGGTTCTCGGGGGTTAAGGCATACTCGGGACGTTGTGCGCGACAAATTCGGCGAACTTCAATCTACAGCCTGCGCGCGTACTTGGGAAGGGGGAGGCGGGGTTTCCTCTTGCGTCCTGTAAGGGCGTACACCCTCGATTCAGGCGGTAGGGTCAACCTCCCATTTCGGCGGATTTGATGCAGTGACTTGCGCTTGCTAAAATTTCATCTACAAAACCACTCGCGCGCGGAAGTCGTCCCGTCCGTAATGCCAACACATCGGAGATCATCCATGAAGCCCAAGACATTGATTATCGTCGCTCTCGCCTTAATCCTCGGCCTGAGCGCCTTCGTCTCCCTGCCCGGAAGGGCCGAAGCCGCCTGCAAGGTCCGCATCGGCGACCTGAACTGGGACAGCGCCAATTTCCACGGCCAGGTGGCCGCCTTCATCCTCGAGCACGGCTACGGCTGCCGGGTGCGGCTCATCTACGGCGGCACGCTGCCGACCATGGCGGCCCACTACGAGGGGAAGAACGACCTGATCATGGAGCTTTGGTACGACAGCACGAAGGATCAGTACGACATCGCGGAGAAGAAGGGCAAGGTCAGGAAGCTGAGCGTGAACACGCCCGACAGCATACAGGGCTGGTTCATCCCGCGCTTCGTCCAGAAGGCGAACCCGGGTCTCAAGACGGTCTACGACCTCGCGAAGTACAAGCACCTGTTCAAGGACCCCGAAGAACCCTCAAAAGGCCGGTTCGTGAACTGCATCCCCGGCTGGGCGTGCGAGGTCATCAACACGGTGAAGCTGCGCGCCTACGGGCTTGAAAAACATTTTACGAACTTCCGGCCCGGTTCGGGCGGCGCGCTCGCGGCGGCCATCAAGGGGGCGTATCTCAAGAAAAAGCCGGTCGTGGCCTATTACTGGGCGCCGACGCCGCTCCTGGGGCAGCTCGACCTCGTCCAGCTCGAAGAACCTGCGTGGAACGAGGCCGACTGGGACGCGATGATGAAGCACGTGAACGCGCTCAAGAAGGGCGGGCAGGAGGCCATGGGGAACCCCGGGAAGGCCGTCGCCTACCGGACGATGGAGCTGCCCAAAACGGTCACGACCAAGTTCGCGGCCAAGCATCCGGAGATCGTCGCTTTCCTCGAGAAATACTCGCTTCCCTCCAAAGTCGTCTCGGAAGTGCTCTCCTATCTCGAGAAAGATGCCGGCGGCGACGCGAAGGTCACCGCGATCCACTTCCTGAAGACCAACAAGGTCTGGAAGAAGTGGGTGCCGGCCGACGTCGCACGCAAGGTCGAGGCGGCGCTTAAATCTTCCTGAGTCGTCCCGGCGCGTTCAGCAATCCAGATAGGGCAGGGGAGGGACCCGTAAGGACAGGTCGCGACCTGTCCCTGCCATCAGTGAGGCGGTCCTTCCCTTGCGGACGGGATCATCATCCCCACGCCTTCCGTTTTTCATGAACTTTCCACGATTTTGTAACGCACGCGCCATGAGGGGCCGCTATAATCCCTCCCGAACAAGAGGATTGCTTCGACAAAGGCGTGTTTTCGCGCGCCTACCGTTAAACACGAATTTCACAAAGTGGGGGATGAGTGATGTTTGATGACCGAACGCGCGACGCGCAGCTCGCCGCGCACGAGGAGTACTCGCCAGATGAGTTCGACGAGATCCACTATCCGCGGCCGCAAGCGACGGATTTTGAAAAACTGGCGGAGAAGATGATCTCCCGACGCGGCTTCCTGGGGAAGGGCGCCGCCTTCGCCGCGACGGCGTTCGTGATGAGCGCCGGGGGAATCGATCCTCTTTCCGCCTTCGCGAACGCGAACCGCTTCGGCTTCGAGGCCGTGCCCGCCAACACTCTTGATACGATCACCGTTCCCAAGGGCTACAGCTGGCACGTCGTCGCAAGGTGGGGCGACCCCATGTGGACGAAGGGGCCCGGGTTCGACCACGCCACGCGCGGCACGGGCGCGAGCCAGGAGCTCGCCTTCGGGGACAACAACGACGGCATGTCGCTCTTTCAGGCGGGCGGCAGGAACGTCCTGGCCGTCAACAACGAGTATGTGAACATCGACATCATCCACGGAGGCAAGGGCGGCGGAAAGCCAGCGACGGCCGACGACGTGCGGAAGAGCAAGGTGGCGCACGGGGTGTCCGTGATGGAGATAGCGCAAAAGGGCGGCAAATGGTCCATCGTCAAGGACTCGACCTACAACCGCAAGATCACGCCCGACACGCCGATGGAGATCACCGGCCCCGCCCGGGGCCACGCTCTCATGAAGACGGCCGCGGACCCCGAAGGTACCCGCTGCCTCGGCACATGGAACAACTGCGGAAACGGCGCGACGCCGTGGGGCACGTATCTCACGTGCGAGGAGAACTTTCACGTTTATTTCTCCTCGAGCGACTCCGGGGTGAAGGTTTCGCCCGAGTTCAAGCGCTACGGCGTGGGCGGCAAGGGCCGGGGATACCGCTGGGAGATGACGGATGAGCGTTTCGACATCGCAAAACACGCAAACGAGCCCAACCGCGCGGGCTACATCGTCGAGATCGACCCGCTCGATCCTGAATCCACACCCAAGAAACGAACCGCGCTCGGGCGCTTCAAGCACGAGAATGCCGAGGTCGTCCTCGCCGCGAATGGTCAGGTGGTCGTCTACATGGGTGACGACGAGCGCGGCGAGTTCATCTACAGGTTCGTGAGCGAGGGCCGCTACGCCGAGGGAGGGGACAACTCGAATCTCCTGGAGACGGGCAAGCTCTACGCGGCGAAGTTCGCGGATAACGGCCGGGGCGAGTGGGTAGAGCTGACGCCCAAAACCACCGGGATGGCCTCGATGGCTGAGATTTGCGTCCACACGCGGGTTGCGGCTTCCGCCGTCAAGGCGACGACGATGGATCGCGCCGAGTGGGTGGCGGCGAACCCCGGGAAGGCGGAGGTCTACTGCTGCCTCACCAACAACAAGAACCGGGGCGTGAAGCCCAACAAGGGCGGCGACCCCACCCCCGTCGGCGGGCCGAACCCCCGCGCGAAGAACAACTACGGGCAGATCGTCCGCTGGGCGCCGGACGGGGGTGATCACCTCTCGAACGCATTCACGTGGGACCTCTACGTGGTCGCGGGCAACCCCGCCGTCTACAAGGGCGCCAACGCAGGCTCAAAGAACGTGACGCCGGACAACATGTTCAACTCTCCCGACGGCCTCGCGTTCGACAGGAACGGAATGCTGTGGATCCAGACCGACGGCAAGTACACGAACACCAAGGGCTTCGCGGGACAGGGCAACAACCAGATGCTCGTGGGTGACCCCGTGACGGGCGAGATACGCCGCTTCATGGTGGGTCCCAGGCAGTGCGAGGTCACAGGCATCGAGTGGAGCGCGGACGGGCGGACCATGTTCGTGGGGGTCCAGCACCCCGGCGAAAAGGGCGGCGACAGCCATTTCCCGGACGGCGGCGACACGACGCCGCGCTCGGCGGTGGTCGCCATCACGCGTGATGACGGGGGCATCATCGGCTGAACGCCCCTCATTCGCCGCCGCGCTGCGCCGCGCCCGCCATATAAAACGCCTCGCCCCCTTGCGGGGTCGGGCGTCCCTCGATACGGCCCTTGCGGGCCTACTCGGGATGAGGGTGTTTTTTGTTTTCCTCACCCTGAGTAGCCGCCATATCACCCTCACCCTGAGTAGCCGCCGAAGGCGGCGTATCGAAGGGCCATCCTGAGCGGGTCGCATGTGTGTGTGGCGCCCCCGAGGAGTCGGTCCCGACCGGGAGAGTGCCACCTTCGAACCCCCCCTACCTCCCTTGTCAGGGCTGTTGAACAACCTCACAAAAGGAGCGCGGTGAATTTCACTCCCCCCTTGAGGGGGAGTCGAAGAGGCCGGGCGGTTTATGCGAAGGCCGATTCGGTGGGGGCGTAAGCGCGTTTCCTCCCCCCCCCGAGTTATCCCCCCCACCGAACCGCTTTCGGGCCTACGCCCTCAGCTCTTCGACTCCCCCTCAAGGGGGGAGTGGTTGTTGGGAGGGCTCTACAAGGGGAGAAAGGTTTGGCGCGATCCGTAAAGGCTTTTTCAACAACCCTTTGAGGGCCGGGCATCTCCTCATCGAGAAGCCAGAACCTCAAGGGGGATTGGTTTTCCCTCTCGTCGGTCGCACCGTACCCTCATTTATCAGGATTTTATCAATAACCCCCTTGCGGGCGGGGCGTTTTTTTTCGCACACTTGACCGCCGGAAGCTGAACTCATCAAGCCGGGAGCAATACAACAAGAAATAAAGGACACACGCGAAATGGAAAACGGTAAGAAACCCATCGAATACGCCTGGTATCTGCCCTCGAACAAGCGGGGCGACGCCACCCGTCTCGGCACCGGCGAGGTAGAGATACCGCCCGAGATCGACTATCTCGTCCACGTTGCCAAGACGGCGGAGGCGAGCGGCCTGACGAACATGCTCATCCCGTGCAACACCTCGTGCTCGGACGGCTGGCTCCTGGCCTCCGCGATTGCGCGCGAGACCAGCAGCATCAAATTCTGCGTCGCCATCCGGCCCGGCCTCACCACGCCGACCTTCGCCGTGCAGCAGGCGAACACGCTCGACTTCATCTCGGGCGGGAGGCTGACGGTGAACGTGGTTCCCGGCGGTTCTTCGGTGGACGCCAGGCGCTACGGGGACTGGGCGGGTCACGACGGACGATACGAGCGGGCCGATGAATTTCTCGACATCGTGCGCGCGTTCTGGGCGGATGAGGACGCCAGGGTCAACTACGAGGGCGCGCACTACCAGGTGGAGGACGGCTTTGTCTTCCCCGGACCCGCGCGACCGGGAGGGCCGCCCCTTTATTTCGGGGGAAGCTCGCCAGCGGCCAAGAAAGTCATCGCCAAGCACGCCGACGTTTTCCTGAAATGGGGGGAACCCCCCTGGCAGATCGCCGAGGAATACGAGGAAGTGAAGAAGATGGCGCGCGAGGAGCATGGCCGCGATTTGAGATTGGGCGTGCGCTTCCACATCCTGGTGCGCGAGGACGACGCGCAGGCCAAGGAAGAGGCCGAGTCCATCATCGCGGGCACGGCGTCCTATGGAGAGAGTTCATCCGTCACCGGCGAGGTGGCCGGCCAGGTGGAATCAGTCTCCCAGCAGCGCATGAACGCCATGACGGCGGAGGGCAAGCTCTGGCACGGGCACGCGCTCTTCTCGGGCATCAACCTCGTGCGGCAGGGGGCGGGCACCATGCTCGTCGGCAGCCCCGGGGTGGTGGCGGACGCCATGCGCGAATACATCGATGTGGGCGCGACCACGTTCATCCTCTCCGGCTGGCCGCATGACGATGAGGCGCGAAATTTCGGGAAGTACCTGCTGCCGCTGTTGCCCGAGGCGGTGTGAGGGAGGCGTGAGGGTTTTGTAGGGACAGGTCGCGACCTGTCCCTACAGTATCGGAATCTGTGAGGTGGTAGGGACAACCCCTCCACGGGGTTGTCCTGCCCCCCGTGGTTGTCCTTTTTCAGGGCGGCCACGATTCGGACAGGCACAGGGGCCTGTCCCTACGGGTTCAAAAGGCGCGGGCCGCATATATGCGGCCCCTACACGGAACATCGCCACTCACGATTTGATGTAGGGGTCGCGTATACGCGACCCGTTGTTTTTCGGACAGGTACGAGGGCCTTTCCCAATCTATTATCTATCAATCAGGATATCGCCCGAAATCGAGGCCAGATCCTTACAACCCGCCAGGACCATGGATTTTTTTAGCTCCGCCTGCAGGAGTTCGAGCATTTCTACCACGCCGGCGGGGCCGCCCGCGAAAAGGCCGAGCACGAGCGCACGGCCCGAGGTTACCCCTTTCGCGCCTTGTGCGAGCAGTTTCAGCACGTCGTCGCCTCTACGGACGCCGCTTTCGGCCAGCACCAGCACGTCGTCCCCCACCGCGTCCACGATCTCGGGCAAAATTTCCATGGGATGGCCCCAGGAAGGTCCGTGCGCGCCCCCGTGCGTGGTGACGATGATGGCGGCGGCGCCCGCGTCTCGCGCGATGCGCGCGGTATCGGCCGAACCCACCGCCTTGAAGACGAAGGGAAGCCCGGTGGCCTTTACATAGCCCTCAAGCGCGTCCGCTCTCTGGGGTTCGCATTCGGGGTTATAAAAGCCGGACTCGAAATCCATGCCGACGGCGAAGGCGCCGGTGTCTTCCGCCAGTTTCAAGGACGTAAGCGTACGCTGCCTGTCCCGCCAGGGTTTTACGACCCGGATGGAGGAGGGGTAGGCGGCCGCGGCTTCGCGCCAGGTGTCGTCCGTGCAGTCGCCTATCCAGTATTGCGTGCCGAAACGCGCAGCGCCTTCCGCCACCTGCAAAAAACCGTCCGCCCAGTGGGCGGCCAGCGTGTTCGCGCTCATCGAGCCCGTCATGATGGGGGTTTTCAGCTTCTTGCCCATAAAATCGAATTCGGTGTCGGCGGAATCGGTGAGCATCAGGCGCATTCTCAAGCCGAAGCGCTCGTAACCCATGAGCGCCGTCTCGGTTCCGGGCAGGTCGGGCCCCAGGATGTCGTATGGATTGCCAGCTCCCATTTTTTCCACGTTTACCTGCGCCCGCTCGTAAATCTCCTGATACGCCGCCTCGGTCATCTGTTCATGCTCCTTTTTCGGTTAAAAATTTTATCTCTCGCTAAAATTACTGGTGCTCCCGCGCCTGTCCGCCGCGCCTGGGCGTTTGGCGGATGCGCCACCCTGGGCTATCATTTCCGGCAATTCATGTGAAGCATGATGAGCGCATCAGCCAATCCAGACAGCCAGGAGGACTTAATGATGATGATGGTCATTCTACACTATCCCGCCGTCGCGCCCACGCTCGCCGAGGTCCGCGCGGACAAGGAACAGGCCGCCGCCTTTTTCGAGAACGAGGTGCCCGGCCTCATCGACAAGACCTGGGGCATGAACGAGGAGACGGGGCGCATGGCGTCGGTCTACCATTTCGAGGACAAGGCCACCGCCGACGCCTGGTTCAACTCCGAAAAACAGCGCAGCTTCCGCCGGGCGAACAACGCGAGCCTCGAATACTTCGACGTGGCGGCGATCGCGTATACGAAGCCGCTGAGGGAAGAGGCCACGGCGTAAGGTTTCGTAGGGGCGGGGAAGGTAAGGTAACGAATCCGGGAAAAAGGAAATTGCGCCTGTAGAAATGCTCCCGTGTAAATGCCCGAAGAATTTATTACCTTGGCCCGAGGTGTCGAAGTCGTTAATGGAACGTCGCGTCCAGGAAAATCAAAACGGAACACATGGATGATTACACTTGTTGAAGCTCTGAACTATCGATGCTTGCGGTATGTGTCGAGGCCCCTCGATCCGTTTCACGTTCTTGTCGGCCCGAACGCAAGCGGCAAGACGACCTTTCTCGACGTCGTCGGGTTTCTTCGGGATCTGGTGTCCGAAGGATTGGATGAGGCGTTATCCAGCCGAACCACGAACCCGGAAGAACTCCTCTTTCGGCGTCAGGGAGAGAAGCTGGAACTTGCAGTTGAGGCTCGAATACCCGATGAGTTGCGCATATTGACGGCGAAACCGGAAATGGGCATGGCGCGTTACGAGGTGTCCATCGGCTTCGATGATACACAGCGCCAGTTCGAGTTCAAGGCCGAAACGTTCTTGCTCAAGCAATCGCGTTCCAAAGATCCTATTCAACGATCGTTATTTCCCATGCCTATCGATGCGCCGCCATCGCTGTTGACCAAGGGCAGAGGTGGACGCAACTACAAAACCGTAGTTAATAAGGTGCCGGGAGGGAATGATAATTTTTACAGTGAGACCTATCCTCAGGGAGGAAAGGGCTGGGCCCCATCTTTCAAGCTCGGTCTGCAAAAATCGGCCCTCGGCAACCTTCCTGCGGATGAAAAATCACTTCCGGTGGCTTCGTGGTTTCGAGAATATCTGAAATCTGGCGTACAGCAGTTTGTACTGAACAGCCTTGCGATTAGACAACCAAGCCCGCCTACGCGGGTTAAGGGTTTTCTGCCCGATGGCTCGAATTTGCCTTGGGTTGTCGCCCGCCTGCGGCAAGAAAACAAAGAAAGGTATGATGACTGGATCGCTCACCTCAGGACGGCGCTAGACGATCTTGTAGATATAACGACTGTTGAGCGGCCAGAAGATAAACATTGCTATATGGTCTACGGGTATAATGGTGGTCTGAAAGTCCCATCCTGGATGGTGTCCGATGGCACGCTCCGGCTTACGGCGCTAACTTTGCCAGCTTATCTCGATGAGCTTAAGGGGATCTATCTGATCGAAGAGCCAGAGAATGGTATCCACCCACGCGCCGTAGCGACAGTTTATGACTCCCTCTCCTCGGTGTATTCGGCCCAGGTTCTGCTGGCGACTCACTCCCCGGTTGTCTTGAGCGCGGCCAAAATGGACGATGTTTTGTGCTTCGCCAAGGATGATATAGGAGCGACGGATATCGTTCTTGGTTCTGAACATCCCAAACTGCAGCAGTGGCACGGAGAAGCCGATCTTGGAACATTGCTCGCGTCAGGGGTTTTGGGTTGAAAGACCTTGTCATTATCGTTGCTGACACAAATCTGGAACACGCGCTTGAGGGATTGCTTTCCAGGCCGGAGGCGCTAGGCATCCGAGCAATCGAACACGATATCTACTCCCATCCGGAACACGATCCAGGTTGCGCAATACGCGGTGTTGAATTCATTTCCAATTTGTCTAACCAATATCGCTACGGCTTGCTCATGTTCGATCATGAGGGAAGTGGCAAGGAAGCGACTACACACGAAGATTTACAAGAAAGCCTCAATGAGCGTATCGCCATGACGGCTTGGGGCGAACGGGCCAAAGTCATCGTGCTTGCTCCTGAACTGGAAGTTTGGATTTGGAGCGATTCTCTCCATGTTGACGAAGTGGCCGGATGGAGAAACCGGGAGCCTGGGCTTCGCCGCTGGCTGGTTGAGCAAGGCTATTTGCAAGAAGGAGAAATCAAGCCCATGCGTCCCAAAGAGGCTTTCGAAGCATCCCTGCGGGAAGCGCAGAAACCTCGCAGCGCATCCCTGTATCTGCAGATTGCGGAAAAGGTTTCCTTGCGTCGATGTACGGATTCGGCCTTTCTGGAATTGAAAAGCATTCTGGCCGATTGGTTTCCTCCCGAGGGAATAGATATTTCTTCTCGGAAATGACGCCGGAATGCGGAATGACGAGCTAAGGCAAATCTCAGAGACGTTACTACTACGCCCGCTTCGAAGCCCTCGTGGCGTGTTCGCGGAGCACACGGTTCATCTCGGTCTGGTATCCACGTCCGTTCGGCGCGTTCGCCCGGAACCACGCCACCACGTCGGCGTCGAGCCTGAGCGTGATCTGCTTCTTCACGGGCCGGTAGAGGAGGCCGCGCTTGGCGCCCGACCAATCAAGAATCTCGGGGATGTCGCTCGTGTCTATCTCTTCTTCGGGAAGGGCGGCGAGCGCCTCGATATCCGCTTTCTGCTCCTTGGTGAGATTATTGGAAGCTCCCTCGTTCATAGGCTCTCCTCTCGCGCGCCGTGGCTTATCCGACGCTGATGATGCGGCTCGTCTCGACGCCGGTTTCGTCCTGCGCTTGAGGCCAGGTGTGCGCCACGATAACGACCACGCCCCTGATCATCCCGATGGTGTGCCACCGTTCCTCGATCGGGTTCGGTTCCGGGCGGTGGGCCATCAGCGGGTCGTCGAACACGAGCCTCGCCGTCTCGAAGCCGAGGCCGTGCTTGCGCCTGATTGCGCGATCCTTTTTTCATCCCATTCCCGGCGCAACGCCCCAGCTCATTTGTAACTACGATAATGTAGTTGTAAATAAGTATTTCCTCAAGCGGCGTCGAGGCTGGTGTATATGCAGGGACAGGTCGCGACCTGTCCCTGCCACCGCCATATTTCGAGTAAACCCCTCCTCGGGGTTGTCCTGCCCCCTTGGTTGTCCATTTTGTTTGCCGATAAATCAGGACAGGCACAGAGGCCTCGGACAGGCACAGGGGCCTCGGACAGGCGCAGAGGCCTGTCACTACTGCGGGCGCCCGGCTTTATTCACGCGATAAAATCCGCCCGAAGGCGTTATCCCCGAAAACCCATCCTCAATAATCCAGAACGCCGTAGTTGCCGTCCAGGATCAGGCGGACCGAGACGTACAGCCCCAGCAGCGGGCATAATATCCAGGGGGAATTCATCGCAAGAATGTAGACATACAGTTCGCCCCGGCTGATCCGGGCTTGCCGGTCGGCTACGAAGAAGCTGACCAGGTAGACCGACGTCATGTACGTCAATTGCCAGAACAGCATCACGCCGATGATGCCCGCAACGAGGGCGGGCAATATATCGAACGTATAGGCGGCGTAGAGGATCAGCGTCGGCAGCGGCGTTGCGAAGCCGTTCGCGATATCCACGTTGAAGCCGTAAGTGCGCCGGTCCGCGTAGGAGTCATCGAACTGTGCGTACGTCGCCCAGACGTCCGCCCACAGCGTCGGCGACAACGTCTTCGCAAGCGGGACTTTCGTGAGGAGGAATTCGGCGGCCGGCGTTCCGCCCGTCTCGCCCCGCCGCTCGCGCCAATATTCTGCGCGCGCCTCGATATAGTCTCTTCTTAAGAACAGACACGCCTCCCAATAGCAGATCAACAGGTTGATCGAAAAGAAGAGGCTCAGAACGGCATGAATGACGCCGAAATCCCCGCGAGCGCAGTAGCGCGCACCGACCCCGGCAGATGCCAGGACAGCGACGACCAGCACGGCGAACAGTCCCGCCTGGAGCCTCAGTCGACTCTGGCGCGCGCCTCGTTCGGGATGCGCTCGATCGGTTCGGTATTCGGGCATGTATCCTGATCCTCGCAGGTAGTCAGGCGTTGGGGCTCCCCGCATTGTAATGGATCGGTATCCCCCCGCAATCCAGGACGAATCGTTGCGGCAGGGCGAAACATAACCGTCAGCAAGTTTTTTAGACCGGATTTCGGGGATACGTCACGCGACAATCCGGCGTGGGCCGGAATCCAGAACCGGTGAATTGGGGCAGTCAGCGAGTCGCCTGCACAAGGATTGAGAGATGCAGTTCACTCCCCCCTTGAGGGCCGGTCTATCCTCCTCGGGTAGACCGACGAAGAGCTAAGGGTGTAAGCCCGCAAGCGATTCGGTGGGGGGTATAAATAACTCGGAATGGCGATAAAACCCATTTTACCCCCCACCGATTCAGCCTTCGCACAAACCGCTCGGCTTCATCGTCGGTCTTCCCCGAGGGAGACCGACCCTCAAGGGGGTGTTGAAAAAGTCTGCGATGCCGGTATGACGGTAATGGGTTACCGCCTTGTCGGAGGGTGTGTAGGTCAGACATATATGTCTGACATATTATGCGGCCCATGGTCGGCAGGTGCAAAATGCCGGGTCGCATAATATGCGACCCCTACAACTTCATATCTGTCGAACCGAATCACGAAATCTGGCCTTTTTCAACAAGCCCCTCAAGGGGGGAGTGATTCTCTACTCCCTCCCCGGTCGAGTCCGACGCCTGAATGACGGGCAAAGGTGGGCGAACAGGTTGCGACCTCGGACAGGCGCAGAGGCCTCGGACAGGCGCAGAGGCCTGTCCCTACTACTAGCCCCCGCCTTTCTCCCGCGCTAGAATCCCCCGAAGCAGCCGGGAGGGAGATCATGAAAATTTTATTGATGGATGCAATGCTGGCCATCGGATCGAGGAGGCGCACCGCATTCCTGCCGTGGCTCCTCGTTTTGCTGCTCACCGCGCTCTGCGCCGCGCCGGGGTGGGCGGCGGTGCGTCAGACGGCGGCAGGCCCGGTATCGGTCGAGAAGGTGGCGGGGGACCTCGATACGCCCTGGGGGCTGGCGTTCCTGCCAGGCGGGGCGTTCCTCGTCACCGAGCGAGACGGCACGTTGTTTCACTTCGACGCAAAACGCCGGAGGATAAAAATCTCGGGCGTCCCGGAAGTCTATGCGTGGGGGCAGGGCGGGCTGATGGACGTCGCCGCCGCGCGGGATTTCCCCGAAACCCGCGAGATATTCCTCACCTATTCGAAACGCCACGCTCGAGGCGGGGGAGGTACGGCGCTGGCCGTCGCAGCGCTTTCAGCCGACAACCGAAAGCTCGAGAACCTGCGCGTCATATTCGAGATGGCGGCGCCCTCCCGGGGCGGGCGGCATTTCGGCTCCAGGGTCGTGGAGGCGGGGGACGGGACGCTATATCTCACGCTGGGCGAGCGGGGAGACCCCGATACGTCGCAGGACCTCTCCTTACACAACGGCAAGATTATCCGGGTCCGGCGCGACGGGAGCGTACCCCCGGACAATCCGTTCGTCGGACGGGCGGGGGCGCGGCCTGAAATCTGGAGCCTGGGCCACAGGAACCCCCAGGGCGCCGCGCTCGACGCGAACGGCGCGCTCTGGGCCGTCGAACACGGCGCGCGGGGCGGGGACGAGATAAACCGGGTGCGGAAGGGCGCGAACTACGGCTGGCCCGTCATCTCCTACGGCCGCCACTACTGGGGCGGTAAGATCGGCGTGGGCACCGCGAAAGAGGGCATGGAGCAGCCTGCATTCTACTGGGACCCTTCCATCGCGCCCTGCGGCATGGAGATCTATTCGGGGAAACTCCGGCCGGCCTGGCGCGGGCATTTCTTCGTCAGTTCTCTGAAATACGACCATATCTC
The DNA here is from genome assembly GCA_002238965.1 of Nitrospinae bacterium bin107. Classification (GTDB taxonomy): domain Bacteria; phylum UBA8248; class UBA8248; order UBA8248; family UBA8248; genus Bin107. The sequence continues at coordinate 167,314 of MPNJ01000004.1, read as the reverse complement.
GCGCCTGGACCCGGCAGGCGGTTTCCGGGAGGTGGAACGGCTCGCTTTCCCCGAAACGGGACGCGTGCGCGACGTGATTGAGGCGCCCGACGGCTCGCTCTGGTTTCTGTCCGAGGAGAGAGGAGCGGTCTACCGGATCACGCCTTTGCGGTAGGTGTCAGTTCCGGGCAAGGAGGGGATGTCGGAAAAGTCCAGGTTTCGTGATTTGACGAATGGAACCAACCGAGGAAGTGGGAGCCATAAGGACAGATCGCGGCCCCGGACAGGCACAGGGGCCTGTCCCTACAAAGGCGCAATTCCTATTTCCAAATCGAACCAAACATCATCATTCCGCTGAAGGCAGCCGAGCACGTATGACGCATTTCCGCGCATTTGACGTTACGACGCGCCGGGGGCGTTTCGCTAGAGTGGCGCGGCCGACTCGCCCCCCAGAGGGCGAAGTGGGCCAATACGCCCAGGCTTCATGAGGAAAAGATGATGGAGAAGGCAATCCCAGTCGAAGTTTTCATCCCGGCGAAGCGGGCGAATTTCGAGCGCTGTCCGCACGTCGGCGACCTCGCCGGTGCGGTGGAATCCTCGTATGGCGCGAGTGAGCGCGCGGATTTCAAATTTCCGGAAAATAAGATAAATATCGATAAATTCCCGAAAAGGTTTACAGGTCAAACTAACCATAAACATTCATTGAATTTAACGAATTGTCAGGATATATTAAAGTATCACATTAGATAATTATCGAAATTTATCGAATTAAAAAAAGTTTTTCGGAACCCCGCAGTTCCCCGCATTTGCTACGCGAAGCGCATCGGGTCGTAGGGGGCCGGGTCGAGCGGGGGGGCGTCGCCCAGATAGAGCGCCGTCGCCAGCCTCACGCTCGCGGGCGCCGGCCCGATGCCCGATGGTCCGTGTCCGGTGCAGAAGTAGAGGCCCTCCAGCGCCCCCAGGCCGATGAGGGGGAGGTAGTCCGACGAGGTGGGCCGGAAGCCGCTCCAGGTCTCCTCGATGGCGCAGGCGGCGATTCCGGGCGCGATGCGGGTCCCCTCGTTCAGCAGCCAGGTGAGGCCGCCCACTGTGAGCCTCGGGTCCTCGCCGGCGAACTCCCGGGTCGCGCCCAGTATGACGCGGCCGTCGGCGCGGGGCACGAGGTAGGGGTCGTTCACGGTCAGCACGACGCGCTTCAGGCCGAGCGCGCGGGCGTCCAGGGCGAGCATCTGACCGCGCTGGGGGGTGATGGGCGGCCTCGGGACGGCGCCGGGCACGCTCCGGCTGCCGATGCCCGCGCAGACGAAGACGGCGGGCGCCTCATGAACTCCGGCGTCGGTACGGACCCCGGTGACTCTCGCGCCGTCGCTCAGGATTTCCTCCACTGCGCAGCCGGTGAGGATTTCCACACCCTGCCGCCTGCAGGCAATCTCGAGCGCGGGCCCCAGCTTTCTGACTTCGAGGTTTCCGCCCGTGACGTGCAGCGCTCCCAGCAAATCAGTCGAAAGGCAAGGTTCTTCGCTCCTCAACACATCGGGCGGCATCCACTCCGTGTCGCCCCACTCGCGCGCACGGGCTTTTTGCTGGATGGACTCCGCCTCCTCCTCATCCAGGGCGATGAGCAAAACGCCGGTGAGGCGGTATTCGATGTCCGTTCCGCTCTCCTCGGCGAGGGCTTCCGCAAGATGAGCCCAATCCTCATCGGAGGCGGCCCGGAGCCTCAGGCCCGGCAGGCCGGCGATATCGGCGGAGCCGCTCGTCCCGTGGGCGGAGATGATGCCGGCGGAAGCCCAGGTGGTTCCCGCTCCGGGCCTGCCCTTTTCGATGATGGTGACGTTCCTGCCCGCTTTGCGGAGTTCCCGCGCCGTCAGGAGACCCATGATGCCGCCACCGATGATAATAACGTCGCGCATGAGATGCCTTTCTGCTTTGTCCGCCAGATGGATAGCCCAACCGGTCGGGTTATAACATGGAGGCTCGACCTTCCCGCAAGCAGGGGAGGGATATATCGGCAGATAAAAAAACGACGGCCCGGATGAGCCGTCGTTTTGGGTTCTCTCTGAATGAGGGTTATTCTTCGGAGTCACCCCCTTTTGTGACGTTTGCCGCCTGAAGCCCTTTCGGGCCTTGGACAATTTCGAAGTTCACGTTTTGTCCTTCCTCCAGGGTTTTGAAGCCCTCTCCCTGGATCGCGGAGAAGTGAACGAAAACGTCGTCACCATCCGTCTGCGAAATGAAACCATAGCCCTTGGCGTCATTGAACCACTTCACTGTTCCTTCTGGCACTTGCTGATCTCCTGCATGTTTGGAAATGGGTAGAGATGAAACTGGTGGGGGCCTTTCACTCCAAGTACATTTCCAGAAATTCAAGTTGGCCGCGCCGGCCGCAGCCTTTGTAATTGCTTATCAAACTAAACATCGCCTTGCAACCTGTGAGATTCTTATGTAGCAGGTGAGTTTCACCGAACGCTCGTACCTCAAATTAACAGGAGAATTAAAGTCGATGACTCGTTTGATCGAAATCCCGATAGAAAAGATGACGGAACCGCAAAGAAAACTCCATGAAAAAATCGCCTCCGGTCCCAGGGGAGGAGTGCGTGGCCCGTTTCTGGCGTGGCTCAAAAGCCCGGCTTATCTGGAAAAACTGGAAGAAACTGGACGTTACTTGCGCTATGACACCCTATTCGAGCCTAGACTAAGCGAGTTTGCAATCTTGATAACCGCCCGGTACTGGGGCTCTCAATATGAGTGGTATGCCCATGAGCCCTTAGCTAGAAAAGGGGGATTGTCGCCGGAGGTTATCAAGGCGGTTCAGGAGAACAGGCGACCCGCTGATATGGCTGCCGATGAGGAAGCAATCTATGATTTTTGCGTTGCACTGCACGGAGATCATTTTGTGAGCGATGAAGTTTATCAGAATGCATTCGAGCATTTCGGAGAGCGCGGGCTGGTGGAGTTGATCGGCCTGATAGGACATTACACGACTGTTTCGATGACGCTCAACGCATTTGAACTACAAGTGCCAGAGGGAGAAGAACCTCCGTTAAAGTAAAGGAGTCACTCGATATGCGATTGCGGCTAGAAGGTAAGACTGCATTCATTACAGGAGCCTCTGTGGGGATCGGCTCCGCCATAGCGAGGCGTTTCGCCGATGAGGGATGTTCACTTTATTTGGCAGGTGGTAGAAACCAAACAGCTTTGGAGTCGACCCTCGCGCATTGTAAGACCCAAGGAATATCTGCGGCTGGCGAGGGGGTTGACTTGTCGAATCTGGCGAATGCGGCTCCTTTAATGAGTCGCGCCCTGATGCATCTGGGTCATCTCGATATTTTGGTGAACTGCGCTGGAATCCGCTGCAACAAGCCCGTGGAAGAAATCACGCATGAAGAGGTAGTTGCGCTTTTTCAAGTCAATGCGATGGCCTCGTTTATTCTGAGTGGGTTGGCAGCCAAGCACATGATTCCCAGGACAGGAGGTCAGATCATCAACATTGGCTCGACATCTGGAGAAGCTGGAGTTCCCGATAATTCCCTCTACTGTGCGACAAAAGGGGCCATGCACCTGATGACGAAGGCGCATGCCGCCGAACTCGGGCCCAAAGGGATTCGGGTAAATGCGATAGCTCCGGGAACGACTTTGAGTGAGGGGACGAAGTATCGCGTGGAAACGCAAGCAGATAGACGAGAGAAACTGATGAGCAATATACCGTTGGGACGATTTGCTGCTCCAGAAGAAATCGCCGATTGCGCTGTATTCATGGCTTCTGATGAAGCATCATATATGAATGGGACAGTCATACTGATTGATGGCGGTAGATTATGCCAATGAGTATGTTCAAAGATATGGAATTAATGAAAGGTTTGATATGACGCATCGCCTCGGGTTTTGGCTTCTCACTTTTGCGGACATTTCTTTCGAGGGATTGGGAGAGGTTTCCAGGCTTGGCGAGGAATTAGGATATGATCGAGTTTATACGACAGAATCTCTAACGGACACTTTGGCCATTAATCAGTTGATGGCGACATACACAACCAGGATTGAGATCGGAAGTTCGGTAGCCATCATTTATCTGCGCCATGCCTCCATGGCGGCTCAAGGCGCGGTGGCGATTAACGAAATCTCCGGCGGCCGTTATATCCTAGGTCTCGGACTTGGGCACCCGCCCCGGGTCAAAGCGATGGGGATAGAGCCCGGAAATCCTCTGGAAGATATGCGTAAATATGTGAGTGAGGTAAAGGGAGTATTGGATGGCGAGCCTGTATATCCTCTGCCTGTGCAGACTTACCAGGGGAAGGAATTGAAATTCAGGCGCTCAAACTATCCGGTCCGAATATACATAGCGGCTGTCGGCCCCAAAATGACAGAGCTTGGCGGAGAAATTGCCGATGGATTATTGCCGTACATGGTTCCGCTATCAAGAATGAGCGCTTATATGGAAGCGAGAGACACTGGTGCGAAACGAGCGGATAGAAATCCTCGTAATGTAGAAGTTGATCTTGGTTTGCATACCTTCTTATGTAACGACCTCAACTTCGCGAGAGAAGCTGCTCGCCAAACATTGACATATTGGCTAGGACTGCCGGCATACAACAATTCGATTCGGGAAAGTGGTTATGAGCAAGAGGCAGAATCCATAAAGCGAGCCTTCGAAAGTGGCGATCAAAAAGCTTTGAGAGATGGTATTACAGATACCATCATTGATGAATTTTGTCTTGTTGGCCCGCCGGAGAGGTGCCGGGAACGGTTGGCCGCTTTCCTTGAGGCCGGAGTGGATATGCCTGCCTTGATGATAGACCCCGTGTTGGCGGATGAAAGCTATCAAGATGCCGTCGAGCGCACTCTAAAAGCCTTGGCGCCAAGGTAGATATGACTAACCCTCAGAATAAAGAAAAGCCATCCTTTCGAACTTTACCCTGGACCGGGACAGGCCTCATTTTCTTCGCGCATTTTGTGGTCGATAGCCAAGCAAACTTCTTTGCGCCCCTTGTGCCATTGTTGAAAGAAAAACTCGGACTCAGTATCACTACAATCGGATTTTTAATTTCATGTCAGGCCGTGAGCGGCTCAATCACACAGCCTATTACCGGTATAGTTATCGACAAGTGGCCCTGGTTGCCCTGGCTTGCCGTAGGCCTGATCGGGAGTTCCGTTGCTTTTACGGCGATCGGATGGGTGACGAGCGTCTATGGCTTGGCCGCCGCAGTAATCATGGGTGGTATTCTTTTTGGTTTATGCCATCCGGATATGGCCGCGCGTGCGGGCAGGCTGAGTTCCGAGCATGCCGGCTTTATCGTCAGCTTGTTCGTTACAGCGGGGAGGTTGGGTTTTGCAATTGGCCCGTTGATTGCCATCTTCATCGCGGAAACGATGGGGATGGAACATTTGTGGGTATTCATCCTCGTGGCGGTGCTCGCGATGGCGGGTGTGAAATTAGGGATGCCGGCTCCACCTCGGAGAAAGAAAAAAGATGAAAAAGCGCTCGAGCGGGAAGGATTGTTCGTTGCGCTTAAGCATGTCCGTGGACCCATGCTTCTCCTGTTTGGCATCGCTGCCGTTAGGGGGACGACTTTGGCGAATTTGGGGGGATTTTTGCCCGCGATATTTGTTGATAAGGGTTTAGGGCTTTGGCGCGGCGGCATGGCCAATACGGTCATATTTTTCTCGGGTGCCATCGGTGTGATGCTCGGGGGTATACTGGGTGACAGGTACGGGAAGCCCAAGGTGATTGCCATCGGCGTCGGATGCGCCTTGGGCGGTATGGTGGCGTTTCAGTTATCTTCCTTGGAGTGGGCTTATATATCTCTCGCCATCATTGGCGCCGGTGTATTTGTGCCGATGGGGGTATCCGTTGCCCTGGCGCAAGAATATTTGCCCGAACACCGGGGGTTCGCAAGTTCATTGATATTGGGTGGTGGTTGGATATTTGCCGGATTAACGGCGATTCCCCTTTCTTTGCTTGGGGAGAGAATCGGGATGCTGAATGCTTTTTGGACACTTCCAATAGTATTGCTTGTGGGCTTTGTTTTGGCTGTGTGGTTGCAAAGACGACAACCCGATCCTGATCCCGTTGTCACCGATTGAGGGGAGCATGGGTAATTTTCTGAGTCCGATAATGACCGGCGAATTTCAAACACAAGGAGTGGGATGCAAAGGTATTTCCAAGTGTGATAATGTTTTCTGATAATAGCGAAAGTATATAGATTTTTGGATTTGGGATTTGTTCCCATATAGCGGGTTTGCCGCTTTATCATCTGAAAATGCCTTCGGGCTCATGAATCTCAAGGAGGATTATGTAATGAATCGCAGAGGCATGTTTCTTGTCGTCGCTATGGCCGTGGCAGGAGTTCTGTTGAGTGCATTTTCTGCCAGTGCGGCACCGTTCCGCATCGGCCACCATCGCTCTGTTATGGGAGCGGTCACCATCGTTGCTCATAAGATGGGCTATTATAATCAGACTATCGGCAAGGGAAAATACACCATTAAACAATTCGCTCAGGGGAAGTTGATGCGCCAGGCGATTTTGTCGAATTCACTGGATGTCGGCGGCGCCGCCGATCGTGCCTTTTATTCGGCTATATCAAAGAAAGCGAATGCACCTGGAATCGGAAATGCAAATTATTGGTGCAAGGCAAACAAGATTCTCACATCTCCAAAATCACCTGTTAAAACCTTGCATGACTTGAAGGGTAAAAGACTTGGCGTAGGTAAAGCTACTGGTACATATTTCACGCTGACAACCTTCATTCTGCCGGAATATGGTTTAAGCGTGAATGACTTCACGACCGTGAACATGAACAATGATACCCGCATGGCGGCGCTTAAATCCCGGACGGTGGATATGATAGCTTTGAACAACCCGCAAGCTGCCATAGCCATCGACAGGGGATATGCCCGCACAGTGGAAACTTTTTGTAAATATGCAAACAACCTGTGGATAATCATGGCCAATGGAAAAACCCTCAAAAAAGACAGAGATGTATATACGCAATTTTTGAGAGGATTCATTCGTGGCATGAAATTGCACAGAGACAATCGCGATAAGTTTGCGCGTGTATACCTGAACCACTTGCAATCGAAAGGCTCAAAAATAAAGCTTAAAATAGTAAAAGCCTCTGTGAACGATCTGACTTTTGGCCTTCTCCCATCAGAGGCGGATTACAAATGGTTTGATCACATGGGCAAAGTTCTTCTGAAAAAACGTAAAGCGAAGAGAACAGTGGATCTTCGCAAGGAAGGCATGGATTTGAGCATGGTGAAAGAGGCCATGGCAGCAGAGGGTTGGAAAAACTAAGCCTTTTCATCAGAAAGCATAAAGAGCCGCGGCCAGTATCGGCCGCGGCTCTTTCTTTCTCTCGACTAGAAGTCAGCCCTGCACCCTTTCATTGCGTCCATCGGCAGGTGCAGTGTCTATACTCACGGTTGTTTTACGACCCGGATATAAGGCAGGGGTGACTCCCATCCTTCCGGGTATTTCTTCTTCGCATCCTCATCGGATACGGCCGGCAAAATGATCACGTCTTCACCTTGCTGCCAGTTTGCCGGAGTTGCCACCTGTTCACTGCCCGTCAACTGGCAGGAGTCCAGTAGTCTCAGGATTTCGCTGAAATTCCGGCCAGTGCTCATCGGATAGGTGAGTGTTGCCTTGATTTTCTTGTCCGGGCCGATAACGAACACCGAGCGGGCCGTCGCATTATCAGCGGCTGTCCGGCCTTCGGATGAGTCGCCCGAATCTGCCGGCAGCATGTCATAGGCTTTGACTACTTTAAGTCCAGGGTCGCCAATCAAGGGAAAATTCACTGCATGGCCCTGAGAACTTTCAATGTCTTTGGACCATTTTTCATGATCGGAAACCCCGTCGACGCTGATGCCGATCACTTGGCAGTTTCTTTTTTCGAATTCCGTCTTTAGTCCGGCCATGGTCCCGAGCTCAGTGGTGCAGACTGGAGTAAAGTCCTTTGGATGTGAAAACATTATAGCCCAACCCTCGCCAATCCATTCATGAAAATTGATGGGGCCTTGGGTTGTGTTTGCAGAAAAATCCGGAGCTTCATCATTGATTCTTAAAGCCATTGTCCTCTCCTTGCATAAAGAATTAGATAAAAACTACGAATTCCCGTGTGCCGGATGTGAAATCGAAAAAACTAAGTGGCTGGGGGAGGAGGATTCGAACCTCCGTACCCAGATCCAGAGTCTGGTGTCCTGCCGCTAGACGATCCCCCAAAAAGACCTAGATGTTTATATGTATGAGTTCTTTGTTCGTCAAGGACGATACCGGAATCACTATTCATCGATTTTGGCCAATGCAGTGTTGAGTCGAAGGATAGTTCTGTCTTTCCCGAGAAGGCTGATCGTTTCAAAAATACCCGGACTGATGGTCCCACCCGTAATGGCGACGCGCACCGGTTGAGCCAGTTTGCCGAGCTTTATTGTCTCTTCTTCCATAACGAGATGGAAAACTGATTTGACGTTTTCAGTTGAAAATGTCTCGATTTTGGTTAATTCATCCCGCAACTTCATTATCAAACCCGAGTTTTCTGGATTTAAGAATTTTGAAGCGGCCTTCTCGTCAAACTCGATTTCATTTTCAAAGAAAAAACGAGCACCATCAATCATGTCCGATATAGTTCTCGAGCGTGTTCTGAGCTCATTCACAATTCCCTTGCGTGTTCCGTGCGTCAGTAAATCTGGTAATAAGCCTCGCTCTTTAAGGCCTGTATCGAGCGATTCGACAAGAAAATCGCCATCGGCCGATTTGATGTATTCCTGATTCAACCACAATAATTTCTCGGGATTAAAGATTGCGGCGGATCTGTTTAAATTTTCCAAAGAAAAGTTTTCGACGATCTCTTTTTTGGTGAAAATCTCCTGATCTCCATGACTCCAGCCGAGCCGAACGAGATAGTTGATCAGCGCTTCAGGGAGAAACCCCCGGTCTCTATATTCCAGTACCGAATCTGCGCCATGGCGCTTAGATAGTCTTTTTTTATCAGGTCCCAATATCATCGATATGTGTGCGAAATTTGGCGTAGGTTCTTCCAGTGCTTTATAGACCAGGACTTGTTTGGGGGTATTGGATAGGTGATCGTTGCCACGTATCACGTGAGTGATCTTCATATCGATGTCATCGATGGCCACGCAGAAATTGTATGTTGGCGTCCCGTCGGTGCGAACAATAACCATATCGTCGAGTTGTGAGTTCTCGAACACTACCTCCCCGGCGAGGATGTCGTCGACTATCGTTTCCCCGGCATCGGGCGTACGGAGTCGAAGACAAAATGGGACATTCGGATCTTTGTCGTATCGACCTCGACATGTGCCGTCGTATTTCGGAGTTTTACCATCGGCGCGAGCTTTTTCACGCATGGCGTTCACTTGGTCTGGCGTGCATGTACACCGATAGGCAGCGCCGGACGACAGGAGTTTGTTGACTGATTCCTTATAAATATCCATCCGTTGAGATTGACGATATGGACCTTCGTCCCACTCGAGACCCAGCCAGTCGAATGCCTCCATGATTGCGTCGTAGTATTCTTCCGTAGATCGTTGGCGGTCGGTATCTTCGATTCTCAAAATAGCTGCTCCTGCATGATGTTTCGCAAAAAACCAATTGAACAATGCGGTGCGCGCACCGCCGATATGGAGGTGGCCCGTGTTGGATGGAGCAAATCGAACTCGGATATCTGAATGCATAAATTATTTATCCTCAATTAAACTGCGGAGGTTTCGAGACAGCAGGTGTGGATTCTAGGGATGATGAGTGGGTGATTGCAAGGAGGGTCTTGCGATGACCTTGCGTTCGGGTCTCTAAAAGTCAACAATCGGAAAATCAATTCGAAACGAAAACCAAGGAGGAGTGGGCGGATGCAGTATTTCTATGATCTGGCGGAAATTGAACCCCAAAAGATGCCGGGCAGGGAGCGTAGGCTAGTTGTCGGTGAGCAGGTCATGATGTTGTATATCGAAAGAGAAGGCGGAACGGAGCAGAACCATACTCATGATGTAGAGCAACTTGTATATCTCATGAAAGGCGAAGCTACATTTACAGTCGCCGGTGAAACGCGCAAGGTCAAAGCGGGTCAGGTGGTTCACATACCGAAAGGGGTGCCGCATCAGCTGGATGCGCCGACACCCATTACATATATCGGTATATATTCTCCTTTGCGTGAGGAAGCGATTCGAGCAGATGCGTGAGTGTTGCCAATAAAAGTCTTGTTAGTCGGGATACTTCCAGCCCTCTTCTTTGAGTTCATCCATTGCTTCGAGCATGCAGGTGACGCCATAGGTGAGCACCTTGGAGCCTGCAGGGTTTACACATACCATGAGCGCTTCTGCAATTTCTTCAGGATGCAAACCTAGCTTGAGCCCTTTTTTCAGATGTTGTTTGAGGTGAGGCTGGTTATGTGGGTTAGAACCCTCAACGGCGAGGGCTAATATATGAAAGAGTTCATGCATTGTTTCATCGAATCTTCTCTCTTTCGCACGAATGATCTCATCGAGATGTAAAAGCGCTTCCATGTAGTCGGGAAATTTTTCGGCAATGAATTCATGGGCCGGGTATCTGCGTCCTCTGCGTTCGGCGATTTCTTCCGCTAAATTTTTTTCTGGCATTGTGAACCTCACTCTAAGGAATCATTCGATTTCGTCAAAAAAATCAAGATCGTCCAATGGTTTCTTCCTGCCTTGCAGCGTGTCGAGCAGTACATTCCTGAGAGCGCGAATGGCGCGATTCCTGGCTTGGCGGTCAATCATTTCGTAGACGATTTCGGTAGCTTCGTCATTTTGGGAGTCTAAAATTCTACGAGAAGATTGCTCCGCCCATTCGTCAGCGTACCTCTGGAGAACCTGGCGTAAACTGGCCTCGTAAATTCTGTTTTGTGTTATGCGGTCAAGAATGTGAACGATATCCGACGTGAAGGCATCGACGGTTTCTCTCGAAACATCGACTTCTCCAAGATGAAACATTAGTCTTTGGTAAATCTGTTCACGAAAATCCAAGTCTACTCCGAGATATGGCCGCAGGAGACGAAACTATCAAATTGTTGTGCTTTTGCGAAAGTAGGCGAACACATCATTTCCTCTGGCTATGCAGAGTCGACTTCCTGGTTTCCGGCGTTAGCCATAGCAAGGCGCCACCTACAAGGAAAAAGACGAGCACGGATAATATTGCTGTTCTTTGATCTCCAGTTAGGGCGGAAACACCGCCGAAAACAAGTGGACCGAGAACTGAACTCATTTTGCCGCAAATACCATAAAACGAAAATGATTGTGCGGATCTTTTCTCAGGAATGTAGCTGGCCATCAGTGCGCGGCTTGCGGATTGGCTGGAACCAAGGGAAAGCCCCGCCAGTAACGAGACGCCCAGAAAGACATATTTCGTTTCAGTGAAATAGGCCACGATGACGACAATACACCAATTCACCAGAGTCAGAAGAATCGTTTTTCGTGGTCCCCAGGCATCCGTTAAATATCCGAGCGTAAACGCGCCGATGCCGGCCGAGACTTGGACCATAATGAATAAGCTTAACACTTCGCCCATACTGAACTTCAGTGTTGAGACTGCATAGATCGAACTGAAAGAGATGACGGTGACAATTCCGTCGTTATAGAGGAAAAAGGCAACCAGGAATCTGAGTGCGCCTGGAGTCTTTCTCGTGTCCCGCAGTGTTTTCAATAATTCTGAGAAAGCGCCTTTTTTGCTTTCTTTGGCGGAATTTATTTTGGCCTCGTGAAGCCAAAAAATTAAAGGGAGTGTAAACAGGCCATAAAACCCAGCGACCGCAACGAAGCTCATGCGGAACAAGGGAATATTTTCCGGTGAGAAGCCTCCGGCCAACAAAGGTTTGACTAAAAAAAGACAAAGCAGTCCACCCAAATATCCAAGCCCCCAGCCCCATCCGCTCACTTTCCCGATGGTTTTAGGTGTAGAGACGTCAGGCAAAAAAGAGTTGTAGAAGATGAGAGAACTCTCGAATGCAGCGGTGGCGATAATGAATAGCGCCATGCCAGTGAAGATCATGCCGGCGGTTACATTACCCAAAAGAGCGGTGGCCATAACGCAAATATAGGCGAAAAGAATCAAGAAGCGTTTCCGGGCGTTTTGCCTGTCAGCGATTGCACTCAGAGGAGGGGTGATGGTCACGCTTACAATCATGGCTATGGAGAGAGATACTCCCCACAGGAAGTCTCCACTCCCACCACCACCCGCTACGATTTGCTTGAAATAGACGCTATACGCAACAGTTACGATTAAAGTTGGAAAGGCAGAGTTTGCGAAGTCGTACATGCACCAGGAGAAAATTTCTCGTCCTTGGCTTGATTTCAGGCGGTAGGGGTTTTTGTCAGGTCCATCGGGATTTTTCTTCATATAGGTGCTTTATCGGTATGGAGAAAGGTTCTATCGTAAAAATCACAGGAGAAACAAAATATTTATATTCCTCTAATGTTATATTATCAGGGAGTGGAGTGAAATCTAAATTATTCTTTGTGCCACGAGCCGCCTTCGATTTTTCCTATAAGAGTTCCGTATGTATCGATTCCTAAAATGGGCAGTTTGGTGTGCTGGCTTATTTTTCGTTTTCGTCATTGTTGTGATCATAGCTGTGCAAATATTTCTTTCCTCCGATGAAATAATCAGAATCGCGGAGAGGGAAGGACAAAAAATCCTAGGAAGAAAAGTATCCATCGAACGGCTGAATCTGGGATTGTTCAAGATCGAAGCGAGTGGAATCGTCATCGACGGGCAAACAAAAAAAAGCGGGGTTAAGGGAAATGCCCCATTTGTTCGATTCGACGATGTTGAAATACTGCTAAATCCATCGACCCTGATATACAAGCGTATCAGCATTCTCCAATTTACTATCAAAAGCGCCTCCGCCCGCGTGCATCGGGATGCGCACGGCAGGTTCAATTTCCAAGACATCATCGACAACCTGAACCAGGGAATCAGCAAAGCGGCTTCGGCGCGTGGGGGAAATACGTTTTCATTCATAAAGTCCGCCGAGGCGGCGGAGAGCGTCTCGCAAGGTTCTGAATCAGAATTCAGTATTATCATTCACGAACTCGACCTTTATGACGTAAAAGCCGAATTGCGATTCGATACCGGTGACGCCACGCCGGCTATCGATGGTTCATGTTCTTTTGCTCACATTGAAGTCGACAAAATAACGCCTGGTAAGCCCCTGGACGTTTTTCTCGACGGAAAATGCCGGAGGCCGGACGGACAACAACTCATCGAATTGAAAGGCAATGCGCGTGTTGACATGAAAGGCCCGAGTTATCGAGCATCGTTCGAGGTGCCCCTGCTTGATTCGTCTGTCCTGTCTGCGGTGGCGCCGACAATCCCTGGTTATCGATTCAGGCAAGGAATTTTCTCTGGAAAATTGAAGTTCGATTATGTCGCCGACAAACCTGTTGCCTGGGATATCGATTTGTATGGCCAAAATATATTCGCGGATTATCAATTATATCAACGAGTAAATCTGCGAAAGTTGGCGTTGCCCAAGTTGAAGTTGAAGACTAAGGGCCGATTCAATCCGCTCGATGGCTCCGCTCGGATCGAAACTTTCTTTTTCGAAACGACTTTTTTGGATTCGAAACTGACAAAACCTTTCCTTTGGAACGTCTCGGCGCGAGATGAAGTTCATGCGGAAGTGAACATCCGCGATATGAGAGAGGTGGGCAGCTGGATTTCCCAAATCATGAATATTCCTCTTCCAAGTCTAAAAGAGAGCGCGACGGCTCGAATTCTGGTATCGGCGAAGCGGGACCGCAGGATTTCGGACGGCTTCTCCCGAATAGAGTTGGACTCTCGTTTCGATCCGGTTGACTTGGCCCAGTTTAGTGGATTCATCCCCTCCGTTGAAAATGTCGAGAGACTCAAAGGAATCGTGGGCGGAAAAGCGCGCGTGGTTTTTGTCTATGGCGAGCGGGTTCAGTGGGATGTGGCTTTGGAAACCCGGGACTTCGGCGCGAGCGTAAGAGTGAACAAGGGAAAGCAATGGGAGACCCTAGAACTGGGCAGCGGCATTCTTCATACGAAAGGAAAATTCGACATGAAGAATGGTTCCGCGGATGTCAACGCTCTGGAAATCAAGTTGCCATTCGCCACGGCGAAACTCGAAAGGCCAGCGAAATGGAACGTAGATGGCAATGATGAAGCCGCATTTTCTATAGATGTGCGTGATTTCTCATCCGCGAGTGTTCTGCTGGAGCAACTAGGGCTGGTATCGCTGGAAGGTATTCCGAGAGATGCCAAAATCCGTTTTCACACAGCCGTGTCGAGAAACCGGACTATTCCCTCGGCTTTCAGGGTAGATACGAAGGCGCGATTTGAATCTTTGCCAGCCGCGCCACTCTTTGATTTGGTCCCATTGCCCGGCTATGTGCAACATGCCACCGGCTGGTTGAGCGGTGAGTTGCAGGTGGCCTCAACTCCGGAGGGCGCTTTTAGGTGGGAAGCGGATATCGTCGGAAAGAAACTCCGTGCGAGAACCAGGATAATTCCCAAGGAACAATGGCAAGAAGTAGCACTGGAATCTTTGCGAATTCAATCGAGCGGTTCTTATCTCGCCTCAGAAGATTCTTCTGAAATACAAACTCTGGATTTGAAGCTTCCCTTTGCGAGAGTGTATCTGAACCGCGTGGCTATGTGGAATCAAAGAAGTCAGGATGAATTTTCGTTGACGCTCGATGTCACGGATTTGAGTGCTGCAAAAGTATGGTTGGGTGAGTTGATAGAGCGTCCCATTAAAGCAGGACCAAAGAACAAAAAATTGAAAATTTCGTTATCCGGGACGAGAAACAGAAAAGATGGACCTGGGTTTTCCTTTAACGGATCCGCGTCCTTCGATCCTGTTCAAGTGTCTCCCTGGATGCCATTCGTGAGCCTCCCAACTGCTTTTCGTAATCCGACCGGAGAGATTGCCGGGAAAATTGGGTTTTCATACATTCCCGAGAAAAAGGCAAATTGGAATCTCGTCCTTACCAGCGAAGATATGAGAGGGGAATTCCTTGCGCTGATGAGCCGCAATTGGAGGCCGCTTCGCACGGGCAAGTTCCGCGTGGAGACTGTGGGTTCTTATGACTTTCGTAATCAAACCGGGACGCTGCACAATCTGAACCTGAACATGCCTTTCGGACATGTTCAGACATCCAGGCCTGCCATTTGGAGCACGAACGGATTCCATTCGGGCCGATTCCAATGGACGTTATCGAGCCTGGGTGGCGCGGCCCGGTTCGCCGGAAATATTTGGGGAGCTCCGATTTCGAAGTTTTCGATGATCGGCTCCGCCAATGGTTCTATGGAAATTTCGAGAGGCGGAAAGAAAACGCAATCGACTTCCACTAAATGGTCATTTTCTGCGAATCTCTCATCGCTTGCGCATTTTGCTTACCCGAATTTGAATGTAGCGGGAAGTTTTTCGGGGCAGATGGATGAAGAGGTGATAGAAATTCGGATTCCGATGCTCAAGACAATTAATATCAGCAAACCGAATCCAGAACCCGACGTCATTCTTCGAAATTTGAGCACAACACTGGATCGTTCGTCAATCTTGCGCGGAGAGATACGGTCGTCAAGCGTTCTGATCAAAAAATTAAACCTCCGATACATGCGACATGAAAAGGGACAGACGAATTTCGACTCTTTGCTCAAGACGGCGAAAGCGGGTGAGAAACGAACTCGGCGAGGTGATGGCCGAGAAAAAAAGGCAACAGCAGACAGGGAAACCACATCCAAGCAACTCCAGAAGACCGGGAAAAATGAGAATGGGTCACTTTTCCCGGCGGTCAACATCGCGAAATTCGAAATAGCCAGGATGAAATTTCACTTTCAGGATTTTATCGCTGCGGACAAACCGCCCGTAGTTTTGAGGATTCCAGACGCCAGGCTTTCGATAAGAAACCTAGATACGTTGATGGCTCCGAACTTACGGAAAACGCACCTGGAGTATAGAACACTCGGAAAATCTCCATCGCTCCTCGTGAAGGCGAACCTGAATCCCGCTTCGGCGCCCCCTGATGCGGATGGAATTTTCAACCTCTCGCATTTCGACCTGCGCAAAATTTCTCCTTATATCCGAGACAGCAAAGGAGAGAGTGCAAGCGCCTTGTTGATGAGAGGGAGCGAGATCACGAGAGGCGCGCTGGAGTTCAAGTCCACATATTCGTTGAGAAAGAGCCAATTGAATTTAGACGGGAAGGCGAAACTAATCGGATTGCGCATGAAACCAGACGAGACGTTTCCCTTGGTCGACATCGTGGTGAAATTACTCCGTGAGACGGTGTTCCGTCTTTTCGAGAGGCCGGACGATACGATTGAATTGAACGTTCGGGTAACCGGGCGTTTGGATGACCCCGAGTTTCATGTTCTGGACGCGATTGTGGAGCCCTTGTTTGTGAACCTGTTCGAGAAGGCGCTGAACCTGGGAGGCAATGTAAAGGATATCGTAACAGGTATTCTCGGTACCGCCATTGAGGGGGTGCAAAAGATAGTACCGACGCCGGAGGATGGACGAACAGCGCCCGACAATAGTTCTGGAAAAGAACCGGGGGGAGAAGGAAGTAAACTCGAGCAGTTTGGGAAAAAACTCGAAAAAACCTTGCAAAAAGGACTCCGCGGCTTATTCGGCGTCAAGTAATTCAACGAGAAGATCCCTTTTTGAGACGCAGTGTATTGCGAGAATGCCCTTATCAACAAAAAATGAAGGAGAGTTGAACCGTCAGGCGCCAAACATTTTTTGAGTCGGGAGTGGGGTTGTGGAGAGCGCGTATTCGGATTGAGCACCGTTAGATGCTGCGTTTGGTTGGAAAATGGACAATGCGCTTTTGATGTCTTGGCATATACTAAAGTGGATACAAATGGTATCTGCTGGCACGGGTTAACAGATAATACGCTTACCTTACCTGCCTTCCATTCTTAGCTTGTAGTTACTTCGGCATGGAGCATGAACGCCAGCCATGTCACTCAACTATGCCATGATGATGACTGCATTTTAGTGAGTTTGATTAACCTCAAACTTTTCTTGCATTTCCCGCCTTAATTTGATAGTGTTTCTAGGTATTCCTCTGCCCGAGGACACATATCCCATTCTGTAAGTGGGTGGGAAAATAGGATTCAGTTTATGCCTACTCGTCGCTCGGGTATCCAGGCCGGACCTTTCCCGGTTTCCCAAAGAACCAATGAGATTATAGGTTTATCCTTAGTTGGTTTCGCTGTTTTTCTTGCGATATCGCTTTGGACTTTTGATTCCGGCGATCCGACTTGGGGTTCATACGTCACTCAAAAATGGCGGATTCGAAATTATGGGGGAGCCGTAGGCGCATATGCCGCAGGTGCATTGGTCCAGGCGGTGGGTGCATTCTCGGTATTGATGCCCATCGGATTCCTTGTTTGGGGCGTAACCGCGTTTGCAGGTTTACGTTCATGGCGGCCAGGTTGGCGCGAACTGGTTGGCTTGTTCTTTCTTTTGAGCGCCTCGGGATTATTTTACAAGGCATTTACAACCGATCCTCTTTTTGGGGCTACGACATTGGCCGGTGGAATTGTCGGCTATGGTGTCGTGATGTTGCTGAACGCTTATCTGGGTAATGCGGGCAGTTGGGTTTTACTTGGATCCGTATTGCTGGCTTCGTTTGTAGGCATAACGGGTTTCTCATTCAAAAAGATGATTTTAGGGCTGGCGATTGCGCATTGGTGGTTCTTATCGCGCATCTTTTCAGTTTTCAAAAGGACGGTACTCGGAGCGGTAAGGGGCGCAGTATTCTCGACCCGAAAATTGTGTTCCGCAATCGCAGGTCTTCCGTCATCTCTGCGTAAGAGGGAGACGTATATCGGGTATGCCGAGACAATAGCCGGCAGTGAGGACGCAGGAACGGGATCTTTCGTGCAGGACGGCATGGACGGCGGGGAACCGCAGCGGCACCTCATGCAAAAAGATGCTGATGACTCAATTTTGGAACCGAAAGGAACTTACCGGTCAAATCAAAAAAATGGCAGGCATTTTTTTCGACCATCGGAGCAAAATGGCCCTTCGCTTTTTGGAGGAGAGAAATTTCCAGAGCCAAGCTTGCCTGCGCTTCGCGGCCCGGCGGCCGGCGAGGAGGAAGTCGAACTCGCGGAAAGTCCGAAAAGCCATTTCAACGAAACAATGCCTGGCTCGGTGCTGGATAAGCTTCTCCAAGATGATGGAGATATACCCCCAACCGACGATGGAGCGCATATTGGCTTGCCTTCGAATGTGGTGGAAGAGTATACGCCGGTGACGGGTATGAATATCAATGATGAAGTAAAACATGTGGGTGCCGCAAGAAAATCGGTAACTGGCGGGCTTCGTATTAAACGGAAAAAAAATCTTGATGGCAATTGCGGAATATCGCCCGCTCCGCAGGGCGAGTCTCCCGCGATTGAGGAGTCTACGGCCGCGCATCCCGATTCACTTTCGACTCGTGTTGAAGGTTCGATGAAAAGTGGAGAATCAGAAGAGAATATAAAAGTTCGACATGCGGGAACTGTTGGCGAGTCGGATGCTGTACAGATTCAAGACCATTCTCTGGTCCGCTCCAATTCGCAGACGGAAAATCGGAACAAGCAGCAAGGAACCTCTGAACCGAAGACAGAATACGTTCTTCCATCGTTAGAAATTTTTGCGGACCCACCTTCCGGCGGACTGATAGTAGACGAAGTTGGTATTCGCGAAAAGTCCTTGCTTCTTGAACAAACGCTGAAAGAATTCGGCGTCATCGGAACAGTGAGGGAAGTAAAGACAGGCCCGGTCATTACAAGTTTCGAGTATGACCCGGCCCCAGGAATCAAGGTTTCCAAGATTTCCGGCCTCGCGGACGATCTCGCCCGGGCATTGTCCGCATTAAGCGTACGCATTGTTGCGCCGATCCCTGGGAAATCGGTTGTAGGCATCGAGGTGCCCAATCTCAAGCGTGATGCTGTATTTGCGAAGGAAGTGCTCTCCTCACAAGAATTCAAGCACGCCGAAGATAAACTCACCATGGGCTTGGGTAAGGATATTTTAGGAAGAACGGCGTTTACTGATTTGGCCAAGATCCCCCATCTCTTGATTGCGGGGACGACTGGTGCAGGAAAAAGCGTTGCCCTGAACATGATGATATGTAGTCTCTTGGCCAGATGTACGCCAAAAGAGGTTCGCTTTTTGATGATCGATCCCAAAATGCTGGAACTGTCGATATATGGAGGCATCCCTCATCAACTTGTGCCTGTCGTGACTGAACCCAAGAAAGCATCGGCAGGGCTAAGGGGTGTCTTGGCGGAGATGGAACGGCGCTACAAGATAATGAGTGAAGCGGGAGTGAGGAATATCCAAAGCTACAATGCCTCCGTGGCGCAGCAATTGGGTGAGCGAGAGGCGATTAGAAGATGGAAAGAACCTCTGTCCGAAAAGGAATATTCTCTTGATTTTCTTCCTTATATCGTTGTTGTGATTGATGAGTTGGCCGATCTCATGATGGTCGCGCCACGTGAAGTGGAAGAGTCAATGACGCGCTTGGCCCAAATGGCCCGCGCTTCAGGGATCCATTTGCTGGTGGCGACCCAGCGTCCTTCTGTGGATGTTCTCACAGGTCTCATCAAAGCGAATTTCCCGTCGAGAATGGCGCTCCGCGTCGCTACTCGAACGGACTCGCGAACCATCCTGGATTCGAATGGAGCGGAGCGCTTGTTGGGTAAAGGGGATATGCTTTTTGTTCCTCCCGGGTCCAGCGCACCAGTTCGCATCCATGGCGCGTATGTTTCTGACTGTGAGATTTCTCAACTCGTTGCGCACTGGAAATCCCAGGGGGAAGCGGTGTTCCGTGAGGATTGGTTCGTGGAGGAGGAGAACTCATCTCAAGATGGGGTAAGTGGTGATGAAGAGTATGACGAGCGATATGATGATGCGATTGCGCTTGTCTCCAGGACGAGCGAGGCATCCATTTCTCTCATCCAGAGACATTTGAGGATTGGGTACAACAGGGCTGCGCGCATGATCGAACGTATGGAGCAAGATGGAATCATCGGCCCGGCAGATGGCGTGAAACGAAGACAGGTATTAATTAGCGAGATACCGGGCGAAGAACAGGTAGAAGCGTCCTGAGTTTTCTCATGCGCCCCGTGTGCATATTGCTGTTTGCTTCATTGTGTGGCAAGGCGATCTGGGTCTGGGTCGCGAATCCCCCAACGTCCGACATGTAATTGTGTGTGTGGAGTTGACTCCGTTTAGCCAATAAGGAATGATATTCCACGCTTTTCATCGAATAGTCATGCCCGCCTGAGACAAATAGTTCTTGGCATGCTTTTAGATACTCATCAATTATTCCAGCCAGTTGGAATCTGCTCCCGGAGGAAATGAAATGGCGGAAGGTGTTTTCGAGTTTACTGACCAGAACTTCGACACGGATGTGATCGGCTCAGATACTCCCACATTAGTCGATTTTTGGGCAGAATGGTGCGCTCCTTGCAAAATGATAGCGCCTACTGTTGAAGCGCTTGCCCAGGAATACGAAGGAAAAGTGCGCATCGGGAAGTTGAATATAGATGAGAATCCATCGATTCCCACGAAGTTCGGAATCCGCGGTATCCCGACATTGATGTTGTTCAAGGGAGGCGAGGTAGTAGAGCAAGTCGTAGGAGTTAAATCCAAAGCCGACCTGAAGGCCGCCATAGATCGTGCTCTTTAGGTCTCAAATCTAAAGCTTGCTGACTGTTTAGGAAACCCTCTACTTGTCTTGGTTGCGTTCAGGTGTTCTGAGTTTATCCGATTATAAAATCGCTTATTGTGAGGCGGGCCCCCCGGTTTCAGGTAGCGTAGTCGTGTGTGTTCATGGAGCTGGGGCGAATCGGGATAGCTGGATTCCTTTGATGCGGAATTTGGCGGAACGGGGAGTGAGCAGCCTGGCCATGGAGTTGCCCGGTCACGGTGAATCTGATGCAGCGCAAATCTCGGATATCAAAGAATACAGCGGCATTGTTCTTGAATTCTTGCATGCCAAGAATTTTAAATCGGTTTGTCTGACTGGGCACTCAATGGGGGGCGCCGTAGTTCTTGCAAGTGTTTTGAAGCATGCCGAGTTAATGAGAGGTGTGATTCTTATTGGCTCTGGCGCAAAACTGAGGGTGAAAGATTCTATTTTAGAGGGTGTGAAAAGCGATTTTGCAAAAACTGTGCATGAAATCATTGGTTATGCTTTTTCCCCGGCAGCGAACCCATCTCTAATCCAAGAAGGTACTCGTGGCCTGTTACGATGCAGTGCGGATACCATGCTCAATGACTTCATAGCGTGCGATCGATTCGATGTGCTTTCCGAACTGGATTCAATTGCTATGCCCGCCCTGGTCGTGTGTGGGGAAGAAGACCTTTTAACGCCCCCGAAATATTCGCAATTTATGTCTGAGAAGATTCCAAATGCAAAATTAACCATTGTCCCACAGGCAGGTCACATGGTAATGCTGGAGCAACCGGCTGTGGTCGGGGATTTGATATCGCAATTCATGAATGGGTCATAAAAACCTTTCAATTTCAAAGAATCACTACACCTGCGCCTAGTTCCTAGAAGCATGAAAATTCCCGTTTATTTCTATTTGTTCTTTGGGGTCATCGCCTTGGGATGCTCCGCCATACTCATACGATTGGCTGATGCCGAACCCTTGGCGATAGCAGCATATCGCATGGGAGGCGGCGCTTTACTCCTGCTGCCGTTTACAAGACACAATGTGATGGAGATATGGGGTGCCTTATCGTTAAAAGAGAAGATTATTTGGGCGGGTTCCGGTATTTTTTTGGCGTTTCATTTTGCGTTTTGGATAGAGTCGCTGTCGCATACGTCCGTAGCCAGTTCCGTCGTGCTTGCAACGACAAACCCCATATTTGCAGGTATTGGTGGTGTCGTGCTTCTAGGAGAAAAAGAAGGGCGGAATTTCTGGTTGGGTGTGTTGTTGGCTATTGTAGGCAGCTCAGTTTTGGCGTATTCCGACTTTGTGGGCTGGGAAGGGAGTTTCTGGGGGAATTCTCTCGCATTGTCCGCGGCGGTGATGGCCTCCGCTTATATGCTGTGCGGTCGCAAGCTTAGAATGAGAATTCCCGTAGCGGCATACGTTACAGGTTGTTATGGATTCAGCGGGGTTTTGCTATTCGGCACGGCTTTAATTTTGGAGCAACCTCTCGCCGGATACTCCAATGATACCTGGCTTCTTTTGCTGGCCATGATACTCATTCCCACCTTGATCGGTCATACTTCCATAAATTATGCCTTGGGTCATCTGCACCCAGGAAAAGTGGCGCTTGCCGTTGTGGGAGAACCATTGGTGGCTACGGCATTGGCCTGGTGGCTGCTTCAGGAAGTTCCTACGTCGAGTCGACTGTTCGCTTGTTCAATCATATTGATGGGCATCGTCTTAGGCGGAAGGTCAAAAAGTTAACATTTCTGGTGTTTTAGATGTATTTTCGTTGTATTTTCTAATTGCGAAAAGAATATGCAGAAATGTGCGATTTATGAGTTATGAGAAAGAACACTAATAGCGTCTATCCTGCTTCATGGACATGAGCTTTTCATTCCTATTGCGAAAGCGAGGGTTCAATCCAACAATTTTCCGGAAGTACTGGGTAAGGCGATAAAAAATGACTTCGAGCGTCAGATTATGCGTCTTGTCGGATACCCATGGTCGTCTCACTCGAGACGTGCTCGAATTTTGCCAGGGTGCAGACCGTATTCTGCATGCCGGCGATGTGGGTTCTGACTTCATTTTGCCGGAACTAGAGAGCATCGCTCCCGTCGCCTGTGTTTCGGGAAATGTGGATTCGCCCTCATTGGCACCAATTCGGCTTCAAACTGTCATAGCAGACTGGCGCATTATGATTCAGCATATAGTCTGGCACCGTGGAGGGCCGTCCCGGGAATTCAAGATGCTTTTAGAACAGGAAGCAATGGATTTGGTGATTTTCGGTCATAGTCACCAACCACTTTGCCAAATGATCGGCAAGACCGTATTTTTCAATCCTGGCAGTTGCGGTCCAAGGAGATTCAATCTCCCCAGCACGATTGGCGAGGTGATTCTGGATACTTCCGGGGGGTGGTTTCGAATCTGCGGTCTCGTACATTTTCAAAAAGCGCCGCCTATCATCGAATTTCGCTTTGAACGACCCTGCTAATCGCATGAAAGTTAACTGTTATTTTTTATTGCGCATGAAACAAGAGTAGGGCTATAGTGTGCGTATGTTGATGTGGGAATGGCCAAATTGCATTTGTTATTTTGCTCAGGAGGAGTGTAATTGAGAGTCAAGCTGGCGAAGACGGCTGGTTTCTGCTGGGGGGTGGAAAGAGCACTCGACATTGCTTTGGACACTGCCAATGACGCATCCAGCGAAGTTCTCACGCATGGGCCACTAATTCATAATCCACAAACGGTGGAATTGCTGGAGCAGAAAAGCGTTATCGTTTCCGAGCCCCAGGAGACGCCGAGCAGTACGAGTCTAGTCGTCATCCGGGCTCATGGCATCTCGCCCCAAGTTCGTGATCGGTTAAGGAGTTCAGGTGCCGGTATTAGAGATGCGACTTGCCCCTTGGTTGCTAAAGTACATGGGGTGATTAGAAAACATTCCCGCATGGGTGCCTTCACAGTAATTATTGGAGAAGAAGACCATCCGGAGGTGGATGGTCACAAGGGCTATGCGGAGGCAGGCAGCCATTTGATCACGTGTATGGAAGATGTGTCCGGGCTCCCTGACATCGGCGACCGCCCCGTCGTGGTGGTGGCGCAGACGACCATCAACATGCGCGAGTGGAAAGATGTGGAAGAAGCGATTTTGCGGAAATATCCCCAGGCCCAAATGTTTAATACGATTTGTGATGCAACGGAAGTTCGCCAGGAAGAGGTAAAGAAGCTAGCCCCCGATGTAGATCTGATGGTCGTTGTCGGAGGACGCAACAGCGGCAACACAAACCGATTGATGGAAGTGGCGAAGGAGGGAGGCGCGGATTCGATTCTCGTCGAAACCGAAGATGAGATTGACGAGAAATTCCTGCAGCAATACAAAAACATCGCCGTAACGGCGGGTGCCTCTACACCGGATTGGATGATCAGGCGCGTTGTCAACCGTATCGAAGCGATTCCCGATCCGAATCCGAATATCGCAGATAAGCTTTTTGATATTCTCAAGGTGTTGTCGAGAGCGAATGTTCTTCTTTTCTTATCCGCGATATTGGGTAGCATCGCCATCACGAAATTGGGTGGATTCCCCCTCTCTATGAAACTCGCTGTGACGGCAGGTCTTTACCTCTTCGCGGCTCACACGATAAATCGTTGTGTCAGCTATGAGGCGGATAGATACAATGAACCCAATCGGGCTCTTTTCTATGAAAAGCACAAACCCATTCTGTTACTCATGTCCGGGGTTGCCGCCTTGGTATCCATCGCGTTCGGGATGAGTATCTCCTACCTGACCGGGGGTATTCTGGTAGCCGGACTTATGTGGGCCATCTTTTGCAGCCTGAAGCTCGAGCCTCGTGCAGTCGTGGGGCGGGTGCTGAATTTCCCAGCTTTGAAGATTCTTGTTCTCGCGTCGGGCTGGACCTTCAGCTTGGCGGTTTTGCCCGCGCTAGCGAATTCACAAGCGGTTTCCGCAGGCTGGATGGTGTCGATTTTCTTCGCTTTCGGTTTAATTTTCTTCCGAACCGGCTTGATGGAGTTGAGAGACATTCAAGGCGATAGAATCGTGGGCAAGAGGACATTGCCGATCGTTTTCGGCAAAGTGCAGACTGAAACGCTTATGGGGGTGATCTGCGCCGCATTGGCTGTCACTCTCGTTAGCGCTTGTGTAAATGAGTGGGTGACACCGTCGTTCGGCTACTTGATGCTTATTCCGGTTATGTATGCGGGTGCATGTCTATACTGGTATACTCGAAAGATACTGGGTCATAGCGGACTCATGGAAGTGGCCGCCGATCAGATATTCATTATTGCAGGAGTTTTGGCCCTTCTGATGGTTTAGGAATCATTCATCAACTAAGCCGCGTATTTCAGAGCGCGGCTTAGTTGTGGCGTAAAGCATTCCTCAGTAAATATGTTTTCCCTTTAGTTTCCTCGCGCAGCCCGTTTTGAGGCTTTCAGTGGGTTGAGTTTTTTCTCCAGAGGGGCCTCGAAGTCTACCTTGATATGCGTCGCGAGAGGGCATCTACCGCGTTCCCAACGGTTTTCCGGATTTGGAAATTTGGAGCAGAACTTTCCTTTTGGAAACTCCAGGACGTGCTCGCATACATTCTCGTCATCGCCTGTAAGGCAATCCTCGACGACGGGGAGGCAGGAACTCCCGTTGTATGAGCATTGGTTTTGTCCATTGGAGCCTTTCGATGAAAAATGACATTCTACTGGTGCTTCTAATAGCGTGCACTCCATTGCTGAAATTCTCCTACGGAATTGAATAAAGGGCCTTAAAATTAATGGGAATACGAAAGAACCAGCAACGAAGTGTAAGGAAAAGCCCCGTCTCACGCAACCTTCAGGCGGTGCGATTCGAGGAAATTTCCAGGATTACATGAAAACCTGAAATCGTTCGCCATCCTCATGTAACACCATGGAAACATATTTCGTGTAAATTACCTGTTTGAGTGAACACAGAGAGTAGTTGTTCATGGGGTTTATTGATTGACGACCAACCATTGCGTGTTATAGTCGATAAAAACCATCCCATTGGAACTTCACTTGAACTTGGGGGATACAAGACATGCGATTGGTTGTTGCGATAATCAAACCTTTCAAGATGGACGAAGTTAAAGAAGCCCTTGGGGCCATCGGTGTTGCCGGCATGACGGTGACTGAGGTGAAGGGTTTCGGAAGGCAAAAGGGGCATACTGAATTATATCGGGGAAGTGAATATGTCGTCGATTTTTTACCGAAAATCAAACTGGAGATCATATGTGAAGATTCCAGTGTGGAGACCATTATCGACGCCATCATGGGCTCTGCGAGAACGGAAAAAATCGGGGATGGCAAGATATATGTACAGTCCGTCGAGGAAACCGTCCGAATTCGTACTGGAGAACGAGGTGTGGAGGCGATTTAACGATATCTTCCGATGACGCCATCTCTCAACCATTTATTAAAACTTCAAAACGATATTCGAGAAACTACTCTTGCCGCCAGCGGGTGGGAACGAAGCGGATTTCTCCGTTACATCAAGGAGTCGTACGCACAGGCGGGCGAACATATATGCAATGCGCAGCATGAGGGCGCGGGTGGATACGAGTTGTGTAAAGCCCATGCGAATTTCATGGATGCTTATATTGCTCAAGTTTATGCGTACGCTTTGGAGGGAGAAAGGAGAAAATCCGGCCAAGACGATCAGGCGTTTTCATGCACTCTGGTAGCGATTGGCGGATATGGGCGAGGGGAATTGTCTCCTGGCTCGGATATTGACCTGTTGTTTCTATTTTCAGGACATGAGGGACAAATCAGTGAATTGATACGCTCTGTCTTGTATCTGATGTGGGATGCAGGTCTAACGATAGGTCATAGCGCCAGAACCATTTCTAATTGTCTGAAAATTGCCAAGGAAGATTACCAAAGCGAAACCGCCATGCTGGAGAATCGTTTATTGGCGGGCAGCAAAGAAGTTTTCCGTGAATTCAATAAAAAATTCGATAGTTATCTACAGCGTGTCGCGAAAAGTTCTCATCTTCGAAATCGCCTTGAAGAGCGAATGAGACGATACCGCTCATGGGACCCATCGGTTTATGTACTGGAGCCGAACGTCAAGGAAAGCGCGGGGGGCTTGCGGGATTTCCATGCCGTCTGTTGGTTGGCCAAGGCTTTTGGCTTGAAGGAAATAGACGAAATATGGCGCAAGGGCTGGGTGCCCCAAGCCGAGTTCGAAAAAGCGATGAAAGCGTATGATTTTCTCCTTCGCATCCGAGCCCAACTTCACATCCGCGCAAAAACAAAAAATGATATGCTGAATTTTCCGGCGCAAGCTGAGATCGCTCCTGCGTTGGGTTATGCAGACGAAGAAAGCGCTCTGGCCAGCGAGTGCTTGATGCGCGATTACTTCTTGCATGCCAGAGACCTGCACATTTTTTGCCGTGATTTTTTTGAAAGCCTAGAAGACCATCTGAAGAGCAGAAGATGGGTCAACAGAAAACCCAGGTTCCAACCCCTCGAAGATGGATTGGCTTTGCAGGACTACCATTCGCTCGTTCTGGATGAATCCAATCCTGAAGCAATCCTTGAAAATCCTACGGGCCTGATGAAGATCTTCGAGTGTCAATATCGCTTCGGGTGCCGTTTATCCCCGAACGTAAGGAACTTTGTTCGAGTCCACCTGGATACCGTCGATGATAATTTTCGCTCTTCGCCGGATGTAAGGGACAGCTTCTTGCGGATATTGAGCGGTAAGACCGGGGTGACGACTACGATGCACGAAATGCACGGCCTCGGTCTATTGGGGCGTTATATCCCTGAGTTTGAGCCTTTGACGTGTTTCGTCCAGTACGATCATTACCATCGATATACTGCAGATGAACATACTTTGTTGACCCTGGCGGCATTGGATGAGCTAACATATACGAAAGACGTGTCCTTGCAACAAGTGGCCCACATTCACCGAGAGATGGAGCGCACCAACATATTGAGGCTTGCGCTTTTGTTTCACGATATCGGAAAGGCTAGGGGGCCGAGGCATGTGCACAAGAGTTCATCCGCGCTCCCCGATATCATAATGCGCATGGGCCTGCCGGCGGACCAGGGGAGCATCATCGAATTTCTGGTGGCTTGCCATATTGAAATGAGCATTACGGCTGAAAGACGCGATATCGACGATCCTGTCCTGATCAGCAATTTCGCCGATAAAATGGAAACGGTCGAAAGGCTTCAAATGCTGTATCTATTGACGTATGCAGATATTTCTGCCGTAGCTCCCGGCATATGGAATGAATGGCGAAGCGCTTTAATTTATGAACTGTACAAGCGAGTGCTCAGGGTGATGGAAACCGGAGAGGATTTGTATAGGAGAAAGCGCAAGGGAGACATCATAGAGCAGGTGAGTTTGGAAGCGAGAGCGGGAGGAAGCTGGGTAGATCGCGAGGATATCGTCGGACATATGGAATCTATGCCAGAAAGATATCGCACCGGGACTTCGCCGCAAGGTATCCTACGCCATATTGAGCTTGGTGCCCGCATTTCAGAAGAAACGATATGCGAGATGGATATCACGCATCGCAGGCGGCGGGGACATACGCTCTTAACGCTTTTCTGCAAGGATCAACTTGGATTGTTCGCGCTAATCGCAGGCGCGTTTGCAGTGTATGAACTCAATATTCTGGATGCGAAAGTATATACGCGCGAAGATGGTTTGGTGATAGATACGTTTGAAGTAGTGGATGCCGATGGAAAGGCCGTCGTCGACGAAGGGCTATGGAAAAAATTCCGGAAATCGCTGGAAGAGTTACTATCGGGAAAACTGGGTTTGTCGGAATTCTTGGGACGGAGCAAAAAATATCTGCGCTTGAAGAAACGGATGTCGTTCGATCTACCGATACTGGTCGAATTCGACCAGACGGCGAGTGAGGACGCGACAGTTTTGGAGGTCGTAGCGCCCGATAGATACGGCCTTCTGGCGCAAATCGCTCAATTTTTTGCGCAAGAAGGCATATCCATATCCCGTGCCAAAATTACCACGGAAGGCCAATGCGCTGTGGATGCTTTCTACATCACGGACGACAACGGTCGAAAATTAGAAGATACGACCAGACTGAAGGAGTTGTGTGGAAATCTTAGCGAAATCCTGGAGGAAGGACGCCCGGTTGGCGTCATCATGTCATAACAAAGCCTTAGGGGCTGAACAAATCCCGGTTTTGTGCGGATAATTTCTTACAAAACCACAATTCCGTATGGAGGAGTAACAGATGGTTGCAGATGTCTTGAAGCTAGCTAAGGAAAGTGGCGCTAAAATAGTTGACTATCGTTTCATAGACATGCCTGGCATGTGGCAGCATTTCTCAGCGCACATCGATACGCTTGAGGAAGATACCTTCGAGGAAGGTGTTGGCTTCGACGGCTCGAGCATTCGGGGATTTCAAAGCATCGATCAAAGCGACATGCTCCTCATTCCGGATCCAACGACCGCTTTCATCGACCCGTTCATGAAAATTCCTACCCTGGTCCTTATCTGCGACATCAAGGATCCGGTTACGCTCGAGCTCTACGATCGCGACCCGCGGCATATCGCCATCAAAGCAGAGCAGTACATGAAGTCTACCGGTGTCGGGGATGTCGCTTATTTCGGTCCCGAAGCCGAGTTTTTCGTGTTCGACGATGTGCGCTATTCGGGTTCGGAAAATCACGCTTTCTACGAGGTCGATTCGTCTGAGGCTGCCTGGAACACAGGTGTTAACGAAGATCCGAACCTCGGCCACAAGAACCGCTACAAAGAAGGCTATTTTCCCCTGCCCCCCAACGACACGCTCCAGGACGTCCGCTCGGAGATGATGCTGACAATGCTGGATTGTGGCGTCGAGTGTGAAGTGCATCATCATGAAGTGGCCTCCGCCGGGCAATGTGAAATCGATATTCGATTCGACACCCTGGTGACAACGGCGGATAAGCTGATGAAGTACAAGTACATCGTCAAGAACGTGGCGAGAAAGCACGGAAAAACGGCGACCTTCATGCCGAAACCCGTTTTCCTAGACAACGGCACCGGGATGCACTGCCACCAGAGCATCTGGAAGGATGGCAAGAACATCATGTATCGCGCTGGAACTTATGGCGATCTGAGCCCTGACGCGCTTTACTACATCGGTGGCTTGTTGAAGCATGCGCCTGCGTTGTTGGCTTTCACCAACCCGACGACGAACAGCTACCGCCGCTTGGTTCCTGGCTATGAGGCGCCGATTAACTTGATCTATAGCTGCCGCAACAGGAGCGCGTGTGTACGCATTCCAATGTATTCCTCAAGCGAGAAGGCCAAGAGGGTCGAATTCCGTTGCCCGGATCCCTCATGCAATCCCTATATGGCCTTCGCCGCGATGTTGATGGCTGGTCTGGATGGTATTCAGAATAAAATCATGCCGCCCGAGCCAATCGACAAGAATCTCTACGATCTTGGTCCCGAAGAAAAAGGAAGCGTGCAACAGACGCCTGGTAGCCTACCCGAAGCTCTGGACGCGCTTGAGGCTGACTATGAGTTCTTGTTGAATGGCGACGTCTTTACAAAGGATGTCATCGATAACTGGATCGAATACAAGCGTGAAGAGGAAGTGGATGCGATTCGCCTGCGCCCGCATCCCCACGAATTCCACCTCTACTATGACATTTAAATTTTGGTGTCACCGATTCTGAGTTGCCGAGTATTGAAAACCCCCTCGAGTAGATTATTTCTCGAGGGGGTTTTCTATCGTATCGGAATAAATGTTTCATTTCAGACTTGTGCTGATGGGTTTCCTTCTTTGCAAACAGGGATGTTCACTGGCTTCGTGCGATGAGCACGTCAGGAACGATAATCGCAAAAACATCGCGCGGACCATGCACACCTTTGATGAGAGTCAGAGCGATGTCGGCCGAACGACTAGGTCCCGTGATGATGTTCACGCAACTGGCCGAATGGCCTTCTTCTTGCTTGAATATGCTTTCGAGCTCAGGACCCAGTGAGGAAATATGCGGCAATATGTTATTTGCGGGAACAAGAGCCAGGTGAGTTTCCGGAAGTAAGGAATGAAGACGCGGATGGCCCGGTCCGCTCCGCAAGACGATGCTGCCTGTTTCCGCAATCGCCCAGTCGCAACCCGTGATCCCGATGCCGCAGCGGGCGATGGCATCTCGATTATCCCCGTCAATCGATGGGGAAATCACGTCGAAACCTTCTTCCATGAGCCAACCGGCTACTTCAACCGGAAGGCCATCGCTGATGGCAACGGGGTATTCTTTCCATTTCGCCGCCATGTTAAGGACATATTCCCGGATGTCATCGATGGAACTTGGTTGTAGAGCGGGGTTCGCCACCGCTTCGAACTCTGTAGCGAAACGTACGACGGTGTCCGGGACGTTGATTTCCGGCAAGGGGCCATCAGGGCAATCAATATGGCCGTGTGATAATCCATGCGCCAATTCCAGGGCATGATGGGTTTTTTCGATTATCGCATCCGGGCTGTCCGCTTGCGATACGCCATTAGCCGCAGAAGAGGAATCGACGCCCCTTCGTTTTTTTTCTCGCCAGCGCGTGCGGAAACTTTTTTTTGCGATTCTTGGAAGTTCGCGTCCCTGCGCCCACGCTCCCAGAGGTCCCGGTAACCATGCGGCAACTTTGGCGTTCAGGAATCTTGAGAAAACCGACCCCAACTTGAAACCCGTCTCCCAGACAAAAGGTTTACGCATCACCATACCGAGCATGCGAAATGAAAATCTCTCCATTAGCGCGTTGTTTTTTTTGACCGTTCTCGCTTCTCTCATTTCCAGCAACATGCGGGGGATGTCTACAAATACGGGGCAGGCATCCATGCAGGCGCCGCATAGACTCGATGCCGCGGGAAGCTCACCGGAGACTTCGAGGCCGCGGAGCATTGGACTCAAGATCGAACCGATTGGTCCCCCGTATACGGAGTCGTATGTATGGCCTCCGACTGTTTGGAAAACCGGGCAGGCATTTTGGCAGGCCCCGCATCGGATACAATGAAATGCTTCCTGAAAAGGAGTTCCTAGATGCCTGGAGCGTCCTCCGTCCAGGAGCAAGAGATGAACCTCATCGGGACCGTCAGCCTCGTTTTCTCTTCTTGGTCCGGTGAGCATGGTGAAATAACTGGTAAGTTTTTGACCTGTTGCGCTACGCGGGAGCACTGACAGGAGTGTAAGCGTATCTCGTAACGTGGGCACTACTTTTTCGAACCCCATAATCGCCACGTGGACTTTGGGTAAAGTGGTGACGAGCCGTCCGTTCCCCTCGTTCGTAACGAGACAAAGGGTTCCGGATTCCGCTACGGCGAAATTCACGCCACTGATTCCCATGCCCGCCCGCAGAAATTCCGTTCTGAGTTTCTCACGAGCGATTGACGTGAGTTCCTGGGGGTCAGAGCCGGCATTGGGGTCTACTTTTGCGCGGAAAAGGTCTTGCACCTGCTTCAACGTCTTATGTATGGCCGGCGCCACGAGGTGGCTCGGTGTCTCGTTGGCCAACTGGAGTATCCATTCGCCCAGGTCGGTTTCGTATGGGGTGATTCCCGCCGCCTCCAGCGCCTGATTCAGATGGATCTCCTCAGAAGCCATGGATTTGCTCTTGACGACCGTTTCGACATTGTGCTTGCGGGCGATTTCTAGGACGATTCGCTTTGCGGAATCCGCATCGGGCGCGGAGTGAACATGCACGCCGAGATTCTGGAGGTTTGTGAATAAGGTTTCCAGATGCTTGTCGATCTCATCGAACGTTTTCCTGCGGATTTCCCTTGCTTTTGCCCTTAAGGCGAGCGGTGCCGCAGTCGATTCGAAGGCATGTGCGCGCTGGTTGGCGAATTTGCCTGTAGCCGCTTGAAGAGCATCCTGCAAAGGGATATTGACTAATGCGGAATTTGCGCGCTGATTGAAAGGTGAGCTCAAAGTTAATACCCCTCGGGCCAGCCCGGATTGTGTGGTCCAGCTAGGGCTTGTGCAATGTGGAGGAGTTTGATTTTCGATTTTCGCCTTGATAATCCACCCGCGATATTCAACATGCAGCCGGCGTCTGCTGCTACGAGCCAAGTCGCGTCTACTTCCTCGGCGGATTTGATCTTATCTTCAAGCATTGCGCACGAAACTTCTGGGAATTTTACGCAAAACGATCCACCGAACCCACAACAGCGATCACTGTTGGGCAACTCTTCGCGGTTTTCCGCTACGTGGTCGAGGCACTGGCGGGGCGTTTGGTTTTCTCCCAACCCACGGAGCAGGTGACAAGAGTCATGATAGACGGTTTTACCGGGAAGTGTGGAACCGAATTCCCTCATCTCAATTTGGCACAGGAATTGGGACAACTCGATCACCCGCCCGGCGATTTGTGCCGCTTTTTCACGCGCCCATGGGTCGTCCGGGAACAAGGTGGGCAAAACGCATTTGAGCATCCAGCCGCATGAACCCGAGGGGGCGATAATCGGAATGTCGCCCTCCAGTAGATGTAATTGGGTTTCGAGAGTTTTTCTTGCCTCTCCCCTGAAACCATTGTTGAAATGAGGAAGTCCACAACAGGTGAGCCCTTCCGGAAAAATTACTTCGATATCTGCTTTCTCAAGCAAATGAACTGTGGCCTCACCGACTTCGGGGAAAAACTGGTCCACCAGGCAAGTGGCGAAGAACAAGACGCGCTTGGGTCGATTATCAGGAGATTCAATAGCCATGTCCGCTTTCCCGCTAAAGAGTACGTACAGCCTAACAAGAGCATATTATGCTGTTTTACAGCTTCAATTCAAATAAAGATTTAGGAGATTCCCGTTGAATGGACACTTCATAAATGTTAGCTTCCATACGGTGTCCGCAGAAAGCCAAGGCAGATTTCGCATCTTTATGGGAATTATGGATATCCATATCATCGCCAAACCCCGGGGCAGGAAAGATGTTTAGAGAAAAACGCTACGTTTTGGTATGTACGAACGAGCGTGAGGCGGACCACCCCAAGGGAAGTTGCACCAACTGCGGTTCCTTGGAAGTCCGAGAGCGGATGAAATTACTTCTGGAAGAGAAAAACCTCAAAAGCCGTGCCCGCATACTGGCAACGAGCTGCATGGATGTTTGCGAGAATGGAGCAGTTGTTTGTGTGATGCCTGACAACGTCTGGTACGGCGGCGTCAGGCCCGAGGATGCCGAAGAAATCGTGGAAAAACATTTGGTAAACGGAGAGCCCGTGGAACGGCTCCTGATACCCGAAGAGATGAGCGGGCTTTCGTTGTTCGGTTGAAAATAGAAAGCTGGTATCGCATGTAACTCCAGGAGCACTGAAATGGATGTTCAGTTGAACGAGTTTCAGACCGCGCTGCAGAGCAGTGTCCGGCAATTCGTGAACCAGGAAGTCATACCCGTCGCCAGCGAGTATGAGCATAAAGACGAATACCCGCATCCACTGGTCAATCGGATGAAGGAACTGGGGTATTTCGGTGCGCTCGTGCCGGAGTGCTACGGCGGTAGTGAGATGGATGCGATGAGCTTCACGGTTCTGACCGAAGAGTTGGCGCGGGGCTGGATGAGCCTGACGGGCGTGCTCGGCGGCCATTCGATGGTGGGATGGATGATCAACGAATTCGGAAACGACGAGCAGCGTCAGGAGTGGCTCCCGGAAGTGGCCGAGGGGAAAATGCGCTTCGGCATCGGCATCACCGAGGCGGATGGCGGCTCCGACGTCGCGGCTTTGAGAACGTCCGCCCGCCGGGAAGGACAGGACTACATCGTCAACGGCTCCAAAATGTTCATTACCAACAGCGAGAACGCCACGCATTTCGCAATCATGGCCCGCACGAACCCCAAGGCGGAAAAACCCACCCGGGGTATCAGCTGCATCCTCATGGACAGGAATCTGCCCGGTTTCAGCGCCAGCCGCCATCTGGACAAGATGGGCTACAAGGGCCTTCGGACGGGAGAACTGGTTTTTGATGATTGCCCGGTCCCGGCTTCGTACCTGATTGGAGAGGAAAACAGGGGATTTCATCAGCTTATGGCCGCCCTGGAATTGGGCCGTATTCAGGTGGCCGCCCGGGCGGTGGGGCTTCATGCCGCCTGTTTTGAGGATTCCATCAAATACGCCCAGCAGAGAAAGAGCATGGGCAAGCCCATCGCCGAGTATCAGGCCATCCAGATTAAACTCGCGGATATGGCCACCTCCCTCGAAGCGGCCCGCCAGCTCACCTACCGCGCGGCGCGCATGAAAGACCAGGGCGTGCGGTGCGATCTCGAGGCCGGCATGGCGAAGCTCTTCGCCTCAGACGCCTGCCAGAGGGCGTCCGAGGCGGCCGTTCACGTTCACGGGGGGTACGGCTACATCAAGGAGCTGCCGGTCGAGCGCTATTACCGCGATTCCATTCTCCTGCAGGTGGGGGAGGGCACGAACGACATCCAGCGCATCGTCATTGCGAAGCGCCTGGTGGAGAAATACCCCGCTTGAATTTTACATAACCCCTGATGATTTTTTACCCTGAATTGCCCTGGAAACGGGCGTCTGAAATCCGTAAACCATTGAATATGCTTTAGTAAAAAGTCCCCGAACATTTCCGGTAATTTATCGAAAAACCCCGTGAATTTATCGATATTTATCGAATTGTTCAGGCCGGATGCGCGTGGGGAGCGAGCGTCTGCGGTCGGGCGGCGAGCGCTATCCGGCAAGCGATACGGGTGGCGCCGCCGGGTGAGGGAGCGCCGGCCAGGAAGTGGAGTTCGCGCCGCCCGATCCGGATCGTCCGATCCATTGATTCCTCTCCTGTCATCGCCGTGATCCCCCATTTTCCGCGCGGGGATTCTCGCGCATCTCACCCGAAACGCATTAACGGCAATTGCGGGAAAATGCGCGCCCTCTCGACCGGGGAGGAGGAGAGCGGGGTCGTCCTCCGGGCGTGCCCGGGTATTCGTTTGCGAGGGGCATTTTCGGCCGGACGCGAAGAATCGTGATTTTGAAGGACGATCTTCTTCCGTGCTGCATCCTTCCCGCATCGTTTTTGGGCGACCGTATGGGGCGCATAATGGGGTGTTGAAAAAACCCTGATTCTGTGATTCGCTGATGGATCTTTTGCGCTTGGGAGGAGGTCGCGAGATGTTGGGACGCAAGAACTGCGGCCAATCGGCAACACCGGGGCGAGCATCGATGCCGGGAAAGGCGGGCAGGGCGGCTTCCGAAGAGCTTCAAGCCACTTCCGGCAACTTCATTCCGGTCGGCGGAAGTACTGGTGATCGTCCAGCGAGCGGACCGATGATGGCAGTGCGGCGGATACTGCGCGAAACATACGGGTTCAACGAGTTCCGGCCCGGCCAGGAGGCTGTGATCGGGGCGCTTTTGGCGGGGCGCAACGCGCTTGTCGTTATGCCGACGGGCTCCGGCAAATCCCTGTGCTTCCAGATCCCGGGACTGGTCATGGATGGACTGACGGTGGTCGTCTCACCGCTGGTGGCGCTGATGCAGGACCAGATAGCGGCGCTGAGGCTCATGGGCCTCGCGGCGGACAGTATCAACTCCGGCAACAGCCGGACGGAGAATGTGGCCGCCTGGAAGCGCGTGGCGGAGGGCCGGACGCGGTTTCTCTACATGGCCCCGGAACGGCTGATGACCGAGCGCATGCTGGCGGCCCTGAAACGACTGCCGGTGAGACAGTTCGCCATAGATGAGGCCCACTGCATCTCGCAATGGGGCCCGGCCTTCCGTCCGGAATACGCCGACCTTTGCCGGTTGCGGGAGCTCTTTCCCGGAATACCGCTCATTGCGCTGACGGCGACCGCCGACGAAGTGACCCGGGACGACATTGTCGAGCGATTGTTCGACGGCCGGGTCGAGCAGTTCGTGCTCGGATTCGACCGCCCCAATATCACGCTCACGGTGGAGATGAAGAGCAACTGGAAGCGGCAACTCCGGAGCTTCGTCGCGCGCCATGAAGGCCGAAGTGGAATCGTCTACTGCCTCTCGCGGAAGAAGACGGAGGAGGCCGCTGCTATGCTGGCGGAGGATGGCGTGCGTGCGCTGCCCTATCATGCAGGCATGGAGGCCTGTGTGCGTGAAGCCCACCAGAACATCTTCATGACCGATCCCGGCGTCGTGATCGTGGCGACCATCGCTTTCGGCATGGGGATCGACAAGGCGGATGTCCGGTATGTCTTCCACACGGATCTTCCGGGTAGCATGGAGGCCTACTACCAGGAGATCGGTCGGGCCGGGCGAGACGGCGGACCCGCCGAGGCTCACATGCTCTATGGGCTGAATGACATTCGGATGCGCCGCCGGTTCATTGAGAATGAGGACGCGGGTACGGAGCGCAGGCGCCGGGAGCACAAGCGGCTCGACGCGCTGCTTGGCTATTGCGAGGTTCCGACCTGCAGACGAGTGGCGCTGCTGCATTATTTCGGGGAACGGATCGAGCCTTGCGGCAACTGTGATATCTGTCTCTCTCCGCCCGAGTTCATCGACGGGACGGAGGAAGCGCTGCTGATACTGTCGGCTGCCAGGCGGTCGGGGGAACGCTTCGGCGCGGCGCATCTGATCGACATCTTGCGTGGGACAAAGAGCGAAAAGATCACACGCTTCGGGCATCATTGCCTACCGGCTTTTGGAGCGGGGACGAATCGGCGCAAGAACGAGTGGCGCTCTTTGATTCGTCAAATGGTCGCAGCGGGGTTTCTGCAAATTGACATCGGAGGCTTCGGCGGGATCGGGATCACTGATAAGGGAGGCGCGTTGCTGCGCGGTGACGGAGCTTTCATCTATCGCGAGGACACGGCGGTTTCGCGCAGCCCTGCGAAGGCACGAGGGCAGGGCGACGGGCGGGCGGAGCAGTCCCTGACTGGCAGGGAAACGATGCTGTTGGATGTTCTCAAGGCGTTGCGGCTGGAACTGGCAAGGGAGCGCGGGGTGCCCGCCTTTGTCGTGTTTCACGACCGCACGTTGATCGACATGGCGCGACGCTGGCCGCGCACCGAGGCGGAATTCGCCGAGGTCAGCGGTGTCGGGGAAACGAAGCTGAAGCAGTTCGCCGGGCCGTTCCTGGCCGCGATCGACGCTGCTCTGTCCGATACGGACAAGAGCGTTTGAACTTCCGGGATCGAAATTTTCAAGTGCGCAACAGATATTTCCACACCTGTCATGGGATCGAAAGACACTGCCCAAAGCTGAATCGAAGCCGATGGGGGCCGTTGAAAAAGTTTAACGAATGAAGAATCGCGTTTGTTGTAGGGACAGGCCTCCGTGCCTGTCCGGCTGCCGTTCCGGCGTGGGAGGACACATAGGTCCTCCCCTGCGGGGTACGCGATGGGGTTCCAGGGGCCATGGACAGGCACGGAGGCCTGTCCCTACCACGACCTTTATTCGGAGAGTTGTCACTTGCGGGTAAAACGTGATTGATGCGAGAGGGCCGGGTGATCCCACAGCCTCATTTGAGGATACTGCAAGAGAATCCCGACCGAGTTGGGGTTGTTGAAAAAATCCTCCGGGGGAATGATCCCCCATAAGAGCGCCGTCCAATGCGGGAAGGTGGTTTTGCTCCTCGCTTTTGATCGTCATTCCGGCGAAAGCCGGAATCCAGGGACTTTGCCTTTTTTTTATTTCTTTCGTATTCCCGCGAGTGAGTAGGGGAAGAAAAAGCGGAGTGTCGCCATTCTCCTCGCCTCTGGATTCCGGCATTCGCCGGAATGACGGCTCTGGCCAATTCCGAGCGGGGAGGGGTTTTTCAACAACCCCCGATTGGACGGTCTGTGTTCGTTGCCTGTCGGAGCCGATTGGGTTCGCAGGTGCGCCGGAATGGCGGGTTAATTTCTACCCGTAGTGACAGCCCCTCCTCGGGGCTGTCACACAGGCCCCCGCGCCCCTCCTCACGCGGGACGACCACGGGGGGCTGCCAGGTTCGTTCTCAACCCCCGCCGTTTCCGGCCAGCGCTTCGGCCACGTCATCCAGCTTCAGCCTCCCGAGCGTCGCCGCCGTGGGGAACCCGTTCTCATCCCAGCCACGGATGCCGTAGAACTCGTTTTTCATGCCCTCCAGTTCATCGGGCGGGCAGTGCATCCCCTTGTGCGGGCCGTCGGGAATCGGCTCGTGCATCACCTTGTACGGCAGCATGTCGTCCGCGCGGCTCACCCCTTCGCGCACGTGGAGGGCGCGCTCCAGGTTGCAGATGCGCTCGCCGGTTTCTTCGAGTTCCTCCGCCGTCGTATCCCACCCCGTCACCAGGTTGAGCATCTCCGCGTATTTCTCGTTTATCATCGCCCCGTAGCCGCGCTCGGCCGTGAAGCGGCACTGGGTGATGGAGTCGCCGAGTGCGGTGAAGTTCTGCGTGCGCACGGCGAACTCGGGCTTGCCGTCGGTCGAGGTGTTGTCGTGGTCCGAGGCGTACTGCAGGGTGGGGCGGGTGTCGTGGTGGCTCCCGCCCCGCGTGCCCGTGGCGTAGCCGATGGACATGCCCTTGAGCGCGCGCGCGCTGTGCGCGGGAAGCTCGAGCCCGCGCGAGGCATACAGCAGATTCGGCGCGTCGCCGCCGATTTCCGCGGCCAGGCGCTTGCCGCCTTCCGCCAGCCTGTCGCCGAAGCCCTTGCGGTGGGTCATGTCCTCCAGGAGCCTCAGCATGGTGGCCGAATCGCCCCAGTTGAGCGGCTCGCCGACTTCCGCCTCGCTCAATAGTCCTTTCTCCATGCTCTCGAAAGCGAGCGAGAGCGTGACGCCTGCGGATATCGTGTCCAGCCCCAGTTCGTCACACAGCATGTTCGCCTGGAGCATCACGCCCGGGTCGCCGATGCCCAGCATGGTCCCCAGCGCGAAGATGGTCTCGTACTCGGGGAGTTTCCAAACCAGGCCGTCGAACTCGCCGCCCTTCATCAGGTAATTCTTGCCGCATGCCACCGGGCATTTGAGGCAGGTGGTGTGCTTGTCCAGAAAATTGTCGTGCATGTACTCGCCGCTGATGGGTTCGCAGTTCTCGAAAATCTCGCTCATGAGGTTCCGCGTGCCGAGCGCGCCCATCTTGTTGATCATGTTGACGAGGATCGGCGTGCCGTATTTGTGGAGCGCTGCCGTGCCCGTCCGCACGTCCTCGGCCGTCTCGTTCACGTAGGTCCTGAGCGCCTTGGCGTCCGCCCAGGCGGTTTTCGCCTTGCCGCGCACGGCGATGGCCTTGACGTTCTTGCTGCCCAGGACGGCCGCCATGCCCCCGCGTCCGCTGATGCCGTCGCGGCTCTTGCGCCAGGTGTGCGCCATGGCCGCGAAGCGCACCTGGTTCTCGCCGGCGGGGCCGATGGCCAGAACGTCGGTGCCGCCCTCGTCCTCGGTGATGGTGTCGCACGTCTCGCGAATCCATTTCCCCTTCAAATGGCTCGCGTCCTTAAACGCCACGCCGTCTTCCGTCAGCATCAGGTATACGAGGGAATCCGCTTTTCCGTGCAGGACGACGGCGTCGACCCCTGTGCGCTTGAGCGTGATGGGCCAGGCGCCGCCGAAGGTGGAGTCGAAGAAAAGCCCGGTGAGCGGGCTGATGGCGGCGGCGCACGCGCGGCTCGCGCTCGGCACGGCGGAATCCGTATAAGGCCCCACGGCGAAGACAATGACGTTTTCAGGCGATAGCGCGTCGGTGCGGGGCTTCAGGTGGTCCCAGAGGATTTTGGCGCAGAAGCCGTTGCCGCCCAGGTACTTGCGGCCCATCTCCTCACCGAATTCCTCGGTGCGGGACGTGCGGTTGCTGAGGTCGATGTGCAGTATTTTTCCTTGATATCCGAGCATTTGCGGTCCCCACGCGATCGAATGAGCGAAATCTGATTCTGTTGGAAGCCCTAGTGTAAACATTTAGGCGTTTTGTGCAAGACCGGTTCCGACTGGGAAGAGTAGTTGAAAAAGCCTTTGTCAAAGGAGCAACCCCCCAATCCCCCTTGTCAGGGGGGGTTGGTTTTGCGGGGACAGGTCGTGACCTGTCCCCGCAAATGAAATGAGAATCAAGACGGTTTGCCGTCATTCCGGCTTTCGCAGGAGTGACGATCAAAGACGAACGCGGGCGACCACAGGGAAGTGCCCCCCTACCCCGGAACCTCCATGCGCCGGTAGGACTCGGCGCAATCGAGGCCGCCCTCCTCGCCGGAGCGCTTCGACCAGTTGCGAAGATGGGGAACCAGTTCTTCAAAATCCTCGACCTGGCTCTTGTGGCATCTGAGCGCTTTCACTTTGAGGTCGAACGTATCGGTGATGTCCACCCAGGTATCCGCGCCGCGAATCGTCTTGAAATAGACCTCCTTGGGCGTGTGCGGCTCCAATCCTTCCGCAAGCAGTTCCGGAAAATAGTTCTCGTTACCCACGGCGGGATAGAGCGCATCGAAAACCGCCTTGGCGATGGCGCGGTGATCGCGGTGGTAGCCGTAGAAACTGTCGAAGGCGTCGTTCGCCGGGTCGTCGGCGATCACCAGGTCCGGCTTGCATTCTCTCATCACGTGCACGAGGTCGCGCCCGAGTTCCGTGGTGTTGCGCACTTCCCCGTCCGTATGGCGCAGGAAATAAATTTGCTCCACGCCCACGACGGCCGCCGCTGCGC
Organism: Nitrospinae bacterium bin107; assembly: GCA_002238965.1. Taxonomy (GTDB): domain Bacteria; phylum UBA8248; class UBA8248; order UBA8248; family UBA8248; genus Bin107. The sequence continues at coordinate 126,135 of MPNJ01000004.1, read as the reverse complement.
GCTGTTCGCTCTCCCGAATCGCTCTTTTATCGTCAATGGTCAACCGGCGCGATTCGGGGCCGTTCACGCCCTTGTCCCCGCTCGTGGCGAGGCAATACTCGACCCGCCTGCCTTCGCGGGTCCACTTGGCGGCCGAGCCTGCACAGCGGAACTCGATATCGTCGGGGTGCGCACAGATGATGAGGATTTTCTGATGTTCCATCGGGGTTTCCTTATGTGGGCCGTGCGGCAAGGCGACTTATAGCAGGGGGCGAAGCGCATCGCAAAGAGGTAAGGAGCAACCCGCCGCTCCGCCTCACCCTGAGTAGCGGCGAAGCCGCCTATCGAAGGGTGAAACTCGCGCCCGCCGGGGTCAGTTCCGACCGCGTAGGGAGGAACTGCCTGCCATCCTTCGATACGGCGCTTACGCGCCTGCCCAGGATGAGGCGTCAGGGTTCTGTTGGTCGCTACCCCGAAAATCTGCTAAAAATAACGAAAAACACCTGTGCGAGATTTGTTGCGAACCCTATATGAGGAGACCGAGATGTCCAGAATCACGCCGGTGCCCGATGACGCCACGGGCGATCATGAACCGCTCTTTGAACAATCGAGGGAAAGATGGGGCACGGTGCCCAGCTTCTACCGCGCCCTGGCCCATTCGCCGGAAGCCTTGCGCCACATCATGAGCCTGACGGTGGCCCTGAGAAGCCAGTGGCGGGCCGATCCGTCGAGAATGCGCCTGATGCAGCTTGCGATCCTGACGCCTTCTCTCATCAACGACTGCGAGATATGAACGAACCACAACGTCAAGCTTGGTCAAGCTGCCGGTCTGAATGATGAGCATGTAGCGTTGATAGTCGATGGATGGGAAAAGAGCGACCTGTTCGATGAGCGGGAAAAGGCGGTAATTCGCTGGGCGACCGCATTGACGAGAAACACGGCCGCCGCCGATGATGCCTGTTTCGCGCCGCTCAAGGAGTTTTTCAGCGAAAAGGACATCGTGGAACTCACGTTGTTCACCTGCCTGTTCAACGCCTGGAACCGCCTGCAGGACGGCCTCCACAACCCCGTGGAGCCGCAGGACGACATCATCGGCTGGAAGGAATGGGAGGAAGTCGCGCAGGTGTCGGGATAGGTGGGGGGTGAGGAGCATCGGTTTCGTAGGAGCACTCCTGTAGGGGCGACCCCCCGTGGTCGCCCATTGTCGGACAGGCACAGGGGCCTGTCCCTACCGGAGATAGGAAATTGCTGTTGTAGGGGCCGCATATATGCGGCCCGCGCAGACGAGAAAAATCCATGCGTGTCGACAATTCCCAGATTACTGTCCGTCCTGGTGCAAGCGGCGGGGATTCACCCGTGGGTCGCATATATGCGACCCCTACAAGTTTCTCCATGTGAGGGCAATTATGGACTTAGGCATTAAAGGAAAATCGGCCCTCGTGACGGGCGGCAGCCGGGGCATCGGCCGCGAGACGGCGAGGCGCTTTCTCGAAGAGGGTGCGCGCGTGTTCACCTGTGCGAGAAACGAGGTGGCTCTCGCCGAAACCTGCGCCGGGCTCGCCGCTGAGACGGGAGGTGAAATCCATTACGCCGTGGCGGATACCTCGAACGAGACGGAACTCGCGCCCCTGGTCGAGCGCGCGCAGGAAAAACTGGGGACCATCGACATTCTGGTGAACAATGCGGGCACCATGAGTTCGGGCAGGTTCGAGGCGCTCGATGACGCCGCTCTGCAGAAACAACTCGACACCAAGCTGTTCGGCTTCCTGCGCCTCATACGCCTCGTGGAGCCAGGGATGCGCGCGAATGGATGGGGCCGCATCGTGAACATGATCGGCGGCGCCGGGAAGGAACCCGACCCCTACATGTTCGGCAGCGGCATGACGAACAGCGCGCTCCTGAACATGACGAAATCGCTTTCCACCGAATTCGGAGAGGCCGGGATTCATGTGAACGCGGTATGTCCCGGCTGGGTGGATACCGCGCTGTGGCGGATGAACGCCCAGGGGCTTGCGGCGGAACTCGATGCCGGTTCCGAAGATGAGGCCCGCCGCCGCGCGGCGCGAAAGAACGCGCTGGGCCGTTTCGGCAAGCCCGAGGAGTTGGCCGACGCCATCGTCTTTCTCTGCTCGAAACGTGCGAGCTACATCACCGGAATTTCCTTGAATCTTGACGGCGGCAGGCTCAAGTCGCTCTGGTAAGTCAGTCGCGACCGAAGTGGAAGCGATTGCTCAGCTTGGGATTTTGCCCGTCATTCCGGCGTATGCCGGAATCCATCGAATTTGCCCCTTGTTTTTTCAATACTGTCCAGGGTGTATGGGTTGTTCGGGGTTGACGTGTTTGTCGACAGATGAGTCAACCCTTCCATGAGTCATTCTGCGTCGTCGCCTGGTTCATTTCCGGGGTCCTGATTTGATATTTCAGAGGAGAAGATCGTACGTCTGGAGCTTGAGAGCGTCCGGTTTCGGGAACGGATTTTGGAGTGGGAGCGTCGTCTTGCTCTGGACGGCGCCTACCGCGGTCAGCTGATGATAAAAAATATTGACTTAAGAAGAATCACTGAGCTATATTTCCCCTGGTTATGGTACATTCTGGTATAAATTTCAGATATTGCCCGAATCGGGGAGGAGAACATCATGAAGTTCATCGCCAGTGCCGCAATCATCGCGCTTACGATGTTCGCAGGCGCCGAACTAGGTTGGGCGGAGGAATTGACGGACAATCGAACGACGGTCAATCGAGCACCGGTCGTTAACGGCCATATTCCCGGTTACTCTTTTAATCTGGGGGGCATTTCGATGTCGGTTGACCTGGGGATCTACTTCAGCGATCCGGACGATGATGACCTGAAATATACGGTCACCTCGCTCGACACCAGCATAATTACGGCCAGCTTGTCCGTAGACACCGTCAATCTCTCGCCGGTTGGACTGGGCCCGACGAACGTGGAGGTGACTGCCGAGGACCCGGGTGGCCTGAGCGTGACAGATTACATCTCGATTCACGTGTCTCCCGGCGAGCCCACCGTCATCGGCATCAGCCAATAAGGGTCCGGGCCGCGGTCATGGCCCGGAGGCGATGGAGAGCGCACCTTACGCCGCCGCATGATCGGCGTTCCGCACAACGTCCTGGGCAGTTACGACTTTCTTTCATTCCGTGTAATCGCTTTTCGAAGTCGCCCCACAATGTTGTCATTTTCATCGGTTCTGGCCAACCTGTCGGTTGTCACCGGCATTCGCCGGAATGACGAACAATACCGCGAGTACTGTAGGGACAGGCCTCCGTGCCTGTCCTGTACAGGGGTGTATATGACCGAAGGGCGGCCACGGGGGGCCGCCCCTGCGCAAGACGCACTGGTTCTGTAGTGACAGTCCCTCCTCGGGGCTGTCACGATACCCCGCTCAATTACCAGGATTCACCCCATCGTCGAATCGACGGCTTCCAGGAATTTCACGCCCACTGGCTCCGCGAGCAGGTCGGGCAGTTTCTCCCGGAAAACCTTGTAGTGCGGCTCTTCCCGGTGCGCGTCGAGTGCGGCCTGCGATTTCCAGCACTCGATGAAATGGAACGCGCCCGCCTCATCCGTCGACCGGTACAGGTTGTAGAAAATACAGCCTTCCTCGGCGCGCGATGGGGCGCACATGCCGCCCAAGAGTTCGGCCATCTCGTCTTCTTTTCCGGGTTTCGGTTTGAGCCACGCAATCAGGAATACCCTCTCATCCGCCATTTTCCGCCTCCTGTTCAAGGAATGTAAATTTGATTTTTCGGGCGTATTCTATCCGTTGAACCGGGCCGTGACCAGATGGTTCCCTACTCCTCGCCTCATGGGAACTTGGGGTGTATAGTCCGCCCATGGTCGAGTGGATATCATCATGGGGGAGTCCCGAGTTTCTCGCTTTGGCGACCTCGTTCAGCTATTCCATCACGCTCATAACGGTGCGCCGGGCGATGACGACCGGAAGCCCCCTGATGAGCATCATCGTCCTGAATTCGCTGGTGAGCATCGTGGGGCTGACGACCGCCCTCGTGCTGGGCACCCTGGCCTCGACCAACATGAGGGCGCTCGGCTGGTTCGCTCTTACGGGCGTGGCCGGCCACGGAACGGGGAGCCTCATCTTCTTTTCGGCCATCGAGCGCCTGGGTGTGAACCGGGCCACGGCGGTACACTCATCCGCTCCTTTGTGGGGCGTGGTATTCGCGATCATCATCCTGGGCGAGCAGCCGGGCGTCTACGTACTCATGGGGACGCTCGGGATCGTGGGCGGTGTTTTTCTGCTCTCCTGGCCGGAGAGAAAGCGCGCGGGAGGCGGGTCTCCGAACTGGAGCCGGAAGGATTACCTCCTGCCGCTTTTCTCTTCTTTGTGTTATGCGATGGTTCCGGTGTTCGCCAAGCTGGGTCTCGCCGAGCAGCAGGCGCCCTATCTGGGATTCGGCGTGGCGTTCGGCTCAGGCCTTTTGCTCATGCTGGCGGCGAGGCGCATGACGCCCGGCGGCGGGGTGATAAGAGGCAACGCCCAGACGGTGAAAGCCCTCCTCGTCGGGCTTCCGTTCAACATCATCGCCGCTTTTCTGATGTGGACGGCGTTCGTGGCGGGCATGGTGTCTAGCGTATTGCCGCTGAGCCGGATGACGCCCCTGTGGGTGATCCTGTTCAGTTTTCTGTTTCTGGGGAAAATAGAGCGCGTGGCCGCGAGAACGGTCCTCGCAGCGTGCCTCGTCGTGTCCGGCGGGGTGATGATCACCCTGTTCGGCTAGCAGTCCCGATAGCGAGGCGCATCATCAAGGAGCAGTGAGTCATAAAATGTCGGGACTTTTCGCACAAGCAGGCTTGGGGGAATTACTCGCGGTAGGGGCGTCCTTGTCTTATTCGACGTCTCTGATCGCCATCCGTCAGGGGGTGAGGAGTGCGACGCCGATAGCGGGCGTGCTTATCTTGAGTGCGACGGTTTCCGTTCTGGGCCTTACCATCGCCGCCGCTCGCGGTACGCTTCAGGAATCCATGCTCACGCCGGTGTTGATATTCATGCTCGGCGGCTGCCTGGGGCAGGGCGTGGGACAGCTCACGAACGCCATCGGCATCGAGAAGATGGGCGTGAGCCGCTCGGTGCCGATCCAATCCTCCACTCCCATTTTCTCGGTCACCTTCGCGATGATATTCCTGGGCGAGCGGCCCGGCGTCGGCGTGGCGATGGGGACGGTTCTCATCGTAGCGGGCGTCTGCCTGCTCTCACTGGGCGAGCGGCGCAGCGGTCAGAGCTTCAAGAGCTTCTTTCAGAGCGGGCTCGTCTACCCGCTCACATCGTCGCTCTCCTATGCGCTGCTGCCCGTGCTGGCGAACGTCGCGTTCTCCTACCAGAAAACCCCCATCCTGGGCTTCGCATGCGCCTTCACGGCGGGAACCATCCTGCTCGCGGTAACGCGCCCCCTCCTGCCCGGCGGCGGCAAGCTCGAAGCCGACAGGAGGGCCGTCTACCTTTTTCTCGGCGCGGGGGTCACCACGACGCTTGCGGCCATCATGTTCTGGACGGCGATGAGCATCGCGCCCGTCTCGACGGTACTGCCGCTGAGCAGGCTCGTGCCCCTGTGGGTGGTGCTGTGGACCTATCTGTTTTTAGGCGGGCTCGAGCGCATCACCTCGCGCATCGTCTTCGCGGCGGGGATGGTCGTGGCCGGCGGCGTGCTGATCACCGCTTTCAAGTAAAAACGCCTGTGCGTGGTTGAAAATAACTGGAAATGGACGGAAGCGGGTGAATCCGGGAGAATCCGAACAAAAATGAATCCCCTGGGGGAAGGCCGGTTTTCGAACCATTCGCAATTTTTGGGTCGGCTGCAATCAGCCCTCGTCCAGCGCGAGACGGGGGACCGGCTTCTCGTCAATGGCCAGATGGAGGATGGCCGCGAACGCCGCGAAGAACACGGCGGCCCACCACATCAGGTCGTACGAGCCGGTGCGATCGTAGATCACCCCGCCCATCCATACGCCGACGAAGCTTCCGATCTGATGGCCCAGCAACACGATGCCGGAGAGGGTCGCCATGTATTTCAACCCGAAGAGCTGCGCGACGATGCCGGTGGTCAGCGGGACCGTCGAGAGCCACAGCACCCCCATCGATGCGGCGAACAGGTAGATCGTCAGGTCACTCGCCGGGGCCATCAGGAGCACGACGATGACCAGCCCCCGGCCTAGGTAGATGACGGAAAGACTCATCTTCTTGCTGAACCGTTGGCCGATGGCGCCCGACATGAACGCGCCGAAGATGTTGAGCAGCCCGACGATCGAGAGCGCATAGGCGCCGACATGCGGCGAGAGGCCGAGATCGGTGACGTAGGCGGGGAAGTGCACGACGATGAACGCGACGTGAAACCCGCACACGAAGAACCCGATGGTGAGGAGCACGTAGCCGCGATGGCTCATCGCCTCGCCGAGGGCTTCCCCGAGGGTCTGGCCCGACTCCGGCTCGCCGACCGCCTTTCCCGTGCCCCGGAGGGTGAACGCGAGCGGAATCATGACCAGCGTGATGAGAGAGATCAGCAAGAGCGAGTCGTACCATCCGTAGCTCGATATCAGGGCCTGGCTGAGCGGTGAGAAAATCACCTGGCCGAGCGAGCCGGCCGCGGTTCCGAAGCCGAGGGCGAGCGAGCGGCGTTCCGGCCCCACGACCCGCGCGATGGCGGCGAGCACGAGCGAGAACGAGGTGAACGCGACCCCGAGGCCGACGAGGAGGCCGCCGCTCAACAGGAGTGTAATTCCGCTGTCCGACACCGCCATGCCTGCAACGCCGATGGCGAAGACGACAGCGCCAAAGGCGATCACCAGCGCGGCTCCGTACCGGTCCGCGATGGCCCCGGCGATCGGGACGCCGATTCCCCACAATAGATTCTGGACCGCCATCGCGAACGCGAAGGTCTGGCGCGACCACCCGTTCGAAACCGTCATCGGATCGAGAAAGAGCCCGAAGCTCCCGCGGACCCCGAATCCGATGAGCGAGATCAGACAACCGGCCACGACCACCGCGAGCACGGCGCCACGACCCGGGTGGATGTCGGAGGTGACAACGCGGCTCATGGGGATACGGTCTCCATCTCGTGCAATGGTCGAGGCGCGGCGCGCCAGCCTGTTTCGGCGGCGCGTACACAAAGCGCGCAATGTAGCACGCCTGGAGTCGATATCGAATCCGGATCATCCGTCTCGCATGCCGTCGCCGTGGATCGCGCTCTGATTGACGCTCTTTCCCGCCTGAAGGACAATGACCCGCACCGGGTAAAACCATCGTGAGGCGGACGGAGCCATGAAGACCCTTTTCCTGCTGCGGCACGCCAAGTCGAGCTGGTCGGAGCCGGGGCTGTCCGATTTCGACCGCCCGCTGAACGAACGCGGCCGCCGCGCGGCGCCGCTGATCGCCCGGCATCTTGCGCGTGGCGGCCTGTTGCCCGACCTCATCCTGTGCTCGGCCGCCCTGCGCACCCGCGAGACCCTGGCCCTGATGCTGCCCGGACTGGCTCGCGACGCCGTCGTGCGCATCGAGAGCGGCCTCTACGGGGCGGACGCGGGAACTCTGCTGAGACGCCTCGAACGGGTCGAAAGCGCTGTTGATTGCGTCCTTCTCATCGCCCACAACCCGGGGCTCGAAGACCTCGCCGCCGGGATTTGCGGCGGCGGACCCGAGCCGATGCGACGGCGCATGGACGAGAAGTTCCCGACCGCCGCCCTGGCCGCGTTCGCGCTCGACGAGGCGCGCTGGTCCTCGCTGCGCGAAGGGGCGGCGATTCTCACCGACTTCGTCCTGCCGAAAGATCTCGCCTAGGCCCGCCGGAAATCACGCCCGGCGCGGCGCCGCTTCCAGGCCGCGCCGTGTGCTTTATCGGTCAGGAACGCCCCTCGGAAAAGTGATTATTCCGGGCGAAAACGGCCGGGAAATCGAGAGGATTCCCCGGGACATTCGCAATTGGTTTTGATTCACCACAACGCCCGCTCTTCTCGCCTAAATATCCCGGTGCGTGTATAGTCGCGCCCATGAACGCGCAAGCTCCCTTTTTCATGGCGGGCGAAGTCCTCGCTCTCTCATCTTCGTTCATCTACTCGGCGGCGCTCATCTCCTTCCGCCGGGGGCTGAGGAGCGCCTCCCCCATCACCGGGGTGCTCATCACCAACGCCGTGGCGAGTATCCTCCTCTTGAGCATCGCCTTTTCCCTGGGCACGCTGCAGACCTCATCGCTCCGGCCCGTCCTGTGGTTCATGCTGGCGGGCTGTCTGGGGCAGGGGATGGGCCATCTGGCGTCCTACACCGCTATTCAGCGCATCGGCGCGAGCCGGACGAGCCCCGTCCAGGCATCGGCCCCGATATGGGCGGTATTCTTCGCCGCCTTCTTCCTGGGGGAAGAGCCGGGCGTGGCGGTGGTGCTCGGCACGCTCTCCATCGTCGGGGGGGTGGCGCTCATTTCGATGGGCGAGGGCAAGGACGTCGAGAAGGGCGGCATGGGGCCCGAATTCCGCCGCGCGCTGATGTTCCCCGTCTTCGCCTCGTTCATGTACGCCGCCATGCCGGTCATCGCGAAAATCGGCTACGCCGAGCAGCGAACGCCCTTCGCGGCGGTGGGCTTCGCCTTTTTCGCAGGTTTCCTCTTCCTGCTGGTGGCAAAGCCGTTCCTGGGCGCGAGCGGCAGAATCCACGTGGGCCGGCGAGACGTCTCCTGGATACTGCTGGGCTCGGTGTTCTCCGCCACGGCCACGGGGCTTTTGTGGTACACCCTCACGTTCTCGGACGTCACCGTCGTCCTCCCCTTGAGCCGCACCGCCCCGATATGGGTGGTGCTCCTGAGCCTCATCTTCATGGGCGACATGGAGCGCGTGAACGCGCGCCTGTTCGGCGCGGCGGGCCTCGTCGTGCTCGGTGGATTCCTGATCACGAGTTTCCGGTGAAAACAATCAGATATTATTGAATAACGTCAATAGAAGCAGAGTTTGATTCAGAAATGATGTAGGGGCGGCTCGCGAGCAGCCCTGTTGTTGTTTTTGGTGAAATTTTCTGCAAGAGGAATAGGCATTTCTTAGTGTCAATTAACTATAGATATTTACAGCCAATACATTCAGCACTACTATCGCAGAAATCGCTTGAAATTCCTGACTGGGTTACCCTATCCCCGCCGTTTTCTCGCTTTTTTTACCCTTACCGCGCAGAACTTGAACTCGGGGATTTTCCCGTAGGGGTCTAGGTCGTCCACGGTGAGCAGGTTCGCGGCGGCCTCCACGTAGTGGAAGGGGATGAACACCTGCCCGGGCCGCACGCGCGAAGAAGACCGGGCGGGGAGGGCGATCTCCCCCCGTCTCGATTCCACGCGAACTTCCGAATCGTCTTTGATCTTCAGGCGTTTCAGGTCATCGGGCGCCATTTCCACGTAGGGGCCAGGTTCCGCGGCTTCCAGCGCCTGCGCCCTTCTTGTGATGGCCCCCGTATGCCAGTGGTAGATGTTGCGCCCGGTGTTCAGCACGAAGGGGTAGTCCTCGTCCGGCATCTCCTTGGCGGGGGCGTACTGGACGGGGATGAGCTTTCCTCGGCCTGACGGGAACGATCTCGAGAACAGGATTTCCGTGCCCTGGCGATCGGGCTTGGTGCACGGCCATACGAGTCCGTGACCTTCCAGTCGGTCGTACGACATGCCCGCCATGAAGGGAGTGAGCGATGTGATTTCCTCGAAAATCTCCGCTTCCGACTCATATTCCATCGGGTATCCGAGGCGTTCCGAGAGTTCGGCCACGATGCGCCAGTCCTCGCGTGACTCGCCGGGCGGGTCGACCGCGCGCCTTCCGATCTGCACCCTCCTATCGGTGTTCGTATAGGTGCCCGTTTTCTCCGGGAACGCCGTGGAGGGGAGCACCACGTCCGCGAAATAGGCGGTTTCCGTTAAAAATATGTCCTGGACGACGAGGAATTCGAGGTTTGCGAGCGCGCCCCGCGAATGGTTCAGGTTCGGATCGCTCATGGCCGGGTTCTCGCCCATGATGTACATCCCCTTTATTTCGCCCCGGTTGGCTGCGTCGGCGATTTCCATCACGGTCAGGCCGGGTTCCGGGTCGAGCTTCCGGCCCCATGCCTCCTCGAATTTTTTCCGGATTTTCGGGGAAGATACGTCCTGATAGGCGGAATAGACCATGGGGATGAGTCCCACGTCCGATGCACCCTGCACGTTGTTCTGGCCCCGCAGGGGGTGCAAGCCCGTTCCCTCGCGCCCGATTTGGCCGCAAATCAGGCAAAGGGCGATGAGCGCGCGGCAGTTGTCCGTGCCGTGGGTATGCTGGGAGAGTCCCATGCCCCAGAAGATGATGCTGCGCTCAGCCGTCGCATACCCTCTGGCCAATGCCCGGAGCGTGTCCGGGGCAACGCCTGAAAGTTTGGCGACGTTCTCCGGCGTATAGGGCTTTACGTTCTCAGCGAGTTCTTTGAACCCCTCGGTGCGCGCGGCGACGAAATCGGCGTTATAGAGTTTCTCATCGATCACCACGTTCAGAAGCCCGTTGAACAGCGCCACGTCCGTACCGGGGCGGAACTGCACGAAGGTGTCCGCATGGTCGACGAGGTCGATTCGCCTCGGGTCGATGACGGCCAGCGTGGCGCTCTCTTGCGAGGCCTGCTTGATGAAGGTGGCGGCTACGGGGTGGTTTTCGGTGGCGTTGGCGCCTGCGACTAAGATGAAATCCGCCTTGAGCGCATCCGAGAAGGGGTTGCTTACGGCGCTCGACCCGATGGTCTGGAACAAAGCGGCCACAGAGCTTGCGTGGCAAAGCCGCGTGCAGTGGTCCACGTTGTTCGTGCCGAATACGGCGCGGATGAGTTTCTGGAAGAGATAGTTGTCCTCGTTCGAGCATTTCGCCGAACCGAAGCCGGCCATGCTGGATGGGCCGTGGTCCTCATGGATTTTCTTGAGTGAACTTGCGGCGAGTTCCATGGCTTCATCCCAACTCGCCTCGCGGAAGAGGGAGAGCGGGTTTCCCGGAAGTTCCTTCGTCTTTGGCGCGCCTTCTTTTCGGATGAGGGGGGTCGTGAGCCGGTCGGGGTGATGCGCGTAGTCGAACCCGTAGCGCCCCTTCACGCAGAGCCTTCCCCGGTTCACCGGACTCGTATCATCCCCCCGGACGCTCAGGAGCGTGTTGCCCGCCACCTGGTAGGTGATGGAACAGCCCACGCCGCAGTAGGGGCAGACGGAATCGACCTCTTTTGCCTTGCCGGGGGCGATTTGCAGCGTGAGGGATTTGTTCGTGAGCGCGTCCGTGGGACAGGCGGCCATGCATTCCCCGCAGGAGACGCAGGTGGATTCTCCCATGGGCATATCGGTGTCGAACACGATTTTTGCGCTCGCGCCCTTGCCGCCGCGTCCGATGACGTTGTTGCCCTGGACGTCCGTGCAGGCGCGGATGCAGCGGTCGCACAGGATGCACGCGCTGTGATCCACGGCGATGACGGCGGATGAGAAATCCTGCGCTCGCCCCGTCTCCTTGGGGGGCAGGGCGCTCACGCCGTTTTTGACTTTCATCTGCTCGGCGAGCGTGGTGAGTTCGCAGTTCTCAGGCTCGGACTGAACGCCGTGGTCGGCCATGAGCATGGCCACGAGCGTTTTCTGGGCGCGCACGACGCGCTCGCTTCCCGTTTGGATCACCATGCCGGGCTCAATCTTCCGGTGGCAGGAGGGAGCCAGCGTTCGCGCGCCCTCGACCTCCACGGCGCACACGCGGCACACGCCCACGGGCTCCATGCCGGGCTGGTGGCAGAGCCTGGGGATCTCGACGCCCGTCGACTGCGCCACCTCCCAGATGGTCGCGTCTTCTCGGGCCTTGATTTCCCGGCCGTCGATGGTGATGGAGATCATCTTGGCGTCGGACATTTCTCGTTTCGCCGTCATTTGAGCCTCGATTCAATGTCCGGTTCGAAGTATTCGAAAAGCGAGAGATAGGGGATCGGCGCGGCCTGGCCCAGGCCGCAGATGGAGGTGTCCTTCATCGTCTCGCAAATCTCGCGCATGGCGGGAAGCTCGGAGGCTGTTGCCTCTTCGCGGAGGAGCCGCTCCAGAAAGGCGGTGAGCTTTTCCGTCCCCAGGCGGCAGGGTACGCACTTGCCGCAGGATTCGTCCCTGAAAAAGCGCACCACGTTGTGGGCGAGCGCCACCATGTCCACCCCCTCGGGGATGACGACGAGCGCCCCGCTGCCCAGCATGCTGCCCGCCTCCTGAAGGGGCGTGAAATCATAGGGAACATCAACGAGGTTTGCGGGCAGAAATCCGCTGCTCGCACCACCCGGGGAGAATGCCTTCAGGCGCGCGCCCGCAGGCAGTCCGCCCGCCGGTCCCTCGATGATCTCCCGGATGGGCGTCCCGAACTCCACCTCGTAGATCCCCGGTTTTCGCACCGCACCGCTCACGCCCACCACCTTGAAGCCTTTAGTTCCGTTTCGCCCGAATGAGGTGAACCACGAGGCCCCTTTTTTCAGCACCGCCGGGATGAGCGCGAAGGTCTCGACGTTGTTGATGAGTGTGGGCTTGCCGAAAAGACCCGCCGTGCCGGGGAAGGGGGGTTTGTCGCGGGGCTGGGCGCGCTTGTCTTCCAGGACTTCGAGGAGCGCGGTCTCCTCGCCGCAGATGTACCCGCCGGGGCTGGTAAAGATTTCGAGGCGAGGCGTGCTCTTTGTGCCGATCAGATGTGCCTTGCGAGCGCGCTCGATGGCGCGCTCCAGTTTTTTCGCCTGCGCGCCGTATTCATGGCGGATGTAGATAATAGCGCGCTCAGCCCCCACGGCCCGGCAGGCGATGAGGATTCCCTCGACCACGAGTTCGGGGTGCGAGTCCATGATGGCGCGGTCCTTGAACGTGCCCGGCTCGCTCTCGTCGGCGTTGCAGATGACGAATTTCTCCGTCCCCGGCGCACCCAGGACGAAACTCCACTTGAGGCCGACAGGGAAACCGGCTCCCCCCATGCCGCGCAGGCCGCTCTCTTTTAAGATGTCGATGACGCTTTCGGGATTTGTGCTGCGCATCAGGGAGCGCAGGACGCCGAAGGCCTCGTTCTTGCGGTAAGGATTGATTCGCGTTGCGTTTTTGAGTTTCTGCGATCTCGACGAAGGTCTAGCCGCACCATTTTTCCAGGACTCAAGGATATCTTGAAACTTCTCATCCGTGAGGGCTGAGTAGATACGGCCTTCTATCTCGGCGGCGGGTCCCTTGTCGCACCGGCCCAGGCACGCGCAGCTCTCGGGCTGCAGGTTTCTGACACCGGCGCGTCGGGCGAGGGTTTTCGCGTTGTCGAGCAGCGAATCCCCGCCTGCGAGCAGGCAGCTCATGTCCCGGCAGATATGGACTTTCGGTTTCGCGGGTTTTTCCAGATGGAAGTGCGGGAAAAAACTGGCGAGGCCATATGAATCGTAGATGGGCACGCCCAGTTCTTTCGAAATCTCGGTGATCGCTTCTTTGGAGAGGTAGCCATCTTCTTTTTGGCGGGAGAGCAGGGCCTCGATTTTGGCGGGAGACTTGTAGGCCGTGGAAGCGTTTTCTGTCATGGCAATCTCCCCGTGAGCCGCGATGCCTCGTAAATCATTCTAAGTGTTCGCGCCGCGCGGTGTCCAGCAATGCTTTGAGGCGATGCGCCGCCTGCTCAGGGCGGCAAAAAACAACCCTCCCGTCCCTCCTTGCCATGAACCCCCTTGTCGGGGTGATGTTGAAAAAGCCCTGATTTCGTGTTTTGGCGTACGGAGCCGACCGTCTAGGGTATAATTACCCACCCGTGTTTTGAGACGTAGGGGCGGCCCCCCGTGGCCGCCCGTATCGAATATGTCTATCCCCGTTGTTGCGCTTCGCATGGACAGGCACGGGGGCCTGTCCCTACAAACCCTCTTCTTGCAGTGGCCCTCTATACGGGGTTTTTCAACAACCCACAGGAGGGGGAACAACCCCATAAGGATTTTTTCAGCAGCCCCATTTTGAGCCGGTGGCTTGTGAGCCATGAGGCTAGTCGAGTAAATTGCAAGCTATTGCACGGGAGTATCCGATAACCAGGATGAGGAATCCGCCTTGACCGTCTTGATTCGCTCGTTACATTTCGCTCTTCTTGTATCGTGGCTCGCACTCACGCTGGGCGTCTGGTGGGCTGCGACGAATTCCTTCGATACGTTCGACGCGCAGAAGAATCCGGTGGCGTCGAAGCTGTTCGAACCCGCCTCGACGACGAAGCTCAAGGGCCGCATGGCCGCGCGAGAGGTGAACGCCCGCATATTCGAGGCCTGGAACCGCCTGCAAATCGTTTTCTGTCTCTTGTTGTTTTATTTCATCTGGCGGGCAGGGCGGATGAGCGTTGCGTCGCTCGTGCTGGCCGGGTGTCTGCTTCTCATCGTGGGAACGCACGTCTTTTGGTTCTCGCCGAAAATAGAAGCGCTCGGGAGAATTCTCACGAGTGCGGAGGCATCGGCAGGCGCGCCCGCCGTGCAGAGCGAATTCGGGCGCTACCACGGCGCCTATGTCATCTCGGACGTGCTCAAGGCGTGCCTCCTGGCCGCGGCGATATGGATGTCCCCCTGGCGCAGGACCGCTCGAAGCGAGCCGTCGCGTGGGTGAAAAAGCCGCCACATCTGTTTTTTACCCTATAGCGGCGCGCGACTATCCACAGGGTGGACAAATGCGCTAGAATTTCCCATTCGCGCCGCCGCGCTGTCGCTATCGTTGAGTAGCGATTTCGTTTTGGGGGACGGCATATTGAACCCCGCCTATGAGAAGTGTCGCTCATTTCCGCACCGGGAAGCCCGTTCTCCGGTGAGAAAAATTATCTCGTTAAATCTGTTCGTCTTCTTGACGGTCATCTTTTCGTCAACGCTCGCGTGGGCGGTGGACGGCATCTGCAAGCCCGGAATCGTCCAGCGCGACGGACGCTTCATCCCCGTCTCGATGAGTGGGGGGTGGGAGAGCGTTCGGCAGGCGCGTGAGGTTCGGCTTAAATTTCTTGGCCATTCGAGCTTTCTGATCGAAGCCCCGGGCGGCGGGCGGGCCGTGATGGACCCCTACGTCATCCCTGTTCTGGACCCGCCGCCGGATGCCGTCACAGTGAGCAATTTCCACGAAACCCACTCCATGACGGGACCTTATGTCGGCAAATCGGAGATTTTCTTCAGCGTGACGCGGGAGGGAAAACCCAACGCCATCGACGAGAAATTCGGGAACCTGCGAATCGCCTCTTTCCCCCAGGTGGACGGGGACGAGAACCATCCCTTCGTGCTCAACACCATTCATGTCTTTCAGGCGGGCGGGATTTGCGTCGCGCATTTCGGGAACGCGCGCTTCGGGCCATCGCCCGGACAGATTCGCGCGCTGGGGAAAATCCATGTGCTTTTGCTTCCGATCGATGGCTCTTTCACCGTGCCTCACGAAGTGGCGGCCAAGATCGTCAAGCGCATCGGTCCTAACATCGTGATACCGATGCACTATTTCGGTCCCGAATTGACCGGGGAGTTCGAAAAGGCCCTGAAGGCTGAGGGAATCACGAGAGTCCTTCGCCCGAGGGGAACCGAGCTCGTGCTCACGCGAAAAAGACTGCCGCCGCCCACGACCTACGTGGTGTTGCCCGATGTCAATGTCCCATAAATCATTCTTGAGCCGCCGCGCGTTCATCGCGCGCACTGCAATCGCTGCGGCCGCGCTGCTCGGCCTCCCCGGCGGAGTGAGAGCGCAATCCCCTTCACCCCTGAGCGAGTGGCAAAAGAATCTATTCCCGCGCTCCTCCGAGGAGGAGAAGACGTTACTTCCCGATTTCACACCCGCGCAATTGCGCTACTCCGGCGGACGCTGGCGGGAATATTCCACTGCGATGGCTTCATTTCTCGATGAGGTGAGGAAGCGCACGAGCATCGAAACCGCAGGGGATGCGCAGGCGGTGGACATCTCCTCGCCCGAGATATTCGAATATCCTTTCCTGTATATGTCGGGGCGCTACGAGTTCGAGATGCCCGGCGCGAAAGCGATAGAAAATCTGAGGCGCCACCTCACCTACGGGGGGTTTTTGCTCATCGACGACGGGCTCGGGCTCGAAGGAGAAGCTTTCGGCGGCACCGTCAAAGAACTCATGCGCCTGGTCTTTCCGAGAACTTCCTTCGAAGCGCTCCAGCGCGAGCATGCCGTATTCAAGAGTTACTATCTGATTCGCTCCATCGGCGGGCGACAGGCCGTAAGCCAGGACCTGCAGGGTATTCACGTGGGCATGTTCACCCCCGTCATCTTCTGCCGGAACGACCTGGGCGGCGCGTGGGCGAGGGGTCCCGGCGGCGGATGGCTCGAAGAATGCACGCCCGGCGGGGAATCGCAGCGACTTGCGGCCTTTCAACTTGCAGTCAACATCTCCCTCTACGCGATGACGGGCAACTACAAACAAGACCTCATCCACCACCCCTTCATCCAGCGCCGGCTGAACCAGGGCTGAATGATGGACTGGTCCACACTCCACTGGCCCGGCGGCGCACCCTGGTGGGTGCTCGTCATCGTTGCGGCCGGGCTGGGCTGGGCGCTCGTGCGCAGGCATCGCGATTTGACCGAAAAACTCCCGATGCGGCGCGTCTGGATACTTCAGGTGCTGAGGGGTCTGCTGTATGCGGCGGTTGTCTTTTTCCTCTCGGGCCCCACGCTGATCGATAAACGCGAGCGCTCCCTGCCGCCCAAGCTGCTCGTGCTCCTCGACAGTTCGGCGAGCATGAGCGTTCAGGACGTGAACAGCAAGAAAGCGCGCATCGATCTGGCGAAGGATTTTCTGCTGGTCCCGAAAAAGCTCGGAAAACCACAAACCCCCGAAGAGGAGGACGAGGGAGATGCGCCCACGAGCCTCCTCGCAGACCTCAGAAAACTCTACGACGTGCAGCTCGCCCACTACGATGCCCGCAGAACACCCGTTGGAGTCCGGGAATTTGCAAACATTAATGCCCAGGGTGTGGGCAGCGATCCCCTGGGAGCTATCCGCAGCGCTCTGCACAGCGCCCGGGAGTCGCGCGCTCCGGCCGGGGAGGAAGAGCGAAAAAACCAGGACGGACCCCTCGGCATCCTGATGCTCACAGACGGTGGCGACACGACCGAGGCGGTTCTTCCGCCCGGGGACGTGAAATCCTTTCCGCCCCTCATCGGGGTGGGTTTCGGAACGCCGGATTCTTTTCGCGACATCGCCATTCAGGACATACAGGCTCCGCGCATCGCCTTTCAGGGCAAAGAGATGAGTCTGGAGGTTACGCTTTCGGTGAAGGGCTATTCAGGCCGCAAACTGCCAATCGCCTTGACGCGCGAGGGCCGCATCATCAGAACCCAGTCGATAGACGTCAGGCGCAGTCCGTTGCGCCGTCTCGTGAAATTCCACTTCACGCCGAACGAAGTGGGGAGCCAGGTGCTCGGCGTGGTCACGCCCGTTCAGCGCGGTGAAATCGTGGAGTCGAACAACCGCGTCGAGATCCCCCTGGAGGTGAGGCGGGACAAGATTCGGGTGTTGACGATTACGGGTTCCCCCAACTGGAACTACCGCTTCTTGCGCATGGCGCTCAAGCGGGACCCCGCCATCGACCTCGTGTCGTTCGTCTTTCTGAGAACGTCAGAAGATGACCCGGGCGTTCCGACCAGGCACCTGAGCCTCGTGCCCTTCCCGGTGGACAAGCTGTTCCTGGAGGAACTCAAGAATTTCGAAATCGTGATTTTCGATAATTTCTCCGCCCAGGAGTATTTCAGCAACTATTACCTCGAGCGCGTGGGGGAATACGTTCGCAATGGAGGCGCCTTGCTCATGTTCGGCGGCAGGCAATCCTTCAGTGCGGGCGGATATTACCGCAGCCCCATCGAGGATCTTCTGCCCGTGCGATTGCAGCAGCAGAGTGATTATCAGGATCAAAGGCGCCTGCTCGTTCAGCTGACGTCCACAGGCGGCAGACATCCCATCACGCAGCTATCCTCGGATTTGGAGGAAAATAAAAAAATATGGGCCGCTTTCCCCGCCTTGAGGCGCGTCAATTCAACGACGCCGTTCGGGAAGGGGCAGATTCTCGTTTCGACGAAAGAGGGGAAAGTTCCTCTGCTCGGCACGAAGCGGATCGGCGAGGGCAGGGTGGTGAGCATCTTCTCCGATGATATCTGGCGATGGAATTTCGGGATGGTGGCGGCGGAGAAGACGAATCGCCTCTACATCCGCCTGGTGGCGCAGATGATTCGCTGGCTCTCGGGCGACCCCGGAAGCTCGCAGGTCCAGATTATTCCCGAGGCGGAACAGGCGAAGGACGGAACCTACGTCCTCAGGATGCAGGTGAGGGACGAATCCTATCAGCCCGCCCAGGCGGCGCAGGTGCAGGTGCAGCTCCGCGATCCCTATGGCGTCACCAGCCGGTATCGCGCGGCATACCGTCCGGATTCCCGGGAATTCGAGGTTCGCTTCCGCCCTCGGGGGAACGGGAGTTATCGGGCGAGAATGACGGCCGTCCAGGGAGGGCAAGTCATCGGCGAGGCGGTGCGCACGATCGGCATCGGTCGCGAGGCGGGCAAGGCGGAGTGGGCCGACGTCAGCCCGCACTGGGAGAATCTGCAAACGCTGGCGAAACATACGGGCGGGTTGTTTTTCCGGGCCGACGCGGTGGGACAGGAAGATTTGACCGCCCGCGTCCTGGAGGCATTGAAGGGCAAGGTGCCGCACAGGGTGATGGAGGTGCGTGACGTGAGGCTCTGGAGCATTCCCTGGATCGGAATGATTCTCATTCTGTTGCCGGCTCTGGAGTGGACCGCCCGCAGGCTTTGGGGGTTGGCTTGAGAGCGCGCAAGTCGGAGCGCGATATTTTTTGCGAACGTGCGGTAATTTTGGTCATGTAATATAATTCAAATTTCTTGCTCCTCGCCGTTCACTCATATAAGGGAAACGGGAGATGGCCGAGCGATCTTTCAGGAAGATAACCGAGTTTCTCGATTCCGTAATTCACGCGCGCCTCAAAGTGAGGCGTCTCGAGGCAGGGATGGTTCTGTTGCTGGGCGTCCTGGCCGTTTTGCTGCTCGCACCGGCGGCGGTCGTCTCCCAGTTACAATTTGGATATTCCGCCATCATCTACGCCGGGCTGACGGTTCTTCTGCTGAGCGCGGCGCTCATCCGATGCTGGTGGCTGACGACCCGCCGACCGAGGCGCGAGAGGGTCGCCCTCGACATCGAAGAGACCCACCCGGACCTGGGCAGCAACCTCATCAGTTCGCTGCAGCTTTTCCCGCGTAAAGGGGAACTCGGCGGCGACGATCCCACTTCGCCCGCGCTCATCGACGCGCTGGTGAACGACACCAGCCGGGAGGTGGAATCGCTCGAACCGGAGTCTTACGTCTCGCAGGCTGGATTCCAGAGGCTCGGGCGGCTCGCCGGCGTTCTGGCCATCGTCGTGATGCTCATGGCGTTCATCTGGCCGGGGTTATATCCGCGCGCGGGTTATCTTCTGGCGAACGCGGCCGACCTCATGCCCTCGCGCATCACCCATCTGGAGATTTGGGCGGAGCGCACGACACTGCTTCCCGGGATGCCTGCGACCTTGGAAGTGAGAACCAGGGGGCGTGAGGCGGGTTCCGTGGAGTTGGAGGTGCGCCAGGGCGCTGAATCCGTGGCGAGCATCGCCATGGAGAAAACGGCTCCTCACCAATTCCGCGCCCGCTGGCTGGCCGCGGGAGCTGACGCGCGCATCACCGCGCGCACGGGCAGGTTCCGCTCCCGTACGATCGAGGTTCGCGTGGTCGCCCCGCCGAGGGTGGAGTCCATCGAGGTGGTTCAGTATCCGCCCGAATATACGAAGCTGAAACCCGGAAAGGGGAAGAACGGAGGCCACATTCGCGCCTATATGGGGTCCGAGGTTCAACTGGCCGTGAAGACGAACAAGCCGGTTCAGGAGGCGCTCATCGCGTTGGCCGACGGGTGGCGATTGCCCCTCAATCCCGCCGAAAGCGGCGATTCGCTGGGCGGCAAGATGATCCTGGGCGGCGCGGGCTCCTACCAGGTTCGGCTGAAGGATACGCACGGATTTTCGAATCTGGCGCCCCAGCGCTACCAGATCGACATCATCCCCGACGCCTATCCCGATGTGCAGGTGACGCATCCGGGCAAGGACCTCACTGTGGAGGCCGACGAGCGGGTGACCGTGAAGTTCCGGGCGTCCGACGATTTCGGAGTCAGGGGCGTGTACCTCGAAGTCAGGCTCGGCAGCGGACGCCCGAGGAGAATCAAGGTATGGAGCGGCGAGAAACCTCAGAAAGACGTTCTCGGCCGCTATGAGTTCGACCTCAGGTCCATGGGCATCAAACCGGGGGGAGTTCTCTCCTACCGTTTCATTGCGCCCGACGTGGACACGGTGAGCGGCCCCAAGTTTGGGACAAGTAAAATCTACCGGGTCAGCATCCGTGACAGGGAAGCCGTGATGGCCGGGCTCGACAGGAATCTGGGCGAAATTTCAAACGAGCTTCTCGATTTGCTGGGCGATTATCTGGAGAAGGACTTTCCGCCGGAAGAGAGGGCGAAAGAGGCGAAAGAAACCGGCCGGCTTGCAGGGAAAAACGGTTCCATCGAGGCGAAGGCCACAAAAATTATGGAGCGCATCAAGCGGACGAGAGCGATGCTCCGGCCCAAGAATCCGCGCGAGACGCTCTCCGACATGGATCTTTCCACAATGGAAATACAACTGCGGAATGCGATTTCGGATTACCTCAAACCCCTCACGCGCTTGTCGAAGCTGGATAAGAACGCGAAGGCGGAAAGGGCAAGGCTGAAACGCGAAATAGCCGCCCGGCAGGAAGAGGCGACGGAAACGCTGGAGCGCCTCGCTACGATGGGTGAGGAAATGCAGCGCAACGTCCGGATGGACAGGGCGGGCCGCACGACGGAATCGATGATTCAACGACAAAGGTCTATCGAGCAGGCGCTGGAAAAGATGCGCAGTATGGGCGCCGACGAAGAAGCGGTCCGGCGTGTGGAAAGGGAGTTGAGAAAACTCAGGGAACAGTTGGGTGAGCTGATGCAGCAGATGGCTTCGCTGGCGCAGCGCATGCCGGCGGAGTTCATGAATCAGCGCAGCATGCGCGAGATGCCCATGCAGGACATGATGCGCTCATTCGAGAAGATCCGCGAGATGATGCGCCAAAACAATTTCCAGGGGGCGCTGGAGCAGCTCCGGCGCCTGATGAGCCAGTTGCAGAGGATGCGAATGGCATTGCGCGGGATGCAGCGCCAGCAGATGATGAGCCAGCGCGGCGGCAGGCCTATCCGGCGCCAGCAAAGCGAACTGGCCAAAATCGTGGAGGAGCAGCAGGCCATACTCGGCGAGACGGTGGGTGTTCTGGAGAACGTGGTGGACCGCCTCGAGAAGAAATGGCCCGAAGACGTCGCCGCCGTGTCGCGAAACACGCGTGCGTATTGGAAAAAAAGCAGCGAGTCGGCCGCAAAGCCGCTCCCGTCCGATTGTTTCGTGGTTGCCGAACCCGGGAAGCAAACCGGACAGGCGAAGAAAACCGACCCGGCAGAGCCTGAGATTTCGATGCTGGGCAAGCCCGAACCGGTGAAGAAACTCACCCCGCAGGCGCGCGCCGAGAAAATTCAGCGCGAGAAGATGCGGGCGCTCTCCGAATTCGACGCTATGCTCAAAAGAGGAGAGTGGGGGGTCGTCTTCCAGAGGCTGCCGGAATGGTCGGCGACGCTCGCGGAATCGCCGTGTATCGCTCCCGCGCAACTAGCGAAGAAAGAAGAGGCCGGGGCGGTGAGTAAAAAGTCGGACGAGCGGGAAGCGCCTGGGAGTTTGAGTGATCCTGACGCCGCACCCCCGGAGGAGGAAGCTTCTCGTATCGCGGAAGATGCCAAAACCGCACCCTGGAAAAAATTGGTCAAAGGTCTCGATGTGCTTTTGGAAAAATCTGAAAAAGACGCGGGCGGGACGGAAATCGCGAAACTCGACGGCCTGCGCAAAAGACAGGAAGACCTGCGCAAGCGGTTGGGCGTTTTCGAGGGGCACCTGCGCCGAATGATGCAGGTGTACCCTTTCATCAACCCGAGCATCCTGCGCAGAATCGCCGAGGCGGGAGAGGCGATGAAAGAGGCCACGGCTTCTTTGGCGAAGCGCAGGTCTTCCCGTGCGGTGCCCCCCGAGGAGGAGGCGATACGAAAGCTCGCCGAGGGGCAGAACTCCATGCAGCAGGCCATGCAGCAGATGGCCCAGCGGGGCAACGCGGGTCTGGGCACGCCCAGGGGGTTCGGCGCTTTGGGGCCGGGCAGGGGCGGACAGCGGCCCTGGTGGTCCAGAAATCCGAATTTCCCCCAGCCGCGCGGCTCCAATGATCGGGGAAGGGAGGAGGACGGCAATCTCGGCACGCAGTTCAGCGAGGTGCTCATACCTGATCGGGAGCAATACAAGGTGCCCGCCAAATACAGGGAAGAGATTATGGAAGCCATGAAAGACGGCCTCCCTAAGGGGATGCGCGGCGAGATTGAAGACTATTTTGACAGGTTGACGAAATAATGCCGAAAAAACTCCTCGCAATCTTCATATGTGCTATTGGAGTCGCGGTTTTCACGCCACCCGCATGGGCGCATACCGTCAACCGCGCGGTGCCTCTCTCCCAGGCCGTGGCGCGGCCCGATGGTTACCGCGCGGTGGTGGACGAACTGCGTGCGTGGAATCTCACAGTCGCCAGGGAAAAGATCAAAGCGCTCGAGACAAAGGCTCCCGGCTTGGCGGAATGGCTGGCGCTCTCGGGGGCTGCGGATTACCTGGAGGGCAAATATGCCGAGTCGCTCGCCAATCTCAACGCGGCCCTCAAAAAACGCCCGGGGGACAGTGAATGGCTCGAACTGAGGCTTCACGTGCGCCAGACGCAATCGGCGCTGAAAGGCTTCAAGTCATATAAGACGAAGCATTTCGACATCTGGTACGAACCGGGAGAAGACGCCGTATTACTGCCTTACCTGGGCGATGCGCTGGAGAAGGCCTATGTGCGCTATGGCGAGGTATTGGGCGTGCGGCCCGCGCAGCGAATTCGCGTGGAGCTTTTTTCCGACACGGTCCGCTTTCACCGCTCATCCACGCTTTCGAGGCGCGACATCGAAGAGAAAGGCGCGGTCGGGGTCTGCAAGTTCAACAAGGTGATGTTTCTATCCCCGGGCGCGCTCCTTCGAGGCTATCGCTGGCTCGATACCGCAGCGCACGAATACATCCACTACATCATCGTGCTGGCGACGAAGAATCGCGCCCCCATCTGGCTGCACGAAGGCATCGCCAAGTATCTGGAAAAAAAATGGCGGAGCCGGGAAGCCGGCTTCCTGCACCCGGGCGAAGAAGCCTTGCTGTACAATGCGAGAAAAGATAATGACTACGTTCCGTTCAAGAAAATGGAGCCGAGTCTCATCTACCTCGACACGCCGCAGCAGATACACCTCGCCTACGCGGAAGCGGCTTCAGCCGTGGATTTCATCAACCGGAAAATGGGTGAGGGTGCGCTCGTTCGCCTGCTGGCGGGCATACGGGATGCGCCGCCGGCGCAAAGGCCGCAAGGAGCGCCTGCGCTCGGTGAGGAGAACCCCGGGATGCGTCATCAAAGACGGGCGAGCCTTGTTGAACTCGAATCCACCGGTCCACCCCAGAGTGCTGAACCCGGGCTTCGCCTCCTCGCCGGAGTCGACCTGGGCGGGTTCGAGAGGCTCTGGATAGAGGATCTGAAAAAACTCCCCCTTCGAGAGCATGCGGGATCTCAGGTATCCCTGCCGAAGCTGAAACCGAAAGGGCCGATGAGCGAGCGCTCGATTGACTTGGCCGCGCTCAAGAACGCGGTGGCCAGAAGGCGCATGCGGTTGGGCGACAGGCTCTCGTTCCGGGGAAGGATGCGCGCGGCGCTCATCGAGTATCGCCGCGCCCTTCGTGATGAGCCGAATTCCCAGCCCCTGCTCAACCGCGCTGCCCAGATCGAGATACAACTGGGCATGATTCCCCAGGCGGAGCGCCACATTAAAAAAGCGCTTGAGGTGGACCCGGACTACGCGATGACGCACGTGCATCAGGCGCTGGCGAGCGAGGTGGGCGGAAGGCCCGAGCGCGCCCTCATGGCGTGGGAGGAAGTGTTGCAGATCAATCCATTTATTCGAGTGGTTCATGAGCGCCTGCTGGCGCATTACGAAAGAACGGGCGAGGCGGAAAAAGCGAAGCGAGAGCGTGAAGCCATACGCCTCATGTCTACCCGTTGATCCCATCGAGAGGCGATACGAATGGACGACGTAACAAGCAGTGTGGGAAACGAAGAGTCGAGCATGAACGAGGTGGATGTGGAAATAGCGCGCGAGATAGGCGTGAAGCGCGACGCCATTCTCGAACAGGTGCACAAGATCATCGTCGGCCAGGCGGAGGTCATCGATCTGGTGCTGATAGCCCTGCTCTCGAAAGGCCACTGTCTGCTGGTCGGCGTGCCGGGTCTGGCGAAAACCCTGCTCATCCGCACCCTGGCCCGCGTGTTGCAACTTGACTTCAACCGCATCCAGTTCACGCCCGATTTGATGCCGTCGGACATCACGGGCACGGACATACTGGACGACACCATGGAGGGGAGGCGCTCGTTCCGCTTCATTCGCGGACCCATCTTCACGCAGATTCTGCTGGCGGATGAGATCAACCGCACATCACCCAAAACCCAGGCGGCTCTTCTGCAGGCCATGCAGGAGTTGCACGTGACGGCCGGTGGACAGGCGCACTATCTGAACCCGCCGTTTTTCGTCCTGGCGACCCAGAATCCCGTGGAGCAGGAGGGCACCTACCCGCTGCCCGAAGCGCAATTGGACAGGTTCATGTTCGAGATCGGGGTGTCATACCCGAGTCTGGCGGAGGAGAAGGAAATCGTCGCGCAGACGACATCGAACTACGACCCCAAGCTCGAAGAGATTATGGACAACGACCAGATACTGGCGTTCCAGGAACTGGTGCGCCGTGTACCGGCGGCTCCCTACGTGGTGGAATACGCGGTGTCGCTCGCGCGCGCATCCCGCCCCGACGATGAGAGTGCTCCTGATTTCGTTCGCCAATACGTGGAGTGGGGTGCGGGGCCGCGGGCGAGCCAATACCTGATACTGGGAGCGCGGGCGCGGGCGCTGCTCCGGGGACGCTACGCCGCCACCATCGAGGACGTGCGGGCGCTGTCCGAACCCGTTCTGCGGCACCGGATTCTGGTGAACTTCCGGGGCCAGGCGGAAGGCCACGACTCTGTGTCCCTGATACGGCAAATACTCGAAACCATCGCGCCCCCGGCGGAGGCTACCGAAGCCGCGTAAACGGCTGCTCAAAGGGAATCGGCTTGAACACGGATCAGTATTTCGACCCCCTCGTCATCTCACGATTGTCCAATCTCCAGCTACGCGCCCGTCACGTGGTCGAAGGCCTGATGAGCGGCGTGCACAGAAGCCGCTCGCGGGGATTCAGCGTCGATTTCGAGGAACACAGGGCGTACAGCCCGGGTGACGAGCTCCGTCACATCGACTGGAAGGCTTATGGAAAATTCGACCGCTACCTCGTGAAGCAATATGAGGACGAGACGAACCTCTACGCGCATCTCGTCGTCGACGCCAGCGCCTCGATGGATTTCGGCGACGGGCCCCTGAGCAAGTATGCGTATGCGGCCACGCTCTCCTCGGCGATGGCGCATTTGCTGCTGGGCCAGTCCGATTCGGTGGGTCTGGTGGTTTCCCATGAATTCGAAGACATGCAGGTTCCGCCCAAATCCATCAGAAAACACTTGTTGACCCTGTTGGCGGGCCTTCAGGCGGCAACGCCAAGCGGGGGAACCGGTATCGCCCGTTCGATGCTTGCCGTGGCGGAGCGCCTGAAGCGAAGGGGACTCGTCGTCATCGTTTCCGATTTACTCGATGATCCCGAAGCCGTGGAAAAAGCGCTCAAACTGCTTTGTCTCAAGGGAAACGACGTCATCGTCTTCCATATTCTCGACAGTGTGGAGCTCGAGTTTCCCTTCGAAGGACTCGCCAGGATGGACGATGTCGAGACTGACAGGAACATTACGGTGGAATGTGAGGTGGTGAAGAGGCCCTATCTCGGTCTATTGGAAGAGTTTTTAGAGCAAACGCGCGAGCGGTGTGCGGACCTGGGCGTGGATTATCATCTCGTCTCGACGGCCGAGCCGCTGGACAGGGGCCTCATCCGCTTTCTGGCGTGGCGCAGCCGCTCGAGGGTATAGCGGGGCGTTTGAGGAGAAGGAATCTTGAGTTTCCAGTTTTTGCACGGCGCGCTTCTTTGGGGGATGGGCCTCGTTTTTCTGCCCATCCTGATTCACCTGCTGAGGAGGCGACTCGTCCGCAGGCATCGGCTCCCCACTTTCGAGTTCCTGCTCAGAACGCAGCGCCGCATCACGAATCGCAGCAGGCTCAGGAACTGGATACTCCTGTTTCTGCGCTTATGCGCCGTGGGGCTCATCATCTTCCTGGCGTCGCGCCCTCTTCTGGAAACCGAAGGCGGCGTGGCGGGTGTCGGATGGTTTCCCGCCCATACCGTCGCCGTAATCGATAATTCGGCGAGCATGGCGTTTCAGACCGAGAAGGGCAGTCGTTTCGACGTAACCAAACGCGCCGTGAGGCGGATGATCGAGGACATGTCCGATGCGGATCGTATGAGCATCACGATGACCGTCGGAGAATCGGCCGCCGCTCCACTCAAGGAATTGAAGCGCAAGGATGCTTTCGCGGCCCTGGAACAGGTGCACCAGACCGACGGCAAGGGTGCGCCCGCCCGCGTCGTACAGCATGCGCTCGAGAACGCATCGCCCAAGGCGGGACGGAGAAACATTGTTGTTTTCAGCGATTTCGCCCGTGGCGATTGGGAGTCGTTTCAGATTCGCAACCTCAAGCAATGGAATCCGCACGTGCATCTGCAATTCGTGCGCGTGGCCCCCGAGGCGGGGGTGGAGGATTTAAGCCTCCGGGACGTCAAGATGAAGCCGTGGCCGCCCAAAGCGGGTTTTTCCTTCACCATCGGCGCGCGTGTCTTCAATCGGGGAGAAGAAAAGAAATCCAAAGTACCCGTGAAGTTGTACGTGGGCGAAGAACTGCAGGAAACGATAGAAGTTGACCTCGATCCGAACGAGGCGAGCCCGGTGAGTTTCCGGGTGAACGCGCCTGAGAAGGGCGTGCTCTACGGGCGACTCGAGTTGCCTGAGGACAACCTCTCCACGACGAACTGGTTCTACTTCGCGGCAGGCATCGGAAAGCGCCTGCGCGCGCTGGTCATCGACGGGGACCCGAAACGCGGGATCCAGGACAGCGAGACCTTTTTCGTCGTCAACGCCCTGAGCGCGGCTCCTCTGGGCGGCGAATCCCCGGTACTCACGCACGTCGTGGCGTCTTATGAACTGAACAAAGTAGGTTGGGATGAATACGACTACGTCATCGCCTGCAACCTGGGTCGCTGGCCCGCGCAGGCGAAGCAACAGCTTAGGAGTTTCGTCGAAAAAGGCGGTGGGCTTTTCTGGGCCACTGGAGAGTTGTCGAGTGAAAAGTCCGCAGGACTCGGCTGGCTGCCGGGCACGACAAGAGGACCCGTAACGCTGCGCCCGTCCCGAAGCCTCAAGATTGCACAGGGGGAAGGAGCGCATCCGGTTTTTTCTTTCCTGGGGACGAGCGGCGGGCGGTTTTTCTCCGCTTTGCGCCTGGCCCGGATCACGCCGCTTGAGCCGGCGAGAGGCGGACGGACTTTACTGGAGCTTCCAGACGACACTCCAGTCCTGGTGGTTGGCTCGGTAGGAGCGGGGCGAGTGCTGGTATGGGGTTCAACCTGCGATCGGGACTGGACGGACCTCGCTGTGCGGCCCGTTTTCGTCCCCTTCATGAGGGGAGTCTCGGACTTTCTGGGAGGCAGTCGAAAGGGGGTGTCTTCATCCGCGGATGCAGGCGACGCGTTCGAAATCAGGGCGCCTATCCGGCGGGTCGGTGAGGCGATACAGATACGCGGGCCGGCTCAGGAAGAGCGCGCGATTCAATTTATGGAAAAAACACCGGGTCCCGAATCCGCCCGAGCCGATGGGCTCAGGCTGGGCAAGTCGGGTGGCGGCGCCGCAGTCGCCTACTACCGGGGTGCCGACCGCGCAGGATTTTATCGCGTGCTCACGCCCGATGAAAAACATTTCGTGGCCGTGAACGCACCCGCTTCCGAGTCTAAAATCTCCCCCGTGGAGATGAGTACTTTCAAGGAAAAACTCGAGAAACTCGACGTGCGCGATTTGCCTGCGAACGACTCGGACCCACTGCGTTCTATTTTAAGCCTCATTGACCTGGGAGTGCTTCTGTTTCTCGCGCTGGGAGGGATATTCGTCGCCGAGGCCTTCCTGGCGGACAGGACCTGAATACGCGGAAATTTTAAGCGATTTTACTCAGCAGGATTGAATGGAGCCGTGCATTTGAATTGCGTGGCCCCGTGCCGCTCCACCCCAACTCGGGGCGGAGCGGCTCGGGCGGACGGGACCACTGGAACTTATCCTTGGAACAACATGATTTTGAAGGCGATACACCGCCTGCCTCTCAATACCCTATTTTCACATAAAGATGGGCATGGTATCAAGTGGAAAATGCTTTGTGTGCGCAGTAGCCACTTTTTCATAAGCGCTTATATGCTGTTATATTGAGTAACCTCTCGAAAGTGACAGATAAATTATTGATATTTGGAGATTAACCTCGCTATGAACCTATCCCGGGATGAAATCGTGACTCGTTTGCGTGCCGAGAGGGATGCTGGACGCGCCGTCTACGACGCGCTTTGCGGAAGCGGTATTACGGCGAAATTCGCGGCGCGCGGCGGAGCGGACCTCGTGACCACCTTCAATCTCGCCTACTACCGGATGCAGGGTTTAAGCTCGATGGCTGGTTATCTGCCCATCGGAGACGCGAACGCCATCACGCTCGAACTGGGTGAGCGCTCCATCTTGAACGTGGTGCGGGAATGCCCCGTCATCGCGGGCCTTCTGGGCGCGGACCCAACGAGGAACATGTCCAGGTTCGTGGACAGAATCGAGGCGGCGGGCTTCCACGGGGTGATGAACTGTCCCACCGTCGCCCTCATTGACGGGGATTTCAGAAAAGATTTAGAAGAAACCGGCATGGGTTTCTCAAAAGAAGTGGATGTGCTGGGATACGCGAGCCGCAAGGGCCTGTTCACCAAAGCCTTCACGACCACGCCGGAAGAAGCCCTCGCCATGGCGGAAGCGGGCGTGGACAACATCATCATCCACTTCGGGAACAGCTCGGGCGGCTCCATCGGTTCGAAGACGGTGATGCCGCTCGAGCAAGCCGCACAGCGGGCGGCGGCCATCTTCGACGCACTTTTGCCGAAATATGAAGAGAGAATCTTCACCTGTCATGGAAGCGCGATTGAGACACCTGCCGACTTCGAGAAACTGCTCGACATGGAGAGCCGCTTCGACGGCTATGTGGGCGGCTCCTCGGCCGAGCGTTTTCCGGTGGAGGATGCGGTGCCGAAGGCGGCGCAGGGTTTCAAGTCGGTACGGCTTCGTAAATAGGCCTAAGCGCGTCTTGCCAGCGATATTTTTTTGAAAACCAATTTGTCAGGTAAGGGGAATATGTCGATTCCGGGTGTAGCCATATTGGTGACGATGGACAGCAAGGGTGCGGAGGCGCGTTTTCTGGCGGACTCGCTCGCAGAATCAAATGTAGATTCCGTCCTGGTGGATCTGTCCTGCAGGCCGCACGAGGCGGGCGGCGCGGACGTCACTGGAACGGAGGTGGCTGCCGCGGCGGGGCGGAGCTGGGAAGAGTTGACCGGAATGGAGAGAAACGCCGCCTCGGAAATCATGATGGAAGGCGGAAAGCGGGTTGTGGTCGAAAAGTTTCGTGCTGGTGAGATAGGGGGTGCGGTCGGACTCGGCGGTGCGAACGGCACCTCGATGGCCTGCGCCATCATGCGCGCGCTGCCGCCCCTCGCGCCCAAGGTGATGGTGAGCGTCGTCGCCGCCACGGCGGCCGTGCAGTGGTATGTGGCCGAAAGCGACATCATCATGTTCCCCTCCATCGGCGATATATCCCTGAACCGCATCACGCGCGGGGTATTGAAAAACGCCGCTCTCGCCCTGGCAGGCATGGTGAGGCGAGAGGACGCATCGGGAGAAAGCGATAGCAACGCACCGCCCCTCATCGGGGTGTCGTCCTTCGGCGGTACGGCGGCGTGTATCGAGCGTGTAGAGAGAAGGCTTACCGAGGCGGGCTATGAAGTCATTTTCTTTCATGCTTCCGGCCCCGGCGGGCGCGCGCTGGAGTCCCTCGCCGGTCTGGGCGAGTTGGCCGGTGTGGTGGACGTCACCACGCACGAATTAACGGACCTGCTTGTAGACGGCGTTTACAGCGCGGGTGCCGCGAGGCTCGAGGCGGCGGGT
The DNA here is from genome assembly GCA_002238965.1 of Nitrospinae bacterium bin107. Classification (GTDB taxonomy): domain Bacteria; phylum UBA8248; class UBA8248; order UBA8248; family UBA8248; genus Bin107. The sequence goes on along the minus strand of MPNJ01000004.1, from coordinate 95,742 downwards.
GCTGCGGGCATCCCACAGGTCGTAGTGCCGGGCGCGCTCGATCACGCGAATTTCTGGACGGGACATGTGCCCGAGAAATATCAAAGCAGGGCGTTTTTCCAGTACAACGCCCAGAACCTCCTCATGCGCACCAACAAGGAGGAATTCGAGGCGCTCGGCGTCCTGATGGCGGAAAAGCTCAACCGCGCCAGGGGACCTCTATCCGTACTAATACCCACGCGAGGTTACAGCGAGCATACAAAGCGCAAGGCCCACGACCTGGAAGGACGCGAGGTGGGCGATTGGCGTCAACCCGAGGTGGACGCCGCCTTTGCGGTCTCGCTCCGGGAGCACCTGAAGACGGGGGAGATCGTCGCGCTCGATCTGCACATCAACGACCCGTCCTTCGCCGATGCGTGCGCGGACAAGATGATCGAGATGCTTGCGCGGGGCGCATAAGCCGGGGCGCTCTCTTGCGGGGAGTCTTTTGCTCTCAAATGTTTTAAGATGCGTCCGTAAATCTTGATTCTTTTCAAATGATAGGCTCGAAAGGACGATTCAGATGGCGGGAAACATCACGGAAGAACGCCACGAGACCGACGTTTTGATCGTGGGCGGGGGTGCGGCGGGCACGATGGCCGCCTTCGAATGCGCACAGGCGGGCGTGAGCGTTATCCAGGCCACCAAGGGCAGGGCAACCAGCGGCACGACGACCGTGGCGCGGGGCGGATTCGCCGCGGCGATGGCGCCGGGCGACAGCCCCGAGCTTCATCTGCAGGAAATCCTGAAATACGGCGGTGAACTCATCGACCCCGAACTGGCGAGAACCTGGGTGTACGACATCATCGATGTCGTGCATGACCTGCGCGAGTGGGGAGCGGAGTTCATCACCGACGATAACGGCGACCTCGACCTCAAGATGTTCCCGAGCCACACCTATCCCCGCGCCCTGCATCACCACGATACCACGGGCAACATGGTCACCAAGGTGCTCTCCAAAAGACTCCGGGGCGACGCCCGGATCGGCCAGCATCCCCATGTGGCCATCGTGGACCTCATCACCGAGGAGGGTCGCGTCATCGGCGCGTGGGGGGTGGACTACTCGCGCGGCTGCCTCATGGTCTACGCCGCGCGCGAGGTGATTCTCGCCACCGGAGGGGGGAGCGGCCTTTTCTACGTAAACGACAACCCGCCGCAGGTGACGGGCGACGGCTACGTGCTGGGCTTCCGGGCGGGCGCCTCTCTCCTCGGCGTCGAGATGATCGACTTTCAGGCCATGTGCTGCGCGCCCGAGGAGTTGTTCGGCTTCGCGCCCCATCCCACGGGCTTCATCAACGCGGGCGCCATTTTCCTGAACCAGGAGGGAGAGGCGTTCCTGAAGCGCTATTTCCCGGACACGGCGGAAAAGAGTACGCGCAGCGAAGTTATCCTCGCCATGGCGAAGGAGATCCATGCAGGTAGAGCGGGCCTGACGGGCGGCATCTACATGGACGCCACCCGGGTACCCATGGAGACGATACAGAGACAAATACCCCACGTGTATAAAACGTGCCTCTCGCGCGGCATCGACATCACCAAAACGCCTCTGGAAGTGGCGCCGGGCAGCCATACCTGGCTCGGCGGTCTCGAGATCGACGTCGACGGCAGGACGCGCGTGCCGGGCCTTTGGGCCGCGGGCGAGACGGGGGGCGGCATCCATGGCGGCAACCGCATCGGGGGTTCTGCGCTTTCCGCTTCTCTGGTCTACGGAAGGCGGGCCGGGCAGGCGGTCTCCGTACAGGTGAAAGAGAGCGGTCGGGATGCACAGGCTGTTTCCGGCGGCATTCCTGAAGCGGAGCGAGCCTGGCTGCAAACGCTCATCGACCGCGAAGAGGGCCCGCTCCAGAAGGACGTGCGCATGAGCTGCCGGATGCTCGCGCACGAGAAGCTCGGCCCCATTCGAGACGCCGAGGGCTGCCGGAACGCGCTGGATGAATATGCGCGCATCGAGAACGAGGATATCCCGAACATGCGCCTCGATGACGGCGCGCGCACGTCGGAGAAAACGAAAGGCCAGGAACTCGAAAGCGCGCTTTCTGTCCGGAATCTGGCGCTTCTGGGGAAACTCCTCGCCACAGCCGCCCTGAACAGAAAAGAGAGCCGGGGGGCGCATTTCAGGCTCGATTATCCCGAGACGAACGAGGCGGACTGCAGTTTCGTGACGCGCCTCACCCACGGAGCGGGCGGTGATATTTTGTTCGATACAGACCCGCTCAAGACATATACGCCCGCAGCGGCCCGGGAATAGACGCGGGTAGAGGAGAGGAACCAGGATATGGCGCAGGCGAAAGTAGGCGTAGTCGGTTTGGGGAACATGGGGCGCGGCGTCGCCGGCAATCTGCACAAGGCGAAAATCTCTTTGATGGTCTGGGACGTGGCGTCCGAGGCAAGGGAACCCTGGGAGAGAAAACGGGGTGTGGAGGTACTCGAGCCGGGCGAGATGGCGGGACAGGCGGGCATCATCTTCTTCGTAGTGCCGGGATCGCCTGAAATCGAAGCGGCGCTCAAGGGAAGGAATGGCGTTCTGGCGAACGCGAGAAAGAACCTGGTGATCTATGACTTCACGAGTTCGGACCCTGCGGTGAGCCGGAAGATCGCCCGCCGCGCAAAGGCGAAAGGAGTGGCCTATCTCGATGCCGGCATGAGCGGCGGAGCTACGGGCGCCGCCGCAGGCACGCTGACGCTCATGATAGGTGGAGACGAGAAGGCCTATCGCCGCACGAAACGCTTCCTGACTCCCATCGCCGATGACCTCTTCTATCTGGGCGAGAGCGGCGCGGGCCACGCCATGAAGCTCATCCACAACATGGTCTGCCACTCCATTTTCATGGCGACTTGCGAGGGCGGAAAACTCGCCGAAAAAGTGGGCCTCAAGGTCGAGGACATGATCGACGTGTTCAACGTATCGAACGCGAGGAGCTACGCGAGCCAGTTCCGCTTCCCGAACCACATATTGTCCGAGAAGTGGGACGGGAAATCACGCGTCTACAACATGATCAAGGACGTCGGCATGGCCGTGCAGATGGGCAAGAAGCACAGGGCGCATACCGAGCACGGAGAAGCCACGCTCTCGTTTCTGGAAAAAGCCGTCAAACGCGGGATGATCGAAAAAGATTTCACGTTGTTGTATCGTGATTACGAGAAAGTTGCGAAGACGCGCTTGTAGGTTTGGTTGACACTGGAGCTTTCCCATGAAACTGGTGGTGGGCGTAACGGGTGCTTCCGGCTCGATATACGGCGTGCGCCTCATGGAGGTGTTGCACGACGCGTATCCCGAAGTGGAGACCCACTTGGTCGTCTCCAAAGCGGGCATCCGCGTTCTGAGCTATGAAACGGATGTGGATATCGCAAAGCTCTCTTCATGGGCGAGTGTCGTTCATCCCGAAAGTGATATCGGGGCGCGGCCCGCGAGCGGGAGCGCGGGCTTCGACGCGATGGTAATCGCGCCTTGTTCCCTGAAAACACTGGGCCTGATAGCCACGGGCACGGGCGATAACCTCATCTGCCGCGCAGCGGACGTGATGCTCAAGGAGCAGAAAAAACTCGTTCTCCTGCCGCGCGAGATGCCGCTTTCGGCGATTCATCTGGAAAACATGCACAAACTCGCGCTGATGGGCGTATTCATATTGCCGGCGTCGCCTGGGTTCTACTTCAAGCCCCAGACGATGGAAGATCTGATCGATCACGTGGTGGGCAAGACGCTCACCTGCCTGGGGCTGGAGCAAAACCTCTTCGATCGCTGGCGAGGCCAGCACCCGGAGCGGAGGAGCACCGTGACGCGAAATGACGGGGAGATGAGCGGATGAATGAAAAAGCAGAAGTTGCCTCACAGCTCGTGCGAATGGGGCGGGACGTCTTCGGCCTCGACGATGAAGAGCGAATTGCCGGATATGCCGATGAGGTGGCGGAGATGATGCAGACGCTATCGTCCGCCTCACTCGAGAAAACGCTGGAGCCCTTCGCTCCACCCGCCAAAGAATCGAAATAAATTGCCGTTTGCAAGAGACGTACTGCCTTCTTTCTACCAGGATTCCGTAAAACTCATGCGCCTCGCGCGCGAGATCCGCAAAAAACCGGGCGTCTCCGAAATGGCGGCGCTCATGGGCACGCCCGCGAACCACGAGATCCTGTATCAGGCGGGATTGACCGAGGACAGTCTTGACGCAGGGCCGAACGATCTGGTGCTGGCCGTGGAGGCGGATTCAGGAGCACTTGCGCTCGAAGCGATCGAGGATGCGAAAGTTATTCTCACGCAAGCGAGGGCCGCTGGTGGCGAGGCGAGCGATTTTTCACCATCGAGCCTTGCGGGAGCGCTCGCCGCTGCGCCTGATTCCAACCTCGCGATGATCTCCGTGCCCGGCGCCTACGCAGCCAAAGAAGCCATGGACGCCCTGCGGGGCGGGCTTCATGTGTTCCTGTTCAGTGACAATGTTTCCGTAGATGACGAGGTGGCGCTCAAGCGAGAGGCCATAGATCGTGATCTGCTCCTGATGGGCCCCGATTGCGGAACGGCGTACATCGGGGGCGTAGGGCTCGGTTTCACCAACGTGGTGAAGCCGGGGCGCGTGGGCTGCATCGCCGCATCGGGTACGGGCCTCCAGGCCGTGGCTTCGCAACTCGATGCCCTGGGTGAGGGGATTTCCCACGGGATAGGGGTGGGCGGACGCGATTTATCCGCAGAAGTGGGTGGCTTGATGACGCTCCACTCGCTCGATTTTCTAGCCGATGATCCCGATACAGAAGTCGTAGTCCTCATATCCAAGCCGCCGGACGCTGACGTGCTTCCTGAAATCGAATCAGCGCTTAAGAACTTCGACAAGCCGCACGTCGTCTGTTTTCTGGGTGCCGAAAATCCCGATTGGGCGGAGACTCTGGAGGATGCAGGCCACGCCGCGGCGGCGATCCTGAAAGGCGAGAGCTACCAGCCTGAAAATTTCTTCGCCCAGGCGGGACTGAGGGAGAGAATCGCTTCCTTGAAGCCGGGCGATGCGCTTCATGGCGCGGGCGTTCTCGGGCTTTTCTCCGGCGGCACGCTCGCCCATGAGAGCCGTCTCATTCTGGAGGATTTGCTCGGCGACGTGTCCTGGAACGAGGAAACGGGCCGCCACAGGATTCTCGACCTGGGCGATGATCGCTACACGGTCGGCAAGCCCCATCCCATGATCGACCCCGAGTCCCGCGCGGACATGCTTGCGGCATCTGCGGCGGATGAGCACGTCGGCGTCGTCCTGTTCGACCTGATGCTTGGCAGGGGAAGTTCCCCAGATCCGGCGGGCCCTCTCGCGCGGGCGATAAAGGAGGCGGGAGGGAAGGGGAGGCGTCCTGTTTTCGTCGCCTCCGTCGTGGGTACGGCGGATGATCCGCAAGGGCTGGATGCGCAGGTGGGGATTCTCGAAGATGCCGGCGTGGTCGTGCTTCCATCCAACGCGCAGGCGGCGCGCTTCGCAGCTGCGCTTGTGAAACCGGAACTGCTGGGTGTTGGGTGAGCCATGAAAGATTTAGGCCGGAAACCGCTTCGGGTCGTGAATGTCGGGCTTGAGATATTCGCGGATGAACTGAAAAACCAGAGCGTGGCCGTGACGCAAGTGCGTTGGCGGCCACCGGCGGGCGGGAAGCCCCATCTGCTCGAAATACTGGAGAAACTCGAAGAACTCGATAAATAAACCATGCAGGTTACGCGGAACAAGGGAGTGAAATATGAGTGAACATTGGCGCCTGAGCCTCTCTGATGGGCTGAGAAAAATTACCGAAGGCGGCTTGTCCGCTTCCGAATGGACGCGCTCCTTGCTGGAGCGGATCGACGCGCTGGAAGAAACACTCCTGGCGTGGGCGCACGTGGATAGAGATGGCGCGCTCGACAGTGCGAGAGCTATCGACGAACAAAGCGCGAGCGGTGAGGGAAGTGGGCCGCTCGGGGGCGCCGCCATCGGCTATAAGGACATCGTGGACGTTATCGGTCTGCCGCGCGAGGCGAACTCTCCTTTGCTGAAAGGCGAAATCCCGGATTCAGACGCCACCGTCACGACGCGCCTCAAAAATGCGGGCGCTATTTGCCTCGGCAAGACGGTCACCACGCAGTTCGCCACGTCCGATCCCTCGCAAACGCGAAATCCATGGAATCTGAAGCACAGTCCCGGAGGCTCCAGCAGCGGTTCCGCAGCGGCTGTGGCCGCCGGTATGGTCCCGGCAGCGCTTGGAAGCCAGACGGGCGGCTCGACGCTTAGGCCTGCTGCGTTTTGCGGCGTGGTGGGGCTCAAGCCCAGCTATGGCCGGATACCGAGGAGCGGGCTGATTTCGGTGTCCTGGATACTGGATCACGTTGGCGTCATCACCCGGTGTGCCGAGGATGCGGCGCGCGTGCTCACGGCCATCGCAGGTGCGGATGGAATTGACGCCCAGGCGCCCGACATCGCCGTGCCCGATTACGCCGAAGCCTCTGCGCCGGTGAGGCCGAATCGGGCATGTTTCTGGAAAGAAGATCTCCTCCCGCACGCGAGCGAGGAGGTGGCCGGACGCATCGAGGAATGCGTGGCGAGCCTGAAGGCCAAAGGCGTGGACGTGGAGGAGGCAAGGCTGCCCGTGGATGTGGACGAGATGCACGCGGCGCACCGCATCATCATGCGCGTGGAGTCAGCCGCCTATCACGACAAGATGTTTCTGGAGAACCAGGACGCCTATGCTTCCCAGATCCGGAAAAACATCTCCACCGGCCTGATGACGCCAGCTGTTCACTACGTGAACGCCCTGCGCTTTCGCGCGCGCTTCATTCAAAGGATGGAGGATTTTTTCCAAAACTTCGACCTCGTCATTCTGCCTTCCCATGTGGAGCGTCCCCCCATCGCCGAGGAATCCACCGGCAACGCCCTGTTCAACGAGCCCTTCACGCAGATCGGTTTTCCCGCCATCAGCCTTCCGGTAGGCCGGGGAGACGAGAATCTGCCCATCGGGATTCAACTGGGTGGACGCCGCTTCGGCGAGGCTGCTCTTCTCTCCGCCGCCCGCTGGTGCGAGGCAGAACTCGGCTGGATCGCAGAAATTCCAGAAATCGAATAGGGGAGCTGAGCCGTTCTGGTCGCATTCGGGCCGATTTTTCCTTTCATGGCCGTGAGCTTTCTTGCTTTTTGTTCTCCGGTATGGTTTAAGATTTTGTCTTACAGATATTTTATTTCAAGAGGTGGTTGAGAGGACGAGAAGGCGGGACTATTCCATTTATTTTCCCTCCGACGCCTCTGCCGACTGTGAACCGGTTTTTATGTTCAAAACGACGAAAATAGGGCACGTTGGATTCTGGACGAAAGATCTGGCCCGGATGGAGGATTTCTACACCCGGGTGCTGGGGTTCAAGGTAACGAGCAGGAGCGGCCCGGGCGCAATGGTGCCGGGAGGCGCTTCTGTATTTCTGCGCTGCGATGTCACCCATCATGAGGTCGTCTTCTTCCAGACCCCGGAGAATGCCTCGGGGCTCTATCCCGAATCAGGCAATTCCATGACGGAAGCCAAGCCGGGATTTCAGCACCTGGCTTTCGAACTACCGGACCGGGGAGAGTGGCTCAAGGCGCTTCGGCACCTGAAAGAGTGCGGCGTGAAGATTGAATACGGCCCTCTGGTCCATGGCCCCGAGGGAGACGGGTTCGAGCAGGGCAGCGGCAACCGCGCCTTTCATTTCTGCGACCCGGATGGCAACTATATCGAGCTCTATTGCGATATCGACGTGTTTCGCGAAGAAGAGGAGAGTTCCTGATTCTCGTTTTTGGGCAAGTATTCCGGGAATCTTTTTATTTCGTTGCAACACACTATTCACCAAGGAGGAGAAACAGATGAAGTATCTGAAAAACGCTGCGATTGCAGCAGTTGCGTTCACGCTGGCGGTCGGCCTGTCGTTCTCAGGCGCCGAAGCCGCCCGCATCAAGACCTCGGTCGCCGGCGCTGCGCCGGGCGCCGCCGCCTACGTGATCTGGGGTGGTTTAGCTGCATTGGTGTCCAAGGAATCGAAGACCGTGGAGATGAGCAACCTCACCACGCGCGGCGCGGTGGAAGACATCCGGCTGGTCGAAAACGGCAAAGCCGAGTTTGCTCTGGGCGTGGCCACGCTCGTGGATTTGGCGCTTAAGGGCAAGAAGATGTTCAAAAAGCCCTACAAAAATGTGTGTGGTTTTGGACCCGGCACGGTCTCGCAGTTCCACATCGCCGTGCGGAAGGACTCGGGCATCAAGACGGTCGCCGATCTGAACGGCAAGCGCGTGAGCTTCGCGCGCCGGGGCAGCAGCACGCACTTCATGACGCGCACCGTCGTAGGGCTCGCCGGCATCAAGGTGCGCGAGGAGAACCTGAACTGGAACGTGGCGGCCGACGCCATCAAGGACGGTCGTCTGGACGCCTTCACCATCCCGAACCCCGTGCCCTCGCCGGCCGTCTTGAAGCTGGCGACTTCGCTGCCCATCACCCTCGTTCCGTTGGACGGGAAAGTGGGCGACGGCCTACTCAAGTCGAATGCGGCTTATTTCAAGACAACCATCGTCAAGAATGCATACAACGGCGTCGACAAGCCGGTGCCCACCATCGGCTACGCCGCGTGGACCATCGTAGGCTGCAACGTGCCCAACGATGTCGTCTATGAAGTCGCGCGCATCAACTTCTCGAAGAAGGGCCGCGAGTTCCTGCTGAAAGTGCACAAGGGTTGGGCTTCGGGCTTCGTGACGGCTCCGGATCTGAAAGGGATGGCCGCCATCAATCTGAAGGTGCATCCGGGCGCGGCGCGTTACTGGAAGGATGTCGGCAACAAGCTGCCGATGAAATAGAAGTCTCACGCATTTCACCGGCCGGGGGAGGCAATCTCCCGGCCGGTATTTCCAGCGAGGCATTTCTTCTCGTTGATGGAGCCTTGCCGGAAATGCGGCATCGTTCTTGGGGGGTCACGTATTGGGTTTTCGCGGCGTTTTGGACAAAATCGGCAGCATCCTCGGGGCGGGTCTCTCCACGACGAGGACGCTGAGCGGTAATTCCCTCTGGGCGCTGCGCGTGCTGGGCTTCATCTTCGCCGTATATTTTCTCTTCGGCGCGGTGAACGGAAGTTTTACGGTCTTCGGCCCCAGAGCATTGAAACTGATGCAACTCGAATTTCCCTACATCCCGTATTACGGAGAACAGTTCTCTCTTCCCTTATTCATCTGCTTTACATCCGTTCTTACTTTTATGCTGTACCCCTGCAGGGAGAATTCGCCTAAGGACAGGCCCTCTGGTTTCGACTTGCTCTGGTGCGTACTCAGCTTCGTCGTGATGTGCGAGTTCATGTATTACTACGACGATCGGGGCGCACGGGCGGGCATCGTGGAATGGAACGACGTGGTGTTCGGCTTCGCCGCCGCATGCCTCGTATGGGAAACGTGCCGCCGCGTGCTCGGTCTGGTCTTGCCCATCGTCGCCATCGTGTTCCTGTTCTACGACTGGGCGGGACCGATGTTTCCCGGTCTGCTCTCGCACAAGGGCGCGGAGTTCGGCTACGTGATGGGCTACCTTTACAGCCAGTCGGGCATCTACGGGGTCATCACCCGCGTCTACGCGCAAGTTGTGTTCCTCTTCCTGATATTCGGCGCGCTGCTCCAGGCCACGAGGGTGGGGGACGTGTTCGTCGATCTCGCCTTCGCGCTCGTGGGCCGCTTCAAGGGCGGGGCGGCGAAGGCGTCCGTGGTGTCGAGCGGCCTCGTCGGCTCTATCGTGGGCAGCGGGGCGGCGAACATCGTCATCACCGGCACGTTTACTATCCCCCTCATGAAGCGCGCGGGATTCAAGGCCACCTACGCCGCGGCGACAGAGGCGGTGGCCAGCATCGGCGGCCACCTGATGCCGCCCATCATGGCGTCCGCCGCCTTCATCCTCGCGGCGATGACCGAGACGCCCTACTACAAGGTCGCGCTCGTGAGCCTCGTGCCCGCGCTGCTCTATTATCTCTCCGTCTTCATGTCGGTCCACTACTACGCGAGCAAGAACAACTTACAAGGCCTTACCAAGGATGAGTTGCCCGATTTCTGGGGCGTGATGAAAAAAGACGGGATTCTGCTCATCCCCATCGTCTTGCTCATCATGCTTCTCATCCTTCAGTTTTCGCCGTTTTTCGCGGGCTTCTGGGCCATCGTCGCCTCCGTGGTGGTGAGCACGTTCAAGCAGAAATGCTGGTATCTCCTGGGGCTGCAGGCGGCTGTATTCTTCGCCAGCATCATTTACGGCGGCGACGCGGTGTATTTCTACGTGCTGATCGCCTGCTTCTTGTCGTGGCGGCATCAGGAGGCGCGGCGCATCATGTCCGAAATCGGGGACGCATTCGTCACGGGTTCTGTGAATTCGCTCGTCATCGGCGCGACGGCGGGCGTCATGGGCCTCGTGCTCACGGGCGTTACGCATCCCGATCTGGCCCAGAAGATGACGGCCATTATCCTCTCCTATTCGAACAACATGCTCTGGCTGGCGGTGGCTCTGGTGGCGCTCGCCAGCTACATCCTGGGCATGGGGATGACGATCACGGCGAGCTACATACTCATCGCTATACTGGCCGGCCCCGCGCTCATGGACTTCGGGCTCTCGATGTTCACCGCGCACATGATCATCCTCTGGCTGAGCCAGGACGCGGCCCTCACGCCGCCCTTTGCTCTCGGCGCGTTCGTGGCCGCGGGAGTCGCGCAGTGCGACCCCATGCGGACGGGATTCATATCGCTCAAGCTGGCGAAGCCGCTCTACGTCGTCCCGCTGCTGATGGCCTACACGCCGATCCTGATCAACGGGCCCTGGGATCAGGTTATCCTGGTGTGGGTGAGCGCTGCCCTTGGCTTCATATGCACCTCTGCGGCTCTGGAAGGCTATTTCCTGCGCATCCTGACGGTGTTGGACCGCGTCCTCATGGGTGTAGCCGGTGTAGCCCTGTTCTGGAACGGCATGTGGTTCAAGACGACGGGGCTTGCGCTGCTGATCGTCTCGGTCGTCATGCAGCTCATGCGGCCAAAGGATTTCGTGACCCCCGTGCCATTTGAGGCGGAGTCTCCCGAGGGTTAGCTCTTGGGTTGTTGTAAAACCCGGAGTGGGAAAATTTGTTTGTGTGTAGGTCGGACATATATGTAACGCTCCCAAGAAGGGAGCGCTACCTACAAAAACCGCCCCATCCCGGTTATGCCAAACCCTTGTTCATCAGGACTGTTCAACAACTCCCCTTTAGGTCGCCTGAGAAAATCCTTACCGGCTAAGCCAGGAAGAATCCCCCGTTCACGTCGATGGTGACGCCGGTGACGTGGCGCGCATCTTCGGATGCGAGGAAGGCGACGACGCCCGCGATATCATCAGGGCTGCCGATGCGTCCCAGGGGCGTGGCGCCTTCGGTTCTTTGCCTTTGCGTATCACTCATTTGTTCGAGGATGCGATCGGTGCCGATGACGCCGGGCGCTATCGCGTTCACGTTGATGTTGTGGGGGCCGAACTCGCGCGCCAGGTGGCGCGTCAGACCGATGACGGCGGCCTTGGCGCTCGAATAATGCGGTCCCTGGAGCACGCTGGCGGAGCGGCCCGCGACGGAGGAGAAATTGACGATTCTGCCGCTCCTTCGCTCCTGCATGTGGGGCAGCACCGCCCAGCAGGCGCGGTAGGTGGTCTTGACGTTCATGTCGAACATCTTGTCGAACGCCTCTTCGTCGATCTCCAGTGCCGAGAGAGGCAGACCCGCTCCGACGCAGTTCACGAGGCCGTCAATGGATCCGTGCGTTGAAATGGTCTCCTGGAAGACTCGTTTCACATCTTCTGAGTTCAATGCGTCATAGGCCACTGAACTCGCGTCGCCTCCGTCGTCCTCTTTGATGAGTTTGACGGTTTCCTCGCGAGATTCGGCGATGTCCATGCAGACGACGTGCGCACCCTCGCGCGCGAGCCTGAGCGCGCTCGCCCGTCCGATGCCTCCGCCCGCACCCGTGATGATGATGGTCTTGTTCTCGAAACGCATGAGTTTCCTCCTTTGGATAATGCCGCATCCTAGCCCAGGTCGGTAAAATTGTCGCCCAAGGCTGGCGCGCTTCTCAGACCCTGAAGAAGATGCTAATTTGATGATTCCGCTCAATAGACGAAATCGCCCGAGAGGGGAGGTGGACTGGTAATGTGCGCTCAAGTTCGGAAAGAAGATGAAGGATAGGGTGAAATGAAATTCTCGATTTTTTACGTGATATGCCCCGAGGGGGACGAATCGGAAGCCGACGCCTACCAGAAGGTGATGGAGCAGTGCCAGGCGGCGGATGAACTCGGCTACCATTGCGCCTGGTTCGCGGAGCATCATTTCTCAAAGGTGGGCATGTGCCCGGATCCCCTGCTCTGGTGTGCTGCGCTGGCGCAGAAGACGAAGAACATCCGCTTGGGAACGGCGATTTCCATCTTGCCCTTCCATAACCCGGTGCGCCTGGCCGAGCAGGCGGCGGTGGTCGATCTGTTGAGCGGTGGACGGCTCGAACTCGGCGTGGGCCGGGGTTCCCAGCCCAAGGAGTTCAAGACGTTCGGCGTAAAGCCTTCAGAGAGCAGAAAGCGGCTCGTCGAGGGAATGGAGATAATCTCGAGGCTCCTGGAAGGCGAGCAGGTGACCTTCGAGGGCGAGTTCTATCAGTGTAAGGACGTTGAAATTTTCCCCAAACCCGTACAGAAGCCGAGGCCGCCGATCTGGCTGGCCGGCACGAGCCCCGAGACCTACACATACGCAGGGGAGAACGGCTTCAAGATCATGGCCTCGGCCGGCTTCAAGGGTCCCCAGGTCTACCGGGACAAGATGAAGCTCTTTGAGGAAGCCGTGGCGGCGAGAGGGGGAGACCTCTCCGAGGTCGACTACACCATGACGCATCGATTCTATGTGTGTGAAGAAGGCGAGCAGGGCGATTATCTCGAAAACTTCGAGCGGGGTCTTTCTTCTTATCTCGAATACCGCGCCAGGGTGAACGAGGTGGAGTTCACCGACGAGGAGGGCAGGCACCTCCAGCGCAACTGGAGTTACAAGCTCGACGTTCGCGAATTCCTGAACGGCGGCGGCGTCATCGGTTCGGTGGAAGAAAACATTCAGGAGCTTTATCGTTTGAGGGATGATTTCGGTCTGAACCACGTGATTCTCGGCGTTTACGGCGACGGGATGAAGCACGAGGAGTCTCTCAAACTTCTGGAAAGATTCGCCAATGAGGTCGCGCCCGCGATGGCCTGACGCGCCGCTCACCCGGCGCAGCCCACGCCTTCGCGCGCAAGGCTGGGGAGGGTATCCGCATGTCATACGTGTTCGATTGGGACGACGGCGAAAAGATCGAGATGGAAGATATTGAATTGCCCCGGGGCTGGCGCATCCTCATCGACCCCCGGAACACGAACTCCCGGATGCTCAGCATGGGGAATCAGGACATCCCCGTCGGCGGCGGAATCCCCGTCCATCTTCATGAAAAAGAAGAAGAAATCCTGTTCTTCCACGAAGGCGAGGCCGAAGTGGAGGTGGACGGCGAGGTCTACCAGGTCAAGGCAGGCATGACCGCTTTTCTGCCCGTGGGCGTGACGCATGGCTTGAGAAACACCGGCGATGTTCCCCTGAAACTCCTGTGGATGTTCTCACCGCCGGGGTATGAAGAGATTTTCCGCCACATGGCGGACATCGACACGGACCACGGCAAGTACGAAGAACTGCACCCGAGGCAGGTGTAAGCCGACTCAGACGTGACAGGAGTTTGATGCGTATGGGGAGCGCGCCTTGCTCTCCCGTTATTTCTTCAAATCAATCTTCTCGATCCAGTAATACTGCGAGAGCGTCCTCAAGCCCGAGGGCGTGACGGAGACGAGTTCGGCCGTGGAGCCTTTGACGCCGCGCATGCTGCCCAGGTTCTGGTAGATGCGGATGTGGAACTCCTCAGGCGGGAATTTCGCCGTGACGAGCAGGGCGAGTCTTTCGGGACCCGTTGCCAGTTGCGCCTTAAGCGCAGGCGTGAGGCGCGAGGGGGCCGTCGCGTAGCCGTATCCGTAATAGAGGGCGAATAGAAGCGCCGCGGCGGCCAGGAAGCGCACGGTGGGGTGCTGCGTCCAGCGGCGCTCGCTCTGATCGCCCTTGGGAGTGGTTGCGGAATCGTCCATCTTTTAGTCCGGCCTCCAGACCATGCCCCACCTCTGGATGGTCCATCTTTCGAGCGGGATGAGAAGCAGCCTGTCCGTGATCATCCACATGATGGCGATGACGAGCACGCCCAGGAACACTTCTTCAATCTTGTACTCGGCTGCGGAGACGAAGATCATGAAGCCCAGGCCGCTGTCGCCGCCTATCATCTCGGCTGCTATGAGTGCGCGCCAGCCGAAGCCCATGCTCATGCGCACGCCGGTGACGATGCTGGGCAGGGCGCCCGGGATATAGACCTGGGTGATGATGGCCCACCGCCCGCCGCCCATCGTCATGACGGAGTTTTCATACACCCTCGGCACACCCCGCACGCCCAGCAGCGTGTTGAAGAAAATGAGCCAGAACACGGTGTTCAGCAGGATGAAGAGCGTCGTGAGCCAGCCGGTTCCGAACCACACGATGGCCAGCGGCACCCATGCGATGCCCGATATGGCGTTCGCGAACACGCCGATGGGCTCGAGCGCGTGGGCGAAGCGGCGGCTCATGCCCGCCAGCACGCCCAGGGCGATGCCCGATGGAATGCCGATGACGAGGCTCAAGCCCACGCGGCCCAGGCTCGAGAGAATGTGGTTGGTGAACATGCACTCGTACTGCATCGAGAGCACCGCGCTCGCCCCTGTACAACCATCTGAAAGCGTGTAAATCGCCTCCCAGATGGTTCCGATGGGCGGGATGAAGACAGGCGGGAGCCATCCCATCGAGGTGTTCATCTGCCAGAAGGCCAGCAGCACGACGAAGGGGATGCTCCCCAGCATGATTCTCCGGAGCCGCTGGCGGCCGAAGCGTTTTTGAATACTGATGGCGGCCGTCTGGAGTACGCTCATCTTTGCACGAGCCCCCACCTTTGAATGGTGTCTGCCTCGATGGGACGCAGGGCGAAGCGGTCGATCATGATCCAGATGACGCCGATCATCACCATGCCGAGGATGACCTGGGCGGTGAGGTCCGCATCCTGCGCGGTGAAGATCATCCAGCCCAACCCGCGCCTGCCGGCGAGCATCTCGCCCGCGATGACGGCCCGCCATGCGTAGCCGATGCCCAGCCGGGCGCCTGTGGCGATGTGGGGCATGGCGCTTGGTATCAGTACGTCCTTTACGATTCTCAGGCGCGAAGCCCCGAGTGTTCTCAGGGCGTTCACCAGAATCATCGGGGTGCTGCGAACGCCCGTCAGGACGTTGAAGGCGATCGGGAAAAAGCAGGTGTATAGAATGACGACGAACACCGTCTTCTCGCTGTTGCCCCACCAGACGACGATGATGGGCAGGATGGCGATACCCGATATGGACTGAAAGAAATTCATGATGGGATAGAACATGTCCGAGACGGTGCGGTTCAGCCCCAGGGCGATGCCGAACGGGATGCCGAGCAACAGGCCGATGGCGCTGCCGATGACGAGCCGCCAGAGCGTCTGGCCGATGTAGTTGGGCAATAAACCCTTCCAGATGACGTCGTAAGAAGAGAGGACGACGGAGACGGGGGAGGGTAGGTATCGGCTCGGATTGGGGATGTTCTGGGAGAGGACACTCCACAGCGCCAGGATGCCCACGATGAGGAGCACGAGTTCTATGCCGCCTCCCTTGATGAAACTCATCCAGCGCCTCGAACGTGCTTTTCCTCTTGGAGCTGTCTCGCTACTCCTCGTCATCGAACACCTCCTCGCGCACGAGGCGGAGGATTTCATCGCGCGGGTCGGTGTAGGACTTCTCGGAGAGCAGGTCCTTCCAGATGCGTTTTTCGCGCGGAACGTCGATTTTGACGGTGGCCTTGAGCTTGCCCGGACGGCGCGAGAAGATGAAGCACCGATCGCCCAGGAACGCGGCCTCATCCACGTTGTGCGTGATGAAGAGAATGGTCTTGCGCGTCGCGATGGCGATGCGGTTCAACTCTTCCTGCAGGGTGATTCTCGTCTGCGCGTCCACGGCGGCGAAGGGCTCGTCCATCAGCATCACGACGGGGTTCGCGCACAGCGTCCGCGCGAGGGCGCAGCGCTGCTTCATGCCGCCCGAGAGCTCGTGCGGATAGCGATCCTCAAAGCCCGAGAGGCCGACCAGGTCAACGAACTCCTGCACCCGCTGCTCCCGCTCACTCCTGGCGATGCCCTGAATCTCCAGGCCGTGGCCGATGTTTCTCGCCACGGTGCGCCAGGGGAGAATGGCGTGTTCCTGAAACACCACCCCCCTGTCCGGCCCGGGACCCCCCACCTCCCTGCCGTCCACCTGCACGCTGCCCTCGGTGTGGGGGAGAAGCCCCGCGAGGATGTTCAAGAGCGTGGTCTTGCCGCAGCCGCTCGGGCCGACGACGGCGGAGAACTCGCCGTCCTCTACCGAGAGGCTCACCTGATCGAGCGCGTGAACGTCCTCGCCCGTGTATTCGTCCGGATAGTGGTGCGATAGTCTGTCAACGACCAGTTTCGCCGGCATGTCTCACCGTTTCCTTTCCAAGCGCAATCCGCGCCCCGGCGAATAGCGCGGGGCGCGGATGTCAGACGGTTCCGACTAATTGAGGTCCTTGAACCACTCGGGGTGTTCCTTCATGGTCCGGTTGATGAACTGGAAGTCGAAGTATTTCTTGGGGTCGTAGGGGCGCTTCATCTTCTTCTGGGCGATGAGCTGCTTCACCGAGAATTTGAAGGCCTTGAGCGTGTTCTCGCCCAGACGCGTGTCATACGTCCACCACTTGATGGTGCGCTTGATGAGGGCGGCGTCCATGCCGCGCACGTAGCGCGCGCCGATTTTCGAGATCTCGTCGATGTTCTTGGGGTCGCGCACGTAAGCGGCCGCCTCGGACATGCCGTTCACGAACGCCTGGGTCGCCTTCTTGTCCTTGTAGACGCGCTCGGGCACGCCGTGCATGCCCGCGCAGAAGCACACGTAGTCGCCGCCGCGCGACACGATGGAAGAACCCTTCACCTTGTCGACCATGCGGGTGAGGTAGGGCTCCCACGCCACCATGGCGTCCACGCCGCCCGAATCGAACAGCGAGACGAGGCTCGGCGGACGCACGTTGATGCGGCGCACGCCGCCCACGCCGATGCCGTTTCTCTCGAGCAGGGTGCGGAGGTAGAGGTCGCCGGTGGAGCCGAAGGTCGCGCCGATTTTCTTGCCTTTCAAGTCCTTGATGCTCTTGACGCCCGTTCCGGGACGCACGGCGATGCCCACCATCTCATCCGTGGTGGATTTCTTGTAGGAGCCGCCGACGTAGCCCACGACGCCGCGCACCTTGATGCCGCGCTCCAGCGCCGCCGGCAGGTTGGTGAACGCGGCGGGCGCGAAGTCGATCTGTCCGGCCTTCAAGGATTTAGTGAGCTGTGCGCCCGTGTTGCGGACGACGACTTTCCCGTCCAGCCCGTTTTTGGCGAAGAAACCCTTGTCGACGCCGACGAAGACGATCATGCCGCCGGTGTTGCTGGCCGCGCCGAGCTTGAGCGTGGGCGCCGCCGAGGCGAGTCCCGCCGCTGAGAGCGCGTATACGAACGCGACGCCCAGGATGATGCGAACAGAATTGCTTTTCATGATAAGCCTCCAAGAGTCCATGATGATAGAAAATGGCCATCTAAAAGATGTTGTGGCCGTGATAGTTTTATGACGGTAACTCGAATCGATCATTTTATTGTTTTGAGATGCAAGCGCCATGTGCGTATCCGCTTTCGTCTGTCCTATTGCGCCTGCACGATGGGCGTATCCTCCCGGTTGCCCCATTCCTTCCAGGAGCTCATGTAGTTTTTTACCATTGGATAATCCAGGAGCCTGAGAGCGAAATAACCGTGCGCCGCACGGTAGCCCGTCTGTCAGTAGGCGGTCACTTCTTTCTCGGGCGTGACCCCGATGGCCTCGAATTGGGCGCGAAGCTCGTTTGCGGGTTTCATCTCCCCTTCGGGCGTCAAATGCTGGAGCCACTCCTGCCAGACCGCGCTGGGGATGATTCCGTCCCGTTTGGCCCTCTTGCCCCGTCCTTCCCACTCCTCAATCGAGCGGGTGTCGAGGAGCATGTGGTTGTCGTCCTCGATGGCCGCCAGCACCTCCTCACGCGTGGCGAGGCGGTGCGGCTCGAACGCCATCTGGAAAGAAGCCGCCCGGGGCACTTCGGCGTCGCGCGTTGTCTCGAAGCCCGCCCGCTCCCATGCGCCGTAGCCGCCGTCCAGCACGTGGACGTCCTTGTGGCCGAAAAGCTCCAGCATCCAGAAGCCGCGCACGCTCGTGTTGCCGACGAAATCGTCGTAGAAGACGATGGTGTTCTCGAACGATACCCCCCGGTTTCCCAGCAGGAACGCCCACATGGAGAAAAAATTCTTAAGCGGCGCCTCGTCCGAGTCGTCGCTGTTCACGCCGTAGACGTCGAAATGCCGCGCGCCGGGGATGTGGCCCATTGTGTAGCGCTCGCCGGGGCGCGTGTCGATGATTCTTAAATTCGGGTCGTCCATGCGCTCTTTGAGTTGTTGGGCCGACCAGAGCAGGTCGGGATTCGCATAGGCTTTCGGGTTATCGCTCGACATGGTGTTCTCCTTCGGGCTAATCCGTCCAGAAGCCGCCGTTCACGTCCACAGCTTCGCCGTTGATGTGGGCTGCCTCCTCGCTTGAGAGGAACAAGACGGTGTGCCAAACGTCTTCCGGCGTGGTGAGCCTGCCCATCGGATGGGCGTTCGCGGCGTTCACGAGCATATCGGGCGGGGACTGGAAGTGAAGGCCCGTATCGGCGGGTCCCGGCTGTATGGTGTTTATCGTCACGCCCGTCTTGGCGAGTTCGCGCGCGAGGTTGAACGTCATGGCGAGCAGGCCCGCCTTGGCGGCGGAGTAGGTGAGGTTCGGGCCGATGCCACCCATTTTCCCCGCGATGGACGCGAAGCTGACGATGCGCCCCGTGCCCGAGGCCTTGAGCGCCTCGATGGTCTCCTGGATGCAGAAATAAGGCGCCAGCAGGTTCACGTTCAGGACGACGTTCCAGTCCTCTTCTTCGAGTTCGAGCGGCGGGCGAATCGGCATGTAGCCGGCCACGTTCGCCAGCACGTCGCAGCCGCCCAGCCATTCGAGAGCCGCGCGCATGGTGGTGCGGATGGCGTCTACGTCGGCCAGGTCGCAGGGGAGCTTGAAGAGCTGATCGGATGGGCCTTCGATCGCGTCGAAAGCCGCGCCTTCCCTGTCGGTGGCGAAAACCCTGGCGCCGGACTCGATGTATCCCTGCAGAATACGGCTTCCCATCGCGCCCGCCGCGCCCGTGAGGATGACCTTGCGGCCCTGAAAATCAAAACGAATGGGCATATTGCGTTACTCCAGTCCTGGTGTTTGGGGATGAACGGAATATCAGTCTTGAGCTTCTCGTAACGGCGGATGATACACCACAAAACGGAGAGGAGAAAGTGGAAGGCCGCCATTTCCTGAAATGCCGAAAGGGGCGCTCATGCGCCGATTTTTGGGGGTTTTATTTTGCTCCTTGAGTTGTTATGATAGTTTCATCGAATGCAAGCGAAACACCATCGAATTCTATCGGGTCCCGAAGGGATTGCGATGTGCTCGAAGCAGCATACCTATCCAATTATCATGTAAAGGATTGAGAATATAAAAACGCCCTGCGGTATGCGTTTCGATGCCGCGAACGAGTGGAGGTAGTTATGGCTGAACTCTCATACATCGGGAAAAGCGTGCCTCGCGTCGACGGGCCGGAGAAGGTGACGGGCCGGGCCATGTTCACCCTGGACCTTCAGTTGCCCAAAATGCTCCACGGGAGGCTGCTGGGGAGTCCCCTGCCGCACGCGAGAATCAAGAACATCGACACCAGCCGCGCGGAGAGGCTCCCCGGCGTCAAGCTCGTGATGACGGCCAAGGACATCCCGGAGGGGGTGGAGTGGGGTGTCGTACCCGTTTGCTACGATCAGCGTCCGCTCGCCTCTGACAAGGTGCGTCACGTGGGTGATTCGGTGGCGGCCGTCGTGGCGACATCTGAAGATATCGCGAAAGAAGCACTCGATTTGATCGACGTCGACTACGAGGATCTTCCCGCCGTCTTCGATCCGCGCGAGGCGATGCAAGAGGGCGCCCCTGTCATCCATGACAGGTACCCGGACAACATCGCCTTCACCAAGCACATGGAATTCGGCGACGTGGACCGCATGTTCGACGAAGCCCACCACGTGAGCGAGTTGGCCACTTCCTCCTCACGCCAGATGCACGGCTCTTTGGAGGCGCACGTCTCCATCGCCGAGTGGTCGCAGAAGGGCGACGTAACCGTATACAACTCCTCGCAATGCCCGAGTCTTTCCAGCCAGTATTTCTCCAAACTGCTGAAGATTCCGGAAGCCCAGATTCGTGTTGTCACGAATTACGTGGGCGGGGGTTTCGGCGGAAAGGCGACGAGCAAGTTCAACATCGATTTCCTCTCCATCATCGCGGCGAAAAAGCTGGACCTCCCCGTGAAATTCTACTACACGCGGGAAGAGGAGTTTCTCCTCGGCACGCACCGGACGAAGCAGTTCCACGTCTGGCGCATCGCCACCGACAAGGACGGCATGCTGCTCGCGCGCGACACCCAGATGGTGGTGGAAAACGGCGGCTATTCGGATTACAGCCCGGCTGTCGGCGGCATCACGGCGCACATGGGCGGGAGCATCTACAACTACAAGGCCTATCGCCACCACGCCGACGTCGTCTGCACGAACGTGCCGCCCGGCGGCGCGATGCGCGGAATCGGCAACGCCGGCTATGCGTTCGGTTCGGAACTCGCCATGGAGAAACACGCCGAAGAAATCGGCATGGACCCGGCGGAGTTTCGCATCAAGAATTTCGTGAGGAAGGGCGACACCACCATCATCGGGGCCAAGATTACCAGTTGCGGCGTTTCCGAATGTGTGGAAGAGGCGGTCAAGCGCGTGCCCTGGCGCGAGAAAAAGCCGAGCAGCAACGGGAAAAAGCGCGGCTTCGGGCTGGCGGCGGCGGTCCATTTCACCGGCGCGCGCGCGATGGGGCCGGAAACGGCGGGCGCGTTCATCAAGATGAACAAGGACGGCACCGTGCAGTTGCTCTCGGGCACCATCGAGATGGGCAACGGCTCGGACACCACGCTCGCGCAGATTTGCGCCGAAGCGATTGGCATTCGCGTGGAGGACGTGCGGATCATCAACGGCGATACCGCGGTGAATCCCTACGGATGGGGCGTGCGCGGAAGCCGCACGACAACCATCGATGGCGAGGCCACGCGCCTGGCGTCGGTCCAGGCGAAGAACATGCTCTTCAAGGGCGCGGCGGAACTGCTCGAGTGCGACCCGAACGACCTCGACGCGCGCGATGGTAAAATTTACGTCTCCAGCTCGCCCGAGCGGCAGGTGACCCACAGCGAAGCCTACATGAAGTTATATGAAAAAGAGGGCAGCGAGGCCGTCTATACGGCGTCTTCTTACGACTCGCCGAGCGAGACGCCCGACCCCGTGACGGGCTATGGAAACTGGTCCGCCGCTTACGCCTACGGCGCCAAGGTGGCGGAGGTGGAAGTGGACACCGAAACCGGCGCGTTCGAGGTGTTGCGCGTCATCAGCACGAACGACTGCGGAACCATCGTGAACCCGGCCGGCGCGCAGGGCCAGTTGGACGGCGGCGCGGTCATGGGCGTGGGCTACGCCATGATGGAGGATTTCGAGTGCGAAGACGGCCAGCCGGTGAACGCGAACTGGCTCGACTATAAACTGCCTACGACACAGGATGTCCCCGAGCTCGAATCCGTGCTCATCGAGACGGAAAATCCCTCGGGGCCTTTTGGCGCGAAAGGGTTGGGCGAGATGGCGCAACTGGGCACCTCGGCAGCAATCGGCAACGCGATCTATGACGCCGTGGGCGTACGGATCACGTCGCTGCCGATTACGCCGGAAAAGGTGCTGGCCGCGTTGAACGAGAAAAACGGCGAATAACGAGGAGAGGGGAGAGAAAAATGGCTTTTCGGCATCTACCCGCGAACAGCGCGGAGGAAACGCTCGCCGCCATGAAGGAGCATGGCGACGACGGGAAAGTGTTCGCCGGCGGCGTCGCCCTCTCGATTCTCATGAAATCGGGCGTGTACGAACCAGACGTGTTGATCGACATCGCTGGAGCGAACGATCTGGATTTCATCGAAGAGGCTGAAAACGGCGGCGTCCGAATCGGGGCGAAGACGGTGCACCGCAAGATCGAGACTTCCCCCCTCGTGCAGGAGCGCTTCCCGCTGCTCGGAGAAATTTTTCACAACGTGGCGACGATACGCATCCGGAACCAGGGGACCGTAGGCGGCAACCTGTGCTTTGCCGAACCGGCCTCGGATCCGCCTGGCGCCTTTCTGGCCCTCGAGGCTCGGATGAACACCAGGAAGGCGGACGGAACGGAACGTGTGATTCCCGCAACGGAGTTCTGGACGGGATACTACGAATGCGCCCTGGATGAGGACGAGTTGCTGTGCTCCATCGAGGTCGACCCGCTGCCTGATGGATTCCGGACGGCGTGTACGCGCTTCACCACGCGCTCGAAAGAGGACAAGCCCTGCGTATCCGTTTCCACCGCGGTGCTTACCGGAGAAGACGGCAAGACGGCAAAAGAGGTGAGAATCGGTCTGGGCGGCGTGGAAGCCGTATTCAGGCGCCTCACAGCGGTGGAAGAGGGTCTCCAGGGCAAGAAACTCAACCAGGAGAACATCGACGCCGTGCTCGCTGAGGCGCTCGATGACCTCGATCCCTTGACCGACATCCGCGCGAGCGGCGACTACAGACGGCAGGTGACGCCTGTCCTGGTCCGCAGAACCATCCTGAAAGCGTTGGGCGCGTCCTGACTTTCCGGCTTCGTTCTTTTTTCTTGTATTTTCGGAGTCCATGTAACACCATGGAAACGTAGTAGGTGTACATACGATATTCTGAAGAGCAGGAAGTGGGAATTCATATGCTTTAGCGAGGATGAGCGAGACATCCGACCGATTGTTCGCTCTGCAGGGGAGACATAAATCTGGAAGAGGTCGTTGTTCATGCAACCACCTCTTCATGTGCAGCGTACTTTTTGCCGAACTTCTCACGGGGGGACAGAGATATGAAGAGAAAACGGACGAATCGTTTCGGCCTGGCGCTTCTTGGATGTGTGACAGCCTTGGCGTTGTTCGTCGCACCGGCTGCCGGAGGCGAGATAGACGATCTCAAGTCGCAGATCAAGGCGCTTATGAACCGTCTCGAAGCGCTCGAAGCACGAGAAAAGAAAATGAAGGCCGATATGATGGCCGCGCAGGAAGCCGCCCAGAAAAAGGCGGTGGCTACCGGCGATTTTCCGGGCTCCTGGAAGATGCCGGGGAGCAACACATCGGTTTCCTTCAGCGGCTACGTCAAGCTCGATGCGATCTACGACCTCGACCAGGATCTGGGCGATTCCTTTTTCGGCTATGACTGGGGAGGCGGCGCGAGCGGCATCCTCCTGGAGGGCGATGACAGCGGTCAGCGCAAAACCTCCCTGCACGCCAGGCAGACGCGCCTGCGCTTCGACAGCCTGACGCCGACGAAAATGGGCAACCTCAAGACCCGGATCGAGACCGATTTCTATGGCGGCGGCAATGCACTTCGTCTGCGTCATGCCTACGCCACTTTGGGCGGAGTGCTGGCGGGACAGACCTGGTCGACATTGATGGATGAGAACACCTACGCCGACACGATTGACTTCGAAGGGCCGGTGGGCGTGATTACCATACGTCGGCCCCAGGTGCGCTACTCTCAGGCGATGGGGAAGGACCTTACTGCCCAGGTGGCGCTGGAAGATCCCAATGCCCCGACAATCTTGATGGCCGGCGGAAGCACGTCCTCTCAAGAGCGGGTTCCGAACTTTGTGGCGGCTCTGCGAATGAAAACGAGTTGGGGCGCCATTAACGTGTCGGGTTTGGTGGGGCAGGTTCTTTACGAACAAGGCGCAGTTGAAGAAAGCCTCACTATCAGTGCCCTCCATCTCGGCGCGAACTTCGGTCTGGGCAAGAACACCCGCCTGTGGGGTACGTTCAACGTCGGCCAAGGCGGGTTGGACAAATCCATGCTGGGATCACCCGGCGCCGCCATCCTGAGCGCGAACAATGAACTGGAAGCGCTCGACTCCATGGGCGGTTTCGTCGGCGTCACGCACAACTGGAGCAGTTCCGTGAGTTCGGGCCTGTATTATGGTTGGGTGGAGAACGATTTCGAAGATGCCGCCAAAGCGGTGTACCCGGACCTCAGCCAGTCGCTCCAAACGGTGCACGCCAACATCTGGTGGTCGCCCGCGCCCAAGATGCGGGCGGGCGTGGAGATCATACAAGGCAGGCGCGAAACCAACGGCGGCGAGGATGGTGACGCGACGCGCCTGCAGTTGGGCTTTCAGTATAGTTTCTAAGGGCTCGTCCGAGAATCATAGAGTCCCGGTTTGAATTGAAGGGCCTTTCATAGCCCCGTCACCCTGTACAGGTGGCGGGGCTTTATTTTGTCCGCGCTCGGCTAAATGCGCTTGTTTTGCGAAATGACGGCGGAATACTCTCCAGGCGTTATCCACCCCGGCACCCTGTTTCTAGCTTCCTCTTTTTGCTGCCAGATAATCCGACTCGAGCTTCAGGATCGCATCCACGATGCTTTGGGCGAATACCCTGCGGTATTCCCGGCCCTTTCCTTGCGCCGGAGGGATGACCTCGCCCACGCGAATGACGAGCCAGGGGTCGAGGATTCCCCTTGGGCTGATGAGCGTATTCGACCCTGCGATATAGACCGGAAGAACGGGCGCGCGGCTCATGGCGGCGAGGGTGGCGACGCCTTCTTTCACTTCCACTTCGGCCGTCGAATTCACGATGCCGCCTTCGGGGAAAATCACCACCGCGCCGTTTAAGCCCAGCAGTGTGCGCGCCATACGGAAGGTGCTGGCGCGCGCGGTCCCCTCCCTGTCCACGGGAAAGGCGCCGTAGTAGGTGATGAGCTTCGCGAACAGGGGATTGCGGAACAATTCCCGCTTGGCCATGTGGTACACCCGCCTCGGCAGGAAGGAGGCGAGGATCATGGGGTCGAGGTAGCTTCTGTGATTCGAGGCGACGATCAGCGGGCCGTCGGGTGGCACGTTCTGCATGCCCTGGACGTCGACTCCGCCGTAGGCGAGCCTGAGACCCGCCTGGAAAATCTTTTTGAGCCAGGTCGGCTGGCCGCTCGATGGCAGGGTGGTTGGAAGTTGCTCGTTCATTTTTGTGGTTCCGGCATTCCGGGTCCGGATTCTCCCTTCAATGAAAAGCGAACCTCGCAATGATGAAGCACTCGCTCCATTTCATTCATCATATGAAAATCTTCGCAATCTCTGCAAAGTATTCGGGATGCCGGCTCTAGGCGGAATCGTGCCTGTGGTGTTCCTGTTCGCGCCAGACCTTGCCGAATGCGTAGATCACGTCCTCGGCGGTGATGATTCCCAGGAGCTCGGTCGGGTCCTCGCGGCTCACCACGGGCAGGCGCGAGATGCGCCTGTCGCCGAGTTTGGCCATCACGGAATCGAGCGATTGGTCCGGATGCGCGTGCATGATGTATTTCTTCTTCGCAATCTCGCTCAGAGGTTTTTGCAGGATGCCCGCGGCCTGCGCCTGGCTGAAATCGTAGTTGCTCGCCATGCCGGAGAGCTTCCCGCTCGGGTCCAGGACAGGATATCCGGTAATGGCGCTTCCCCTTGTTCTCTCGATGGCATCCAGGATCGTGATGTCCTCGGGCAGTGTGACGACGTTGCCGATCATGGCGTCCGAGACGTGAATCTCGTGCAGGAGATGTTCGGTCTCATAGTCCGGCAGCGCAACCCCGTCCTGTGAGGAGAGCGCGTTGTAAATGGGCTCGGGGTGCCAGTATCGCGCCAGGGCGAGCGATATGGCGTTGGCCACCATGAGCGCGAGGATGATGTGGTAGTCCTGCGTGAGCTCGAAGATGATGAGCACCGACGTCAAGGGCGCGCGAATCACAGCGGCGAATGCCGCCCCCATGCCCACCAGGGCGTATCCGCCCGGATGGGCCACGAAGCCCGGGAAGGCGAGTTCGGCGAGAGACGCCACGGCGCCCCCTGCCATCGCGCCCATGAACAGCGTCGGCGCGAAGATGCCGCCCAAAGAGCCGGTCCCGTAAGAAACCGCGGTGGCGATGAGCTTCAAGACGAGCAGGCACAAGAGAAAGGGCAGCGTGTAGCTGTGCGTGAGCGCCTTGCTCACGGCGGGATAGCCCACGGCGAACACCTCGGGGAACCAGATGCCGACCACGCCCACGAACAGGCCGCCGAGACCCGTGGCGATAACCCCCCGGAACCCGCGGAGGCGCTTCCATCTCGCTCGCAAGTAGATCAATCCCTTGATGAACGCCACGCCCACGAGCGCGCAGACGACGCCTACGAAGGCGTAGAGGAACAGTTCGAGGGAGCTGTCCAGAGCATAGGCCGGTACTGAGAACACGGGTTCGTTGCCGAGCATGGCGCGCGAGACGACCGAGGCGGAAACCGCGGCGAACACGATGGAGCCGAGCACACGGGCGTTCAGATCGCCCACCAGTTCTTCGAGCGTGAAGGTGACGGCGGCGATCGGCGTGTTGAACGCGGCGGCCAGGGCGGCGGCGCAGCCCACGGGGACGAGCGCCTGCACACGGCGTCTTTTCAGGGAAAACGTCTCGCCTATCCAGCTCGCCGCGCCCGAGCATATCTGCACGGTGGGGCCTTCGCGGCCCAGGCTCGAGCCCGAGCCGATGTTGAGGACCCCGATGAGGAACTTGCTTATCCACACGCGCTTGTCGATGTGGCCGTTGTGGGCGACGTAGGCGATTTTCGTCTGGGGGATGCCGCTGCCACGGGCCTCGGGCGCGAAGTACTGGAGAAAGAGCGCGGAGAGAAAGGCGCCCCCGGCGGGTATGAGCGCCACCCAGTACCAGGCCCTGTGAATCTCTGAAAGATCATGGGAGCCGAAAAAAAGATAATGCGCCCAGCCCAGCGCGACGTGAAAGCACACGGCGACGAAGCCGGCCAACGCTCCCACGATGATGGTCGTGAAATAGAAGATGCCGTCGTCTGAGAAATCGAAATGAAGCAGCCAGCCGAGAAGGCGTATGCGGAAGTTTTTCCAGCTCACGACGTCTTACTCATGGTGAAACATTCCCGGGGCGGTGGTTCAGCGTATGATAGCCCCTGTCGGATGCGGGCCGACCGGCGGATGCGGGGCAGGGTCGATTCCCTCCCGGTGAAGCCTGTCTTCATACCATTCCTTCTCGATGCCGTTGACCTCGTCCATCCGGGCCAAGTCGCAGAAGATTTCAATCCGGTGGCCGTCGGGGTCGCAAAAGTACATAGCACGGTTCTCTCCCCATGTGCCGTCGCCCTCGGGATGGGTGGGGCTGTGGACCACGGGGCCGCGTACAATTTTGACCCCGCATTTCTCGAGCCAGTCCTTCCAGGCGAAGAACTCGGAGCGGTCTTTTACCCGAAATGCGAAATGATGCAACCCCAAGTCCATGACCGGGCCCTGATCGTCGGTTCTCATTTCCTTGAGCGCGGGCTGATCGCCGGTGTGGTATACTAGGTTCAAATCGTGATGAAACGCGCTGCAGCGCAGGAAGCAAAGACCCGCGTTGATGGTCGGGTGTTCTTCGGGGTCGTGACGTTCCGAGAGCGTGAAGCCGAGAATCCCGGTGTAGAATTTGAGAGATTCTTCGATGTCGGACACCTTGACGGCGACGTGCTGTAGTTCTTCAAATGAGTTTTCCGGTCGGGGCATCGTGCAACTCTCCTTGTCTTCGGCTATCCAGGGCGCACAACTTCGCGCCGGGTGTGAATATAACGCAACTCTTCCGTAGGAGAAACGCAAGTTGAGCCGTTTGGATGGAAAAAGGGCGCTCGTGACGGGCGCATCGCGCGGAATCGGCGAATGCGTGGCGCTTCGCTTCGCAGCCGAGGGCGCGAACCTGTATCTGGCGGCGGACGGAACGCAGGACGAGCTCGAAAACGTCGCGCGCGAGTGCGAGGCCGCCGGAGGGGCGGCAGCCTTCGGGATTTTTGATTTGAGAGAGGAGGGCGCGGCCGAGCGCATGTTGGAGTCCGCGGCGGACGCGCTGGGCGGCGTCGACGTTCTCGTGAACAACGCAGGCATTCGGGCGAGCCAGCCCTTCGGCACGTTCACGTATGAAGATTTCAGCCGCGTGGTCGCCGTGAACCTGCGTGCTCCATTTTTCGCGAGCCAGGCCGCCTTGCCGCTCATGCGCGAGGCGGGGGGCGGACGGATCATCCACATCGCGAGCCAGTTGGGCTCCGTAGCGGCGCTCAATACCGCGCTCTACAGCGCGACCAAGGCGGCGCTGATCCAGCTTACGCGCTCCATGGCGCTCGAGCTCGCCGGTGAGAACATCCTGGTGAACGCCGTAAGCCCTGGACCTACGGCGACGGAGTACTTGAAGAAACACGCCTATAAGACGCCCGAGGAGCGCGCACAGCGCCTGGGAACGGTGCCGATGGGGCGCTTCGGCGAGCCGGATGAAATAGCGAGTGCCGTATTGTTTCTCGCCTCTGGAGATGCTTCTTTCGTGCACGGGCACAACCTCGTGGTGGACGGCGGCTATATCATTCATTGATGATGTGAAGACCTGAGAAAATTTTCGTATTCGACACCGGCGGAACGAAGGGCATTTTCTGGCCGCCGCATTCAAAAGGAGCTTGAGAGCCGTGAGCATGAAAGTGGGAGTCGTGGGTTTGGGCGTCATGGGGGGCGCGTTTTCGGGCCACATGCTGGACGCCGGCATGGAAGTGGCGGGCTTCGACCCGGTGGACGCGATGTACGGGAAATTCGAGGGCAAGAACCTGCGCCGGGCGTCCTCGCCCGCGGACGCCGCAAGCGGCGCCGACCTGGTGATGACTTCACTCCCGAACTACAAGGTCGTGGAAGAGGCGGTAACGGGCGAGGGAGGCATTCTGGAAGGAATCTCCTCCGGCGGGATCATCGCCGATATGAGCACGGTTCCGCCCAAATTCTCGAAAGAAATGGCGGAATTAGCGGGTGAAAAGGACGTGAGTTGGCTCGATTGCCCGGTGAGTGGCGTGGGCAAGCAGGCCGCCGTGAAGGATCTGGTGGTGATGTCGGCGGGTCCCAGGGACGCATATGAGAAGGCGAAACCGGCATTTGACGCCATCGGCAAGAAGACGGTTTTCGTGAGTGAGCAAAACGGGCTCGCCGCCCAGCTCAAGCTGGTGGTGAATCTCGTACTCTTCATCAATATGGCGGGGGCGTGCGAGGGCCTCACGCTCGGCCTCAAGGCGGGAATCCCCAAAGACGTCATGCTGGAAACGCTTTGCTCGGGCGCCGCGGGATCGAACGTGCTCGACGTGCGCGGCAAGGACATGCTGGCCGGCAATTTTCCCGAATCCGGCCCGATATGGATAGTGCTGAAGGACCTCGAATGCGCCATCGACTCCGCAAAGGACCTCGACGTGCCCGTGCCGCTCGGCGGGCTGCTGGAGCACTTCTTCATGGCACAGCGGAGCAAGGGCAGGCAACATGAGGACGGAAGCTCGATCTTCCGCATTTACCAGGAATTGGCGAATATCGCCTGATTTGCAAGAAGAAGGAAGCTGCTTTGCGGGCTGATTCACCGCAGCGCCCAATTGGCGTGCGGCTGGCTGTTTCTCGCCGCGTAATGTGGCAGCAGTTGATCTATATTATGAATTAACTATTTCTGATAACTAATTGAAATATAACTATTCTATACGGCAAGGAGAATGCAGGATATCTCCTTCGCAACCGCGATTTCTAGCCTGTAACGGATGAGCGGATGATCTGGCGCAATTCCTCGTCATTCAGCCCTGCGATTTGCTCGAATGTGATGAGGGCCGTGGTGCCCGGGTCTCCCCGCTCTCCCCACCAGAGCCTGAAGCTCTTCTCCTGGTAGCTGTAACGGATGTCCGCGTCGACGCCTTCGATCTCCCCGGCCAGAATGCCGCTGATGCGCTCGGCCATGATGCGGCTGTATTTTCTTTGCGTTTCGATGTCTTCCACGAAAGCGTCTCCCCATCTTTCTTAAGCAGTTAGTAAATAGGACTAATCTATTCTCATGAACTCATAGACATGAACCTTACCATCAGATTTGGCTTTCATTAAAACCCAAAGCTGTACTCTCTTATCAATCAACTGTACCTGATGGTGATTTAGTAAGACCCGAATCTTTTGCATCCATTCCGGAGTGTTATCGAGGAACGACTGAACTTCTTGTTGCACGCTGGAGAACGGGTTTGAGGCATGAAGTATCTCGCTGCACTCATCGTACAAATCCTCATAGTCTGCTCTAGATAAATAGCCGGACGTAATTGGAATCGCCTCAACCACCTTGCCAGTCTCGGGACTGATTACCTGTTCTGACGGGATCGGATAGAATTTCGGATTAGCCTTATCAAGCGTTTTCAAGATTCGCTTCGCATTCCAATCGCCTTGGAAGTTTTTCCGATGTTTCTCGTACTCAGACTTATTCGCGACAAGCGATGCCAGTGCGATTAACTCAAGTATCTTGCGGATTTGCAAACATATCGATTCGACGGTTGTTTGAAGGTACGTTGCGTGTAGTTCATGGCGCAAAAACCCATGCACAACCTCTGTTCGCTTCTTGATTTCCTCCATACAATTCGCGTACTTGTTCAGTATGTCAGTTGATGTAGTAGGTTGTCGTTCAGCCTTGATATTCATCCGCTTTATTTCCTAGCTTGGTTGAAAGCGACGAGATTGCCGGAGAAGGTAGGGCGGCTCCCTTCCATTAGATGGGTAGCATTACTGTATATAGTCGCCAAA
Organism: Nitrospinae bacterium bin107; assembly: GCA_002238965.1. Taxonomy (GTDB): domain Bacteria; phylum UBA8248; class UBA8248; order UBA8248; family UBA8248; genus Bin107. Next base: position 64,805 of record MPNJ01000004.1, on the reverse strand, counting down.
ACTACAGGTGGTACGTCATCCCCTCTTCAAGTACCTGAATTCTCGGTTCGCCCAGCGCTTCGATTTCCGCCCTGGTCTCATCCCCGTACTGGGCCTTGATGTGAAAGATGTAGACGGGAACCTCAGGCGGCATTTTCCCTATTTCCGCATGGAGCATGGCGGGGGTCAAGTGCCTGGACATACGCGCTAGCTCCTCCATCTTGTTCGGAAACGACACCTCGGTAATGATGGCGCGCAGATCGTCCACTTCGGCGGCTCCCCGCCAGATGGCCTCGGTGGGCCCCGTATCGCTGGTGTAAAGGAGCGCGCATTCAGAATCCTCAAGTATGAAGCCGAAAGTCGTACCCTTGTGATTGACCGCGTAAGGAGTAAACCGGATTCCGCCCAAGGAGCGTGTTTCCCTCTCCTCGATGGAGGAGAAATCGAGTATCGGCGTATCTTCGTGGCAAATCTCGCAAAAATCCGGCCAGACGGCGTTGTTGAAAATGGATTTCTGAATCACTTCCAGAACGTCTCGCGCGCCGATGATTTTCAGTGAGTCTTCCCGAAGGCCGAAGATGTTGTCGGCGAGGTAGGGCAGTTCCGCGATATGATCCAGATGCGCATGGGACACCACGACGCCAGTGAGCTTGGCCTGCTCCTCGATACTGAGGCCAGAAGCGGCCGAGCCGCCGTCCAGCAACAACTCTTCGTTGATGAGGAAAGAGGTCAACTGATATCCGGGGGCTTTGCCGCCCGCGCAGCCCAACACACGGAATTGGATGGCTTGTCCTCCGCCTGAAGCCTCATGAAGGTGAGGAATCTTTCGCTCACCGCCTGATTATAGGCACAGCAGAAACCTCTTGGGAAGGTATCTTTTTTTTAGACTTTTTCCCATTTGCCGCTCTTGGAGCGCCGGCGTTTTCCGAAATCATCCATCTGAGCGACGGTGGTGGCGGGGAATATGGGGCCATCCGTACAAACGCGCCAGCCCGAGCAGGTGCATTGGCCGCACAGGCCGACAGCGCACTTCATGTACCGCTCAACCGCGAAATACGTCCGCTCGGCGGGGAGTTTCGGCAGGCACGCGGCCATCATGCGTTCAGGGCCGCAGACGGCGTAACTGTCCGCCTCGACAGGCAGGAGTTCGGTCACCAGGCCCTTGTGTCCCAGGGCGCCGTCTTCTGTGGCGACGTGGACGGGGCCGAGTTCCCTGAATTCCTCATAAAAGAGAATCTCATCCGCCGTGCGGCCGCCGAGGACGAAGGAGGGCGCTTCCGAGGCGAGGGCGAGGAGCCTCAGTTCCGCGATTCCCACGCCGCCCCCGATCAAGGCGGGCTTTTTAAGCGGCGGGTAGCCTTGCCCCAATGGGCCGCGGAGCCCTATCTCATCACCCGGCTTCACGGCGGCCAGCTTTTCGGTGAACGCGCCCGCTTTTTTCACCGTGACGGCGTTGGGGTAGGAGAGGGTGAAGGGTTTTTCGCCCAGGCGCGGCAGCCAGACCATCATGAACTGGCCCGGCCGGGATTCTATTTCCTCGTCAAAGAAAATCGTGTGCGTCCACTCGCTTTCCAGGCGGTTCTCCACGACCTTGAACACGCTACGCATCGGAGCCGCCTCCATCCGCCGGACGGTGGGCCGCGCCGATGAGCGCGGACATGGGTTCGCCGCCTAGATATTCCTGAACCCCCTCCCAGATATCCCGGGTGAGGGCGGCCGCCTCATGCGTGCTCTTTCTCATGAAGGCGGTGCCTATCCCTAAGACGCTCGCTCCCGCGAGAATGTATTCCACGGCATCCTCCCAGGTTTCGATGCCTCCGTATGCGACGATGGGACAGCCAAAGCGCGCGTAGGCCTCATACGTCATGCGCAGGTTGATGGGTTTGAGGGCTGGGCCGCTGATGCCGCCCGTCGTGCCTGCGAGGATCGCCGCCCGGCTCTGGATGTCCACCGCCAGGCCCGGCCCCAGCGTGTTGCCGCAGCCCAGAGCGTCCGCGCCCGCGCTCATGCATGAATCCGCCACGGCGAGATAGTCGCTGTTGGGCGAGAGCTTGGCGATGACGGGCTTGTCCGTCTCGTCTCGAACGCGCTCGATGACCTCAGCGGAGAGGGCGGGGTTCTGGCCGATGCTCTCCATGATGGTCTGCTCGCCCGGCTCCTTGTTGGGACAGCCCAGGTTCACTTCGATGGCGTCGCCGAACCTCGACATCCGGCGCGTAACGCCGGCGAACTCACGTGAATCTCCTCCATAGACGGAGACGATGAGCTTCGCGTTCTTGAGCTTTATCTCTTCCAGGTCGCGCTCCCAGTCCTCGGCGCTTTGCGTCGGCAGGGCGAGGGAGTTGAGCACTGCGCCTTCCGGGGGGTATACGACCACGGGGTTCTCGTTGCCCGGCTTCTCCCGGGGGCCGACCGATTTCGTGACGTAGCCGCCCAGGCACGCGCCCGCGCTCTCGAAGGCGGCGAAGACTTCGGGGTAGCTCAGGATGCCGCTGGCGTTGATCAGGGGTGGTTCGATCTCGGGGAGCGGAATCACGGTCTGCTGCCTCAGCCGGGGTGGAATGTGCGGGCGGACGGACTCGACGGATGGAGTATAGTGGGAATGGGCCGCTCACGCCAACTTGCAACGAGAAAATCCGGGTGGCGGGGCTTTGTGATCCAGCGGATTATTGCAAATTGCCCGAAATGGTGGTCTAAATGACCTTGTTCGCCCTTTGGTATGGATGGAGATGGAAAGGGCAGTATTCTTTAGGGCGAGGCACTGCCTTGCGATGAGAGGAAAATCCCGTGGTTGCCATCTTGATTGCCTGCTATCTCGTGGCTGCGCTAACGCACCTGTACTTGCTCTGCACGGGCAGGTCTACAGGGGTTGTCTACGGGATCGGCGCGCTGCTCGTGGGATTTGCGCTTCACACCCTCATGCTCGGGGTGAGTTTCGCCTCCGGCACACCCGAGGGATGGAGCGCGTGGCTGAGCGGCATGGCGTGGATAATCATCCTGATGTACCTGATCGTCTTTGCGCGCTACCGGGACATCGCCCTGGGTGGATTTGCCGTGCCTGCGGCTTTCATTCTCGAGGGATACGCAGCCGCTTTCCCCGGCGTGTGGGGCGCAGGCTCGATCGCCGTGCAGGGCTATCTGCTAAAAGGCCACGCCGTACTCGCGCTGCTGAGCTGGGCCGCGTTCTTTCTGCTCTTCGCCTCGGCGCTGATGTATCTCGTGCAATCCCAGCAGCTAAAATCCCGAAGACCCAGTGCCTGGCTGCATCGCCTGCCCTCGCTCGATATTCTGGACGACCTGAACCACAAAATTCTCTACTTCGGTTTCGCGTTCCTCACGGCGAGCCTGCTGCTCGGCTCGATGTGGGCGAAGTCGCGCCACGGCGCCTACTGGAGCCTCGACCCGGTGCGGACCTGGCCGCTGATACTCATCTGGGGCGCGTACGGCCTCCTGCTCATCTGTCGGCTCACCAGAAGCTGGAAGGGAAAGCGCTCCGCCGTTTTCTCGATGGTGGCCTTCTTTGCCGCGCTCCTCGCGCTGGTCGTCCATTTCCAGGGAGCGGGCTAGAAGATGTCCATCATTCTCGCAGGCGTGAGCCACCACAACACGCCGCTCAGCATACGCGAGCGCCTCTATTTCCCGGAAGGGGATATGGGCAAGTGGCTCGACCGGCTGGCGGACTATCGCGGCCTGGATGAGCGGCTCATCCTCTCGACGTGCAACCGGGTGGAAGTCTACACCGCGGCCGAGGATTACGAGCAGGGCCTCGATGCGATTCAGCGTTTTTTCCTGGAATCGCGTGACATCGGCGCAGATGAACTGAACGCACACCTCTACGTTCACCGAGAGGACGAAGCCACCCGGCATCTGTTCACCGTGGCGTCGAGCCTCGATTCCATGGTGGTGGGCGAGCCGCAGATTCTGGGGCAGGTGAAAGAGGCTTACCGGGTCGCTCAGTCCTCAGGCCACGCCGGAAAGGCGCTTACGAACCTCTTCTCCCGCGCGTTTCGCGTGGCAAAGAAAATTCGCGAGCAAACGCCGATAGGCGAGTCGCCCGTGTCGGTGAGTTCCGTGGCCGTGGATCTGGCGAGAAGAATTTTCGGCTCTCTCTCAGGCAAGAACGTGCTCCTGCTGGGCGCAGGCGAGATGGGCGAAGCGGCGGCGAGGCATCTCAAAACGAGCGGGGCCGACACCCTTCACGTGGCGAACAGGACGTTCGCGCGCGCCCAGGAGTTGGCCTCCAAACTCGGGGGACTTGCGTTAAGTTTCGACAAACTGGAGCAGGCGCTCATCGACGCCGACGTCGTCATCGCCTCGACGGCTTCGCAGGGCTTCGTTCTGGACAAACCGACCGTGGCCGCCGCCCTGGAGCAACGCCGCGACGCGCCGGTTTTCCTCATCGACATCGCAGTACCCAGAAACATTGCGCCCGACGTGAACGACCTCGAAGACGCATATCTCTACGACGTGGACGATTTGCAGTCCGTTGCGGCGGACAACCTCCGGGGCCGCGAGGAAATTGCCCGCGACGCGCGCGTGATCCTGGAAACAGAAGTGGAGACCTATCTCGCCCGCCAGCAGGCGGAGGAACTCAGGCATACCTTTGCGGCCATACGCTTCTTCGCGGAATCGATGCGCCAGGAGGAAGTCGAGAAAACTGTTCAAAGACTGCCCGAACTCGGCGATGGTGGCCGTGAAGCGCTCGACGCCATGACGAAGGCGCTGGTAAACAAACTCCTCCACCATCCCTTCGCCGTACTTCGCCAGATGTCGGAAAAAGACGTGGAGGGGATTTCGGTCGAATCCGTCCAGAAGCTCTTCGGCGTGGAACCCGAGGGCGATCAAGGTCCGCCTGCCCCCCCGCCGGACGAATCGGACTGAGCAATGAATGACACCCTGCGCCTCGGCACCCGGGGCAGCGCGCTGGCGCGCGCGCAGACGGCCCTGGTGGCCGCACAGTTGAAGGAACTGAATCCGGGCCTCGTTGTGGGAGAAGTGATCGTCCGCACCAGAGGAGACGCCATGCTCGGCTCCCCCATTCATGAGCTGGGCGGCAAGGGTCTTTTCGTAAAAGAGATCGAAGACGCTCTTCTTCAAGGCGAAATCGACGCCGCCGTACACAGCCTGAAAGACCTTCCGAGCGAACTGCCCGAAGGCCTCATCCTCGCCTCGATTCCCGAACGGGAAGAACCCTGGGACGCCCTGGTCACGCGGGGCGGAGAATCGCTGCGGGGTCTGGCGCCGGGCAGCAGAATCGGCACGAGCAGCCTGAGACGAATCGCGCAGATCAGGCGATACCGGCGCGATCTGGAAATCGTGGAACTACGCGGAAACGTGGATACAAGGCTTGAAAAAGTGGCGGCGGGCGATGTAGATGCCGCGGTTCTCGCGCTGGCGGGGCTCAAGCGTCTGGGTCTCGAGGAGCGGGCAACCGAGTCACTAGCGCCCGAACTCATGCTGCCCGCCGCGGGGCAAGGCGCGCTCGCCATCGAGACGAGGGAGGGTGATGTAGCCACGCGCCGCCTCGTTGAGGGGCTGGAGCACACGGAGACAAAACGGGCCGTGATGGCAGAGCGCGTCGTGATGGCGCGCCTGGAGGGCGGATGCCAGTTACCTCTCGCCGTCTTCGCGGAGAACCGAAAAAGCGGGTTTTGTATCAAAGCCCGCCTGGCGAGCGTGGACGGCGATCGGATGGTGGAGAAAGAACGAACGGGCGCATCCGATGACGCTACGAGAATGGCCGATGAGGTGGCCGAGGACGTTCTCGCCCATGGCGGCGCGGAGATTCTGAGGGATACGCGATGAGCGCCGCCGAAAACGAGGACCTGGCCGCACTGCCCCTCGCGGGCAAGACAATCCTCGTAACGCGCCCCGAAGAGGGGGCTTCGCGCATGGGAGAGATGCTGGCGGATTCTGGGGCCTGCGTGCGCGTCACGCCGATGATACGGATCACGGAGCCTGAGGATTGGACGCCCGTGGACACGGCGCTCCACGCACTGGATGCGTATCAATGGATGATCTTCACGAGTGCGAACGGGCCGAAATATCTGGCGAAAAGATTTATCGCTCTCGGCGTCGCTCCCGAGGCGGTCCCAGCGGATACATCGATTCTGACCATCGGGCCCGCCACGGCCGCAGCGGTGGAGAAACATCTGGGAAGGACGCCCGATAAGGTAGCCGAAAAGTACATGGCGGAAGGCGTCGTCGATCTCTTCAAAGGCGAGGATATGGCCGGGAAGCGCGTCTTGCTGGCCCGGGCGAAAGAGGGGAGAGACACCATCCCAAAAACACTCACGGAAATGGGGGCTATTGTGGATGACGTGGCCGTCTACCGGACGACGCCCCTGGGGCGCGAAGCGCTGCGCGAGGTATGGGATGAGCTTGAAGGCGGAAAAATTGATATGCTTACGTTCACGAGTTCCTCAGCGCTCGATGGCTTCATGAGGGCGGCGGGGGAGGAGACGGCGAAAGGATGGATGCGGCGCGCGCGCGTTGCCTCCATCGGACCTGTGACCACCGCCACGGCGCGTAAGTGGGGGGTCGAGCCGGACGTGGAGGCCGCCGATTCGACGATACCCGGCATGACGCGAGCCATCGTCTTTTTTTACCGGGAACTGGAGACGGCGAACGATACGCCGTAAATGGAGGATGAAATTGCATGATGCCTGACGACAATCTGATTCTTTCGGCCCTCGGGGACGTGGTAACAAACCGTACGAGACGCACGCGGGAGACGGCCGCCATGCGGCGCATGGTGCGCGAGACGAGACTTTCCGCCGATAACCTCATCTATCCGATGTTCGTGGTCGAGGGCGAGGACATCAAACAGGAAATTTCCTCCATGCCCGGCCAGTACCAGCTCTCCGTCGACAGGCTGGTGGCCGATTGTGAGGAAATCGCCGCTCTCGACATCCCCGGCGTCATCCTGTTCGGCATTCCGGAGCACAAGGACGACATCGCGAGCGGGGCTTATGCGGAAGAAGGCATAATCCAGAACGCGGTGCGCGCGCTCAAGGAGGCATACCCCGACTTGTGCGTCATCACGGACGTTTGTCTTTGCGAGTACATGGACCACGGTCATTGCGGGGTCATCGAGGGCGAAAAGGTGCTGAACGACCCGACGCTCGAACTCCTCGACCAGACGGCGATGAGCCACGCGGAGGCGGGAGCGGACATCATCGCACCGTCTGACATGATGGATGGCCGGGTCGGTTCGATACGCGCGGCGCTGGACGCAAGCGGATTCGCCCAGACGCCCATCATGGCCTATTCGTCTAAATTTTCGAGCGCCTTCTACGGGCCCTTCCGCGAGGCGGCGGAGAGCGCGCCCGCCTTCGGCGACAGGAGTTCCTACCAGATGGACCCGGCGAATGCGCGCGAGGCCATGCGCGAGATAGCTTTCGACATCGAGGAGGGGGCGGACATCGTGATGGTGAAGCCCGCACTCGTCTATCTCGACGTCATCGCCAGGGCGCGCGAGATAACGGACCTGCCCGTCGCGGCCTATAACGTCTCGGGTGAATTCGCCATGCTGGCGGCGGCGTGCCGCAACGGTTGGCTGGACCCCGAGCGCGCTTTCATGGAAACCCTCACTTCCATCCGGCGCGCGGGGGCGGACATCATCCTCACCTACTTCGCCAAAGACGCCGCCAGAAGACTCCGGGGGGACAAGGCGACACCGCTTTCGTGGATGTAGGGGGTTTCCGAGAAGTCGAGAATTTGACAAGCCGTGAGATGGAGTATATCTTTGATATTTGAACGAATGGTTCAATAGGTATATCGAAACTTATGAGTGGATGCTGGACTGTTGCTTTCCGCCTTGGCGTGCTCGCTTCACAGACAGAAATGGTGACGCAATGGGCAAGAAAAAGAAAAATACGGAACAAAAAGTGATTGTGTACCGCTCGGGGATTTTGAATCACGCTGACGCGGATAGATTCGAGAAGGCGTGTGAGAGATACCTCAAGAAAGTCACGAAATCCAAAAAAACCGCGAGGGAGGCTCTTGTCAGGTTGGGGACCCACACGCCCACCGGACGAATCGCAAAACGATACAGGTAGAAATTGCACCGTCTGGCGACGACTTTCGTACTCGGATATCACGGGTGCGACGAGTCCGTGGCCGAATGGCTTCTCGGCGGAGAACCATTTCAAAAAAGCAAGAACGATTATGACTGGCTCGGTCCCGGAATCTATTTCTGGGAAGCCAACCCGCTCCGTGGTCTTGAATACGCGACTGACCTGCAGAGCACTACCTGGGGTTCCGATATCACGACTCCTGCAGTTGTCGGCGCGATTATCGATCTAGGGCACTGTCTTGATCTGATGAACTCGGCTGGTATCAGGCAAATTCAGGCCGCATACGTAACATACATTGCAAATTGCGAAGCTGCCGGGTATGAACCCTTAAAAAACTCACCGGATGTACACCAACTTCAGCGACCGTTAGATTGCGCGGTATTTGCGCAGTTGCATGCAATTCGAAAAGACAACATGGAACAACCTATTGACACCGTGCGCGGGGCTTTCGTGGAAGGCGAGCCGGTATATAAAGGGGCCGGTTTCCGGGCGAAATCCCATATCCAGATTTGCGTCTGCAACACCTCCTGCATCAAGGGCGTGTTCCGGGTGCCGCAAGAGCAACTGATTTAGCGGCGTTCGATTCGTCTCACCATTACTCCTTCTTGCGGCTCCTTGTAAAGCATAAAATACTTGCAATCGCACAGCGTTATTGACTTGCGAGCGAACGACATAATATACTTGCATGGGTGCGACATAATTTACTTGCAGGATTTGGCGGGGCTGAAGATGGCCAAACCGGGTGAAAAACTTGCGGCATCGTTGTCACAGCTAGAAAAACTCCAGAAGGCAGGAAGACGTGTTTTTCGGTCGAACGAATTGACGCGCGTTCACCGCGAGCGTTTGCTTAGGAATGGATTTCTCCTCGAAGTGATGAAAGGTTGGCTGATATCGTCCAGCCCCGGATCCGACCCCGGAGATACGACTCCCTGGTTCGCAACTTTCTGGGAATTTTGCGCACGATACTGCACGGCGCGGTTTGGAAGTCGCTGGCATCTATCCCCGGAGCAGTCACTGCTCCTGCATGCGGGAAACACCGTGATCCCTCGCCAGATTGTCGTCTACGCCCCCAAAGCGGCAAACAATACCGTCGAACTGCCGTTTGGACATTCGCTTTACGATCTCAAACAGAGACAGATGCCGCCGGAGAACGATCTTTGTGAACGAGAAGGACTCCGGCTCTTCGTAGTGGAAGCGGCTTTGCTCAAGATTCCTGAAATTTTCTACACCCGTAGGCCTGCGGAGGCGCTGGTGTTGCTCTCTGGTGTCCGCGACGCGTCCGATATTTTGCACCGCGTTCTGGAGAGTGGGCAAACGGTAATTGCCGGGCGGATTGCAGGCGCCTTCCGCCGAATTGGACGAGCGGAAGTGGCCGACGAGATAGTCGACACCATGAAATCCGCCGGATTTGACGTCCGGGAAAGTGATCCATTCGCGCCGAAGCAGATGTTCGGCGCGTTGAGTCGCAGGGTTCCCCCCTTTGTGGGACGTTTACGGGCAACATGGGAAATTCTTCGGGATCCGATCATCACCTTGTTTCCAAAGGCCCCTGGTTTGCCCCAGGATCGAGAGGCATATATGCGCTCCATCGATGAGATATATAGGAGCGACGCGTACCATTCCTTATCGATCGAGGGCTACCAAGTTACGCCTGATTTGATTGAAAGAGTGCGCTACGGCGATTGGGACCCGGATGAAAATGATGAAGACCGACAGAGCCGCGATGCGTTGGCCGCCCGGGGTTACTGGCAGGCATTCGGGCTCGTCAGAGAGGCTCTTCGTGAGATCATCTTGGGCGGAGAAGCGGGAGGATTGGTTTGCGCGGCGCACCGCGAATGGCATCGCGAGTTGTTCCAGCCTTTTGTGACTGCTGGATTAGCTCCTCCCTCGATGCTGGCCGGCTACCGGAACGATTCCGTGTTCTTGCGCGGGTCCCGTTATGTGCCGCCACGCCCGGAAATCGTGCGCGACGCTATGCCCGCCCTGTTCGAATTACTTGAAAAAGAAAGCGAGTCTTCAGTGCGCGCCGTGCTCGGCCACTGGATGTTTGGTTATATACACCCGTATTCGGACGGCAACGGTCGATTGGCTCGCTTCATCATGAACGCCATGTTGGCGTCCGGGGGATATCCGTGGACAGTGATTCGCCTGGAAGATCGCGACGCTTACCTCGAAGCGCTGGAAGCCGCCAGCATAGAACAGAACATAGAACCCTTCGCCCGTTTCGTGGCGCGGCGGGTGGAATGGTCATTGGAACGAGGAGCGATGACGCGGGGCGAGTGAAGTCACTGGACAATCGAGAAATGCCGGGAAGCAATTCGATTGCCGCCTGACCACCGAAACGCTCAGAATGCCATAGACTCATCGAATGCAGCTTGGAGCTATCAGAATTGCCCCACACCCGGCCCTCTTGCGCATCGCTTCGCCTTGGCGTTATGGTGAGAACACAAAATGGCAGGATAAAAACGGAAAATTTTTTCCTTACAACGCTGAATCAGGAGGAATCGGGGAATGTCGGATAAGGATATCGTTTTTCTGGGCGGAGCGCGGACGCCCTTCGGCGCGTTTCTGGGCACCTTGAAGGAGAAGTCGGCCACCGAGCTCGGCGCGCTGGCGGCGAAAGAGGCGATGACGCGCTCGGGCGTGACGCCCGAGGACATCGACCACACCGTGGTGGGCAACGTCATCCAGTCGAACTCGGACGGCGTCTACATCGGCAGGCACGTGGCGCTTGCGGCGGGCGTTCCGCTGGAGCGGCCCGGCTATTGCGTGAACCGCATGTGCGCCTCGGGCTTCCAGGCCGTGGTGAGCGGCGCGAAGGAAATCATGACCGAAGACGCCGACGTGGTGCTCGCCGTGGGGGCGGAGAACATGAGCCTCACGCCGCACGTCATCCGGAATTCGAGAACCGGCATGAAGCTCTTCCAGGCCCCGATGGAGGACGGCCTCTACACGGCGCTCACCGACACGATGGCGAACGTGCCGATGGGCATCACGGCGGAGAACCTGGCGGATAAATACGACCTGCACCGCGAGGGAGTGGATGAGTTCGCAGCCCTAAGCCAGGCGCGCGCGCACGACGCGTGGGAGAGCGGACGGCTGGCGGAAGAATGCTTCGCGGTCGAGGTGAAAGAGCGTAGAAAGACCATAACGTTCGATCGCGACGAGCATCCCCGGGCGGATTCGAACGAGGAATCGCTCGCGCGGCTCAGGCCCGCGTTCAAGGAAGACGGCGTGGTGACGGCGGGCAACGCGAGCGGCATCAACGACGGGGCGGCGGCGCTCGTCATATCTTCGAGAGCGGCGGCCGAACGCCTTGATCGTAAACCCATCGGGAAACTCGTCTCCTGGGGCGTTTCGGGCTGTGATCCGAAGATCATGGGCAACGGCCCTGCGGAGAGCAGCCGCATCGCCCTCAAAAAGGCGGGCCTCCAGCTCGACGACATGGATTTAATCGAGATTAACGAGGCTTTCTCGGCCCAGTATCTGGCGGTGGAAAAGGAACTGGGACTCGACCGCGAGAAGACGAACGTGAACGGCGGCGCCATCGCTATCGGCCACCCCGTGGGCGCGAGCGGCGCCCGGCTCACCCTCACGATTCTGCACGAGCTGAGACGCCGGGGCGGGAAGTACGGTCTCGCGGGCGCGTGCATCGGCGGCGGCATGGGTCTTTCGGTGATCGTCGAGGCGTATGGGGAGTAGGGTTGCCCGACACGGATCGTTACAGCGCGCGGCGGAAGTGGACAGGAGAGTTTCAGGGGATGAAAACGCCGGTTTGGTCCGAGTCGTTGCAGTTGCAACGGGTAGTGTTTTCGGGCGGATCAATTCAGTAAATATCGATAAAATCAGGTAAATTCACGAGGTTTTTCCGAAAATTGCATATGCCTCACTGGACTCGAGAAATAAGGCGGTAAGATATTGAATTATAACAACTTGATATACGAAACGGACGGCCCGGTAGCCACGTGCACGTTCAATCGACCCAAGGCGCTAAACGCGCTGAATACAGAGACGATGGATGAGCTTGCTCATGTGGTATCTTCTTTCAGTGGCGATAACGATCTGAAAGTATTGATATTAACGGGTTCGGGCGATCGGGCATTCATCGCCGGCGCGGACATCAAAGGCATGGTGGGGCGCACGCCCCTCAGCGCGCGGTGGCTCTCGGAGCATGGAACGAAAATCCTGAGATCGCTCGAAACCATTGGAAAACCAACGATTGCGGCGGTGAACGGGTACGCGCTTGGCGGCGGCTGCGAGGTGGCGATGGCGTGCTCGATCCGGATCGCGTCACCGAACGCGCTCTTCGGACAGCCGGAGATCAACCTGGGCATCATTCCCGGCTACGGCGGCACCCAGCGCCTTACCCGCCTCGTCGGCACGGGCCGCGCGCTGGAAATCCTCATGACGGGCGACCCGGTAAATGCCGAAGAAGCCCACCGCATCGGTCTGGTGAACAAGGTATGCGAGCCCGACGCCCTGATGGATGAGGCGAAAGCTTTGGCGCAGAAACTGGCGTCCAAGAGCAAACCCGCTATCGAGTTGATTTTACAGGCCGTACACGGCGGCCTGGAGGGCGGCCTCGATGAGGGTTTGACGCTCGAAACAGAGAAATTCGGTCTGGTGAACAGCACGGAAGATTCACAGGAAGGCCTAGGCGCGTTCATCGAGAAACGAGCCGCAAAATTCCAGGATCGCTGATGCCCGGCTCCAAGGCTGATTCCAGGAAACGAAGCAAGTCGAAAAATGGCAACGGCAGTCGCCGCATCTGGAAGACGCCCGAGCAGAGGCGCCTCGAAAGGGACGCCCCGCAAGTCATTCCGATGTACAAGACGGAAAAAGAACGCCGCCTCGATGAAATCCAGAAATGGATGGACGAAAATCTGCCACCCCCCGAAACGCCCGAGTGGGAGGCGCTATGCACCGGTTGCGGGAAGTGTTGTTACGACAAGGTGTGGGAAGGCGACAGACTGCTCTTGCTGACGAGCGCGTGTCCGCAGCTCGACCACGAGACGAACCGCTGCCGCGTATATGCCGAGCGTTTCGATATAGAGCCGCTGTGCCTGCCGATCGGGCCTGAAATCATCGAAATGGGGGGGCTTCCCGAGGATTGTCCCTACGTCGAGAATTATCCGGGGTATCAAGGCCCCAAAGTCGTCGACAAGAGCCTGGACGAGATGTAGCACATCCCCCGAAGATACGATCATTACAAGCTCACGCGCTTGCACGACGAATCCTCGTTAACTCTCTCGTTATAAAGCAAATCCACGCCGCTTCGTGTGTTTTAGCATGTCTGAAGCTATCCTCTAAGATGCATTCCATGCCATAATCGCCCCTTCATATTCTGCCTGTTGGGAAATTCCTTGAACCGAACCCTGGCGTCCAATTCCGAATCCTCCCAGGCCATTTTCATCGTCATCGTCGTTCGTTTCTTCGAAATCAGGAGGTGTTTGCGGCGAATTAGCGACGATGTGTGCGCATCCCAGGTCTTATGGTGTATGAATGGGAGATAAGTTGCTCATAAAAGGTCGATTTTTTGCTTGATGCCATTCATCCCAACATTTTGGCGCTCTGCTGCGCCGCGCTCATCGCCTTCGCCCGCGTATCGCAGCGCTATGCGATTCCGCGCATGAAAATGCACACGGCAAATCTGGTCATGGCATGCGTGACGACCACTCTCGGGTGGTTTTTCTTCTGGGTGGAGGGATCCCTCGACCAGATGCCTTATCAGGGCGTTTTCTGGTTCATGGCCATGGGGTTTTTCGGGAGTTTCCTGGGCAGGTACATCAATTTCGTCGCGATCCGCTTTACGGGGCTTGCCCGTGCGGCGGTGATGAGCCAGACAGTCCTAGTCTGGTCGTCTGTTCTTGCCGTTTTCATATTAGGCGAGAGTATGTCGCTCCAGAAAGCGGGTGGCATTCTGGGCGTCATGTGCGGGGCGAGCCTGCTTGTCTACAACCCCAAAGGGGATAGCGGTCGCAGAATTCCGATTCATTACTATGCGATCCCCATTGCGTCCGCTCTGATGTACGCATTCGCGCATCTAGTGGGGAAATTCGCGTTCGAGTGGATTTCCTCATCCGCTTTCGGTATGGCGGTCGCCAACACGACCTCGCTCACGCTCCTTTTGGGATTGGCGCCCTTCGCACATAGCCAGAGCGACCCGCGCGCAAGTGGCGACAACAAAGGGTTGTTCGTCCTTCTCCTTGGGGCCGTACTGCAGGGATTCGGTATTTTCTTTTTCTGGTCCTCGGTGAAGCTCGGCGAGATTACCCGCGTCATCCCGTTAACCCGCCTGTCCGTCTTGTTGATCATCTTTCTGTCTTGGCTGTTGTTCCGGCAGCAGGAAAACGTGACGTGGCGCGTCATCCTCGGCGCATTGATTGCCCTTGCGGGCGCTTTCTTTACCGTGACGGGAAGATAAGCGTTGGTCGATTCCATACATCCCAATATTTTGGCGCTCATCGCCGCTTGTTTCATCGCCTCCGCGCGCACGCTGTATCGCGCCGGCGTGGCGCGCCTGAGCCCGATTGTGATGAACGTCTTCATGCTCGCCGTGCAGGTGTGCTTCGGAACGACGTTCTATTTTCTGGAAGGCGGCGTGGCGGATTGGCCGCTCGGGGGACTGCTGTGGTTCGCCGCCATGGGCATATCCGGCTCCTTCGTCGGACGTTATCTCAGCCTCGTCGGCATGAAATTGGTGGGTCTGGCGCGTTCTTCCATTGTCACCCAGACCAGCCTCGTGTGGGCGTCTCTGTTTGCGGTGGTTTTCGCGGGCGAGCGGATGACGTGGCTCATTGCGCTCGGGACGCTGATCATCTTGGCGGGGTCGATTCTGCTGGTCTATGAAAAGGGCGAGGTTCAAAGGCGCATTCCCTTGTTTTATTACCTTATCCCTTTGGGAACGGCCGTTTTGTTCGCGATGACGCACGTCTTCGGCAAGTTCGGACTGCAAATCATAAAGTCCGCTTCCCTGGGCATGACGGCCGGCAGTGTGACGGCGTTTTGCCTCGCGATGCTTGTCCTGCCATTATCCGTGGAGGGGAGGGCGCCCAGATCCTGGGACAAGAAGGGGCTTTTGGCCGTTTTGGGCGGCGCATGTTTGAACGCCATGGCAGCCTTTTTCTTCTGGTCGTCCATAAAAACGGGGGAGATTGTTCAGATCATTCCCCTGAATCGCCTCTCGGTTCTGCTCATCATTTTTCTGTCATGGGTGTTTTTCAGAAAACAGGAGGCGGTGAACCTGCGCGTCGTCTTCGGTGGTCTCTTGTCCGTCATTGGCGCCGCCGGAGTCGTTTTGGGCAAATAGATTTTCTTAATGCGAAACGATGCGCGCAAGGGAGTACTCTCCCCCTCGTTTCTCGCTCTTAATGCTGATAAGGTATTTTTCATGTTGATAAGGTGAGGTTACGGAACGGTTTACTGTTTTCGCGTGGGTAAGAGGAATACCATGGTGGAAGTCGGCATCATCGTCGCGTTGACGCTCAAGGGCACGTACATCGGGGACTACGACAAGTTAAGGGAAATTGCCCAGGAGTCGGAAAAAATCGGCATCCATTCTCTCTGGCATTGCGATCATTTCGTTACGCTAGATCCCGCTTCCTACGGGAGCCAGACGGGCTTCGGTTCGACGGAAGAAAAAGAACAATCAGCCGATACCGCGATTCTGGAGCCCTGGACAACCCTCGCCGCCCTTGCTCGCGACACCGAGTCCCTGCGCCTGGGCACGCTGGTGACGTGTGTGGGATACCGCCCGCCGGCGATGCTGGCGAAGACGGCGGCCACGGTCGACGTCATCAGCAAGGGCCGGGTGGATTTCGGCATTGGCGCAGGCTGGATTGAAAACGAATATCATTCTTTCGGGTATCCCTATCCGAATGCCGCCGTGCGAATCAAGCAACTGGAAGAAGCCATTCAGCTGATACGCGCGATGTGGACGGAGCCCGCCCCCTATTTCGAAGGCGGGTATTTTCAGATGCAAAACGGGGTTTGCGACCCGCCTCCGGTGCAAAAGCCGCATCCGCCGATCTGGACCGGAGGCGAGGGCCCAAAACTACTAGGTGTTTCGGCCCGTCAGGCGGATGGCTACAACTGCCGGTGGTGGACGCCAGAGCAGTTTCTGGAGAAAAGACCAGAGATCGAGGCAGATTGCAAAAAGGCGGGAAGAGACCCCGACGCGATAAGGGCATCTCTCATGGTGATGGTGATTCCCGAAAAAGACCGGGCGGTGGCCAGGGCGGCCCGTGAGAGGCTGAGCGTCATCCCGGAATCGGGGTGCGTCTATGGAACGCCGGATGAATGCGTGGCGCGCCTCAAGGAATACCTGAAAGCGGGCGTGGATCACATCCTGGTCACTATCCCGGATTTGGATTTGAACCCTCACAGATTGACCCTTTTGGGCGAAGAAATCATACCCGAACTTCAAGCGGGTGGAGGATAACGGCGTTGCCTTTGATGACGCACACGGAATTAACGCAAGAAGAATCGACCCTCCAGGCAGAGGCCCGGGAATTCGCCCAAAAACGACTTGCACACGGCGCGTTGGATCGCGACCTGGCGGGTACTTTCTCCTGCGAGTTATACGAAGAGGCGGCCGAGGCGGGATTCATCGGCGTCAAGATACCTGAAAGCTTGGGTGGACGCGGCCTCGGATTGTTTGACGAATGCCTCGTCATGGAGGAACTGGCGGGTGGCGACCCGAGTTTCGCGCTGACTATCAGCATCTCGGCTGGCTTGTGCGGCGGCCATTTGCTGCATCATGGGTCGGATGCGCAGAAAAATAGCCATATTCCTCACCTCACAAAAGGGAAGATCGGCGCATGGGCGATTACCGAGCGGATCGCGGGCAGTCATGCGGCGGCTCTCGAGTGCGAGGCAAAGCAGCATGGGGATGCGTATATCATCAACGGCGCGAAAATGTTCGTCACGCAGGGTATGGGTTTTGACAGCCTGGTCATCTTTGCGCGCACTTTGGCGGGCAAAGACGGAATCAGCGCGTTTTTAATTGAAAAGGGCGATAGGGGGTGCAGAAGCGTCCCACTTGCACAGACTCTCGGGATGCGCTCGGCAGGCACGGCGGAAATATTTTTTCAAAACTGCGAAACTCCGGTGGAGCGCCTCATCGGAGAAGAAGGGGATGGGCTGAGGCAGGCGATGCAGGTCCTGAACGATGGAAGGGTCGTGCTGAGTGCGATGTGCGTCGGCATAGCGCAGGCGTCACTAGAAGCCGCGGCATCTCATGCCAAGAAGCGCGAAGCATTCGGCAAGCCGGTCTCTGATTTCGGCGGTCTGCGGGGCATGATGGCCGATAGCGCCATAGATATCGCTACTTCTCGCGAGATGGTAGTCGCTGCAGCAAGAATCCGCGACGCGGGAGGTGACAACAGGGAAGAAGTGGCCTTGGCGAAACTTTTCGCGTCAGAAGCCTGTCTTCGCGTATGCGACAGAGGAATACAGATTCACGGCGGGTATGGCTACATCGCAGAAACGCCTGCGGGGATGTTCTGGCGCGACGCCCGGGTGTTCACCCTCGGAGAAGGCACGAGCGAGGTGCATCGCAATCTCGTTTGCCGGCATCTGTTCGATTCCTGAAGGCCGAATCCTTGCTTAGATTCTACTTGATAATGCTCCCCCAACCTATTGATAAATAAAACAATATGAATGAAAGAAACAAAATACAAATTCCCCAGATTCTGGACGGCATGGTTCGTCCCGCCGCCAGGCTCATCACGCTGGTGGAAGACAACGACCCGCGTGCGAAACCCATTCTTCAGGAACTGTATCTAAAAGGCGGGAAAAGCCTGGTCATCGGCATCACCGGCCCCCCCGGAGCGGGAAAGAGCACGCTTTCCGATCAGCTGATCGCCCATTATCGCGATCAGGAGAAAAGGGTGTGCGTCATCGCCGTGGACCCGACGAGCCCGTTCACGGGCGGCGCCATTCTGGGAGATCGCATCCGGATGGGCAGGCATAACACGGACCCGAAAGTCTTTATCCGCAGCATGGCGACACGCGGCCATCTGGGCGGACTCGCCCGCGCGACTGGGGACGCGCTCTGCGTCATGGACGCCATGGGCTGGGATGTGGTGATCGTCGAAACTGTAGGCGTTGGCCAGGGTGAGGTGAACATCATGCAGTGCGCGGACGTGGTCGTTTTGCTCCAGACGCCCGGGGGCGGGGACCATATTCAGGCTGCGAAAGCGGGAATTCTCGAAATCGGCGATATTTTCGTGGTGAACAAGGCGAAGCGAGACGGCGCGGACCGCACGGTGAAGGAAATTGAGGAAATGCTGGACTTCAAGTTCCATCCCGGCGAGGCGAGTATCTGGAGACCCCCCGTGCTGAAGACAGAAGCGCTCACAGGCGAGGGAACGGAGGAATTGGTCGCCCAGATCGAGGCGCGCATGCACTTCTTGCAAGAACATCCTGATGAGGCCGGGCGTCTGGGACGAGAACGCGCCCGCATCACGCTTGCGGAAGTGATGAAAGAACTCGCTGTGGAGCGCATGGGAGACGGCGTGAAAGGCGGGCGGGAACTGGATGAACTTCTGGACGCCATCGCCACGCGAAGAGTGGACCCCTACAGCGCAGCCGAGAAGATTCTGGGCGCATGAGGAGAATGCCATGAAAGATGGGCGGGCGTTCCGGATCGTGTTGAGCACGGCGGGTTCCGAGGAAGAGGGCACGCTGCTTGCGAAATCGTTGGTCGAGCGGAAGCTGTGCGCCTGCGTGAATATGGTGCCGAAAATCCGCAGCTTCTATCGGTGGGAGGGGGCGGTTCAGGATGATGCGGAAGTCCTGCTCATCATAAAGACCACACAGGAAAAACTGCAGGCCCTCACCGATCTTCTGGCGGAAATCCACAGCTACGACGTGCCGGAGGTGCTGGCCATTGAGGTTGATCAGGGGAGTGCGTCCTACCTCGAATGGCTGGCGGAGAGTTGCGCCGATTAGAAGGCTTCATTCCCTCTCACATTTTCCTGAATGGGAAGGCTGTATTCAAAGAATCGAGAGATATTTGTTGAGTTCGAAATCCGAGACGTGGGCGCGGTAGGGCGCCCATTCGAGTTTTTTGTTCTCGATGAATTTCTCGAATAACTGGTTTCCGAACACGCTTCTCAGGAAATCGCTCTGCTCGGCCAGCACCGTGGCCTCCCGCAGGTTTCCGGGCAGGCTTTTGATGCCTTGCTCCCGACGTTTTTTCTCACTCATTTCAAATACGTTTTCTTCCACGGCCGGCACGGGCGGCAGACCCTCTTCGATTCCCGCCATTCCGGCCGCCAGCATGCAGGCGAACGCCAGATAGGGATTGCACGCCGAGTCCGGCGAGCGCAACTCGATTCGCGTATCGGATTCCATACCCTTGCGCGTACTGGGGATGCGGATCAGATCGCTGCGGCTCTTGTGTGCCCAAGAGACGTAGGCGGGCGCCTCGAAACCGGGGACGAGGCGCTTGTAGCTGTTCACCCACTGGTTGAGAACGAGCGTCATCTCGGGGACGTATTTCAGGAGCCCGGAGATGAACGCCTGGCAAGTGTCCGAGAGGCCGCCAGGCTTATCCGGGTCGTGGAACGCGTTCTCCGAACCCTGGAACAGGGAGAGATGGGTGTGCATTCCGTTTCCGTTTTCCTCGGACAAAGGTTTGGGCATGAAAGTAGCGTAGACGCCGTGCCGCATGGCGACTTCCTTGACGACGAGCCGGTAGGTCATCGCGTTGTCCGCCATGGTGAGCGCATCGCCATAGCGCAAGTCTATTTCATGCTGGCTGGGTCCGGCCTCGTGATGGCTGTATTCGACGCCGATTCCCATTTTTTCGAGATTGAGTACCGTCTCGCGTCTAAGATCACTTGCGATATCCAGGGGAGTGAGATCGAAATATCCGCCCCGATCGAGTGTTTCAATCGGCTGTTCATGAGATTTGAAGTAGTAGTGCTCATACTCCACGCCCGCGTAAAACGTGAATCCCTTTTGCGCCGCACTCTGGAGGGTACGCCTGAGCACGAAACGCGGGTCGCTCTCATAGGGGTTGCCGTCCGGGTCCTTGATGTCGCAGAACATTCTCGCGACGGCGCCGCCATCCTGTGGACGCCAGGGCAGCACGCAGAACGTCGTGGGGTCGGGGTGGGCGAACATGTCGCTCTCTTCGATGCGCGCGAAGCCCTCAATGGCGGCTCCATCGAAAAGATGGCCCTCGTAGAGCGCGTTTTCCAGTTCTTCGATGGTGATGGCGAAACTCTTCAGGAAGCCCAGGATGTCGGTGAACCACATGCGGATGAAGCGCACGCCGAGTTCGCGGGCTTGGTTGATTACGAATTCGCGATCTTTATCATCGAATGCGTCAGACATTATGAACTCCAGATGAGCCGGTATTTCACGGCAAAGCAATTCAGCCTATATCCAGTATGTTTCGTGCCGGTTTCGAATCGCCGGTTTTTTATCGAAACGAAAATGCGAAAAAAACAGGCGTCACGACGATTCTCCAATAAACTTGTATCCGACCCCTCGCACCGTGGAAATAAACGAATATCCCCTGACCTCGATTTTCGCGCGGATACGGCGAATGTGAACGTCGACCGTCCGCGGGCCTCCGAGGTAGTCGATCCCCCAGACGAGGTTCAGAAGCTGCTCTCTGTCGAAGACGCGTTCGGGATTGTTGATCAAGTGCTTTAATAGCTCGAATTCACGGTAGGTCAGGTCAATCAACTCGCCATCGAGCCTGATCTCGTAGCGGCTCTCATCCAGCGTCAACCCCTTGCTCTTGAGCGTGCGCGCACCCTCGGATTTTTGCCCCGAGCGATGGCACAGATTGCGGACGCGATACAGAAGCTCCTCTTCCCGGACGGGTTTCACAAGAATGTCGTCGGCCTCGGTGGGCGTGCGAATCACGGTGAGGCGGTCCGGTTCGAGTAGCAGGAGGATCGGCAGCGTGGTCCAGTTCCGCATTTCCTCGACTTTAGGCAGCGCAGGTGCGTCATCGAGCAAGATGAGGGCCAGACCTCTGGCGCGCACTTCCTGTAAAGCCGTCGTTTCATCCTGCACCATTTTGCAGAAATGGCCCTCACGTCTCAGGGCGCGCCCGAGTGCGTCCGCGAATCCGTTATCTGCCGTATATATCAGTAGATTAGCCAATTCCGATCTCAATTCCCGGGTGATGAATCGATAAAAGCGTATTCATAACAACAGAAATGCGTAAAGAAAAGAAGTGGTTTTATATGCGCGTGATCTTGTTCGTCATGTCGATCAGGCTGTCAAGGTTGTGGGCCGCCAGAAATTCATCGCAATAGGGGAGGGCCGTTCTCATTCCCCTGTCGATCGGACGGTAGCCCGGGCTGCCCAGCAAGGGATTGAGCCAGAAGAGCTTGTAGCAGATTTTCTTGAGGCGGTTCATTTCCTCCGCCAGCGTATCCGTATCGCCCCGGTCCCAGCCGTCCGATATGATGATGACGATGGTACGGCTGTTCAGGATGGTTCTTCCGAATTCATAGTTGAAAGTTTTGAGACAGTTGCCAATCTGCGTGCCGCCGCTCCAGTCGTGCACCTCCATGGAGAGTCGCTTGAGAGCGGTGTTCACGTCCTTGTGGCGCAGATACGGCGTAGCGTCAGAAAGGCGCGTGCTGAAGACGAACGTGCGCAGCGACTTTATCTCGTTCTGCAAACTGTAGAGGAACTGAATCAGAAACTGGCTGTAGCTGTCCATCGACCCCGATACGTCGCAGATGAGTACGATCTGGGTTTTTTGTATCTTTCGTCTGCGTCGGAACAGTTTCAGCACCTCGCCGCCCGAGCGGACGCTTCTCTTCACGCTTCGCCTCATGTCGATTTCGGGAGAGCGCATGTCTGGGCGCTTGCGGCGGCTGATTTTAGTGGCGAGCTTGGGAACGAGTTTCGCAATGAGGCGCCTGAGTTCGGCTACCTGGTCCATGTTCAGCGCGGAGAAATCCTTGTCAGAAATGACTTCGGCGGGGCTGTATGAGGGTATGCCCTCGTCGTCATCTCCCTGCTCGCCGGGTTCGGCGGCGCTTTCCACGTCGTCTTCCGACGGGAGGCCCGGGTTTTCCTGCCCTTCGCCCTCGGCGTCCGATTCACCTTCTTCCGAAGAACCGCCCCCTTCGCTGGCCTGTCCTTCGCCTTCTTCTTCGAATTGCGTGTCGACCTGCACCGATTCGTCGCCCGAGTAGGGATTTCCTTCCTCATCGAACCAGTATTGCCGGAATACGGCGTCGAATATCATGCTCTCATCCTGGCTGGAGATGAGATTCGACTTGCTGGCGACGTAGATGTTGTCGAGATTCGTGGCTTCGAGCGAATCGAAGCAGCGGAACACGTCGATGATGCGGCCGGAGGTTATCTTGAGACCCGCACGCCTGAGGATTCGGCAAAAGCCGATCATCTCGCCTTTGAGACCCCGGCCCTTTACGCGAATTTTGCGCTTGGGCAGAGTGCCTTGCACGATTGGACGAATAGAGGTTGCCATGAAGTTGTCCAGATCAGGCGTCGGGCGCGAGTTGCGCAGTCGCTACCATGCTGTCGAGACCATCGCTCTCCACCCGCTTGATGTCATCTTGATATTTCAGTATGCAGCCGATGGTCTCCCGCACAGCGTCGGCGTCTAACTCATTGCGGTGCAGTGCGAGTAGCGCCTGCGCCCAGTCGAGGGATTCGGCCACGCCGGGGCGTTTGTAGAAATCCATCTGCCTCGCCTGAGTCATGAAGCGCGAGATTTGCTCCGCCAGCCGATCGCTGATTCCGGGCACCTTCGTCGTGATGATCTCCACTTCTTTCTCGAAGGAGGGGTAGTCGACCCACAGGTACAGGCAACGGCGTTTGAGGGCATCGTGAATTTCGCGCGTCCGGTTGCTGGTGAGCACCACCAGTGGCTTGCTGGCCGCCTTTACGGTCCCCATTTCGGGAATCGTGATCTGGTAGTCTGAGAGGATTTCCAGCAGAAATGCTTCGAACTCTTCGTCCGAGCGATCGATTTCGTCGATGAGGAGGACCACCGGCTTCTCTTTCGAATGCAAAAGCGCGCGAAGAAGGGGCCGTTCTATCAGGTACTGCTCGCTGAAGATGTCTTTTTCAATCGACTTCGCGTCCGAATCCCTACCTTCCTCCATCTTGATGTGGAGGAGTTGCTTCGCATAGTTCCATTCATAAAGAGCCGAGTTCGCGTCGAGACCCTCGTAGCATTGCAGGCGGATGAGTTCAGTATCCATCGCGCTGGCGAGCACCTTGGCGAGTTCTGTTTTGCCTACGCCTGCTTCTCCTTCGAGGAAGAGGGGCTTTTCGAGCTTCGTGGCCAGAAAGAGGGTGGTCGCCAGGGTACGGTCGGAGATATAGTCGAGTTTTCTGAACGACTCCTGAACGTCATCGACGTTCGCGAATCCCTCTTCAGAACCCTTTTTCTTTTTGGTCGAGTTTGATGAGGCAGTCACGCTCATTTACCTTTTCCTTTCTTCGAGGAAAGTTCTTCAGCCGAGGCCTCGATAGCGTCGATAATCTTCACATAGCCGGTGCAGCGACAAAGATTACCCGCAATGCCGGCCTTGATTTCTTGTCGGCTGGGATTCGGGTTGTTGTCGAGCAACTCCTTCGCGGCAACTATCATTCCAGGCGTGCAGAAACCGCACTGAATGGCGCCGTGCTCGATGAATTTATTTTGAATGGGATGGAGGTTGTCCACCGTACCGATGCCCTTGACGGTGGTGATCTCACGCCCTTCCGCCTGGACGCCGAGCGCGCAGCACGCGTTCATCGCCAGACCATCCAAAAGAATCGTGCACGCGCCGCAATCGCCCGCCTCGCAGCCGTTTTTCACTTCGGTGAATCCCAAGTCGCGCAGCAGATACAGCAAAGTGGTGTGCGCGGGCGCTTCGGTGCTGACTTCCTGGCCGTTCACCGTGAACGAAATGGGCAGTTTCTTGGGCGGCACGTATGCGGGTGCGCTCGATTTTTTGGTTCGTTTCGATTTGCTCGCTGTAGCCATCTTCAGGTGTTCTCCAATGAAATTCTCAAGAGACGATGAAGTCTTCTATTCGTTGTCCTGTGAAATATCCAGCGCCTGGCAGATGAGACGACGCGGCAGAACCTCGCACATCAGCTTGCGGTATTCCGCCGATGCGCGAATGTCGTCGATTGGCGTCGCCACGGCGGCGCAGGCTTCCGCGGCTTTCTGGGCCAGTTCGAGATTCACCACGTTGCCTTCGAGAATTTTCTCGGCTTCATAGCAGCGTATCGGAGCCGCCGTTACGGAGCCCAGCGAAATACCCGCTTCTTCCACCTTCTTGCGCCTCACCTTCAACACGACCGCCACGCCCACCACGGTGATGGCCATGGCGTTCCTGCGAGCGAGTTTGTAATAACCCCATTTGTGGTTTCTGCCGGGGGAGGGGAAGGTCACGGCGGTGATCAACTCATTGGACCGGATGGCCGTCTGGCGGTATCCGGTGAGGAATTTATCGAGGTCGACCGTCCGCCTTCCTTTTTCGCTGGCGAGTCTCACCTTCGCCCTCAGAGCGAGGAGGGGAGGAACGGCGTCGGCAGCGGGGCCGCCGTCGACGATGTTGCCGGCCACCGTGGCGCGGTTGCGGATGATCGGGCCTGCGAATTTCTCCGACATCGCCGCCAGGATGGGCGCTTCCTTGAGGATGGTCTTGTTGGTCAACAAGTCTGTCATGGTCGCGAGGGCGCCCAGCTTAATCTGGCCCTTCGATGAGGAAATCCCCTGTAGCGCAGAGACTCTCATCAGGTCGATGACGACTTTCGCCGGGCCGTCGTGCTGGTGCCTGAGATCGGGCAGGAAATTGGTGCCTCCGGCGATGTACTTTGTGCTTCTGCCTTTTGCCGCTTTTAGGGTGGCCGATATGGTCGTCGGCGCCACGAAGTCAAAACCACGCATAGACGGAAACTCTCCTCAAATCTACTGAAATAGAATCAACCAATACCTGCAATGAAAACTGAAAACGAAGCCGAATCATAATCGACAGAAGGGGACAAGGAAAACGCTCAGAGCGACATCGCCGGCCTGCGTCCCCCGATGAACTGGCCGAACAAATCATTATCACTCTCATACGGGCGGGCATACACTACCAACTGCCGCTCTTTCTCGTCAAGCGAAACAGCCCTTGCGGGTCAATTTGCGCAAAGCGTAAGATTCGCTGTAAAAGTAGCATTTTTCAACAGTTGAAGGTAGTCGGCATGAACGAGGTGAGTGAAGTCGTGAAGAGCGCAAGCGCGAAACCCTTGCGCCTCGCCCTGGCGAATCTGGGCTGCAAGCTCAACCACGCCGAGGGCGAAGCCATGAAGCACCTCTCCGCGGGGGCTGGTTTCGAGTTGGTTCCGTTCGGAGAGGAAGCGGACGTCTACGTGGTCAACAGCTGCACGGTCACGGCCGAAGCCGACCGCGAGGGCAGGCGACTGGCCCGAAAGGCGCGGCGGACGGGCGGCCCGGACGCCCGGGTCGTCATCGCGGGATGCTCCGCCCAGGCGAACGCGGAGAAAATGCTGATCCCGGAAGTCGACCTCCTGCTCGGAAACAGGGAAAAGCTAAAACTCCCCGATGAACTGGCGATACCGCTCCTTGGAGATGAGAAGCCCGAAATGCGGGTTTCTCCCATCGAGGAGAGCCTCGATATCGAGAGCGTCGTCCTGCCGCAGTTCGGCAGCCGGACGCGGGCGTACCTCAAGGTGCAGGACGGGTGCAACTTTTCCTGCTCTTTTTGCGCGACCACCATCGCGCGCGGGGCAAGCCGTTCGCTGGACGTGGAATCGTGCGCGTCGCATGCCGATACGCTCCTCTTTGGCGGTCATGAGGAACTTGTGCTCACCGGAATTCACCTCGGCGCATACGGCAGGGACATCAAGCCGCGCAGCACCCTGAGCCGTCTGGTGAGCCGGTTGCTTGAGATAAAAAGGAAATTCCGCCTCAGGCTCTCCTCCGTGGAGCCCGGGGAATTCACGCGCGAACTCATCCGCGTTGTTGCGGGCGAGGCGTATGGCGCTGGTGGATCGAATGGGGGAAGATACGTTTGCCGCCATTTCCACATACCCGTCCAGAGCGGGGACGATGAAACGCTCACGGCGATGAAGCGCAACTACACCGCCGAGCGCTGCGCACGCCGGTTCGATGAAATCGCAAGAAAAATAGACGGTGCCTGTATCGGAGGGGATTTCATCGTCGGTTTTCCCGGTGAGAGCAAAGAGGCGTTCGAGCGGACGATGGATTGGGTGCGGGAATCTCCGCTGGCCTACCTGCACGTTTTCCCGTACTCGCCGCGTGAGGGTACGGCGGCCATCGAAATGCCGGAGCAGATTCCAAAAGCCGAGCTGAAAGCCCGCGCGCGCGCCTTACAGGAGTTGGGACGAAGGAAATGGGCGGCGTTCGTCTCCTCGCAAACGGGTAAGGAAACGGAAGTGTTGTTCGAGAGCAAACGTACTGAAGACGGACTTCTCAACGGCTTGTCGGACAATTACATCCGCGTGTTGGCGTCTGGTCCCGATGAGTGGATAGGGCGCACGGTCCCTGTACGGCTCGCTTCACTGCCCGAGACGAATGGATTTTCCAGCGTCGCCGCAAGGTCGGATGTCTTATGGGGAGAGTCAGCGTTATGACGGATGATCAATCGCGCCCGAATCCTTTTCACGAGGGCGCGCCCGATTACGAAGAGGAAAGCGGCGCGCAGCCGATCGTCACGCTCCTCACGGATTTCGGTAGCGATGAACACTATGTGGGAGTTATGAAGGGTGTCGTCCTGGCGATCAACCCGATGGCCCGGCTTGTGGACATCACCCATTCCGTAGCGCCTTACGACGTCAAGGCAGCGTCGTTGATTCTGGGATCCTCGGCGCATTACTTTTCGCGCGGCACGATTCATGTGGCGGTCGTGGACCCCGGCGTGGGAAGCAGCCGAAGGGGGGTTATAGCCGCCACGGAAAATTATTACTTCGTGGGGCCGGACAACGGCATGTTTTCCTGCGTGTATGACGACCCCCTCTATCTGTGGACGAGAGAGCTCGAAGAAGATGCGTTTTTCCTGAACGAGGTGAGTTCCACCTTCCACGGAAGGGATATTTTCGCGCCCGTCGCGGGGCATCTCTCCTATGGGGTTCCTCCGGAGGATTTCGGTTCCATCATCAACGATCCGGTTCGCTTCGATTTTCCCACGGTGGAATTCGAGGACGCCGACACCATCACCGGCGAGGTCATCTACGTCGATCATTACGGAAACCTGGTGACGAACATCGACACCACGACTTTCTGGCGTTTCGATTATGGAGAGGACGATGCCGCGCATTTGCCGATCATCGAAATCGGCGGCCACGTGATCAACGGAGTGAGTGAATACTATCAGGCGGTGAAGGCGGGCGATCTCGGGGCGCAGTTCAACAGCTGGACGCGGCTCGAAATCTTCGTGCCCGAAGGAAACGCCGCGCAATTCCTGGAAGCGGGCATCGGCGAGAAGGTAAAGGTTCATATGAGGCACATGAGACTTTAGGTTGCCGTTCATCAGTCGGTTCCGGCGCATTCCACGGAGCCAAAGGAGAGAGATAATGGAAAACGCCCCTGTGCGGTTCACGGTGTACAGCGATTTTTTGTGACCCTGGTGCTTCAACTCGGCCGTGCGCCTGAAAAAGATTAAAGAAGAATATGGAGATAAAGTCGACATTCAGTACAGGGTATTCATGTTGAGGCCCGAGCCGGACCCCACGGCGGTATTCAACGATTACCGCAAAAACCACTGGACGAACGCGGATTCACAGCCAGATTCCGGCGATTTCACCTTGTGGGAGAGCGAAGAGGAATTCCCGAACTGCTCGATGCCGTCTGCGGAAGCCGGGCTGGCGGCGAGGTTCCAGGGCCCCGAAGAGTGGGAAAAATTCCACGATAATCTTCTGGCCGCCTTCTTCACGGAAAACAGGAACATCTCGAACCCCGAAGTGGTGAGCGACGTGGCGGAGAAAAGCGGTCTGGATATGGACAGGTACCGTGACACTCTCGAAAGCGGGGGTTTGAAGGAAAAGGCCGTCAAGGAATACATGGAGGCCACGAACCTGGGGATAACGGGCATTCCCTCCGTCGTCGTGAACGATCGGGCGGTCATGGTCGGCGCGGTGCCGGCGGAACAATACAAATACGTCATCGACAGCATCCTCGAAACCGGCGATTTGCCCGGCCGGGCGCCCGACGAACTGCCCGTCTCGGACTAGGCGAGTCGATGGATGCCCGAGGAAACGAGGAGTCTCTGTTCTGAATCTCTCTGACCTCACAGGCTGCATAACCGACGTTCCGGGTTTTTATCTCGGTCACAATCACGATGAGGAAGCCAGAACGGGCGTCTCGGTGGTGCTATGCCCTCCCGGAACCGTCGGGGCGTGCGAATTACGAGGCACGGCGACGGCGACGCGCGGCATGGATGCGCTGCGCGCCGAGCATCTGGTCGGCGGCGTGGACGCGATCGTCTTGACGGGAGGCAGCGCGTTCGGCCTGGCTTCCGCCGACGGCGTCATGGCCTTTCTCGAGGAGAAGGGCAGGGGGTTTCCCACAGGGCTCTTCAACGTGCCCACAGTCGCTGGAGGCGTGTTGTTCGATCTGCATTTCGGTGATGGGCGGGTTCGCCCGGACGCCGCGATGGGGCGCGGCGCATGCGATGCGGCTTCGAACGCAGAAGGCCCCCAGGGGAGCGTGGGCGCAGGAGCGGGCGCCACGATCGGCAAACTCTTCGGCCAGGAACGCGCCATGAAAGGCGGCCTCGGCACCGCGAGCGTGAATCTGCCGAAAGATGGCGTCGTGGGCGCCGTCGCTGCCGTGAACGCCTTTGGGGGCGTATACGATCCGGAGACGGGGAAGCCCATCGCGGGACCCAGAGCGATGCCCCCCGAGCAGGGGATCGTGAATACGGAAGAGCATTTGAGAATCCACGGAAGACCATTTGAGGGGTTTTCCAACACTTCCCAGAACACGACGCTGGTCGTTTTGGCGACGAATGCCCGCCTCACGAAAACCGAAACGCATAAACTCGCCCAGTTGGCGGCGAACGGACTCATCCGCACCGTTCGACCCTCCTATTCGACGGTGGATGGAGACATGGTTTTCGCCCTCTCCTGCGGGGAGCGCGAGGTGGCGCTCGACGTCGTGGGCGCAGCCGCGATCAAGGCCGTCGGCCATGCCATTTGCCGCGCGGTGATGGAGGCCGACGGTGGAGGCATGGTTCCCGCCTGGCGTGACCTTCCTGCTTCATAATGACCTCCCATGCGCAAAAACCGGCCTGGAGACTCGGTGATTATTTCGATCTGAGCGTAATCGGCTTGACCCACGGGCTGAGCGACGGATTCTCCAACATGCTCGTTCCCGTTCTGGCGCTCATCGTTATTGATCTCGACCTATCGCCCTTCGAAGTGGGAGTCCTGCTCAGCACTTTCAGTCTGGGGCAGATGATTTTCCAGTACCCCCTTTCCATATTGGCGGATAATACCGGCGCCAGAAAACGAATCCTTCTGATGGGCATGGGGCTCTCCGCTGCCTCTTTTATTGCGATGGTGTGGGTGAGCCGGTTCTTGCCGATGTGCGCTCTGGCGTTTCTGGCGGGCGCGGGAAATTCCGTCTACCACCCGTGCGGTACGGCGCTGACTGCCAATCGCTTCGAGCGCGATCGCGCGTTCGCCATTTCGTGGCACAGCCTGGGCGGCAACCTCGGAACCAGCATCCTCCCGCTGGCCCAGGCGGCCGTGGCGGCAGTAGCCGGTTGGCGCATGGCGGTCGGCGCTTGCGCTGCTCCCGCCATTGCGCTCCTGCCCATGGTGAACGCCCGGTTTCAGGATGGAAAGCATCAGGAAGAAGCTGAAACGGAGAAAAATTCAAACTTGAAGGTTATCACCATCATCTGGCGGGTCGTCGAGAACAAAAACACGGTGTGGCTGGCGGCGACCTACACCCTGCGCGGTATGTGCACCAAGGGAATGATAGGATTTCTGCCCCTGCTGGCGACCTCGAAGCTGGGGATGAGCACGGCGCAAATCGGCGTGGCCGTATCGCTGCATTTCGGATTCGGCATGCTGGCCAAACCCTTGATGGGAATCCTGTATGACCGCTGGGGAGCGCGGGCCGCCCTGTTCTGGCCCTTGACGTTGCTGGGAGTCTTCGTTCTCGCTCTGCCGTTCATGGGGTGGCAAACGGGTTTTTATGTCCTGTCCGCATTGACGGGCGTCGTCGGTTTCGTGAGCCCGATTATACTCACGGCGGCGGCGGATTTCTCGGAAAAGGATATTCTCGCTTCATCCGTCGGATTCATTTATACCTGCCACGGCTTGAGTTTCCTCGCCCCATTGCTGGGCGGGTGGCTCGCCGAGCAGGTGAATCTGGATGCGAGCTATTTTTGTTTTGCGATCATGAGTTGGCTGGCCGTTTCGGCATCGGTGCAGTTAAGAGGCAAGAAAACGGAAACATCAAAACCCGGGGAGGCAACATAATGGCGCGCGAGTATTTCAAGGGCACCTGGCAGGAGGACCGCTCCTTTTCGCCTGCGGTGAAGACAAAAGGAGGCGAGCACATCTGGCTTGCCGGTGTAGGGATGTGGCGCGATGAGAGAGGGGACGTGCTGGCGGGAGATTTCGAAGCGCAGGTGCACGCCACGTTTCGCCAGATAGAGCGCACCCTGGAGCGGGCGGGCGGAAAACTTCAGGACATCGTGACGATGACTGTTTTCACTCTCAACGTCCAGTATGGGGATCGGTTCGTCGAGCTCAGAAAGCAGTATTTCCCGGATGGATATCCCGGCAGCGCCTTGATCACGGTGGCGGGTTTCGCAAAGCCGGAAATGATGGTGGAAATACAGGCCATCGCCGTCATCGGCGAGGAATAGGGAAGGGGCAGCGGGAGCGAAACCCTATGTTTGCCGCCTTGGGTAAAGGGTGCTAGTCTCGCAAAATTATTAAAACGCTTCCGGATGATGAGCGGGCGTCGCGTTTATTATGATACTTTCGGTAAGTGGCCCTCATTCTCGCGATGAATCGTTTCTCCATCCGATCGAAGCTTATGGAGCCGCTTTTCTCGACAGGAATCCTCGTATCCATGTCTTCATCCGACAACGGCACGAATCCGACGCTGCGCCTCCAGGGCGTCGGGAAATGGTTCGGGTCCCTCCATGTGCTCGATGACATCGACATCGACGTGAAGACGCAGGAAATCCTGACGGTGCTGGGCCCCAGCGGATGCGGGAAGACGACGCTTCTGCGCATCGTGAACGGACTCATTCTCTGCGAGAGGGGAGAGGTTTCCTTCAAGGGAGAACTGGTGGACGGCCCGAGGCCCGAGATGGCCATGGTGTTCCAGAACTTCGGGCTTTTCCCCTGGAAGCGCCTCGATCAGAACATCGGCTACGCACTCAAAATACAGGGCAAGGAGAAGGGCGAAATCGACCGCCTGGTGAGCCACTACACGGAACTGGTGGGTCTGGGCGGTTTCGAGGCGAACTACCCCGCACAGCTATCGGGCGGGATGCAGCAAAGAGCGGGCCTGGCGAGAGCGCTCGCCGCCCAGCCCGACGTCCTGCTGATGGATGAGCCCTTCGGCGCCCTCGATGCGCTTACGCGAGAAACGCTGCAGGAGGAGTTGCTGCGCATCAACGAGGCGGAGCCCAAGGCGATGATATTCATCACCCACAGCATCGACGAGGCGCTCTTGCTCGGAGACCGCGTTCTGGTGATGACGCCGCGTCCGGGAAGAATACGCTTTCAGTTCGAGACCGGCTTCGGCCGCGGCAGGGATCTCGAGGAACTCCGTGGCGGCAAGCGCTTTCAGGCGCTTCGCCATTACCTCTGGGAAGCCTTGCGCAATCCCGACGAAGAGCCCGAGCCCATTCCCGAACTTATCGCTGAATAGGAGGCACCAGACCTTTGACTACCGACGCCCCGACGGCAGCACGCGTATCGACGGCAGAAAAAGCATCCTGGGAGCGCATCAAGGAACCCGCCGTATACGTGCGCTTGATATCCCTTGTGGTCGTCATCGGCGGGTGGGAGCTGATGGGGCTGACCGGCAACATCGACCCGGTCACCTTCAGCTACCCGAGCGCCATATCCGTCGCGTTCTGGGACTTGATCGCCAGCGGCCAGATGACGGCCGCCGCATACGAGAGCTCGCAAATCCTGGTGGCGGGCCTTCTCATCGCGATTCCCTTAGGCATCGTGCTGGGTATTCTCATGGGGCGCTTCCGGACGTTCGAATACGCCGTGGACACCTACGTGTTCGCACTCTACGCCACGCCGGTGGTCGCACTGGCGTTCCCGATAGCCATGGTCCTGGGCGTGGATTTCGTCGGAAAGACGACCATCGTCGTGTTCTTCGCCATCATGCCGATCATCGTGAACGTCTATCACGGCGTGCGGAACGTGGACCTCTCGCTCTTGGAAGTGACGCGCTCGTTCTGCTCCACGGAGAGCCAGCGCTGGCGGGACCTGATTTTCCCGAGCGTGGTCCCCTATCTCGTCGCGGGGCTGGGCCTCGCGTGCGGGCGCGCGCTGGTGGGCATGGTCGTCGCGGAGTTCCTGATGAGCATCTCGGGGCTCGGCGCGCTGAGCCAGGACTACATCGGGGATCTGGAACTCGACAAAGGCCTGGCGCCTGTTGTCTTGTTGATGGCAGTCGGTATAGCTTTAACGAAAGTGGTGAACATCTGTGAAACGAAGTTTTCATCCTGGAGGGTTCGGCAGGAGTCCTGATAGCTGCACCTCTTGTCGAGACATGAATTTTCTATTCTTTTTAAGGAGCTTCAAATGAGAAAGATGTGGATGGTATTGGTAGCGGCGTTCGTTCTCGCCGCAGCGATGTGGAGCGCGCCTGCGCAGTCCGTAGCCGCCGACAAGATCGTGCTCGGCATGCCCGTGCGCCCGCCGGTGATGGTCCATCTGCCGGTGTTTTACGCGCTGGACAACGATATTTTCAAGAAACACGGTTTGGACGTCGAGATTAAATTCTTCCGCGGCGGCGTCGCCACGCACCGGGCGATAACAAGCAAGAAGAGCGGCCTGGACGCCGCCTGGGTGCCGGCCCCGATAGCGATGGTGGGGATCACCAAGGGCAGCGGTATGAAGTTCTTCCACTCCATGGCCTACCTGAACGAAGCGCAGATGGCCGGGAATGACAAGGTGAAAAAGCCGTCCGACCTCAAGGGCAAGACCATCGGCATCGAGGGGCGCGGCGGATACAGCCACCTGGGCGCGCTCGCCGTACTGTCGACCGCCGGCCTGACCGACAAGGACGTCAAATACATCAAGACCCCGCCGCCGGCGCGCGTTCCGTTCTTGCTCAAGGGCAAGGCCGACGCCGTGGTGATTCACGTCGAGCAGGTTCTCGTCGTCAAGAAGAGAAAACCCAGCTTCAACAAGCTGATGGACTTGTGGAAAGCGATGCCGAACTTCTTCTACGGGGCGTTCATCGCGCCGTCTTCGAAGATCAACTCGAACAAGGACGCCTACGTGCGCTTCGCCATGGCGATGATGCAGTCCAACCGCTCCATCTACAAGGACAAGGCGGGGTATCTCAAGTCGGCGAACAAATGGGTGCGCCCCGTTTACAAGAAAAACCCCGAGATCATGTCGAAGACGTATGACGTCTTCGTGGCGGAGAAGATCTGGGGCGTGAACAACGGCATTCCCAAGGCCTCGGTTGCCTTCACGGCGGACTACATGAAGCGCCTCGGGAAGATCAAGGGCAAGGTTCCCTCCTATGAGGACATCGTCGACACCAGCGTGACGAAGGCCGCGCTCGCCAAGGCCGGAAAAATTTAGATTTTTTGCTAAGTGTAAATACGGGCCGCTGCGCTCTTCGGGTGCGGCGGCCCTGTTCTTTTGATACCGGAAAGGGAGCAGGAACGTGAAGATAGTTCTGTATTCCGACATCCACGCCCAGCTTGCGCCTCTGGATGCCGTACAGGAAGCCGTTGCCAAGGAAAACGCGGACCGCGAGATCGTCATCGGCGATCTGGTGATGCTCGGCCCCGAACCCGTCGAGGTTGTGGAGCGTTTCATGGGGCGCAAGGACGTGGACGTCCTCGCCGGAAACCTCGACTGGTGGGTGTCGAAGCGAAAAGACGAGACTGACCCGCCCAAGAACGAACACCACGTATGGCTCTACGAGATGGTGAAGAAGACGCGCGAGCGCCTCTCCACCGAGCAGGTCGACTATCTCGACGGCCTCATGTGGTCGATGACGATCACGCCCGAGAAGGGACATGATTTCTTCATCTTCCACGCCACGCCGGACGACATCGAAGACGCGATTCCCCTGAGGTTCACCGACGAGGAAGTAAAGGAGAAGATCAAGGGAACGGATGCGGAGATAATGGCCTTCGGGCACGTGCACGGCCCCTACGTCCGCGAGGTGGACGGGCAGACCCTGGTCTGCACCGCCGCGGTCGGGATGAACTGGGACGGCGACTACCGCCCCGCCTATTCGGTCGTGGAATACGAGGGCGACGGCAAGTGGAACGTCGAGACCAAGCGGGTGGCGTACGACTGTGAAGCGCAGGCGAAGAAAAACGAGAACGGCTGGATGCCTCACGGGGAGCGAATCGCCAAAATGGTGCGGACCGGAGAGTTCTGGAATCCCGCCCACATGCCGCATTAGGCGCGTCATGCCCGTAACCGTTGATGGCGCGAAGCCGAAGGCGTGGGAGGAGCAGGTAAAATCCTTCGTCAGAAAGCGCTACGCCCATCTGGCCGAGGCGCATGCGTTTCCAGAGGGTGGCGCGGACAGGGCGCGGGGAGCGGGCTATCCCGCCTGCTTCATCGACGGACTACCCGAGCGGGTTTCGGGCTCTTATTGCGGTTGCGGGTACCTGCTCGATGGAGTCGAACTCACAGGCGTGCGTACGGCCGTCGAATTGGGATGCGGCGCAGGACTGGACGCGCGCCTCGTGAGCGAGAGACTCGATGCCCGCGCCAGGCTGTTCGCCGTGGATTTCGCGACCCAGATGCTTCATCGGACGCGCGAGGCGTTCGCGGGAGTCCGTGGCGACGCGTGCGTGCATCTGCTGGCCGGTGACATGGAGAGCCTTCCACTCGCGGACGGCGTCGCCGACATTGTGCTGGCCAATGCCTCGTTCAACCTCACGGTGGACAAGAAAAAGGCGCTCGCCGAGGCGTACAGGATATTGAAGCCGGGCGGGCGTCTCATTGTCCGTGAACTGATACGCGAGGGCGCTTTGCCAGATGAAATCGCCCAGGACCCCCAGGCGTGGAACGCCTCGCTCGGCGGTGTTTGCGAGCAGGCCGAATGGGAATCCCTGCTGGCGGGCGCCGGATTTTGTGAAATTGAGATTTCCGGCCACGCTCCGTTTCGTCCGGTGGTTTCGGTTCGCATACATGCCCGAAAGAGTGCTTGAGGAGAAGGAAATTGAGTGAGTCCTCCGCCGACGCCCTCACGCAAGAAGCCCTCTCGCACTGGTACGTCCGCCTCCTGGCGAACGGCATCTCCTACTTCGACGCTTCGGAAGTGATACCCAGGGTAAGTTCCTGGCACGAGTGGTGCCGTCTCTGGATGGAGCGCGCGGCGGCTCGAGAACGCGAAGCCCGCGAGATGGAGGAAGCGGGCAGAAAGCTGAGCGCCGCCGAAGCCTACGTGCGGGCCTCTCTCGCCTACCATTTCGCCCAGTTCGTCTACCATGAGGACCTGGAGTTAAAGGCCGAGGCGCAAAAGCAAAAGGTGGCGGCATACCAGTGCGCCGCACCGCGCCTGAATCCGCCTGCAGAGAGGGTGGAAATCCCCTGGCCGGGCGGGAGAGTTCTGCCGGGCATCCTGCGGATTCCCGAGGGGGCGAAAGGGGAGGGCGGAGCACCTTGCGTCGTCCTGGTCGCCGGCCTCGATTCCACGAAAGAGGAATTTTATACGCTCGAAGAGGTGTTCCACAGCCGCGGGATGGCGACTTTCGCTTTTGACGGCCCCGCGCAGGGAGAAAACGCCGACATGCAGTTGCGCCCTGATTTCGAGCACGTGATCTCGGTCGTCATGGATCATCTGGTGGAAGACGCACGCCTGGATTCATCCCGCATTGGCGCCCTGGGGGTGAGCCTGGGCGGCTACTACGCGCCACGCAGCCTCGCCCTGGAACCACGCCTCAAGGCAGGAGTCGGCGTATGCGGACCATACGACATGGGGGAGATTTGGGAGGGTTTGCCCGCGCTGACGCGCCAAGGGGTATGCGTCTCCTTTCAGACTGACGATCAAGAGCAGGGCGCGCTCAAGTCGCAGGAGATTTCCCTGCGCGGTTGTCTGAGCGGGCTGGATCGCCCCTTGCTGATCATTCACGGCGCAAAAGACAGGCTGTGCCCCCTCACACAGGCCCACAAGATAGCGGCGGAGGCGGGCGATGCGTGCGAACTCGTGGTGTACGAGGAAGGCGTCCACGTATGCAACAACATTCCTTTCTTGTGGCGGCCTCTCGCGGCTGACTGGCTTGCGGAGAAACTGGAGGTGAGTTGAGCGGGAAAGATAAGACAGAAATGTCGTACGACTCTTGACTCTCGATGCCAGTCGGGTAAACTTTTTGAGTTGTTTTTTGCGGGAATAGCTCAGTGGTAGAGCACAACGTTGCCAACGTTGGGGTCGCGGGTTCAAATCCCGTTTCCCGCTCCATTTACCTATGACAAAGCGGGGATCGCCGAATGCGGTCCCCGCTATTTCATGGGCGAATAATCCACCGGATACCAGATTTCAGAAGTCTCGCTCCTGAGATATGGTTTATAACCCGCATCCCAGGCGGGGAGATTTTCCACCTCCTTTTGCACTTCGGCCCAGTGGTTCAGGTCCCGGTAGGGCCAGATGTGCAGAAACTCGTTCAGGATGCCGGTTTCGAACTCGCCCGCCGGGTTGGCGAACGCCGCCGCCAGGGGCGAGAGGCGCTCCCTTTCTGGCAGATTCTTCTCCCACGCCGCGCTGATGTCCCTCATCTTGCCCGTGACCATCACGTCGCTCCTGATCTCGTATACGCTCCCCATCTCGCCCGCCCTTGGTTTGGGACAAAACGGAGCGGCCCGCATGATGCGCGTCTGCTGGTAGAGGATTTTGTCCACCTTGAGCGGAGGCCACCAGGGCTGGGCGAGGGCTTCGGCGCGCGCCGCCTCCCGGTGGGCGGAGTTTTCATACTCCCAGATATGCAAAATCCTGTTCAACCCCCCGATGGCGGAGATGAAAAAACCGATGAGCGGGGATATGGCGGTTCTTTTCTCGATGATTCTGCCGAAATCCTCCACGCCTTCCGAGGCGAAACCCGAGGGGAACGTGTAAGCGCGAACTTCATAGATCATGGATGAATAAGCTCCAGGTTCTGGACGCGGACGGTGCTGCCAAATGAATGTCGGCAGGAGGCCTCGCATCATGAGATAGCGAAATGTGGGAATCCAATATACTTGACGCGCATCATTCCGTGAAGCATGTTGTTGCGTTGTATACACAAGCTTGGGATGTCTCTAAAGCCCTGCAAGCGCTCAAGAGAGAGATGCCTGGTGAGCGACGATACTCCGCGATGGCGATACCGATTCGAAAACTATAGGCGCGCTTTTTCCCTGTTGCGTGAGGCCATCGAAATGATGGACGAAAGAGAGACTAGCCAGCTTGAAAGAGAAGGGATTATCAAACGATTTAGATATAATACCGAGCTGGCCTGGAAAGTCATTAAAGACTATCTGGAGAGCGAGAATTTCGTCTTTGAGCAAGTGACTCCCAGAGCCGTAATCCGCAAGGCCTTCGAGGCGAATTTGCTTGAAGATGGACAGACATGGATGGACGCGTTGGATGCGCGCAACAAGATGTCGCACACTTATGACTTCAACAGATTTGAGATAGTAATTGAAGACATTAGGAAACATTACCTTCGTGCTTTCGACGCGTTACATATGAAACTTCTCGAAATAAGCATGGAAAAGCTATGAATCACGGACTCTCGGACCGTCAGATCACGGTTTTGAAACAGATTCTCTCGCTCTATGCCGAGGAGATTGACTCGGTCGATAAGCAAGAATGTAGGGACAGGTCGCGACCTGTCCCTACGGTGAACAATTCGATGATTGGGATGCCCTCCCCCTTGAGGCTTTTTCAACAACCCCTGTAGGGGGAGGCTAGACCGACGGCCTTTACAGTCTTTTCATTCATTAATCATTTCTGCGAAAACGGAGGCGGAACATGGACAGGGCGGTATGGGCGATCATCTACGATTTGCCCGAGGAGGGGCGGGATGAGTACATGGATTGGTTTCACGGCGTGCACATTCCCGAAAAACTTGCTCGTCCGGGCTATACCTGGGCTGCGCACTATGAGGTGAAACACCCCGGAGAGAAGTTCGAGAAGATTGCGGCGCGCCTGAACCGCACCGACGATCCAGAACTTGCCTCGGGCGCGGGGTTCATCGCGCTCTTCGGCGGGGAATCCACCCGCGTTTTCTATGACCCCAGCCCTGCGCAGCTAAAAGAGCGCCAGAACGAAGAGACCCGCGCGATGACGGGGATGCGGATCCAGGCCAAAGGGTTCATTCTTTGCGAGGAATGGCGGGTGGAAGGCCCGGACGCAGGGAAGAGGGAAGCCCCCGACGTCATGGCGCCCGCCATCCAGATGGGCCGCTACGATGCGCAGGGCAACGATGAGGACCTCCAGGCATGGTATGCCCAGGAGCGCATGGCGCGGGTCGCGGAGACGCCGGGCTGCATCGGCGCGAGAAAATACCTGGTGGCGACGGCCTGGCCCAAGCATTCGGTGCTCTATGAGTACACATCTTTAGAGTCGCGGGAGGCGAACTACATCGCACTCGAAGAGACGGAAGGGACGAAGCGCGTGCACGGGTATCTGGTGCATCCGCCCGGCTCTCCGCTGGCGGCAAGCCGCATCTGGCCGCCGCAGAACGCCTGATACGTGACTCATCGGTAATCCACACGCCATGAGCCTAGCGAGGGGCTTGATAACATGAAATTTCACCTGGCCATCAACATGGAACGCATGACACCCGAGCAGGACATGACAGATGTCGAGCGCCATACGCTTGAGATGGTGCAGATGGCCGACGAGGGTGGCTTCGCAATCGCATGGGCCGCCGAGCACCATGCGCTGGAGATGACCATTGCGCCCAATCCATTCCAGATACTGACCTGGTGGGCCGCCCACACGTCCCGCATCCGGCTCGGCTCGGCGGTGGTCGTGGCGGCGTACTGGCATCCGCTCAAGGCCGCGGGCGAGGCTGCGCTGATGGACCTGTACAGCGGCGGGCGCCTCGAGTTCGGCATCGGCTCCGGCGCCTACCAGCGCGAGTTCGACCGCATGCATCCCGGCCTGCAGCGCAACGATGGATTCCGGTACATGTTCGAGATGCTGCCGGTGGTGAAGGCGTTATGGCGGGGCGACTACGAGCACGAGGGCGAGTTCTGGTCCTTTCCGGCGGCGACATCCGTGCCGAAGCCGTTGCAGAAGCCCCATCCACCGGTCTGGATTGCGGCGCGTTCGCCAGACTCCTACGACTTCGCAGTGAAGCACGAGTGCAACATCCTCTCCTGGCCCCTGACCCGCCCGATGTCGGAAGTCGAGCTCTACAAGGGGCGTCTGGAGACTGCGCTCGCTGACAACCCCGGCAAACCGCGGCCGATATTCGCCACCATGCGTCACACGGTGGTATACGACCGCAAAGAGGACTGGGAGACGCCGGTGAAGGCCGCGATACGCCAGTTCGGCCAGTTCGAGAACCTGTTCAAGAACTTAGGAGA
Source organism: Nitrospinae bacterium bin107 (assembly GCA_002238965.1). Classification (GTDB taxonomy): domain Bacteria; phylum UBA8248; class UBA8248; order UBA8248; family UBA8248; genus Bin107. The sequence goes on along the minus strand of MPNJ01000004.1, from coordinate 25,014 downwards.
CGTCGCCGACGGTTTTCCCCGGGCGGTCGAACTCTCGGAGTTGGAGAACCGTGACGAGTATGACCCGAACATGCTCCATCAGAACCTGCTGTTCGGCACCCCGGAAGAGGTGACAGAGAAGCTCAGGGCCTACGAGGCGCTCGGCGTCGACCATTTCACGTATTACGCGAGCCTGGGTCTCGGGATGAAGGAGCAGAAGAGGTCGCTGGAACTGTTCATCAAGGAAGTGATGCCGGCGTTCGCGTGATGAAACATATATATGCCTTCGCCCATGGACTGCACGCGTGAATCGCAGGGGCGGCGCGGGCGAATCAAGCTGGGAGCTGTACGGAAGCGGCCCGGCGGTCGCCCTGGTTCACGGCTTCGGCCTAAACCGCGCGATGTGGCAGTGGCAGCTCCCGGCGCTCACGCCGCATTTCAGCGTGCTGACCTACGATCTGCTCGGACACGGAGAGAGCGCGCCGCCTGCGGGCACGCCTGACCTCGCCATGTTCTCCGGTCAATTGCTCGGACTCATGGACCGATGCGGGGTCGAGCGCGCTGCAGTGGCCGGGTTCTCGCTCGGCGGCATGATAGCGCGCCGATTCGCGCTGGATCATCCGGATCGGCTCTCTGCGCTCGCGATACTGCACTCGCCCCACGACCGCAGCCCGGCCGAACGCGACGCGGTGCGTGAGCGCGTGCGTCAGACCCAGGTGCACGGACCTTCGGCGAACGTGGACTCCGCCCTCGAACGCTGGTTCACGCCGGCGTGCCGTACCCAGGCGCCGGAACTGATCGACCAGATCCGCAGGTGGATCACGCGCAACGACCCGAAAGTCTATTCACGGATTTACCGGGTTCTCGCCGAGGGGGACTCCGAGATCGTCCAGGGTCTTGAACGGATCGGCTGTCCGACGCTTGTGATGACCGGCGAGGACGACCCGGGGAACACGCCCGCCATGGCGCGGGCCATGGCAGAGCTCATTCCCGGCGCCCGTCTCGTCGTATTGCCCGGACTCAGGCATATGGCGCTTGCCGAATCGCCGCCGGCAGTCAACGAGCCGCTGTGCGCGTTCCTCAAGGGCGCGCTCGGGACGGCATGACCGGGAAACCGACTGTGCGCTCGTTATCGAGAGAGATTATGTGTTGATTGAGCGGTGACGCCCCATTCCCATACAGCTTCTCTCCCCGCTTTGCGCTATAATCTTCAGAATTCCATGGTTTGAGGGATGGCGAATGACAAAAAAATCCATCGGCATTTGGATACTCCTTCTCGTCTTCGTAGCGGCGATTTTTGCAGAAACGGCCGGCGCCGCTTCCGCGCCGAAGATGGGCAAGGGCAAGTACGCAGGGATGGTGCTCATTCCCGCAGGTCCCTTCACGATGGGGAGAAACGACGGCCCCGATGAGGAAAAACCCGCGCATCGTGTGTTCCTGCCCGCCTATTACATCGACCAAAACCTGGTGACCTGGGCGGATTACCTCCCCTTCATTCAGGCGAAAGGCCCGGCAGGGCCGCAGGGGGAGATGTATCTGGACACCGACGACCCCGACGCCAAGATCGTTCCCCAAGGCGACAACTGGGTGGTCGAGAAGGGTTTCGACAAATTCCCGGCGAGCGAGATGGCCTGGGGCGGGGCGCTGGCTTATTGCCGCTGGAAGAGGAAGCGGCTGCCTAGCGAAGCGCAATGGGAAAAGGCGGCGCGTGGAACGGATGGCCGACTCTACCCGTGGGGGAACCAGAAGCCATCAAGCGAGTACCTGCTCCTCGGGGATTTCAGGGGCCAGACGGCGGTCGTGGGCAGCTATCCAAAAGGCGCCAGCCCATACGGGGTGAACGACATGGCGGGGCAGGTGTGGGAGTGGACGGCCTCGCTGGCGATGAACTATCCCTACAAGCCCAAGGACGGGCGCGAGAACCTGAGCGCGGTGGATGCGCGCGTCGTGCGGGGCGGCAATTCTGCGAGCCTGCCTGACGGCATGACGGCGACGAACCGGGAAGTCGTGATGCCCGGCAGGCAGGCGACGGGGCACGGCTACATTGGCTTCCGATGCGCCGCCCAGCCGCCTCATTCGACTTGAAATAAAGAGCAATAAATCTCCTGATATCTGATTCCCAAACTCCTGTTCGGGCGGACGCCGCAATCGCGCCTTTGGTGTGAAGGCTCTCAGAAGGTTGGCAGCGTCAGTGCGCCATATAAATCCAATCCTCAATTTCATTCAAGATTGCCTGCCTTGAATTTTTCTTGACTCCTCAACGCATGATTAGAGAAGATTAGCGTACGCCACGGAAGACTAAATGATTCAGATGAGGGGAACTGACGTGAAATACATTCCTGTGCTGCTCGTTATGTCGTTGCTGCTGACCGCCTGTATGGGAAGCGGCGCCGGTGGATCGGCTGACGGAGTTCCCATCACGCTCGAGAGGAATACCGAGTTCGACGGCGAAAGCTTACGGTTTTTCGTAACGCTTGACGACGGAACCGAGGCTTCGGTCAACACGACAGATGATGTCATCGGGGTGCAGCCCGGGATGACGCCCGTGCCCGGCCATCAGGCGCGGGCCTGGACGTTCCTCAAGATTACGGATGACGCCACATCGGTAGCCTACAGCCTGGTGAGTTGGGACCCGGACGACCCGGCCGACTACCTCGTGGCCGGCTGGTGGGCGGAGTTCCCCGACCAGAAACCGCCGCTTTCGCTCAGGGGTTCGGAGCGGTACGCGATTATCGACGGGCCGGCGCTCGACCATGGCGTCGCGCCGCAATTGCCGGTCGACGGGACGGCCGATTATGCAGGTCCGGCCGGGGGGCTCTACGCATACGAGGCCGGGAGCGACTGGGGAGAGAATGAGGGCGAATTCGTGATCGAGGAGTACCAGGGAACTATCACCCTCACCGCGGACTTCCAGGACGGCACCCTGAAAGGCTGCATCGGGTGCGTGGGCGACCTCGTCACGCAGCGCGCGCATTTCGGCGTTTTCCTGGGCCAGGATGTGAGCGACGTGCAGGGCATCGCCAAGGACTACGAGCTCCACCTCGCCACAGCGATTATCAGGGAAGACGGCACGTTCGATCGCGACAGGGTGACGTTGAAACACCCGGAGCGGAACGTCACGCTAGCGGAGGGGTACTGGGGCGGGACGCTTTCCAGACGCCAGGACACGGACGGGAACCCCCGGCTGGTGGGGGGCTTCAACAGCGTCTATTTCGAGGAGAGCGACGGCAGCGCAGGCTCGCTATCCGGGTCGTTCGTGGGCGTTAGCGAGACTTTTCGGAATAACGGAGTGTCTCGTCTCCCTCCCTCTGATGACAAATAGCTGATTGCAAAACAGGCGTATTCACCAGAGCGCGCGGGTGAGGTCGCTGAGCGAGCATTTCTGTTTTCCTTGGGCGTCGAAATTATCAGGCGCGAGCCAGCGGGCGTGCGCATCCGCGACGGCGGGCCATTCCTCCTGGGTGAGGGAGAACCAGGCGGTATCGCGGCTGCGCCCCTTGACGATCATGTGGTTCAGGAATATGCCCTCGTAACGGAAACCCAGTCGCAGGGCCGCGCTGCGCGAAGCCGAGTTGATCGCGTCGCACTTCCACTCCAGGCGGCGGTAGGCAAGTGTTTCCAGGGCGTGGCGCATTTTGAGCGTGAGTACCTCGGTGGCGCGGGCGTTGCGCTGCCAGTCGCGGCCGAACCAGATGTGGCCGATTTCGGCGACGCCAATGGCGGGCCTGATCTCCATGAAGCTGCCCATGCCGCCGAGGCGGCCGGTATCATTGTCGCGGTAGACGACGAACACCGGGTCTTGTGACGCCTGGCGTTCGACGAGCAAAGCATGCACCTGCTCCTTGTCGGTGAAGGGACCCACGTTCATGTAATCAAATATGCGGTCGGTGTCTTCGCCCTCGGTCGCAGCCCGGAAGATGTCGGCGGTATCGCGGTCCGCATCGACCGGCTCGAGAGAGGTTCTGGGGCCGGCGAGAGCCACGCCCTCGAAACCCTCCCAGGGCTTCGGGGCGACTTCCGCATTGCCGACGGGGCGCCTGTTCGCAGCACTCGCAAGCTCTTGTTCCGTCGCCATGTAGAGCCCTCATAATTTCCGAAAAATTCGATAAATTTAGATAAATTCACGGGGTAAAACGAGAAATTAAAAACGGCTTGAATATGTCTCACGTATCACATTAACTATGCGCCACAACCGACAGATTAAAAACCCTTGTTCAGCGCTAATCCAAAGAATATCGCGAACAGGGCGAGGAGCGCGTTCCCGAGATTCACATGCTCGAGCGTCTTGAGCAATCTGATGCGCTCATCCGTCGTATCGCCCAGGGGACGCCCGTTCCCGGCGGGTCCCGTCCCCCGCGTGAGCCTAAGGCCCACTGCGAAGAACTGAAAGCTGATCCCCATCATCATCAGGAAAACAGTGAGTAATTTCAGCCCCAGCGGCACGAAGAGTTTCCCGAATGCGGGGCCCATCGCCATCTTGAGGCCCGTGAGATACCACGCGCCCGTCATGATGAGCACGCCCATGCAAATAAGCACGAAGGGGTGGTAGAAACGCAGGATGGAGATAATCTCGCCCGCGTATTCCTCAGGTTCAAGCCTGCGCCTCAAGTGCCCCATAAGGAGCCAGAAGAAAACGAGCGCGCCTTCGTACAGACATGCCGCCAGTATATGGACGTACAGAAGCCAGAAATAGGTGTTCGACATTCGCATCTTCTAGGAGAAAATTTTAGTGTGAAAAACACCCCCTGGAGCACTCTCCGGAGGGTGCATGCTTTATTAGCTGGCCGCGCCTTCTTTTGGGAAGAACTTGTCATACAATTCAGGCCTTTGCCACTGTTTCAGCACACCGGCCTTGGCCGCGTTTTGCCCCGATGATGTCACCTCGTCGTTTTGCTCGCGGAGTTCGCGCATTCGCTCCAGATCCACGTCGACCATGAACATACCGGCCTTCGTGCTCTCGAAGATGACTTCTTCGGGCGTCGCCACCATCGCCAGGCCGCGCTGGCTCTTATCAAAAAGGTTCTGCGTGGTGATGACGATCGCCAGGTTTTCTATCGCGCGCGACCAGATGAGGTTCCGCCAGGTGCCCCACAGCCTCTTTTTATCCACGCCTGCGGGCAGGAAGATGATCTCCGCCCCGCGCAGCGAGAGTGCGCGCGTCACTTCCGGCATATAGACTTCGCTGCACATCGCCATGCCGACCTGGCCGTACTGGGTCTCGAAAACGGGGTATTCGTTCCCCGCGACGTACTGGAACTCCCATGTACCTCCGCCGGTATATATCCAGGGTCCGGGTGGATGGGTCCTGCGGTAACGGCCCGAAGGGCCACCTGCAGGCCGGGCGAGGTTCAGCAGGTTGTGGGCCGTTTTCTTCTCGTTATCCAACGGTTCCAAGGTCCCGTACTGAACGTAAACGCCGCAGCGCTTTGCCACTTCCTCCATCGCCCCGGTGGGGTCGAAAGTCGCCGGCATCCGCCAGGGACCTGGATATGATTCGGGGAATGCGACGAAATCGGCCCCCTGCGCGGCTGCGTCTTCGACGTATCGAACCGCGTCGGCCACGTTTTTTTCATCCTCGGGTGGTGGGTATCCCATCGGCTGCACGAGTGCGAGCCTGAAATTATCGGCGCTCATATCAATCCCTCCTCAGTTATAGGATTCCCGATGCTATCGGTCTTCGAAGAGAGTACCACCCGCCGCCCAGGAGTCCGTGCCGACGTCTTGAAATATGACCGTGATGACGTCTTTCGGGGCGCCTGAATGCTTGTGGACCGTCTCGGTAATCTCATCCGCCATCGCGCTTTTCTGCTCTTTGGATCTTCCTGACAGCAGGCTCACCTGAACAACCGGCATCGGAATACCTCCTTGTGTATGGGGAGTGAATAAATCTGGTATAAATCCCTAGATTTGGGGACCGGCCGCCGCGACATCCGGCGTCACCCGATCCGCGAACTGCTCGAAATTCTCCTGGAACGCTCCCGCGAGTTCGCGTATTTTATCGTCGTATTTCTCGGCACTCGCCCAAAGATTTCTTGGAATCATGTATTCCTGCGGCACTCCAGTGCAGCTTGTCGGAACGTGGAGGTCGAATATAGGCACGTCCTGGGTAGGAATTTTTGCGAGTTCGCCCGTCAGCGCGGCTGTCAAAAGAGCGCGCGTATGATGCAGCGGCATTCTGTCGACCTCACCGGCGGCCCCACCAATCCATCCCGTGTTGACGAGCCAGACCTGCGCGTCGTGCTTCTTCAGCTTATCCCGGAGCATCTCTCCGTATTCGGCGGGGTGCAACGCCAGGAAAGGCGCGCCGAAACAACTGCTGAACGTGGCCATCGGCTCATCGACGCCCGCTTCGGTGCCGGCCACTTTCGCCGTATAGCCCGAGAGGAAATGATAGACAGCCTGCTCGGGCGTGAGCTTACTGATGGGAGGCAGGACACCGAATGCGTCGCATGTGAGAAAAAAGATGTTCTTCGGATGACCACCCATTCCCGATAGCACGCAATTGTCGATGAAATGGTTGGGGTAGGTTGCGCGCGTATTTTCGGTCAGCGACATATCGTCATAATCAATTTCTCGCGTAAGCGGGTCGACGATGACGTTCTCCAGAACGGAGCCGAAGCGAATCGCATCCCAAATCTGAGGTTCTTTCTCTCTCGTCAAGTTAATGGTTTTTGCGTAGCAACCGCCTTCGAAATTGAAGATGCCTGAATCAGACCACCCGTGTTCGTCGTCGCCGATGAGCTTTCGATTCGGGTCTGCGGACAATGTGGTCTTTCCCGTGCCGGATAGACCGAAGAATAGAGCCGTGTCCCCGCCGTGGCCCATGTTCGCCGAACAATGCATCGGGAAGACGCCTTTTTGCGGCAGCAGATAATTCATGATGAAAAAGGCGGATTTCTTCATCTCGCCGGCGTATTCAGAGCCGCCGATGAGCGCCATGTTTTTCTCGAAATTCACGAGCGTGAAATTATTTTGGCGGAGCCCCTCGGCCGGGCCTGCTCCCAGGAACCTGCCCATATCGATGACTGTAAAGGGGTCTTTATGGCTGTTGAGCTCACCGGGTTCGGGACGCACGAGCAGCGTCTGGCAGAACATCGAATGCCATGCGAGTTCGGAGATGACGCGCACGGGGAGTTTGTATCTCGGGTCGTTGCCCACGAAACCGTCGAAGATGAAAAGGTCTCGCTTTTTAGCGTAGCCGGCGATTTTCTGGAAAATGCTGTCCCAGTTTTCGGTCGATATCTTCTGGTTGATGGGTCCCCACCATATCTTCTTGTTGGAAGGGTCCTGGTCCACTGTGAACTTATCCTTGGGCGAGCGGCCGGAGAATTTGCCAGTATGGACCACGAGTGCGCCGTTGGGTGCGAGGAATCCTTCGCCTCGCGTGACCGCCATTTCATTGAGTGTGGGAATGGGGAGATTCCTGTACACCTTCCCTACGTTCTTAAGGCCTAATTTATGGAGGCCGAATGTCTTTTCCGTCCCTATTTTCGCAGGTGAGGAGGCGGCCTTTCCCCCCTCATTGGCTTGTGCCATGTGCTGCTACCTCCCGGGAATCGATGCTTCCTGAAGCGCGAGATTCTTCCGTGGCTGAACGTGCGCCTGAATTAATTGCGAATTCCTAAAAAAAATCGCCCAAAGAAGGCCGCAATATGCCTCGCGTAATGATAGAAGTCAAAAGCGAACCGAGGTAGTTTTCACCTCATTTGCCGAGCAGATTTACGTGCTTTTGCGATTCCTCCGGCTCACTGGATGACTTCACTTTCTTTCCGGTAAAAGGGGAGACTTTCGACTGTCGCCTTCGCTTCGTCGCCCCGGCAATCGACCTTTACTTCGCTGCCCGGCTCCATCCGGGCGCGGGGCAGATACGAAAAAGCCAAGACGGCGCCGACCGTCGGGCACCACGCGGAGCGGGTGATGGAGCCGATGCTTTTCTCATCGGAATAGACGGAGGCTCCCGCTTCAGGCGTAATTTTTCCGTTGACCCTGAGCCCTACGAGGCCCCGGTTAATTTGACCCAGATACTTGATCTTGGCGATGACCTCCTGGCCTATATAACAGCCCTTGTCGAAGTCGACAGCTTTTTCTTCCAGACCCGCCTGCATGGGGTTGACTGCCGAAGTCATGTCTTTGCCGAAGAGCGGCACGCCCGCTTCGAGCGTGAGAGAATCGAACGCAGTGACGCCCGCCGGTTTTGCCCCCGCTTCCAGCAACGTCCGCCAGATGGATTCCGCCTCACCGCGAGGACCTATGAGAAGGTAGCCGTCTTCGCCTGTCCATATTTCGCGCGCTATGATCATGTTGCCCGAAGTCGTATGACCGTGTTCCTCGGGGGAAGGATCGCCCATGCCCGACTTGGGGATGATCTCCCGCGCATCGGGACCGAAAAGGCCTATGCAAAACGAGGTTTCCGTCTCGTTCGCCACTTCCACCTGATCCATAATAATGAAACTGTCGATTTCCTCGGCGAGCGTAACCGCCATACCCGGAGCCACCGAGGCGAGAATGTAAGTATCACCTTTGTACATATACATATCGGAGATAAACTTTCCCTGGCGCGTGAGGAAGGTGTTGTACACACCCTCTCCGGGTTTCAGCTCTTTTACCCGGTTGGAGAGCATACGGTGGAGAAACTCTCCGGTGTCCGGACCGCTGAAGCGCAGACAGCCCCTGTGGGACAGGTCGACGACGATGGCGCTTTCGCGGCACGCGAGGTGCTCGGACGCCGCATCTCCATAAGATGCGGGGGTCCGCCAGGCGGCTTCATCAGTCAACAGTGCGTTAGCTGCCTGGTGCAAGGCGAGCAGGGGGGTGGCTGTCATGGGTCTCCTCTCCGGAACATTAACCGATCGCAAGACGGAAACAATTGATCAGGAATTCATCTTAACATTTGTGTATTCTACGCTCTCACCGAGAGTGAAGTGAACTGATTTAACAAAATCTATCTTATTCTATCTATTCCGGGAGGCGAGACGAAACATGGGTGAGAAACTCGGATTCATCGGCCTGGGCAAGATGGGAACACCCTTGACCCGGAACCTGATAGCGGATGGTCACAAGGTGTCAGGGTTCGACATCGACACGGCCCGTATGGACCAGTTGACAGAAGCAGGCGGAACCCCGTGCGCGAACGCAAAGGAGGTGGCCGAGCACTCGGATGTGGTTTTCACCATGCTGCTCAAGCCCGAACACATCGAGATGAACACCATCGGGCCGCAAGGAGTCGCCGCTGCGGGGAAAGAGGGTCTCATACTGATCGAGATGAGCACGATGAATCCGACCTGGTCGGCGGATTTGGCGGGAAAGCTCGAAGCCAGGGGCGTGGAGATGGTCGACGCTCCCGTCTCGGGAACCGTGCCGCACGTGGAGTCGAGGACGCTGGCTTATATGGTGGGCGGGAAGAAGGAGATTTTCGACCGCATCAAGTCTATCATCGAGCCGCTGGCGAAGAGCGTTCTCCATACCGGACCCAACGGCACGGGGTGTTCCATGAAGCTGGTGACGAACTTGATCGTGAATGCGGGCGTTGCCCTGCTGACGGAGGGTTTGCTCCTGGGCGAGCGTTCGGGTTTGTCGCACGACACGATCATGTCCTGTTTGCGCTCGGGAGCGGCGGCGGGTGTTCTTCTGGATTTGAAAGGAGAGAAGATTCTCGCGCGCGATTTCACGCCCCATGGCGCCCTGAGCATATACGTGAAAGATCTCGGCCTTTGCGTTGACCTCGCAAGAGAAAAAGGATTTGATGCGTCTATGGCAGCAACTGGTCTGGAGATGTTCCGGCGCGCGCAAGAAGCGGGTTGGGCCGAAGATGATTGCGCGCGCGTAGTGGATGTATATGAGGGGAAAAATCGTTAAGTTCATAGCTGGTTTCATGGCGACTGCACAGGAGACGGAAAATGGCGAAAGGGGCACCGGCTGAATCGAAGAATTTCAGACTTGTCGGGCACGACCCGGATGCGGCATGGGGCGGTGGCAGCCTCGTAGAGGTTAAAAATGGATTCGCCTACGTGGGCGCGGTGGGGACGGCGAGCTATGACGGACCCGAGGGCTGGACCGTCCACGACGTATCGGACCCAAGCAACCCCAGGCGCATCGCCGAGGTGTTCGCGCCTCCCGGTCTGCATAACCATAAGGTGCGTATCGTGGGGGATGACCTGCTCTACGTGAATCACGAGCGCCTCAAGACCCCGGAAGGAGAGGCGGCGCGGGCGGGTCTGTGTATTTTCGATATCTCAAATCCGGCAGAGCCCAAAGAAGTCGGCTTTTTCGATCTGCCCGGCACGGGGCCGCACAGGTTTGGCGTAGACAACGAGCGCGGACTCGCATTCTTGCCGAACCATGCTGAAGGGTGGCGAAACCGGGTCATGTGGACACTGGACATCACGAACCCCCTGAAGCCTGAGGTACTGAACATCGTCGGTCTCCCGCAACAGGATTTGAGCCTCGATTACGAGTACGAAGAACCCGAAGATTTCGAGCGTTCGTGGACGTGCCACGGACCGGCCACCATTCGCGGGGACCGGATGTACTGCGGTTTCTGGGGAGCCGGAATGGGGATTTTCGATTGCGCGGATTTGCGCAACATCAAATGCGTGGGGCACCTTTGCTGGTCGCCGCCCTTCGTCGGCTCCACGCATACCGTATGGCCGCTCGGCGACAGGCCGTATGTAGTGGTGACGGACGAGGCGCGCGCGCAGGTGAACTACGAGAGCAGCCAGTTCATGTGGGTGGTGGACATCCGGGACGAGACCAACCCGATTCCCATCTCGACCTACATCCCCGACAGGGAAGAGAACATGAACCGGGGAGGGCGATTCGGCGCGCACAATATTCTCGAATATCTCCCTGCAGACGGCCCCTGGAAGGACATCGTCTTCCTCACGTACTTCAATTCGGGTTTGCGGGCCATCGATCTGTCGGACCCCTTCAAGCCCAGGGAAGTGGGGCACTACGTCCCCGAAATGAACTTCGGGAAGGACTACGCCCAGTCGAACGACATCGGCATGGACGAAAATGGCCTGCTTTACCTGATCGACCGCAACGGGGCGGGCATGCACATCCTGGAGTATACCGGATAAGCGGCGCGGGGAGCGCCTGTGCTCCGCTCCTGTGAGGCGGATTCCCCGAAGCGAGGAGCGTTATATGAACCCGGGTGAATTTTTCGTGGTCTGCGCCGCTTCTTTCCTGGCCACCTACGCGCATCTGGTTTTCGCCCTGATCGCGGACAAGATAGGCATGGTGAAGCTCGACTTCGGCAAGGGGATCTCGATGCTCCTGTTCGGAGAGGCGTACGAGGGGAATCCACCCTATACGCTCGGCTTCATCGCCGTGCACTTGAACGGGATCATCTTCGGCCTGATATACGCGACCTGGGCGGCGGGGTGTCTCCCCGGGGCGCCCGTGGTGCGGGGATTGATCTGGGGCGGGGCGCTCCTGATCTTCTCGCAATGCGTCTTCAACCCGCTCATCACGGGGCACGGCTTTTTCAGCCGCAAGATGCACCCGAGAGCGTGGCAGACAGCCGTGATCGCCCACGCCATCTACGGCGGCCTGCTGGGCTGGCTCTCCCCAATACTGTGAGATTCGGATCATGAAGGCCTGGATAGCTGTTGGTGCCAGTGAATGAATTAAATAGAAAGGCACGAATCAAGTGTTGGTAGAAATCAACGCATTTGTAGGGTAGTGCCGATCTAGCTAGGAGTCATCTCTTCTTCCGAATGCAAATCCTACGGATGCAGCAATCACGGTTGCCGCTTCGGAGGAAAGTGCATTATTCAAGGCGAGCAAGCCGATGATAGGCAGCGAAAGTGCCAGCACTGTATAGCGGATATATTGCCAACCGATGCCTCCCTTGCCGCCACTCTTATGTATGAGGTGACGGGTCCAAAACCCTCCGATCAGGACAATCGGGATTGCCGACGCGAGAAATATATTCGCCAGACTATTCCAACCTGCCATCTGTGCCATATTCAATCTCCCGTCCTAGCTACATGGGATTTCCGGTCAGCTTGGTGAAAGAAAATGATCTTTAGAATTTAATTACCAATCAAATACGCCTATCTCCTCGCTCCTCTCCCCTTGGGCGCTTTTCTTTGTGACGCCCAGCATTTCGCCACGTCGACAGGCGCGGCGATCCAGGCGTCACCCTTCGCCAGTATGTGCTGAATCATCCTCTCCAGCATCCGCATCCGGTGGTGCTGGCCGATGATCTGGGGATGGCACATGATGTTGATGTACCCGCCTTCCTCGTATGTGCCCTCGAACTCCTCGACCCATATCGAATAGACCGATTCGGGGTCGCGGATGCCGTGGCCGAGCGGTGGATTCGTGCTGTGGGCGAAGAAGATGAAATCATCGAGGCTCCACTTGGTGGGCAACTCAACGAGGCCGCAATCGTGGTAATAGGGCCAGTCGTCATCCATCATGTTCGAATGGTACAGAAGCCCGTGCTTTTTCAAGAGTCCCATCGTGTGGACGCTCGGGTCCGCCGAGGGGGTGCGTGAGCCGAGGATCTCCTGCCCTGTATCGCGCTTGAGTATCCCTAGTGCGCGTACGAGCAGTTCTTCTTCTCGCTCGGCGTCGCACATCTGGTAGGGTTTTTCGTGAATATGGCCATGGTGGCCGATTTCGTGCCCCGCCTTCACGATGGATTCCGTCATTTTCGGCCATTTCTCCACCGTCCAGCTCGGGATGTAGAACGCGCCGGGCAGGCTGTATTTCTTGAGGAGCCTGAGTATCCGCGGTATCCCCACCTTGGGACCATAGGCGCCCATGGAATTGTGGATAGGACGCCCCCCCAGCGAGGGATCACGGCCCATCCAGACCGTCTCGCCGTCCACGTCGAAAGTCAGACACACGGCGCATCGCGCCCCGTTTTCCCATTTCACCCTAGGCATTCGTTTCCCCTCATCCTTGCTGTGTGGATAGTATTCCGCTCAAGAATCCGCCATTTTCACCAATGCGCGCGCCAGGACGTCGCATCCCCGGCAGCCGTCCTCCCAGTCCATGTCCTCTTCTTCGGAATGGCTTTTCCCGGCGACGCAGGGTACGAATATCATGGCCGCGGGCCCCAAGTCGGCCGCATAGCGGGCGTCATGGCCGGCGGCGCTCCACATCGAGCGATGGCTATAGCCCGACTCCTCGCAAGCGCTTCTGACGGCCTGCGCGACCCCGGCGTCGAACGCGGTGGGGGTGGAGGAGCCGACGTCCTGAATCTCGACTTCGAGGTTTTCCCTTTCTGCTTCGCGGTGCACAGCCTCCTCGACGAGATTCCGTGCTTCATTCATCAGTTCCGGTTCGCTGTGCCTGAAATCGACCGAGAACGTCACCTCATCGGGTATGACGTTAATGGCGCCTGGCGAGAGGGAGAGTTCGCCCACCGTGGCGACGAATTCGGGATGCAGTTTCTCGGGAATTTCCCGAATGGCCGCTATTGTGCGCGCGGCGCCCACCAGGGCGTCGCGCCGCAAGTGCATGGGCGTGGGGCCGGCGTGGTCGCGCTCTCCTTTCATGGTGACCCGGAGCCAGGTGAGGCCGAAAATCCCCTCCACGATCCCTACCTGAACTCCCTCATTCACGAGAACAGGGCCTTGCTCGATGTGCAGTTCGAGATACGACCCGATGGGGCGGGGAGTGCAGGGCGCATCTCCTCTGTAGCCGATTCGCTCGAGTTCATCCAGGAATCTCGCGCCCTCGGAGTCTCTCGTCTCATAGGCGGCCTCGAGGGGTATCGCGCCTGCGAACACGCCGCTTCCGACCATGGATGGCGGAAAGCGGGGGCCTTCTTCGTTCGTCCAGTTCACGATCTCTATCGGGCGTCTCGTGACTATGGACTCATCGTTGAGCGTCCGGACGGCTTCCAGAGCGGCCAGCACGCCCAATGAGCCATCGAAGCGGCCTCCATTGGGCACAGAGTCCAGGTGGCTGCCCGCCATGGCGGGCGGGGCGTCGTCTTCCCGGCCGGAGCGCCTGGCGAACATGTTTCCCATCTCGTCAATCCGCAGATCGAGATCGGCGTCGCCCGCCCAGAGGGCGAATAAATCCCTGGCTTCCTTGTCGGCGTCGGTGAGTGTGAGACGGTTCACACCGCCACCTTTCGTCGCTCCAACCCGGGCCATCTCCTCCATGGACTGGCGAAATCGAACAGGATTGATTGGCATTTCGAACCCTCTGGCCTGGATTGTGCGAAATGGATTGTGCGGGGACGTCCGGCCTGGGACTCCCGCCGGGCATCACGTGTCCGCAACTACGATTTTCTCGTACACTGCTCTTACGTCTTCTGTATTTTTCTCGAATTGGGCCAGCAGCTTGGCGTTGGCGCTTCCGTCTATATCATCCACGAAACTCATCCGCCGCGCCAGCATGTTCATGGCGTGTCTCGTTTTCAAGAAGATATTAATCGACTGCGCGTTCCCGATACGGAGACGGTTCTCGACGAGTCGCAAGAAGCGGTACCCAGCGAGCAGCGCGTCGGCGTCCTCGTCCGAAAGCAAACCCGCCTCCTTCAAGGCCTGCAATGCGAGGTAGGTGTTCGGAACCCGGATTTCCGGATGCGCTCCGCCATTTTGAATCAGAAGATACTGCGTCAGGAACTCGATGTCGATGATCCCCCCGCGCCCGAGCTTTATGTCGGCGATTCCTTCATCCTCACGGGAAAGCTCGTTCTCGATGCGTCCGCGCATGTGACGCACCTGTTCGATGAGGTCAGCGGGCGCTTCGCGCTCATACACGAATTCATTGACATGCGTCATGAATTGCGCACCGAACGCTTCGCAGCCCGCGACGTGCTTTGATCTTGTAAGAGCTTGTCTTTCCCATGTTTCAGCCCGATTGTTAAAGTAATCTATAAATACATCCAGCGGCGCGGCCAAAGCGCCTTTCTCTCCTTCGGGCCGAAGGCGCAAATCCATTTCATATGTCCGATCCCGAGTAGCCGAGGCTGCGAGGCCGTCGCGCAGGAACGTAGCGACCTTGATATAGAATTCATGGTTCGAGACGGGTCGGTATTCGGCGGGTTTGCCGTCGAATTTGCCGCTCGTATTCCCGGCGGCGCTGTAGACGAAAATCAGATCCAGATCCGATCCGTAGTTCATCTCCATGCTTCCCATTTTGCCGAGTCCGATGATGGCGAACCGGGCTTCCGCTCCTGTCTCCTCCTCCATCGGGGCGCCGTAGAGCTTCAGCATTCTCTCGCGAGCTATCTCGTAGCCGCTTCTCAAGGTAGTTTCCGCGAGGAGGGAGAGGGAGGAGAGGGTTTCGAGTATGTCCGCAGCCCCGAGAATGCTTCTGATGCCTATCGCGAGCTCCTCGCTTTTTTTGAGCAGGTGCAGGCGATTGAATTTTTCTTCCGTCGAGACTTGCGCGTCTGTTATTTTTTTCATTTCCCCGCCGAGCATGACCCCGGAACGCGGCTCGGAGAGGGTTTCCCTCTGGAAGAGCGTTTCGAGGAGTCCAGGCTGTTCGATCAGCACCTCGGCCAGATAATTGCTCGAAGCAAAAAGCTTGAGGATGATCTCCAGCGATTCTTCCTGCTCGGCCATGAACCCCAGGATGGATTCGCGGCCGCCGCCTCGCTCAACGAATTTGTTGAGGTGCGCAATGGCCCTGTCCGGCTCAGGGAGGTCCAGCGTTTGAAAAAGCAGGCGGGGGAGGAGTTCATCGAATATCCGTTTCGCCTTGGCGCTGACGTGCTCGAGCGATGCGCCGTTTCTCAGGAGTTTGAGGTGCGTGCTCACGCCTTCCGGGTCGACGAAGCTGTACGAAGCCAGATCCTCGGCGGATAGCGAGTCCTCCAAGGTAAGCGCCGGGGTGGGCGGGCCGCTCGCCGATTCCGTTTCTTCGTCCCCGTTTTCGCTTCGGAACATGTTTTCAAAAATCCTGGATACGTTGTTCTGGTGATACGCCAGGCGGTTTTTCAGTTCAGCGCTTCCCTCACAGTCCATCTTGCGCGCCAGCACGTTCAGACTCTTCTCATCCGCCGGGACCTCATGTGTCTGGAGTCCGTGCGTGACTTGTACGCGGTGCTCGACGTCTCTCAGAAACACGTATGCGTTCGAGAGTTGGTCGCAATCGTGGGCGGGCAGAAGGCCGAGCGCCTCGATGATGGAGAGGCCCTCCAGCGTGCTCGGGTTCTGGAGAAGCGTTTCCCGGCCGCCGTAGATGAGTTGCAAAGCCTGGGTGATGAATTCAATCTCTCGAATGCCGCCTTCGCCAAGCTTCACGTTTCGCGTCGCGGCATCCGCGCCTTTCAGGTTTTCGTTGATGCGGCCCTTGATGCGGCCGATCTCCTCGAGCACGCTGATGTCCATCGTCCGGCGGTACACGAATGGGCGTATCATTTCCATGAAGTCACTGCTCAAGGCGGCGGAACCCGCGCAGTGCCGGGATTTGATAAGGGCCTGTCTCTCCCACGTCTCGCCCCAGGATTCGTAGTAGACCTCGCAGCTTCTCAGCGAATAGGCCAATGCGCCTTGCGAACCTTCTGGCCTGAGGCGCGTGTCGATCCGGAACACATGACCCTCTTCGGTATTCGTCGCCATCAGGGAGATGAGGCGCCTGGACAAATGGGCGAAAAACTCATGGTTGGAGATGATTCTCTTCGTTCGGCCTGTAATCGCGTCTTTCACGCCGGTCGTCTCTCCCTCGTCCGATGAATACACGAAGATGAGATCGATGTCAGAACTGAAATTGAGTTCCAGTCCGCCGAGCTTGCCCATTCCGATAACGCTGAATTCGGTACTGCGCCACCTGCCGTCCGCGCCCTTGTGGCGGGGCTTCCCGTATTTGAGTTCGAGTTCGGCCCTGGCGATACGGACCGCTGCCTCCAGACAGGCGTCCGCAAGGTAAGAAAGGTTGGAGGTGATTTCCATGAGAGACGCCTGCCGCATCAAATCGAGTACAGCGATTCTCAGGTATTCGCGTTGGCGGAACCGACGCATCGCGTTTTCCGGTCCATTGGGCGCATCCCGATTCTCCCGCACCCATTTCCATAGTTCGGAAACCATTTTTTCTTTCGTGCGGGTGGCTCTCAACGTGCTGGGCCGCAGGAGCCAGTCGAGAAAATTCGGATGCCGCAAAATCGTTTCGATCAAAAACTGGCTCCCGCCCGCGAGGGCGAAGAACTCCGCCCTGCGCTCATCCGAGTGGGTGAGGGCTCTCAAGAGCAGGTCCGGCTTCTCGCGGGTGCCCAGAATACGCTCGAAGTTGCTCAGAGCGCGCTCCGGGTCGAACGTATCGCGCAGGGAAGAGAGCAACTGGAGCAGAAACTCGGAATTGTTGCGCGGAAACGCGGGGTGCAAGGCCAGGGACTGGAGATTTCTGGTCACGCCTACCTGATCGCTGACGCCGATCAAAGCGAGAAGGTCTTTCGCCGCGGGTGTAGGGGCTCCTCCGGGCAAGAGTTTTTCGATATGGGAAAATCCCGGGTGCTCTTCAATCCGAACGCTCATATGACATCCCCCCGCAAAACCCATGAAGGACTAGCGCATAGGATCTCCCGGATTCGCCGCCGTCTGGTGAAGGGCCGAATTCTCCTCCGTTCTGGGCAGCCATGAGAAAGCGACCAGACTTCCCAGACACGCGATGCCGATTGCTCCAAAAACGAATTCCAACCCGTATGCGTCCGCCAGTATACCCAGAAAAAACAAGCCAAGGCCAACAAAAATCTGGTTCGCCGTGAAAATAACGCCGACGACGCTTCCAGCCAGTTGAGGCGGGCTGATCTCGAAGCCGTATGCGAAAATCGCCGAGCGCATGGAGATGAGAAAAACGCCGACCGACGCGACGCAGACGTAGAGGAAAACTCCCGTGCCCGCGTGGGGAATCAGGAACAGCGCGATTCCGCCGCCGGTGATCCCGATGAAGAGGATCAATTTTCGGGAAATCCTGTCGGAAAGATAGCCGACGATCGTTTCGGGAAATATGGAAGCCGCCGAATACACGCCGAGCGCAAGGCCCAGGGTGCTCGGCCCCACGCCGTATTTTCTCACCAGCAGTATGGCCAGAAAAATCGAGACCACATTGTGCGCCAGCGTCCGCACGCCCGAGAAGACGCAAGCTCCCATCATCCCCGGATTTTTAATGAGCGCATCCACGAAATTACCGGTGGTGACCGAGGAGCCGGGCTTTTGTTTTCCGCTAATCTGGAAAGGTTCCAGGAAAACCCACAAGAGAATCGCGGTGAGGAAAAGAGGAATCGTGTTCGCCAGCAGGACGCCCCGCCAGGTCATGACGAGGAGCAGATAGCCCGCGATAATGGGCGCCAGGGTCTGCCCCAGGTTTGCGCCCGTGCCGTGTACGCCCAGAGCGAATCCCTTGCGGTTATCGAAGCGCATGCCCAGCAGACCCATGGAGGGAGGATGCCATGTATGCGTGGCCAGGCCGCTCAGCCAGATGATGGGGGCCAGCGTGATGAACCCCGTCGCGAATCCCGCCCCGCCGTAGAACAGCGCGGCCGAAGCCATGCAGCCGACCAGCAGCCATTTCCCCCCGCCGTAGGAGTCGATGATGTAGCCCGTCCCCACGCTGCTGAAAGCGCTCATCACCGCTCTGCCCGTAAAGAGAAGTCCTACCTGGGTGAGCGTGAGGCCCAGATCCGCCGTCAAGTAAGGGAGTACGGGGCCCAGAACACCCTGGAACCAGTGTTCACAGGCGTGACCGGTAGTGAGCAGGGCAAGGAGTTGCCATTTCTTCAAGGTTTAGTGTCTTTCATGGCAATCAAATCATTCGAAACCGAGATGAACAATCCTAGCATTTTGACAAGAGCAGGCATAGGTGAGGAACAGCCACACGCAACCCTTTCACGGAGACGGGCTTTTCAGTGCAGATGTGTTTTTTGCGGCCCTGTGACAGAGGTGAACCATTCGATTCAATAAATATGCCAAAACAATATGACTGAATCCTGAATTCCAATAAAAAAAATGAAAATAAACCCCAAATCTTTCGATTTTCATGTATTTTTATTCCCAAATGACGTATTTTTCCTTATTTGCTGTTGACTCCCAGAAACAACAGACGTAATCTCACTGGTAGGACAATCCTACAACTATCAAAGTTGGAACTGGGGTAGCAGTCGATCTGAAGAAAACCGAATCCGGAGAACCTGCTGTGGCCATCAGCGACAGACTGCAGACGGTAAAGAAGACGCGCGTCTACGAGGCAATCGTCGCACAGCTCACTTCCTTGATCCTGGAAGGCGAGATCAAGCCGGGCGAGAAACTACCGTCGGAGCGCGAGTTGTGCGAGCAATTCGGCGTGGGGCGTAATTCCGTCCGCGAAGCAACGCGCTCTCTTGAATCCGCCAGGCTGGTGGAGACGAGGCAAGGGGAGGGCACGTTCGTCACGGCGCATCCGGAATCCATGGTTCATGTGATTTCCGCAAAAGTCACCTCCGATGCGGAAAGCGGCATCAACCATCTTTTCGAGGCGCGCATGGTTCTTGAGCCTCAAATCGCCGCCCTAGCCGCCGAGCGTGCAACGCCCGCGGAACTCGAGGAACTCGAGGACTCGCTCCGCAGACAGCATGGCGCAGTAGAAGGCGGCGGCCTGGGCCTCGAAGAAGATACCCAGTTCCACCTGGGACTCGCAGAGGCCGCCAAGAATCAATTCCTTCACCATCTGCTCAGCAGCCTGCTCAATTCTCTGAGCGAGATGCGCGAACGCTCGCTCGGTCGTGACGAAAGCGCTCGCTTCCGCTCGTGGGAAGCGCACCAGAAGATACTCGATGCCGTCAGCAACAAAGACCAGAACAAGGCCGTGGCGGGCATGATCAGCCACCTAGTCGATATTAAAGGCAGCGAGGTCGTATCCAGGTGAAACCGGAATATCGGGGAAAATGGAATTCTTGTGAACCGAATTTGAGGAAATACCGCCTTTAGGTTAAAAAGTCAGCTTCTTCAACTCCAAAGTGGGGGGTACCGAATGTGAGTGTCATATCGTTTGAAGTGATTTACAGAGGAATATTTCAGAAAAGCCTTGCGGTGAAAATTTCGCGGACGTTGATTCTCGCGGCCGTGAAAGAAGGGAAGCCGGGCATCTCCTTCGGGCGCTACAGCGATTCGCCAGAGCGCAACGGGATTCCGGCCAAGCAGTTCGGCTACATCGCGGACAACGAGGAAGAGCTCGAGACCGTGGCGGCGCAATACGAGCCCAAACAGGTGGACATCTCCATCTGCGTGGACGACACGCTGTGCAAGGGTGTGGAATCGTGGGCATGGTACGGGCTTCAGCCCATCAACGCCGTCACCAAGCCCGGCGGCACGCTTATCGTCACGTCCAACCAGAAAGAAGACGATCTCGTCCAGCACATCCACCGCAGAGAAACGCCCTACAAACTCGCCATCATCCCCGGTGAGGCGAGTTTTGCGGGTCTTTGGGTCTACAAGGACGACGGCACCGACGCGCGCTGTCTGGCCGCGGCGCTCAAGGCCGAGCCCACCATGTGTTCGATAGCCTCTCTGGAATCGGCCATCCGCGAGAACATCGGTTCTGAAACGCACGTCGAAGCCGCGAGAGAAGTTTATGAAGACCTGCGTCCGGTCGAGATAGAGCCGGGCCAGGGCAACGATGAAGTTCCCTTCACGTTCGAACTCCTCAAATGGCACGAAATGCGCCAGGGCGTCGTCATCGACGGCGTGGGCGGCCACGAGGGCTTCCGAGGCGGCGAGGGCGGCTACGAGCCGGGGCGAAACCCCTACTTCAAGAAGTGGTCGACCCGCACCATGCGTCCGGTCGTCTCGTTCGAAAAATGCACGAAGTGCACGCTGTGCTGGGTTGCATGCCCGGACACCTGTTTCGACGTCACGCCGGACGGCTTCTTTGATGCCAACATGGAGGCCTGCTGCGGCTGCGGCGTGTGCGAGGCCATCTGCCCCGTCAAGGACTGCATCACGATGGTGAACGAGGTCGTTTTTGATGAGCGCGACAGCCAGTGGCAGATGTGGCAGGAGAACAAGGAAGATTACGACAAGTACATGGACGAGAAAATCACCACCGGCAAGATAGACGGTCGTCATCCGATCACCGGCCTTGCGGGAGCATTCTCGGGCATAGGCCTCGAAACAGGTCACAATCCCGAAACGGCGAAAATCAAACCTCTAAAAGATCTTTAACAGGAGCTAAAAGATGGCGACAGCAACCGAACAACAACAAGGTGCGGGAGTTCATCTCCTCACCGGGAGCGAGGTCATGGCGCATATCTGCCGCCTCGCCGACGTGGATGTCATCACGGCGTATCCGATTCGGCCGTATGACACCGTGATGCAGTACGTTTCCAAGTTCATCGCAGAGGGCGATTTCGACGCCGACTATATTCCGGCGGAAAGCGAACACGGCCAGTTCGAGATCGTCAAACACGCCTCGGCCTGCGGCGCGCGCGTGTTCACCGGTTCGAGCGGCGTGGGCTGGCTCTATGCGATGGAGCCGCTCGCCGTTACGGCGGGGCTCAGGCTGCCCATGGTGGCCCTTGTCGGCTGCCGCGCACTCGATGACCCCGGCGCATTCGGCACCGAACACAACGACGCCATGCTCGTGCGCGATCTGGGCTGGATGATCAATTTCCCGGACACGGCGCAGGAAGTCATCGAACTCGGTCTTCTGGCGTATCGCGTCGCCGAGGACCCGAGAGTCTATCTGCCGTGCGCCATCGCGATGGACGGCGCGTTCCTGACGCACAGCCAGGCGACGGTGCGGCTGCCGGGCCAGGATGAAGTCAACGCGTTCCTGCCTCCCTACGACAGGGGAGACCTGCTGCTTCATCCGGACAACCCCATCACCATCGCGCCACAAGCCAACGAGGACTGGCTCATGGAAGTGAGACGCCAAAGCAGCGAGGCGGCGAAAAACTCCTACACCGTGCTCAAGGAAGCCCACGCAGATTTCAGTAAAATTTTCGGTACAAACACGAACCCCTTCCTCGATGAGTATATGACCGAGGATGCCGACGTCGTGCTGTGCGGCGTAGGAACACTGAGTCTGCCAGTGAAAGTCGCCATTCGCGAAATGCGCAAGGAAGGCAAGAAAGTCGGTATGGTTCGCCTGAAATGGTTCCGCCCCTTCCCGACGGAAGAGTTGCGCGAATCGCTCTCGCGCTTCAAGGCGGTGGGCGTCATCGACCGGGACTATTCCTTTGGTTCACCCTATCACGGTGGTATCGTGTATAATGAAATTAAAGCCGCCATGTACGGGGCGGACAAGGTGCCTCACCTGAAAGGATTCGTCTGCGGCCTCGGGGGCCGTGAGGTGCTGCTCGAAGACGTCAAACAGATGGCCGACAAGGTCATTTCCATGGGTCAGAACGATGCGGCCGACAACGAAGTCGACTGGATCGGCGTGAGGGGATAATCATGGCAGAAACCTCAGAATACAACATCGGAACACAGGAACTTCCCTTGATGGGGAAGGTGAACGCCATTCCCGAGAAAGCGGTGGAAGAGTATTTCACCAGCGGGCACAGGACGTGCCAGGGCTGTGAGAGCGCCCTCATCATGCGCCTCATGGCCAAGGCGGCCGGTCCTCGCTCCATCATTCTGGGCAGCACGGGCTGCATGTACGTGGCCAACACTACCTACTACAGCACCCCCTGGGTGGTGCCGTGGATGCACACGCAGCTCGGATCTTCGGGGTCTGCGGCCACGGGGACGGCGGCGGCGCTGCGCGCGCTAATGCGCAAGGGCAAGATGAAGGAAGAGCCGATTAACGTCATCGCCTTCTGCGGAGACGGCGGCGGCATCGACATGGGCGTCTCGTCCATATCGGCGGCGCTCATGCACGCGAAGTACAACCTGGCGATCATCTGCTACGACAACGAGTCGTACGCGAACACCGACATCCAGATTTCGGGCGCATCCCCCTGGGGCGCGAACACGACGTTCACGCCTCCGGGCAAGAAGTTCCGCATCATGCACGATTGCTGGAAGAAGAACATCGCCGCGATGTACGCGGTTGGCCATACGCGCTGCAACTACGTGGCCACGGCGGACGCTTCCTATCCTGCGGACCTGATCGACAAGGTGCGCAAGGCGCTGGCCGTGAAAGGGCCGGCGTTCGTGCATACGCTCGACCCGTGCCCGAAGGGCTGGGACTACGACCCGTTCTACTCCCACAAGCTGGGCGAGCTGGCCGTTGAAACGGGTCTCTTCCCGCTATGGGAGATGACGGATGCAGCCCTGACCTACACGGGCATTTCCGCCCGCCAGGTGTACGGCAAGCGTTCCCGCAAGCCGGTGCGCGAATATCTGGAGACGCAGGGCCGCTTCCACCACTTCGTAGAGGAAGACTACGAATACTTCCAGAGCGAAGTGGACAAGATGTGGGACGACTGGATGGTGCCCGGCGTGATCCCCTTCAAGGTGAACGACCCGAGCAAGAAGTAGGGATTCAGGGAGCAGAGATTCAGCAAGTTCATGGCGGGGCCTTTCGGGGCCCCGCTCTTTTTCGCTCATGCCTGAGCGTATGAATCCAAAGAGACGAAGATGAATGAAGTGACGGAAACGAAAAGAGGAAAGGACGAAGCCGCGATGGTGTACGTGTCCGCCGGGTCCTTCCTGATGGGTTCCGAGACCGGAAACGCGGATGAGCGCCCCCAGCGCGAAGTCACGCTCGATGCTTTCTGGATCGACAAATACTGCGTGACGAACGCGCAATACCGCGCCTTCCTGGAGGAGACCGAGGCGTTTCCCCCGCCTCCCTCATTCACGAGGGATGATTTCGTGGGGCCGGAGCAGCCCATCGTCAGCATCAGCTGGGAGGAAGCGAACGCCTACGCCAAATGGGTGGGCAAGCGCCTGCCGACCGAGGCGGAGTGGGAGAAGGCTGCCCGCGGGACGGATGGCCGGAAGTATCCATGGGGGGAGGAGGAACCCTCTCACGCGCGAGCCGTCTATGCGAGCACGGAGATGGATATTAGCCGCCCCAGCAATGTGAGCGATTTCGAGGAAAGCGCATCCCCTTACAATTGCGTGCAGATGGCCGGGAACGTTTTCGAATGGGTGGCGGACTGGTTTGACGGGTTCTATTACCAGACGGGTCCGGCGGAGAATCCGAAAGGACTCGAAAAACCTACGTTCGAGGTGGCGATGGCGAAAGTGCCCGTGTTCGCCGTGCCGGGCGGGGGAAACCTGAGCCTGGGCGAAGTAAAACGCGGCGAGCGCTACGAAATCCTGCTGCGAGACGAGGACAGCTACAAGATTCGCTTCGGGAACACCGAGGGCTGGCTCCCGCGCAGGGCAGGGTACGCCTGGACCGCCAAGGTCGCCCGGGGCTGTGGGTGGGATTACATAGAGGACAGTCTCAGGTGTTCGGCCAGAGAAGGTTTCGAGCCCTGGTATAAGAATTTCAACATCGGTTTCCGCTGCGCGGTAGACGCCTGATAATCCATTCCCGTTTCGACAACCAAGGCAACGCTCCGATTTCGCAAATCACTCCGGCGTCCCGAGGGGTCGGACATCCCGAGGGGAATGCTGCAAACACTCGCTCTTCGCTCACGTTTGTGCCGACCGGAGAGGGAGGAAGAACTACCTCCCTTTGCAAAGCGCTCAACAACCACTCCCCCTCAAGGGGGTTGTTGAAAAAGTCTAGTGCGAGAGAGTTTCGATTGTTGTAGGGACAGGTCGCGACTTTTCCTACAGATAGCGGCGTTCTCTTCTCGTGACCCACGACGAATTAGGTTTTGTTCGTCATTCCGGCGTTATTACTGCTCCTGTTGTAGGTCGGACATATATGTCCGACATATTATGCGACCCGCATTATGAAGGCGAAAAGGCAGGGTCGATGGGGTGGACGCCCCCTTCCGGCAGTTTAGAATGTGGCGAGGCAACGTCACACACCGCCCGGAAGGAGGCATCCATGGAAGGAGTCTACATCATCGGCATCGACTTGGCGAAAAACAGTTTTCAACTCCACGGGGCGCGCGTGGACGGTTCGGTCGCGTTCCGCAGGAAGCTCGGTCGGGCGGGTCTGCTGAACTTCCTGGCCAAACAGCCGCGCTGCGTGGTGGCGATGGAGGCGTGCGCGGGGGCGCACCACTGGGGCCGTGAGATC
>MPNJ01000034.1 GCA_002238965.1 Nitrospinae bacterium bin107 | reverse complement strand
CTGTCCGCCCAGGACCACGCGCCTGCCCGGCTCGCCGCGGAGGCGGCCGCCTATCGCTTCGCTCACGTGACCCGCCGCCGTGCGGCCGAAACGCGCCAGCCACGCCCGCTGCAGCGGGTCGTCGTTGTGGATGATCCCCCGCGCCCGGCGGTGGATGCTCCGCAGATACGCCCCCCGCGGGTTCGAGAGATGGAGATAGAGCCTCTCCTTGCCCTCGTCCACCGCGTCGTCGAGCACCGGAACCGAGACCGTCTTCGCCGTCTCGCCCGCAGCGAACACCAGCGTGCCGGAGACCGCCGTGTAGTCCGCACCCGCCGTCGCCGTGTCGTCCGCGGTCGCGTAGTCCACCGAGACCTCGCGCGCCGCCGCGCGGTTGAGCGTCACCGCGAACTCGAGGGCCTCGTCCTTGCCCTCGCGCGCCCGCGCCTCCCCGGACTGCCGCGCGCCCTCGACCCGGACCCGCACCGGGCCGCCGACGGTGGCCGTGAGCGTGTTCGACAGCGCACGCGAGCCTGACGCGCACACCGCGCCCGCCTCGGCGCAGTCCACCGGGGTGCTGAGCGTCACCGTCACGTCCTTCCAGTTCTTCGGCTGCACCCGGACCCGCCAGAGATCCGCCGACACGCGCTCGACCCCGGCCACGCCGCCCGCCTCCACGCGGAACGAGGCCGCCGAGGGCGCAACCCCGCCCGGCGCCTCGCTGAAGCGCAGGTCTATGGCGAACGCCGCCCCGCCGTCATGTTCCGGGGGAACGTTCTCCAGCGTCGCCGTCAGCGGGTCCAGCCTTTGCTGTTGCTGCTGCGCCGACTCTTCCTCCTGCTGGACCACCTCCTGCGGTTCCGGCTCGCTCTCCTGCTGCGCCGCCGCGCGCGTTACCGTCACCCGGTAGGTCTTCACCGTGCCGTCCTCGGCAATGACCTGTACGGCAAGCGCGTTCGCGCCCACCGACAGCGCCACCCCGGCGCCCGCAGAGCCGCTCGACACCGCCGCGAGGCTCCCGGCCGCGCCCGCCTTCAGCGCCGCCTTCGCGTGCGCCGCCGTCGCCGTCAGGCGCGCGTGCGTCGTCCCGTAGGGCACGCTGACCGCGTAGCTCGTGGTTGCGTGCGCGAACGCGCCGATGTCCAGCGCCGCAAAGCTGCCGTCCGCGCCGGCCTCCACCGACAGCCCGGACAGGTCCGCGTTCGAGGACAGCGCCCGCGCCTCGCGCGTCACCGTCACACGGTAGGTCCTCTGATCGCCCGAGCGCGCCGACGCCACCATGACCAGGGTGTTGTCGCCCACCTCAAGCGCTACCGCCGGTCCCCACGTGCCCCGGTTCACCACCGTCAGCTCCGAACCGGCGCCCGTCTTGAGCCCCAGGAACCGGTCGTCCGTCATCGCCCGCATCAGCGCGTGCGTCGTCCCGTACGGCACCGTCACCGCATAGTCCGTCGTCTCTGGCGCGAACGCGCCGATGTCCAGATTCGCATACGGCCCGCCGGCGCCCGAAGCGCCCCGCACCGTCAGCCCGTCGAGATCCGCCTCGCTGTTGCGGATGGTCACCGTCGCCCGGGCGTCGGCCAGGCGGACGCCGGCCGGCGTCGGGTTCGACAGCACGACCTCGAACGTCTCCCCGCTGTCCTCCACGGTATCGTTGAACACCACCACGGCAATCTCCTTGCGCGTCTCGCCCGGCGCGAAGGTCAACTTGCCGGAGTTCGGCGCGTAGTCGAGCGTCCCCGCTGCCAGCGTGCCGTCCGAGCGCGCCGTGCCGTCCGCCGTCACATAGTCCACCGACACCGCTTGCGTCGCCGGGCGGCTGAGCCACACCCTCACGCGCGCAGTGTTGGTGGCATCCGTCTCGTGCGTCACGGTGTCCAGGATCCCCACCTCCAGCGGCGCATCGGCGCCGCTCTCGCCGCTCTCGTCGTCGGCGATGGTGAGCGTCAGCGCGTTCGAACTCAACGCGGGCAAAGCCGGGCCGAAGGTCCCCCCGCCGAAGGCCCCCCCCTGCGCGAAGGGCAGCCCCGGCGCCGCCCCGGTGGCGCGCAGCACGATGGTCTCGTTCGGGTCCACCCAGGGATCGTCGATGATCCGCAGCTTCACCGTCTTCGTCCGCGCCCCGTTCCAGTCCCTCAAGAACGTCTGGAGCCTCCCGCCTGCCGACTGGACGCGCCCGAGCATCGTCCAGTCTATGTCAATCCTTACATCCGCCTGTTTCGGCTCCTTCGCTTTCGAATCGATGCCGTACGACGCCGTGCCGGCGCGAAGGCCCTCGATCACCACGAAGAACCCGTCCGGCGCCGGCCGGCCCAGGTCCACCGTCACGGTCACGTCCTCACCCTTCTCGGACGGCTGCCGGTCGGCGGTGAGCGTCATGGCGTAGCCGTCCATGTCCAGGATCCTGACCGTCCGCGAGGCCGTGCGGCCCGCCGTCACGCCGGCCGGCAGGTTGCTCCGCAGCGCAACCGTGATCTCCTCGTTGTCGGCGTTCGTGTCCCGGACCGTCTGGAGCCCGCTGAACCGATTGCTCTGACCCGGGACGGGAACCCGGAGGTTGCCAAACGTGAACCCGGCGGGGATACGGATGGACCGGTTCGCGAAACGGGCGCACCAGCTCCCCGACGGGCACGGCGTCACCGCGATCGGAATGTTCACAGCGTGCGGCAGCGCGCGCGACAGCGTCGCATCCACGCGCACTTTCCCGCCCTCCCACACCTGCGACGGCGAGGTCGAGAGCGAGACCGCGGCGGTCGCAGCGGACCTGCCCGTGACTTTGATCTGGAGGGATCTGAGGCCAGGCAAGACAAAGTTGAGTGAACTACTCTCCTGAGCTATGGAGTTCGCGATGCTCCAGCCGGGTTGGCTGCGATATTTGTCCACCACCCCGCGGCGCCGCGTGGAATCCCATCCGAGATTTAGGTCGGCGCGGCCGCGCACGAACAGGAAATAGGTGGTGTTCGGCTCCAGCCTGGTGTTTGCCGGCGCCCCGAATGACACGAACCGGCCGTGTTGCGACGCCGAATGGGTATTCGTTTGCCTCCTATACGTAGGATCCCGGTATGTCCCCAGGTCCGCTCCGGCGTCGGCCGGGACCGTCAGGTCCGCGAGCTTGGCGCCCGGCAGGTTGCCCGACGCCGACCACAACTCCGCCCGCAGGTTCGCGCGTTCCTCGGCGGTCGTGGAAGTACGCACTACCACGTCGATGCTTGACAGGAAGTAGGGGTAGACGCTTCCCGTCGTGAAACCCTGGGCGAAGCCCCTTCCAGCCATTTCATACGGTGTCGATTCCTTCTGCTGGCCGAAATTGGTCACAAGGGTGACGGTCTGCGCCCCGGCGGGCGCGGCGGCCCACGGCGAGAGCGCACCGAGCAGCAGCGCGAGAACGGTGAGGAAACCGAAGAGGCGGGGGGGGGGGGGGCCGGGGGGGGGGGCGGGGCCGGGCGGGGGGGCTCGGGGGGGGGGGTCAGGCCTGTGCGGGGAGTCTGCGGATGTGGAGGGAGCCGGTCCGCGCGCGCCTACCTCGCGCCGGCCGCTCATGCCGCCCTCTTCTCGTTGACGGTTGACGGTTGACGGTTGACGGTTGACGGTTGACGGTTGACGGTTGACGGTTGACGGTTGACGGTTGACGGTTGACGGTTGACGGTTGACGGTTGACGGTTGACGGTTGACGGTTGACGGACTGTAGCCGATTCCCTCACCGGGTGCAAGACTCTGCAGGCCATCTCCATGAGCTTTCTCATTCTCGTTGCTCCCCTTTCTTTCCGGCGGCCGGACGGACAGGGGGGCGATACGCCCGCCTGTCCCGGCTCGCCGCTTCCCCGGACAATTCAGATTCACACGATGAATGCATGTTCCATTCTACCAAAGGCGTATATTTTTTTCAAGAATCCATATTGCCCGAGTTGATATTATTGTCGTGTATGCATGCGTTTTGTTACCCAATTTTTTGCATTCCGGGATGTGGGAGGGATGAGGGCAAGCGACAGGGCGAGGCATGCGGCCGGGTCCGGAAGCCCTGTTGGAGACCTCGCCGTTGGTGGTGTTCGACGCGCCCTGGAAACCCGGCCCCGCGTATCTCGAGGCGAGCGGTTCTCCCGCAGGGCGCCCCACCCGGGCCCGGGCGGCCGCTCATCGCGCACCTCGCACGGCCCGCGCCCCGCACCCCGAAGAGGCGGAGCCTGGCCGGGAGGGGGCGGCGGAAGGGGTCCAGGAGAGACCCGCTTCCGCCGCCATCATCCACCCTTTGCAAGGAGGCGCGCGATGCGGAAACCAAAACCGGAAGCGAACACCTTCCTCACCCATCTCTCAGGCCAGGGCCTGGCGGATGAGCGATACGAGGTCAGGCGCTATAAATCCTCGGACGGGGGCGAGCTCAGGCCCCTGCCCGCCGGGGAGAGCGGCGGTCGCAGGAGCAAGCGCGCGACCGCCTCGCGCAGAGCCGTCCGCCAGATGCGGCCTGCGCGGGACGAGCTCATCGTCTGCAAGGGGTTACGGATTCCCGAAAGCGGCCTGCAGCTGTGGGGCGAGCACCTCGTCTGGGGAAAGATGCTGTGCCGGTGATGAGTCCGCGAGACGTCTCGCCGGCTCGCCGCCGTCCGTCTGAAAACGACAAATGGAGGAAGGTATGCCTCACAAGGACCTGGAGAAGAGGCGCAAGTTCGATCGCGAACGCCACAGGCGGAGGGCCGAATCGCGCCGGGAACAAGGGTTATGCCCGAAGTGTGGCCGGGATTCTCCCGCGCCCGGGCGCAGTCTGTGCGACTCCTGCCTCGGAAAAGCCCGGGCCGCTGAACGCGCCCGATACCTCGAGCGAAAAATCGAGGGATCCGCTTACGGTGGGAGGGACCCCGAGAGCCGCCGCCGCATGGCGCGCGAGAGGGCGTGGAAGCGCAGGCGCGAGCGGTTGGAAGCCGGGCTCTGCACGACTTGCGGCGAACGAAAACCCGCCGAGGGCGGCGCCGTTTGTGAGGATTGCCGCCAGGCGCGCCGCGCGGCGGAAAAGAAGCTTTATGAAAAAAGGAGATCCTCCGGGCGATGCGGTCGTTGCGGAGGCGCCGTTATCGGCAAGGCTTCGACATGCGCTTCGTGCGCCGCAAGGGATTCAAAGCGCCGCCCGCGCAAGAACGCCGCGAGCCGGGCGCGGTATCGCGACAGGAGGACCCGCGGAATCTGCGTTGATTGCGGCCAGGATTCGGACGGAGCATCAAGGTGCGCCCGTTGCGCTTCGCGCTCCTGGCACTCCTCGGGCGTGCACAGGGGCATGCCCGTCCATCCGCCGCGCTTCACCATTGTCGAATTGGCCACGGGGATCGAGCACGGCCCCCTCGACTCCTGGGAGGAGGTGGCGATGTGCCTCGCCTTCGCGAAACTCTCACGCGATGAGGTCGAGGTGGTGGAGGATATCTCCGTGATGGCGAAACTCACCGCGGCTCCCTGGTGAGCGCGCCTGCACGTGCTGCCGCCCGACGGCGGGGGGCCGGACCCGACCGGGGAGGGGGGGGTGACGACCGTCACCGGAACGGCCCGCGAGACCTCCGGCTCCCCGGCCGCCGTGACGACGGGGCGAATCCCGGGCCGCGGGGCCGCGGCGTGAGCCGCCACACCGCCACCCATACCGGAAGAGAGGCCAGTATCGCCTGAACGCCGACGGGCAGCGGGACGAGCAGGTTCGCTACTGCGGCGGCGCCGAGCGCGACCCACGCCACAAGAGCGGGACCCGGATAACCCAGGCGGCCCAGGCGCCGGCAGACGAGCGCCAGCGGCAGGCCGAACGGAGCGGCCGCCGGCAACTCCACGAGCGAGGACGGCGTCCTCATCCCGTACGCGGAACCCGTGCGCAGTACCTCGACCGCTGTCATCCCCGCCGGAAGCCACAGGAGCGCCGGCATCCAGAATTTGAGTCTTTCGATGCGTCTTTTTCGCCTTCGTCCGTCCATGCCTCATCCGACACGAATCCGGCGTCCGGCGCAAGTCCCGACAAAGTCCGCGAGTGGTCCCCGCCGGATGAGGACCTCCCCCCGAGAGTGAGAGCGAAGCGGAGAGCCGGGCAAATGCCCGGTAGGGAGAGGGAGACGGTCTCCAGCTCCCGCCGCCGGCGACAACCCGAGAGGAGGCCTGGCCATGTACGAGAACGACTACGACGTCGACGTTCCCACCGCGGACGAACTGCTCGCAGAACTCGGACTCGACGCGTACACGATCCGCAAGCTGCGCGCCGAGGCGGACGGCGAAGTGGAGTTCTGCAACATCTAGGACGAACCGGGGGGTCGGGGAGAGAGGAATTCCGGCTCCTCGAC
This sequence comes from Nitrospinae bacterium bin107, assembly GCA_002238965.1. Taxonomy (GTDB): domain Bacteria; phylum UBA8248; class UBA8248; order UBA8248; family UBA8248; genus Bin107. The sequence continues at coordinate 16,729 of MPNJ01000034.1, read as the reverse complement.
TTTATCTTCCACACCACAACCTGAAGGAGTATCAAAATGGCATTCGGACTGAACCGTGCGGAACTGATCGGGCGTCTCGGCGCAGACGTCACCATCAACCATCTCGCGAGCGGGGGACGCGTCGCAAATCTATCCATCGCCACCGACGAGGGCTACGTGGAGAAACAATCCGGCGAGCGTGTCGACAAGACCGAATGGCACAGGGTAGTCACCTTCCAGCCCGGCCTGGTGGATATGCTCGAGCGGCATGCGAAGAAGGGCCGCCTGGTCTACGTCGCGGGCAAGCTCCAGACCCGCCGCTGGAAGAAGGACGAGGAGGACTCCGATCGCTTCTCCACCGAGATCCTCGTAGCGCCTGGCGGGCGGGTGCAGTTCCTGGAAAAGATGAACGGAAATGGCAACGGCTCGCACCCCGAGACGGCCGACGTGACGGCCACCGCGGGCGTAGTCGGGCAGGAGATTCCATTCTGATCACCCTGGGGCCGGCGCGATGTTGCGTCGGTCCCTTTTGTTTTGCTCCGGATCCAGAGGAAGTCCACCACCGAAACGCCCGCGCCTTTCCCGCCCTGCCGGCCCTCTCCTCTACCGGGAGCACCCGGAAAATCTCCGGTTCCGTGAACGGTAAACCATGTTCACGGAAGATCGGCTTGCGCCTGCAATAATCACGTATTCAAGACAGTGGCTCGGTCCACCCCCCGCTGCGGGAATTTCGGGCCGAATAACGGCCCGAAATGACCCTTTCCGCAGCATGAAGGGATGTTTCCCGATGAGCTTCGCCTTCATCGTGAAACACCAAAAACTCTTGTGTCCCGGTGGCGGTACTAGTGTCTCTCTCTTAGCGTCCTCATTTTAGCACGAACGCCGGGCGAATAAAGGGTGGCCGCAAGCGGCCATCATTTGCCGGTACCCCCCAAAAAACGATGAACCGTGTTTTTCGGGAACCCCCCGGAAAATGACGAGCCCTTGATTCGCCCGCCTACGGGCATCGGCAACACCGCCCGATGCCCTTACGTGCTGAAAATGGGGCGCTAAGAAGCGCATCCGTTAACTCTCTGGAAAGGAGAAAGGCATGGAAACCACCGTGGTGAACCTGAACGACTATGTCGATGAACCCGGCAGCGGTTTACTGGTAAGGATCGACCGCAGGACGAAGTGGGGAAACCCCTTCCGCGTCGGCCCCGACGTGATCGAGAAATACCGGCGTTGGCTGTGGGAAAAAATCCGGCGCCAGGAACTGGACCTCCACGAACTCGCCGACCTCCAGGGCTGCGAGCTCGGCTGCCACTGCCGGCCCCTTCCGTGTCACGGCGACGTCCTCGCCCGCGCCGCCGAGTGGGCAGCCAGATATCTCGACGAGATGCCCAGGGAAGTGGGGCGCAACGAGCGTGGCTACGCTCTTCCCGAATTCAACCATCCCCTCGCTTGAGGACAACCGGCTGAAAAACCCAATCACTGAAAGGAGTGAACCATGACTGCCACCGCGACTCACGACCACAAGGAGAGCACCATGTACGAGAACGATCACAACGATGCCCAGCACGAATCCTTCACCGCCATGGTCTGCGAGCAGGCCGCCCTCTTCGGCGCCACGCCCGGGCCGGACGAGTTCGACAACCGTCCCGTGTGGGACGAGGGCGAGGCGACCGCCGCCGTCGTTAAAGCCTTCCAGCTGCTCGCCGAGGCAGCACCCGACGGCACGCAGCTGGCAGACGAGCGGGCGAGCCTCCTCTGGGGATTCGTCAACACCCTCGACGCCCAGGTGCAGCGACTCGACCGCGCCGCCGACAGACTCATCCCCGGGGTCCGTGAACTCCAGCGCGAGCAGGACGGCTCCGAGATCCGCTCCCGCGAACTCGAACTCAAGACCGACCGCGCCCAGAACCTGAACGACAGGCGCGATGCGTTCGAGGGGCTCAGGGACACGGCAGCAGAAGCCTACCGCATCGAGACCGGCGAGGTATGGCGGCCGAGGCGAGGTTCCCACGTCTCGCAGACCGGCAAACTGACCTCCGCCGTCATCGAGGCGCGCGACTTCCAGCGAGCCAGAAAGGACCGCGAGAACACGGCTCATCTTCCCCAGGGAACCCTCGTCGCCGTCGCGGGTGGCAAGGAGGCGAACGATGCGGGGAAAATCATCGGCCACCTCGACAAGGTCAAGGCCAAGTACGCCGACGTCGTCCTCGTCCACGGCGGCGGACCGGGCGCCGAGAAGATAGCGGCGGGATGGGCGGAGCGGAACGGCGTCCACCAGGTCGTCTGCAAGCCCGATTGGGATGCCCACGGCAGGGCCGCTCCCTTCCGCAGAAACGACGAACTCCTGGCACTCCTGCCCAAGGGCGTGATCGCGTTCCCGGGTTCGGGCATCACCGACAACCTCGTCGACAAAGCTAAAACCCTCGGCATCCCCGTCCAGAAAATCGTCGCCTGATACGAACACTCCTCGGGTCGCGTCGCATCCCACCCGGCTGTGGCGCGGCCCTTCGCCTCCCGTGTCGTCCGTCTGCTTGTGAAAAAAGCACAAGCTGAAGCGACCTGCTCGCCAGCCGCTTGTGATTCGATGCGCAAGCCCCGCGTCTCCGTACGCCTCTCGCTTGTGATGGGAAGTACAAGTTCCAGCGCCCTCACACTCCCTGGCCTCTCGCTCTGTCCGCTCAATCGCCGCGGCAGCTCCCGCTCGCCTCGTTCACCGGCAAAATTCCCCCGACTCGCATCCCCGAAGATCTCTGCACTAGCCGCCCTTCGGCGCTTCTTTCAGCACACCCCACGCAGCGGGCTGCAGGGTGCAGGTCAATCGTGCGCCCGGCATGCAGTTCTTTGCTCAAGCGCCGTCAAGTACCGCCCCGTTTTTGTTGGGACAAGTGTATGCTCTCGGCATACGTCCGTATCCCATTGAAATCATTGAACCTCACATGGAGCGTATGCTCATTGAAATACGCTGGGAATAGTATCTCCCCAACATGTATGCTATGAGCATACGTATGAATCTGTGTTCTGAACGACCGGGATTGCTCCGAAAAAGAACCGGAACCAGCGATGTCCCTGTGAAAAAAAAATCGAGCCTTTGGAGACAAAACCATGACCGAAAACCATTCCAAAACCGGCGAGAATTCCGACGAGAAACTTGCCGAATCGCGTTCACCGCGCTCGATCCGGTTCTCCGATTCCGAGTGGACGCGCATCGAACAGGAGGCCGCAGAGCGCGGAATGACGGCCGCCGAACTCGTGCGCCATGCCGCGGTTAGTATCGCCAAGGGCAAGCGGCCCGCAAATTCTCTGCCGTTTCCGCCTGAAATTTCAGCCCAAATCGAGCGCATCTATCGCGGCGTATACCTTCTCTCGACCCTCAAACGGGACGAAATGCTCCGCGAAGGACGCCAGGAAGAGATCGAACGGACCATGAAAGACGCCCGTGACTCGCAGGCTGCGTTTCTGGACGAAATTTCAGAATGAGATAATACCCTCTTGCATCTCCGAAATCGCGCCCAAATTGCCGGAAGAGTCGGTAAAACCCGAGCAGGATCGGCCTTAACCGTAAGACGCGACCAACGAATATGCGTGGGTTTCGGGGTGAACTCGTGTGCTGCGAACGAAATAAGCCCGGCGCCTCGGAAAAAATTCACAAACATTCCGACCTGAGTTTTGCGAAGTCCCTGTCGGGCCGTCTTATCCGAAGAGGGCCCTGCCGCTCATCAACAGGCGACGCAAAGACCGCTATCATGGGTTCCCGAGGCGGTGATGATGTGTTCAATTTTGGTTTTGCGCCTACTGACAAAGGACCGGCCCGTATAAGGATCGTATATCCTCACGTTCATCGAAGCAGCAATGTTATATCGAATCATCGCGAATAGACTTACCACCGACGTCCAGGTCGGCGGGTCAATCGTCCAGGATATCCTTTAGTGTCCCGCCAGACGGCAACTCGTCGGAAGACGCCAGGAATTCGGGCGGGTTAAACAGCGGATTGCCCGGCGACCAGAGTTCGAGGCTCTCCGCGTGCTCCTCGAAATATTCGGGATCAGTGGTCACCCGCAGGTACTCTGACATACCGGGTGCCCGCAATCCGTATTCGCGACGCCCCATGGGCTGGATGTCCGTACCCGGCGGCATCAAATCGGATGAACCGACGATCCTGTCGAGATCGTTCATGGTGACCGGCGATAACGGTCGGTAGGGCATGACGAGATCTTCATCGGTCACCGCGTCGATATCGAAACCCCGCGCTTCGACGTCCCGAGCTTGCTGCTCAATGTCGTCCACCACGTTGACCTGCTTCTGATCCTCTCTGGACAGTACCGCCTCCGAAATCACCCGCGGCAAGCGAGCGAGGATCGGCTGCAGGCGTCCGACAACGGTCTCGAACAGGCCGATGCGGTTCCGGAGCGCTCGATAAACATCGGATTCGACAGTACCTTCGTAATGCAAATTGACGATTCGAATCTCCTTGTGCTCCTGGCCAAGACGGTCGATACGGCCGATGCGCTGCTCCACCCGCATCGGATTCCACGGCATGTCGTAGTTGATCAGAGCGCCGCAGAACTGGAAGTTCAAGCCCTCAGCGGCGGCATCGGTGCACAGCAGAACGTCAGCCTCACCTTCACGGAAGCGACGTTTGGCGTCGTCGCGGCCGATCCGGCGCCAGACGCCGTCGGTAGAGGGAATTTCTCCACCTCGTCCCGAGAAGCACATAAGTCCTAGACTGGCATCTTTTCGGAGTTCTTCACGCAGAAAATCCATGGTGTCAGTGTATTGGGTAAAGACCATGGCTTGGTCATAGCCGTCCCGGCGCAGGTCAGCGAGAACGCTTTTCAGGCTTGCAAGCTTGCTGTCGGGAGGCAACTCGCCGATGCGGTCGAGAAGGCTCCCGATATCGGCTTCCTCCTCAGCGGCTAGGGCCTCGATCTCGAACTTCACTACATCGTCGGCATCCAATATCTCATCAGAAGTTTCATCATCCGGCACGTCTTCGTCCAGACCTATCGTTTGGGTTTGGCCGCTATCGGACATGGCATCGAGATGGCGCTGAAGCGTATTGCGTAGCGCACTGAAACTGCTGGCCAGGCGACGCCTGTAGATGGTCATGACGAAGCCCACTGCCGTGCGTTCGTTGGCGTCGGCTTGGTTGTAGGTGCTGGCGATGTATTCCTCTACCGCGTCATAGAGCGCCCGCTCGTCCGGCGTCATCTCGATGAATTGATCCTCGACTCGGCGGTCGGCAATCGGCGTACTCAACATTCCCTCCTTGAAATAACGGCGCAACAGTTCGCGGGTGTGGCGTGAGACCAGCCGGCGGATTGGCGTGTGCGCCCGCATGATGTCGATCGCCGCCCTCCGCTCAGCGTTCTCCAGTTGACGGCGCGGAATACCGGCGTCATCGCGCAGGGCGCGTAGCACCTTGTTGGCCTTCAAGCGGGACAGGCTCGCCAAGTGTTGCGCGTCCACGGACTTGACTTCTCCGAAATGGCGTTCGACCGACTGAAATAGCCGCGCCATCCGGTCGATGGCATCGGACGACGGGTTCGGTTGATCGATATCGTCGAAGAAGTCGAGAAACGCATTGGATGACCATTCGGGCGGCAGATCGAGCAGATTCAACAAGTCCCAGACTTCGATCGGATGGACCTGCATCGGCGTCGCCGTCAGGAGGACCAGCCCCCGAGTGCGCTCTTTCAGGCCCTGCATCAGCCGGAGTAAAGCGTTCGGCCCACCTTCACTGGCCGCCCCCGCCGCACTGCGGCGTGCATGATGGGCTTCATCCAGCACCACCAGGTCCCAGGGATCGGCTACGTCCAACAGTACCGCCGCCCGATCGCGCCGACGCATCAACTGGCTCGACGCGATCACGACCGGTTCGTTGAGCCACCCGTCTCGATCCATCTCACGCTCATGCTTCCCGCGCAGCGCTGGCGAGGGGTACCGGACCATCTTGTGCCCGTCATAGATCGGCCAGTTGAGATTGAACTTCTCGCGAAGTTCGATCTGCCATTGCCCGAGAACAGCCTTAGGCGCCAGGATCAGGATCCGCTTCGCCCTCCCCGCAAGCCAAGCTTGGCGCAACAGCATCCCCGCCTGGATGGTTTTCCCCAACCCCACCTCATCGGCGATCAATATCTTGGGGGGCCAGTCGCGGTAAAGGCGTTCAAAGGCCTTTAACTGGTGCGGCCATGGCTCGATTGTCGACGTTGCTTCGCCTACACTTTCTCCTCCTTCGGTTAAGGAAGGCGCATGCCGGATGAAAGACCAGACGCGGCTTCTCCGATCGGCCAGCCCATCTTCCACCGGTTTTTCGGCTTCAGTCGCCGGGCGATCCGGTTTTTTCGTAGAGCGCTTAGCCGGTTTCCCCTCGGGTTCCTTGAGGCGGACGGGCATGTCGCTCGCCGGCAAGAAGCGCATCAGGTCCCGACGCGCAGCATCCGGCACGTCGAGGACTATCACGCGCTGTGCCTTGTTCGCCCAAATACGCGCGAAGTTGGCTTCCTCGCCGTCAACACGCCCAGGATCAGGACCCCAACTCGTATAGACGTTGATGCTTTCCCAATTGCGCTGCCACCCGGCGGCGGTCTCGTTGAGGCTGCCGTTCCAGGCGATCTTGTCACCACCGCGGTCCTCTATGATTCCAGCCTTCTCATGAAAGATGCCGCTGTCATGGACCGGCTTGCCGACGGCGTCGCAGGGTACCGCGACCTTCACATCGAGATAGCCGCAGGCGACCATCCAGGCGAGTAGTTCAAGCGCATTTGAGGCGTCGGCGTCAGGCGGCGCCAACGGCAGGACGGCCAAGTATTTGTCAACCCGCTCGCGGAGATCTTCACCCGCCTCGATGGCCTGGATCTCGGGTGGCTCCAGCGTGCAACCGACGACCAGACGCATGTGGCCGCCATTGCGCACCAGACCCTCGATGCCGCGCGCCGCGAGCGCGAGCGCGCCGGCATTGAAATACCCGGTCAGCCGATCGTAGCGCTCGGCGTCTTCAAGTGCGGGGATATAGAAGAGCTTGACGAGATCACCGTCCTCGGGCGTGTATTTCAGCTTCCATGATCGGTCGGCGAGCATGGTCAGGCGTTTTCTTCCTGCCACAGCTTGAGTTGCTCAGGCTCGCCGATCTCATCACGGTAGGCGAGGCGGGTGAGATCGTAGAGCGCATCGAAGTCGTTGGCGGCGGATTCGGCCTCGCCTTCCAGATCGATTCCCGTCCAGGTCTTGGAAATCGGGAGCACTTCCAGAACGGCTTCGAGCGCCGCGAAGAACCGTGGATCATCTCCTACCAGCGCACCTTCGAGCATCTCGCGCGCCGCGGCAAGGGATCGGATGCGCGCCATGTTGGCGGCATGGTGAACGGCGTCGATCATCCCGCGCGAGCCGTCGACCGGTCCGAGCACTCCCTTCGCCCCGCGCTGCACGCTATCCCAGAGGTGGATGTCGCTGCCCTTCTTTTCCGCGAGGCGTCCCACGATATCGCCGTCCAGGTCGGCGCCCACCGCGCGAGCGAGCATGAGCGCTTCGTCATAGGCGAAGGCCGGCGCCCGGAAGGCGTCCCACGCCAGCACGAAAAACGCGGTGGCCGGGTCGAGATCGGCATTGGCCTTCAGATGCGTCAACTGCTCCAGGCGCCAACGCTTGACCTCGCGCCTGGCCGCGTCGAGGGCGTCCTCCGGGATTACGGCATAAGGGTCCCATTCCTCCTCAAAGAGGACCTGCTGGCGCCGGCGCCTCCGTTCCTCCGGAACCTGGCGCGGCGTGCCGCGCTTCAGCGGCCAGTGGCGAGAAAATTCCTCGAGCGCCGGACCGAAGGAGGCGAGATAGAGATCGACCCCGGCGATACCGGCGTCCTGAAACGTCTCGACCCGCTCGCGGACGGCTAGTGCGACCCGCGGTTCGACGTCTTCCCAATAAAGGTCTTGATCGGCTTGCGATTCATCCGCACGAGGACGGCAGACCAGAAAGATGGTGCTTTTGGCCGCCGCTTTGTTCTTGATGTGCAGGCTCCCTTCGGCTTCGGTGTTGATCGGCCATGACGCGGTGATGGCGAAACCCGCTTCCATCAGCCCCTTGGTGAGCGCATCCCAGGCTCCGGTCGCCTTGTGCGTGAACATCAGGGTCATCACGCCATTCGGTTTGAGTGTCCGGCGGCACTCGGCGAAGATCGAAGCCATCCGCTCCTGATAGTCCCGCCCGGCGAGCGCTCGCGCGCCCTTTTGGCCATAGAATCTCGCTGGGTTGGCCACGGCTTCGTTGTCCTTGTCGGTCAGGTGTCGGCGGAACAACTCGGGAAAGACATGACCAGCGGTGCGTTTAAGCCATACATAAAAGAAGTCCGACAACTCCGCATACATGACGTTGTCGTAATAGGGCGGATCCATGATGACCGCGTCGACGCTGTCATCTTCGATATGGTCTAAGCTGTCAGCCGGCTTGCAGGTGATGGTGACCGACGGCGGCGTACAGTCCGTCGTCCCGACCTCGTGGAACAGATCACCGGTGGCACCATTCGCTTCGGGGCGAACCAGCGCGACGAGTTCGTCGATGCATTTAGCGGTTTGTCCGATGGTCCAGTCATAGCCGAGGCCAACGATGAGCGGAACCATTTCGGCATATGACCATTTGAATGCGAAGTCATGACGGTCAAACACGGACCTCATACCCTGGAGCTGAACATTCCAGCTTGAGATTCGCGCATTCCAGTTAATCGTTTTATCTATAGAGAACGCTAAATACCCGTACGCCGTTCGTCGTACCTCACTCAGCATGCCGTCTACCCGGTCGGCTTCGAGCATTTCGCGGAAGACTTCCACGGCCGTGCCGTGACAAAGGAGTTGGCGCGATGAAAACAGATCGCGCCATGTAAGCATTCCATAGCGTTGCGGTTCCATCGTCTTGTTACCGATGGGGATTGTCTCGCTGGGCACTATGTCGAGCGCTTCCCACTCGGGCATCTTTTCGTCGAGCCTCGCCTGAACCTCGGCGCTGTTGTCGTCTTCGGGCCTCGGTGCCCGATAACCCCTGACCCATTTGTCTTTTCCGCGCTTTCCGGATTTCAAGGTCCTTATGACGCGTTTCTTGTATACGACCGTAAAAAGTTGCTCACCCATTTGACTGGCCTGGGCCTGGCGTTTGATCTCATCGCCGTCGATCACGCGGCCGCAATCGGAATAGGGGCAGGTTCCGTCTCCGCGCGCCACTGTACCGTCCGATTGCTCCTTGACGGAGTTGACGATCTCGAAAGAGCAGATGCGGCCATGCGACCCCGGACCGGAACCGAGATCGGGCCTTAATTTGACGCCGGTCCCGTCGGGCGCGAGACGCCAGTTAGGTGATAGCGGGACAAGACCGTTGCAATAAGGACAGGTGATCGTGCGCGCCCAGATGAAGTTTGTGGATATGGCATCAGGATTTTCTTCCGGCGGAAAATATGGCGCCAAGCGTTCTTCTCTCGTACGAATGAAGCGTTCCGACAAATGTTCGAATTCAGGCTTGATGTTGGCCAGGTATTTTGAAGGCCATTCCACCGTCGCTCGCATTATAAGCGCGGACACCGGATTGAGATCGTTTGCGGTAGCCGCGGTACCAAGCCGTGCCGCCTCGAATGGAATACTTCCTCCTCCAGCGGTTGGATCGAGGATGGTGAAGTTGTTCAATAAATCATCCAGATTGGTCTTCAACCAGTTCCTGTCATCCGGATTGGGAACGTAACCAAATGCTCTGGGATAGCTGTAAGCTTTCCCTTCAAATCGTTCACCTCGACGACGGGCGGTATCGATTCTGCGCCGTGTAGCGACCGGGTCCCCATGGATCCCAAGTACATGAAGAAATCTCTCGCGGTCGGCATCGGCGGGCAATAAGGAAGCAAGAACTGCCGCCCGAGAGGCCACCAGTGGCCGCCGTGCCCACCAGACGTGGAGATAATAAGTGGGGGGAAGCGCTTGCAATGAACGCCGCTCACGGGCGCTCTCCTCGCCAAGAGCGGCGATCGGCAGCCAGCGTTCGATCAGACGGATGTCGGTCGTAGCGTCATTGTTTCCCGTCATCGCCGGGGATCCGTCAAAAGGAAGCGCAGGGCCATCAGCACACGGCGCGGGTGCTTGCGATGCATTGCCATGCCGAGCCAATATGCAGCCTCCTCGCACCCCATGGCTTCAATCCCCTCGGCCACCGCCCGCATATTGTTGCGACTTCGCATGGGCGCGAGCGTGCGGAACAAAAGTCCCAGAGTCAGAGCCAGTTCTTCGTTGAGAGTATAGCCACGTTTTCTGGCATCTGCGTTCCGACCAAGCTTGATGCCGGATTGCGAGAGCTTCTTCAGAACCCGATGTTCGACCAGTTCGAGATTGCGGCCGCGAAGGCCCGCGACTCGCAGCGCCGACGTCAACCGCGGCGTGGCGACCGCGGGCATCTGCCAGATTTCGAATTCGGTATCGGCTGATCCATGCCGGCGTACGCGCAACTCGAACCGGGGGGCGGAATCCGGAGTCTCGATCTGAGTTATCCTCTCCAACTGCGCCATCTACGTCCTTACCTCCGCCTTAGCCGACACATACGCGGCGCCGCTCGCGAACCGGGCAAGTCGTTCTGTCAGTTTCTCCGGTGCATCGTCCTGCATCGAAAGACCCTCGGCGAAGGTCAACTCGAAACCCGCCTGCAGAGTTGTGTTACTGGCATCGCGCAGTTGCGGCTCAAGAAACTCCTTGAGCGGCTGTGCATCAGACACCGGACCCCGGAACTCCAACTCGAACGATCCGCCGTCACGGGTTTCATAGCCGCCCGTCAGGGTGACGATCTTCTCCGCTCCGGATATCGCGCCAACCGCGCCGAGAAGTCTGAAGGCGTCGCTTGCCTCAAACATGCGGATGGCAAGGGCGTCGATTGTCTCGACTTCCTTTGTCCGGGCCTGTTCCCACAGTCGCACGAGAGCCTCTTTGAGAACGCCCTCGGCGATAAACGATCCGGGCATGACTTCTAGAGGATGGCCTCCAACCGGTCTGGTTGGTTCCCGGTTGTCCGGCTTCGGTGGCGACTGTTCACCTCGTGTCGTTCGGGGCCAGATGCCGGCATTCTTCGCATAAACCATGGTGAATATCACGGACTGCTCGTCGATCACGATGTTGGCCGACGGGTCGCCGGGGCCGAACAGCAACTCGCCGCGCCGGTAAACGTATTCGCCCTGCTCGATGCCCCGCCGCACGCCTCGTACGAAGATGTCATCGCCGATCAGGATGGGCAGCGCGGGATCGCGCCGGAATTCGTCGCGCAGCGCCATCGTCGTAATCTCACCCTTCTTGAGCGGCGTGCGGTCGCGCACGTAGGCCGGCGAGTCCGGCTCGTCCTCTGGAAGCCGCAGCTTCCTCAGATCGCGTAGCGCTCGCTCGATCTGCCTCTGACCAGCGCCAGGCTGATCCGAGGTCGAGTGCATGTCGATCGCCGAGTGCGCCAGATCGACGCCGCTCGCGTCGATGCGGTCGCGGGACGGATAGAAGATGTGTCGATAGCATTGCTGGATCGCGATCGCGAGTTCCTGCTCCGACCGCGCTTCCAACTCGCGCACCTTGGCTTGCTGGTGCTCGGCGAGGTCAACAAGGCGCTCGGGCTTCTTCAACTCCCGCAAGGCCAGACGATGATATGCCTTGCGCCGCATCTCGTCCTTGCGAGCATCGTCGGCGACCGCGAATACCAGATTGTTGCGCAACGTCCTCAGAGCGGAACCCTCCGAGCCCTTGCGCGAATAGATGTGCTCGATCAGTTCGGGAACGCTCTCGACGGTTCCGCCGACGGTCACCCCGTCATATGCTAGAACGACCAGCTTCGGCCGACCGTCGCCGACCTCGTCAGGGACATCGAACGGTCCGCCGGGGAAGCATATCGCGTCGAAGGTCTTGCCACCGAATATCTGTTTGATACGGTCGTTGAGCTCGGCACGGGCGTCACCCGCGTCCACGTGCTGTTCCTCGCGCCGGATGATCTGACGCAGATTGGCTTCGGCGAGAAAGCGCATCGGCGCTCCGGGCCGGTCGTCGAGATAGGCGGACTCGGCGATGAACTTCTTGCGCGCCTCTTCAATGAAGGCGATATCCGCCGCGGGACAAAGTACGGAATACCGCAACTGTTCCGGCGGAAGACCCTTGAGCGGATCGTTGAAGGCCAGCGTGTGCAGAAAAACGGTACGAGCGACGTAGACGGTGAAGGGCGGCATGCCGCCGTAATGCTCTGCGTCGATCTCCTGGGCCAGGGCCTTTTTTCCCGTCTCGCTAGTGGCTATATCGTTGGAGATCGCCGGCGTGTAGGCCGATTGTCCAAGTCGGGTGACGATCTCCTGGCGGCTCGGCTCATGGCCCGGATCGATATGGTGGAGATGGATCGCGGCCGCGTCGGGAGGCCGCTCTTCCCACAGATGCGATATCGTGCGCGCCAGCAGCCGCAGCATGCCGCGCACCCGCTGGAAATTACCGAGCGTCGCCATCTTGCCGGTCAGGGTTTCCAGCACTTCCGGATGCAGCGGGTAGCTCAACCGGAAGGTTTCGGTAGTCTCGGAGCGTGCGGCGTCTCCGGCAAGCGAGTCCTTGTTGGCCGCCCATAGCTCCCGGTAGGCCTCGACTGCTGTCGCGGCACTTGTATCGTCGATGGTTTCGAACAGGCGGCGGCGCAGCACCTGGACCGTCTCGTCCTCCTCTGTGGGATTCAACAGCGTCGCCTTGCGCGCGGAGACGCTCTCCGCTTCCGCCATGTTATCAGCGATGAACTGGTTCTCCGTGTTGTAGGCGTCGGTCGCCCGGCCGTCCTTGCCGATCGCCAGGGTATAGACCAGGGCGGCGTTGGGCGTGCTTTCCACGGCCTTGAACAGTGAGGTCAGAAATGCCGTCAGCTGATCGCGGGCATCATCGAGATTGCGCACCTTGCGCAGGTATACCGACAATTCGTCCAGCAGAATCAGTACCGGCTCGCCACCGAACAACTCGCGCAGGGTCTCGGCGCCGGGGGCGACGCGGCTCTCGTCGCTGTTGCGGACGCGGGCGTATCCGTCCTTGCCGGCAAGGGCATAAGCGATCTCTCCCCAGGGCGTATGGGCAAGCACGCCGCCGCCCATGGCCCGGCCATTGGCCGGATCGGCATTCTCTCCATCGAAAGCGGCGATGCGGACATGGCCTTTCGGCAGCAGGGAGGGGTCGACGAACTCCTGGGCGTTCGATACGCCGTTCATGCCCCGGGCGGCATGGGTCAACGCGATCAGTCCGTGCGTCTTGCCAGCACCGTAGGACGTGTCGAGCCGGAAAATCGCAGCGGCCTCTCCGCCCGCGCCGGTCAACCGCCGACACACATTGGCGAGCAGGTTCTTGAGGCCTCTGGTGGGATAGGTGTTGGCGAAGAATCGGGCCGGATCGAGGTACTCCTCGTTTCCCGAACCGACGATGACCTGGGCCAGATCCGCCGCGAAGTCGGCCTCGGAGACGCTCCCCTCAAGAACATCGGCGCGCGGTCGGCAGGTCTTGAAAATCGTAGGGACCGTCATTGTTTTCGCTCCACCCGCTCTCTTGAGTTATCCGGATCAATCGCGTTCGATTCGGTCATTGATCGATCATCGCTCGTGCAACATTTCGGTCCAGTCTGCAAAGATCGCCTGGAAAATATAGCAAAATTGGCAAGTATCCGGGTCAAAATCAAGACGACTTTCCTTTGGTGTTCACAATCATGACTTCCGCCTGGCGGTTGTGTCGTAGCTTAGCCGCCAGTCTCAAAATCCTTTGCCAGCGACGGGACGAGTTGACGATCCGCCTCTTGGGCACCCCGTACTTGAACATTTGCAAAATACACTATAACCCCGGAATGCGATCGAGAGCGAACTCGATCTGTACGTCGATGTGCCTCTCCGGCCCGAAATCCTCCCGCAACGCCGAGCAAATGAAATTGCTAGCCAAAAACTTCTTCTGTGTTCTGTGCGCGTCCTGATCTTCTCCCTTAAAACTATGCCATGCGGAATGGGAGAAATTTAGATATTCTTTGGCCTGAACTGCCTAATCTGAGGAGGGGGAATTTTCATAAACAACAAACATCATACACTCGAGCAAATCATATCCAAACGGAGATACTACCGTCGAAAGGATCTGATTGTTCAATCAGCGTCCTGTTCTTATGGCAGTGAGATCTATTCTGGATGTTTGCAATTCGAACAGGGATATCCCTTTCTATCAACATCACTGAGACGACGTTCCCTTTTCGAATAGTGTAGAGCGGTGAAGGTCAGAACTGATGAGAGCAGGAGGGATGCTCAGCCTCAATTTAGTTGACGGTCAGAAGTCGCGGCTCTGGTAAGCGTTGCAGTTCCGCTCTTATCTCCGTAGCCGACAACCTCCGCATTTGATAGATCACCAATGAACTCTTTCTCGAATAATACTTGCATATGGGGTCTTAAGACGCCTTGTTGTTGCCAACAACAATCAGCATACATTCGTCCACTTTCACAGGGGCAAGGCCCGTCTTTTTTCCTGTCGGAAAAGAGCTCGTGGGGGTGAAACGCTTTTGTCCAGTTAATCTGGATGCGATCAAAGGGAGATGCCACTCTTTCCGCAACAAATCGGACAGTGTCATAGTCGAAGATATCAATTTCCTCTCCGCTCTCATCCTTACGGGTATGTATTGCCGAGTACTTTTGGACCGGGTCTGGAACAATAGATATACTAACGAGTTCAGCATCAATAACGACATGGTGGCAATAGACCCCGCAGTAAACGACCCCGGGCTCGTGCTCGCACCGTTCCCATGGCGTGACATCGGCAGAACAGATTCCGCACTGAACAGCTTTGTGTAGAAACTCAGGGCTGATGAACAGTTTATAGGGATAGGTTTTCTGCCAAGCTTGAATTAGTTCAAGCAGGTCGGGGACCTCAAATTCGTCCACATCCAGAAAAGGATTTCTCCACAAGCCAATCAAGCTAATCTCGACACGCTCTAGTTCACACCAAGCGTCGAAAAAATCACCATCTTTGATGGCACTGATACTACGAACGAAACGACCGCGGATTTCACAAACAGACTTCAAGACCCAACATATATTCGCATAAAATTCATCTTCTCGGGCTTGGTATGCCTTCAACTCTTTCCCGATTTCATCAGATAGGTTCGACCAGAAGGAAGGATCGGGACTGTTCAAATTCGAAGACAGTTGATTTTTCAGCGCAGCAATGGCGTCAGGCATATCCATACTATTTTCTCTCACCGGCGTCATGTTTGTCATCATCAACCATTGCCTCCAATTCTGGTTCGTACTCAATCTCTTCTGGAAAACAAGTTTTGGCTTCCGCAACAATTGTCTCCAACGCCCGTAACGGCGGTCCCTGGTAATCGATTGAAATACACACGCCGGATGCATTTTCCACAATGAGTTTCATTTCCAGGGTTTCTGGCGGTTTGGGCTGGCGAATGAGGGCTGTGATCTCATTGGCAATGACACCAGCGAAGACACCAAACATGATCGATGCTATTGCCATTGTAGGCCAGTAGACGCGATCAGCGTGAAGAGAGAGTTCCTGATAGTCCGCTTGCTCTATTGCCAAGGCTACCTTGCCCTGTCCGAGAGTTTTTGAAAGACGGTGGGTAAAATCACTTGTACCTTCGGGAAAAGTGTCTCCAGTTCCCGATCGGTTCTCCCATGGAACGATCAAAACCTCTGACGAGAGGATCTTCCTGATCGTACTTTCTTGCAGGGACGGCCTGCTAGCCCAATAGTGTCTCGTCTTCGCGGATTCTTCTACCGAGATACTTAGGAGTTTCTTTCCTGGCATGCCTTCCTCCATTTTGAAGTGTTTCATGTGATGGGATGAACATTCAGTACGATTACTCGCTTATGCGCGACGCAGAACGTCGCCTCTCCTCCACCCAACCTTGGTGGTAAAGAACACCTTGAGCAATTTCCTGGGCCCCTTGTTTCATGGTCGTAATCGTTTCAGAAACCGTCTCCTCCATGAGATCAGTATCGTCAACTCCGGCGACTTCCAATCCAGCATTAAGGCCCGGTGTCTCCTTGGACATCATCATGCGAACTCGTCTCCTTCCATTTCCATTAGGATCAATTTGCCGAGCTCCCTCTCATGCCAGCGCCTTGTGTATTGCGTACGCAGAGCAGTTCCAGGCCGGTGGCCGACATCATCGAGAAGTCCTTCCAACGGCGCCAGCCGCTCCCGGAACCCGAGCCGGATGCCGCAGCGAAGACTGGCTTTGTCCGGCCCGCACAAGACCCATTCATCGGTCCGGCTCAACGCGTGAGCCCAAAGCGAAGCCTCGCCGATGTCCAACTCAATGTCAGGTGTTCTGATCTTCAACTCGGCGCGTTCGAGGTCCCCGACGGAATGGACCGCTCCCAGCGAGGCGCGCAAACCGGCCCCATCGATTTGCTGTTCCGGCCTGCGCCGCTGAAAGCCCGTCTGCGTTTCAGTCACGCAGTCCTCCACGGTCTCTACCCGGTAACCGCCGACGAGCGCCCGCCACGAGCCGGTTCGGTGCGCCTCCAGAATGACATTCGTATCAAGCAGCAAGACGCCGCGGTGTCGAACCATGACGCCTCACAAATCGATTGCGCATGGGATGTCATGCGTTTTGAAGAGATCCGCCAGGTCTTCGATACTGAGATCGAACAGCCCTGCGATACGTCGTACCGAGACATGGCCCTGGTCGATCGCAAGCCCGATCACCTCCATAAACGGCCTGGAAAACAGGGCGGGTGGAACATCCTCCGCGTCGTCGCGCCCGT
>MPNJ01000033.1 GCA_002238965.1 Nitrospinae bacterium bin107 | reverse complement strand
CGAGGCTTGCGTCATCTGGCAGACGTCATCACCGACGTGAGGTTCATCAACGGGGTGAACGAAAAGGAAACCGGCAGGGAGGCCGCTGAACTCAGGACGGCCATACACAACATTTGACAGTAACTCCCATGAGATGCATCACTCCCTTGAGCGGCGCATCCTCGGGCAGTCCCTCCAGGAGGGAGCGCCAGGATTCCCGCTGCGTCGGGTCGAGGGTCGCTGTAATAACGTCTGTGCCTTCTCCCGGGGTCTTCTCGGCGCCTCCTTCTCCAACGGCGAGAATCACCTTCTCTTTCCGGGAGGCTAGACAAGCCGCCAGTTTCGCCGCTTCGCCGCCGTTGTCTGCAGCAACCACCCAGACCCCCGGCGTGGGGGTTACTTCCGCCGGACCCCGGGCGATGATTACACTCGAACCCATGGTTTCGCCGGAATCGGCATTGGCGGGTCCCAGAAACTCGACGTCGGAAAAACCGGTGTCGCCCAAGACCCGACGCCACACGGCCGGGGTAGCCAGGGCATGATCCGGGCGGTAGGCATCGGCAAAACGCCACCACCCGTCCAGCAGTCCAAAGGTCAGATCCTGCCAGGACCGGCGCTGCAGTCCTTCCAGGGCTATCAACTGCCCGGATGGAGCCAGGAGGTCCCGGCAGTGAACGAGCGCCTCTCCCAGGTCGCGTGTGGCATGGAGCACGTTCGCGGCAATCAAGAGGTCGTAGCCGTGGGAGTCGAAGCCCTGAGCGGCTGGGTCGGCTTCGATGTCCAGGGATTGGTATTCGATGGGCGCGCCGGTTGTCTCGAAACGCTCTTCGGCTTGGGCGAAGAAACCCGCCGAGATATCCGTAAAAGTGTAATCGAACCGCCCTTCGGGAAGATCAGGCAGGATGGATTCGGTCGCAGACCCCGTGCCCGCGCCGATCTCGAGCACCCGCAAACGCCGGTTGGCGGGAAGAGCGGACACGGCAGCCGCCACCGCATCTCCCAGCATTCGGTTCGCCGCCCGGGAAGCGGGGGCCTTGATATATAAGTCCGCCGCACTTGGTCCATCGTCGCTGAACAACAAGGGCAGAGGATCGGTGTTGCCCTGCAACACTTCTGAAAGAGCCGAACCGCATCGGCGGAGAAGGCCGAGTTCGTTGACCCCGTGGGGATACCGATTGGCGAATTGCTCGACAAGGGATTCAGGATCCGCCAGTCCCTCGTCAGGGAGCGGACCCTCCGGCCCGGCTTCGACCACGAATCCCCCGTTGGAAGGGGACAAAACTCCCGCCTCGGACAGCAATCGGAGAAGCCGGCCGAACAGGCGTTGGTGTTCGCTGGCGATCTTCAACCGGCGACGAAGGTCATCCGGCCGGACCGCCTCGCCCGCTTTGCGCTCCCACCCCAGGCGTTCAAGCGCCGCAAGGGCGTATGCCCGGGACAATCGCTCGAGATCTCTCAGGAAGACGGCCCTGTCCGGGATTCCGACGCCTTCATCCGCCAGATAGTCGGCGAAGGAACGCGTCCGGCTCGCGACCACTGCAGGGCCGGCCAGGAAATCCGCTGCCGGCTTACCTCCGCTCTGGGGCTTCTCTCGCCAGACAACTTCGTAGAGCAGGTCTTTGAGCCCCTCCTTGGCGGAAAGAAGCGCGGCTCGGGTCGCCCGCTTGGCGGTGTAGCCCTTCAAGACGCCGAGGGGGACGCCGTCCGTGGAATAGATCCGAACGTCTCCCGTCACAACTTCGGGCGGCGCTGTCGATGTCATCGAAGTTTCGTCGTCTAGGGCGGGATTCCTCAAAGCGGCGTGGCAAATGATGCGTTCCGGCATGGGTCCCGCCACCCATAGCCGTTCCCATCCGAAAGGCATGTATACTGCGCCTTGCTCGACTTTCATCATGTGTCGCGCAATCGCCGAGATCTGGAAACAGCCATCAAGGAGTAGCGGATGCAGTTCCATCCCGTTCGCATCCACGGACTCCTGGAGAACAAGTTCTCCAATGGCCTCACCCTCTCGGCTCCAGACGGCCTTGAGCGTGTGGTACGACGGGCCGAGATGAATATCGCCGCTCCACCTCATCCGGTAGAATTTTGCCGGATCCTGAGGAGCCAGTTCGGCCTTCAATTCATCCAAATCGATAGGTGCGGCCTCTTGAAGGCCTGACGCACCCGTGGAGAGCCTGCCTGCGGCGTGAAGGGTCCAACCCTTCTCGTTTTCCCCTTTGCTGAATATTTCGAAACGGCGCGCCGGGGCGTCCGCGGGGCCGTCCAGAACGAACTGCAATTTGCGCCCTGCGCCGTTCGTTCCGCCATCGGCGTCTTCCTCCTCGAAAATCAGGGCGTTGTGCATCTGCAGGTCATCCACCACCGCCGGGTCGTTGCCATCGGCCATAGACACGGAAACGGCCATGGCGCCGTAGAGCGCCCCGGGTACGACCACCCGATCATAAACCACGTGGTCCACCAGCCAGGCGGGATCGGAGGGGAACATCTCCGTCTCGAACATCACCTCGCCTCGGGGCGACTCATGCCGTACGCCGAGCAGCGGATGGCCGGAAGTCTGCCGACTTCGTTTAGACACCTGCACCCAGTGGTGGGCGCGTTGGAACGGATAGCCGGGAAGGGATATCCGGCGCCGGGCTTCTCCTGCGAACAAACCGGTGAAGTCGATTTCCAGACCTGCCTCGAATGCGCCCGCGGCCGCCTCCACGAAGCCGCCGCTGGTGTCGGCCACCGGCTCTTCGGCATCGCGCGGCGGACGCTGCAGGCTGTGAAGGACAACCGGAGCTTCGGCAGGCGCCGATTCGGGCCACGTCATCGAAACCACCGTCCCGAGCACGGCATGGGGGCCGATCTCCACGACGGCGTCCACGCCCATTTCCGCCAACGTCTCCACACTCTGACGGAACGCCACCGGTTCCCGCGCGTGCCGCCGCCAGTAGTCGGCGTCCATCCTTTCTTCTTGTTCCAGCAGCCGGCCGGTGACGTTGCTAATCAAAGGCACGGAAGGCGGCGGCGGATCAGGCGCGATGTCTTTGACGGCAGCTTCGAGATCATCCAGGGCAGGCTCTATCAAGGCGCTGTGGTACGCGGGGCTCTTCCTCAATCGCGCCACCTTGACGCCTTCGGCATCGAAAAGCTCCTGTAGCGTCTCAATATCCTTTACCGGGCCGCTCACGACTTGCTGCAGTCCGTTGTCTGCGGCAATGCTCAGGCCCATGTCGTCCGAGGCGGCGTTGTGCTCGTCCACAACGGACGCGATGCGAGAGGCCGGGGCGAACACGGCGGCCATGGCGCCGTCGCTCCGCGTGGCGCCCATCAGCGCGCCCCGAGCCGCGGCGTACCGCAAACCCTCCTCCAGGGTGAACACGCCAGCTGCATGCGCCGCCGCTATCTCGCCCAGGCTGTGTCCTACTACCACGCTCGGTTTTATGCCCACACTCGCCCAAAGCGCCACTAGCCCACATTCCAGAGAATAGATGGTGGGTTGGGTCCAAGCCGCCTCGTCCAGTAGTCCATCGGTTCCGCCCCGTCCAAACATCACGTCCAGCAACGAGACGCCCCGCTCTTCCGAGAGCAGCCGGTCGCAACGGTCAAGGACCGATCGGAACACGGGTTCCCTCTCGTATAGTGTCCGGCCCATGCCCACCCATTGGCTGGCCTGTCCCGTAAAGACGAAGGCCACCTTCGCCCCTTCCCCTTTGCGCGGCGCCGGGCCGTCTTCCGGGCTTTCTCCCTCCGCCAGTGCCTCCAGTTTTTCTCGTAACCCGGCGAGATCGCTGAACACGATTCCGGCGCGGCTTGAGAAATGGCTCCTTCCGGTCGCGGCCGTCCAGGCCATGTCCGAGAGGGTCGGGGCGGCGGCAGTGGATTTGGAAGAAAGCTTTTCCGAGTGCTCATCGAGCCAGGACAGATAACGCGAGGCCACGGCCCGAAGCGCTTGGTGAGACTTGGCCGAAAGAGGGAGGAAGCGGGTTTCCCGCACCCCGGGTTTTCCCTCGATTCGGGGGGTTATGGCGACGGGCAGGGCAGACCCCGCGGGCGAGGAGGTTCCGGCGAAGGAGGAATCGGCCTCCGGTTCCCCGTATCCCTGCACCACCACGTGGGCGTTCGTGCCGGACCAGCCGAAGGAATTCACGCCAGCCAGAGGCGGCCTGCCTGGATGACGGGGCCAGTCCATCATCACATCGGTCACGCGCACCGGCAGGCGATCCCAATCCAGGCGTGGATTTGGGTTCTTGAAGTTCAGATGACGCGGAATCACCCCGTGCTTCATCGACAGAACGGTTTTGATCAGGCCTGCAACGCCCGCGGCGGGCCCCAGGTGTCCGATGTTGGTCTTGACGGAACCGATCAGGAGCGGGCACTGCGCTTCGCGTCCGCGCCCATAGACCGCGGCCGCGGCATTCACCTCGATCGGATCGCCGACTACCGTGCCGGTGCCGTGGGCTTCCAGATAGTCCACCTCGGAGGGAGAGAGGCCCCCTCGGGCCAGGGCCTCTTCCATGGCCCGTTCCTGAGAGGGGCCGCTGGGAACCGTCAGGCCCTGGCTGGCGCCGTCCTGATTGACCGAGGAGCCACGGATGACGGCCCAGATTCGGTTGCCGTCGGCTTGCGCATCGCTGAGGCGCTTTAAGACAAGCAGGCCGCATCCCTCGCCGCAGACGAAGCCGTCCGCCGAGGCGTCGAAGGTCTTGCATTGTCCCTCGGGGGAGAGCATTCCCGCATTGGCGCGCAACTCGAGCGGGCGTCCGGCGAGGAATATATGAACGCCTCCGGCAAGGGCGAGGTCCGCCTCGCGGCGCTGCAGGCCTCCCACCGCCTGGTGGATGGCGACCAGCGAGGAGGAACAGGCCGTGTCTATCGCCATGGACGGTCCCTCCAGGCCTAGAGCAAAGGAAACCCGGCCTATGGCGACGTTCAGGGCGGTACCGGTGACGGCGTAGAGACCGCCCGCGGGCTCAACAGTCTCAGGGGAGTAAATGACCATGTCCCGGTAGTCGTTGTTGCTGATCCCGGCATAGACCCCCGTGCGGCTGCCCTTGAGATCTTCGGGGTCAATCGCTGCGTCTTCAAGTGCATGCCAACTCGTCTCCAACATCATACGTTGCTGGGGATCAAGCATCTGGGCTTCGATAGGGGACATGCGGAAGAATTCAGCGTCGAACAATTCGATGTCTTGAACGAATGCGCCGAAGCGGACGGCGTCATTTTTAGCATCGGAGTCCGGAAAGAGCCTGCCTGCGCGCCCGGCGACGGAGCCGGAGGGGCCTTCGACCACCAGGTTCTCGCCGGCAAGGAGTTGCCGCCAGAAATCGGAAAGCCTCTCGCTGCCGGGAAACCGACACGACATGCCGACAATGGCTATCGCTTCCCCGAGCAGGGAGTCCTCCGGATACCCGGCTTCAGTTTTTCCGGAAGACTCGCAATGCTCGTCTGAATTCATTAAACTTTCCTTCTCTCCCTGGACAATGCAAATCCACTCATTTTATCCATGCCGTATTATATAATAAATATATACTTATTACGTATCTTTTTTCATGCCTTTATCGTCTATTCGTGCATTTTCTTCTACCGTTTTTCCAATCCCGGGCGGCAGAAACGATTAAGGGAAAAACAAACAGGCGCGCTCGAAACGGTGGCTCAAGAAGCCCCGAACGGGACGGTGGGACGATTCCGGGCGATGGCTAGGAAATTTCAAACCGACGTTTTTCGGATTATCCGCCCGTTTTCAGACAGTGGGAGATTGTCAAAGGTGGTGTAATCCTTGTAGATTGTTGAAACTGTTGATTTTACGAATCTCGTTGGGGATTTGCCTATCTCCAATATGTAATCAAACCGAAAGCGGATGAATTCTAACTCCTGCGTAATTTAGAGCGTGCCTGTCGGTAATGGAATTATCACCCCACCAGCGAACGGAAACATCTATATCCGATCACAAAACCATGGCTTATTCAATAACCCCTTATCCGTGGCTTGCGCGCGGTTCAGGATTCGGGTCAAATAAGGCATGAGTAAACGGAGACACATCAAGCGGGATTCAAAGTGTTCGGCGATGCGGATTGCGTGATGTGGAATAGATGCGTGGCGGCAACAGGTTGGAAGCGTTGGCGATACGTTGGATAACCTGAGGCATTCAATCCAGATGAGCGCGCATTTCCGCTCGGCTCCGTCAGGTGCTCCAATCCATTTAGTGGCTCGCGTGCACACGGGTGAATCATCCCGTCCTCCTTGTCCCCGAACAAAGCTGCGTGACTGGCGCAGTTTTCCTCTGATGGAACTGGACCATCCCACCGCTACGCCCGACCCGGTTTCCCGTCACAGTTTGCACTGAGGTCACCCGTGCTGGAAATCCTCGCCAATCGCACCTATCGCCACCTCTTCGCCGCGCAGATCACGGCCCTCGTGGGCACGGGGCTCGCCACGATTGCGCTGGGTCTTCTCGCCTATGATCTCGCGGATGAAGATGCGGCGATGGTGCTCGGCGCCGTCTTCACCATCAAGATGGCGGCCTATGTCGGCATCGCGCCCATTGCCGGCGCCTTCGCCGACCGGGTCCCGCGCCGATTGCTGCTCGTAGCGCTCGATATCGTGCGCGCCGCCGTGGCCCTGGCCTTGCCCTTCGTGACGCAGATATGGGAGCTCTACCTCTTGATTTTCGTGCTACAATCGGCCTCGGCGGCCTTCACGCCGACCTTCCAGGCGACGATTCCGGACGTGCTGCCCGAAGAATCCCGCTATACCCGCGCGCTGTCGCTCTCACGCCTCGCCTACGATCTCGAGAACATCTTCAGTCCGACCCTCGCGGCGCTGCTGCTGGCGATGATGTCCTACGATGCCCTGTTTCTCGGCACGGTGGCCGGCTTTCTCGCTTCCGCGGCATTCGTGGTCTCGGTGCTTCTGCCCAGCCCCGCACCTTCGGACGTGCGTGATATCTACGAGCGCATGACCCGCGGAATTCGCATCTATCTCGCCACGCCGCGGCTCCGCGGGCTCCTGGCGCTCAATCTCGCGGCGGCTGCATCGGGCGCGATGGTGCTGGTCAACACCGTTGTACTCGTACGGGGCGGGCTGGGGCTCGGCGAGAGCGCCGTGGCATGGGCGATGGCTGCATTCGGAGGAGGTTCGATGCTGACCGCGCTCACCCTGCCGCGCCTGCTGGACCGGACGCCGGACCGGGTGGTGATGCTGACGAGCGCCGCGCTGATGATCGCGAGCCTGTGCGCGCTCGCCGCGTTTATTCCGAGCGTCGGGCTCTCCTGGCCCCTTCTTCTCGGCGCATGGGTCACGGTGGGGATCGGCTACTCCGGCATACTCACACCGTCGGGACGGCTTCTGCGGCGTTCCTCGCACCCCGAGGACCGGCCCGCGCTATTCGCCGCGCAGTTCGCGCTCAGCCATGCCTGTTGGCTGGTGACCTATCCGCTCTCGGGCTGGTTGATGACCGCCTATGGAGCGCTCGCCGCGCTGGCCGGATTGAGCGCGCTTGCTTTTTTCGGCGCCGTACTCGCGCTGCTGCTGTGGCCGAGTTCCGATCCGGTCGTGATCGCGCACCGTCATGACGATCTCCCTCCCCATCATCCGCATTTGCGCGATACGCGCGAACATGCTCATCCTTATATGATTGATGATTTGCACAGGCGTTGGCCACCGGCGAACTCGCGGTCACCGGACTAGCGCATCACGAATAGCGCCGGAGCCGAAAACCGGCCCCGGGTAAAGTCGAAGCAAAGTGAGCGAAGAGCTGCTGCATATCTCGTGTATGGGCTGAATGGAAGAAGGCGGCTCATTCCTGCCGAACCGGGGTTGTCGGAAGCCCGGTCATTCGGCAAACAGGAGATGCGCCGCCATGAGAGAAGATGCGGCGATTCTCCTCGGGAAGCCCTCTCTCGAGACGAGTCGAGAGAATTCATGCGCGAGGAATCGATACAGCCGAGACCGACGCCTGCTTGTCGTCGACATCCAACCCTATTTCGGCGGCGCGAGACAGTCCTTGAAATCCGAGGCCATCTTCCGCAGCAATGTGAAATAGAGCTCGGGCCCGGCATCGATCAGGACACCCATGGAGTCGACGGAACCGGCCCGCGCCGAGGTTCCCTCGATGACGGTGTTGACGAGGCGTCCGTCGAAGGCGGGCTCGGAGATGACGCAGACCACGTCGAGTTCGCGTATCTTCTGCCGGATCTCCCGGATCCGCCTGATGCCGGGCGACCGCTCGGGATTGACCACGGCGGAGCCGGCCGCCGTCAGGCCGAAGCGTTTCTCGAAGTACTGGTAGCCGTCGTGGAACACGATGAAGGGCCGGCCCTCCAGAGCCGCCAGATCGGCCGCGATCTCCTTGGCCAGCTTCCTGAGCCGCTGGATGAAATCACGTGCGTTCTTCTCATGCTTCTCGAAATTCGCGGGGTACGCCGCGGACAGGGTATCGGCGATCAGGTGGACCATGCCTTCGGCGTTCACGGGGTCGAGCCAGATGTGCAGGTCGAACGGCCCTGTCCCCTCTTCTTCGTAGGTGATGTACTTATGGTCACCTGCGTGACCGTGGCTGCCGCCATGCGAGCGCCCCTCGCCATGCCCGCGCGAGTGGCCGTGGCTGTCCCCGTGCCCATGGTCGTCATGCGGGTGGTGCGGGTCGGACTCGAACGCGCCCCCTTCGCGGAACCGCCTTCGGACGCGCCCCTCCCGGGCGGTGGACAACTCGACGACCTGCGCATCAGGCGCAACGGCGCGGATCGCAGCGGCCAGGCCCACTTCTATCGTCTCGTCGATCAGGAACACGACCCGAGCCTTCTGAAGCGCGGCGGCGTCGGACGGGCGTAAGCTGAAGCCATGGTGCGACAGGGCGTCGCGCATGAGCAGGTGCGGCTTGCCGACGCCGGCCATGACAGCGCTGACGATTGAGTGCACCGGCTTGATCGAGGCCACGACCAAAACCGCATCATCGGCGGCCGCCGGCACTGCAACCGCACCGCCCAGAAGCACCGCCGCGAGAACGGCGCGGCGCCATAACGTCAACCAAAGGTTCAGCATGTATCCACCTCCTTGAGTGCCGAGCGATTTCGCCATGTGGCATGTATTTACTTGACCTGAAGCTATAGAATAAACAACATATAACGTCTGCCAGTATATAATATTTTGAGAGAGAGGTGGTCTTGAAGAATTCGCAGGCTTCCAGCGCAGCCCCGCTCGTCAGAGCCAGCGGCTTGGGTGTGCGGCGCGCGGGGCGTTGGATATTTCGCGAAGTGGACCTTGAAGTGGGCCGCGCAAAGCTGGTGTTTCTGATCGGCGCCAACGGCGCCGGCAAGACGACGTGCGCGAAGGCCGTCCTCGGCCTGGCCGACATTGACGAGGGCATTGTGGACCGGGCGCCTTCACTACAGGTGGGCTATGTTCCACAGCGGTTGGCGATAAGTCCGACGCTGCCCCTCACCATGCGCCGATTCATACAGTTGACAGGCTGTTTCCGCGGTTCTGAAATTGATGCCGCGCTCAAGGCCGTCGGTCTGGATCGACTCGACGACCCGCCCGTCACGACCCTGTCGGGCGGTGAAATGCAGCGCCTGTTGCTGGCAAGTGCGCTGATTCGCAACCCCGATCTGTTGGTTCTGGACGAGCCGGACCAAGGGGTCGACGTCGCCGGAACGGAGGTGTTGTACACATTGATCGACGGAATCCGCCGCAATTTAGGATGTGGCGTCCTGTGGATCTCGCACAATCTCGAGCTGGCGATGAAGGCCGGCGACGATTTCGTGGTGCTGGTGCCTCATGAGCATGAAGACAGGCCTCTCTGAGCCATGCTGGACGATTTCGTCACCCGTGCGCTGCTTGCCGGCATCGGAGTCGCACTGGTCACCGGGCCGGCAGGCTGCTTCGTCGTTTGGCGACGGCTTGCCTACTTTGGCGAGACGATCGCGCATTCCGCTCTGCTCGGGGTCGCGATCGCACTCCTGGCCGATATTCCCCTGGTGGGTGGCATCTTCGGATGCGCCGCCTTGATTGTGCTGACGATATTCTTTCTCGAAGGACGCGACGTACTGCCCACGGATACTCTTCTCGGCATGTTCGCATACGGTGGGCTCGCCCTCGGCCTTGTGGTGCTGGCATTCTTTCCCAATGTACGCTTCAACCTGAACGGTCTGCTCTTCGGAGACATCCTTGCCGTTTCCCGAACCGACCTTGTGATCGTGTGGGGCGGAGGAACGGTCGCGTTGGCGGCGCTGTGGCGGATCTGGCGCCCGCTTCTGCTGGCCACAGTCGATGTCGACCTGGCTTCCGTGGCGGGATTGCGGCCGGAGCGTGCGAGCTTGGCATTCGGGCTCTTGATGGCGGCGATCATCGCGGTCGCCATCAAGATCGTCGGGGTTTTGCTGATCGTTGCTCTACTGGTGATCCCGCCTGCGGCGGTACGGCGCCTGTCCCGGAGCCCGGAAGGGATGGCGGTCCGGGCCGCCGCCGCCGGCGTGCTCGCCGTTGTTGGGGGGTTGCTGGCTTCATCCGAGTTCGATACGCCGTCGGGGCCGTCGATCGTGGTGGCCGCGCTGGCGTTGTTCGCAATAACCCGGATCCGCCGACCCGGAGCGGCGGGCCTGCGCGATTGACGTAGTCGGTCCCCGCCACCTTTGGGACCTCCCCTGCGCTCCACGCTGGTTGCGTGGCACCGCCCGACGGCTTACGGCCGATCCGCCAGGAGGAACGCGTGGTGTTCGACATTGCGGTCCACCAGTTCGCAAACGTTGTAGCTTTCGAGGACAGCGAACCAAGCCTCTTCGGTCTCGGCGATAACGGTTCTGTATCGACCGGTGGGCACGACCCGGCTGTCCGTCCGCCCCGCCGGGGAAGCACTCGGCGAGCGGGACGGCCCGTTCCGTGAACCGCGCTACCGCACCGACCGAACTCGCTTCTGCCGACCGGAGCAGCCTCCGACCCAGTCCCTTCGTATCCGTGAATTGCGCCCGTTTAGAGACAGTGGGGGGTTTTCAGCGGTAGCAAAATGTTTCTAGTTTGTTGATATCATCAGGAATAGTTCATTGTTCCCTAGCACGTTCGGGATTTGTTTTCAGTAATAAGTAAGCAAATCGAAAGCAGATGA
Source organism: Nitrospinae bacterium bin107 (assembly GCA_002238965.1). Taxonomy (GTDB): domain Bacteria; phylum UBA8248; class UBA8248; order UBA8248; family UBA8248; genus Bin107. The sequence goes on along the minus strand of MPNJ01000033.1, from coordinate 12,278 downwards.
ATTACAACTCCTGCGCATCCTGGCGGATTCCTGTCGGGCAAACTCTGTAAGCGCTTACCAAACTTTCTTCCGAGCCGTGACTGGCAGGTTGATTACACTGATTGAGGACGTGCTTCCAGTATCTGCGCAGCGGCCGCAGCCAAATGTCCTTCCTGAGCTTGTCGTAGCGTTTGTTTCTGTCGTAGCGCCCACGTCCCTGGGTGATTCCTGGACGGTTACAGCCTGATGCCCTGTATACGGCGCCAGTGTAGCGCAGGCTTGCGCTATCAGACGAACATCAATTCGGGGCCTCGTCCCCTTCCGCCGAATCTGACGACGCCTATACGAACCAGAGGGAAGCAAACTTCTATGGCGCGCTCAATCTGCGCCACGTCTACGACTTGGGGGGCTAGGTGCAGACTACACTCGATACGGATCTCTTCGTGTTCGGCTCTAAACTATTCGACAAAGCCCAGGTCGACGTCCTCATCTCAGAACTCGTGACAGGACCTCGGTTTCGCGTGGCATCGGAGGGGAGCGGCAGCACGCTCGTGCGCCCGTTCATGGTGGGAAACGTCACCCATCTTGGCTACGATGTTCTATACGCGTCCTTCGGTGGCCACGCCGTAATCTCGATCGTCCGCAGTCCATCACAACCACCGTATCCCTGGAGCCCGAGTGTCCGTATCCAGACATAATCGTCAAACGCCCACTCTTTTATAGAACACTTCTGCCGGCCAGGACAGGTGACGGGAGCCGTTGCGTTCCGAGTTCCGTGAACATTTCTGATGTGAAGAAGGTGACCGCGCGATGCGCACCTGCTCGAAAATGGCGAGCATGTCCACGCGTAGCCGCGGAAGATCGGGTATTTGAGGGAAGGTCCGTTCACCTGGAATGCGCAAGGTGATAAACCTCGGACATGCCAGTTTCTTCACTTCTTTACAACATACAGAGAATGATTAGATATTCAAAAGGTTCACGAGTATTGTGGTAGATACTCGCAACTGTGTTCGATTTCATGGCGAGGAGAATCCATGCGTTTTCCGACTTTTTTGGTCAACAAATATCTATCGCTGATGATTGCCGGGCTGCTGGTCGCGGCGTCGGCTTACGCCGAAGAGCGTCGCCACCCTACTCCAATCGCCAAATACCTGGCCGGGCCAGTTCAGCAGGGCAGCTCACCCGGTCTGTTCGCCGCGGTTATCGACAAGAAAGGCGTCAGGGCCATCGCCACCGCCGGAGTCCGTAAACAGGGGGCGCCTGAAAAGCTTACCGTCAGCGATCTGGTTCATCTCGGCTCTTTGACCAAAGCCATGACGTCCGTAATGCTTGAGACTCTAGTCGCAGACGGTACGTTTCCCAACGGCTGGAAGACGACCGTTGACGACGTCTATCCCGAGCTTCTCGAGGAAATTCTTCCGGGCTACCACTCCGTCAACCTGTTTCAGCTCGTCCGCATGAAGAGTGGCATCGGGCACTACCGCGATATCAAATTCGGCTGGAAGTACCGGCTGGCGGATTATTTCGGCAATCCTGGCGTCGGCATTCTCAAGGAACGCCATGCGGTGCTCAGAGAGATCCTGATGAGCACGCCCGTGCGCCCTGTCGGTAAATTCAAGAACTCCAGTCCTGCATACGTGGTCGTGGGGGCCATGGCGGAAAAGCTCACCGGAAAGAGCTGGGAGACGTTGATGGAGGAGCGTCTCTTCACTCCCCTGGGGATAACCACTGCGGGATTCGGCGCACCAGGTACGCCCGGCAAGGTGGATCAGCCATGGGGGCATCGTCGCGACAAATGGAAGGAGTGGGAACCCAATCAACTTCCCCATTTCACCCCTTCACGCGCATTCGGACCGGCGGGATCGGTTTATATATCCATAGAAGACTACGCCAAATTCATCGCGCTCTGGTTTCGGGGCAAGGACCCGGCGATTCTTGACCGTGACAGATTGAATGTACTCATCACACCGGACTCGGGTCGTTACGCGGCAGGTTGGTTCGTGTCGCGACGAAAGTGGGCCAGGGGCATCATCCTGCGTCACAGCGGCAGCAACGGATCCTGGCAGACGAGAGTCGTGGTTGCGCCGAATCGCAGAATCGCGTATTTGGCGGCCGCCAATGCCCGCGGCAAGGATGCTGCTCGTGCTGTCAGATCCGCCATCGAAAGTCTGATCAAAGAGGCATCCACCTCGCGATAAACCTGACAAGTTACCTGAAATCAACATACAGCGTAGGAGAAGGATATAGGAACATCAAGCCACGGCGCGGGAGTTCGGCTACAAGACGGTGATGCGCCGCCAACTGCTGACGCAGACGTGAATGCCGTGCCGGAGGGCGTCGTCGTGGGGGCAGCCCCCCCCCGCCACCCACGCACCGATCTCGATCTCCTCCGGCCGGTACTTCTTGACGTCCCCGGCACCGCCGAATCCGAAGTACGTCACCAGACGCATGTGGACGTCCTCCCGGAACCGTTTCGCGAGCGCCCGGTCGAGGACCGCCTGCCGGTACTCGTCGAAACCGCAGGGGGACGTCATCCGCATGATCTTCATGTTGACTAACAGGCGCTCGAGGTGCTGATCCAGCTTCCAGACGAAGAGGTAGTCCCGCACCTCGTCCCGATAGGCCCGCAAACCCTCGTAGACGTTCGCTCCGCGCATGGCGGTGGCGGTGAGGACGCTCACCCTGGCATCCTCGGGCGCGGCCATGCCGCCGTCGAGCCAGACCTGGAATCGCTCCGAATCCTTGCTCATGCTCCCTCCGTCTTTCTCGGCCCTGTCATGCGAGCCTCCCGCTACCGCCGCTCCCTGCGTCGTGCGGGGCCGACACGACCGTGAGGTTCAGGTTCCCCTGCTCGTCGCTGCGGGCGACCTGTCCGGGCAGCACGACGGGGCCTCGTCGCCCGGCAGGGCGCCTGCCGCCGTGCGCAACGTTCGAGCGCGCATCGTAGAAAGCATCGACCTGATCGAAAATTTCGATTCTCTTGTCCGTTTCCTTCACGAGCAGGAGCGCCGCCCTGCTCGCCGGCTCGTCGGTGAATTCAGGAGTCCTCAATCAGTAGATGACCTCGAGGCATAGGGCTGCATCGGGTATGCGGTCCCGAAGCCAAAAGCGGCCACGTTTGCGGATAAGCGACGACGACGATCGATTGACCGCCGTTTCCAAGGCGCCGCGCTCCCCGGATTTGAAGTCCGGCCGCAATTGCAACAAATATTCAAGGAGGAAGATATCCTCTCCGGCCGGCTCTTTGTTCGAGCAGCGCTCGCTATGGACGCAGCCGGAACCTGAAACGAAACCGGGGTTCACGTCCACGGACTCCGGAGCGCCGTACGACATGGAAAGTATCCGGGTTTCGTGCGCCGCGCAGACCGACAGCAGGTCGAACACGATGCCCGCACCGCCATCCGGGCGTTTTTGGGGGGAATTCTTCTCTGGAGGCCGGCGGAGGAACAAGACAGGGACCACTTGTCGTCTCGCGGGCTAGAGCCGACGCGTTCCTGCCGTCGTGCCGGAATCCAGGCGGTGAACTCCGAACTATGGACCGCGGCGCATCGGCGCCGTCCCCGCTCCGCTTCCGAGCCCCGGGTCGGTCTTCACCTGATTGCCTTTCGCCCGTTTGGAGAGGCTAGGGGATTATCAACAGGCATGAAACCTACCTGGTTGCTTGTAAAAAAAAAATGCAGATATTTTTTTTCGAATCTCGTTCGATGTTTGCTTTCTGCCATGTGCAATCAAATCGAAAACGGACAAATTCAAACTTCTGCGTATCCTGGAGCGCGAGTGTCAAGGGGGCTTATATGCGTGACTAGACGGACATGACAGCCTTCCTTCTTTTCATTGAGTGGAAAGATAGCGCCCAACCGATTCCTGAATGGCAACATCTGGATGATTTTGAGCTGTCCGGGCCTTGCACATGCTTTTCCGTAGGCCGGCTGATCCATGATGGCGCAGATGCAAAAGCCCTGGTTCCCAACAAGGCGTCAGGGATGATATTCAGCCACCGGGCTCCCCGACGAACTACCGCTCCAATAGGTTCATGGTGCGCACTGCCCGTATGTGGGCGCCCATGAACGTCTATCCACGCTTGATTCAGGCCTGGCATACACCTGATGACTCGAAAAATGGAATTGCTCCCGAAAGTCCGCAGATGGTGTGAATCAGCCACACCTTGGGACGAAGCTCGTCCCGATGCAGTCAACCGAACCGCGAATATGGCAATAATTCACCATATATTCACTTTATCAATCAGTATATTCATTGTGTTATAATTACAAGCTATTCATGCGGACAGAGGAATGGCGGACTTGAATACATTGGAGAGGATTTGAGCAATTCCGGCGCGTGTGAACCGCCCTGTGACGCCTGTCCCGAAACGCGGTCCATGGATCGGGTCGGCGCCGCATCCTGGCAGCGGCAAGAGTGCGGCGGCAACCGCCCGAAAGCTCCTTGAATCGCTTTGATTGTATCGTGCATCAGCTCGTCGTGAGCGCCGACGTGAAGTTCATCGATAGGGTGGACGTAAAAGAAAAGGTCAGGAGGGCCGCCGGATTCAGGACGGCCATACACCGGATTTGAACGTTCCGGACAAAGCCGGAACTTCCATATCACGATGAGGGGATGAGCGAGGAGAAATACTGTTGCTGCGATTTGCCGAGGAAATCCTTCTCCTCATCCTGGACGACGTCAGCGGCGAGTTTGCACGCGTGCCCAAATGGTCTCTCTCTTGCGCATTGGCGGGCGGGGTGCTGATGGATCTGGCGCTCGAGAACCGGATCGACACGGATTTGGAACGACTTTTTCTGCACGATCCGACCCCCGTAGGAGATGATGTTCTCGATTCGGTGCTCACCGGTATCTCGGAGACTCCCGAGACGTATGACGCCCGCTACTGGGTACAACATACGGCGGTACACGCCGAACGGATTCGCGCTCACGCGCTCGAGCGTCTCGTCGAGCGCGGCATTCTCGAACATCGAGAGGAGCGCTATCTATGGATGTTCCGGTCTCGACGTTATCCGGCGGTTGACGGGAAAGCCGACCGGGAAGTGAAGCTACGGATCATGTCGGTATTGTTCAGTGACGAGCTCCCCGACCCTCGCGACATCGCCATCGTAGGTCTCGCCGACATCTGCGGCCTGTTCAAGGTTTTGTTGTCCAAGCGGGAACTGGAACACGCCACCAGGCGCATTGCGCAAGTAAGCAAGATGGACCTGATCGGTCGAGCCGTCTTGTGGGCGGTTCAGGAACCCAAGGCGCCGCTCGAAAAGCGGACCGCTCACGTCGTGGGTCCGGCCACGCAGCTGCCCTCTCCGGACAATCTGGCGTCGGTATCCTCCGGCAGTGAGGAGTTCGTGATCGCCAACGTGGACGGACGCTACTACGCCGTCGACGGTCTTTGCGAACACGCGGGCGCGCGCTTGATTGACGGCCGCCTGGACGGCTGCCGGATTACCTGCCCACGGCATCACTGGACCTACGACATGAGTGACGGACGAATCGTCAAACCGTCTCTGGCCCGCCGCCGCACCCGCAGCTACTCGGTCCGAGTGACCGACGGCATGGTCGAGCTGGTCCCGACGATATGAGGCATGCCCGCCTGAGCCCGCCGAGCCGATAACATGAAAAGAGACTATCCGCTTGCTCTATACCCGGCGCGAGCGACAGGCAAAGAAACGCCATTCATCCGCCATAACGTTAACCGAATCCTCGTAAATGGCCTCAATCTTTCTATCTATAACCTGAAAGGAGTAATCATTCATGCGTCAACTCTGGATTAATCTACACCTCTGTGTCGCTGCATTTTTTACGCCGGTCCTGTTGATCATCGCTATATCGGGCGGACTCTACCTGATCGGAATCAAGGGAACGACCCTCAAGACGAACATCCCCTTGCCGGCGAACTCGAAACTGAATCCCGGATCCGGAGATCTGAAAGGGGACGTGGACAAACTCCTCCGGGGAGCCGGGATAGACCATGATTTCGAATACATCAAGCGCAGCGGTTCGACGCTCACTACAAGGCCGACGTCTCGGACATACTACGTTTTGAATGTGACGGAAAAGGGAGTAAAGGCAAGCCGTGTCGAACCGGACATGCAGAAGCGGCTGATCGAGTTGCACAAGGGGCACGGTCCACTCGCGTTCAAACAGTTCCAGCGTATCACCGCGCTCGGCCTGATATTCGCCATGTTCGCTGGTCTCTGGCTGGGACTCTCGGACTCCGACCTGAGGCGGCAAACCGCAATCGCGACAGGAGCCGGGCTATTGGTGAGCCTCTGGCTGGCTTTTTTCCTGTGAGTACCCGACTTGGAGACGCGCCACCTGCCCGGCTCCCATTTCGCCGCTTCAGTGCCGATCAACGAGGTCCGGGTTGACGACGTGCTCGCTCTTTCCAGCTATCCGACACTACAGGAGCAGATTTCAGCGACTTGACTCGGAGACGGCGTAGAGAAAGCGCTCAGAGCGACTTCTGAGTTCCCGAAGTCCCGGAGCAAGCTCGATAGGGTGCTTGTGAGGGTTGTGTGGACTCGGCGACACCGATATTCGCGGAAATGGTTCTTGCAGGTGGCTACTGAACGCTTCGGGACGGCAACTGTCGACCTCGGGCGGTTCGCGAAGGCGGCATGTAGGGCCGGCCCCCGCGCGAAGCCCCGAGCCTGTTCTCATGCTCGAGCCAGTCATGGATTTTGCCTAAAATTTGTCGACGGCTTGATGCAGCCTGAGGTCGAGACGAAAGTCCAGCCAGGGAGCGTTTCATCCGAGGGGCGAAGATTGGTGGTCTCAAAATAACGTTGCAGGGCGCCGGATATGACCACAAGCCGGCTGTTGCGGGGTGGACTTTATTGGACATCTCCGACAGGAGCCGGATTCTCTTGCGCCACTCGTGTACCGATTTCAGCGCGCGGGAGAAACTGCCTTTCGCCCGTTTACAGGCGGTGGGGGATTTACAGCGGCGATGAAATTTGCGTAGTTTGTTAAAACTATAGCAGATATTCGATTATTCGGAATATCGTTCGGGATTCACTTTTTGTAAGACGTAATCAAATCGGAAACGGGCGAATTACAACGCCTGCGCATGCCGGCACGTTATTGTCGAAGGCGTCTCCCGAATCCGCCCGATTCAGCAAGTCATTTCCTGGATTACCCGATAATTTTAATGCAGCTTCTGAGATGTTGCGGCTGATTGTCTCGAACCGGCCTCCAGTCCGGTTTTCTGCATGCCGCGAGTGATGACTCGTGTGACGAACATGGATGAGCGCAACAGATAGAATTTCGCATTGGTGCGAGGCCATTCCCGGCTTACCGTGAGTGCCGTCCCGCTACAAAAATCGACGCTATCGAATTTGGCATTTGCGCTTGTCGGCGAATACAAACTCGATTACACGATTGAGGCCAACATGTCATCGTGGATGCAGCGCCAATCCCGGGCAAGATCGATGCTCCGGGCCCGGATCGGGTATATTGCCGCCCGGCAAACTCGTTGATATACCGGTGCAGGCAAGCGCGCCCACCTTCCGCACGCCGGCGATGCACTGGTCCGTACCGCATTCCGGGTCACGCGCCCGCAACCGCCCGGTTCGGTTTCGGCCGAGGGGACGGCCATCGGTCTCCGGCCCTTCGCCGACTGACCCCGACCGTCATATCGTGCGCGCCCGCCAGGTATCGAGGAACTCGCGCAGGCGCTCGCTTCGCGGCCGCTTGAAGACATCGTCGGGGGAACCCCGCTCGATGACCTCGCCTTCGTCCATGAACACGACTTCGTCGGCCACATGCGCGGCGAATCCCATCTCGTGGGTGACCACGACCATGGTCATGCCCTCGCCCGCAAGCTCCTGCATCACCTCGAGCACCTCGCCCACGAGTTCGGGATCCAGCGCCGAGGTCGGCTCGTCGAAATACATCACGTGCGGCCGCATCGCAAGCGCCCGGGCGATCGCGTTGCGCTGCTGCTGCCCGCCCGAGAGCCGGGCCGGATAGGCGTTGGCCTTCTCCTCCATTCCCACCTTGGCCAGCGTCTCCATCCCGATCGCCTCCGCCTCCCGCCTGGAGAGTCTCTTCACCACGCGCAACGCCTCGGTCACGTTGCCAAGCGCCGTCTTGTGCGGCCACAGGTTGTAGTGCTGGAAGACCATGCCGATGACGCTGCGCACGCTGTCGATGTTGCGGTCGCTGTCGGGCACACGCCTGCCGTCGACCTCGCGGTAGCCGAGCAGCCGGCCTTCGATGAACACCCGGCCCTCGTCGTAGCGGTCGAGAAACGCCATGCAGCGCAGAAGCGTGCTCTTTCCCGAACCCGACGGGCCGATGACGCAGACCACCCGTGAACTCTCGACCGCGAGGTCGATACCCCTCAGGACGTGAGCCGCGCCGAAGCGCTTGTGCAGACCCTCGACCAGGACAACGGGCTTGTGTTCCATGGCGCCGCCTGGCGCTTCGCCCCTCATGATGCGTAGCCGAACCGGCGTTCGAGCGCCCCGCCGGTGAGCGCGATGCCCTCGATGAGCAGCCAGTAGAGCAGGGCGACCGCCACGTAGGGCTCGACCACGGCGAAGGTCTCATTGACCATCTGCGTCGTGTTCTTCGTCAGCTCGGCGACGGTGATGATCGACAGGAGGGCCGATTCCTTGACCAGGATAATGACCTGATTGGTGGACGGGGGGATGATCAGCGTCAGCATCTGGGGGATCTGGATGCGGGCGACGACCAGCCGGCGCGGGATGCCGAGCATGCGCGCGGCCTCGAGCTGCCCCGCGGGGATGGACTCGAACCCCGCCCTGAATATTTCTGCGAAATACCCCCCGCCGTAGAGCCCGAGGCCGATGATCCCGACCAGCTCGGCATCCAGGGTCAGGCCGAACGAAGGCCCCCCGTAGTACAGGATGAACAGCAGGGTCAGAATCGGGGTCCCGCGCATGACCTCGATGTAGGCCCGGCACAGAAGCTTCACGGGGCGCATCGGCAGGCCGTAGAGCACCGAAACCCCGAGACCGGCTGCGACGGCCAGAAGCGACGCCAGCGCGCAGACATGGACAGTCGTCCACAAACCCGACAGCAACAGCGGGCCGTAGCGGAACATGATGTCGATGTCGAAGGACATGGTTTCTCCCGGAGCGGCTAACGCGCCGCCGCGTAGCGCCTCTCGAACCAGGCCCCGGCGCGGGCCAGGACGAGATTCATCGCGAGGTATATGAGGGCCGCGACCGTGTAGGCTTCCAGCGGCCGATACGTGACGGACACCACCTGCTGGCTGGTGCGCATGAGTTCGGTCACCGCGATCACAGAGATCAGCGAGGAGTTCTTGAGGATGCTGATGGTCTCGTTGACGAGCGCCGGCAGCACCAGGCGCATCATCTGCGGGATCAGGATCCTGACCCGGATGGCCGGCATGCCGATCCCGAGCATGCGCGCGGCCTCGACCTGGCCCGGCCGGATGGACAGCAGGCCGCCCCGGAATATCTCGGCCTGAAACGCCGCGGTGTTCATCGTCAGCGCGATCATCGCAGCGGCGACCGGCGGCACGTCGAGACCGATTTCCGGCAGGAGGTAGAAGATGATCAGCAACTGCACCAGGATGGGCGTCCCTCGCCAGAAGCTCCGGTAGGCGGCCGAGGGCAGCCGAATCGGTCGGTTCCGGGAGATCAGGCCGAAACTGAGCCAGAGACCCAGGAACATGCCGGCGGCGATGGAGACCACCGAGACCGTGACGGTCATCCCCGCCCCGGCGAGGAACGCGCCGTAGTGATTCGAAATGACGCCAGAAAAATCCACCGGCGGGACCCGTCAATCGCCGGCCGGCGCCTAGTCGAGCGGTACCGGCAGCTTGTCGGACGGCAACTCCATGGGCCCGCCGAACCACTTCTTCTGAAGCGCGTTCAGCACACCCGATCTGTTGAGCTCGGAGATCTGCTTGTTCATGAAGGCGACCAGCGAAGCGCTGTTGGCGTCCTTGCGCCCGGCCCAACTGAAATACTTCTTGGGACCGAATGTCGGCAGCACCATCTCGAACCTGTCCGGCCGCTTGCGAACGAGATCCAGCAGGTTCGGCAGGCTGTTGCAGACGGCGCTGATCCTTCCCGCCGCCAGATCGGCGAAGGCCTCGTTGAAATCGACGTAGGTCTTGATCCCCTTGACCCCCTTGCCTGTGCCCTCGAGTTTCCTGGCGAAAGCCTGGAGGGCCTGCAATTGCGCCGAACCCGCCTGTGAGCCCACCATGCGTCCGGCGATGTCTCCGGGCGCCCTGATCGAATCGTCGCCCTTGCGCTTGACCAGCGCCATGGTCGCGTCGGCTATCGGCAGGCTCAGCGCGTACTTCTCGTAGCGCGCCCTGGTGACGGTCACCGAAGTGACGACGTAGTCGAACTTGGCCGCGGACAGGCCGGGAAGAATCCCCTGCCAGGGAAGATCGAGCCGTTTCAGCCTGACCCCCGGCAACGCCTTCATGACGTGCGCCATGATGTCCGTCGAGTAGCCTACGATCCTGCCGTCCCTGACAAACTCGAAGGGCGGGAACCGGGCCTCGGTTCCGACGATGAATTCGCCTCGCTTCTTGATCTCGGAGAGGAGATCCGCTCTGGCCGGACCGCTGGAAAAGCCAAGACTCGCCGCCACTGCAACTGCAAACCCGATCGCCCACGCCCGCTTGAATGAAGCCATTGCCCCGATCCTCCCCTCTCACACGTAGCGCCGAACACGCCGGCGCGGAATGGAATACAGCCTCGGTGAGTGCCCATAAAGGCTTCACCCTCAAAATCTAGTGCACTCCCCGAAGCCTGTCAATACAGGAGCCCTGAAGGCAGCGCGACGGGATGTCAAGCAGGCCGGATTACTTCGCCGGCTCATCGATTTGGACGTCACGCCATCGCTCGCGGGCAGATGATCGCAGGCGCCGGGCCCGATCTCATCGCGCCGGAGCGACGCCTTGACGCCGCCGCGACGCGGGGGTTATGTTGGCGGTTCCAGCCACCACGGGAGGCAAGTCATGTCCGGGCTACAGACGATTCCGGCGCGATGCGGCAAGGCCGCTCCGGTCGCCAGGGGCCAGAAGATCAAGGTCGTCAATACCCACGGTCTCCAGGTCGTGGACACCTGGGCCTTCACCCAGCGGGACCTGCGCGAGTTCATGTCGATGGAACACACCCGCGCAACCTTGACGAAAATGCGCCCGGATGTGGGCGATGCGCTCTACAGCAACCGCCGCCGTCCCATACTTACGCTCGTCGAGGACACCTCGCCCGGCGTTCACGACACGTTGATCGCCGCCTGTGACGACTACCGCTACGGCCTGCTCGGCTGCACGGAATACCACGACAACTGCACCGACAACCTCGCCGCAGCCCTCTACGAGCTCGGACTGACTCCGCCCGGGACGCCCTCGCCGCTCAACCTGTTCATGAACATCCCCTGGGAGGCGGGCGGCGGCCTCGCCTTCGCCGCGCCGGTCTCGAAAGCGGGCGACCATGTGCTGTTCGAGGCCAATCTCGACGTAGTCGTCGCCTTCTCCGCCTGCCCGCAGGACATCCTGCCGATCAACGGCGAGGCGCGCGAGCCGACCGAAGCGCATTTCCGAATCCTCGACTGACCCGCCCCGATCGAACTCCGGCAACACCGCTTCCAGGCATGGGTTTCCCGTGGTCCCGCAACTGTCCGGAATCCACCCACTCGGCTCGTCGGCGTTGCGAATGCGGAGGCGATCTGTAAAGCGGCCTCCCGCCCGGCGATGAGGTTCGTGTCGGTGAAGCCGCTCACCGGTTTCCCAGGCCACTTTGTACTGATCGATCATTGCCCTGCGCATCCGTTTCTAGCGTCGTTTTTGCGACGCAATCCGGGAGGAATCATATTCGCGCGCATCTCCGTCCGTATGCTGATCGCCATTCGCGCAGGAAATCCCCGTATTACGCTATGTTTCAAATAGCATACGGAATTTATAAGTGCAGGGATTTCAAAAGGTTCAGGTGCTACCAGATTGGTATTACTTTTTCCGTCGTGACAGGAACCTACATGAATGCGAATTATCACGGCCCATCGCAGGCATTCGCATCAACGCGACACCTGCATCGGCGATGCGTCCGGTGTACTGAAAGAAACGCCGAAGGGCGGCTAGCGCAGGGATCTTTTGGAACGCGAGTCGGGGAATTTTTTGCCGGCGGGAATGGCGAGCGGGAGCCGTCGCGGCGACTGAGCGGGAGGAGGCGATCGGAGCAACCAGGAGAGGTGCGGTGGAATGATCGAGGAAAGAGGCGACGGGCCGCACCGTCCGATAGTCAGACGACGCGACCCGTCAGGTGCTTCACATCAGGCGGCGA